>CAVVEG010000018.1:0-538115 GCA_963747255.1 uncultured Alphaproteobacteria bacterium
GCCTTCGTCGCCGCGAAATGCGGCGCCTGCTTCGCTATTGGATGTGTCCGCCCGGAGCAAGACCGCTGGGCACGCGAGACGGGACCGACCTGTCGAATGAATTGTTACTCAGTGCGCCCAGAAAATCGACGATCTCGTCCACCGCGCGGCCCGGCCGGCGCAGTTGCCGGACGAGCGGGTCTATCTGCCGGCGCCCGACATTCGGATTGCGTGGTCCGCGACGATAAAATCGCACCACTTCCTGCAAAACCTGAAATGCACCGTTCTTGCGGATAGGGGGGTGGTGTATTGCAGATTTCTGAGGGGAGGCGGTGGTGCGAAAGGCATAGGGATTGTCTTTGACGCCGGTATCCGATTCCGCCAGTTTTTCGTCGTCGGGCACGCCGAAGGACATGCGGTTTAAAATCGGAGAAAACATTCGGTCATTGTGGCAATTGGTGTATTCGGTGCTTTCAAAGCGCTGGCATTCCCGCAATCTGGGCGTCCGTCATGGCGGTGCGATCGCCGCGCATATAGCGGTCAAAAGGGGCGTTGTTGGCGAGCAGCGTTCGCTCGAATGTGGCGAGCGCTTTGGCGCTACATGTCGCCGGCAGTGACCGTATTCGCGCCGCCGAAGGCTTTGGCGAACAGCGCGCGATATTCTGGTATCGCTTTCAAGCGGCCGACGACGGTATTGACGGCTTTGCCGGCAAGGAAGGCATTGCCTGCCATTTCCTCAAAGGTCTTGACTCCGCTCGACGAGGGCCTGCGCCTCAAGACTTGCCACGCGCATGTCCCATAATATCTGCGCAGCGGATGGATCGTAGCGGCCCTCTTCATCGATGCCGTTGAAGGCGACGTTCAGAAGCGTCTGGCTGTTTCTTTTGACGAACGGAATTGCGTTCTGTGATTTCGAAACGGCGTTCCTTGCCGAGATTTGCGCTGTTCACCCCGACTGGCAAAGGTCGCGATTGTCCGTGTACGCAAACTGTGGATGATAACAGCCCGCGCAGGCCACGTCCTCGTCGCCCAAAGGGACCGGATCCCAGAACAGCAGCCTTCCCCAGCGCCGCCTTATCGGTGCCCGGCGGATTGTCCGGCGGCGCTTTCACGTCCTGCGGCAAAGCGGAGATCACGTCCTCCGTCTGACCTTGCCAAAGTGGGCAGAACACAAATAAAGAGCTGCAAGCCCGCCCCCGACGGGTAGAGGATAGTCGCCTTTCCTGAACATGCAGCAGCCCTGCGCTCATATCGCCCCTGGTCTGGCCATGATTTCCACAGCGTCGTCTCAAAATTCCGCCCTTCTGGCAATAGGGCTGTGGACGTCTGCCGGATGGCTCCCGGGCAGGAACCGTTTTCAGGTCGGTCGCGGCGCCCGGCCTGCCTGTCCTTCACCACCAGTTACGGTGAGGCACAGGCGACCTCGGTGAGGGCTGATGGTCTGCCGTTGGAGGGGCCGCCCTGGGAAAGATTATATTGCCGGGTACGACTGAGATACGGTGACCCGCGTCAACTGCATGGGCAGTCGGGGGGAGAGACTCACGTTTTGCACCCAATGCGGCGCGTCCAATCCAGATAATGCTTCCTTTTGCAGCGCCTGCGGAAAACCGATGGCGGTTCCGCCGACACAACCGATTCCGCCGCAACGCCACTCTCATACGCTTCGAAACTTAACATGGATCGCCGCCGCCGCTGCTGCAACAATCATTGCGGCGGTGGCATTGTCGGGACCCGGCCTGTTCCCGGGACCAAGTCCAGAGGATTTGCTGGTAATGGCGGGGACGGCATTCGCGCACCAGGACGCGCAGGCCTTCGACAATTATGTGGACGTCCAGAGCGTTCTTGGCGATTGGACCGATCAAGCCGCCAGCAGCTGGCTCGCCAACAACAGCAGCAGTGTCGGGGACACTCTGATAGCAAACGGTATTGTCACGGGGTTCAAGTCTCTTATCTTGCCGCAGTTCGTTGCTTCTGTAGAACAGGATTTCCTGAGAAATCGCGTCCCCGATCAACCGCAAGCCTCGAACTCCGACAATGCAACAAACTACATGACGCTTTTTCTCACGAATGGTGTCCGTGCCCTGATTGCTTCTCAAATCAGTTACGAGGGAATTGCTTCACAATCGAGGTCTGGTTCCGATGCCGTTCTCGATGTGCGAGTTCGATCACCTCTCAGCAACAGCCCCTTGCTTGTACGCGTTGATATGAGACGGGCGGGGGATCACTGGCGAATTGTCTCCATTCCAAACGTTGCCGGATTGCTGACGCAGCTGCATAGCGCGGGCAGTAATTCCACGCTCGAATTGCCGCGGGCAACGGTCCCATCGCCCGCTCCGCCAACGGCCCCTTCGCTCGCTGCTCCAACTGTCGCTTCTCCTCCCACGCCTTTTCCCGACGATCCGATAGGCTCCGGCGGTTTCATTACGCCTCCTGACAGGTAAACCCTGCGGCGGAAATCATGTGGTTTCGTTCAGCGAAGAAAATCGATGTTGCGGCGCTTCGACAAAGCGCGCTGTCAGTCCTGGTGCAAGCCGGGACCCTGCGGGAGTGTGAGCATCATAAGGGTAGTTACATCCAGGGGACGTGCGATCTGGCAGCCGCATATACGGTCGCGAATGCCGAGTTTACAAAAGGCACCTTCGGTCCGATGAGTCCTGAATTCCGGAACGGACTGATCGATGCAATCAAAAAAGCATACGGCGAAAACATGTTTTTTGACCGCTGCGAGAAATGCCGTGGTTCCTGAGATGAAGTGGTCCGCCGCAGCAGGTATGCGCCGCGCTGCCTCTACGGGGCGCCATATTCGATCGACAGCACTTCGATCGTATCCAGCCCTGACGGCGTACGGAACTCGATAACGTCGCCGACCTGTGCTCTCATCAAAGCGCGTGAGACCGGTGACAGCCAGCTGATCTTGCCGTTCGCGAGTTCGGCTTCGTCAACCCCGACAATCGTCACCTTCTGCAGCGTTTTGTCTCTTCGCGCATATTCGACGGTGGCCCCAAAAAACACCCGGTCACGGTTTTTCTGACGGTTTGGATCGACCAGCTCGGCGCTCTCGATGCGTTTCGAGAGATAGCGCAGGCGATGGTCGATTTCGCGCAGGCGCTTCTTGCCGTAAATGTAATCGCCATTTTCCGAGCGGTCGCCATTGCCGGCCGCCCAGGACACGGTCTCGACGATTTTGGGCCGCTCGTCATAACGAAGCCGGTGGAATTCCTCCTGAAGCGCCGCCAATCCCGCCGGAGTGACATAGTTTTTCACATGGGCGGGAAGGGCATCAGCCTCTTCGGCCTCGCCATCCGCGCCGTCTGTCTCCTTGGTGAACGCTTTGCTCATCACGGAAAGAATACACGAATGTCCGGAGCGCGCCGATCGCCTCCTGGGCTACCATTATGGTCAATGCCAAAGACTGATCTCGCATCGCACCATCCGCCAACACAAAAAATTGGCGAAAGCATCACGCCGTCCAAGTCGCGGCGTGTCTGGGAATGGTTCGTCACCGCGCGGCTCTCGCGTCGTGCGTCCGGATCACTGCCGGCGCGCTAACAGATGCGCACGCCGGATGGTATAAGCCGGTCCGCGAAACCCCCGCGGGATTCCAAATCGCCATGAATGAATTTGTCAGTCGAAGTGCGGTGAGTTTGGCCGTCATGGCGCTGTTTGCGCCTCCCGCTTGTGCTCAGGCCAGGCTTACCGGTGATGCTGCGGTGCTCGCCGACAGTATTACCGCTCTGCAAGGCGCCGCGGCGCCGCTGCGCGTAACATCCAGCTCGTTCACACCCAGCCCGCGCGACACCACTCCCGGCACGCTCAATGCCAAATTCACGGCGGACGGAAACAACATATCACCCAGCCTCTCGTGGACCGGAGGCCCCGCTGGTACGCGGTCCTATGTCGTGTTGACGGAAGGCATCGACGTCGTCGATGGCCATCCTGTGCCACACTGGGTGATCTATAATATTCCTTCCACGACGACGACTCTTCCAGAACACGTTCCAGCCGATATGCACCTGGAAAGCGGTGTCCTGAAAGGCGCCATGCAGGTCAAGCTTCGCGGCGCGGCCGGGTATGCCGGGCCCCGCGCGCCGTCAGGTGCGACCCGCTGGTATCATTTTGAGGTCTTCGCGCTGGACACGCATTTGAACCTGGATCCCGCCGCTGCGGACCGCCAGGCCGTCGTGAATGCAATGAAGAATCATGTGCTGACGTCAGGTGAAATCATCACCAACTCCACTGGCAAGTAGCCACTTCCAGTCGCGCACGGAATTCATGCTCACGCCAGAAAACCGGGGCCAGGCGCATTGACGGACGAAGCGGTTTTCCGGAAATGCGCATGGCGGTTGCTGCCGCTGATCACTGCGTCCTTTTTCATCAATTTTCTCGATCGGACAAATGTGGGCTTTGCCGCGCTCACCATAAATCGGGAACTGGGATTCACGCCTTCAGTTTACGGCCTCGGCGCCGGCATCTTCTTTATCGGTTATTCGATTTTTCAGATTCCGGCGAATCTGATGCTGCACAGGATCGGCGCACGCCGCTGGCTTTTCCTGATTCTTGTCGCATGGGGAGCGACGGCGGCGGCTACCGCATTGGTGAGAGATGCGATGAGTTTCTATGTGCTGCGATTTCTGGTTGGTATGGCGGAAGCCGGATTCTTTCCCGGAATCATTCTTTACCTGACGTTCTGGTTTCCCAAACGCCATCTGGGCCGCTTCACCTCGATCTTCATGTGCGCAAATCCCGTCTCGTTTGTGATCGGCGGACCGATTGCGAGCGCCATTCTTTCCCTGGACGGAGCGGCCGGACTGCGGGGCTGGCAGTGGCTCTTCATCCTCGAAGGATTACCAGCATGCGTCGCCGGCATCGCGATTCTGAACCTGCTTCCGAGCGGTCCGACGGATGCTTCCTGGCTCACGGTCAATGAGCGCCGTTTCGTCTCATCATCGGTGGCGGCTGAACAGGCCGGCAAAGAGGAACGATTATTCCCTGCCTTGCGCGATCCCCGTGTGAGCGCATTGGCTATCGCTTATGGCGGCATCCTGTTTGCCATCTATGGATTCAGCTTCTGGCTGCCTCTGCTGGTCCAGACGGCAGGTTTTTCCACGACCGCTACCGGATTCGTGGTCGCGTTGCTTTATGTCACGGCGGCGCCGGCAATGATTCTCTGGGCCCGGTTCAGTGACCGCAGGGGCGAACGCATCTGGCATCCGGCCCTGGCGGTATTGGTTGCTGCCCTCGGTTTGCTTATCGCAAGCACTGTGAACAACAGCGTCGTCATGCTGGTGAGTCTGGCGCTGACAGGCACGGCCATGTATTCGGCACTGACGCCATTCTACGGTCTCGCATCATCGCTCCTGAGTGGCCCGGCAATGGCTGGTGGAATTGCGCTGATCAACATGGTTGGTGGAATTTTGGGCGGTTTTGCCGGCCAATATGTCATCGGCATTGTCCGCGCAAAAACCGGCAGCTATGGACCCGCATTGGTGATCATTGTGGCTTCACTCGTGGTCGCCGCACTGATCATAATTGCGCTGGGTCGCGTAATGAACCCGCACCTGAAGGGCCGGTTGACAGGCGCGGAGGGTTAACCATGCTGCGTTCTGCGCAGCTGAGTTCATGGCCGCAGGATTTCCGGTTCATCAGTCTCCGGCGACCCCTCAATCATTGGCAGCAGCACCCGCCGCAATGCCGACTCCGGAAGGATAGGCAACTTCAAGCAGGAGGCCGGCCGCATTAAAAAACGCGAAACGCAGGGTCTGGGGGCAAGTTTTTCGATCCAGGTCTTCTCAGTCACTCGCCTATAAGATCCGTGTCCGGATCTGACGCACTGATTTTGTGGCCAGCCACGATTGAACCGTTCAACGGGCGATTCCGATAAATTTCGGAATGAGCATCTATTCAGCAGTCCGGTAGGCGGGCCGGATAATCGAAGCAAACGGGGCCCGCGGATTAGGCCAGTTCGCTAACAGCTATTTCAGCTTGAAAACAACTTCAGCGGTCAGGAATTCGGCAATGGGCTTTCCGTCCTGCATCGCCGGCTTGAATTTCCAGCGCCGCTTCACCATCGCGCAGGCTGCATCGTCAAGCAGCGGTTTGCCACTCGGCGCGGTCACATTGCAGTCGCCCACCGAGCCGTCTTCCCTGACCAGATATTTGACCATGACATTGCCTTGCTCCTGCAGACGTATTGCGATCAGCGGATAGTCAGCCGCCGTAACAGCATGACTGTTGATCGCTACCGGAAGTGTCGGCAGGGGTGGCGCCGGTGGCAGTACCACCTGCACCACCGGCGGAGGAACCGGATGATCGGGCGCCGGTGGTGGACGTGCCGCTTCCACCACCGGCGAAGCGGTCTCAGGGCCGGGCAGCGGTGGTTGGGGTGCCGCCCTCGCCGCCGGGATGGCCTCGGGGCCAGGCGGTGTCAGTGCCGGGGGTAAGGCGGTGATCGCCGGTGGAGGAGGGGGCGCCTGGAGTGAGGCCGTGATCGTCGGAGAAGGTGCCGGTCCCGTCAGATCGACCGCCAAGTCCGGCACGACTGTGGCCGGCGCCTCCGGGGGAGCAGGACGTTCGATGCGATCATCACTGATCGAAACATTGAGATTGGCGCCTGGCGACGCAACGGTCGCGACGTCGTTCGAAGAGACCGGACCTTCCCCCGACGCCGGAACCAACCCGGCTTGCCTGACAATATTCTGCCCTTCGGGCGAAATGGCAAATCGCACAAAGCCTGTCACTGTGGGATTCCGGGGGGCAGCAGCGGTGTAGAGGTAGACTGGCCGTAGCAGCGGTGCGGCCCCTTCATCACTGATGGAAACCGCACGTGTGTCCTTAACGTAAGGCATGCTGACAAAACCGATGCCACCGGGATCGCCCGCAAGATCGGATTCCAGCTCCGCGCTGTCTTCATAGCGTTTTGCATTCGCCATCGAATCATCGCCGAGAACGAGCGCAGCGAACTCGTCATTAATGCGGGAGTTCTCGTCGCGCGCGTAGAGGTGGATGGGCAGTTGCTTCCTGCCAACGGCGGACCAGTTCGTTATCTGGCCGGCGAAAATTTTCTTGAGACTACTCCTCGATAGCGAGGAAATAGCATTCGAACGAGGGACAATCACCGCAATGCCTTCAAGGCCGAGCACATGTTCCGAAGCCTGAGAACGCATGTCGCCGAGCGACTTCAGCAGCGTCAACTCGGAGGAATTGATCTCCCGGGATGTTATTCCAATATCGGCATCGCCCCTGAAGATATCTTTGAATACATTGGCCGAGCCGCGGTCATTCAGCTCCACCACAACCTGGACTCCGTTTATCCTGCCAGTTATGACAGATCCAATGATTCGATTGCTATCGCTTCCAACACGCTCCTTCTGTTCAATGTCTGAGGCGCCAATCGAGACCAGCCAGGATGTTACGAGCTTCGGTGCGAGTACTGACGCGATTGTCTTCGAACCGGACAACCGAAGTATGGATCTATCTATATTCGCCGTCACACCTTGCGGTGGTGCAACTTTGGCCGACGGCCAGTTCGCCCAGGCGAAGCTGGCGGCCGTGACGATCAGTGCGCCGAATGCAATTCGCAAAATCCATTTTCGTCCCGGTACCACATGATACGTTTTCGCTGAGACCGCCGCCGCCAGTATCGTTGGAATGCCGAGAAAGAGTTTCCCCATCTGCACTCCCCTCCTAACTTCAATTATACGACGTGGCCGGGTCCGCCACGGCCGCATAGCTGAGCCTAAGCTGCCAACGCTGCGAATTAGCTCATGAAAAGGATAAAATTTTCACATTGCTCGCCAATGCAGTGGCAGTCTCGACAGCGATTCGAAACATTGGCATTCCGCTCGCGACGACGCGAAGCGGCTCGCGCTGAGTGATGCTTAGACCTTTTTAAATGCGCGCAGTATTTAACGCCGAAGGCTTTGTTGTTGTTCTTGCGTTTCTTGCCGCTGGTGGCCCTCGAGAACGTTGTGGGTATTCCAAGACGTATCGGAGTGCCGGATGCGGTCAGGATTGATGTTGAGCGATAGGGCTACAGCTTCCCAGTTCTTCACTGATGGGATCAGCCTCCACTTTGCCCAGTTCGGCGATCTGTCTGTCGAGAGCACGCGCTCCACACGATGCTTTCCACACAGGAAAGGATGCCGGCAGTTCGTGTGGAGCGGAGGTTAAAATGCGATGATTTGCCGGTTATTCAGGTGGTAGTTTGCCGAGCGCACTGAGTGTGGGTACTTCGTGGCGGAATGTTAGGTACTGGCCGCCTGATTCGGCCGGTACCGGAATAGGGTCGGCGGGGTGACTGATGGCCTCAATCGGAACGCTACCTCTGGAGAATGACAAAGGCTCGACCTCTGTAGGATTTTGGCTGAAGTCGGATGCAATTTCTGACGTTCGGCGTCCATTGGACAACGGTTGGACGGTCGCCATTGACGCAAAACAGGATTGTGTTGCCGCAACTATAAAGGAAATCAGTGTGCTGCACGAACTCATTGAGCGCGGGCGTGATGCCATCGAGGAAACACTGGACCTCCTTTGTTTTGTTCGTAATGAACCGACCGAACTTAAGCCGGAAAGCGGCGATATGTTCGTCTTGAGTACTGAGAATGGCAGGCGCGTTTTTACCTATCGGACCGTGCTTCCGTGGGAAGTGCGGGTGGGAAGCCTCTCGATTACCGTCACAGATGCCAACGGGAACGTGCGCCCTCCAACAAAAACTAAAATTACATGGCAAACTGATCGTGCATCGGTCTGAGGGGCGTGGAGACAATGGGCTTTGCACTCCACGTGCTGTCACGCCCGCAGTTCGCGCAGAAATGCTTCCTGTGCGGCGTCCGCGCGAAATCTCCTAAATCGAGATGGGGATAGCCACAATTTGTGCAGTTCACGCAATCCATCTCCTGGCCTTCCTCCAGCGACCGCACGAATTCAAACGCGGCTGGTGGTGTGACGTTCACTGTCTTTAGCTGCTCATTTCGCGCATCGATGGCGGAACTTACCTTTTCAGCAACCGTGTTGACATTCTGCGGTTCGGCATCGGGTTGCCCGTCCGGCTTCGGCAGATCGGTAACCCGGACTATGATGTTTCCAGTGCTGCGCTGTCTTTCGGCCTTCGCAAATGCCTCTGCTTGTCTAAGGGCGCACGGTTAAATAACTGAGTCAATTCTGCCACGCCTGGAGAAGAAAAACGCTGGCAGGATTCACATCGGGGAATCGCGGGTCGTAGAGTTGCGGGATGATTCGCGGTGCGCGGGTTGGCGAGGCAAGGCGACGCTATCGTCAGATGGCATCTGTTCTGAATGAACAGAGCCGCCGCCGCTTTGTTGCGCTGGAAGCACAGTCGCTGGGACATGGCGGGGTGAGCGCGATGTCGCGGATCAGCGGCTTGGCGCGCTCCACGATCTACCGGGGATTTTCGGACGTCTCGCACAAGGTCTCTGCTCCGCCCGGACGCATGCGTAAGCCGGGTGGCGGGCGCAAGAGTAAAGTCTCTCAGGATCCGACCCTTGTGTCCGATCTGGAGGCGCTCGTTGAACCTGTGACACGCGGCGACCCGATGCAGCCGCTGTTGTGGACGTCCCTGAGCCTGCGTAACCTCGCCAGGGAGCTGGCGGCGATGGGGCACGAGGTTTGTGCCGACGTGGTCGGCGGCCTTTTGCGGGAGATGGGCTACAGCCTGCAGGCGAACAGCAAGACACGGGAAGGCGGCCAACACATCGATCGCGACGCGCAATTCAACTACATCAACGAGCAGGCCAAGGCGTTCCTGGCGTCGCGCGAACCGATCATCTCGGTCGACACCAAAAAGAAGGAATTGGTGGGCAATTTCAAGAACAACGGCCGGGACTGGCGACCCAAGGGTACGCCCGATCTCGTCAATGTCCACGACTTCATCGATCCCAAGCTCGCCCGCGCCGTGCCTTACGGCGTCTACGATATCACCAACAATCTTGGATGGGTCAGCGTCGGCACGGACCACGATACCGCCTGCTTTGCCGTCAACGCGATCAAGCGTTGGTGGCAGAGCATGGGCAAGAAGCGCTATCCCAAAGCCAAACGACTGATGATTTCCGCCGATGGCGGTGGCAGCAACGGCTATCGTGTGCGTCTGTGGAAAGTCGAGCTTCAGAAGCTGGCCGACGACCTCGAACTTCCCATCACGGTCTGCCATCTGCCGCCGGGCACCAGCAAATGGAACAAGATCGAACACCGCCTCTTTTCGTTCATCACCATCAACTGGCGGGGCAAGCCACTGCGCAGCTATCGCACCATCGTTCAGCTGATCGCCGCCACCACGACCAAGGCCGGCCTAAAGGTGCGCGCCGAACTCGATCAAAGAAAATATCCCAAGGGCGTCAAGGTTTCCGATGCCCAGCTCGCCGCCGTCAACATCCTTCCCCACGCTTTCCACGGCGACTGGAACTATACGATCTCGCCAACCCGGCAACGATCCAAACGTCAATCCAAAACAAATTGACCGATTTATTTATCGGCAGGCCCTAAGCAGCGGCGAATTTGTCAACGCCACTGGCAAGTCACTGACGCAAATGGTGTCGCCGACAGGAGGCGGCGATTCCGCAACATATTCATTGGGGTTTTCCCAACGGTAGAGATTATCCTCCATGTCAAAAAAATGCGGCGCGTTCCGTCTGCGCCAAAACTCCGCGGGAAGCGTCACGTCTTTCCCATAGTGTGGGTAGTACACGAACGCCGCTAAACGTCCTTCCGCAAGCAATTTGAGCAGCCTGTCACGAACGTTCTCAAATCGGTTGCGCGCTTTCCGTTCAACGTCGGCGCGCGCTTTCGCCTCCAGAGCAAATTCAAACGAGGCCGCGAGAGCATCGTCGAGGTTGAGAAAAGAGAGCTGGCGACCATCGGGATTATCCAAGTACCAGGGCGGCGGTAGTAGAATAATCTCCGTCCCATCCGGCGAGGGGATTTTGCCGCCATGAGGACCGGCTAAATCGTCTCCAATTTTGTCCAAAGGCCTTGCCAGCAGCTCGCGCCCGTCCCACTCGGCACCAAACATCGATTGCCCAAGACGGTCGATGGCTTCGAACAGGTAAATGCAACCGGGAATTCCCTGCCACGGGACGGTCGGCCGTTGATTAAGACGGGGTGGTTTCCACCACACGCGCACCTCCACAATGCGTTCCACAGGAAGGAGGAGGCGCGCGGCATTCCGTGTGGAGCGGAGATTCAGGCCGTCGCCTTAGCCGCGCCCACTCAAGTTCGCCGATTCTGAAAAATCGGGGAATGGCCACGGTCCGCCAGCCCACAGGAATAATATTTCGGCCCTGATGGGATTTTGTCGTCCCCTAAAAGGGCCGGATGAACGTGCGAAATCGCTCCGGCCGCTTACCCAGTGCTTACCCGTGCAACCGCAACTGCGCCAAACCAGTAAGCCGGTAACGGTAAGCCAATGATATTATTTGAGAAATTTGGAGCGGGCGAGGCGATTCGAACGCCCGACCCTAACCTTGGCAAGGTTATGCTCTACCCCTGAGCTACGCCCGCGCTCCGCGAGTTTTATTGCAACTGTCCCGGCAAGTTTCAATAGTTGTCCCATGCACAATCCCGAGCAACCGGCCGAAGTTCCGGGGCTGTCCTCGCCCGAAGAGCGGGAAACGGCGGTGTATGAACGGCTTTCGGCGCTCGGGATCGACTGGAAGACCCATGCCCACGCGCCGGTATTCACGGTGGAGGAAGCGCGGCATCTGCGCGGCAGCCTGCCCGGACTGCACACCAAAAACCTGTTCCTGGAAGACCGGAAGGGCCGATTCTGGCTGGTGGTGGCGCGCGAGGAACTTGCGGTCGATCTGAACGCGCTCGCCAGAATGCTGGGCGCTCCGCGTTTTTCCTTCGGCAAGCCGGAACGCATGATCGCGCTGCTTGGCATCCCGCCGGGCGCTGTGAACCCGTTTGCCGTGATGAATGACCCGGAGTGCCGCGTGACGGTGGTGCTGGACGAAGAATTCTGCGGAGCGGACACCGTCAATTTTCACCCCATGCGCAATGACCGGACCACGGCGATTTCTTCCGCCGGCCTGATCCGTTTTCTGGAAGCGTGTGGACATCGCCCGATGATCGTCAGACTGCCGGAGCGGATCTGAAGCGTGGTAAAGATGCGCAGGCAGCAACAAGAGATTGCCCATGAGCGCGCATGAATTCACATTCCGATCGATCGACGGACAGCCGCTGAACCTGAAGGCGTTTGCCGGACATCCGGTGCTGGTCGTCAATACGGCATCGGAATGCGGCTTCACTCCGCAATATGCCGGACTGGAAGCTCTGTGGCGGAAATACAAAGACCGCGGATTGATCGTGCTTGGCGTGCCGTCCAACGATTTCGGGCGGCAGGAGCCCGGCACGGAAGCGGAAATCAGGGAGTTCTGCACCGCGCGTTTTGGAGTCTCGTTTCCGTTGACGGCGAAATATGACGTGGCGGGCAAGGACGCGCATCCGTTCTATCGGTGGATCGTGGCGCAGGCAGGCGATGCCGCCGCGCCGCGGTGGAATTTTCATAAATATCTGATCGACGGCAAAGGGGAGTTGGCGGGCGTGTTTCCGTCGAAGGTGGCGCCCGAGGACAGGAAGCTGGTGGAGGCGATTGAGGAGCAGTTGGGGTGAGAGGGGCGTTCGGCGTGCGGCGGTTTGTCCCGGAGGTTCCTCCTTCGTCGGCTGCAACTGCGGTCCCCCCACCCGAATTCGCAGGCGAATTCGGCCTCCCCGCCAGGGGGAGGCAGTACGCGTTTGTTGGTCGCAGCTTCATCTCTCGGTCTGCGGAGAGGTCCCCCCTTCGTCTCACGGCTGGCGCCGCGATCCACTTCCCCCTCAAGGGGGGCAGAGGGAATTGAGCGTTTGCGGCTTCTCAGGAGATGGGGGCAGCAGAGAGGAGTGGTAAGATGAGAGGTGCGGTTGGGGCGTTTGCGTTCGCCGCGGTGGCGACACTGGCGGGACGGGCAGATGCTATCACCGGTCCGAAGCCGGAATTCCGGCAGGTGGCCGATGGAGTCTATGCCTATATCGGCAAACGCAATGACGCCAACGCGCTGGCGATCGTGACTTCGGAAGGCGTCGTGCTGGCCGATACCGGCAACAACAATTCCGATTCGCGGGCGATCCTGAAAGATATTCAGTCGGTGACAAACCAGCCGGTGCGCTACATCGTGGTGACGCAGAACCACGGCGATCATGTGGGCGGCATTCCGCTGTTCTCGCCGCCCGCGCATGTGATCATGCAGGAACGCGCAGCAAAGCAATGGGCCGGATGGACGCCCTATCAGATCAATTCGTGGCGCAAGCGGTTTTCGGAGCGAGCGGACGCGCTGAAGAACGTCAATCCACTGGATACGGTCATCACCTTCGATTCGCATATGACGCTGCATCTGGGCGGTCGCGAGATCGACCTGATCTATGTCGATGACAAATATAATCCCGGCGATGTCGCCGTGTGGCTGCCGAAGGAAGCGGTGCTGCACGCCTCATTCGCCGGCTACAAAGACCGCCACCCCGATATCCGCCCTGACTACAGCCACGGCACGACCGAAGGCATGCTGAAGCAACTGGACGCCTATATCGCGCTGAAACCCAAAATCGTCATTCCGGCGCATGGTCCCCTGAGCGATGTGCGCGATCTCAGCATGATGATCGATTACCTCGTGCTGGCGCGGCACAAGGTCGAGGACATGATGAGTCGCAATATGCCGCTGCCGGAAATCGAAAAAGCCTTCGATATGCACGAATACAAGGATTGGGACCGCACCGAACATCTGTCGTGGACGGCGGACACGATCTACCGCGAGCTTCAGGGCGAGGGGCCGCTGACCATCAGGACCGAGCGCAAGCAGCTGAGCGGCACGGTGGCGAGCGCGATGGACGACGGAAGGTTCGTGACGGTCAGGGCCGATGGCGGGGCCGAGATCCGGTTACGGATTGGCGCCGATACGGATGTGGACGGAATATCCGACCGCAGTCTGCTGAAGCCGGGCATGCATGTGTCGGCGGTGTATGAAATTCCGCAGGATGTAAATCCGGCGCTGGGTTACGACGCGCTGCAAATGAGCGTTTCGAAATAGGGCTCAAAAGTTTCCGAAACTGAACGCCCCGGTGGTCTGGTCGCAGCGGCCGGAGAATTCGTTGCGGCCGGGCCGCAGCACCGGCGGGCCGGCATCCGGACTGACGGGCGCAGCTACCCGCATCAGCAGGGGGCCGGGCAGTACCGCCGCCTGTTTGACCGGACTGTCGTTCCGCGAAATTTCCAGCACCAGCTTGCGGCGCATGCCCGCGGCATAGTCCTGATATTTGCGCACCACGACGACGAATGAGCCGCGTCCGCCGGCAACACAGGCGGCATAATATTTGTCGAGATCCTGAAAATAACCGTTCGCCTGCTCGTCCATCACCGGAAGGCCGTTGATGACAATTCCGTTCGCGACGGTACTGTCATGGACGGGCTGCAAATGGTCGCCCCAATTGTTGGGGCCATCGCCGGATACGTCGATGACTTTGCGGTCCGAGGTGATGTCCTTGTCGCTGGACTCCAGTATCAGCGTGCCGATCTGCAGCGCGCTGCTGATGGAAGTCCGATGGCCGACGGTACGCGGAAGCTTGCGGACCAGGGCCGCGAATTCGGCCGCACTCTGACGGTCGCGGATGATGCGCCAGTCGGCGACGATCTTGTTGTAGGGCGCGCTGGAGAAGTCGACCATGGCCACGGCGATGCGGCCGAGAGAGCCGTTCTGGATGGCGCGAATGACCTCCGGCTGGGTGAACGCATCGGCCGTGCCTTCGCGTTCCAGCTGCAGTTCGTCGTTGTCGATGCTGCCGGAAACATCCACGGCCAGCACCAGTTTGAGATCGACCTGCTGCTGACCGGCGGCAGAAGATGCAGGCTGCGGCAGGAAGGCAAAACCGGCGAGCAGGGCAATGACAGACGGGCGGATCATCCATGACCTCCGCAGGCGATGACGCAGGCCGAAGCTACAGCCGGCTTACTTCGTGGTTGCGGTTTTTCCAAACACGGAATCAATTCCAGCCTGGGCGCATTTTTCGCCATCGCCACTGGAAACGCCCATGGAGCCGACCACCTGTCCATCGACGACGATGGGAACCGCACCGGGCATCGGGAAATCGCCGCGAATATAGGTGGGCGCAAGATTCTGTCCGCTTCGGACGATCTGTGCGGTTTCGGAGCTGGGACGTCTCCAGCGCAAGGCATTTCGGGCTTTCAGAAGGGCGGTATCGATGGCATTCGGCGCCGCGCCTTCCATCGCGTGCGAACTCGATGAGATTGCCACCCCAGTCGAGCACGGCCATCGCAACGGTCGCGTGATTTTTTTCTGCCCATGCCGAGCAGCCTTCGACCAGACCGCGCGCGCCCGCGGAGCTGATGATCTTCATGTTGCGCAGCGGCGATGCCGCCGGCGCGGCGTCGGTGGCGGATGCGGTGAGCGCGGCAATCGCGGCCAGCATCATCAGTGAACCTGTTCTGCGCATGAATTCCTCCCGGGATTTGCGTTCAGAGCGAAGATTAGACGATTGCGGGCGCGACCGGAACTGTGCATTCGGGGCACAGATCCTATCTCGGGAGCGGTTTTCCGGTGGTCTCCGGAAGGTACCAGGGGACGAAGAGCCCGATGGC
Organism: uncultured Alphaproteobacteria bacterium; assembly: GCA_963747255.1. Lineage (GTDB taxonomy): Bacteria > Pseudomonadota > Alphaproteobacteria > Micropepsales > Micropepsaceae > CAIYRG01. Next base: position 15,617 of record CAVVEG010000018.1, read on the forward strand.
ATAGATGCTGCCGATGATCAGCGCGGCATGTGTGATGCCGCCGAACCTGGCGACCAGCGTTCCTGCGATCACCGGGAAGACCCAGGCGATCAGCCGCGCGCCGTTGAAAATGACGCTGGCTGCGGTCGAGCGAACACTCGCGGTGAACAGTTCGACGGGATAGATCGCCATCCAGGAAAAACCATAGCCCAGCGTGATCACGCCGTTCAGGAAGGCGATGAGGGTGAAAACATAAAGGCCGCCGGTCCAGAGATAGGTCAGCCAGGTGATGGCGAGAGCGGCCGGAAACAGGATCACAAGATAGAGGCGGCGCCCCAGCCAGTCGGCGACAAAGCCGGATGAGATATAAGCGAGCACTCCGCCCAGCGCGTAGATCAGGGCGACCCGCGGCCCCCAGACGCCGGCAGGTTCACCCTGCGCGGCGGCGAGCTGTTCGGCGTAAACGGGGGTCCAGGTGGAAACCGCCCACCAGCCTGTGGTGCAGGCAAACGACATCACAAAATTGAGCCAAAGGCGCCGGCGCGCCCCGGCCGACCGGAACAGCAGCGCCAATGTGAATGGCCGTTTGCCGCTTTTGTCCGGCGTCCGATCTTCCTCGACGGCGCCCCAGCGCTTTTCACGCAGGGCGGAAAGCCATTGATCCGATTCATCCAGCGAACGCATCAGATAGAGCACGCAGAATGCCGGCAATGCGCCCACGGCGAACATCAGGCGCCAGGTTTGCGGTCCAAGCGGCTGAACGGCACTGAGCACGAACCAGACAAGGGCGGCGAGAAAAATTCCTGCGCCGAAGCCCGACTGCAGGAATCCGAGGCCCTTTGGGCGGGCCCGGTCGGGCCAGGATTCGGCGACCAGCGCGATTCCGGTGCTCCACTCCGCCCCGATCGCAAGTCCGGTCAGGAAGCGCATCGCCGAAAGCATCGCCACGCTGGTACTGAATGCGGTGAGACCGGTCAGGCAGGCATAGGACAGAACGGAGAGCATCAGCATGCGTTTGCGGCCGAAATAATCGGCGAGGATACCGCCGCCGAGACCACCGATGCCCCAACCGAGCAAAGTGGTGCCGATGGCGATGCCGCCATAGATCGGCGCTTCCAGGGCCTGCTGCGGGGTCAGCAGGGTGTGCAGCGCGGCGGGAAGCGCCATGACGAGGGCGAAAGCCTCATAGCCATCGAAAATCCAGCCCAGATAGCTGCCCCACAGAATGCGCCAATGCTTCCGGGTCAGGCCCGCCTGCCAGCCGGCGCGGCCCTGCGGCACGGCAATGGCGGCATTCCCGCTCATTCGCTGACCCGGCGGCGCAATTTCGCGAGCGCGTCACCTGTTTCGAAATAGCGTCCTTCGACGGCGAGTTGCGCTTCGCGGGCGTTATCGTCGCTCCAGGCGGAAAGGGCATAACCATGCCATGGCGTTTTCAAATCCAGCTGCGGCAATGACAGCGCCTTCCATCGTTCGAGGACGTTCTCCATGAAATCGCGCCGCGGCAGCGAAACCGGAAGGTAAGGATGTTCGCGGCAGGCATTGATCAGCATGGCGGATGCGCCGCGGCCCTCGGGGTAGATGTTCTCGCGCTCGTCCGCCGACGGAGCAATCGAGGGATCGAGGCGCGGAACCTTGCCGCGGATGATCTCCACGTCGCGGTGCGGCTGCATGGAATAGGAGAGCGCCCAGAGCACGGCATCCATGGAATTGGGATCGACGTCGGAATCGACGGCGATAAAGATCTTGCCGAGCGAAGGGTCGAAGGCAGATGCCGCGCGCAGCGCCTGCCACGGCTGCCCGGGGGCGGGATGATCGAGCTGAATGACGAAAAACATGTTGCAGCTTGCCATCTCGTAACAGGCGACATTGGTCACGGACGGAATGTTGCAGGCGTTCTTCAGATGGTTGAGGTAGATGGCGTCGAAGGCGGCCTTGCGGATGACGGTGCTTTCGCTTGGCGGAAATTCGCTGATGATGGCCTGGCACACCGGGTTCTCGCGCGTGCTGATGGCGGCGATTTCAAACAGCTTTTCCATTTTCCGCGGACCCAGATAACCGCTGGCTTCGCCAAAGGGCGCTTCGGGTTCGAGAATGTCGGTGCGGATTTTTCCCTCGATGACGATTTCCGCCGTCGCAGGGACCAGAGCATCGAAAGTCTCGGCCCGGGTAACCTCGACGGGGGCGCCGTTGAGCGCGCCCGCAAGGCCATATTCGTCAACCCCATAGGGGACTTTGCTGGCGGCGGCGAGGAGCAGCGCCGGAGGGCCGCCGATGAACACCGCGGCGTCCAGCGGCTTTCCCATGCGCCGGGCCTTTTCCCAGTGGATCGCCAGATGCTGCGTCGGCACGTCGGTGGCGCAGCCGATGCGATCTTCGCCTTTGATCATGCCGCGATAGATGCCGAGATTGTATGCGCCTGTTTCGGGGTCGCGGGTTACCCAGACGCCGGCCGTGATGAAAGGCGCGGGATCGAAGCCGGGCGTGGAAATCACATGCGGAAAAGCATCGATTCCGCCATTCAGTTGCGGGGCGCGATGGATGCGGCGCTTTACAGGGGCCGCGGTGGACGGAACCCCGGATGGCGCAATGTGCCGGCCATGCGCTCGCGCCCAGGCAGAAGCGATCTCGTCCATGCTCACGCCAAGCGCTGCCGCGTAAATCGCGCGCGAACTGCCCAGCGCGCCGGTAAGCACCGAAGCATCGAAACGGCGGCGCCGGGCATCGGTGACGTTGCGGAACCAGAACGCCTTGCGCTGTTCCTCCGGAAGGCCGCGAAACTGCAGCCGGACCAGGGGCATCAGCTCGGTGTCCTTGCAGACCGGTTCATCGACGACATGGAGCAGGTGGCGGCGACTGAGTTCGTCGATATAGTCCCGCAGGTCGCGATAGGGCATCAGTACTTGCGGAGCAGCGGCAGCATAAACAGCGACAGCCCGGTGCAGCAGAAAACGAGGAAGTAAAGCCCCGCATTGTAGTCGCCGGCGCGGCCGATCAGCATCCCCATGATCCAGGGCGCGAGCGAACCGACGATATTTGCAAAGCCGGAGTAGATGCCGAGTCCCATGCCGGTAATGCGGCGCGGAATGATCTGCATTCCGAGGCTGAACAGAGTCGGCACCGTGCCACCCCAGAACCCCGCGCTTAACGCGAGGAACCATGCGGCCAGATTCGCGCCCGGCGCGAGTGCTGCAAACCAGACGAAAATTCCAGTCATGAAGAGGCAAACGAAGCAGACGAGCGCCCGCCGCCCGGTGCGGTCGCTGATCCATGCGCCGCCGATCTCGCCGGCGATCATCAGGACAAAAGGCAGGGCGGAATAGAAACCGGTATGGGTGATATCGAAATGCCGCGCCTGGCGCAGATAGGCCGGGAGCCAGAAATTGAACCCCCAGAGAAAGATGAGCCCGCCCGAATTGTAGATGGGCATCAGCCAGAAGCGCCAATTTCCCGCCAGCTGCCGGATGGCATCGGCAAGCGGCAGTTTGTCTTCGGCCGAAGCTCCGCTGCCGGTTTCGGGCGAATCCCTGAGGAACAGCAGGATCAGGGGAAGGACCATGAGCCCATTCAGTGCGGCAAGCGCATAGAAGGATGCGCGCCAGCCATATTGCGTGATGATCAGGAGCACGAGCGGAAAGCCCAGGGCCGAGCCCAGAGGGCTTCCGATCGTCCACAGCGCGTTGGCAAGGCCCTGTTCGCGCGGGGGAAACCAGCGCTTAACGGCAATGCTTGCGGTGCCGAATTGCGGCGCTTCGGCAATTCCGAGGATCGAGCGGGCGCCAAGCATCACGGAATAGGATGTGACGGACCCCATGAAGGCGGCTGTCGCGGCCAAAATGCCCGCGATGGTGGCCAGGGTTTTTCTCGGACCGAAGACATCGCCCAGAATGCTGAGAAGAAACATCGAAGCGCCATAAGGCAGCACGAAAGCGGTCATCAGCAGGCCCAGAAGAGCCGGATCGCTGACGCCGAGGTCGGTTTTGAACTGCTGGTTTGTGGACAGAACGGCAATATCGATGCGATCGAAGAATGCGGTCGTTACCGCAAGCAAAAGCAGCAGCGAGACGACCCACCTGGACCGCACGCCGGCGGGCGCGAGAGCTGCGAGCTTTGCGGCCTGGACGTCCTGCACCGGTTCCTCCCTTTCCCGGCATAGTGCATGTTTTTCCCAATCCGGAAATGGGCTTGCGTCGGCCGGGCGACGAGGCAGCGCCGCTGCAATTTGCGAATCGCGCAAAAATTGCGCAAAACCGCTTGCTGCAAGCTGGTGGGAGGTCCTGTTGCGCATTGTCGATGCGGCCCGGCTTGAGCGCCGCCGCGCCCGCGCGGTGAAGTCGCGCGGCGCCCAGGACCGTCACCCGTATTTCTACGGCGTGGCCGAAGCCAGATATCTGCTGCGCAAGGTTTTCCGTCTGGTCGAAGACCAGGCGCGGTTGGCCGGTCTGGACCCGCTGGCGCACCAGGCGCTGATCCAGATCTATGGAAGCAGCACGGGAACGCTGAAAGTGCGCGAGGTCGCCGAGCGGCTGGACATCACGCCCGCATTCGCCTCGACGCTGATCCAGGAATTGGCGGCGAAGGGGCTGGTGCTGCGTTCGCGCGATCGCGAGGATCAGCGGGTCATGTGGACTAAAGTGACGGCCAGGGGACGCCTGGTCCTGTACCAGATCGATGAGCGCGTGCAGGCGGAGGTGGACCGGTTCACCGGCGGCGTCAGCGAAAGCCGTACCGAAGCGGCGATATCGATCCTGATGTTCTATGCGGGGGTCTCGCTGAGACGTGCAAACCCGGTTTTCGCCCTGGACGGGGGCATGACGCCGGGCCGACCGGGGAAGGGTATGGCGCGTGCCCATTCCCGCGGAAATTAGGTCAGTGGACAAACCTATTTCCGCGGGACTATTCTGATCCCGACCGCGGAGGCGCGCCGTGCCGGCAGAGGATGATATTTTCCGCAAGTCGATGCGCCTCCTCGCAGGGGGCGTAACGATCGTGGCAAGCGCGTTTGAAGGCAACCGCAGCGGATTGACGGCAACGGCCGTGTGCTCACTCGCACTCACGCCGCCGCGCATACTCGCCTCGATCAATGTTCAGGGCGACACCTATGGACTGGTCGCGCGCAGCCGCTGCATGTCCATCAATCTGCTTTCACTGGAGCACGAAAGACTGGCCAGACGTTTCGCCACCAGCCGCACGATGCTGAACGAAGACCGCTTCGGCGTGGGGGATTGGGTAGCGGGATGCACGGGAGCGCCGGTGCTCGCCGATGCGCTCGCGGCGCTCGACTGCCATGTGAGCGACATCATTCCGCTCGACAGTCACGCGATCCTGATCGGCCTGGTCGAGGAGGTGCGATTTGGTCCGCAACGTCCGCCGCTGATTCATTTTGAATCGCATTTCACCTCGGTGATGAACGCTGTCCGGGAACATCTCGCATGACGATCGTCACGCCTGTCCGCCGTCAAACTCCCGTTGCCGCCGGAATGCGCACAGGCGCGCAATTTCTTGCGGCGATCGCCGGCGACGGAAGGCGGGTTTACTGCGACGGGGAATTGGTGGGCGATGTTACCACGCACCCGTATTTTCGCGGCGCGGCGGAGTCGATTGCGCATCTTTATGATGTCGCGGCCGATCCGGCCAACCGGGATCTGATGACATTTCCCTCTCCTTCGACCGGCGCAGCTGTGCTCAGATGTTACCAGGTGCCGAAGACATTGGGCGATCTGGCGGCGCGGCGCGCCATGAGCCGTCGCTGGGCGGAGGAGAGTTTCGGCCTGCTGGGCCGGACGCCCGATCACGTCGCGGGTTTCCTGGCCGGGTACGCCGCCAAGCCAGGTGTTTTCGCGGATGCCGGAAAGCAGTATGCGGAAAACGTCGCCGGATATCATGAATATGCGCGCGACAATCACCTTTATCTGTCCTATGCGATCGTTCCGCCGCAGATCGACCGCTCCAGGCCGGCGCATCAGCAGCGGGATCCGACGCTTTACGCGGGCGTGGTTGCGGAGCGCGACGGCGGCATCGTTCTGAAAGGCGCTCAACAGCTGGGCACCGGATCGGTCTATTCCGATGCGATCTACATCAGCTGCATTCATCCGCTTTCACCGGGCGATGAAAACTACGCATTTGCGGTCGCCGTCCCGGCCAATGCGCAGGGCGTGAAAATCTACGCGCGACGGCCTTATGCGTCGGGCGCCACATCGGAATTCGATTATCCGCTGTCGTCGCGTTTTGATGAAAGCGATGCGCTGATCGTGCTCGACAACGTCTTTGTTCCGTGGGAGCAGGTCTTCTGCTACCGGAACATTCAGCTTTGCCGCGATCAGTGGTGGCGCACGCCGTCGCATTCCTATGGCAACCATCAGGCGCAGGTGCGCTATGCCGTGAAGCTGCAGTTCCTGATGGGGCTTGCAAAACGGCTGTGCGAGATCACGGGCAGTTTCTCCCTGCCGCCGGTGCAGATCATGCTGGGCGAAATGGCGGCGTTTTCCACTGTCGTCGAGTCGATGGTCGTGGCGCAGGAAACCCAGGCGACGATCGACGCGGAAGGTGTGGTGTGGCCGTCGAAAGCGGCGCTGTATTCGGTGATGGCTCTGCAGTCCGAGATCAATCCGCGGCTGCTCAATATCATGCGGGAGCTGGCCGGCGGTTCGATCATCATGCTGCCGTCCTCCGCTCGCGACTTCGATACACCCGAGATCGCAGCCGATCTGGAACGCTATGTCGCCTCGCCCGGCTTCCCGGCGCGGCAGCGCACGGCGATTCTGAAGATGGCGTGGGATCTGATCGGCTCGGAATTTGCCGGGCGTCATGAGCAATACGAGAAATTCTATGGCGGGGCCTCGTTTCTTGTGAAGCAGAACATGGCCCGCGCATATGATTTCACTTCCGCCACCGCATTGGTGGACCGCGCGCTCGCCGGGACAGCCGGCAAGTGAAACCGTTGCAAATTCGCCGCTGATCCCCGACAAGGCAGCACAGATCGTCGGGTACGGGTGATGAGGTTTTCCGGAGAACTGAGTGTGCCTGCGGCGCGGGAGGCGGTGTTTGACCGCTTGCGCGATGCGCCGTTTTTCGCCTCCTGCGTCGAAGGCGTGGGCGGTCTCGTCGAGGTTGCGCCGGATCGCTACACGGCGCGTCTTACGACCAAGATCGCCTATATTCGTTTCGAGTTCGAAGTCATTGTGGATATCGTGCGGGCAGAACGGCCCCGTGCCATCGAAGCACGCATCGAAGGCAAGCCGCATGGAGTCGTGGGGCGGCTTTCGGCAAATTCAACCGCCAGTTTTGAGGAAGATGGGGCCGCGACCCGGGTCATCTACAATATTGAAGCCAATCTGACCGGCAGGCTGGGCAGCATCGGCCAGCCGGTGTTGAAGTCGAAAGCCAAAGAGATGGAAAGGCAGTTCGTGGAGAAATTGCGAACGGCGTTTCCCGGGACCGGAGAACAGGCCGCGTGATCCCCTTCGACTGGGAAGAGCCGGAGAGTCTGGACGACGCGATCGCGCTGCTCGCGTCCGGCGACGACAGCGTGCGCGCGCTGGCCGGGGGCACGGCGTTGATGCTGATGATGAAGGCGGGCGTGTTTACGCCCTCATGTCTCGTCAGCCTTGCGAAAATCGAGCCGCTGCACTCCGAAGTCGCGCTGATGGCCGATGGCAGTCTGAGGCTGGGCGCGATGGCGTCGCTGTCGCAACTGGAGCAGGCGCATGCGGCCATCGGGGCCTTCCCGGTGATCGGGCGCGCCTTGCGGACCCTGTCCAATGTCCGTGTCAGGAATGTTGCCCGGATAGGGGGTGCTCTGGCGCATGGCGATCCGCATATGGATCTGCCGCCGCTTCTCGCCGCGCTCGGCGCAACAGCCTCGATACGTGGTCCGGGCGGGGCGCGCGAGCTTGCGGTGGAAGATCTCTATGCCGGGTATTACGAAACGGTACTTCAGCGCGGCGAGTTGATCGATTCCGTGCGCGTGCCGGCGCTGAACGGCGCCAAAGCGGCCTACATGAAGGTAACATCCCGTTCCGCCGACGATTGGCCGGCATTGGGTCTCGGTGTTCGCCTCGGTATGGAGGGCGACCGCATTCTCAATGCCCGCCTCGTGGTCAGCGCGGCGACGGAGAAGGTGATGCGGCTGCGCCGGACCGAAGAAATGCTTGCGGGCCGCCCCGCGGGGGAACGAATCCTGTCCGATGCCGGAGAGTGTGCATGCGAAGAGGTCGCGTTCCTCTCCGATGCACACGGATCGGCGGCTTACAAAAAAGAGCTGCTGCGCGTCTGTCTGCGTCGCGCCGTGGCGGAGGCGTGCCGTGGCTGAATTCGGACGCTCCGTTCCACGTCTCGAGGCGCGGGCAAAGGTCACCGGGCGGGCGGAATATGTGCACAATATGCGCCTGCCGGGGATGCTTTACGGGAAAATTTTTCGCAGCACCGTCGCGCATGGAAAGCTGCGCCGGCTGGACGTCGGCGCGGCGCGCGAAATGGAAGGTGTCCATGCGGTCGTCACCGGGCAGGATATCCGGGCCGTGATTCCGCAGCCGTGGTTCGGCCCGGCGTTCCACGATCAGCCGATTCTTGCATTGGAGAAGGTACATTTCGTCGGAGAGCCAGTAGCGGTGGTTCTGGCCACCGATCCGCATATTGCGGAGCACGCTTTGCAGGCGATCGATGCGGATTATGACGAGCTGCCGGCCGTGTTTGATGAGGTTGAGGCGGCACGATCCGAAATTGTTGTGCACGAGACTCTGAAGCCTGCGGGCACGTTTGCCGACCTGAAGCATCTGGCCGGTCGCCGGAACACCAATGTGACGCTGGACTATCGGTTACGCCGGGGCGATGTGGAAAAGGGCTTCGCCGCTTCGGACCAGGTGTTCGAACACGTCTTCCGCACGCAGCAGGTGCTGCACGTTCCGCTGGAATCGCATGCCTCCATTGCCGAACCGGGCGATCAATCCCTGGTCATCCATACGTCCACGCAGACACCATCCTTCGTGCGGACGGAAGTCGCCCGCCTGCTTGGCTGGCCGGAGAACCGCGTCAGCGTGCGGGTGCCCTTTCTGGGCGGCGGATTTGGCGCCAAAGTTTATGTGAAGCTGGAGGCCCTGGTCGCGGCGCTCGCCCTGATCGTGCGGCGGCCGGTGAAGATCGCGCTGACCATGGAAGAGCAGTTCTATACGATCAGCAAACACGCAACGACATTCCGTATAAAGAGCGGTGTCCGGGATGGGCGGGTGATCGCGCGCTCCTGCGAGGTGTGGTGGAACGGCGGCGCCTATGCCGATATCGGTCCGCGGGTGGCGCAGAAGACCGGGTTCACCGCGGCCGGGCCCTATGACATCGAAAATGTCAGCATCGTTTCGACCGAGGTCTATACCAACCGCCCGCCGGCCGGCGCGCTGCGCGGCTTCGGCGTGCCGCAACTCGTCTGGGCCTATGAGTGCCACACGGACCTGATTGCGCGGGAAATGGGAATTGACCCGATCGAATTCCGCCGCAGGAACATCCTGCGCGACGGACGCCCGCATGCAACCGGCACGATCATGAAAAATGCGGCGATCGACAGGGTTCTCGACCGCATCGCGGAGCGGATGAACTGGAATGCGCCGTTCGACCGCGGGACCGGGCGGTTGCGACGCGGCAGGGGGATCGGGATTGGTCTCAAGGCTTCGATCTCCCCAACCACTTCGGGAGCCATCGTCAATATCGCGGCCGACGGCAGCATTGTTCTGTATACAAACACGATCGACATGGGGCAGGGTTCGGATACGGCGATGGCGCAGATCGCGGCGGAAGTCCTGAATGTCGCCACGGAGTCGGTGAAAGTGGTGCACGGAAACACGGATGTCGCGCCGTATGACATGGGCACGCTGGGATCGCGTTCAACATTTCACATGGGAAATGCCGTGCGCAAGGCGGCGGAAGATGCGCGCGACAAACTGGTGGTTCTGGCTGCCGAAGCCGGTCTGCCCACCGGCACCAATTACGATGTGCGCGAAGTTTTCCGGAAACGTTACGGCATGCAGGCGGGTAACGTGATCGGAACGGGCATCTTCGTTCCGGCGTACACACCGCCCGATCCGGCCACCGGGCAGTCGCCGGATGTGACCCCGTTCTGGATGACCGGGGGCACCGGCGCCGAGGTTGAAGTCGATACCGAAACGGGCCATGTGCGGGTTATCCGATTGGTGAATGTCGCCGATGCAGGAAAGCCGGTGAATCCGAAAATCTGCCGGACCCAGATTTCCGGCGGGGCGATCATGCAACTGGGATTCACGCTGTTCGAGGACATGGTTTTTGACGGCGGACAGGTGACCAACGCCTCTTTCGCCGATTACAAGATTCCGGGCTTTCGGGATGTCCCGATCATGGAATCCGATGTCGTGAATGCATCGCAGGAAACGGGCCCGTTTGGGGCCAAGGGTGTCGGCGAGACTTCTACATTCGGCGTGTCGCCTGCAATCGCCAATGCCATTCACGATGCGGTTGGCATTCGGATGATGGAGCTGCCCATCAAAGCGGAAGCGCTGCTTCGCGCGATCCGCGCCGCGGAAGGGCGGCCGATCGGTGATGAAGAATGAGTGCGGGCCGCGAGATCCGGTTCACTCTGAACGGGCAGGTGATCCGCACCAGCATCGAGCCGCACCGCAACCTCGTCGAATTGCTGCACGAGCTTGGCTTTTTCGGAGCGCGCGAGAGTTGCGGTCAGGGCTTGTGCGGATGCTGCACGGTGCTGGTGGATGGAATTGCAGTTTCCGGATGTCTGTTTCTCGCGGTTGCTGTCAACGGAAAGCACGTGACGACGGTGGAGCACCTTGACGCCGGCGGGACTCTGTCGCCGGTTCAGCAGGCGTTTATCGAAAGCGGGGCGTTTCAGTGCGGTTTCTGCACCCCCGGTTTCGTTCTGATGGCGGAGCAACTGCTGGCGCAAAATCCCGATCCCGATGAGGATGCAATCCGGCATTATCTCTCCGGGAATCTTTGCCGTTGTGCCGCCTATCCGGAGATCATTGACGCGGTGAGGCTTGCCGTTCGTCTGAAGTCCGGTCGCCCCTAAGCTCAGGTGCGGGGTCTCGGCCGGGAGGCCCGGCCTGATCGCGCATGACTTTTTTTCCTCCGGGTGTGAGGCCGAAGGCGCTGGTGTAGTGTCCATCGGTGACTGCGCCGATATAATGCGCGTGGAGGGTGCATGACCGGATTCCTTTGGCGCGCGACGGTGACGGTTCACCGGTATCTTGGCGTGTTGGTGGGCGCGCTGATGCTGATGTGGTTCGCTTCCGGCATCGTCATGATCTATGTGCCGTATCCGCAACTTTCGCCGGGCGAGCATTTCAAAATCCTATCACCGATCCCGCGGTCCGCATGCTGTGCAGCGGGTGGCGTAAGGCTTGCTGACGATGAACGCGTTCTATCGGTTCAAATCGAAGCGTTGCTGAACAAGTCGATTGTCCGCATCCGGCCGGATGGACGCCCGCCGATATCTGGTGCGTTGCCGGACGGCGCGCCTGTTCTCATCGACGCAGCCAAAGCGCGTGAAATTGCTCTTGAATCCGCACCGCGTATTACCGGAGCGCCCGCCAGGATCCGATCGGGCGATGTGATCGACCGCGACCAGTGGACGGTTGGTGAAGATTATGACTCCGGCCGGCCGCTCTACCGGTTCTCCTTTGACGATGATCGAGGTACGCAGGTTTACGTTTCCGGTCATTCCGGCGCGATCATGCTTTGGACCACGCGCGCCGAACGTTTCTGGAATTGGGTGGGCGCCGTTCCGCACTGGCTCTATTTCACCCAATTGCGCAGTAATGGGCCGCTCTGGTCCAGGATCGTGATCTGGACTTCGATTGCCGGCGGTTTTCTGACGGCTGTCGGACTTTATGTCGGCCTGATGCAATTTCGCCGTGGTCCCCGGTTTTCGCCCTATCGCGGCTGGACCCGTTGGCATCATCTCGCTGGCCTCATATTCGGCGTGCTGGCGCTGACCTGGGTGGCCAGCGGCACGATTTCCATGAACCCGTGGGGTTTTCTGGAAGGCGGCGGAGGCGGGGAGCGGACGTTCCTTGCGGGTGACGCTTTATCGTGGGGCGCGTATCGCGATTCACTGGCGCTGATCGGCAGCAGGACCGAACTGGCCGGAATGGTTGCTCTTGCGAGCGCTCCCGAGGCAGGAAAACTGTACTGGCTGGCGCGCTGGCCGGACGGGAGGACCATGCGGCTCGACAGCCGCGGTCAGCCGGCTCCGGTTCGCGCGGCAGATCTGTCGCTTGCAGCGGGGTTGCTCGCAAACGGGCGGCACATCGAATCGCAGGAACTGCTGCGCAGTGAGGATAGCTATTACTACGCTTCCGCCGGCGGCCGGATAACGTTGCCAGTGTACCGGGTCGTTCTGGCCGATGCGGCCCACACGCGTTACTACCTCGATCCGCGCACGGGCGGACTTCTCGGCCGTGTCGATGCCGCGCGACGTGATTACCGCTGGCTGTTTGACGGCACGCATCGTCTCGATTTCTTTGCCTGGCTGCGGATGCGTCCATTGTGGGATTTCGTCATCGTTTCGTTGTTGCTGGGCGGAATCATTCTGACGGCAACCGGATGTTATCTCGCGATCGCAAGGATCAGGCGCGATCTGGGCTCAATAGCAGCCTGTTTCAGAAGGAGCGGCACCGCCTCCGGCATGGCCGCTTCTGTCGCGCGGCTTACTCGGCCTGCTGGGGAGTAAGCACTCCGACCGTATGTTGCGGTTCGTCGCCCTGGGTGCCGAGGTGAACGCCTTTGCGCTCGGCTCCAAATGCCACCAGCAGCGCAATCGCAATCGCTGCGCCGGCCGCTATCATGGCCAGTGCGGTCCCGTAATCGTTACCATGCGCGACGGCATAGCCCGATTGCAGCGTCGCGTTCACCGAAGCGAGGAGATTTCCAAGCTGGTATACAAACCCCGGGAATGTTCCCCGCATCTCGGGCGGTGACAATTCGTTCAGATGCACGGGCACGACCCCCCAGGCGCTCTGCACCATGAACTGCATCAGGAACGACCCCACTGCGAACCAGAGTGGGCTTCCCGCGAATACCCATAGCGGGATGATCGGAATCGAGAGCAGCGACGAAATCAGAATCGCGCGGCGGCGGCCGATGCGCTCGGACAAAGAACCGAAAAACAGGCTGCCGAGTATCGCGCCGATATTATAGACGACGGCAAGTGTGCTGACGGTGGCGGGCGAGAAATGCTGCTGTACCTGCAGGAAGGTCGGATAGAGATCCTGGGTGCCGTGACTGAAGAAGTTGAACCCGGTCATCATGAGAACGGAATAGAGCCCGATACGCCAATGCGTCTTGAGGAATACACCGGCGAGTACGGCGGCGGTGTTGTAGACAACCGCCATCAGCAGCGGGATTTCGGGAACGGCAAATGTGAAGAAGTCGATGAAGATCATTCCCAGGACGGCGAAGAACTCGATCCAGTGATCGGGGTAGCGCAGCGCAAGCCACAGACTTGAAGCAAGCGCGGCAATCAGACAAATGGCGGAGATCAGAGGCAGGGAAACAAAATTTGCCATTGCGGAAAAGCCGCCACCGCCTGTCGCGAAGGTTCCGGCCTGCGCGCCATACTCGAAAGCGAAAAAGGCGAGCAGGCCATAGATCACCAGCCGCCCATAGCCTGAAAGCGTGGCGAGCAAGTCATCACCCAAAGCCGGTTTTGGAGTCCAGGACGGCGACTCCCTGACGTTGCGGAGAATGAAGAACACCAGCGCCGCGGGCGCGATTCCGATCATGAACATGCCGCGCCAGCCTATCGCCTGATAAAGCAGGCCATAGACCACGGACGCGACAAGATAGCCGCTCGGATATCCGGCCTGCAAAATCCCGGAAACCAGCCCGCGCGCTTTCGGCGGTATGGTTTCCATGGCCAGCGACGCGCCCACTCCCCATTCCCCTCCCATCGCGATGCCGAACAAAGCACGGAGGACCAGCAGCATGGTGAGATTGGTCGAAAAACCGGAGGCAAAGGCCAGCGACGAATACATCAGAATTACGGCCGCCAGAGTGGGGCGTCGCCCAAACCGGTCTGCGACCCGCCCGAAGATAAAAGCTCCGATCGGGCGCATTGCCAGCGTCAGCACCACCGCAACGGCAACCGCGGGAATTTGCGTTTTGAACTCCGCCGCGATGTCCCGGAAGACAAAGACCATCAGAAAGAAATCAAACGCGTCCAGCATCCAGCCGAGATAGGCGGCGGCAACGACGCTTTTCTGTTCCTTTGTCCAGCCTGACTGCGCTTCAATGGCCATGCAAATTTCCTCCCGGCCGCATTGTTAGTTCGGATCGGACGGCGATGAAACCGCGATCAGCTCAGGTTTTTGGGATTCAGTGCATCGAGCATCGCCGTGGGAAGCAGGATCGTGGCGCCGCGTTCCTTTGTGGTCTCATAAATGATGTTCATGGCGCGAAGCTGGAGCGCTGCGGGATGGCCGGCATAGGTGTTGGCCGCGTCCACGAATTTGGCAGCAATTTCGGCTTCCGCCGAACCGAGTATGACGCGCGCCTGCTTTTCGCGTTCGGCCTGTGCCTGGCGGGACATCGCGTCCTGCAGCGCCTCCGGAATGGCTACATCGCGTATTTCGACGGACAGGACGGAAATACCCCATTGCCCGGTTTTGCTGCCGATGACGTCGCGCAATTGCGCGTCTGCGGACTGGCGTTCAGACAGAAGGGTGGCAAGATGCGATGAGCCGATCGTCTCACGCAAGGAGCTTTGCGCGACGCGCTCAATCGCCTGGCGGTAATTGGTAATGGCAAGAGCGGCGCGCTCGGAATTTTCCACCCGCCAGAAGATGATTGCATCCACGTTCACGGGGACGGTGTCTCTGGTGAGCGCCTGCTCGGCGTTGAACGCAGTGGTTTGAATGCGCTCGTCGATGACCACCGCAATACTGTCCAGAATCGGCACGATCGCGAACAGACCTGGACCCCTGACACTGTTCAGCCGGCCGGCGCGCAGAATTACGTATTTCTCCCACTGGTTGGCCATTTTGATCGAAAAGAAGATCAACGCGGCGATTATGAACAGAGCGACGGCGATTTCTGTTTGGCCGATGTTGACAAAAAATGCACCGGCAAGTCCAAACAGGATGGTTAGGAAGAGAGTAATCGGATTCATATCGTCCGCCCCGAAAAACGCAGATTAAGCCATAAATCATGTCTGTTGGCGAATTGCCCCGCTTGCCGCTTCTGGAACCGGCCGGCGTCGTCTAAGGTTTCGGGAATGGCTGGCAATGTGATGGCATTTTCTTCTCGCGCGCGGTTGATTTTCTGTGCACTTCTTCTGACCGCAACGCAGGCAGTTGCGGATTCGCATCCCTGCGATGCTGCGCCCGCGGCAACACCAACGAGAATAGCAATGTGGGACCTTTCCGATCTGTACCAATCGCCGGAAACCTGGGTGGACGAATATGCGCGGGTCAAAAGCGAGGTCCAGCAACTGGAGAATTACCGGGGCACATTGGGTTCCAGTTCGGCAGCCATGTGGAACGCGTTGAGCGCGATTTCGGCTGCGAACAGGGATGCCGGGCGGTTGTTCACCTATGCCAGCCTCAAGGCCGATGAAGATTTGAGCAATTCGGCCAACCAGGAGGGCAAGCAGCAGGCCGGCGCGCTGATGACCATGATCGGCGAGACAACCGCCTGGCTATCGCCGGAAATACTGTCGATTGGTGAAGAGCGGGTGCGCGCATTCCTGGGCGAGAACAGGGAACTTGCGGCGCATGAGGATTTTTTCCTGAAAAACGTGCTGCGCGCTGCGCCACACACGCTGGGGGTGGAGGCCGAATCGGTTCTGGCTTCGGCCGGAGACGTTCTTCAGCAGCCGGACTATGTTTATGGCCAACTGGCCAATTCCGATCTGCCCTATCCAACCGTCACGCTGTCGGACGGAACAAATGTAAGGCTGGATCAGCCTGCGTATGAGAAATACCGGCAGTCGCCAAACCGTGCCGACCGCAAGCTGGTCTTCGACGCCTTCTGGGGCGCGTGGAAGCAGTATGAGAGCACGGAAGGCGCGGTTCTCACCGGGAAGATCATGGGAAATGTTTTTGTCGCCAAAGCCCGCAAATTTCCTGGCGCGCTGGCCGCAGCACTGTTCCCCGACCGCATGCCCGAACAGGTTTATCGCACGCTTGTTGCGCAGGCTGTCGAAGGACTGCCAACGCTGCACCGCTATCTGAAAATGCGCAAGCGGCTGCTCGGCATCGATGGAGCGCTGCAATATTACGATATTTATCCCAGCATGTTTCCGGTGAAGCATGCGCCCGAGTTCAACCTTGACCAGTCGGAGAATTTGACGCTACGGGCGGTCGCTCCATACGGAAGCGAATACAGCAATCTTCTGAAGCGCGGTTTTTCGGGCAAGTGGATGGATCCCTATCCGCGCATGCACAAAACTTCAGGCGCCTATATGAACGGATCGGCTTACGACGTTCATCCCTATCTGCTTCTGAACCACAATAACGACTATGCCGGATTGTCGACCTTCGCGCATGAATGGGGCCATGCGGTCCATACCTTGCTGACGAGGCAAAGCCAGCCCTACGAAAAGTCCAATTATTCGACCTTCATTGCCGAGTCCGCCTCGATTGCAAACGAAATGCTGCTCGACGACTACATGGTCGCGCATGCCAGGACACCGGAAGAAAAGCTTTATTACCTGGGCGAAGGCCTGGAATCGATCCGTGGGACTTTCTTCCGCCAGGTGATGTTTGCGGAATTCGAGCTTGCAATTCATCAGGAGATCGAGGAGGGGCGAACGCTGTCCGGCGCGCGCCTGACCCAGATCTATTGCGGGCTGCTGAAGAAATATTACGGTGATGCCGAAGGGGTCATGCGCATTGATCCGGCCTACTGCATCGAATGGGCCTTTGTTCCCCACTTCTTCTACAATTTTTACGTTTATCAGTATGCGACATCGATGGCCGGGGCGGCGCAGTTCACCGCCGCGATTGAAAAGGAAGGTAAACCGGCGGCGGACCGTTTCCTCACCATGTTGCGGGCCGGCGGTTCGGACTACCCCTATGAACTATACCGGCAGGCCGGCATCGACATGGTGGACCCGGCGCCCTACCGCGCGTTGATCGCGCGGATGGACCGGATCATGGACGAAATCGACGCCGTGACTGTCTCACATCACTGAATGGCGAAGGTCAGCGTGACTGCCACAATGATCGGCTCCTCGCCGGCCGCAATCGGCGTTGCAGAGGCTTCGAATGCGCGTGGCGCCGCAAATGGTCCGGGCCGGATCACGCCCGGTCCTTCCTGGATGGACATCAGGGGCCCCAGTCTCACCCCTGCGGCTGCGGCGAGTGTTCGCGCTTTGGCGCTCGCGTCGTTCACCGCGGCCGAGCGGGCGCGGTCGGTCAACGGTTTGGGATCGGCGACGCTGAATGCAACGCCGCCCATCTGGTTTGCGCCGCTTCTCACCAGCGCGTCCGAAATTGCGCCCAGCTTCGAGAGATCATCAATGGTTACGGTAATCTCGTTGGTTGCCTGATAGCCGGTGATCGTGCGCGAAGTCACCGGATTATCAATTCGGACGGAGCTGTATTGCGGCTGTATCGAATAGTTCGAGGTCTGGATACGGTTTGGCGGAATACCGAGGGCCGCAACTGTGCTCAGGACACGATTCATTGCCGCTGCGTTCTGTTCCGCGGCCGCTTCCGCCGTTGGCGCCTGGGTTACGACTGCGGCGGTCATGCGCGCCTGATCCGGTTTGGCCAGGACTTCGCCCTCACCCGTGACAATGATCGTCCGCTGCTGCGCGCTATTGTCCGCGGCAAAAGTGGAGCCGGGCAGGATCGCGAGCATCGCGAGCGCCGCCGGAATTACGCGAAAAGCCAGGCTGTTCATGGCGTGCAGGGGGTAGGGTTGCCGGCCAAGTGTCGGTTCCGATCGCGGCGAATCTGCGGCGAAATGGAATGCGGGTTCAGCCTGACGCTGCCGCGGCAACGCGCAGCGCTTCCGCGGTGACATTGGTGCCGAGAATGAGCGTATCCACGTGCCGCTTTGCCGCCGCGGCCTTCCAAGCTTTCAGGCGTTCCACAATTCGTGCCGCAGAGCCGGTCAGCGCCACCTGATCGACCAATTCATCCGGTACCGCGGCAGCAGCCTCTTTGCGCCGCCCGGCGAGAAATGCATCCTGAATACGTTCAGCCGCCGTCCCATAGCCAAGCCGGCGCGCATAATCATTATAGAAGTTCTTCTCACGCGCGCCCATTCCGCCGACGTAAAGCGCGAGCTGCTGTTTCACGGGAAGCCTCGCCTGCCCGAGATCGTCGTTCAGCGAAATCGGCACAAAGGGGCAGATGTCAAAATTTGCGAGGCTTCGCTTGCCGCCGGTTTTCCCGAATCCTGCTGCGAGGTGCGGTTCCATCAGATCGAACCGCTCGGGATTTCATGAAAACCGGGAACATTCCGTCCGCCATCGCGGCGGCATTGCGCATGCCCGCCGGCGTAATCGCGGCAACGTAAATTTTCATCGCGGGGTTGCCATGCGTGATGCTCTTCAGCGGTTTGCCGAGGCCGGTCGCGCCCGGTCCGTCGAACGGGATCCGGTATTCCGCGCCCGCATGGACCAGCGGTTCGGCGCGCTCGAGGATTTTGCGAATGATCACGATATATTCCCGGGTGCGTTGCAGCGGGTTTCCGTAGGGAACGCCATGCCACCCTTCCACCACCTGCGGACCGGAAGGTCCGATGCCGAGAATGAAGCGGCCGCCCGAAAGCGCATCGAGGGTCATCGCGGTCATTGCCGTCATGGCAGGCGTGCGCGCCGGAATCTGCATGATTGCCGTACCGGCTTTCAGCTTCGTCGTGCGCGCCAGAACCCAGGCAACCGGCGTCACCGCATCGGAGCCCCAGGATTCCGAGCTCCACACCGAGTTAAATCCGAGCCGTTCCGCCTCCAGCAGCAGATCGAAGGAAATGCCGGGCTCCGGCCCGGACGTCTCAAGCCTCAATCCAAGTTTCATGCTGCCTCGGGAGAAAAGCCGGCCGGTGGCGAATTTGATGCCGGGTGATAGACATTCCGCTTGCCAGCGTCGAGTTCATTTCGGTCTTTCGAGCGCCGCTAACGCGACGACGCCATCTCAACGAGCCTGGCTACGGTATTCATGTTGCGTGCCGTGCCGGTTTTTGCGGCCGGAATATTCAGTTTCGATCGGCCCATGCCACTCGGGTAGTAAACGTATATTTCACGCCGTCCGAGTTCTGATTTCTTCTTCCTTACGGCCGGTGATTTTGTTCAGAGCGTCCGGTGACGGTGGCTCGTCGAGGAAGATCGCGTAGGTGAATTTTGGATCGGCCTGCGGAAATGGGTTGGCGGCAAGGACCGCCCGCAGTTCGGCAGCGCTCCGTATCATTACGCCGACTGCTTTATGCAGGTGCGACTGCAAGCGTCTCTCGAGTTCGACCTTTACCGCCCCGGCTGATGTATTGCTGTCGAAAATGACATTGCCGCTCGCGATATAGGTTTCGATGTTGCAAAGTCCGGCGGCATGGCATGCGGCAACGAGTTCTGTCATGCGAAGCTTGCGTGTTCCACCGACGTTAACCGCGCGTACAAGAGCAACATATTTGGTCATGTTTCGATATCGATGTCGAAGTGCAGTACTTCTTGGAGCGCAATCCCCTGTGCGTCGCCCCGATTGGCACGGACGACGATGAATGGGCGAAGCTCGAGGACGGACAGAGTAATACCGTGGGGCGCGCGAGCTGTGCGTTCGAAGATATAGGTCCCAGTTCGTTCCCGAGACATGGGTAACACTTTCTGCGTGTTTGGGCACGTAGGGGGTGTTCGGGTTTGACCCGTTACGTCGTCGCGTCACGGATCTCGGTATGGTTTGAGGTTCTGTTACTTACAGTCGATCCGGGCACGAGGCACTTTTTCTCTTGCTGGAAGCGTCCCGTGGCGCCACTGCGTATAAGCATCCCAGACTGTGAAACAAGCCCGGCCCCCGTCCACTTCCGGCGGACGGGGCTGCGGCACGCGTTTTCAGTCGTCTTCGTTCAGCGTTTGATCCTGGAAATTTTCGTTCCCTCGATGCTCACGCCAGCCATCAGACCTTCCTGGTCGAAAATGAAGGCGTAGGCATCGTCTTTCAACGTCGACGTCGACAAATTCTTGGCGACCCCTTCATTCACGATAACCACGGTCGGCCCGACGCCGATTTCCCAACCCTGGCTCTCGTTGAGGTATTTCACGGACTTGTCGTTCATCAGGAATACGACATAACCGTAGGACTGTGCTCCGGCCTGAAGGCCCCAGGTGCCCGACACGGTATTGTAATAGTTGACGACTTTCGGACCCTCCTTGAGAACGCCCTCGCCGTAACTACCGCCGAATACGAGGCCCGCTTTGACGATTTTCGGGAACACGAGAGTTGCCCGCGCACTCCTGGAAATTTGCTCCGCGACCGGATTGGTCCTGTAGAGCGTCCGAAGCGCCTGGCTGGCGTCGTTGTTCAGATCCTCGGCCGTCGCGGCGGTCGCGCTGTTGAACGTTGCCGCCGAGATTGGAAGCGCTGTCGCGCTGGCGAGCATCAGCGTCAGAAAAATTTGCCGTGTGTTGGTCATTTTGTTTTTCCTTGTGCATGAATTGGACAAGTCCTTCGTTGCGAAGGTTTCTCGTCGATGGCGCGTGTAGATTTGTTGGTGAGTTGAGGCTTGACGATGAGGATGTCGCTGCCCGTTCACTTCCTCGACTTTAGGCTAAGGGAATGCCAGGGGGCAGCCTCGGAAACTACTCACGGCAATAGGGCGAAACCAAATACGGGGTATGGCGCGTTGGTCTCTCTACGTATCATCATGCTGTTGCCCTTACGCAGTCACTGCATTTTGCGCATGGCCAGGCGCAATTTGCGGCTTCCCAAAACGACAAGGAGAAAGCCATTCAGGGCGATGATATTGCCCGCAACCATGGAAGAAATGCTGGTGCCCGGATTGGCTCCCTGGAATGGACCGAAACAGGCAAGACCCGCTATGGCGGCGCCGATCGCAAACAGCACGACGCCAAGAATGGGATGATCATGCATCGATAATGCCCCTTGGCTGACGCGTCAGGATGAAGGGTCAAGAGCGGGCCGGCTCGCGGGCCCGCTTCCTCCGTAGCCGTCAGTTCTTCTTCCTGGGGTCGGCCGCGTTCTGGTCGCCGGCGTTCTTCGCACCGTGGCTGTCTCTCCCGTTGCTCTGTTCGTTGACAACAGTGGCGGCAGCAGGCGCATTGCCCGGAGCTCGCAGAGACGTCCGTGAGTTCCTGGAGAATCACTTTGCCATTCGGCGGCACCGGTGCTCCACCCGTTTGCAGCGCATGAGATGATCGGTTGCCGCGGTCGATTTGCAGATTTGCCTGGCCGCCATTGTTCACCGCCGGGTTCGCCGGACGGCTGGTTTGCAGGTTCGGTTGCACCGCGCCATTCGAATTGAACCCGCGGTTATCCCCACGGCTTCGAGGGTCTTGAGAGCCCTGATTTGGCTGCGGTGAATTGGTATTCCCACGGCCCCGTTGCTCGGAAGGGTTTATGTTCGCCAAACCCCGGCCGTTCTGCCGCGATGTGTCGAGCGCGGGACCCTGCGGCCCCTGAACGGGATTTCTGCTGCTGCGCGCTCGAATTCTGATTTCCGCGGCCGCGTTGTTCGACGGGGTTGATGTTCACGGGAATAGGATGCTGCTGCCGTTCGCGTTGCTCGACCTGACGGCCGACGCCTGCTTGCGTCACCTCCGAATTGCGGCCGAACACGTTGCTCGCGGGTACCGGCTGGAAAAGCTGACTTGTGCTGCGTGGCAAGCGATTTTGATCGATGCTGCGATTGACGACGTAATTGTTGATCGTGACGTAGTTGGTCGTATTTGTGGTTTGCGAGATGAAGCGGGCATAGTCGCGTTGCGGTATCGCATAATTGCGGTAATTCCTGTCGGCGAAATGATCCTGGCTGACAAAGATCCAGAGCGACAGGAACTGGTCGCTACCGAAGCTCGGCCCATACCAATCGCGATAGCCGTATTCATTGTCGAAATTATCGCGATAGGCGCCATCGCCATAATAATTGTCACCGGGGGGCATTGGGAACCAGCCGATATTGCCATTGCCTGAACGCCAGACGACCCAGGATGGCCCCCAGACATAACCGGGAACCCAGATCCAGCCCTCACGCGGATCGGAGACCCATCTGCCGTAATGATAGGGAATGTCGCCCCAACTCTCGTTGGAGACCCAGGCAACCCCATATTCGCGCGTGTTCGCCCAGTACCCATCGGAATAGGGCCTGAAATCTCGATTGACGCGGGTGGGGTGCCAGACTTCACCCCAACGGGGATTGTTGCTCCACGTTCCATAGGGCGCCAGCCGGCTGTGGAAATCGTCGAATCCTATGCTCACGCTGATCTGCGCGTTTGCCGGAATTGCGGCCGTCGTCGCAAGAAGCGCGGGAATGGCGATTGCGGCCGCGCGAAGCGTCTTTACCGGGAGGCGAAACATGTCTTTATCTCCTTGATCGAAATGCGCGCCCGCCGCCCGTGCGGCAAGTCGTGTAAGCCCGTACCCTCTGTGGAAGCAAAAGCGCCGGCGGCGTTGATGTGCCAGCGCGGACATGAAGCCACTTACATAGGCCCATGAGTGTGCAGCGCGTACCCCCGGAATCTACTCACAGGGTTACGGAAAGATGTAATCGAATTCGGTGAGTAGTTTCCGGCGCTATTTCAGGGCGCGTCCCCTCCACTATGAACACCGCAGACACGCGCCGCGTGCTCACTCTCTGTCGCGCCCATTAGCAAGCCCGGCGAAGGGATTACCTTTCGAATCCTGGAGGTTCGAGTGAATACAACAACAGGAATTCTCAGTGGTGCCGCAATTGTCGCACTCATCACGACTGCATTCGCGTCGGTGGAGACGAGGGCCTCTACTCCTTCTTTGCTCATGGAACAGGCGGCCACCGCGGAACTGAACCACGATATCATTCTCAACAACGCCGCCGTGGACGAGCGTAACAGAATGCTGGAAGCCCGTTATCAGGAAGCGAAGCGGCAATACGAAGCATGGCAACAGCAGTACAAGGAGCAGCTGCAAAGCTATCGGGACAACCTGGACCGCTGATGGCCTGACAGATTTCGGCACCTGCGTGGAACGAATGATTATGGCGCCCGGAGGCGCCAATCCGGCAGCGTCCGGAGTGTCTTGCAACAAGGAAATAGTCTCATGTCGATAGGAACCATTCTGCTCATCGTTCTGATTATCGCTTTGCTCGGAGGGTTCAGCGGCATTGGCGGAGGCCGCTTCTACGGGACCGGCTACTACGGCGGCGGCGGGCTCGGCCTCGTGGTCGTTGTCGTGCTGATCCTGGTTTTGATCGGTAAACTTTAATCGTAAATGACCACGCTTGTATGCAGCACCGAACATATCGCCAGCGTACCGACACCGCTGGCCAGAACCGCCGCTGTTGACGAGCGCCCGGTGGGGCAGGCCGCCAAACCCATTTAAAGAATGACCAGAATGGACGGCGGCGTATCTGAGTAGATTCCGGCTCTACCGCTTGTGCCACCAGCCTGCTGGATGGCGCTCAATGGCGCACCAATTCCTTCGGTCCGCAATCAAAGTCGAACAATCAGGAGAAATATGATGACGAACAAGACCATGACATTCGCGGCCGCGGTGCTTGCGGCTGCGGCAATGACCGGATTGACGGCTCAGCCGGCCTTCGCTCAATACGGCGGACGATCATACCAATACCAGGACCGTAACCCCCAGGACCAGAACCAGAACCAGAACCAGAACCAGAACCAGAACCAGAACCAGAACCAGAACCAGAACCAGAACCAGAACCAGAACCAGAACCAGAACCAGAACCAGAACCAGAACCAGAACCAGAACCAGAACCAGAACCAGAACCAGAACCAGAACCAGAACCAGAACCAGCAGGACCAGTATCAGAATCGGAATTCCCAGGACCGGAATCAAAATACTCCGGATCAATATCGGGGGCCAAGTAAGCCGAATCAGTTCGATGATGGTTACCGGACTGGTTATCGCGCAGGTTATGAGACGGCCCGCACCCGGAAGCGCTACGATGATCAGCCGGTCGCGAGCAATAATTCTCGCGGCGATCCCAATGATCGTTGGCGTCAGCGCTATGCCCAGAATTATTCGTACAATGACGATACATATTACCGCAATTGCCGCAGCTCACCCGATCCCGCCGGCATTATCGCAGGCGCGTTGATCGGCGGACTGCTCGGCAATTCCGCCAGCAGCGGTAACGGCGGCGCGACTGTCGCCGGTGTGATCGTCGGTGGCGCGCTGGGCGCGGCGATGACGAAAAACCTCAATTGTGAAGACCAGAGCTATGCCTACAAGACCTATTACGACGGTTTCAATTCCGGCCGCGCCAACAGTAGCTACCAGTGGCGCAACCCGAGTAATGGTCATTACGGGAATTTCCGCGTCGTCAACTACACCAGGGATCCTGATGGTTTCCGCTGCGCTAATTACAGCCAACAGATCTTCATTACCGGTCGTCCGCAAGCCACCACCGGTGTGGCCTGCCAGCAGCCGGATGGTACCTGGGCGATCGTCGGCTGACCGCTCAATATTGAAAGGTTTCCTTTTCATTCATCACGAACGCCCCTGAAGCATCACGGCTTCGGGGGCGTTCGTCTTGCGGGTGGTGCCTTCGGATGGGTTCAGATCGCCGCCAGTGCTGTGCGGATGAGCGCCGGAATTGATTTCGATCCCGTCTTTTTCATGATCGCGGCGCGGTGGTTCTCGACTGTGCGCTGACTGATGCCGAGATCGAAGGCGATGTTCTTGCTGGGACGGCCGGTGAGGACCAAATCCATGACCGAACGTTCGCGCGGCGTCAGGTCCGCGATGCATTTCACCGCCGCCGCTTGCCGAATGGAAAGGTCGACCAGATCCTGGGTCTGGCTGAGGGCGCGTTCGATACTCGCGATCAGTTCGCCGGGCTCCACTGGTTTCTCGATGAAATCGACGGCGCCTGCTTTCATTGCTCTGACCGCTGTTGGCACGTCGCCATAACCCGTGATCATGATGGCCGGGAGCTCAGTTCCCTCGCGCTTTAATCGCTCAAGCAGCGCGAGCCCGCCCATGCCCTCCATCTGGGCATCGACGACCAGGCAGCCCTTTCGCGCTGGACGATAGGTTTCAAGGAAAGCTTCACAGGTCGAATAGGTCTCGACCTCGCGGCCGTCCAGGACAAGCAGTTCACCCATGGTCGCGCGCAGCGCGTCGTCGTCGTCTATCACGAACACAGTCGGCAGCGACGGATCGCCCGTTGGTTCGGCTGTGAGTTTAACGGACGGCAGCCTGTTTGGGTTGGTCTCGGCTGCGGCTCGTGGCCATTTCTGCGCCGGACCATGTTGTGCAGCGAGCGACGTCCTGACCAGGCGCGTCAGCTCTTCGGCATTGGCAGGTTTGTTGAGATGCGAGCAACGCTCCTGGACAATCTTGCGCAACGTTCCGGTCGAAATGTCGCCGGTCAGGATTATTGCCGGAATTTCCCGGTGAAGCGCGCGGCGCAGCTCCGCGATGGTTTGCAGGCCGCTCAAACCGCCGGGCAAATTGTAATCGGCAATCACGATGTCGGGCTCCACGGTCCCGCTGGCAGTGAGTTCGAGCGCCTTGCCGCCATCCGCGACAGATACCGTGCGATGGCCCTCCCCCTTGAACAAAAGTTCGAGCATCTCCCTCACCATGGGATCATCCTCGACGATCATCACCGTACTCCGATCGCCGGCGGTGCCCTCCTCCGCCTGTCTCTCGCTTGAAGAAAGCACCCCTGGCATGTCACCGGCGAGTGGTACCTCAACGGCAAAGACCGAACCCTTGCCCGGCCGTGACCGGACGTCGATTGCGTGGCCGAGCATATTTGCGATGCGCTGTACGATGGCGAGACCGAGCCCCAGGCCGAGGCTGCGCTCGCGGGCGGCATTGCCGACCTGATGAAACTCTTCGAAGATGGCTTGAAGGTGTTCCTCGGGAATGCCGATGCCCGTATCCCAGACCTCGATCCGGAGCTTGTCGCCGCGCCGCCGGCAACCGAGCAGGATCTTGCCGTGCGAAGTATATTTCACCGAGTTCCACAAGAGATTGCGGATAACCTGTTCGAGCAAGCGCGGATCGCTCCGGATATGGAGGCCGCTTCCGGCCACGCGCCAGCCGAGTTCCCTGGCCGCCACGTGATAGCCGAACTCGGTTCTGAGGCGATCGAACATCGTATCAATCGCAAAAACCGCGATCTCCGGTTTGACCACCCCGGCCTCGAGCTGATTGATGTCGAGGAGCGTGTTCAACATTCCCGACATGACCTGAAGCGGCTCGTCGAGCCTGCGGATCAGCGACAAGGCGGCTTCGTCCTTGATCGACTTTGCCAAAATACCGCGCAGCAGGCTGATGGTCTGTAGCGGCTGGCGCAGATCGTGACTGGCGGCGGCGAGGAAACGCGATTTGCCGAGATTGGCTCGCTCCGCCTGCGACTTGGCAGCCTCCAGCACGCGTGCCACGCGTTTACGCTCGGTGACATCCTCGATCGTCACCAGGATCTTGCGGCCAACCGAGGGCCCCACAATCTGTCGAGCCGACATCAGCAATGACCGCCTGCCCGGCAGCGGCGGCATTTCGAGCTCTATCTCAAAATCCTGGATATTGGCCTCTCCGGCCCGAATGCGATCGAGAAATATGCGCAAACCCGGATCGTTGAAGTGCAGAGCGCCGGCGGTGCCGATTGGCTCACCGACCGCCTCGTCCCGCTTTGCGCCGAAGGCGTCATAGAAGACCTCGCTGGCGGAAACGATACGAAGTTCATCGTCAAGAACCACAAGCGGCTGCCGGATGGTCTCTACAATGCTGTTGGAATAGGCCCGCGCCGCTTCAAGTTCGTGTTCCGCTCTCTTCGATTCCGAGATGTCGGCAAAAGTGATGACCACGCCCCTGATTCGATCATCATTCTGGTAAGGCAGGATACGCCTCAAGTGCCAGCTGCCTTCGCCGCTCTCGATCTCGCGGCTGAGCGGCACGTTGTTATTCAGCACGGCCGCTGCATCGAGGATGATATCCTTATCATCGGAAAGACTGGCGAGGTCGCTTAGTGGCCGGCCCACGTCTGTTGCGACGATGCTGAAATGCGAATTCACCGCCGGCGTAAAGAAGCGGATATTCAGTCTGCCATCGAGAAAGATCGTCGCGACATTGGCGCTGTTCAGCACGTTCCGCAAATCGTTGGCGGTGGTGCGCTGATGTTCTATGGTCTCATGAAGCCGGCTGTTGACGGCCTTCAGTTCCTTGTTAAGCGATTGCAATTCTTCCTTCGAGATTTCCAGTTCTTCCCTGGTGGACTGGAATTCCTCGCTTGCCGCCCTGGCTTTTCCATTGATCGCCTTCGGCGTGTTTTTCTTTTTCGCCATATTTTCTTTCTGTCTCCTCCACCCGTCGGCCGGGCGGAGGAGCGCCGAGACTACTCCAAATGCGGGCATTCCGCGAAAGGTATTTGAACCGGCCGTTTGTTCGGATATGCTGCCCGCTCAGGGCGATTTTTTCCCAGGGATTTCAGACGACGACGTAGCTGAATCGTCCAACAGGACATAGCCGGATGATTCCAAACGAGCCTTGTACGCGGCGAATTCAGATTTCTTTACGATGAGCAAACCCGCATCTTCGCGCCGGCCCGGCCTGTAGTATCGGATCGAACAGCTCATCGTGACAGCCCAATGGCAATGTATCTTCCTGTGGTCTTGTTATTCGTCGCGTCCAGATTCGCCAAGCTTCGGAATCTACTCAGATGCCGCCGCCGTGGTCTCGGGAACCACGATCCGCGATTACGGTCTTGGTGACAGGTGAGTAGAATCCGGCGCTGGGCCGGGGACGTTCTGTCCTCTACGCAATTCGCAGTTCCAGAGCATCGAGTGAAACGGGAAAGCAGGTACGACATGATTTCGGACAGGTTACCACGGGAATGTGTTCTCAGGATGCCGAACCAATTCAAATCGCGCACCGGGCCCAATTGGAAAAATTCGATTTTCCTGATCGCGCATCCGCCATTTCTGGCAGGCATCGTTTTTGCCACGGTCGTCGCGGTCCTGACCATCGCACTCCTTGCACCTTCCGCTTTTGCTGCGAACTCGAGCCGAAGGCTTCGTGCAACAGAACATCGACAAGGGTTATACTATTCTCAATGATAGTTCGCTTCCGGCCGACCAGCGCCACTTACAATTCCGCAATTTCATGCTCGGCCTGACAGACACGAACCGCATCGCCCTGTTCACGCTCGGGCAATATGCGAAAGGCGCATCCAAAGCCGAACTCGACGCATTTGAAAGCGAGTTCAGCGAATTTGAACTGACAACTTATAAATCGTTGCTGAGCAGAATTCAAGGGTCTGACGCTCAAAGTGACCGGCTCAACGGAACTCGCTGACGACGACATCGTGATGAATGTCGATGTCGTAAGGTCTAATTCAACGACCAGCGCGCAGCCAGTCAAAGCGGCCTTCCGCTTGAGAAAGGCCACGGACGGTCGCCTGAGCGTTGCTGATATTCAGGTCGAAGGAATATGGCTTTCGCTGCTGCAGCGTTCTGATTTCACCGGCTTTCTGCAGCAGCACGGCGGTAGTATTGCAGCCCTCACCGGTCAATTGCCGAATAAGGTGCGGAATATGGCACTCGAAGCCTCCAATGCCTCGTAACGCCTCTTACCTCGCAATCATTGCACTTGCGGTCATTGCCTTGGTCCTAAGCCTTGAATTGTACCAGCAGCATCAAAGGGCGAACGGCATCGAGATCAGCGTCGGCGGCAGGAGTATTTCCATCGAGAAGAGGTAAGGCGCCATTTCGTGTACGACCGATTATTCCGGTCACGGACTTTACCCCCACAAAAAGGAATCGGAAAATGACCAACACGCTGACATTATCTCCCACGGCCGACATGGGGGCGCCGGCGCATTATTCGAAGCTGTCCCTTATCCTGCTTGGTCTGGCGGCGGCGAGCCTGATAGCGGATTTCGGGCTATTGGTGGGTGCGGTTCTAATACATTGACACAGTCGGTCCTGGAATTGACGCCTGGGGCCGAAGCCGGATTTGTCCGCGACCCCGACAGTTCGAAATCCCCTCTGGCTGCGGCAGCGCAAATATCGGTGCCGCTATTCTCAAAGGCGGCGACGATCTTTCTCGGCGGCCTGTTTGCCATCGCGGCCTTGGCCGCACTTCGCGACGCGAGCGCAATCATTCTACCGCTCGTATTGGCATTCATCCTGAAGCTGCTGCTGCAGCCTGCCATGCGGCTTCTTCAGAGATTGCATGTGCCGCGGGCGCTTGCATCACTGCTCATGATATTTTTGGTCATCGCTTGTTTCGTCGGTTTTGGTACCGCGCTGTCCGGCCCTGCAGCGGCATGGGCGGCAAAGCTACCTGAGGGTATTCCCCCGCCTGGCGGAACATCTGAGGCTTATGCGAACGCCGTTCGACGCGCTACAGCGCATCTTGCAACACGTCGTGCAGATTACCGCAGGATCGGCCGGGAGCGGTACCACTCTTGTGGCAACACAGAGCGGCTTTGCCGATGCGCTTTTTGGTAACGTGCGAGCCGCCGTCGGCGGGCTGTTCACCACGACGCTGATTTTGTTCTTTCTGCTGATCTTTGGCGATACGTTCCTTCGCCATCTCGTGGAGATACTGCCGCGATCCAGGACAAGCGGCGGGCGGTCGATATCTCACAGCAGATCGAACACGATATTTCCGGCTACCTGGTGACCGTTACGGCGATGAACGCAGGCGTCGGCCTTGCGACCGCAATAGCAATGCAAGTTTCCGGTCTCGGGGACCCGCTCCTTTGGGGCGCAGTTGCCTTCCTTCTGAATTATGTGCCGATCCTCGGTCCTCTCACCGGCGTGGCTATCTTTTCCCTGGCCGGTCTGTTGACCTTCGACTCCTTATGGCGTGCGTTTCTGCCGGGCACCCTGTACTTGTTCATCCATCTGATCGAGGGCGAGTTCGTAACGCCGATGCTGATGGCCCGGCGATTTACGCTTAACCCGGTGATCGTGATTCTGTCGCTGATTTTCTGGTTTTGGATTTGGGGATTGCCCGGCGCCATTTTATCGGTGCCGATCTTGGCCATAACAAAGATCGTCTGCGATCGAATTCGTCCTCTGAATTCACTGGCTCATTTGCTTGAGGGTTAGCGGACGATTGCGCTGGAATCCGGCTGGTCTGGCCCGTCGCGGCCATGACCGGAAACGGCGCAGGCCTTGGTGAATGAGGCGCCGAGCTAAAAAAATCTGCGCCGAGTAGTAGATCCAGAGGAGAACACTCGCCAACGCTCCGGCGGCTCCAAAGCTGGAAACCACTGTGCTCGTGCCAAGGTAGAGGCCAACCAGACTTTTGCCGCCCTCGAATGCAATCGCCGTCACCAACGCGCCGAAAAGGACATCTCCCCACTGCAGGGCATTGTCCGGAAGCACTTTGTAAATTGCGGCGAACAGAGTCCAGGTCAGGACGAAGGAGACCACCATATTCAAGGCGGAGAAAAATGCCGCGCCGTACAGAAAATTCCGATCTATGTAGCCGCTCGCGGCGCTGACGCCGGCACCTATCACCAACGACACAATAAGCAGGAAGCCCAGCCCAATGACCAGCCCGACGCTTGCCACTCGGCCGCGCAGCAGACGGGAGATCGAGAATGCCCGATTTTCGACCTGCCAGATTGCGTTGAGCGCCGATTGCAGCTCACCAAAAACGCCGGACACGGTCAAAGCCAGAACGATGCCCCCGAGGATCAGCGCGACTGCCATTGGACCCGCTGTTGGAGGCGCTCTCGATCGCGGCCTGCATGAGCTTCGCGCCGTCCGAACCGATCAGCGAGGCCATATCGCTCACGATGGCGCCGCGCGCCGCCGCCTCCCGAATACCAGACCGGCTACCGCAATGACGATCACAAGAACCGGAATCACCGATGTCACGCCGTAAAACGCGATTGCTGCACCGCGCGTCAGCAAATCGCTTTCGACGTAATTTGTGACCGTGCTCCCCAGAATGTTCCGGGTGCGGCTGAACAGCCACCGCGCTCGCCCCGGAGGTCGCGGTGAGGCGTCGCCCGCCGAAGCAGCGTGCTTTGTTTCCGGTACCGTCGAGTGTTCACGCATTCACGCGCTGAGTTGTCCAAACTGAGGAGCGTCAGGATGATTTCGCCGATTGCCCCTGAAAACAGATGGTCATCCAAACGATCCCTTTCGCATAGCGTCAGAACCGGGGGCCATTCAAAAGAATACAAATTCCCCAGGGCTACGGGCTGATTAATTTGGGTAGGCCGCCTCTATGGCAGTGGCTATTATGGCGGAGGTGGCGTTGATGTCGTCCCTGTCGTTCGTTCCAATTCCAGTTTTGGGCCCACTGGCTTCCTGCAGCGCAGGACCTTTTGAACTCCGGAACGCCCGGCACTGCGCGCCATTTTTTCGGAAAGGTATCAACGTGGCTGGCTTTACCCGATTTGGCAGACGAATATTCGTTCCATCGAGTTTGCAGATCCGCACCGAACTGAGAGCGCTTGTGGCCGATGAAAACGCTCGCGAACGTTGTGCGGAATTCGAAGGATTGCGCGACAACGCCAGTTGGCAGGAAATCGTCGAGCACCGCAGCGGAACAGGCGCGGTTGTGACCGGCAAGAAAGCTGAAGTCTCTCATCCAATGCCCACTACCGGGGATTGAGCTGGGCGCTGCCCAGCGCGAGTTCGCGAATTCGACCTTCGGCCTGAAGCTGAGAAAGGATTGACCAGGCGTGCCTGGTCCTCAGTGGCGGCTTTCGCCGGTCATTTTGCCATTGTTCCAAACCACATTTGCTGGAAGGGCTTTGATGGGAACCGAAAAGGTCACCACCTTGCCACTGGTAATTCCCCCCGCGACACCCCGGTGGTCAAAGTTAATCCAGATTGCTGTGGCGGCATCGGGTGGCTGATGCCGGGCGGCCCGACCCCGCTGAAAAAATCAGGACGCTGTCTCCTTGATCACGGCCCCCCTAACGCAATATTGTCTGACCTCCGAATATCGTCGCGTGAGCACCACTGCTCTACCAAAGGAGCCTTCGATGACTGCCTCCCTGCGAATTCGAATTGGTCTTGCGAAATTGACCTTCGCCGCCATGGCGAGCACGAGCCTGCTGGCTTTGGCGCTCGTCGGAGCCCAACCGGCGATGGCTCAGAGCCATCGCCCGGCGGCGCTGACCGGCACGGTGTCCTCGCAGCAAGAAGGAAAAATGGAAGGCGTTGTGGTCAGCGCCAAGCGCCGCGGCTCAACCATCATGGTTTCGGTCAGCACCAACGCGCAGGGGCAGTACGCATTTCCGCAGGATCGGCTCGCCCCCGGCATTTATGACATCACGATGCGTGCCGTCGGGTACACGCTCAAGCTGACAAGCGGCAGTGATCCAATCGGGCGAGCCCGCGCATCTCGACCTTCAGCTCGCGAAGGCCGCGCCGGATGCTCTCGCGCTGCAACTGACCAACAGCGAATGGATGCAAAGCGCGCCGGGCACTCCCACGGAAAAAATTGAATTGCTGCGATGCCTCGATTGTCATGGCCTGCAGCGTCCGATGTTTTCGAAGGAAAATGCCGACGGGCATGGCGCAGACGGTGCGAGCGCATGGGCCTGCACACCGCGAATGCTTCGCCCAATTTTCCGTTCTTCCTGCAGACCGCGTCCGTGAGATTGAGCCAGCCGCCGACAAAGGTGCAGGAGGAATTCGGCAAGTATCTCGCCTCGATCAATCTCAGTTCCGGAAAAACGTGGCCGTATAAACTGCAAACGCAGTCGCGGCCGACCGGCAAATCCACCCAGGTCATCATCACGACCTATGATCTTCCCGATCAGGCTGCGCCGCATGACACACTACGGGACAAAGACGGGCAATGTCTGGTTCTCGGATTTCCAGCATCAGTTCATTTCGAAACTGGACCCGAAGACCGGCAAGGTCACGCGCTATCCGGTTCCCATATCGAAGCCCGGGTTTCCGACCGGCGGCCTGATGATCACGATGGATAAGGACGGAAACATCTGGGAAGCCATGATGGGGCAGTCGGAAATCGCCGAACTCGATCCGAAGACCGGAAAAATGTCCACCTATCTGGCGCCGGATTGGAACAAAGACGACACGCGATTCACCATGATCGACGCGCTGCATTCCAATGTCGACGGGAAATTGTGGGCCAAGACCAGTGGCGGCCCGGATCCCGGCCATGCCAACAAGCTGTATCAGTTCGACCTGACGACCGAGGACATTCCACGAAGTCATGCCGCCGCCCGGAAAGCGCGACATTGCCGCCTACGGACTGGTCACCGACCTCGACAACAATGTCTATGGCCTCGACAACAATCCGAACCAGACGCAGATCTGGCGCACCGACGCCAAGACGGGCGAGACGACTTATATCGACCTTCCGGTCGGCGTCGGCGGCGCGCGGCGCGGACATATCGATTCACAGAACCGACTGTGGTTCTCGCAATTCCATGCCAACCGTTATGCCATGTATGACGCCAAGAACCACAAGATCAGAGCGTGGGAGGTGCCATTCCCATATGCGGGCGCCTATGACGTCCAGTTCGACGACGTGAAATATGCGTGGGGCGCCGATATGAGCACCGATCTTGTGCAGCGGCTAAATGTCGAAACCGAACGAATGGACGTCTTATCTCCTGCCGCTTTCGATCAATACGCGCCATATCGATGTGGAGAAGAGTTCAGACCCGAACGTGCTCTCCAGCATGTGGACCGAAGGCCAGCAGAACGGGAAGATTGTCCATATCGAGGCGCTGACACCTTGAAGCCATGACGTAAGCGCGCGCTCGGCACCTCCCCGTGGTCGGTGGAGGTGCCGAGAGTAGCGAATCGGAGCGATTGAATCTCCGCGCGCAAATGCGCATACGGATCGACGAGATACTGCCTACTGGTGGGCGCCGCGATCGAGTGGAGAAAAGCTCGTAAACATTCGGCACCAGCCCATCGGGCTGATATCGCCCTCGACCAAAACACAACTCTTTGGAAACTGCGAAATACGGACAAGCGCCGCAGGCATCGTTGCCGTTCGGGTGGTCCTGATACCTGGCCGCCGGCTGCGTCAGTTTCTTCTGCTCCTGAGCCTTGTATTCCTGGGCGTCGGCAGCCGTGGTGGGGCCACCCGTTGCGGCAGCAGCGAAAACGCACATCGTTTTGATAAATGTCCGCCGTGATGATCCGGACTCTGGCATGATGTCCTCCTGGGTACACTGTCCCGATGATATCCAAACTATGATGATGCGCCAAATGCTTGTGCAGAATCCTGTCGGGTCCCCGGCATTATCGGCCGGGCAAATCGGGATGGGATTGTGGACACGGTTTCAGGCGGCGCGGCGGTGGTGCATTCGGCACAACCCGCTTGCCGAGCCGTAGCTTGCGAAGCATTGGTGGACCCAACCGGGGTCAACCTGGCCACTGGATTCTTTGCATTTCCAGGCCATTTAAAGGCGTCCGCTTATCCGGGATCGGGTTGCCAAATACCAGGGAGCAAGGTTCACTTCCGCAGCGAGGGCGTATGGGTCATGCCCACCAGCAGACCTTCCGGTCCCAGCAGTCGCGTAACGGTCTGGCCCCAAGGTTCTTTTTGAGTGGCGACCAGCAAGTTATAGCCCTGCGCCTTCAGTTCGGCCGTGGCTTTTTCGATATCCCCTACGTCAAACTCGATCCAACCTTGTGGCACGGGGAGATTGCCGGGCCATTGATCCGAGCCAAAGCACGACGCAGCCGCCTGCGCCAGAGGCCACAGGGCAAAATGCTTAACGCCATCCAGCCCATCTGTATGGAGGTAGCCGTTGGTCTCTTCTCTAAACGACAGTCCCAGCGCCCCGGAATAGAACTTTCGGCTTGCGGCCGAGTCGCGGACGATCGGGCCAAAACCGGCGACGAATAACACGTCGATGTTTTTGGGCGTTTTCATAGTCATATCTCCTTTATCTCGCATCAGGCGCGCACGGGCAGTCCGTGGCCATTGGGGGCCGGCGTCCGAAAGCGCTTCAGGCACACACGAACAGCAATCAAATCCGCGACCGGTATTTCCATAGCCATTCCCGAAAAACGGTCAGCCGCCGGGTGGGGCCGCTATGGATCCTCGACCGTTTCGGTTTCCCGTTTGCCGCAGGAAAGGCACAGCCATTTCACCCGGTATGTTCGCGAGAGGTACAATTCCGGCCGCGCCCTTTGCCGGTCGCTAATGCGGAATTTCGGCTCACCGCACGAGGGGCATTTTCTGTACGGCGCATGGTCCGGGTTGTTGCCATGCCTTCTCCCGGATATTGCGATGCGTCGCATCCAATCCCCGAGTTCACGAGCGAAGCCTATCAGGCCACTCTCGGCAGAATTCTGCAACATCGCCGATTTGTTCACTGACTTTCCCCGTCTGGCCTATATTTGGTGCTCGCCTTCGGAAAAGCGACCCGATCGAGGGGGCGCATTCATCTGTCCACGCATGGTCTTGCAGCCAGCCGTCGGCTCGTTAGCCGCCTCGGCTGCCGCGAGTGGTAGGCGGCGATGAGGCGGAACGCCGCCAAACATTTCCGTGCCGTTTGGCAGACGCGACAGCGCCGCTCCCAATTGCTTCGACAAAACCCTGTGTCCATCGCGTGCGCTTCTCCGGCGCGCTATGGGGATTGCGGGCGGTTGCCTCGGCGGGATCAATTTTGTCTGCGCACGAACTCGAGCAACTTCTTGCCGGCTTGCCAGCCTTCGGCATGTATGCGGCTGAGTTCGAATGCGCCTGATACGGCCGGAGCGTCACTCAATCGGAGTCGATTCGGTCTGCGCGCCGTCCGCTTTATCGAGGAGAAAGGGAAGGCCCAAAATTACCGTCCTGGAGGTTACGCGTTTGGACACAGTTTCTCCAAATAACACGGCACTCGCCGGATACAACATCGCAGGAAGAACACGATGCGCCGCGCATCGCCAACGCTCGCGGGACGTGTTGAGTGCATAAATCCTCACAACGACGCCGAACATATAAATGGTCCGCCACACAGGGACTTACAAGGGCATGTGACGGCTGCAATTCGCAGGCAGTTCGCATCCAACACGCGAAGACGCAGTTTGTTCTTAATGGCCATTCGTTTCACTCAACTGAGAATGACGCCGGCTATTGACTCTCGTGTCCCGAATAGCCATTCGAAGGGTTCTGCCAAATCAACGATTCGCATCGCGCCGATCCAGATGGGCTGGGGCGATTGTCGAATCATCGCTGAACTGGACCCGCGCTGCCTGCTCTGCAGGAAATTCGCTGTCGAATTTCCAGTCACAGCGGCAGACGCCAAAAAGAAGGCAATAAGAATGACAATCGACAACAGCCTGTCACCGACTGGAACAGGCACCGCGTCCGGCGAGGATACAACGGCGCTGGGGCATCCGGGTCCTGTACCCGAAATGCCGGTGCGAAGAATGGCCGGGCGAAAGGTTGTAACCACTGCGACCTTGACCAGTCGAACGTGCAGGTGGCCGATCGGGGATCCGCCCGCTCCGGATTTCCATTATTGCGGAAAGTCGCCGCAATCGGGCAGCCCGTATTGCGAGAGCCACGATCGTTTGAGCTATCAGCCTGTCAGCCGGCGAAAATAGTAACGGATGCACAACCTGCCGAATCGGAGAGACCGATGAATTGCTACGTCGGCAGCAGGAACTCCGGGTGTATCTGACGAACAAATATCGCAAGCCCTGAAAAATTGAATTATGTTATCGGCACTGTCCAATGCACACCTGCGGAATCGGAGATATGACGGCAAAGTGGAGGATTGAGCTGAGCGAGTGCCAAAACGGGGGCCGCCATTGATGAATGATTATGTTGGCTATGCCATCCTCGTCGCAATCGCTGTGCTGGCTGCATGGGCGGCGACAACTGCACCGATGCCATTCTTCAATCGGTAACGTGCCGAGATTCTTCATCTGCGAAGCCGCCAGAATAAAATGGACATCACGGTTGTGCTGGCGACTGTGGCGGGAGAATGAGCCGTTGCCCGCGGGCGACTTCAAGAGCCCATTATCCTGTTAGACCAACTTCGGATTGCTAGGGTATCTGCGCCGCGACGCATTTGTCCTGTAGCCGCCGGTAAGGGGTACTGCATTCCCATTCTTCGCCGGAATTGCCGATGTGAGCGTTCGCAGGCACAATCATGCGAGCGCAGGAAGTGGCGTCCTTGCTATAGCCCCAATCACATTTCCAACTTCCGCCGGTATCATCAAGGAAGCCATGTTCCGGAACGGTTATGGGCTGGCACGACGCTCCGGTTCGCTGAAAGCCCCGCTCGCACGACCAGCTGGCTCCGTCGCGTTGCAGGAACCCGTTCGCCGGGACATACACGGCAATACAGCTCTCATCAGCCACGCGAAATCCTCGCTCGCATTCCCAGCCGCGCCCGGATGGCGAGTCCACGCGATAGGCATTGGCCGGCATTGTGACAGCGGTGCAGGTTCCGTTTGTTTCGCGATAGGATCGGTCGCACTCCCATCCGCTGCGTCCGTAGTTGGACTCGGTTGAGTGGGCGTTTGTCGGGACACGTACCGCCAAGCAAGTCGCACCGTCCTCGTGGTAGCCGCGATTGCAATCCCAGCCACGTCCGAAATTTAAGTCCACTGAATGTGCGTTGGCAGGGATCGTGATGGCGGCACAAGCGCCGGCAGCCTCCCGAAAGCCGTAATTGCACGCCCAACCCCCGCCGTACGCGTTCGCATGTGAATTTTGCGGCGCCGGCAAGGCCTGGAGCTGTGCGAGGGCGCTCCCGGACAGGCCTGCAAGAAATGCAAGTGGCAGCAGGGGGCGAAGGTAACGAGCGCTGTTCGATTCCGGGTTTTTCAAAATTTTCTCCTTTGACCGCCCAAACGCGGCACGCCAATAGCTGCCGTTGCGGCAAGTCGATAGGCACTTTATGCATCGAGGTCGAAGGAGCGAGCGAGGCGCCGATGCTCGGTGTACGGCTCAATCCCTGTGGCGTGTTTGAACAGTTCGCGAGTCAGGAACTGCACCACCATCTGCCAGTATGACAGAGCCCCATCAGAATACAATGTCTGCTGCCGGTACGACGCCAGGACCTGGGTTGGGCGTGCCACGGCAAGGATGAGGTTGCGATCACGCGGATAAACGGCAGGACGCATTTTGCACCAACATTGCAAAGCGGGTAGTGTGGACCATATGGCCGTTGGAAATCCCGGCCCCATCTCTATCGAGGATTGGCTGTAGGCGGGAATGTCGCATGCGCGATCATCGCATGTGCGCAGTCCCTCACCGGCGCGACGTTTGCGTCGTGAGGCCAATCGGGAATTACCATTTTGAACATGTCATCGCCCCGACGGATGTTTGGAGTACCGATCAGCCGGATTCAACTCGAACCGCCCATTCGTGCCGAGCTGTTCAGCGTCGAGCGGTTGGAGCAGCACGCTGAAAGCCTGGCCATCGCCCAACAGGCGACGCTGAAGCGCGGACGCGGGCGTCTGCTGAGTCCGCGCCTTTACGACAATACGAGAGTTCTTACGGAAAGCTATCGCGCCATCGTTACCGCGACGTCGGCGCACCGGGCAATTACACCCGCGGCAGAATGGCTGCTCGACAATTTTCATGTCATCGACGAGCAGATCCGGGAGATAAAAATCGATCTGCCGGCGGGGTTCTATCGCATGTTGCCCAAGCTGGCGGACGGGCCGCTTCAAGGTTATCCGCGCGTATTCGGAGTCGCGTGGGCGCTCGTCGCACACACCGACAGCGGTTTCGACGTCGAGAAGCTAACGCGGTTTGTCGAGGCTTATCAAAAGGTCCAACCGCTCACCATCGGTGAACTGTGGGCGCTCGCCATCACGCTCCGTATTACCCTGGTGGAGAATCTCCGCCGGCTGGCGGAATCGGTCGTTGCGGGTCTTTCCGCAAGGCGCCTGGCAGACGCGTTGGCCGATGGCTTTCTCGGTGCCCAGGAGCCGGCCTCCGTGATTATTCAAAATCTCGATGAAGCGCCGTGGTCCGCCGCATTTGCCGTACAACTGGCGCAACGATTGCGCGATCGCGATCCCAACACGACACCCCCGTTGCGCTGGCTGAACGACAAATTGGGTGCAGAGGGCACGACAACCGACGCGATTGTGCGCGAAGAAGTTCAATGCCAGAGCGCGATGAACGTCACCGTCCGCAACATAATTACCAGTATGCGCCTGGTATCGACCATAAACTGGACGGAGTTCTTCGAAAGCGTCAGCCCGGTTGACGCGGTGTTGCGCGGCTCCAGCGATTTCGCCTCCATGGACTTTCCGACCCGTGATCTTTACCGGCGCGCGATCGAGCAATTGGCGCGCCAGTCGGGCTGCGACGAAACCGAGGTCGCAACTCGCGCGCTTGCAGCCGCAAAACGGGCCGGCGCCGGACCCGGCGATAACCGCACCGTCTGCCGGGAATGTGACCCCGGATATTATCTCATCGCAAAAGGCAGGCATGCATTCGAAAAGGAATTGGGCTGCCGCGTACCCATCCGTACACGCCTCTTCCGCCTCAACTCCAATATCGGCGTGATGAGCTATGTTGGGATGATCGCGATCGTCACGGCGGTTGTAATGGCGACTGCCCTGCTCGCCACATCCCATGCCGGGTTCAATAACGGGATGATTTTGCTGCTGCTCGCGATTGCCGGCGTAGTGCCCGCTTCGGATGTCGCCGTTGCCGTTGTCAACCGCGCGATCACGCGAAGGGTGGGGGCAAGGCTCCTGCCCGGGCTGGAGTTCCGGCAAGGCATTCCCGCGGACCAGCGCACGATCATCGTCGTGCCAACCATGCTCGCGAGTATTCCGGAAATTCGCAATCAGGTGGAACGGCTCGAAGTTCACTATCTCTCCAATCCGGACGAAAATCTTGTGTTCGCGATTTTGTCCGACTGGCGTGACAGCGAAACGGAGCATGATGCAAATGACGAGCCGCTTCTCGTCGAAGCGGCGGCGGGAATCGCAAAGTTAAACGCGCGCCATGGCGCTGCGGCCGGCCGGGATCCGTTCTATCTTCTTCATCGGCGGCGCCTCTGGAACGCCGGCGAGGGAAAATGGATTGGTTGGGAACGCAAGCGCGGCAAGCTGCATGAGCTCAATCGCCTGCTTCGGGGCGCCATCGACACCGGTTTTCTGAGCACCGGTAACCGCGCCGCTTTGCCGCCGTCCGGCATCCGTTATGTGATCACGCTCGACTCTGATACCCGGCTTCCGATCGGCGCGGCAAGGCGGCTCGTCGGCAAGCTTGCGCATCCGCTCAATCGTCCGCAGTTCGATCCGGAAAGCGGCATCGTCATACATGGTCACGGCATACTTCAGCCCCGCGTAACACCATCGCTGCCGGTCGGAGATGAGGGATCGCTTTATCAGAGGGTGTTCTCCGGCCCCGATGGACTCGATCCATATGCATTGGCCGTTTCCGATGTCTATCAGGATCTGTTCGAAGAGGGCTCCTATTCCGGCAAGGGAATCTACGACATCGATGTGTTCGAGACGGCTCTTGGCGGGCAGATTCCGGAGAGTACCGTTCTCAGCCACGATCTTCTCGAGGGCATATTCACGCGCGCAGGTCTCGCCACCGATATCGAAGTGGTCGAGGAATTTCCCTCCCGTTACAGCGTCGCCGCCGCGCGTCAGCATCGCTGGGTACGCGGCGACTGGCAGCTGCTGCCATGGATATTCGGCTTTGGCCGCAGAACGCGCGACGGCGCGACGAGAACCGCCATCCCGCTGATGGGGCGCTGGAAGCTGCTCGACAATCTGCGCCGTTCGCTCTCTGCTCCGGCCGCACTTCTAACTTTCCTCATCGCCTGGCTGCTACCCGTTCCGGTCGCCGCGATATGGACGTGCTTCGTCGTGGTGACGATTGCGCTGCCGCCGCTCATCCCGGCCATTGCCGGGATGATGCCCCGGCGCGCGAGCATCTCCCTGCGCAATCACTTTCGCGCGCTGCGCCGTGATTTCGAATTGGGGCTTCTGCAAAGCGCCTTCCTGATCACTTTTCTCGCCCATCAGGCATGGGTGATGACCGATGCGGTCGGCCGCACACTCTACCGCATATCTATCGGGCGGCGACATTTGTTGGAATGGGTAACGGCCGCGCAATCGAGCGACGACCTGCAGTTCGATCCGCGGGGAATCGCAGCGCAGATCGCAGCCGGTCTCTCCTTTGCCGCATGTATCGGGCTTGCTGTGTACGTCTCGGGACAGCATACTTGGCCGATTGCAGCGCCATTCGCAGCTTTATGGGCGCTGTCACCGTTGGCAGCGCGATGGGCGAGTTTGCCGCCGCCGGTCGCCGGCCATCTCGCAATCCGGCCCGATGATACCCGGGCACTCCGGCTGGTTGCGCGCCGCACCTGGCGCTTCTTCGAGACATTCGTAACCGCGGAAGACAACATGCTTCCGCCGGACAATTTTCAGGAAGATCCCAGGCCGGTTGTCGCTCATCGGACATCGCCCACGAATATCGGTCTCTATCTGCTGTCGGTCGTCGCGGCGCGCGATTTCGGCTGGCTGGGAACGCTCGATACGCTTGAGCGGGTCGAAGCGACGCTGGCGACAATGGACCGAATGGACCGTTTTCGCGGCCATTTCTACAACTGGTATGAGACCCGCGACCTGCATCCGCTCGAGCCGAAATACATCTCGTCGGTGGATAGCGGCAATCTCGCGGGACATCTGATCGCACTCGCCAATGCCTGCCGCGCAATGGTCAATGAACCGATTGTCAATCCGGACTGGGCGGCCGGACTGGAGGACGGCCTGTCGCTTGTTCGCGAACTGGCACTGGCCGATCACGGACATCAGGGCACCCGCGATGCGGCGAAGGCAGGATTCGACACTCGCATCAGGCCGGTCGCCGATGGACTCCGCCAAACACCCAAAACCTTGTCCGAAATTGTACGCCGCTTCGCCAGCCTCGCGCAGGCGGCCGTCACACTCGATGGATTTGCGCGCGGCCGGCCGGACGCGCAGTCGCAGGCCGGGGGTTCTGAAATCGCGGTATGGACGGACTCTCTGCGGGTTTGCATTGCGACGCATGATAACGATCTCGCTTCTCTCGCTCCCTGGGCAAAGCTGATCGCGCAGGACCCCCCGCCTGCCGACGTGATGCATGTGCTGGACGTCATTCCCCCGCTCGACGCGCTTCCCCGGCAATGCGAGGCAGCTTTGAAGGCTTTGGGCCCGTATCTGGAAGGGGAAAGCCACTACGAGAATTTGGCGGCAGCGCTCGAAAAATCCGCGGAAGCAGGCCAAACGCTTATGCGTCGCCTGATTGAAATCGCGGGCCATGCAACCCGCCTTTTCAATGCGATGGACTTTGGCTTTCTTTTCGACTCGAACCGCCAGTTGTTGTCCATCGGCTACCGCGGCGCGGATGGCAATCTCGACCCGAATTATTATGATCTGCTCGCATCCGAAGCACGGCTTGCAAGTTTCATTGCGATTGCCAAAGGCGATGTTCCCGCCACGCACTGGTTCCACCTCGGACGTACACTGACACCAATCCATCGCGGTTCCGGTCTGATCTCGTGGTCGGGATCGATGTTCGAATATCTGATGCCGTCGCTGGTCATGAGGGCGCCTTCCGGCAGCCTGCTGGATCAGACCAATCGATTGATCGTGCGCCGGCAGCTTGAGTATGGCGTCGAGTTGGGTGTGCCATGGGGAATGTCGGAATCCGAATACAACCTGCGGGACATCGAGCAGACATATCAATATTCCAGCTTTGGCGTACCTGATCTCGCGTACAAACGCGGGCTCGCGAAGGACACGGTCATCGCACCTTACGCGAGCGGGCTGGCATGCATGGTCGCTCCGGCTGCCGCGGCACAGAATTATGCGCGAATGTCGGCTCTCGGTGCGCGCGGCGCGTATGGTTGGTACGAAGCGATCGATTACACGCGCGACCGGGTTCCCGAAGGCGCAAAATTCGCAATCGTCCGTGCCTACATGGCGCATCACCACGCCATGACAATTGTCGGCATTGCCAACGCACTGCACGACGGACGGATGCGCGCGCGCTTTCATGCCGAACCGATCATTCAGGCTACGGAGCTTCTGCTGCAGGAGCGCATGCCGCGCGACGTCGCACTGGCACGGCCGCCGCCGGAACAGGCGACCGCGGCCGTGGAGATCGAAAGCCTGATGCCGGAGATCCGGCGCCATTACACGACCGCGCATTCGCGCGTTCCCCGCACGCATCTTCTGTCGAACGGCCGGTATTCGACGATGATCACGGCCGCAGGATCGGGATACAGCCGCTGGCGCGACATTGCGGTCACGCGGTGGCGCGAGGACGCCACATGCGACGGCTGGGGCGCCTATGTTTTTCTGCGTGACGTTCGGAGCGGCGAAACCTGGTCCGCCGCTTATCAGCCGGGCATGACAGAGCCCGGCAGTTACGACGTCCTATTTTCCGAGGATCGGGCGACAATCACGCGCACCGACGGCGCGCTCACGACCACATTGGAAGTCATTGTGTCGCCGGAAGACGACGCGGAGGTCCGCCGAGTGTCGATCTCCAATCACGGCGCCCGCGCCCGCGAGATCGACGTCACGTCCTACTCAGAACTTGTTCTGGCGCGCCCAGCGGATGACCTGGCGCATCCGGCCTTTGGCAAACTGTTTATTGTAACCGAATTCGTGCCAGAGTTTGGCGCAATTCTGGCGACTCGACGGCGGCGTTCATCCGGCGATCCGGAGGTGTGGGCCGCCCATTTGGCCGTGGTCGAAGGCGAGACTTTCGGTGATGTGCAGTTCGAAACCGCCCGGTCGCGTTTTCTACAGCGCGGGCAGACGATTCGTGCCGCCGCGGCGATGACCGAGGGGTGGCCGCTGTCCAACACGTCCGGTCCGGTGCTCGATCCGATTTTCAGCCTGCGCCGGCGCGTGACCATTCCGCGCGGCA
Source organism: uncultured Alphaproteobacteria bacterium (assembly GCA_963747255.1). Lineage (GTDB taxonomy): Bacteria > Pseudomonadota > Alphaproteobacteria > Micropepsales > Micropepsaceae > CAIYRG01. Next base: position 59,566 of record CAVVEG010000018.1, read on the forward strand.
GTACGGTGCGTATCGCGTTTTGGACCATGGCGGCGGCTTCGCGCGCCGATTTGATGGATCTCGCCGACAAGCGTCGCGACTCCATGGCATTCGAGAGGGCCAGCACGCTCGCCTGGACGCAGGCGCAGATGCAACTCCAGCATCTGGGCATCCATACGGACGAAGCAAGCCTGTTCCAGCGCCTTGCCAATCACGTTCTCTACTCCGATGCCACGTTGCGGCCTGCCGCGGCTATCTTGAGGCGCAGTGTACGTAATGTGTCGATGCTTTGGGCACTGGGGATCTCCGGCGATCTGCCGATCATTCTGGTGCGCGTTACGGATCAGGACCATCTGGACCTCGTACGCCAGCTTCTGCGCGCGCAGGAATATTGGCGGTTGAAGCGTTTGGCGGTCGATCTGGTGATTCTCAACGACCGTCCTGTGTCCTATGTCCATGATCTGCAAACGACGATCGACGCGCTCGTGCGGATGAATCAATCCATGCCCCGGGTGCCGGGCGACGATGCGCGCGGCGCGGTGTTCGTCCAGCGCGCAGACCTGGCGTCGCCGGACGCAATCGGCTTGCTTTGCGCATCAGCACGTGCGGTCCTTCATGGCGATCGCGGAACGCTGGCCGAACAGATCAATCATGCACGGGAGCTGATGCCCGCCGGCCGAGCGCCGGTCCGGCGCGTGCCCCCCAGCGTTCCCGGCGAAACAGCTCCGAAGCGGCCATACCTTGAGTTCTTCAATGGCCTCGGCGGATTTGCCGAGAACGGCCGCGAATATGTCACCATCCTCGAAGGTGGCGGCTGCACGCCTGCGCCCTGGATCAACGTCATCGCCAATCCACAATTCGGCTTCATCGTATCGACCGACGGGAGCGGCTTCACCTGGTCGGTGAACAGCCAGCAGAATCAGCTTACGCCATGGTCGAACGACCCCACCGGCGACCCACCCGGAGAAGTGCTCTATCTGCGCGATGAGGATACCGGGGCATTGTGGGGACCGACGCCGCTTCCAATCCGTCAGAACTCCACCACTTACTCGGTGCGGCACGGACAGGGCTACAGCCGGTTCGAGCACAGCTCGCACGGAATCGGGCTTGAACTTCTGCAATATGTCCCCGTCGCGGATTCGATCAAGATCACGCGGCTTAAGATCGTCAACCAATCCGGGCGCGAAAGGCGGCTTTCCGTTACCGCCTACGTCGAATGGGTTCTGGGTCAAAGCCGCGCGGCAAATGCTCCGTTCATCGTGACGGAGATCGATCCCGGGACCGGCGCAATGTTCGCGCAGAACGGCTGGAACAACCAGTTCGGCGAGCGCGTGGCGTTCGTGGACATGAATGGACGTCAGAGTGCATATACGGCGGACCGCTCGGAATTCATCGGGCGGGATGGCGCCCTCGACCGGCCGCTGGCTCTCAGCCCTGGCGCCGTTCTTTCCAATCGCGTCGGCCCTGGTCTTGATCCCTGCGGCGCCTTGCAGACGCAGCTGCGGCTCAACGCGGGCGCTACCACCGAGATCGTATTTTTTCTTGGAGAGGGAACGACGAAAGCCGAAGCGCAATCCCTTGTTGCCAAATACCGCGCGGCCGATCTCGATGCGGTTTTTGCCGATGTCGTGAAGCAGTGGGATGATGTGCTCGGCACCGTGCAGGTCAGGACGCCAGACCGGGCGCTCGACCTTCTCCTGAATCGCTGGCTTCCCTATCAGACTCTCGCCTGCCGGGTCTGGGCCCGCACCGGCTTCTACCAGGCAAGCGGCGCCTACGGATTCCGCGATCAAATTCAGGACGTGCTGGCCTTGTGCGTGGCGCGCCCGGCGATCGCGCGCGCTCATCTTCTGCGCGCGGCGGCGCGGCAATTCGTCGAAGGCGATGTTCAGCACTGGTGGTTACCGGAATCGGACCGCGGCATCCGCACGCGCATCAGCGACGACCGGGTCTGGCTTCCCTATGCCGTTGCGCATTATGTCCAGGTCACAGGCGATGCAGGGATTTTGGACGAAATGGTTCCCTTCCTCGAGGGGGCGGTGCTGGAGCAAGGCCAGCGCGACGCCTTCTTCCGGCCGGTAATTTCCGAACGCCAATCGACCCTTTTTGCGCATTGCGCGCTGGCGCTCGATACCAGTTTGGCGATCGGTGCGCATGGTCTGCCACTCATGGGCACGGGCGACTGGAACGATGGCATGGACAGCGTCGGCGAGGGCGGCCAGGGCGAAAGCGTATGGCTCGGCTGGTTTATTTGTGCGACGCTGAACGACTTTGTCCCACTGGCCGAACAACATGGCGATCCGCAACATGCCGCGGCATGGCGCGACCATCTGGCGGGTTTGAAGGAGTCGCTGGAGCGCGAAGCCTGGGATGGCGACTGGTACCGGCGGGCGTTTTTCGACGATGGAACACCGTTGGGTTCGGTATCCAACAGTGAGTGCCGCATCGATTTCATCGCGCAGTCCTGGGCGGTTATTTCACGGGCGGCTGATCCGGCCCGCGCTGCCCGCGCGATGGCCGCACTGGACAAATATCTTGTGCGTCGCGACGACAAACTTTTGCTGCTGTTCACGCCACCTTTCGACGACCCGGCGCGCAATCCCGGATACATAAAGGGTTATCCGCCGGGCATACGCGAGAACGGTGGGCAATATACGCATGCTGCCGTATGGGCCGCGCAGGCCTTTGCGATGCTGGGCGATGGTGACAGGGCCGCAGAACTGCTGGCAATGCTAAATCCAGTTTATCACTCCGGCAATCAGCGCGAGATGCACCGTTACAAGGTGGAACCCTACGTCGCCTGCGCGGATGTCTATTCGGAACCCCCTCATATCGGCCGTGGTGGCTGGACGTGGTACACTGGCTCGGCCGGATGGCTGTATCGCGTGGCACTGGAATGGCTGTTGGGGTTTCGCGTCCAGGGCGCCAATCTGATGCTCGCCCCCTGCATCCCGCATGGCTGGTCCGGATTCGAAATCACCTACCAGCACGGTACTGCACGGTATGACATAGCCGTGGAAAATCCGTTGGGGGTTTGCGGAGGAGTCCTCGCAATAAAGCTCGATGGCAAGAAACTGACGACGTCCGGGACGATGTTTATCCCGCTCATCGATGACGGCGGCACCCACAAGGTGCAGCTTGTGCTTGGATAAGTGGCGTGTATTCAGGCGCAGAATATCTCGCCGCGGCAGACGCGCCTGCGAAGTCATGCGGCGTGGTGCAGTGTCGAGCGGAACGGTCAGCGCCATCCGGAAAGAATTGGGCGAAGCGATTCCCCTTTATCGCAATTCCGAATCGGGATGCCGTGAGTCCACAAGTTCAGATTTCTGACAACGCGCAAGTTCTTGAAAACATTAGTGGGCCCGGCAGGACTCGAACCTGCGACCAGACCGTTATGAGCGGCCGGCTCTAACCACCTGAGCTACAGGCCCCAAGCGGCACGCTGAATAGCAACTATGCTGCGGGGCGGGTAGAGGCAAACGCGGAAACTGCGATTGTTGTGCCGGCTGGCCGCCTGCGGCAAAGTCGGGGAGGGTGGCTGCGCGAAAAGCGCGCCAAAACAGGGGCTGCTCAAAATGAACCGAATGCTGCCGGCGGATCGCATCGCCTATTCGCCGATTTCCGATCGGCCGCGTCTCGCATTGCCCGGAGATGCCAGAATGGCCGTTTGGGTGATCGTCAATATCGAGGAATGGAGCCCGCTCGAAACCATGCCCCGCACGGTGCTGACGCCGCCGGCCGGTGGCGCGCCGATGCCGGACATACCCAATTGGGCATGGCATGAATATGGTAACCGGGTCGGATTCTGGCGCCTGCTCGAAGTATTCGACGAAGCGCAGATTCCGGCCGTACTCGCGATCAACGGCTCAGCCATCCGGACTTATGAGCCGATCGCGCGCGCCGCTCTGGACCGGAAGTGGGAATTCATCGGCCACGGCTTTACCCAGAAGAATTTGCAGAAGGTCGAGGACGAACGGGAAGACATCATCAGAACCCGTGAGGCGATCCGGGACTTCACGGGGAAGGCGCCGCGCGGCTGGCTTGGTCCGGGACTGACCGAAACCTGGGAAACCCCCGATCTGCTTGTGGAAGAGGGTTTCGACTATGTTGCGGACTGGGTGCTCGACGATCAGCCCGTTCGTCTGAAGACGCGGACCAGACCGATTTTCAATCTGCCGTACACTCAGGAATGCAATGATGTGGCCATGATGCTGATTCAGCATCATGCGGCCGCTGAATATCGCAACCGCGCCATTGACCAGTTCGAACAGATCTACAGCGACTCCGCCAGATCCGCGCGAGTGATGGCACTGGTCGTGCATCCCTACATCATGGGTGCGCCGCACCGGCTGCGTTATTTCCGCGAAGCGCTACAGCATGTGCGCGCGCACAGCGACGTCGTGTTCTGGACGGGCGAACGCATCCTCGACTGGTACAAAGGCGCGTCCGCGTGAACCGGCCGCTATTTTGCCGGGGTCATGTCCGGGACGAATTTCTGCACGCGCATGCCGGTATCGACTTCGCCGGTGTAGATGTTGCCCCTGGAGTCGGCGACGATCTGATGGATATTGTGGAATTGCCCGGCCTGCTTGCCATAATGGCCGAATGAGCCGATTTCCATTCCATCCGCGCGGCGGACAACCAGTGCCTCGCCGTCTGCACCATCGGCAATGACCATCCAGGTCTGATTGCGGTCGGGCCAGAACGCGAGGTCATAGGACGATCCGGTGCCGCGCGTTTCCGGCCGGATCGCGAATTCCTTCACGAATGTGCCGTTCTTCTGGAACACCTGGATGCGGTCGTTGCTGCGGTCGCAGACATAGACAAGCCCGTCATTGGCGATCTTCACGCAGTGGACCGGGTTGGCGAATTGCGGCGACGCCGGATTGAAGTCGGGCAGCTTCATATCGGTCGGCGGTTTGCCATAAGCGCCCCACATTCGCTTATAGGCAAGCGAATCGGCGTCCAGCACGATCACCCGGTGATCGGCATATCCATCGGCGAGGAAGATTTCGTTGGCCGCAGGATCGATCGCGATGCTCGCGGTGCTGCCGAGTTGAGTGGTGTCGAGGCTGGTGGTTACCGGAGCAAGCTTTCCGAACTGCTTCATGAATTTGCCGTCGCGGGAAAATTTCAGCAGCGCGGCGTCGTTTTTGCCGTTTCCGGTCAGCCAGACCTGGTTTTTGGCATCGACATAGATCGCGTGCTCGCTTTCCGGCCAGTCGGGAATCGTTCCGGGTCCGCCCCAGGCAGAGACCACGTTGCCGGTAGCATCGAACTCCACGACCGAGGGCGCCGGAACGCAGCAGCGCGAACGCGGCGGAGTAAGGGTTGCCCCGCGATCGGCCTGGTTCAGTGAACGCGGCCGTTGAAAGACCCAGATATGGTCCTGCGCATCGACAGCCATCCCGCCGATCTGACCAATGATCCAGTTATTCGGAAGCGTTTTCGGCCAGGAGGCATCAAGTTTGAAATGCGGTCCTTCGGCCATTGCCGGCGCACCGCAGGTCAGCGCCGCTCCGATTACGGCCAACAGCAGCTTGAACTTGCCCATTACGCTTCCTCCCATGTGCCGAATTCGGCTTAGCCGGTTTGTACTCTCCCGTCCGTGTGGATTCAAACCTGCTCCCGGGTCGAGAAATCCGGTCGTTCCCCTGTTACAGTCTGCCGGTCGGGGAAACGAAATGGCAAAAGAAGTTCTGATCAATGTGGGTGCGGGCGAAATCCGGGTCGCTGTCGTGGAGGACGGCGTGCTGGAGCAATTGTGGCTCGAACGCACGATGGGTTTTGAGGCCGATCGCTGGCGCAGCAGGGCGGCCGCCGCAGCGGGCGGCCGCCGCAGCCTTATGGGCGACATCATCCTCGGGCGGGTTCAGCGGGTGATTCCCGCCATGCAGGCTGCCTTTGTGAATATCGGCCTCGACCGCGCAGGGTTTCTTGCCGCACGGGAGGCGCGTCCGCGCGCGGCAATATTCAGGGACGATCCTTACACCGACGAAGACCGCCAATTGCGTATCGGAGACTTCGTGCGGGAGGGTGAGGACATACTGGTTCAGGTGGTCAAGGATCCGATCGGAGAAAAGGGCGCACGACTGTCGTCCAATGTGACGCTCGCCGGGCGGCTTCTGATTTTGGCGCCGAATTCTCCGGGCGTCGCGCTGTCGCGCCGGATCGAGGACGAAGCGGAACGCGCACGCCTGACGGAAATCGTCGGGCCGTTCGCGAATGACAAGTCGGGCGAACTGATTTCAGAAGCCGGATACATCCTGCGGACGGCTGCCCTGGCCGCCGGTGCGGCAGAGCTTCGGGAGGACGCGGCAAGACTTTCGGCGGTGTGGCGCGAAATTGCGGCGCGTCGTGCGACGGCGGAAAGCCCGCAGACATTGTTTACGGATCTGGGTCCGGTTGAACGGGCACTGCGAGACGAAGTCGACGGGACCGTCGACCGGGTTCTGATCGATGACCGCGATGCAGCGGCCGAGGCGCGCGCCTATGCGGATCGCGCAATGCCGTTTCTGGCAAACCGGATCGAGTTCCACCAATCCCGCGTGCCGCTGTTCGAAGCCTTCGGTATCGAGGACGAGATCGCGCAGCTCGTCGAGCCCCGGGTCGCTTTGCCGTCGGGCGGATGGATAACGATCGAGGCGACCGAAGCTCTGACGGCGATCGATGTGAATTCCGGAAGTTATGTGCAGGGATCCGGGCTGGAGGAAACCAGTCTGAAGGTGAATCTGGAAGCGGCCGAAATGATCGGCCGCCAGCTGGGTCTTCGTGGCGTGGGCGGTCTGATCGTGATCGATTTCATTCATCTCGATTCGCCGTCGAACATCAGCCGCGTCCTGGGCGCGCTGGAGCAGGCTTCCAGCAAGGGGCGGATTCCGATTCAGATTCTCGGGATGTCCGAATTCGGACTGGTGGAGATGACGCGCAAACGGATTCGCGACCCGCTGGTTGCGCGCCTTACCGAGAATTGCCGGCGCTGCGATGGCCATGGCCGGCGAAAGACCGTCGAAACGGTGGCCGTCGAAATGATGCGGCAGATCGAGCGCGCCCATGCCGCAGCTCCCGACAGATCGGTCCTGTTGCGGGCAGCGCCCGTGATGGTTCGCTGGCTGGATGCCCACGAGGAGGATTTTCGCGCAGCGCTTGCCAAGCGGGGAATCATGCGCGTGAAAATCGAACGCGGCAGCGACACGCGGCGCGAGAACTTCTCCGTGGAAACCGTCTGATCACGGGAACCAATTGCTCCATGGTCAGGCCGCGCCGCTGTCCGCTCTGCAAGCGACCGCTTCCGGAAGGAGAAGCCGGAAAGCGCTACCGGCCGTTCTGTTCCAGGCGATGCGCCGACATCGATCTGGGCAAATGGCTGACCGGCGATTACGCCATTCCCGTGGCCCCCGGCGACAGCAAGGATGAAGAGGAGGGCGGAACGGCGAAGGAAGACCCGCCGGTGCGCCACTGATTTGTGCCGGCCGGGCAGATCGCTGGACAGGTGCGCAAGCGTCTTTTACAAACCGGGACTTCCGGCCAGCATTTTGCCCAGGTAGCTCAGTCGGTAGAGCAGCGGACTGAAAATCCGCGTGTCGGTGGTTCAATTCCGCCCCTGGGCACCACCTCCCGTATCTCCTGGCATCTCATGGCGTCTCGCTGTGCCTCATAAAGTATTGATATAATTGTATATTTCAAATGTTATAATGCCATAAGCCGTCTCAATCCGCGTCTCCGGATATCGCCGCATCCCACGGTTTTGTTGGCCTTGATGTTGGCCTCGCCTTGGTGTTTGTTGGCCTGAGGCCAACAGCGGGAGGCGTCAATGGCCTTGACAGATACGGCGTGTCGCGCCGCCAAAGGCCGGCAGACGGAATACAAACTCTCCGACGGCGGCGGGCTCTATCTTCTTGTGAAGCCAAGCGGCACGCGGCTCTGGAACCAAGCGTACCGGTTCAGCGGGAAGCAGAAGAAGCTCTCCCACGGCGCCTATCCTTCCGTGTCCCTCGCCGAGGCTCGCCAGCTGCGCGACGAGGCCAGGAAGCTGTTGGCCTCGGGGGTCGATCCCGGGGCCAACAAGAAGGCGGCGAAGCTGACCGCCGTCATCTCGGCGACGAATACCTTCGGGGGCATCGCCGAGGAATATCTGCAACGCATCGAGGATGAGGGCGCCGCCGCGTCCACCGTCACGAAGAACCGATGGCTGCTTGTCGATCTTGCCGGCCCCGACCTCGGCGTCCGACCAATCGCGGATATCACTCCGGCAGAAATCCTCGGGCTGCTGCAACAGATCGAACGCAGCGGGCGCCGAGAGACGGCACGGCGGCTGCGTAGCGTGGTCGGCACCGTCTTCCGGCTCGCTGTCTCCACGCTGCGGGCTAACAACGATCCGACTCTTCTGCTGCGCGGCGCACTGAAGGCACCCAAGGTGCAGCACCGGGCCGCGATCACCGACGAGAAGCAACTCGGTGCGCTGCTGGCAGCCATAGACGCCTATGACGGTTGGCCGACGCTCCGGTGCGCTCTTCAGTTTACGGCGCTGACCTTTGCCCGTCCCGGCGAGGTCCGCGGCGCCACATGGGCAGAGATCGACCTGGAGGAGGCAATCTGGCGCATCAACGGCGCCCGCACCAAGGTACGCCGGCCGCATGACGTGCCGCTATCGCGGCAGGCGCTTGATGTGCTGCGCGAGGTGAAGGAGGTCACCCGCAGGAGCACACTCGTGTTCCCCTCAATCCGCTCCAATGCTCGTCCCCTGTCGGAGAACGCCGTGAACGCCGCGCTGCGGCGTATGGGCTTTACGCAGGATGAGATGACCGCGCACGGTTTTCGGACGGCGGCGAGCTCAATATTGAACGAAGGGGGTTTCCGGCCCGACGTGATCGAGGCAGCGCTCGGGCATCAGGATCAGAACGAAATCCGGCGTGCTTACAACCGGGCGAGTTATTGGCCGGCGCGGATTGAGTTGATGCAGGCGTGGGCAGACTGCATTGATCGGTTGAAGGGAACGCCATGACGAGCCACTTAGATCGTGCGCTGGATGGGGGGCGCGGCGGGCCTCACCGGCCAAGTTCGACTTTCTCCTCTGGCCGCCATGCCACGGGGTTGGCGACCCAGCGGTCGATATCGGATTCCCTCCAGCCGGCGCCATTGATGCTGATCCTGAACTGAGCGGGGAACGTGCCTTCGGCGATCTTGCGATAGATGGTGGACCGGGACAGGCCCGTCCGGATAAGGACGGTGTTCAGGCGGACGATACGGTCTGGTGCTGGCATGGCTGCGCTGGCTCCTGCCGGTTGTTTCTGGCTGCTCCTGATCCAGACAGAACAAGCGCTTGCGCGCGCGCAAGCGGGTTCAAAGCATCGTCTTGGCCTGGCGTACAGCGGGTAAAAAATAGGACGGTTCTATAGTCCGATGCCCCGGCCTCTGCCGAGATCGATGCCGTGGCTGAAGGCGAGTTCCAGTCCTAGTCGGCGGCCCGATTCGATCCCGATGCCGAGGTCTCGCTTGCGGTTGGCGAGGATGGATTCAAGCTGCGGATCGCGTTCGAGGCTCTTCACCATGTCACCCATCGCCGACCGCGTGGCCTTGTAGCCAGACATGTCGCCCACCTGGTACTGGCGCTCGCTGGCCTGGCCGAGTTCCCGCCAGCGTTCCACGAAGCGGTCGGCGCGCCGGGCCGGGTCGGTGCGCAGTTCGGTTTCGAGCTGTAGGGCGCGGATGGCGCGGGCGGGATTGGCCGAAGCGGCTTCCAAGGCGAGTTCCGGGTTTTTCTTGTAGGCGGCTTCGGCGTCGTGCGAGCCATAGGACCGCACCTCCTCGAAGACCTTGCGGGCCTCCTGCAATTCCTTCACCTGCTCCGGGCTGGCTTGACCGCCCTGCTCCTGCATTTCGAAGATCGCATCCACGGCGCGGGCGTGGCGGATGAGCGCCTTGGTGCGGGCGCGGCGCAGCGCCGCTTCCGGGTCTTCCGCCACCTTCCTTTCCGGCGCTGTCCGTTCCGGCCCCTGTCCGCCATCGGCAGGCAGGCGCAGACCGTCGAACACGCCGCGCACCTTTTCCGGTACGACCTTGCGCACGATCTCGGAGACGCGGGCGCGGAAGGTGATCCCGCGCCGCTCGGCATAATCCTGCGCCGGATCAAGCCGCTCGTAGTCCGACGCCATATCCTTGGCCCGGTCGCGCGACAGGGTGCCGACAAGCCGGTCCTGGCTGGCGAAGTCATCACGGCCATAATGCAACTCCATGCCGTCGCGGTGCCGCGACAGGGCGACATAGCTGCCGTGGGCGTCCAGGCCCGGCGTCGCCAGAACATGGGTGCGGTCCACCGTCATGCCCTGCGCCTTGTGGATGGTCGCGGCATACCCGTGGTCGATGCGGTCGTAATCCTTGAGGTTGAACGAGACGCTGCGCCCGTCATCGGTGCGCACGGACATAGATCGTTCGCTGACCTGCTCGATGGTCCCAAGCGTGCCGTTCTTCACGCCAAGGCCGCGCTCGTTTTGCAGGAACATGATGCGGTCTCCGCTGGCGAAGCTGCGCTCGCCCCGTTCAACGGTGACGCGCACATCCTCGCCCAAATCGCCCGCGTCGCGCATCCGTTCGCGTGCAATTTCATTGAGAGCGCGCACTTCGGCATTGGTGTGGGTGAGAATGATCCGGCTGCGGTCGGGCGACGCCTGCCGGTCGCGGTCCCAATGGTCGATTAGATCGTCGCGCGCCTGTTCCCGTGTCGGGGCGGCACGAACCATGCCATGCGTGTCATAGGCATGGACGGCATCGCCGGTTCGGCCGGTCGCCAGATTGCGCGTGGCGTCACGCTGCCAGTCCTCCCGCTGGCGGCGCACCGCGTTGATTTCCACGCCGCCGTGGCGCTCAAAGATCGAGCGGAACGCCGCGCCTGCCTCGATGGATTGCAACTGTTGCGGATCGCCGACCAGCACCACCTTGGCGCCGGCTTCGGCGGCATGGGAGAGCACGCGCTCGAATTGGCGCGTGCCGACCATGCCCGCCTCGTCGATCACCAGAACGTCGCGCGCGGTGAGCATGTCGCGGCCGTGTTCCCAACCGTACTCCATGCTGGCGATGGTTCGCGACGCGATGCCAGATCCGCTTTCGAGATTTTCGGCGGCGATGCCGGACAGCGCGACGCCCCGGACCTCATAGCCCGCCGCTTCCCATGCCTCCCGCGCCACGCCCAGCATCGCGCTCTTCCCCGTTCCGGCGTAACCAACCACGACGCCGAGATCGCGCCCGCCCGTGACTTGCGCCAGCGCATGGGCCTGCTCTCCCGAAAGGACAAGGCCACGAGATTCCGCGCGCGCCAGCGCCGCCTGCCTGTCCGCGTCATGTACGTCATGGCGTTCCCTCTCGGCCATGAGTTCGGCGGTACGGTGCAGGCGCTGTTCGGTCTCGATCATATCGCGGGTGGTGAAGCGGTCCTCGTCCCGTCTATCCTTGCCCAGTTCGACCAGATCGGGCGCGCTGCGCATCGCGCCCATCACCGCGTTGAACTGCTCGACGCCGTCGCTGTGCCGGTGCGCGAACATCGCCAGGTCGTGGCGCGTGAAGGTGGATTGCTGAAGCGTGATAGCGTCGAGCGCCAGGGATGGATTGGCGATAATGCGCTCGCCATTGCGGCGCGCGATCTCGCGGTGCATTTCCGCGCGGTCGGCTTCAAGACCCTGATCCTCGATGCGATGCGCGGGCGCGCCGATCTGGCTTTGCGGCTCCAGCCCAATGCCTTGCGCTTCCAGGCTGCGATGGTCGATCCGGGCGTCGATGTCGAGTTCGGCCAGACGCTCGTTGGCAAGCTCGGCCCAGCGTTCCCGCCAGCGCTCCACCATTTCCGAGCGGTTCCAGTCCCGCACCTTTTTGCCCAAGCCGGCATCGTCCACGGACCGCATGGTGAGCATGACATGGGCATGCGGTTTGGGCATGCCGCCCTCGCCGATGTCCCAATGCACATTCAGATCGGCGATCATGCCCTGATCGACGAATTCGGACTGCACGAAGTCACGGGCGAGTTCGATGCCCTGCGCCTGCGTCATCTCGCGTGGAATGGCGATTTCGACCTCGCGGGCAAGCTGCGCATCTTTCCTGACCTCGAAGGCTTCGACATCGTTCCAAAGTCGTTCGCGGTCTTTCCACGCCTCCGGTGCATCCTCCGGCACCATGACCTCGGAATGGACGACGCCGCGCTTCGCGGAGAAATCGTGGCTGCGTTCAAGCCGATCGTCGCGCAGACGCGAGGCCGAGCGGTAGGCGGCGGACGCTACCGCGCTGGAGCCGGATTTGCGGCCGATGACCTTGACGTGAAAATGATAGATCGCCATCGCGATCAGATCATCTACATGGGCGAAGCGTCGTCGGAACGACGTATAAGCGCGCCCTCCCTCGAAAAATTCTCGGGAGGGACCACCCCGTCCCCACCTGTTCCGCCAACCTTACAGCATTCCGGTAGGCGCTCGCCTATCATCGCTCCATCAACAGCTTATGGAGGACATGATGCGTAAGCCACGGGACTTCGATGCGGAACTGAAGTCGCTCAAAGACAAGGCGCGAGACCTCAGAACCCGCAAGGTGCAACAGCTTGGCGAGTTGGTCATTTCGACCGGAGCCGACGCCCTCAGCGCCGACGAACTGGCGGGAGCATTGATCGTGCTGGCCGAAACCAAAGAGGCCGGAAAGAGGGAGGCGTGGGCGAAACGTGGGGCCGCGTTCTTTCAGGGGCGGATGCGGCGAACTGCATCGGCGACTGACCGTGACACGCGCCGCGCTCAGTCGCAACCGGGCAGCTCGCAACCGGCATCAGGCGGCGCGGGCGCGGCATGACATGCGCACCTGGCAGGTCGAGCGGCGCAAGCGCACGCGGCATCTGATCGAACTCGGCGGCCTCGTGGTCAAGGCCGGGATCGTGAACCTGACCGGCGATGATCGCGCCGTGATCTACGGCGCGCTGCTCTGGATGGCCGACACGCTCCAAAGCGATAGGGGCGAACACGCGCGAAGCCTGTGGGCCGCAAAGGGGAAGCAGGCGTTCGAGGATGACGGAAGCAGTGGTTTCGCCAAGGATGCCAGTCCGACAGGCTGCTAGACTCCAAACCGTTCTCACATTTCGCTAACCTTCGCCCATTCGTCACCGGGTATCCGGTCGATCAGTTTCTTCACCACCCTAACAAATGTGGCCTTGAGCGTTTCGTCGGTCAGTGTCCTGGCGCGATCTGTGGGAAGCAGCGGCGCATGTCTATGAAGAAGGTGGGATTGACGCGTTTCTGGAACATGCGCTGCTGCGCCTCAGCCCCTCGAACACAGTGAGTGCATAATCGAGGTCGAACAGATCGCGGCCCTCGTTGCGTTGAAGCAAAGCCCGCAGCTTGGTTGCCAGCATTTCCTCCCTCGAAAAGGTCTGGATTGGGGCCTCGCCGGTGAACCATGGATTTTCGACGCCGAACGGTATCTCGATGGGCGGATCGTAGGCTTCCCGCTCGCGCGTGTTGATTTCGATCTTGAGTTTTATCGGGGGGGCAGGCGAATCGTTGTCTTCGGCTTCGACAGCGTACTTGAATTTGGGCGCACAGGCTTTGATCGAATTGCGGCTTGCCTAGCCACGGATCAAGAACGTCATGCACACGATCCAGTATCGGGCGGATGGGACCAGCGGTCATCCGCACAAGGTCGATGTCTTCCGAATAGCGTAGCGGCGCCGGGAAATGCAGCTTGTTGAGCGCCGTGCCGCCACGAAAGCGCAGTTCGTCGTGCAGGAAACGGATCCAAACTCATTCCGCCAACATCCGTTTTGGGACTGATTTTCGACGTTGAACCGGATTACGGTGTCGCAGTCGGCAATGTCTACGACTACGTCAGTGCCGGCGCGATGGTGCGTCTGGGCTTTAATCTGCCCGCTGATTACGGTCCGATGCGCATAGAGCCCAGCCTGCCGGGCTCAAATTTCTTCGAGCCGAATGGCGCGGTAAGCGCGTATGTCTTTGCGGGCGTGGATGGACGCGTGATTGCGCGCAATCTCTTTCTTGACGGCAATACGTTTGAGTCGAGCCGCAGCGTGCAGAAGATGAATTTGGTCGGCGATTTCCTGTTCGGCGCGGCGGTCACATTCAACAGAGTGCGAATCGCGTTTACCCATGACATCCGTAGCCGTGAATACAAGACGCAGGCGGCGAAAGATGAGTTCGGCGCAGTTGATCTTTCGTTTCGATTTTAGACCGTAAAACCACAGATGATGCAGCATGCGCAGCCAAGGCGTACGTCATGACTTGGCCCCTCGATCACGAATTTGACTCATTCGAGGTCTGAAGGCGCGGATATGCTGAAGGCCGACGTATCAGAAGGCCGGGCGCGCTGGAGCGACAGCCGGATCATTCGCGCCTTGGATACCAGCGCGTCCATGGTCTATCGGGTGCGCCAGCGGCAGCGGCCTTAGGTGCTGACCCATTGATCGCGCGCTGGATCAAAAACCCCAGCGGCGAATGAACCATGATTTCACAAGATGTGTCAGCGTGGCATAGACGACGAGAAAACCCGCAATGATCGGCCAATAGAGCGGCGGCAGCGGCGTAAAGCCCAGGGTGGTCCCCAATGGCGTGTAGGGCAAGGCGCTGGCGATCAGGCAGATAATGACTGTGGTAGCGATGAGCGCGTTGCTTGCGCGGCTTTGAATGAAGGGTATCTTAGCGGTCCGAATGATGTGGATGATGAGTGTCTGCGTCAAAATTGACTCTACAAACCACCCTGTTTGGAAAAGGGACGGATTGGTCGTGGCGTTGAAGACGAACAGCATCACCCCGTAGGTCGCATAGTCGAAGATCGAGCTGATCGGACCGATGAACAGCATGAAACGCAGGAGGTTGTTGATCTCCCAGCGGCGCGGCACGAGGAGATATTCCGCGTCGACATTGTCCGTTGGAATCGTCGTCTGCGAAAAATCATAGAGCAGATTATTGGTCAGCACCTGTATCGGCAGCATCGGCAGGAATGGCAAGAAGATGCTGGCGCCGATGACGCTGAACATGTTGCCAAAGTTCGAGCTGGCGCCCATCTTGATGTACTTGTTGATGTTGCCGAACACGCGTCGCCCTTCGATTGCGCCACGCGCCAGAACCGACAGATTTTTCTCAAGAAGGATGATGTCAGCGGACTCCTTGGCTATGTCGACCGCCGTGTCGACCGAGACGCCGACGTCGGCCGCCTTCAGCGCCGGGCCGTCATTGATGCCGTCGCCCAGGAAGCCCACCACATGGTCTTTTTGGTGGAGGGCGGCGATCACGCGCGCCTTCTGGGCAGGCGAAACCTTGGCGAACACAGTGGTGGTCTCTGCGGCTTCCGCGAGCGCCTCGTCGCTCATCTTTTCGACTTCGGCCCCGAGCACGATCCGTCCGGGCTCCAAACCGACGTCATGACAAATCTTGCGGGTGACAAGATCATTGTCACCTGTGAGAATCTTGACCGTAACCCCTACCCGGTGGAGTTCGGCAATGGCAGCACCGGCGCTGTCCTTTGGCGGATCCAGGAACGCGATGAACCCGATTAAGGTCAGATCGGACTCGTCGGCGACGCTATAGACTTTCTTTGATGCGTCGAATTCCCGGCAGGCCACGGCGACCACCCGAAACCCATTCGCGTTGAGCTTGTCGGTCACCGCCTGGGCGGCCGCCCGGCGTGTATCATCCAGGACTTCTATATTGCCGCCGAGACGACTTCGTGTGCACTGCGCGAACACTTCCTCGACAGCGCCCTTACAGATCAGCAGCGGTTTCTCGCTGGCACGCGTCACCACGACAGACAGACGCCGCCTGGTAAAATCGAACGGGATCTCATCGAGCTTCGCGTAGCCGCTGTCGCTCTTCACCGTGTGCTCCAGGTCCCTATGCTCGAGCACCGCCATGTCCAGAAGGTTCTTCAGGCCGGTTTGAAAGCGGCTGTTAAGATAGGCGTATTCGAGCACCCGGTCGTCGTCGTTTCCTTCGACGTCGAGGTGAAGTTTCATGATCACGCGGTCCTGGGTCAGCGTCCCGGTCTTGTCGGTGCACAGGACATCCATGGCCCCGAAATTCTGGATGGCGTTCAGACGTTTCACGATGACTTTACGCCGCGACATCGCGATCGCGCCCTGCCCAAGATTTACCGTCACGATCATCGGCAGCATTTCGGGCGTCAGGCCGACGGCGACCGCGACGGCAAAAAGGAGCGCCTCTAGCCAGTCGCCTTTTGTCAGTCCGTTAATCAAGAAGACAAGCGGAGCCATCACCAGAATGAACCTGATCATCAACCAGGCGAAGCGGCTGATGCCCTTGTCGAAGCTGGTAAGTTCGCGCGCACCGACGATCGTGTCGGCCAGCCGTCCGAAGTAGGTGTTCCGGCCCGTCCGGATAATCACGCCCGTCGCGATTCCGCTGATCACGCTTGAGCCCATGAAGCAGATGTTGCTGAGTTCAAACGGATCTGCGGCCGTGCTTTCCTGTCGCTCACAGCGTTTCTCGACCGGCATGGACTCACCCGTGAGCGCGGACTGATTCACGAATACATCCCGGGCCGTGAGCAAACGCAAATCCCCGGGGATCACGTCGCCGGCGGACAACCGCACCGTGTCGCCGGGCACCAATTGGTCGAGCGGTATCTCGAAAAAATTCTCGGTGCCGGGTGTCGGGGGATGATCCTGACCAGAGCTACGCTTGACGCTGGCCCGTGTTTTGATCATGGCCGCCAGTTTGGCCGCAGCGTTATTGGAGCGGTGTTCCTGAATGAAGCCGAGGACAATGCTCAACACCACCATAATGGCGATGACAATCGCTGAGCGGGCATCGGAGAGGAAGTAGGAGATCACAGCCAGCGCAAGCAGGAGCGCGTTTAAAGGGTTCATCGCGCGGCCCCACAGCTCGGCTATGATCGACGGCCGGCCCTCGCGCGCAATTGCATTCGGACCAAAGCGCTTCAGCCGCGCGGCGGCCTCGGCGCCGGAAAGGCCATCCCGCTCGCCTTGCGCCAGATCTAACGCTTTGTCGGGATCGGCTGCCGCATTGAGGGCCAGGTCACTCTCGACCGGCGCCGAAGCAGGCTTCCCTTCAACCATGGAACGATTCATTACGAATAACCGGCGAACGAACGGCTTTAATGGAAGAGGAGCACCGGAAGCGACGCGTCTTCCAGAACCGTCTGTGTGAAACCGCCGAGGACCAACTCGCTCAGACGGTTCTGGCCATAGGCGCCCATCACAAGCAGGTCGGCCTCCGCGGATCGCGTCATCTCCAGCACTGCATCCGCAGGGTCTCTCTCGCCCGGGGTGACGTGATGGGTATCCGCTTTCAGTCCGTGCCATTCGAGCAACCGAACGACACGTTCATACGCTGACACTGGTTCGCCCGGTTCGCTCGCATGAAAGAGGTAAATCTGGCTTGTCTTTTCGAGGAGCGGCATCGCGGCCGTGACTGCGCGCGCGGCTTCAGGAGCGTCTTTCCATGCGATGACAGCCGTTCGGAAAGGCCGGTCCCTCTGCTCCGGGGCCAAAAGAACAGGTTTCCCAGCGCCAACCAGCAAACGCCCGAGATCATCGGGAGCAAAGCCGCCGGCCTGCTCGCCCCCACCCTTGATCACGATAATGTCGTGATAGTGGCTCTCCGCAATCAGGTTGGCGAGTTCGTTCCCGATGGTCTCGCGATAAGCAGCATTCAGCTGCCCCGGTCCCGGCGGACAGTCGGCGCGAAGGACATTTTCGTGCGCGCAGAATTTGACGAAGGCGTTCGAGGCATGAGCGGCAGTCTCAGCGCTCAGCTGCCGCAGGGTTCCAAACATGTCCGCGATCGAGGCTCCATCTTCGGTGCCAGCCACCGCTCTGGAAGCGATTTCTCCGAGATCAGGCCTGATATGGAGGCATTCAAGATGCGCGGCGAACGGGCGAGCTGCCTGTAACGCCGTCGCAAGGACGGCCGCATCACTCTGCGTTCCCCGCAAATGGACGAGAACCGATTTGAACATCGCTTATACCGTCGCCTGAAGTTGCAGAGACAGCGCGCCACGCTTATCAGCTTGGCACAGTTCTCGTGGAATTGATCGAAACGTTTGGTCTTGAAAATTCATTTGACTGATAAAAGGTGCGTGGGCGTTGATATGGGTCAAATCGTCAACAACTGATCCCAATTCCGCTTTTTCATACATCGCGTCTTGCACTGAGACATGCGTGACGAATGAGCGGCTCAGCGGCTTGGACACAGGACAATCCTTCGGCAATCGCCTCCCTTGCACGGTGGAAATCAAAGTCATCATTGCGACCCCAATCGTCCTAGACGGACGCGTGATTGGAGCCCTTGGATTTCGACCTTATCGAACTTCGGTCGGCGCTTCGGGCTGCGATTTGGACCCGTTTCTGTCGTAGTCTCGGGGAGACACCTGGTTGCGATGATAATTTGCCCATCCCCGGATGATCGGGTTCAGGCGCGCTATCACCTTTGCCTGCGTTGCAGTTCTGTTTTCTCTGATCGTTGAACGAATGTGAGCATGTCGGTGGTTTCGGAATAACGGCTCGGCCGGTCGTGATAGGCGCGAGTGCGAGTGGGTGGCCGCCGCCGTGACGGCGCAGGAAATGACCGTTCAGGAGGCAATCATCTCCGCAATGAAAATGGACGCCGGCGTGGGGGCTCATAATAAGCGGAACATAAAGCACACAGAAAGTTCGGATATCGCAGAGACGGTTGGCGTCGGGGACTCCACCGTCTATCGGACCAAACGCCGCTTCGTGGAAGCCAATCTGGAAGGTGCTTTGTGCGAAGAGCCACGGCCCGGCGCGGAACGCAAGCTCACGGGCAGGGAAGAAGCCCTGCTGGTGGCGACGGCCTGCTCGAAACCGCCGGCCGGCCGCGCCCGCTGGACGCTGGAATTGCTGGCTGGCGAGATGGTCAGATTGACCAGCCATGAAGACCTCTCCCGCGAGACGGTACGCCGGCGGCTGGCCGAGAACGATTTGAAGCCATGGCGCAAGGACATGTGGTGCATTCCCAAGGTCGATGCCGAATATGTCGCCCGCATGGAAGATGTGCTCGACCTCTATGCGGAGGCGCCCGATCCCAGGCGCCCGGTGGTCTGCTTCGACGAAAGCCCAACCCAACTGATCGGCGAGGTGCGCCAACCCATCCCCGCCAAGCCCGGACAGCTGGAACGTTACGACTGCGAGTATAAACGCAACGGTACGGCCAATCTCTTCGTCTTCCTGGATGTCCACAGGCCGTGGCGCAAAGTGAAGGTCACAGAGCGGCGGACGGCGGAGGACTTCGCCCAGTGCATGCGCGAGATCAGCGATGTTCACTTCCCGGAAGCCGAGAAAATTCGCGTTGTGATGGACAATCTGTCCACGCACTCTCCAAGCGCGCTATATCAGGCGTTCCCGCCAGCCGAGGCACGGCGCGTGCTCCGGCGGCTCGAGTTTCATTACACACCGAAGCATGCGAGCTGGCTCAACATGGTCGAAATCGAGATCGGCGTCCTGCGCACGCAATGTCTCGATCGGCGCATCGACAACCACGATCGGCTCGTCTCCGAAATCGCAGCCTGGGAACGCCAGCGCAACAACAGTCGGGCTCGCATAAACTGGATGTTCACCGCAGAAAAAGCCCGCGAAAAAATGGCGCGAGCCTACCCATCCGCTGCCAAGGAGTGATAACACTGTGCAGAGGTACTAGGAGCCCGTCAAGGTCCCTTCAAGCAGCGAACTCGGTTGTAAACGCGATAAAATGTAAACTCGCGGCCAGAAGTACGAGCGCGTGCCAGATTGCGTTGTGGAAGCGAACGCGCTCAAGGAGGTGGACACCGGTACCGACGGAATAAGCTACCCCGCCCAGAAAAAGGAGGATCACAGTTGCTTCCCTGGTTTCCGATGCGAGGGGGCCAATCACAATAATTCCAATCCAGCCCAGAAGAAGGTAGAGCGCCAGCTTCATTCGCTGATAGCGATGAGGGTAGGCGAGAGCAAGAACAACGCCGGCTACTGCGCCAAGCCATACGAACACGCCCAACGCGGTAGCGTCGTAGTCAGGTAGACGGTTCACCAGCAAGGGCGTGTAAGTGCCAGCGATCATGACGAAGATCGCCGCGTGGTCCAAGCGCCGCGCAATCTCCTTCGAAGGGATGGGTGGAAGCATATTGTAAAGCGCCGAAGCGCCCAGCATCGCGACGAGCCCGACGCAATAAACTGTCAGGCTGAGGGTTAGTGCTATCCCTGATGTATTATACAGCAGCCACATGCTTGCGACGGGTGCGGCGACAATTCCGACCACATGTATGCCGTTATCAATTCGGCGTTCGGCTCTTGTGTGGGAGGGAAACTGGTGGGCAACCGTTTTCATTCGGGAATCTCGATCCGGCTCGGCCAATTGGCTTTCGTCACAAAGGCTTACTTGGAAGCAGTCGAAGAACCCTTCGGCGCGGATATCGACAACTACGCTCGATTGGTGAAAATTTATGGTCCCGCACCCGAAGGACAACGCCGCTACAGTCCCGCCGAATGCATTGGGGCGATCAAGATCGAAAATGGCCAAGGTGCTGGAAGATTGGGAAGCCGCCCAGGCGTAGGGGCTAGGGGAGAGCGGCAGATCCTTACAACCAGCGATGCGGAAGGTGCGGAGGGTAGGCTTCGATTGTTCCTATGCGCGCCCACGGCCAAATACGAACAGCACCACGGCGATGATCAGGACTACGCCGAGTATGCTCATCCCGCCGCCCGTACCGTAGTGGGAATATCCGTAATAACCTCCGCCTAAACCGCCGAACAAGATCAGCAGAACGACAATGATCAGGATTGTGTCCATGACAGTTCCTTTCGTGAATATGACCATCAAATGATGGGATGACCCGCCGACGCTCCAGCACCATCACCAATTGTGGCGCGAAACGGTTTCGGATCGAATACCGTGTGCATCAAAGGATCACCGATCTGCAGCATACGCAAAAGTCCTTCCCGGTTTTGCGGTTCTTCCGCACATGGCGCCGTGAGCAGAGCCTATGGTTGAAGCGGATCGACACCCGGCTTGCGTCCACTCAGGGCAAACAGCACTGTAAATCGCGCCCCCTGGTTGTTATCACCCGGGCCGAACCGCAACGCACCTCCGATGCGTTCGACGAAAAACCGGATGATTTTCAATCCCAACCCTTTACTGGCGGCCGGATCGAATCCTTCCGGCAAAACCGGCCCATCATTGGAAACCGACAATGCGTAGCCGCCCATCGGCGCGGCCTCCAGCCGGACGCTGATGCGGCCCATTCCGTATTTGGCAGCGTTCGTGACCAGTTCGTTGACGACAAAAGCCAGCGGAGCGCCGACGACGGTGGGGAGATCGAGTTCAATCGCCTCGACCCAGATGGCTGGTTCCGGACCCGTCACCGGGGACACCATCCTGGAGAGATCGTTACAGAGATCATCGAGGCAGTGCTTGAACGCGATGTTTTGCACACCGTCAAAGCTATGCAGACGCCGGTGCACGCGCTCGATCATCGCGACGCGATTGCCCGCAACGGCCAATTGCGACGCGATCTCGGCGCTCGCCGATGTTCGGCTCTGCAGCGAAAGCATGCTCACGATCATCTGCAGGCCGTTCAGCAATCGATGATCGGACTCTTTGGCTAAAAGCTCTTGTTGCAGGATCAGAATATCTTTTTGGCAAAGCAGAGCTGAATCATGGGCCAGAGCCGCTCGCAGCTGAAACTCCACATCGTTACGGGCACTCAGTTCGCGTTCATAGCTCGCGACCGAACGGCGCTCCGGATTTCTAACCGGGTTTATAAATCTCGAATTTGGAGAGAAGCCAGCGTAGTCCTGCAAATCTGTCAGCGTCATGCCGTCGGCTTCCTTCTGCCTTAAGCGCCTCGTCAATGTGCCCCGGAGATCGGCAAATTGTTTTGACGCAAATCAACTATGTCTGCTGCCGGACATTTCATGGCGCTCCAATGCTTCCGCTTCCTGAGCAAGCGTGGCGGCATGGGAAGCGACAGTTTTCCTTATCACCCCGTCGATCTCCTTGTTCGCGGCGGCAATCGCGAGGTAACACAACCGGCGCATTTCTTCTGGCGTTTGCGCCTGAGACTGGCAGTAGCTAAGGATCAGGCGGGTGTTGTCCCACACCTCAACCTTTTCGGCTTGCGGGTAGCCGACGAACAGACCGAGAGCGTGGTCGCATGCCGCTCCATCGTTCTCGCTCTCGACGACACGCCAGGCGACAGTGGCGCCATCCTTCTGCACGAAATAACAGCGGTAAATGCCTATAGTCGGCCTCCGCATTGATGAACGTCGTCTCCGCACGATGGCGCGCGCAAAAAAAAGCAAAGAATCGAGTGCCGCGCCAGCAAATGCCCCAAACAAATTCAGCGGCCGCGCGCAATAATGAAGATCACCATAGTCACTCTGCGAACGAATGTCGATGCTGTTCGTCTGCTGTCAGACATAGCTCTTGCTTCGCCCGTCATGAGAGCGCAGCGTGCGAGGCTTTCGTGTTGGCGAATATTCGATCCAACGGCCGCACCCTTATTGGCTAGCGAAACTGCCGACGCGAAAGCACAGATCGGCAGACGAGCCTATGAAATGTATGAGCGCCACGGCCGCAACGACGGTCACGCGGTTCAGGACTGGCTCGAGGCGGAGCGAGCGATCAGGAGCGAACAAACCCGCTACAGCCAATCGGCCCAGCCGAAAGAATGACGATGAAAATACATTCAAAGGACTTTCGCGTCGGGGAGGGAGAAGACGTCAACCTCAAAAAGCGGCCGACGAAGGTTGAGCCGGTTTACAAATCGAAGGCGCAATACGAGACACTACTGATGGAGCACGTTGCGCAACTCAGTTTGCAACAGCAATTACTCTACGCCTCCAACCGCCATGCCATCCTGCTGATCTTTCAGGCGATGGATGCGGCAGGAAAGGACGGAGCCATCAGGCATGTGATGTCCGGGGTTAACCCGCAGGGTTGCCAGGTGTTCAGCTTCAAACATCCCAGCGCCGCCGAGTTGGAGCACGACTTTCTTTGGCGCACCACGCGCGATCTGCCGGAACGCGGCCGGATCGGCATCTTCAACCGATCCTATTACGAAGAGGTGCTGATCGTCCGAGTCCATCCCGAGATTCTCTGCAGCGAGGGACTCCCCGATGCACTGCATCATGAAAAGCAGGCCTGGCATGCGCGCTATCGCTCCATCGTCGATTTGGAAAAACACCTGTTCTGTAACGGAACCCGCATCGTCAAGTTCTATCTCCACCTCTCGAAAGAAGAGCAGCGAAAGCGCTTCCTCGAACGCATCGACGAGCCGGAAAAGAATTGGAAATTCAGTCTGGCGGACATCGAAGAGCGAAAATTCTGGAAGCAGTACATGAAGGCGTATGAGGAATGTCTCAGTGCGACAAGCACACAGGATTCTCCCTGGTATATCGTGCCCGCTGATGACAAAGAGAACGCCCGGCTAATCGTCTCCCAGATTGTCCTCGATACCTTCGAGGAGCTTAAGATGGCTTACCCCACGGTGACCGCACAACGCCGTCGCGAATTGATGTCGATCCGCAAGCGGCTTGCAAAGTGAGCGCTTGTGGAACAC
This sequence comes from uncultured Alphaproteobacteria bacterium, assembly GCA_963747255.1. Taxonomy (GTDB): domain Bacteria; phylum Pseudomonadota; class Alphaproteobacteria; order Micropepsales; family Micropepsaceae; genus CAIYRG01. Next base: position 83,113 of record CAVVEG010000018.1, read on the forward strand.
CCACAGAGGCGCGTGCTCGCCTTTGTCCCGATGCGCTTCGCTTTCAATTTGAATTTGTCCGACGAGCGGGGTGATGGCCTGGACGGAGTTCGGCACCCTGAACAGACCGACCAGCGCCAGGCCCGCATCCGCCAGGCGTGCATGAACGCGCTCGCCGACCGCCCAGACCCGAGCTTTGCCGGGCATCGCCACGAGGGTCTTGACGGCATAATCGGCCACAACGTCGTTAAACTGCCCCACCAGTCCCTGATCAGACCCGAAAACGATCGCGCTTATCGCACCAGCATGGGTTGGTTCTTTCCGTTCCACCGAGGTCCGTGCCAGACCGGTCTCACGAAAGCACGTACCGTAGTCTTACTGCGTCATAAATTTTTGCGCTGTGCCGGACGTGCGATTGGAGCGGCGCAGCATGGACATCGCGGCAGACTTTCTGACGAGGAGCCGATGGATCACCAGCGGTCGTACGCATGGTCGAATTGAGTTTGAAGTTATGTCGAGGGCGCGTTGGGGGCGCTAGCGGCGGAGCGGTCTGGGTTCCAACCTTGCGGGATACGGCAGGCGCCTGGAACAGCCCGGTGGCACGAGACGCTAGAGCGGGGAATCGTCTCCCGTTCGGAGATCACCGCGAATGCGTAGGCCGGCGATGCAGAGCAGTGGCGTGATGCATGTAATCCGCGCCATCCACGCCCCTCAAAATGCCCAGAGCCCGACCTCCTGGCTCGAGGTCGCTAGATAGTCGCGCTCAGGATACGCCAGCGCAGCTCCGGTCAGATGGACCTGGATCAGTTGAAGGCACGGCTTTTCCAGGCAGTGTCGAGAGCCAGTATTTGGCCGGCTCGTAGTCCGGCAATATTGCGGCCAGCTCGGCAGAGCAGGCCATTCTTCCAGGCGGCGGTGTCGTTGCTGAGATTGCCAACCGCGATGCCGGTCTGCCGGCACGCCTATCGTTTGTATAAGCGCGGATGACAGCGGCCGCAGATGCCTTCGACGCCATGATGGTCACGGCAGGCGTGCCTGAGGCAGATTCGGCTTCAAGACCAAACCCGAGATTGCGCTCGAGCGATTCCGTGCGGCGCATCAGGCCTGGGCTGCCGTCGCTGGCGGATCAATGCTGATGGACGCAGCGGCTCCGTACTGGCGCCAACACCCAACTGCGTATGGACATCTCGGCATTAGGGCTGACTTACGTAGCGGGCATTCTGCCGAACACCTCGTGTTGGCGCCAGTTAGCGCCGGAGCCGCTGCGTCCATAAGCAATTGGTCTGGCCAGGGACGGCCGCCCAGGCTGATGCGCCGCGACGGCAATCATCGGCGCGGTCTCGGTCAATGGAACTCGCGCTGAACTTGCCCGCAAGAGCCTGGCGTACCATCAAGTGGCGCGAAGGCGATCGGCCGAACACGCTGTCGTCGCGGCATTTGCACGGATTCGCGTGCGGGCAGCCCATCGCGATTACAATCTCAGCAAGAGCCACCTGGAAGATTGGCCTGCTCATCGAGCTGGCCCAAAGGTGACAACGAGCCACGCCAACAGTACTGCGCGTCTCGACACTGCTCGGGAAAGACCTGTGTCTTCAATGATCTAGGCTCGATCGGCCCAAGATCTGCGATCCTGGCAGTATCGTAGCGCGACTGATCAAGACCCTCAAGTCAGGAGCGTCGGGCTCACCGGCGATAATGCAGCGGGCGCTGGATGCTGCGCGGATCGCCCTCATCAGGCCACGCTGTGCATCGCGGCCTATCGGTTCCACGCTCTCGCGCACGCAGGGCAGACGATTCAGGCCCGTGCAGCAATCTCGTGCCACCGGGCTGTTCCAGGCTCCTGCCGTTCGCCGAAGCGTTACAAACCCAGCAGGCTCCGCCGCTGCGCTCGAACGGCACTTCCAAACTCGCATTGCAGACCATGCGACGACGGCTGGTCTCTCGGCCCCTCGTCAGAAGTCTGCCGCGATGTCCATGATACGCCGCTCCAATCGCACGATCCGGCACAGCGCAAAAATTTATGACGCAGTAAGACTAGAGCGTTTTCACGATTGATGGAAATCGGAGGGATTTCCTATTCGGGGCGATTTCTGATTCGTGGTTCTCATGATTGATTTCGGGATGAGGACCAAAATGGGCAGGCCGTATTCGCAGGATTTGCGTGATCGCGTGCTGGTTTCGATCGATGGCGGGATGTCTGCTTCAGAGGCGGCCGAGCTGTTCCGGGTCGATGTGTCCTACATTTACAAGGTGCTGATCCGGCGGCGCACGACCGGGATCACGACGGCGCGGCCCTGGGCGGCGGGTGCGCGGCCCAAGCTCAAGGACCACGAGGAGAGGCTGCGCGGCCACGTCACAGAGTTCTCCGATGCAACGCTTGAAGAGATCCGGGCATGGCTCATGGCCGAGCATGACCTCAAGGTGAGCATCGGCTGTCTTTGGAACACGCTCAAGCGGATGCGATTGCCGTTAAAAAAAAGTCGCAGCACGCCGCCGAGCAAGACCGCGAAGACGTCGCCGAGGAGCGCAGAGCCTGGCATGCGGCTCAAGGCGAGCTGAACATGGAGCGTCTCGTCTTCATCGACGAGACCGGCGCACAAACCAACATGGCACGGCGCTACGGGCGGGCGCCGCGCGGCGAGCGTCTCATCTCGAAAGTGCCGTGGGGACATTGGAAGACCATTACCTTCGTCGCCGCCCTCAAATGGGACCGCATTACGGCGCCTGCTGTCTTCGACGGCCCGATGGATGGGGATTGTTTCCTTGCCTATGTCGAGCAGGTCCTCGCACCGGCGCTTCTGCCGGGCGACATTGTCGTCATGGACAATCTCGCAAGCCACAAGGTCGCCGGCATCGAGGAGGCCATCGAGGCAACGGGCGCTGCGTTGCGATATCTGCCGCCCTATTCACCCGACCTCAATCCGATCGAACAGGCGATCTCGAAGCTCAAATCACATCTGCGCAAGGATGCCGCGCGAACTCTCGAAACCCTCATCGAGGCGATCGCAAACGCACTCAAAAAGTTCACACCGCAAGAGTGCGCCAACTTCATCACAAATGCCGGCTATCGCCACCAATTATGAAAATGCTCTAGCCCCAGCTCCACGGTCCGATAGTAGTCCGCGCGCGGCTGCCATACACAAGTCAGGTACAGTCACATTCGCCGCAATAGAGCGCGTCTCGCTCTCCGCTCTCAAATTCCTAGTCATTGCGTAATGCCTTCCGTCTTTCGCGTTCCCGCGCGAGCAGTTCTTCCAGCTTCTTGCGCCTGGATAGATCGGTTTCGCCTGCAATCTGCCTTTGGAATTGAGCGATGTTATGCTCAAAAGCCTCTGAAATCAGTTTTCGGGTCGGCACGATTCGTCTCCATTGAAAAGGGACGGGAAGAGGGCGCTGCCTTCGGTGCAGAACCCGACAATTCGAGATGTGCTATTGAATGATCAGGTGGGGCCAGAGGCCCGCCACGCCGATCAAGATCAGATAGATCGCCACAAAAAAACTGAGGAAGCGCGGCACCAGCAGGATCAGGATCCCGATGATCAGCGCTACCAACGGCTGAACGAGAAGAATATCGACGTTCATGATTTGAAGCGGCCATGCAAAATCTGCGAAAGGTCTTGGGTGTCGATACCCGTTTGTAGAGGAAGAAATTGCCCCTACTTCCCGCGGAGCGTGTCTTTGAGGCCGCCGACAGCGTTCTGAATCTTTCCCTCTATCTTGTCGGTCTTGCCCTCGGACTCGAGCTTGGCGTCACCAACCGCCTTGCCGATGGCCTGCTTGACGGCGCCTTTGACTTGTTTCGCCGATCCGACGACGCGGTCCTTGTCCATGATTTCTCTTCCTCTCCAACAAAGCCTCCTGCAACGGTGGCTGATAAATTAAACATACGGAATTGCGAACACGTCTTTCATTTCAGCTTGGGCGCAAAGCCAACCGGCGTCTGGTCAATATTGATCACTGCCGCTGGAGCGCTGATTGGATCAGGAGAATCAGTCGGATTGACGCGCCAATTTCACGCCCAGACAGACGCGCGCTTGTGCTCGACCGTCCCATCAACAAGCGAAACGATATTTGTATAATCCAGATTGATCTGAATGGCTTTCAGAGCCGCGGTCTTCAGGGCAATTTGAGCGGTATCGAGATCAACGTTGGCGGTAGAAGACGCGCGCATAGCGGCAACGAAAAGTTATCATCGCTGCTACGCACGTCGCCGTGCGAATCTCCTTCGCCTCACGTGGGCGGAGAAGATTTGCCGGTTGGTTTGAGAGCACTATCGTCGAAGGAGGAAACCTGCGCCCAGGATGGAGCCCCAGACCTCGGCGTCCGTGATCGCAAGTGACACAAGCGAGGCAACGAGCGCAATACAGAGCAGCACTCCGTCTTCTTCCAGATAGGCGAATGCGACCAGCATGGTCACTGCGCCCGGAATAATGTTGCTCAGGGGAATCGGCATAAAGAGCGTGGCTGCCAGCAGCAGCAGAGAGAAACCCACAACCCGTTTGGTCGCGCTGAAAGGCGTGCGCCACCGCGGCCGGATAAATTTTTCGAGGAACTTTATCACCGGAAACACCCGGCCGGTAAATCCTGCAATCCGATGAGTGGGCAGAGACCGCCGTGCGATAAAGCGCGGTAAAATTGGAGCTTCGTGTGCCATCATCATTTGAAACGCGAAAGCCACAAGCAAGAAAGCCGCGACGATCGATATGCCGGGAATCAGCGCAATCATGCCGAGGAGAAGCATCACAATGCCAAATGAGCGCTGGCGGAGACTCCCGAGAAGCCATGCCAGCGTCACGCGATCCTTTGGTGCACCTCCAAGAATCGCGCCAAACAACTGGGATGTTGGAATGTGCTCGGCGAATATTCCGGTATCCTGGCGAAGGTCTCGACCGATTGATTTCGCTGACGTGAACATGATGCGTCAGGCGATATTGCCAGCGGGAGACGGCCTCGGGAAATCCAACAGGTAAAAGATTTGGCCACAGCGGATGTCGAGGCCATTACCGGTGCTGGCGCCGAATTCATCGGGGGCGTTCCACTGCAGCCTGCCGTAACGGAGCATCCTTGTGGAGTGTTTACTCATAATGAAGCGCGTCGATCGGGTTGAGACCCGCGGCTTTGCGGGCTGGGTAATAACCGAAGAAAATTCCGACCGCGGCCGAGAAGGCAAAACCTCCCAGGACGGCTGTCAGCGAGACTTGCGTCGGCCAGCCGGCGATCGTGGATATGACGTACGACACCAGAATTCCGAACCCGATTCCGGCCACGCCGCCACTCACACTCAACAGCACGGCTTCGGCCAGAAACTGGAGTAATACCTGAAGCCGGCGCGCTCCGATCGCCATACGAATGCCGATCTCCCGCGTCCTCTCCGTGACCGACACCAGCAATATGTTCATGATCCCGATCCCACCGACCAGCAGCGAGATAGAGGCAACCATTGCGAGAAGCGCAGCCATGACCTGGCTGCTGCTCTCCTGGGCCTGGGCGATCTGACTGAGGTTGCGGACGCTGAAATCGTTAAGTTGTCCGTTCTGGATATGGTGGCGTCCCGCAAGTGTCGCGGTCACCTGACTGATCGCTGTGTTCACCAGGGCGGCCGCGCCGGCTTGGACATAGATACTGTTGACGTATCCGGTCATGCGCGGGGTGATGCCGAAGGCGTTGGGCGCCGTCGGATAGCTGGCGCTGACGAGGTTCTGGGCCGTTTGCGGCGCCGCGACCCCCAAGACCCTGCGCTCGGCCGTGCTGAACGGGATCATCACCACGTCGTCCTGATCCTGTCCAAATCCCGTTTGCCCTTTGCCGGCGAGCAGCCCGATCACCCGCATGGGAACGCCCTTGATCAGAATGATCGCGCCGATCGGATCCTCTCCAGGAGGAAACAGGTTTTGGTAGACGGTCTGGCCGATCAGGCAGACTGTCTCGGCGGCGTCATTTTCCTGTTCGGTCATGGTGCTGCCGCTTGCGACGTGCCAACTGACGATGTCGAGGTAGCTTGGCGTCACACCTTGAATCGACGTGCTCCAGTTCCGGTCGCCATATTCGACCTGGCCGGCCTGGCGGGTAAGATAGCTGACCCGCTCAACCGCGGGGTCGTCGCGGAGGATCGTCTCGGCGTCAGTCACGGTTAGCGTCGAAGCGCTGCCCGCACCCGCGCGAACGCCGCCGGCGGTCGTTGCGCCTGGCTGAACGACCACCATATTGGTGCCCAGGCTCTCTAGCTGTTTCTGCACCGCCGCACTGGCGCCGTCTCCGACGGCTACCATGGCGATGAGCGCGGCGACCCCGATAAAAACGCCCAACATCGTCAAGGCCGAACGCAGCTTGTTGCGCGCCAGTGCCTGCAAAGAGGCTGAAAGGATCATCGACAGGAAGGCCAAGTGAAAACCTGACGTACCGTCGGGGCGCGCGGCGTTGTCGGTCGTTGCGACTGCAGCCGTGGCGTGATCCGCAGGCTTCGGCGTTGCGACGGGGACCTGATGCTCGTCGGAGAGGATTCGTCCATCGCGCATCACGATCACCCGATCGGCATAGGCGGCGATATCCGACTCGTGGGTTACCACGATCACCGTGACGCCTTGTTCGCGATTAAGCCTGCGGATGATTTCCATGATCTCATGCGAGGTGCGCGTGTCGAGATTCCCCGTTGGTTCGTCGGCAAGCAACACTGCAGGATGGTTGATGAGCGCGCGGGCCAGCGCGATGCGTTGCTGTTGTCCTCCGGAGAGCTGATTGGGCATGTTGCGAGCCCGGTCGGCGAGGCCGACGCTCGCAAGCATTTCGCGACCGCGAGCGTTCCGCTCTCTCGACGTCAGCGATGCAGCGGCGGCGCCGTAAAGCAGCGGCAGTACGACATTTTCCAGCGCGCTGGTCCGGGCCAGCAGGTTGAAGCTCTGGAACACGAAGCCGATGCGCTGGCTGCGGATATCGGCCAGCTCAGGTTCGGAAAGACGTGAGACATCGCGCCCCTCAAAGACGAAGCGGCCGCTGGTCGGCTGGTCCAGGCAGCCAATGATATTCATCATTGTCGACTTGCCCGATCCGGACGAACCCATGATGGCGACGAATTCACCGCGATCGACGGAAACGCTGACCCCCTGCAACGCATGGACCGCGGTATCGCCGAGTTGAAAGGATCGCGTGAGGTCGATGAGGCTGACGACAGGGTCGGCCATCGGAGCTGCCGTCCTACAATCTGAGCGAAGGGGTCGCCGGTGTTCGGGACGTGGTGCCCGCAGCTATCTCGGAGGTGACGACCTGATCTCCGACCTTCAAATCGCCCGACTTGATTTCAACGAATGTCCCGTCATCGAGCCCCAGCGTGACAGGGATCGAAACCAGTGTTCCGGCTTGATCGACCCAAACCACCCGCTGCCCCGATTTGGCGAGCCGCCGATTTCGCCGCTGCAGCCGGGGTGAATCGCGGTGCCTGTGATGGAACTCTAAGGACGTTCAACGATTGGGCCGTAGTGATCCTGGCGGTCGCGGTCATCCCCGGCTTCAGCAAAAGGCCGGGATTGTCGACCGTGATCACCGCATCGTAGGTAATCACGTTCTGAACGCTGACGGGAGCCTGCCGAACCTGGGTTACGCGTCCCTGGAAAACGCGCTTAGGGTATGCATCGACTGTGAAACTGGCGCTGGCGCCTTCAACGGCGCCTGCGATATCGGATTCGCTAACACTGGTATCGACCTGCATTTTTGTCAGGTCGGTGGCGATAAGAAACAAAGTCGGCGTCTGAAAGCTCGCAGCCACTGTTTGGCCGGCTGTGATGTTGCGCGATACGACCGTGCCATCGACCGGCGAGACGATATTTGTATAATCCAGATTGATTTGAGCGGCTTTCAGCGCCGCGGTCTTCAGGGCAATTTGAGCGGTATCAAGACCGACGAGCGCAACTGCCTGATCATAGGCGTTCAGCGCCGCGTCCGTCGCATCGCGGGAGATCGAGTTTTCGGTTAACAGAAGAGCAAGACGCTCGTGATTGATCTTCGTGTAAGCCAGATTGGCCTGATCCTTGGCGCAGCTGAGCCTTCGCGACATCCAACTCGGCCTGGTTCTGATCCACAATGATCTGATACGGCCTGGAGTCGATCTTTGCGCAGAGCTGGCCCTTGTGGACCTTCGTGTTGTAGTCACAACTCAGAGTCACGATAGTGCCAGAGACATAGGTTCCCACAGCCACAACGACGACCGGATTGACCGTTCCACTGGCGTTGATCGTCGTGGTGACGTTGCCCCGCGTCACCGCTGCCATCGCGTAGCGCACCGGCGCAACGGGGTTTTCAATCCAGTAAACTCCGGTACCCACGACGATTGCGGCCCCGGCAAGCAAAAAGCCAATGAGTTTCCAACCGACCCGTCTTCCCCGAAGTTTTGCCGGAGCCGAAATTGCACGATTTGGCATTGCGTCCAAAGCGTCACCACACGTTGTCGATCTCGTCGAGGATGTAACCGTCCGACATATCGACCAGTAATACGCTGGTGTTGACCCAGACCCAGCGACAGCCGTAGGGCGGCGGGGGCAGGCCATAGGCCTGATAGTCGTTCACAACATAGCGCAGAAAAAACAGCGGCAAATATGCGCCCGTATTCCAGCTACGGCCCCAATATTCCTGCGGTACGCTGTAATAGCCGAAACCAGGTGCAAAGAAGAAGTTGACGCGCGCGCCCGTATAGTTCCTGAAGGACGCGTTCCCGCGCCACCAGTTCGGATTGCGTTGCCAGACCGTGTTGCCGTTCCAATTCGAGCGAGCGGATTGCCATTGGTTGCTCTGCTGCACATGGCGGGGGGCTACAGCCGTGAGACTGCCTCGGGTTTGTCCAGCCTGCTGTTGAGGTCTGAACTGCTGTTGAGGGCTGGCCTGCTGTTGAGGCCGGTTCTGCTGCTGAGGATTGGCCTGCTGTTGAGGCCGGTTCTGCTGCTGAGGATTTGCTTGCTGCTGAGGCCTGCCTGCTGCTGCGGATTGGCTTGCTGTTGGGGCCTGCCCTGTTGCTGAGGATTTGCCTGCTGTTGAGGCCTTTCTGCTGCTGAGGATTGGCCTGCTGCTGAGGCCTGCTCTGCTGTTGAGGATTGGCCTGTTGTGGGGGCCGCGCCTGCTGTTGCGGGCTGCCTTGCTGTTGAGGCTTACCCTGCTGCTGTTCATTGCGCTGGCCCGCACCGTGTTGGTCCTTCTCCTGATTGTCAGCCGCCAAACTGACCATAGGGAGGCTGAGCAAGACGCCCGCCAGGGTCGCAAGGGATATATGTTTGTTGATCTTCATTTTGGTGGGTCTCCTTATTCCGGGTAACGGCGCCGGCCCCCTTCAGCGCCTGATCCTGGAAATCTTTGTCCCTTCGATGCTCACCCCAGCCATCAATCCCTGCTGGTCGAAGATGAAGGCATAGGCGTCGTCCTTGAGGGTCGACGTCGAGAGATTCCTGGCGACGCCTTCATTCACGACCACGACCGTGGGGCCGACGCCAAGTTCCCATCCGTCGGATTTGTGAATGTAATCGACGGCCTTGTTGCTCATGAGAAAAACGACGTAACCATAGGACTGGGCGCCTGCCTGAAGACCCCACGAACCCGAAACGGAATTGTAGTAATCGACCTTCGAGCCTTCCTTGAGAACGCCTTCGCCATAACTTCCGCCGAAGACAAGGCCGGCTTTGATGATGTTTGGAAACACGAGCACCGCGCGCGCTTTGCGAGAAATGTCGTGGGCAATGGGACTGGTCTTGTAAAGCATCTGCAGGGCCTGGTTGGCATCGCTGTTAAGATCGTCTGCCGTCGCCGCATTGGCAGGCGCGGCTGGCATAACGGGGAGAGCGAAAGCGGACGCGCCTGCAAGCGCGAGAGCCAGAAGATTGCGTCGTGTATTGCTCACTTCAAAGTTTCCTTTTTGTGTGGTGGCCAAGTGCGATAAAAAATGTCGAATATCGCGGGGATTGTCCTTCAATAGTAACAATGCCGGAGAACGACATAGCTGATACTCCGATCGGCTGGATTGACTTCAATCAATATTGCGACGCAAATGTCCTGCATCAGACATTGTCGCCAACTTCTCCGGCGAGAATGGTGGCTTAATCGTTTAAACTGCGCGCGGCCAATTGTTGTAACATTGAGTGCTTGCTTGCGCGCTGCTGTCGCAGAAACGATCACATCTGCATTCTGCCACTTTCCAGGAAAACTGTAGCGCGCGAGGTGGGGCAGTACTGTTCAATAGGATACAGTTTCGTTTCGCGGCAAAGGACCCGTGGTTGGTGATAGAAATTCAAAGCTTGATGCTTTTTTGAAACCGGCGCAGCCGCGAACAAATGGGCTGGCTAAAAACAACCTGGTCGTAATCCGGAGCGATAATGCGCGGTCTCGCCGCGCATGCCGCAGATGGGACTCGCTTCGCGATCTCCGCCGAAACGGAATTTATGCTCGCGGCGCCGGCTGCATGAGATCGGCCGCGCCGAAATATTTTCGGGCATAAGCAACCAGCGTCCCATCGCTCGGATGATCAACAGTTTCAACGCCTGCGATGAGGTCTATCAGCCGGGGATCATGATGGTGGATATGTTTCACGAGTTCGGTTTTCGCGTTCGCCGGACCAGTGATGAGAACAGCACCAGCGTCAGCAATTGACTCGGTGACGCGATGGAGAAAATCCTGATCCTCTGCCGTGTGCCCGCTGCCGATGGAATTGGCTTTGTGGTGAATGTGCCGGGTGGGGTTATGGGGGTGCAAAACCAGGCGATCGGCGTCTACCGTTCCGAAATGAAAGACTCGGGCTTCGTGATGATCGATCCATACGATCGCGTGGTAATGCGTCATCGGTTCTCCAATTGCGTAGACTGGCTGATAAATAAACCGGTTGTGCCGCTGTCCTGAGGCGCCGTCAGATTCGACCCAACACCACAAGAACGACAATGATAATCAAAATGGTGCCGAGGATACCGACGCCGCCGTGACCATACCCGTAACCGTAGCCGCCGAATCGGCCACTGAAGCCACCCAAAAGCAAAATGATCAGTACAATAATGAGGATGGTACCGAGCATGATATTTTGTCTCCTTATTGATGGTGTCCGCTCATGGGATTGTGGCACCCGGGCGCTGAAGTCCTGCCGGCCGGCGCGATTTGTGGGCCGCCAGGAGATTTGCGCACTAAACGGCCAGAGGTCCCTGATGCGTCATCGGTTGGACGTCTGTCGCGATGTGGGGCTGCTCGTGCAGCACGAAATTCAATAATGACTCATGGATTTCAATACTGCCGTTGTAGTCGATGAACCCCAGTTTTCGAAACTTGTTCATGAAGAAGCTCACGCGAGATCGCGTCGTTCCTATCATGGCGGCCAGCGTCTCCTGACTCATATTCGGGATAGTGGGAGTAGGCGCACCTTTCTTGCCAAAGTTCGCCAGCAGAAGAAGAGTGCGCGCCAAACGCTTTTCACTCGAATTAAACAACTGATCGACCAGATCCGCTTCGATGCGGTTCACGCGTGCCAGGAGATGGGCCATGAACATGTTCGAAAAAGCCATATCGTCATGAAGCGCGCGTGTCATGGCAGTTTTCCCGATCCGCATGATGGAGCAATCCGTCATGGCCTTCGCTGTCGCGCTTCGCCGCGTCTGCCCGGACAAACATCCCTCTCCACAAAATTCGTCACTCCCGAGTATCGCGGTAACCGCCTCCTTGCCCTGCGCCGATAAGACTGTAACCTTCACCTTGCCTTTGCGGATGTAGAAGACTGCGTCCGCAGCGTCTCCCTGTGAAAATAAGGTCTGGGTCTTACGATACCTGCCGACGCTCCAGCCATCAGCAATTGTGGCGCGGAACGGTTTCGGATCGAATACCGTGTGCATCAAAGGATCACTGATCTGCAGCATGCGCAAAAGTCCTTCCCGGTTTTGCGGTTGCTTCCGCACATGGCGCCGCGAGCAGAGCCTATGGTTGAAGCGGATCGACTCCCGGCTTGCGTCCACTCAGGGCAAACAGCACTGTAAATTGCGCCCCCTGGTTGTTATCACCCGGGCCGAACCGCAACGCACCTCCGATGCGTTCGACGAAAAACCGGATGGTTTTCAATCAACCTTTTGCCGACGAACAGATCGAGAGCGTGGTCGCATGCCGCTCCATCGTTCTCGCTCTCGACGACACGCCAGGCGACAGTGGCGCCATCCTTCTGCACGAAATAACAGCGGTAAATGCCTATAGTCGGCCTCCGCATTGATGAACGTCGTCTCCGCACGATCGGCGCGCGCAAAAAAAAGCAAAGAATCGAGTGATGCGCCAGCAAATGCCCCAAACAAATTCAGCGGCCGCGCGCAATAATGAAGATCACCATAGTCACTCTGCGAACGAATGTCGATGCTGTTCGTCTGCTGTCAGACATAGCTCTTGCTTCGCCCGTCATGAGAGCGCAGCGTGCGAGGCTTTCGTGTTGGCGAATAACAACACGCCATATGCTTTTCAGGCACGGCAAATGATAAAGAAGAGCAGCAAGCTGGTTGCTGGCCGCAAGTCTGCAGTCCCGCATGCCAACCGGGTGCTCAGTTTACTTTTGCCTGAGGATTATGAACGGCTTCGCCCACATCTCCAGCCTGTTTCGCTGAAGTACAGGCAGTCGCTATACCGTGCCCACAGACCGATCGGTTTTGTGTATTTCATTGAAACCGGCGTCGGCTCGCTGGTGAACACCATGGCGAACGGCGAGGCGGCGGAAGTCGGGACCATCGGCAGCGAGGGCGTGGTTGGTCTGCCTCTCCTGTTGGGCGACGACAGGGGGCCCACCAATGTTTACGTCCAGGTTCCAGGTTCCGGAGTGCGAATCACGACGGCGCTGTTCCAGAGAGAATTGGCGCGCAGCGCTTCGATGAGAGCCGTCATGCTTCTCTATGTTCATGCCTTCTTCAACCAGGTCGCGCAGTCTGCTGCGTGCAATCAGTTTCATTCCCTGCAGCAGCGATGTTGCCGATGGCTGCTGATGACCCACGACCGCATGCAGTCGAATGAATTTTTGCTGACCCAGGAATTTCTGGCCATGATGCTGGGGGTACAGCGGACCGGCGTTACCGCTGCTGCTGGTGCCCTGCAACAGGCGGGCCTGATCCGCTACAAACGTGGCGCGGTCACGATCCTCGATCGCCGCGGGCTGGAGACGCGCTCGTGCGAGTGTTACCGCGTTTCCAAGCTGGAGTTCGATCGTCTGCTCGGTGCCCGGGCCCTTCGCAAGGTTCGCTCCGGCGGCAAATTTGACGCGATATAACCGGGTTATGCGGTTACGCGATTGCCCAAGATGCGCCACGCGGCTGGCCGCGGCGCAAGCACGACAAACCGTGTACGAACGTTTAGGGTGTCGTGGGGATCATGATCATGCGGTAAAAGGCTTCGATCCAGAAGATCAGCAGTGTCATGCAGACCGTAGAATTGATCAGCGTCGCACTGACTGTGATGCCGGCCGCGCGAAGTATGTTCTGAAAGAAATGGCCCTCAAGAGTATTGCGGGTGTCGCGCCAGCGGCCGGTACGGATCACAGTTTCCGCATTGTCGAGAATCGAGACTCCGTCGTTCAACAGCCACTGCATGATAATCACGGGAAGCAGGAGCAAATAGAATAGAAGGCCGATACGCGTCGAGGCCGTCCAGCCGACGCTGACATAAGCCATGATCAGGAGATGGGTGGTGAACGTTGTCACCCGCAACAGGTCCCAGCCGAAAGTGCCCTGCGTTGCGGAGACAAGCGGTCGGGCATTGGCGTGTCTGGCGACGGACATTGCAGTCTTCCTCGTTTGAGAATGACATCTCCAACGAGCGCTTTGTGGCCGATTAAAGGGAATAAAAGGATTCCGGAATTCTGCTTAGGGGGAATCACGTAAAGCAGAACATCGATGACTCTTGCCCCCCGCTCATCGATCGAAGCAATCCATCGCAATCTCAAATTGCGTGACATGGCGCAGTGCTGGATTGAGTAGGACAACATCAATGTCCGGCATCGGACAGACTTGATTTGAATCAAAACGGCATGCCCAGAACTGCGGCAAGTTTGAAACGGCTTTCGACGGAGAACAACATGCGCAACCTGACATCAATCGGCATCGTTCTGATTGTGATCGGAATCGTGGCACTCGCGGTTCAGAATGTACGGTTTACGGACACCAGGAATGTTGTGGATTTTGGACCGATTCAGGTCCGATCGGAAGAACAGCACAACATACCGATTCCGACCGTGGCGGGCATAGCCGCGATAGTCGCCGGCCTGGGTCTCGTGATCGTGTCGCGCCGGCAAGCCTAGCATTCGATTCTGCTTACATCGGAAATCCGCGCCCGCGCAGTCCGGCGTTGCGCCGCAATGTTGTTTGATCAAGGCAGGCCATGAGTGTCAGGAAGGCCAAAGGGTATCGGGCGAGCGCAGCTGGTGCATTGCCGCGCGCAGCCATATTGCGGTCATCGCTGGCTGCATGGGGTGCGTTGTTCTCACCCAAACGCATAGCGGTGATTTTCCTCGGGCTGTTTGGTGCTGCCGCATTGATTGCTCTTTTGAGCATCGCTGTTGTCGCTGCCATCGGCGTCAAGCCGCTGGTCGAAAAATACGCAACGAGGACTCTTGGCCATCGCCTGGCCCTGGGCACGCTCGACATCACATGGGGCAATCCCCTGTCGGTGAAAATAACGGACCTGCGTCTCGCCAATGCCCCATGGGGCGGCGGTCCAGAGATGGTCCGTATCGAAAGTCTTTCGGCGAAAATCGACTTGCGCGCGCTTTTGGGCGGCGTTTTGCGATTCGAAGAACTCGACGTCGTGAAGCCTGAGATTATTCTCGAGCGCGATAGTGAGGGAACCGGCAATTGGCGCTTCAACGGAGCCGCATCGGCATCTCCGCGAAACGTTGTGGTCATCCCGAACAAGCGCACGCGGACCCCGACATTCATCGATTTTTACCTGCACGACGGAAGCGTGAGCTATCGAACTTCCAGCGGCGCCATCCTGCGGAACGTCCTGTACGAGCTGACGATCCGTTCTGCCGGCGAGGACCAGCCGGTAAGTCTTACACTGGATGGCGCATATAACGGCACTCCGGTGCGGCTGGACGCTAAAACGCAATCGTTTTCGGTTTTGCGCAATGGCTTGCTGCCATTCGGTGTAGAATTCTCGGCCTCGACGCCGACAGCCAATGCCGGCTTCAAAGGGACCATGATGGAACCTCTGGATTTCGACGGCGTGCGGGGGGCGATGCAGATCGATGCGCGCCTGTTGGGCGATTTCCTGAATATTTTCGGCGCGGACGTCGGTGCGGACTTTCCGCTGGTTCTCACTGGCGCCTTCACCAGAACCGACAATCATTGGCAATTGACCGATGCAAAAGGGAAGCTCGCGAATGACTCATTCGACGGCTCCCTGACCTTGACGGAAGCGGGCCGGGGCAAGTCCGACAACATCGGTGTTGCCGCCAATTTCGGCCAACTCGATCTCAATCGAATTCTTGCCGCTGACGGCATGGGAAAACCCGCCGCAGGCCACGACACGCAGGAGGACGGCTTTGGCGCCATCTCGCTTCGCATCGAGCCGAAGCGCGGCACCAATTTTGATGCGAAAATCAAAGCCAGGATGCTTGTATTCCGCTCGATGCACTTCGCGAATTTTGGCATTCAGAGCCGGCTGGCCTCCGGCGAAGATACAGTCAGTAAGCTGACATTCGCACTCGCTGGTGGCACTCTCGACGCGTCGGGATCGGCGCATAGTGTGTCTCTGGGAAGTCACGTCGTTGCGAACGCGACGGTCTCAGGAGTGGACGCAGACCAGTTGGCAGGAATGCTCGGCGCCGAGTCAGGTCAAATTGCGGGGAAAATCAATGGTCGCGCCGCTCTGGAGATGACGGGCGAGACGGTGAAGGAGGCGCTCAAAAGAAGCAGTGGCCACGCCGTTCTGGCGATGTCGCAGGGTCAGATCGCTCGCGCCCTGCTTGAGAAATTATCCACCGATCTGCGTTCCCTGTTCCGAAAGGACGCGAGCTCGGCGCAGATATCCTGCCTTATCGGCGTCATGGACCTGCAAGACGGACTGGGTACGATTTCGCCTTTCAGACTGCGGACCCCGGGAACAATACTTATCGGCGGCGGACAAGTGGATTTTCCGGGGGAGCGACTCGACATGACCATAAAGAGCGAGGCCTCCTCGACCGGCATGTTTGCAATGGACATACCGCTGCACGTCAGCGGCGGATTTGCACATTTGAGCGTTGCCCCGGCTGTTGGGTCCTCAGCACGATGGTTGGACGCGCCCGCCAGGAATAAGCCGGCACGTGAACTGCCGCCTGATATGCAGCAGTTAGCCGACAGCAATCCCTGCCCGCTCTGATTTCCAAATATGGCAGCGGGTTCGGCCGTGAGCCAGGACGGTGCAACGTGGATCAGTTGCGCCCCGCTCGGTGCGCCGTTCCAGATCTTTTTAAGCAACGCGGCTATGTCGCAAAGAGACTACTTCGCTGCCATGCTCCGAACTCTGTCCGGGAGTTGATCCGTCAACGCCGCGATACTGCCGTTGTGCTGCTGCAGAAACCCGGTGAAATCAGAGCGCTGCAACAGCGAAAGCCATATCCCCTCGATCTGCATATCCGCAACGATCAGGCGACCGTCCGCGTTCTTTCGCACACGGAAGGCCGCTTTGATAGGCAACGCGTTGTTCGTCGAATTCGGTTTTACGACGTCGACATTGACCACGATGTCGTCCTCAGCACGCTCTACGGAGCCAGTCACCTTAAGCGTCAGACCATTATATTTGCCCAACAGCGATTCATACGCGGCAATTGCATAATCGGTGAATGCGATTTCGAATGCGTCGAGGTCGGCTTTGGATGCGCCGTTCACATATTGACCGAGGGTGAATATGGCGATGCGGTTCGTGTCCGTCAGGCCGAGCATGAAATTGCGGAATTGTAAGTGGCGCTGGTCGGCCGCAAGCGAACTGTCGTTGAGAATGGCGTACCCGACGTCGATGTTCTGCTGCACGAAGCTCTCAGTCTGAGTGACGGCAAAGGCCGCAGGTGCCCAAAACACGGTGGTCACGAGAATGGCAATCGTGCCAATGAAATTGGCCGCCCGAAAAGGCGATATTCGCGAATGCGTGTCCAATTGGGACTCCTCCGAGATTGAAGTGGCGTGCTTCACGCCAACCCGAACCCGGGCGCAAACCCGGCTGAATATGGCTCGAATCCGCATCGTTAGCTGCCCAAGCACAGCATGAAAGAGGACCCCGACCATTGTGCCGGCCAGGGGCCCAGTTCCAGGCGCTAAGTCATCGGGGAGGCAAAGCACCCAGCTTTTAATATTTAAGGCCCGCATGGCGCTGGGCGTCTGTGCAATATGGAACACTCTTGCCGACCCGCTGCCGCCGGATCTGCAACAGTTAGCCGGCAGCAATCCCGGCCGCTGTTGATTTAAAAAACGGATCGCATGTTGAGAACGGCTGAATAGTGCGGGAAAGGCGATCAGCGTCCCTCGCCATAATGCTCTTGACTTCCGGTGAGATGACCAATGCGCTCGATCCCAGTCGATACTGTCTGATATCAGACTTTGAGCCGTGGTTTACGCCGCGCAAGCCGCCTATTTCGCTTATTTGACGAATGATTTGTCTTCGGACGATTACGATTCCGTATTATAGAATGATCGAATGAATCCAACTTTCTTGGTCAGCGTTTGCCGGCCACACCGCCCCCGAGATAAGCGTCGCTGTCAAACGCAGGCACATAGTGTTGGATTCGATCCACGAATGGCGCGCTGGGTCCGCTCCCTGGACGACGTGTTATGAAGCGGGAGCTCACTGATCCAATCGTGGAATTTTCCACGTTGGTCGAAGTCCTTCGCTGGCGAGCGCTTCTGCAGCCCGAACAGCGGACCTATACCTTTCTGGTCGATGGAGAAACCGAAGGGGATCACCTGACGCATGCCGTGTTGGATCGTCAGGCCCGGAGTATTGGGGCGCTACTCCAAAGCTATCGGGCAGTCGGGGAGCGTGCGCTGTTGCTTTATCCAGCGGGTCTCGAGTTCGTCGCCGCATTCTTCGGCTGTTTGTATGCAGGCGTGATTGCCGTCCCTCTGCCTCCGCCCAATCTGGCTCAGCCACAACGCACCCTTCCGAAGCTTCGAGCGATCATCAGCGATGCGAAGCCTTCGGTCGTTCTCACCACGTCAGCGATTTCTCAGCAAGACTGAGGGCTTGTTCACGCAAGCTCCCGAATTGCAGGAGATGCGCTGGTTGGCCACCGACGAGGTTGGCGGCAGCCTGGCACAGGAATGGCGAGATCCAGCCGTGACCAGCAACACCTTGGCGTTGCTCCAATACACTTCCGGCTCTACCGCAGAGCCGAAGGGTGTCATGATCAGTCACGGAAACCTCCTGCACAATTCGGCTTATATCGGCCGCCTCTTCGCCTTCAACCCGAACGGTGTCACCGTCACCTGGCTACCGGCTTTCCATGACATGGGACTTACCAACGGAATTGTCCAACCGGTGTACAAGGGACGTCCGTGTTACCTGATGCCGGCGACATCCTTTCTCATGCGGCCGGTACGATGGCTCCAGGCCATTTCGCGCTACAAAGCCACGATCAGCGGAGGCCCCAATTTCGCGTATGAAATGTGCGCCCGCGGAATTACTCCCGAACAACGTGAAACTCTCGACCTCAGCAGTTGGGATGTTGCTTACAACGGCGCAGAGCCGGTGCGGCCCGACACCATCAAACGATTTATATCGACCTTTGCCTCATGTGGTTTTCGCCCTAACGCCTTTCATCCCTGTTATGGACTCGCCGAAGCGACGCTCGTGGTGTCCGGCGGTGCATTAAGAGATGAGATGTTCCACACGATACGAGCGGCAGCACTTGAACAGAACCGCATCGTGGAGGCCGGTGCCGAGTGCCGAAATGTGCGGACACTTGTCGGCAGCGGCCACGCCACGCACGATACCAGGATTGTCATCGTCCATCCCGAATGGTTGACCGTTTGTGAACCAGATCAAGTGGGCGAAATCTGGGTGTCTGGCCCGAGCGTGACCAACGGTTATTGGAATCGGTTCGAAGAAACAGAACGCGTCTGTCGCGCCTACCTGAGAGATACCGGGGAGGGACCGTTTCTCCGCACTGGGGACTTGGGCTTTATGAAAGATGGCGAATTGTTCGTCACTGGTCGCCTAAAGGATCTGATCATCGTCAGTGGTCGCAAGCTTTATCCCCAGGATATTGAATTGACGGTAGAGCAGTGTCATCCGGCCTTGCGGCCGGCTTGCTGCGCCGCGTTTTCGGTCGATGGCACCGGCGACGAAAAACTGGTCATCGCCACCGAAGTTGAGTCCCGGTACCAACCGCGGGTTACCAATCCGCCGACTGGAGAAGCACATGTTCACCCAAATGGACGTGTACCGCTGGATGTCGAGTTCGTCGTTCGGACCATCCGGAGGGCGGTGGCCGAAGCGCATGATGCGCGAGTCCATGAGGTGGTGCTGCTCCGGGCTGGCCGCATTCCCAAGACCACCAGCGGCAAGGTGCAACGCCATGCCTGCCAATCCGGTTTCCTGAAAGGGACGCTGGAACGTTTCTGTGAGAATTGAGCCATGCCCGGGAATTCTACAAACGCAGAGGTTATCCAGGCGTGGTTGGTTTCCAAGCTTTCCGAGCGGCTGGGAGTCGAGTCTCACGAGATCGATATCCGGGAGCCCTTCGCCAGCTACGGACTCGGGTCAACCGAGGCGGTAAGCCTGGCAGGAGAGCTCGCCGGGTGGCTGGGACGAAACCTGAGTCCGGCTCTGGTCTACGAGTACTCGACTATCGAGTCTCTCGCTCAGCATTTGGCAGGATCACCGGACGTTTCGGAGTCAGCGACCGGGGCTGGCCAGGACCGGGTAGCGATTAACGAACCGATCGCCATCATCGGCGTCGGTTGTCGGTTTCCCGGCGCAAACAACCCGGCCGCGTTCTGGGAAATGTTGAGAGACGGAGTGGATGCCATCCGCGAAGTTCCTGCCGATCGCTTCGATCAGCAGGCGTTCTACGACCCAGACCCAACTGCTCCGGGCAAAATGAACACTCGCTGGGGCGGATTTCTGGAGCAGGTGGACCAGTTCGATGCCAATTTCTTCGGCATTTCCCCTCGCGAGGCGTTGCGCATGGATCCCCAGCAACGACTCTTGCTGGAGGTGACTTGGGACGCGCTACAGGACGGGGGCCAGGTGCCCGAGCGTCTGGTCGGAACGCAGACCGGCGTATTCATCGGCATCGCGACCAATGATTACGGCCGGCTGCAATGGAATGATCTCGAGCGAATCGATGCCTATGCCGGCACCGGCAATGCCCTGAGCATCGCCGCTAACCGAATCTCTTATCTTTTCGATTTCCGCGGGCCGAGTCTCGCCATCGACACAGCCTGTTCCTCGTCGCTTGTTGCAGTCCACCTGGCCTGCTGCAGTCTACGGAACGGGGAGTCAACGCTTGCTATAGCCGGTGGCGTAAATCTGATTCTATCGCCGGCGATTGCAATCAATTTCACCAAAGCCGGCGCCATGGCGCCGGATGGACGCTGTAAAGCATTCGATGCTCGCGCGAACGGCTACGTTCGCAGTGAGGGTGCTGGTGTCGTCGTGCTGAAGCTTTTCTCCAAAGCCTTGACCGACGGCGATCCGATTTATGCCATTATTCGCGGCAGTGCTGTGAACCAGGATGGACGAAGCAACGGGCTCATGGCGCCGAATCCGCTGGCCCAAGAGGCGGTTCTGCGGGACGCCTATCGGCAGGCCGCCGTATCTCCCGGCAAGGTTCAGTACGTCGAGGCCCATGGTACGGGCACATTGTTGGGCGACCCGATAGAGGCAAAAGCGCTCGGCACGGTGCTCGGCGTCGACCGTCCACCGGGACGACCGTGCGCGTTGGGGTCGGTCAAGACCAACTTGGGCCACCTCGAGGCTGCCGCCGGCATTGCGGGCTTGATCAAAGTGGCGCTTGCGCTCCGGCATCGTGAGATTCCCCCGAGCCTGCACTTTGAAAATCCCAATCCCCATATTCCGTTCGACGAGCTTCCCCTACGCGTGCAGAAGCTGCTGTGCGGTTGGCCCGCGGATCCCGGTTCGGCATTGGCCGGAGTAAGTTCATTCGGCTTCGGTGGCACCAATGCTCATGTGGTTCTGGAAGAAGCGCCTCCTGGGGACGGGGGAATGTCTGATGCCAAACGCAAGGTCGGCGCGCACCTGCTTCCGCTCTCGGCACGCGGTCCAGAAGGCCTCCGGTCTCTTGCCCGCGTTTACCAGAACGTCTTCGCCGAGCCGGCGTCCGAGGCGTCGTTGCAGGATGTCTGTTACACGGCCAGCGTACGGCTCAGTCACCATGACCATCGTCTCGCCTTAACCGGCAATTCACCCGCGCAACTGATGGAGAGTCTGGAAGCTTTTTTGCGGGACGAGGCCCGTCCCGGCTTGTCGTCCGGCCGCAAAAATGCCGCGCGCCGGCGAAAACTTGTTTTTGTATTTCCGGGGCAGGGAAGCCAATGGTTTGGCATGGGTCGGCGGCTGTTGGAGCAGGAAGCCGTCTTCCGGGAGATCATCGAACGCTGCGACCAGGCGATGCGACCCTACGGAGATTGGTCGTTACTCGCTGAACTCAGGGACAGCGATTCCGCACGGTCGCGGCTGAGCGAAATCGATATCGTCCAGCCGGCGCTGTTTGCAATCCAAATCGCCTTGGCAGCGCTGTGGCGCTCATGGGGTATCGAGCCGCAGGCTGTGGTGGGCCACAGTTTGGGAGAAGTCGCGGCCGCGTACGTCGCCGGTGCACTGACCCTCGACGATGCCGTCCGGGTGATTTGTCATCGCAGCCGGTTGTTCAAACGCACTGTGGGGCAGGGGGCGATGGCGGCGGTGGAACTTTCCATCGAAGAAGCCAAGCGCGTTCTGGCCGGCTCCGAAGACCGCGTCTCGATCGCTGTCAGCAATGGTCCGACCTCGACGGTGTTGTCCGGCGATCCACCCGCGCTCGCTGCCATACTGGATCGATTGCAGCGTGACGATGTCTTCTGTCGCATGGTGAAGGTCGACTTTGCCTCGCATAGCCCCCAGATGGAGCCGTTGCGCGCTGATTTGCTGCAGGCTTTGGAAGGGCTGCAGCCGCGGGCTGAAACAGTGCCGATCTACTCGACAGTGACCGGCCAGCTCAGCCACGGCCAGGAATTCAATGTGCTCTATTGGGCGAGGAACATGCGGGAGCCGGTGCTCTTCCACACCGCGGTTCAGGATTTGTTGGAAGATGGGCATGACATCTTCCTGGAAATCAGCCCGCACCCCATTCTGCTCAGTTCTATCCAGCAGGGACTTCAAAACTCAGGCCAGGATGGGACCGTGCTTCCTTCTCTGCGCCGTGAGGAAGACGAACACACGATCCTGTTCGGTTCGCTGGGCGCTCTTTATACTTTGGGTTACCCGGTCGATTGGAATTTGATTTATCCGGCCGGGGGTCACTGTGTTCGACTCCCGTACTACCCATGGCAACGGCAGCGTTGTTGGCTTGAGCCCTCAACTGCGGGTACCAACTTACACCGTGAGCAAGCCGCTTCGAGCGGGACAGGGAACCATTCGCTTCTGGGCCGACATTTCAATTCGCCGCATCGCCCAGGCACCCACTTCTGGGAAACCGCACTGGACAGGAATTACCTGCCTTATCTGGATGACCACCGCATCCAGGGCGTCGCCGTGCTATCCGCCTCGGCCTATGTTGAGATGGCTTGCACCGCCGCGGTTGAAGTTTTGGGAGCGCAACCCTTCGTATTGAAGGAGATCGAATTTCGCAAGGCGCTCTTCTTGCCCGAGAACGGAACCCAAGCACTTCAGCTGATCCTCTCTCGGGGCGCAGATGGAGGGGCGGCCTTTCACATCTACAGTTGCCTAGGGGGCGTACCGCACTCGGAAAGGTCATGGACGCTGCATGCGACCGGCAAGGTTTGCCTCCAACCGGACAACTGCATTATCGCCACCGATACCGGGCATGGGCAGCTCACGGAAATGCGCGCCCGCTGCCCAGAGACGATCTCCGGCCAGGATTACTACGGCAAACTCCGGGAAAGCGGCATCCACTATGGTCCATATTTTCAGAGTATCACTCGGTTGTGGTGGAACAACGGAGAAATGATCGGTGAAGTGCAGGTGCCTCATGCACCAGAGGCAGCTTTAGATGGTTCCACGATTTACACGGCAATTCTCGATGCCGGGTTCCAACTGTTCGGGGCTGCGGTTGCAGCTGAAGCAACGGTAAGCAGCCGGCAAGAAATCTGTCTGCCGACCCGCATCGACCGGTTCCGGGTCCGCGGACGCCCGGGCCGCGGTTCAGTGTGTCGCGCTCGGGTTCAGCATCGGGAGGCCAATGCGGCAACGGGAGACGTCGAGCTTCTCGATGAAGCGGGACGGGTCGCGGTGGAGATTGAGGGACTCCACTTTGAATCTCTAGGGGAAGACGCGCAGCGCATGGCTGTCGATAATCCCGACAATTGTCTTTATACGTTCCAATGGCAGCCCAAAGCACTCCCGGCAGGAATAACTTCAGCACCAGCCGGTCGGGTAAGCTGGCTGATCTTAACCGACAAGGCTGGCGTCGGAGATGCGCTGTCTGCGCTGTTGGGAGCCAGGGGTGACCGCAGTATTTTGGTTACGCGCGGGGATTCGTACGAGGAGATCGACGGCGAGCATTATCGTATCTGTCCCGAACGACCGGAAGACATCCGCCGACTCTTCGAGGCGTCCCTCCGATCCGATCAGCCGCCTTGTCGTGGAGTTCTGCATCTCTGGAGTCTTGATGTCGCTCATCCGGAGGAGACCACCGTAGCCTCTTTGAACGCCGCCCAGACTCTCGGCTGCGGCAGTGTCCTGTTGCTGGTGCAGGAACTGGCCCGAACGGAATCGCCTGACCTTCCTCGACTGTGGCTGATTACGCGAGGTGCTCAAGCAGCTGGGGAAAAGTGTTCCCCGGTGTCTGTCGCACAGTCACCGCTCTGGGGATTGGGTCGCGTCGTCGCTCAGGAACACCCCGCGTTGTGGGGAGGGCTGGTGGACCTCGATCCCGAGGCATCGGGGCGTGATGCTGACTCTCATCAGTTGTCGGAGGAGATCTCTCAAACGGATGGTGAGGATCAACTCGCGTTTCGTCAGGGGCGGCGATACGTGGGCCGTTTGGTCCGCTACCGCCGATCGGCCACGCAAGCCACTCCCGTCCAGTGGCGGACAGACAGCAGCTATCTGATCAGCGGAGGACTCGGAGACCTCGGTCTCCTGGTTGCGCGTTGGATGGTCGAGCAAGGGGCACGGCGGTTGATTCTCCTGGGACGCACCCCGATGCCGACGCGCTCGAACTGGAATTCGATTGAAACAGGAAGCCGCGTGGCCCGTCAAATTACCGCGATTCGGGAGCTGGAATCATTGGGTGCTTGCGTGCATCTGGCGCCGGTCGATGTGGCCAATGAAGAAGAATTGAGCAGCTTTTTGGACGAGTTTCGCGCGGAAGGTTGGCCGCCGATCCGGGGTGTCGTGCATGCGGCGGGAGTGCTGCAGGATGGACTACTGGTGCAACTCGATGCGGCGGCTCTGAATACGGTTTTGCGGCCAAAGGTGATGGGTGGCTGGCTGTTGCATAGCTTGCTCCAGGACGACAGCCTGGACTTTTTTATACTCTTCTCTTCCGCGGGTTCCGTGCTCGGCCAGCCTGGCCAGGGAAACTACGCTGCGGCCAACGCTTTCCTGGACGCGCTGGCGCATCATCGCCGCGCCCAAGGCCGGCCGGCCCTGAGCGTTGACTGGGGAGCGTGGGCCGGTGAGGGATTTGCGGATTCGGTTGGAGGTAAGCGTCTCGCCGCGCGCCTCGCGCTCCTGGGAATCAGCAGCATCCCACCAAAGCAAGCGCTGGAAATGCTGGACCGGCTGCTACGGCAAAGTGCAACTCAAGCCGTCGCAGTGCCGGTCAACTGGCAGCAGTACCGCGACGTTTATCCTGTTGGTAGTGCTTCGCCGCTGTTCTCGGAACTGGCGCGTGAGGAAGCCGAGGTCCATCGGCAAGCGGGTGGCACGAGCGAACGGAGGAATACCCTTCTTGCGGCTGAACCAACGGAGCGCCGGCAATTGCTGCAATCCTACCTGAGCGAGCAAGTGGCCCGGGTTCTCGGACTCAGTCCATCCAGGTTGGACCTCCAGCAATCCCTGAGCGAACTCGGTCTGGACTCTCTGATGGCCGTAGAGCTGAAAAACCGCATCGCGGTTGATCTGAACGTGAACGTGCCCGTGGCGAAATTTCTTCAGGGCTTTAGCGTTGCACAAGCCGTCACGCAGGTCCTCGATCAACTGGCAGGCGAGGTCGCCAATCCGCCAACGCCTCCGGTCCAGGCCGTTGTACCGCCAGAGGAGAAGCAATATGCGGAACGGCTGTTAGCCAATTTAGACCAGCTTTCGGATGAGCAAGTGGGTTTATTACTCAATGACATGTTGGGTGAGGAGAAAGACTGCTCCATGCCTTTTGATAGTCCTGTCCCGGAGAGACGGTGACAAAGGCATTGCGATTTATTCGGGGATTGTGTCTGCGGTTGCGGTCTAAAATAACCGTAGCAGCATCGGCGTCGTGGGGCGCGCGGCAATATAGTGTGAGAGAACCCGCCCTGATGGCCGATGAATCGTGTCTGCTTGCGTACAGACAAAACAGGAGCAGCGTAATGACCATGAACGCAAATAGTCTCGGCAACCCGGTCACCGCTGAGGGATTATTGGCGATGATTCCTGCTGTGCCGATCAGGGACATTTGCGCGTTATCTGCACAAACCATCAAGCGCAAGGCGCCAACCACGTCCATTCCGGGTGCTCTAATTTTTCTCACCGCTTGCGTTCTTCGTGCCTGCCGTACAATCCGTCTCTCCATGCATTGGCAAAAAGGAAACGTCGCGATCTGCGTGGCGCTGGCATGGGTGAGCCTGGGACAAATCGCAGAGGCCGCGGCGCCGAATGTGGGACAAGGCGCTCAGACTACAGACGATCAGCATGCGCGGGAGATCGTGGACGGAGTGGCCCGGCTGTTTATCGGCCAATCCAGCATCGCCACTGTGGAAATGGACATCACAAAACAGGACTATCAACGGACAATCTCGATGCAGTTCTGGGCGCGCGGCGAATCGAACGTTCTCGTCCGCATTCTCAAGCCTCCGGAAGATGCTGGCACGGCCATCCTGAAAGTTGGCAGTAAAACGTGGCTTTATCTGCCCAAGTCAAACCGCACGGTTTCGATGCCGGCTTCAATGATGGTGACCGCGTGGATGGGCAGTCACTTCACGCTCAATGACCTGATAAACCAGAGTCGTCTCACCGACGACTACGCGATTGCGACTTCTTTTGAAGGACAGCGGGATGGTGTCGCGGTGTTTGAATATACGCTGACACCCAAACCGGCAGCGGCCGTGGTATGGGGGAAAATTGTTCTGGAAGTCCGGCGGACCGACCTAATGCCCGTGTGGCAGCGCTACTATGACGAGGACGGCAAACCGGTCCGTGAACTGACATTTTCCGAGTACAAGAAAACCGTTCGCGGCAGGCTCATTCCTACGCGGCTGGTCATGCGACCTCTGGATCAAACAGGGGAACAGACGATCATCACGTACAAAAGCGTCGTGTTCGACACGCCGATCAACGACGAGACATTTTCGCTGAGCAATCTGAAGCAGTGAGCGGGCGGCTTCTGCGACTCGCATGGCGCAATCTGTGGCGTAATCCCCGGCGAACGCTGATCGCCATGACAGCGATCGGATTGGGTTACGCCATGCTGTTGTTTGTTGCGTGCCTGATGGCAGGGCTGAGGCAACAGATGGTTGAGAGCGGCACCGATCTTCTTCTCTCCGATATCGAGGTGCAGGCTCCAAATTACTATCCGGACCGCCCCATTCAATTGACCTTGGGCGGGCGCACCGGAACCGACGTCAGCGCGCTGGTAAGGGTCATCGCCGCCGACCCCCGGGTTCAGGCTACGAGTTCCCGGGTATACGCGTACGGATTGGTCAGCGCGACCCATCAGTCCGCCGGGGCGCAACTGCTCGGTGTCGTCCCCGATCTGGAACAGAAGATCACAGTGCTGCAGACCCGGATTGTGAAAGGGAGCTATCTGATCCGGGGGATGCCCAAAGGCATCGTGTTGGGAGATAAACTTGCCACCGCGATTGGCGCCGATGTGGGGTCGGAAATCGTCCTGCTGACGCCGGCGGCCGATGGATCAACGGGAAATGATCTGTACACAGTAGCCGGTATGTTTCACACCGGACTTGACGCCATGGACAGGGGTCTGGTGCTCATGCCTCTGGCGTCTCTGCAGGAGCTGTTGCGTTTGCCGTCCGGAAGGATCCATGAAGTTGGGATCAAGCTCCATGACATTGCCACGGCGACGGGAGCGGCGGTGGCACTCCAGGTGCAACTGAGCAAAGTCATTCCGGTTCGGGTGAGGCCCTGGCAGGAACTGGCGCCGGAACTCGCCGATTACGTACAGTTCAATCGTCGTGTCACTTTCATTCTTTTCTTCATCTTTTTCCTGTCGGCAGCCATGGGCATTGTCAGCACCATGCTCATGGCGATCATTGAGCGCACGCGTGAACTTGGATTGCTCATGTCCCTGGGAATGCTTCCAGCCCAGGTGGTTGGTCTCATCCTGGCGGAGGGGGCAAGTCTAGCGGCGGTCAGTCTGGTCGTGGGAGGAGTGCTTGGGGCTCCACTCCTCTGGTACTTGCAGGTTCACGGTCTAAATCTCGGCGGAAAAGGAGATGTGGTCTCTTTGGCTGGAATCGTAGTGGGCCCACTCTGGTACGGCCGACAGGATTTCACCGCCTACACTCAGGCCGCCGTGGGGCTGGCGATCACGGCTCTGGCGTCGGCCCTCTATCCCGCGTTGCGCGCGGCGCGATTTCGACCGGCCGAGGCGCTGCGAAAGGTCTAGCGATGACAGGCATTTTCCTGTTGGTGAAGATTGGGTGGCGCAATCTCTGGCGCAATCCGCGCGGGACTGTGCTGACGGCCGTGGCGCTGGGCCTGGGTCTAACCTTGCTGCTGACGTCTTTGGGTCTGCTCGATGGCAGCCACGAGCAGATGGTCGGTAACGGAGTCCAATTCGGCGCCGGGCACGTCGTTATCCAGGCGCAGGGCTACCGGGATACCGGCTCTCAGGATTTGTTGCTGCCGGATGGCGTCGTATCTGCAACCGAGGACTTCTTGCATAACACGGCCATGAATCATGTTGCCCGCGGCGTAAGTCCCCGGCTGCTGGCTTCCGGATTGTTGAGTTCGGCGGCCAACGCCGATGGGGTGCTCGTGATGGGGGTCATCCCCAAAGAGGAGCGGGCCGTATCCCTGATTCCCAAACGGATCGTCGAGGGGACCTATCTCGATGACGACCAACGAGCGGGCGTTGTCATTGGCACGGAGTTAGCCCGCAAGCTCGCGGTGAAGATTGGGGGCAAAGTCGTGATCATGACTCAGGCGGTGCAACCATCGGGCACGAACACAGCGAACGCAGGCGAAGGAGAAATGCAAAGCACTCTGTTGCGGGTGAGCGGGATCTTTCGCACCGGTGTCCAGGCGATCGACGCCAACATCATCCAGGTGCCGTTGCCCGAGGCCCAGACTCTCCTCGGAGTGCCTGGGCGGATCACTCAGGTCGCGATCCTCCTTGAACGTGAGGCCGATGCGCCGATGGTGGCCCAAGGCTTGCGGATGCAGTTGACTGGACTTCCAGTTGAGATTTTCCCCTGGAGGGAAGCCATGCCGGCACTTGCTCAGCTCATTACGCTGGACGAGGCCTTCAATTATGTCATGAACGGCGTGGTACTCGCGATGATCGGGTTGGGCATACTCAACACCATCCTCATGCGCGTACTCGAGCGCCGCTTTGAATTTGGTCTCTGTTCTGCTCTGGGCCTGCGGCCCGCGCAGCTTGCTGTCATGGTCGTTGGCGAGTCGCTGGCGCTTACAACAATCAGCCTCGCTCTGGGGCTACTTCTGGGGTTAAGCGTCCAGCATTATTTTGCCACCAGCGGGTTGGATCTGCGCTGGTTCTTCAGGAGCAGCCTCCCCGCCGCTCTCGTTTTCGACCCGATCATCTACTCGCGCTTAAGCGTCGCGCGAATCGCATCCTCCGTCGGCATTGTGTTTCTGATGGCGACCGTTATATCCATTTATCCGGCGCTCAAGGCCGCACGGACCGAACTGCCGGACGCATTGAAGGCAGCTTGAGACATTATGACTGAGTGGGCGGTGGAGCTGAAGGACGTGACGAAGATTTACCGCACCGGGCCGATCGAGGTTCCGGCATTGCGCGGGGTCAGTCTCCGGGTTGCTGCCGGAGAATTTCTCGCGATTGCCGGTCCGTCGGGTTGCGGCAAAACCACGTTGCTCAACATCATCGGCGGTCTCGACCGAGCCGATGCCGGCGAGGTATTGGTTGAAGGGAAGAACCTTCAACTCTTATCTTCAGCGGAATTGGCGCGTCTTCGGCTGCAGCGCCTCGGCTTCGTCTTCCAGGCATTCAATCTGTTGCCGGTCCTGACCGCCCTGGAGAACGCCGAGTTTACCCTGCTCCTGCAAGGCGTGTCTGTGCAGCAGCGAAAAGCAAGAGTGGAAAGGTTGTTCGCGGAGATCGGTCTGGCTGGCCTTGAAAGTCGTCGCCCCCGCGAACTATCCGGCGGGCAACAGCAACGGGTGGCGGTGGCGCGAGCGATGGTCACCGACCCCGCATTGATTCTGGCGGACGAGCCAACGGCGAATTTTGATTCAGTGACGGCGACAGCTCTGCTCGAAGTGATGGAACGGCTCAATCGTGCTCACGGCACAACTTTCGTTTATGCCACGCATGATCCTCAAGTCATGGATCGGGCTCGGCGGTTGATTCGCTTGCATGACGGCGAGATTGCCAGCGATCTGGTGCATTCACCAGCGCGCTCTGAGTCATGAGAGGAATCGAATTCAGGGGACGAATCCGCGAGACTTGGCAAAGGCTTTCGCAACTGGATGCCCGGCCCGGACAAGTCGCGGCTGGTTTCTCCATTGGCATCGCTGCCGGTTTCCTGCCGCTGAACCCGTCGCCAATCATCGTGGCGACCGTGGTGGCGTGGTTGCTGAAGCGTAACGTGATCGCGGCTATTGCCGGGGCAGCGATGACGATCCTTTACATGCCGTTCTTGCCATTAATCTGGGTGGCTGAATATCGATTGGGGAAGTTGGTTCTGCCGGTGCAGCATCCGCTGATGCTCGATCAGGCACGACTCTGGGACATCCTGCAAAAGAGTTGGGATGTCTACGTCGCCATGTTAGCCGGCTCGGTCCTCATCGCTACCCCTGTGACGTTGATCACCTATCTGGCCGTCAAGCGATTCGCCGAGAGATGGGCGCGGCAAAAAGTGGGGTCGCAGCGGTCAAACTGATTGCTGCCTCGGTTCCGGCCATTGCCAGCCCGTAAGATGCCAACCATGCCCTTCCACGGCCAAAGCGGCTGCATAACCGGGGAGCGGAAAAAGATCCTGAATTGACCATCGGGAGGTTTGGGGCGGCGGTTGTTCAGTGCCGAATACTGCGCTGGGCTCCTCAGGCACTGGCAACGTGTCAATCTGGTCCAAGGGTATTGAAAGTCCTTCGCCCCGCGCCTTGATGTAGGCCTCCTTGCGCGTCCAGCAACGAAAGAACGCCTGGTGCCGTGACGCGGCCGGAAGTGCCCTGAGCATTGCAATCTCCCGGCGTGAAAAAAATCGGTTTGCGATCTCTGCGACTGCGAGATCGAAACGGATGCGCTCGATGTCGATGCCCACCTCGCGACCCCGAGTAACCGTGTAAAGGGCGACCCCGTGAGAGTGGGACACGTTAAAGCGGATCGCGCTCCGATCGGATTGTCCGGTAAGCGCAGGCTTTCCATGAGAGCCATAGCAAAAGGACAGGCATGCGGGCTCTCGATTTAAGTAGCGGCCGAGGATGGCCCGGAGCACCCCACGCGCGACGATAAAGCGCGCGCGATCTCGCGCAAAATGAAATCGCTCGGCCCTCGTCTGTTCATCCGTAGCAAGATTGAGCAGGAGGCTCTGAATCTGTGAAGGAGACTGGTCCAGCGTTGCTCGCCAGGCATGAACTTCGTCGCATTCCAACGCGAGAGTTTCCGGTGGAGTACGCCATGGAGGAACGGATGAGATGTTGGGTCCAGCGTTCATGTCTTGGTGGTTCTCACCCTTCTCTGCGCAGGTCTTGGGATACGGCGTGGAGAAGCAGCGGCTGAATTGTGTTCAGGAAGAAGTGGTCGCCCGGAAACATCCGCAGTGAGCAGGAAGCGCTCGTTTGATCGCGCCAGGATTTGAGGTCGCCATGGCTCACTCTTGGATCCTGCAAGCCGCCAAAGCTGGAGATGGGACTGTCGAGAGGTGGTTCGGTTGCGTATGTATAAGTCTCGTAAACGGCGAAATCGGCTCGCAGGACCGGAATCATGAACCGCATGAATTCCGCATCTTCCAACAGCTTTGCAGGAATGCCATTCAGGCGATGCAGTTCGGCCAGGAATTCGCTCTCGGGCAGGGCATGGATCGGCCGGTTTCGAAGAGGAATTTGTGGCGCGCGATCGGCGGAGACAAACAGGCGAACCGGCTGAACGCCGGACTGTTTGCGGAGGTGACGGGCGAGTTCAAAGGTGACCAACGCTCCCAGGCTGTGACCGAAGAGGGCAAACGGCTTGTCCAGGAGTGGAAGCAGAGCTTCGGCGAGGGATTGGACAAGAAGTGAGAGTCGAGTGAACGGAGTCTCCGTCAGCCGAGTTCCGTGGCCGGGGAACTGAACCGGGCAGACTTCAACATCCGCCGGCAGACCGTCCGGCCAAGTCCGAAAAATCGATGCGCCGGCTCCTACGTAAGGAAAGCAGAACAGACGGAGGCGAGCCTGCGGGTTCGGTTTGCGGAAGGGAATCCAGGAGTCAATGGCGCTTGCGGTGGTCATCGCTCGATCTTGGCAGTGCGCCAATTTCTTCTGCCTCCGCGGATTGCGCCGCGTTGAGGCAAGCTGTCAATTTCTTGGCCAGGACTTCAACGTGAGGCTCGTAGATCAGATTGGCGTGATTGCCCGGAACGACGTGGACCTCGACTCCGCCACCGGCCCATCCGCTCCAGCCTAACGCCGGGTCCGCAGACGCGCCCGATAGCACTTCACTCGCCTTGAAGACGGTTATCCTGCCGGGATAGAGACGCAGTCCGTAGCTCTGCGTTGCGCGCAGATCGTTCCGGAGGAGTTTGACAAAATTGCGCGCCTGGAAAACGTCGAGCTCCGCGGGTACCAGGCCGGCGCGCTTCGCTTGTAGCAGGATAGAGGCCAATTGTTCGTCTTTGGGAAGCTCCGCCAGGGATTCGATCGGGGCAAGCGAAATACCGAAGTAACGTTCGACCAACGAGGCCGCTTCAGAATCCTGTTCCGGAAACGTTTCGTCGGAAGAAGGAATGCGGCTGTCAAGTGAGGCGAGCAGTGCCACCCGCTGACCTTGAGCGTGAAGCTGCTGTGCCATCTCGAAGGCTACCACGCCTCCCATGGACCATCCTGCAAGATGGTATGGTCCCGCTGGCTGCACCGTCTGCATAGCCTCGATGTAGTAGGCTGCCATATCTTCGATCCGCGCTTGAGGATCTTGTCCGTCTTCCAGGCTCCTGGCCTGCAGCCCATAGCACGGTTGATCGGGGCCCAGATGCTTCGCCAGATGAACATAGGGAAAGACCTGCCCGCCGGCCGGATGCACAAGAAAGAGTGGCGGTTTACTGCCACCGGGCTGAATGGCCACCAACGAGGACCGCGGGGAGGGCGAGGTCTGCTGGCGGAGAAGATCGGCGAGCTGCTCGACCGTTGCTCCCTGAAAGACGGCGGTCAGCGGAAGTTTCTTGCCCAGCTGTTTCTCGATGAGGGCGAACAGACGCACCGCCAGCAGCGAGTGCCCTCCCAGCTCGAAAAAATTGTCTGTTACCCCAACTGGCCTGACGCCCAGAACCTTCTCCCAGATATGCGCAAGTTGGAGTTCCAGATCGTCGCGGGGTGCGACGAAAGTTTTCTCCAACTCCGGCCGCGATCGCTCCGGTGCAGGCAGTGCCTTGCGGTCGATCTTCCCGTTCGGCATCACGGGCAATGCGTCGAGCAGCACGACGACCGCGGGCACCATGGGCTCAGGCAGCGTGTCCTTCAGAAAGCGGCGCAACTCATCGGCCGTGGCCTCGGCAACCACATAGGCGACCAACCGCTTCTCGCCCGGTGCGTCTTCCCGGGCCAGGACCACGGCCTCCCGCACGGCCGGATGTTGGCCAAGCGCCGCTTCGATTTCTCCAGGTTCGATGCGAAATCCACGAATCTTCACCTGATGGTCCACGCGACCCAGGAACTCGATGTTCCCATCGGCACGATAGCGCGCCAGGTCGCCGGTCTTGTACATGCGGGCTCCCGGTTCGGCGCTGAACGGGTCTGGAACAAACTTCTCGGCGGTTAAATCGGGCCTGTTCAAATAGCCTCGGGCCAGGCCCTCTCCGCCGATGTGCAGATGACCCTGAACGCCAATCGGAACGGGGTTGCCATACCGGTCCAAAATATAGATTGCCCGGTTGGCGAGCGGACGCCCAATCGGCACCCGCTGATATGTCGTGTTTTGTCCAGGACGGAGAGAAATTTCGAAGGCCGTTGCCGTGATCGTCGCCTCGGTCGGGCCATAAGCATTGAGCAGCCGGATTGAATTCATCGGCGTTCGCTGCCAGAGCTTGAGTGCGTCGGGCGACATCGTATCTCCGCCGACAACAAACAGCCTTGGCTGAATGCTCGGGACCAGCTCCGGGACGCCCGCCCACTCGCGAGCCAGTTCCTGCCAATAGGCGGTTGGCAGATTCAGAACGGTGAGTCCGAATTCTGAAACCTTCCGATGGAAGTCGGCCGGATGCCAGATATTCGTCCCCATGACCACCAGCCGGGCGCCGGCGATCAGCGTCGGCAGAATCTCCTCCAATGACACATCGAAACTGAACGAAGCGAACTGCAACACGACATCGCGGGAGTCGAGTTCGAAGTACGTTTGAACATTCCGGCAGTGACCTGCAATCGCGCCATGTGAAACCGGAACGCCCTTGGGCCGCCCCGTCGATCCCGACGTGTAAATGATATAGGCGAGGTTTTCGGGGCCCGTTGCGCAGCCGGGATTCTCCGCGCTTTCACGGGCAATGCTTTCCCGGTCCGCATCCAGACAGATGACTCTGGCACTCTGTTCCGCGAATCCTGCCGCCAAATGCTCCCGGGTCAACAGCACCGACACCTGAGCATCCTTCAACATGAACGCCAGGCGCTCCTTCGGATAGGCCAGGTCCAGATGCAGATATGCGCCGCCAGATTTGAGAATACCGAGCAACCCGACAACCATCTCCAACGAGCGTTCCAATGAGATGGCCACAATGATTTCGGGCCCGACACCCAGCGCCCGCAAACGATGCGCCAGTTGATTGGCACGGCGGTTCAGCTCCCCGTATGTCAGCTGTTCCGTTTCGAACACGACGGCGACGGCGTCCGGAGTTTGCTCGACCTGCGCCTCAACGAGCTGCTGAATGCAAAACAAATTCTGCGCACAAGCGGTCTTGGTATGGTTCCACTCCACCAGCACTTGCTGCCGTTCGGACTTCGACAGGAGCGGCAAGTCCGAGACGCGCTGCCCGGGGTCAGCAACGATGGCCTCCAAAAGGGTCCGAAAATTTCCCAGCATCCGGGCAATCGTGCCCGCCTCAAACAGATCGGTGTTGTAAACAAATGCGGCCGTCAGCCCTTCGTCGGTGTCCGCGATCTGCAGGGTCAGATCGAAGTGTGCCGTCTCGCTGTCCCCCTCGACCGGGCTCAGGTTCAAGCCCGGCAGCTCGAGCGTCCGCAGTGGAGCATTGTGCCACACGAACATCACCTGAAAGAGCGGATTACGGCTCAAATCCCGCACCAGGCGCAACTCCTCGACCAGCCGATCAAAGGGCACATCCTGGTGTGCGTACGCCCCCAGACACACCTCTCGCACCCGCCGCAGGAGCTCCCGAAAACCCGGATTATCGGAAAGGTCCGTCCTCAGGACCAGTGCGTTGACGAAGAATCCGATCAGCCCTTCGGTTTCGAGCCGGTTACGGTTGGCCACCGGCGTTCCCACAACCACGTCATCCTGACTTGTGTAGCGCTGCAACAGCACCATGAATGCCGTCAAAAATGTCATGAACGGAGTCACCCCTTCCTGGCGACTCAACTCTTTGAATCCGTCGTGCAGATGTTTGGGCAGCACCACGGATTCATGCGCGCCCCGGAAGGTCTGCACCGCCGGTCTCTGATGATCCGTAGGCAGATCGATAACAGTGGGGACGCCGGCCAGTTGCTCTTTCCAATAGGCAATCTGGGATTCCAGGAAGTCACCCTGCAGCCACTGCCGCTGCCAATGGGCGAAGTCGGCATATTGAATGGGTAGCGCAGGCAGGGGTGACGACCCATCGGCGCAGAAGGCGAGATAGAGCGTCGTCACCTCTCGAACCAGGATTCCCGTTGACCAACCGTCGGAGATAATATGGTGCATCGTCACTAGCCCCACATGCTCCTCGTCGCCCAACCGCAACACGGTTCCACGCAGCAGCGGGCCTTGGGACAGATCGAACGGTCGCTGGGCTTCGGCCGTGACCAGGCGCCTGACCTCGATCTCCCGCTCGCTCGCGGGCGTGTTCCGCAGGTCGATGACCGGCAGCTTGATCGTCAGGGACCGGGCGATCACCTGGACGGGCTGTCCCCCAACGTTTCGAAAAGTGGTGCGCAGGGATTCGTGGCGCCTGACGATCTCATTTAGGCTCTGCTCCAGCGCCGTCAGATTGAGTGGTCCCTTGAGACGGACTGCGGCCGGCATGTTGTAGGCTGAGAGGCCCGGTTTCAACTGATCGAAGAACCATAGCCGCTGCTGAGCAAATGAGAGCGCGAGGTCTCCGTCCCGTGGAGCCGGAAGGATGGGGGGCGCGGACAGATTCTGGCCGGTCCGACGGGCGGTCTCAATGCTTGCGGCCAGACCAGCCACGGTCGGTACCTCAAATAGCCGGCGCAACGGGATTTCCACTCTGAAGGCTTCGCGTACGCGGGACATGAGTTGGGTCGCCAAAAGCGAATGGCCGCCGAGGTCGAAGAAGTCATCGTGGATACCAACCTGTTCGATATCGAGAAGTTGCGCCCAGATCTGCGCCAACAGCTCTTCTGTCTGAGCGCGGGGCGCCTCAAACGGCTTATCGAGCTCGCGTCGTAACCGGTCCGGCGCCGGCAGCGCCCGGCGATCGATTTTCCCGTTGGGCATCAACGGTAAGGCATCAAGCATCACGAAGATCGCTGGCACCATATGATCGGGTAGTTTGTCTTTGAGAAAGCGCCGCAACTCATCGGCGGTTGATTTGGTGGCGACATAGGCCACGAGACGCTTTCC
This sequence comes from uncultured Alphaproteobacteria bacterium, assembly GCA_963747255.1. Taxonomy (GTDB): domain Bacteria; phylum Pseudomonadota; class Alphaproteobacteria; order Micropepsales; family Micropepsaceae; genus CAIYRG01. Next base: position 119,561 of record CAVVEG010000018.1, read on the forward strand.
TCCAGGTGCATCGTCCCGGGCCACGACAACCACTTGCCGCACGGCAGGGTGTTGGCCAAGCGTGGCCTCGATTTCCCCCAGCTCGATGCGGAACCCGCGGATCTTTACCTGGTCGTCGCCACGGCCGAGGAACTCAATGTTCCCGTCGGGCAAATAACGGGCCAAATCGCCCGTCCTGAACATTCGTGCTCCAGGCTCGACGCTGAAGGGATCCGGAATAAACTTTTCGGCGGTCAACCCAGGCCGGTTGAGATAGCCTCGGGCAAGTCCCACTCCGCCGATATGCAAGTGACCTGCAACGCCGATCGGCAGAGGGCGAAGGGCGGTGTCCAGAATATATATCCGCGCGTTCGGTATCGGCCGTCCGATTGGACACGAAGGACGGCCATCGGCCTCGTCGCACAACCAATATGTCGAGTCGATGATCGTCTCGGTCGGGCCGTACACGTTGTACAGCCTGGCTGTCGAGCGGCGCCGGAACCGAGCAACCACCGGAACCGGCAAGGCTTCGCCGCCGCACATGACCGCACGCAAGGCAAGCGTGTCGTCGAAGGCAGGTTCCTCGACAAGTAGCTTGAGAATCGACGGGACGCAGTGAAAAATTGAGATCCGTGCGCTGCGGATCGTTTCCGCCAGGTAACGGCTATCGCGATGGCCGCCGGTTTCGGCAATCACAAGCCTTCCGCCCGTCAGCAGGGTTGGGAAAAATTCGCGTCCGGCAGCATCGAACGTGATCGGAGTTTTGAGAACACAGCGGTCTTCGGCCGACAATTCCAGCGTTTGAATTATCCAGTTGATGGCATTGCTCAGCCCGCGATGTTCGACCATCACTCCTTTGGGCTGTCCCGTCGAACCGGAGGTGTAAAGTATGTAGGCAAGGTTCGTGGCTGTTGCGCCGGTCACCGGGTTGTTCTTGCTTTTCGCAGCGATGGCCTCCCAGTCCGCGTCCAGACACACGGTGTGTATTCGCTCGGGCACGCTCTCCACGACGTGCTGTTGCGTCAACAGCACCGCAGCGCGGGCGTCTTCCATCATGAAGGACAGGCGCTTCCTGGGGTAGGCAGTATCCAACGGCACATAAGCGCCGCCGGCTTTGAGAATGCCGAGAAGCCCAACGACCATCTCCGGGCAGCGTTCCATGCAAATGGCCACTGGTGTCTCCGGCCTCACGCCCAGAGCCTGGAGGTGGTGGGCCAGTTGATTGGCGCGGGCATTGAGCTGCGCGTAGGTCAGTTGCTGTCCCTCAAACACGACGGCCACGCCATTCGGCGTCCGCCGAACCTGTTCCTCGAACAATTCATGGATGCACTTGTGGTCGGCGTAATCAGTCCTGGTATCGTTGAACTCGACCAACAATTGGTGTCGTTCGGCAGCGTTCAGAATTTCCAGATCGCCGATCGCGGCGGCCGGATCGCGGATGACGCTTTCCAGCAACGCGTGAAAGTGCTCTGCCATCCTGGCGATGGTGGCTGCATCGAACAGGTCGGTATTGAAGCGGATCGAAGCGGAAAGAGGTCCCGCCGTCTCGATGATCAACATGACCAGGTCCAGAGTCGCGGCCCGGCGTTCCAGAGGGATCAATTCCATCACCAGCCCGCCCAGATTCATCGAGAGCCCCGACGCGCCCGGCGCGAATGCCGGTGCGGCCCGTTCAGCGACCCGGTGAGGCTTATCCAGGACGAACATTGCCTGGCAGAGCGGTGAGCGGCTGAGGTCCCGGGGTGGGCGAAGCCGTTGGACCAGACGCAGTGTGGGGTAGTCCTGATGTTCGAGAGCGGTTAACACCGTCTGACGCACCCGACCCAGAAATGTCCGGAAAGTTGGATTCCCTGAAAGATCGGCCCGGAGGACCACCGGATTGGCGAAAAAGCCCACCAGCCCTTCAAATTCGGCCCGGCTTCGTCCGACCATCGGAGAAGCCACGAGGAGGTCTTCCTGGCCGCTGTGGTAGTAAAGAGTCAGTTCGAACGCCGCCAGCAGGACCATATACAGCGTCGCACCCTCGGCCTTGGCGAGCGCCCTGAGCCGCCGCGCCAGCCCATCGTCAAGAGTGAAATCGTGCTTGGCGCCACGAAAACTTTGAATTGGCGGCCGTGGCCGGTCTGTCGGCAGATTGAGCACGGGTAACGGGCCGGCCAATTGTTTCTTCCAGTAATCCCAGAGCCGTTCGCCAGCCGGACCGTCCAGCATTTTGGTCTGCCAGCGGACGAAGTCCGTGTACTGCAGATCGAGTGGAGGCAGAACTATCGATCGACCGGCTTTTTCCGCCGAATACAGCGCGCCGAGTTCACCCAGCATCACCGCGAGCGACCAGAAATCGACCACGATATGATGAACCACCAACAGAAGGATGTGTTCTCGCCATGATCGGGTGAGCAGACTCACCCGCATGACCGGTCCCTTTTCCAGATTGAACGGGCGCTGGGTTTCCTCAACCAGCCGGCTCTGCAGCTCACCCTCGCGCCAGGCCGAGGCATCGATCTCTTCGAAATGGACCAGCCGATGTTCGTGGATTTGTTGAACGGGTTTGGCGGACTGCATCGTGATCGTCGTCCGCAAAGAAGGATGGCGATCCACCAGCGCCTGAAAAGCGCGCCGCAAAGCCGCGGCATCCAGTTCGGAGCGGATATGCCCGGCAAAACTGACATTGTAAACCGAGCTTTCCGGCGCGAACTGGCAGAGAAACCAGATCCCCTGCTGATTATCGGAAAGCGGATGAAACGTCGGGGATTCATTCGCCTTTTTTCGCAAGAGCTCGCCAAGCAGCGCACGTTTTTCACTTGGTGAAAGATCGGCGATTGGCCGGGACGGCGACGTCCGGATTTGCTCAGAATTCGACTGTGCCGGCATGCGGATATCGTAACAGCCCGGCCAGACTGCTCCAACAAGAACTCACGCCGGTACACGTGGTCTCGTATCGGGCGAGCATCAAAGCTGTGAACCGCCCCGTCGATTCATTTGCCTCAAAGAGCGCCCAGTGTGAGCACGGCGTTCAGCCCGCCGAATGCAAATGAATTCGATATCGCGTAGCTAATGCGCTTCTCCCGCGCGACATTGGGAATTACATCCAGATCGCATGCGAAATCGGGCTCTTCGAAATTCGCCGTCGGCGGCATGACATTCCGGTGGATAGCAAGAGCGGTTGCGGCCGCTTCCAGGGCTCCAGCGGCCCCGAGCCCATGCCCCAATACCGCCTTGCTGGAAGATATGGCGAGACGATCGGCATGCGCGCCGAACACGGCACGGATCGCCCTCGTTTCGGTCACGTCATTGAGCATCGTACCCGTTCCGTGAGCATTGATATAATCAATCGAATCCTCGGCTATCCGGGCGTCAACCAATGCCGCGCGAATTGCTCGAGCGCCTCCCTCGGCATTGGGCGCGATAATGTCGTCGGCGTCTGCCGACATGCCAAAACCAAGCAACTCGGCGTAGATACGGGCGTCGCGGGCCATCGCCCGATCCAACGGTTCCAACACCAGGATCGCAGCCCCTTCGCCAAGTACAAGGCCGGAACGGGTGCCGGAAAATGGGCGGCAGGTATCCGTACTCAGAACGCGAAGCGCCTCCCAACCCTTGAGCGTGCCGACGGTGAGACAAGCTTCCGCCCCGCCCGCAAGCGCTATGGTGGCCCGTCCGGATCGGATCATGTCCAGGGCGACGCCGATGGCGTGAGTACCAGAGGCACAAGCGCTCGCAACCGCGAACGTCGGTCCCTGCAAGCCGAGATCCATACTGATGTGGCTGGCGCCGGCGTTGACCATGAGGCGAGGAATTGTAAAGGGATGGAGTCGCGCCGCATTTTCACCATAGAGACGATAGTAGCCGTCATCGAGAGTGTTCTGCCCGCCGACGCCGGTTCCGACGATCGTTGCCGTTGATTGCACAAGCTCCTCATCGAAAGTCAGGTTGGCATCGGCGACCGCACGTCTTGCGGCAATAACTGCGAACTGTGCGAACCGGTCGAGAAGGGGAACGGCCCGACTGGTGAAATTCTGTTCGGGTACGTGATTCTTGACCTCCGCAGCGATGCGGACATTCAGCCGCTCGGTCGGAATTGAAGTAAGCGGGCCGATTCCCGAGCGCCCCTCGGTCAAGGCGTTCCAGAACGTTTCGAGATCGTTGCCAACCGGAGAGACCACACCAATTCCTGTAATCGCGACACGGTTCATGATGCCTTGGACTTGTCCAGGATCGAGCGCACACCCTCCGCAATCTGACCGACGGTCGCAAATTCAAGACCAGATTTGGTATTTGAATTATACGGCACGTCGATCTTAAAGTGTTCTTCGATCTGGAATACGATTTCGATCAGATCGATAGACTCAACGCCAATTTCGTCTAGTCTGGTTTCTGGTGTCAGTGCCTCGACGCGAAGTGAAGAATACTTCGAGATTATACCCTTTACGTCGTTGAACACGTCCGCCATGTAGACCTCTGAAAATTTCGATATTCGCTCTGTTTTATGCTCGCCGGACGCTCCTCAGCGACACAATTCAACGATGATACGGGAGCGCAGTAGAATGAGTGCCCCGGCGTTCGATTACTGCATATAGTTCGAGATGGAAAGCAATATAGGGGAACGCGCGTTTTCCGGTGACACCAGCAGGCCGCTGGAATCATTTTCCGCATGGCGTCAGCGAGCTTGCGCGAGCTACGTCGCGCGATGCATTCAACACCTTTCGCTGCGGCTTCGGTTTTGATTTCGGTCAGGCGAGTGCCGACTTTGAAACGGACAGCAACGTCGAAATATGCGAAGACAACATGTCGCCATCCAACGGGACGAAGCAGCAATCCCGAGGCTGCAGGCATGATGGCCGGCAACCACCGTGTCAGGCTGGATGGCAGACGCACCGCTTTGCGCTCAAACGATCACCACATCTGAGACGACGGGCATGAGACCTTCCGATAGGGAAGCAGCCCTCGACGACCTTCTGAGATTGAGCCTTGAGCCGCTCAAGACCCAGCCGTTCTATTCAGATAGCGGCCTCCCAGAATCCGTTTGGACCGCGCGTCCAGGTCAGGCACCCTTCGTGAGAGGGTCTTCTGGAGACACTTACGCGGCACGACCCTGGACCGTGCGGCAGTATGCGGGTTTCGGCAGCGCCGCCGAAACCAATCAGCGCTTCAAGTGGTTGCTCGCGCGGGGACAGACGGGAGTATCCGTGGCGTTCGACCTTCCGACACAAAGAGGTTTTGATTCGGATGCGCCGGAGGTTGTCGGTGAGGTCGGGCGCACTGGTGTTGCGATCGACAGCGTCGACGACTTCAAGGAGCTTCTTGAGGGTATCTCGCTTCGAGATATCTCCGTTTCCATGACGATCAATTCAACGAGCCTCCCCATCCTGGCGGCGCACATCGTGGCGGCCGAAGAGCGCGGCTACCGGGAAAAGGAGTTGCGTGGGACGATCCAGAACGATCCTCTTAAGGAATATATTGCTCGCAATACCTATGTCTTTCCCCCAGGAGCCTCCCTGTTTCTGGCTGGGGAAGTCATCCGGCATTGCACGCTTCATATGCCGAGATTTCATCCGATATCCGTGTCGGGATATCACTTCAAGGAAATGGGTGCGAACCCTGTTCAGGAAGTCTCGTTCATGATTGCGAACGGGCTTGAATACATCGACGAGTGCACACGTTTGGGTTTTTCCGTCGAGAAGGTTGCGCCAAAATTTTCCTTTTTTCTCGGTCTTGGGACCAACGTGCTCGTCGAAGCTGCCAAATTGCGTGCGGCGCGGTTCGTCTGGGCAACGTTACTCGCGAGCGTGTACCGGACGGACGACCCGGACAGCCGGAGAATGAAAATGCATTGCCAGACCTCCGGCGTCGAACTGAGCGCCGATACGATATTAGGCAACATCGGTCGCGTAACGTTACAGGCTCTGGCAGCAATCCTTGGAGGCACGCAGTCGTTGCATACGAATGCGTTCGATGAAGCTCTTGCCCTGCCCTCGCAGGAGGCCGAAGAGGTTGCCCTTCAAACCCAGGAGATACTTCGGGAAGAGGCGGGGTTGAGCAACGTAATCGACCCTCTCGGAGGAGCGTTTTATGTCGAGGCTCTCACCAAAGAAATCAGCGATCGCTGCACGAGTCTGATCGTTGGTATCAGACGACACGGCGGTATGATGCCTATCATCGAGAACGGATGGGCGAAACGGGCGATTCTGACTTCTGCGATCAAACACCAGGCGCACCTGGACCGGGATGAAGCAGATCGGCCTGGTGAATCCGACGAACAAATACCTGCCCCGAGGATGAATTTCGAAACGCGCGATCACGATGCGATTGCAGCCCTGCAGCGGGAAAGGCTTTCGACGATACGCAAGAATTCGTGATAGTGCCGAAGTGGAACGGCTTCTTGTGCGTGCCTCGGAGATGGCTGCGGAACGGAAAAGCGGACTGATGGAGGTTGTGAAAGAGTGCGTCAGGGCCCGTGCTTCGATTGGTGAAATCAGCGCGGCTCTCGCGAGAACCTGCGGCGAATATCGTGGGGTTCCAATCGTTCAGCGCGGCGTCTACGGCGGGGAGTTGGAAAAGCGACCAATCGCGAGAGGGAAGGCGATCACCGTACGAGAACGTTTTGGCACGCTGGGTGGCCCGCCGCGCCTATTGGTTGCCAAGCTTGGTCAAGATGGTCACGACCGCGGAGCTTCCACTGTGGCGTCGGCACTGGCGGATCTGGGTTGGATTGTGGCGGTGACGCCGCTTTTTTCAAACGCAGACGAAGTACTGCGCCACTGCGGCGAGGCGGATTTCGATGTCCTGGGAATCTCGACATTATCGGATGGCCATGATGCTTCAATTCGACGATTGTTCGCGCTGCTAAAATCAATGGATGGGGGGAGACCCTTTCCCATTGTCGTGTGCGGCGGCGTTATCTCACCGAAGAGCAGCGCTGAATTGTTAGGGCTTGGCGTCGCGAGAATTTTCGGACCAGGGACGTCGGTTGTTCACATCAATTCGATTTTGAGCGACCTCGCGGAGGAAAGAAGACGGCGTCTTCACAACCAGATTGGACAGTTTCCTCACTGGTCCGCTTGAGAATCCAACGTCCGAGGTCGCGACGGTTGCCGGACCTGCAAATGAGCCGGTAGCAAATCGAGATCATGGTACGGCATCAACCATTGCTTCAATCGCCAACACGTCGGGCGGCAGGCCCATGGGGAACTTGAATATCTTGTGCTCCGTATGTTCTCAAGAGTTAGAGTTTTTCGTCACTTCACGAGTCGCTTGCGGATCGACATCAATTCGCGACGGCGTTGTGCGGTCACCGTGGGGTAAGCCATCTTAAGCTCCTCGAAGGTATCGAGGACAATCTGGGAGACGATTAGCCGGGCGTTCTCTTTGTCATCAGCGGGCACGATATACCAGGGAGAATCCTGTGTGCTTGTCGCACTGAGACATTCCTCATACGCCTTCATGTACTGCTTCCAGAATTTTCGCTCTTCGATGTCCGCCAGACTGAATTTCCAATTCTTTTCCGGCTCGTCGATGCGTTCGAGGAAGCGCTTTCGCTGCTCTTCTTTCGAGAGGTGGAGATAGAACTTGACGATGCGGGTTCCGTTACAGAACAGGTGCTTTTCCAAATCGACGATGGAGCGATAGCGCGCATGCCAGGCCTGCTTTTCATGATGCAGTGCATCGGGGAGTCCCTCGCTGCAGAGAATCTCGGGATGGACTCGGACGATCAGCACCTCTTCGTAATAGGATCGGTTGAAGATGCCGATCCGGCCGCGTTCCGGCAGATCGCGCGTGGTGCGCCAAAGAAAGTCGTGCTCCAACTCGGCGGCGCTGGGATGTTTGAAGCTGAACACCTGGCAACCCTGCGGGTTAACCCCGGACATCACATGCCTGATGGCTCCGTCTTTTCCTGCCGCATCCATCGCCTGAAAGATCAGAAGGATGGCATGGCGGTTGGAGGCGTAGAGTAATTGCTGTTGCAAACTGAGTTGCGCAACGTGCTCCATCAGTAGTGTCTCGTATTGCGCCTTCGATTTGTAAACCGGCTCAACCTTCGTCGGCCGCTTTTTGAGGTTGACGTCTTCTCCCTCCCCGACGCGAAAGTCCTTTGAATGTATTTTCATCGTCATTCTTTCGGCTGGGCCGATTGGCTGTAGCGGGTTTGTTCGCTCCTGATCGCTCGCTCCGCCTCGAGCCAGTCCTGAACCGCGTGACCGTCGTTGCGGCCATGGCGCTCATACAGTTCATAGGCTCGCCTGGTGATCCGTCCTTTCGCGTCGGCAGTTTCCTTAGCCAATAAGGGTGCGGCCGTTGGATCGAATACCCGATAAGCAAGCAGCTTCACGCGGTCGTTCACAAGAAACCAGGCCAGAGCGTAGCCCCAGACGAACGCCGCCCAACCCCAGCCAAGCGGCGTCATGAACAGTCCGTAAACCGCAATCAGCGTCGCCACTATCTGTGTGCCCAGCACGGCCACCCATAGAATCGGCGCGGGGCGTATTGACCAGAACGGGCCGCGCGTGCGGGTCAGGAAGATGGTCAGATGTCCGGCGACGGACAGCTTCAAATACATCAGCGTCTGGATGTGTGCGCGGTCGAGATGAAAGACGCGCTCGGCAAGATAGAACAAGCCAAACGCGGCCACGACCCCGATCATGCCTAGAACCGTCGAGATTCCAAGCACCATGCGCATGTTCCAGGCTTCAGGCTTATCCTTGTAATGAACATTATCGTAAGCAATGGACAGGATGGCGCCATCGTTGAGCAATACCAGCATCACGATCATCACCGCCGTCAGCGGATAGAAATTGAAGACCAGGATCGCGAGCGTCATGAAGAAGAGGACCCGCAGTGTCTCGGTGATCCGGTAGATCGCGTAGCTATTCATTCGCTGGAAGATTTTCCGGCTCTCCTTCATAGCGTCGACGATCACCGACAGGCCGGGCGTCATCAGCACGATGGAGGCCGCCGCGCGCGCCGCGTCGGTCGCGCCCGAAACGGCGATGCCGCAGTCGGCCTTCTTGAGCGCAGGTGCGTCATTCACCCCGTCGCCCGTCATGCCCACGATGTGGTCACGCTGCTGCAGAATTTCGACAATATGGAATTTGTGTTCGGGGAACACCTGCGCAAAGCCGTCTGCGTTCTCGATGGAGGCGGTTTCCGCCGGGCTCTCCTTGCGCTTGGCGTCGCCCAGGCCACTGGCATCGAGAATGTTAGTGCCCATGCCCAATTTCTTGGCGGTCTCGAGCGCGATGGCCAGCGCGTCGCCTGTCACCATCTTGATCCTCACCCCCATCTGCCGCGCTGTCACAATGGTTGACCTCGCATCGTCGCGCGGCGGATCGAACAGAGGCAAAACCCCCTGAAACTGCCATTTGCCGTCTGCATCGCAACGGGCCACACCCAACGAGCGGAACCCACGCGCCGCGAAGTCGTTGACTGCCTTGTCGACGGCGGGCTTCACCTCTCCGGCATTGGCCGACAACGCCAGGATCACCTGCGGCGCGCCCTTCGTCACCTTGAATTCTTTCCCGTCCGGGCCCTTGACGGTGGCTTCGGTGCGTTTGTGTACCGGATCGAACGGCTGGAAATGGACCACCTGGTAGGGTTTCAAGATTTGATCGTTCTTCAGGCCGCCCAGCACGGCCAGGTCGATGGTGTCCTTGTTGTCGGCGCGCGAGGCCAGTGAGGCGATGAGGATGACTTGCTCGGCAGAGACACTGTTCACGCTGAATGGATCGCCCAGCGTCAATTTATTCTGGGTCAAGGTGCCGGTCTTGTCCGCACACAGCACGTCCACGCCCGCCAATTCTTCGATGGCGGCCAACCGGGTCACGATCGCCCGCTTCCCGGCGAGCAGGCGCGCACCGACCGCCATGGTCACGGACAGCACCGTGGGCATCGCCACGGGAATCGCGGCCACGGTCAACACCAGCGCGAACTGCAATGTGGTAAGAATCGGGTCGCCGCGGAAGAGCGCGACGGTAATGATCAACGCTACCAAAGCCACCGCGAGCATGATCAGATAGTCGCCGATCTTGAGCACTGCGCGTTGAAAATGGCTGACGGTGTGCGCTTCCTGCACCAATTGCGCCGTCTTGCCGAAGTAGGTGTTGGCGGCCGTGGCGTAGACGAGCGCGCCGATTTCGCCCTGGCGAACGATCGAACCGGAGAACACTGCCTCGCCCGATTTGCGCGAGGCGGGCAGGGATTCGCCCGTCAGTGCGGACTGATCCACCTCTATCGGGTCACCCTCCAGCAGCCTCGCATCCGCCGGCACGATGTCCCCCAGACGCATGCGAATGACGTCGCCCGGCACCAACTCGCGCGCCGGCGGATTGATCCACTTTCCATCACGTATCACGCGGGCCTTGATCGCGAGTTTCGCCTTCAGAGCGGCAATGGCGTTGCCCGCCTGATGTTCTTCCCAGAATCCCACCACGGCGTTGGCCAGAAGCAGAACGAGGATGATGCCAAAGTCCGGCCAATGCCGGTCTGCGGCGGAGAGGACCACAGCCACTTCGATCATCCAGGGGATTGGACCCCAAAAATACGAGAGGAATTTCAGAAGCTCGTTGGTCTTCTTTTCTTCAATCTCGTTGGGCCCATATTGAGTCAGGCGCTTTTCCGCTTCGGCCTGCGTGAGCCCATCCGGCGATGAGCCCAATTTCTTCTCCACTTCCGGCAAGGGAAGGGATTTCAGATCGTCCTTCGTATCGGGTTTTGATCCCGGCTTGGATTCGGAAGCCTTGGGCAGATCGGGTTTGGGTTCCACGGTGGGCGATCCTTCGGTCCTTGCCAAGGCTCAGATTCGTTGGGGCTGGCCCCACTTCCAGTTCCGGATTTCCGGCATGTCCTGGCCGTGCTGGTCGATGTACCGCTTATGCTCGATGAGCTTGTCTTGCATGGTTTGCTTGAGGTAGGCGCCTTTAGCGCCCAACTGCGGCAACCGATCGACCACGTCTTGCACCAGATGGAACCGGTCCAGGTCGTTCTGCACCCTTATGTCAAAGCCAGTCGTGATCGTGCCCTCTTCCTTGTAGCCCCGGACGTGCAAATTGCGGTTGGTCCGCCGGTATGTCAGCCGGTGAACCAGCCAGGGATATCCATGAAAGCCAAAGACGATGTGCTTGTCCTTGGTGAACAGCGAGTCGTAATCCCTGTCGCTCAGCCCGTGCGGGTGCTCCGTGCTGGGCTGCAGTTTCATGAGATCAACGACATTTACCACCCGGATTTTCAGGTCGGGCAGATGATTGCGGAGGATCGAAACGGCGGCCAGTACTTCCAGCGTGGGCGTGTCTCCGCAACAGGCCATCACCACGTCGGGTTCGCCGCCCCGATCGTTGCTGGCCCATTGCCAGATGCTGATGCCTTCAGTGCAATGCACAACTGCCGAGTCCATGGTCAGCCATTGCGGCAGAGGGTGTTTGCCAGCCACCACTACGTTCACGTAATGCCGGCTGCGTAGGCAGTGATCGAAGACCGACAGCAAACAATTGGCATCGGGTGGCAGGTAAACGCGCACGATATCGGCCTTCTTGTTGATCACGTGATCGAGGAAGCCGGGATCCTGGTGCGTGAAACCGTTGTGATCCTGCTGCCAGACATGGGAGGCGAGCAGATAGTTCAGCGACGCGATCTTCCGCCGCCACGGGAGTTCCGCCGTAACCTTCAGCCACTTGGCATGCTGGTTGAACATCGAATCGACGACATGGATGAACGCCTCGTAGCAATTGAATAGCCCGTGGCGCCCGGTCAGCAGATATCCTTCCAGCCAGCCCTCGCATTGGTGCTCGCTCAGCATCGAGTCCAGCACGCGTCCGGCAGGAGCGAGGAATTCGTCATTCCCGACGATGCGCGCATCCCATTGACGATCGGTGGCTTCAAAAACCGCGCTGAGGAGATTCGAGACGGTCTCGTCGGGCCCGAAAATCCGGAAGTTGCGCTGCTCGTGATTTAGCTTGGCCACGTCACGCAGGAACTGCCCCAGAACCATTGTATCCTGGCCATCGACGGCGCCAGGCGAAGTCACTGTAACGGCATGCGCATGGAAGTCCGGCATGCGCAGGTCGCGCAGCAGCATGCCGCCGTTGGTGTGAGGATTGGCACCCATCCGCCGGTCGCCCTTGGGTGCCAGCTCTGCCAATTCCGGCACAAGCCGGCCATCGTCGTCGAACAGTTCTTCTGGCCGGTAGCTTTTCATCCAGTCCTCAAGCTGCCTGAGATGATCCGGATGCTCGGCATCAACCAGAATCGGTACCTGGTGCGCCCTGAACGTGCCCTCGACTTGCAGACCATCAACGACTTTCGGTCCCGTCCAGCCCTTGGGTGACTTGAGCACGATCATCGGCCAGCGTCGCCGCGTGGCGTCGTTCTTTGTTCGCGCATTGCTTTGAATTTGCCGGATGTCCTCGATGGCCTGCTCCAACGCAGCGGCCATCAATTGATGCATTGCTTTGGGTTCATCACCTTCCACAAATTGGGGCGTCCAGCCGCAGCCGCGGATGAATTGCTCCAGTTCCTCATGTTCGATGCGGGCCAGGACGGTCGGATTGCTGATCTTGTAGCCATTGAGATGCAGGATCGGGAGTACGGCCCCGTCGGTAATTGGGTTGAGAAATTTGTTGGACTGCCACGCGGTCGCTAAGGGACCCGTTTCCGCTTCACCATCGCCGATGACACACGCGACGATGAGATCCGGGTTGTCGAATGCGGCTCCGAAGGCATGGCTGAGCGAGTACCCTAGTTCGCCACCTTCGTGAATCGAACCCGGCGTCGTCGGCGCAACATGGCTGGAAATCCCGCCCGGAAACGAGAACTGTTTGAAGAGCCTTTTCAGCCCGGCTTCGTCCTGGCTGACGTCCGGATAAATCTCACTGTAGGTGCCTTCGAGGTAGGTATTGCCCACCAGCGCAGGGCCGCCGTGGCCGGGGCCCGCGATGTAGAACATATCCAGATCATACTTCGTGATGACCCGGTTTAAATGTACGTAGATGAAGTTTTGGCCCGGAGTCGTGCCCCAATGTCCGACCACCAGCGGCTTCACGTGGGACAGCTTCAGCGGCTCACGCAAAAGCGGATTGTCGTAAAGATAAATCTGACCGACCGACAGATAGTTGGCTGCGCGCCAGTAGGCATCCATCTTGTGCAACAATTCCGGGGTCAGCGTGCTGGCCTTCATGGCTTAGGATTCCCGAATTGAACCGATATCGAGAACACGGCACACCGTCTTGGCGATCATGCATTCTTCGTCCGTGTGAATGACGCGGACCGCAACCCGGCTCGCCGCCGCGGAAATCACGCCGTCACTTGTTACATTGCGCTTTTCTTCGAGTTGAATTCCAAGGAATCCCAGCCCCACACAAATCCGAGCGCGGACCGTGGGTGCATTTTCGCCGATGCCTCCTGCGAAGACGAGTGTGTCCAAACCACCGAGCGCAGCGGCGAATGCGCCGATCCATTTCTTGATCTGATAGCAAAACAGCGCAATCGCTTCGCTCGCCCGTACGTCCTGCGCTTCGCACGCCAGCAAGTCGCGCATATCGGAGCTGGTTTCGGAGATCCCGAGCAGCCCGGACTGAAAATTGACCATCTCGTTGAATCGCTTCGCGCTCATATTCTCAGTGCGCGTCAGGTACCAAACCAACCCGGGATCGATATCGCCGGTGCGGGTGCTCATCGGCACTCCGGCCGTCGGGGTAAAACTCATACTCGTATCGACGGGTTTGCCGTCACACACCGCCGCCAGGCTGGCGCCGTTGCCGAGGTGCGCGAGGATCACGCGGCCAGTCGTTGCCGCAGGGTCGTCGAGGCGTGCGAGTTCTTCCATCAGATAGGCATAGGACAAACCGTGGAAACCGTAGCGCCGAACTCCCTGCGCTTCGTAGCGGCGTGGGATCGGCAACAATCGGGCAACGCGCGGCAGGTCGTGGTGAAAAGCGGTGTCGAAACACGCCACCTGGGGCAAGTCGGAAAATCGGCGATGAAACGCCTCAGTCAACAGGATCTCCTCGGGCAGATGCTCTGGATCGAAGGGACTAAGCCGGTGCAGCTCCTCAACCATTTCCGCAGTGACGAGTTGCGGTTTGCTATACTTTGGTCCGCCATGCACCACGCGATGTCCCACCGCGGCCAGTCCCTCGCGACCGCTGCGTTCCTCGATCCAGTCCATCAGAACGCCCACTGCCACCGTGTGATCCGGCACCGTCACGGCGCGCGCAAAGTTATCCGCTGGGTTCACGCCCGTTACCCGCAAAATGGTTTGCGGCAGCCCAATTCGCTCGATCCCGCCCGCCAGAATCCGCTGCAGCGGGTCAGCGGCCTCGAACAGCGCGAACTTGATGCTCGATGAGCCTCCATTGATCGTCAGAATGCGCGGATTAGGGTGCGGCACGGCCAGCCTTTCCGTCACTCTGCAGTCCGAGCGACGCCAGTTTTTCGCACGTGGACCGGTAATCCGTGTGAAGAATGCTTCGAATCCCCATTCCTTCCGCGATCTGAGCGAACATCGGGGTGTTTTCGATATAGGCGACCTTCAGCGCCGGCACCTGGGCGATGTCCAGCGCCAGCCGAAAAATGTCCGCGTCGGGCTTGAGAATATGGACGAAGCAGGAGGAAATGAAGAAATCCACAAACCCGTCCAGCTTAAATTTTCGAATCCGGTACGCATTCAGTTCGCGTCCTTCGTTGCTGACCACGGCGATTTTCAATCCGTACCGGGCCTTGAGCCGAGCGACCAGGTCGAGCATCTCGGGGTATGGTTTCGATTGCTCGAACATGAAGCGCCGAAATTGAGCACGGGTGAACGACCGCTTCTTGTGGAAGATCGCCAGGCTTAAATATTCTTCCAGCGTGAACTTTCCCTTCTGATATGTATTCCACGTCAGTTGATGCCGTTCCTCTACCTCGGCCAAGTCCAGCTTGAAGTGCGTCGCGGCGCGTTTGCGGGCATGACGGCCCCACCCGTCGGTAAGCAGGACTCCGCCGATATCCAGGAACAACGTCCTGACCAGGATGACACGTCTCATTTGCTCTCCGTCAACGCCACGTTTCGAGACTTGTGGATCCCTTCGTCCTCCACACTGCCGATCGCACGCCCGATGGGAGCGCACATCAATGGCGCCCAAGCCCCGGCTGCCTTGTCAGGAGTCTTAGAAGGGACGTGCGTTCGTCGGTGGCTGGCGATGTGGCAATATCCTCGCAGCGAGTTGACCGGCCAGTGCGTTTGCGAACCGGAATTCCCGCGTCGTGTCAGTGTGGCGCAGGAATACGAGCAACGCCGTTGGCTTCAATCGGCCTTCCGGCCTTGTCGAGAATCTCGAGGAATGGCTTGATGATATCGATCGGCATCGGGAAGATGATCGTGGAATTCTGTTCGGCGCCGATCTCGGTCAGCGTTTGAAGGTAACGCAATTGCATGGCAGCGGGAATGCTTGAAAGAATAGTCGCTGCGTTAACAAGCGTTTGGGAGGCTTGGAATTCCGCCTCCGCGTGAATGATCTTCGCGCGACGATCGCGTTCTGCTTCTGCCTGTTTGGCGATGGCGCGCACCATGTTCTCGGTCAGCTCTACGGTCCGTATTTCGACGTTACTCACCTTGATTCCCCAGGTTTCGGTTTGAGCATCCAAGATGCTCTGCACATCGACACTGAGTTTCTTGCGATCGGAAAGCGTCTCGTCGAGATCGTGTTGGCCCAGCACGGCGCGCAGCGTCGTTTGCGCCAGCATGTTTGTGGCCTGAAGGTAGCGTTGAACGTGAATGATCGCCCGTTCCGGATTGATGACATTGAAATAGAGAACGGCATCGACCTTCATGGAAACGTTGTCGCGGGAGATCACATCTTGCGTAGGAATTTCGATCACCTGAATCCGCAAATCCACTCGCACCATTTCCTGGAAAAAGGGAATCAGCAGGACAAGGCCGGGTCCTTTGACGCCTTGAAACCGGCCGAGGGTAAACACCACGGCACGCTCATATTGGCGCACAATCTTGATGGTCGCGGTGAGAACGAGGAACGCAACGACAAGCGCAAATGGGATGATATAGAGGGTCCAGGGATACATGGATATTATCCTTTTCGGGCGTAACGCCGCGAGATTCTGCTCTCCGGTGGACAGGCCGGAAAATTAGGTTACGCCGTTACGGAAACGAAACCTGAGCAAAAAGAACCACATCATTCGAAAACAATTGATCATTACCAGCTCAAGGCGGCTCATAATATTTCCTCGCACAGGATTGAGGAGTCGAAAGTGAAAGGCTTCGGGTTTTCCCTACAAGGCA
Organism: uncultured Alphaproteobacteria bacterium; assembly: GCA_963747255.1. Classification (GTDB taxonomy): domain Bacteria; phylum Pseudomonadota; class Alphaproteobacteria; order Micropepsales; family Micropepsaceae; genus CAIYRG01. Next base: position 135,801 of record CAVVEG010000018.1, read on the forward strand.
ACCTTCGCCATTGCGTTGAGAGCTGTCTCATCGCTGCCAGAGGATCCGTGGGTCTTCCAACGGAATCGCAACGCCGTCACAGTGCGGTATTACGCGCGCAGTGTAGTCCGCCGGTGGACGAGCCCCAGACACAGCCCCGCTGTAAATGTAGCTTCCAGTAGCGTCGGCCATTCGACGAAGAAGTTTCATTTCCTGCCGCATGGGCTCACTGCCCATGACCCCATCGGCGTAAAGCTCGACTCGCACTGATTTAGGGTCGATGTCACTGAGACAGACCTCGACCTCAAATGCGTGTTGCTCGCCATCCGTCTCTATCTTCACTTCGCCGAAGCGCAGCGCACCCCATTTCTGTCCCAGATTGTGCCGCCAATCGACCATTTTCCTGCCGATCGTGCCTTTATTTGCATTGCGCGAACGATAGGCGGCGGCTGCCGGGAGATAGTGCTGCTCGGTGTATTCGTGCACTGACCGATTGGTGGAGAATTGGGGTGTCAACCGCGCCATGCTTTCCCTCATGCGCCTGACCCATGCGGTAGGAATGCCGCTCTCATCCCGGGTATAAAACTCCGGGATCACCTCGTGCTCGAGGAGGTCGTAGAGGGCTTCAGCTTCGATCGCGTCCCTGGCGGGATCGTCGCCATGTTCTTGGCCATCCCCCAATGCCCACCCCACTTCAGGCGCATAGGCTTCCGCCCACCAACCGTCCAGTTCGGAGAGATTGATACCGCCATTGACGAGCGCCTTCATCCCGCTCGTCCCGCACGCCTCCCAGGGTCGACGGGGCGTGTTGAGCCAGACATCCACTCCCTGCACTAAGTGCTCGGTCAACAGCATGTCGTAGTCACTGAGAAAAATGACATGGGGGCGGGCTTCGGGCCGCCAGATGAAATGCATCCACTCCTGAATGAGGGCTTGGCCTGCCTGGTCTGCTGGATGAGCCTTGCCGGCGATGATGAGTTGGACCGGATGCTGATGATTAGACAAGATGCGCAACAGTCGCTCCGGGTTGTGCAACAGCAGATTGGGTCTTTTGTAGGTCGCGAATCGGCGCGCGAAGCCCAATGTCAATATATTGGCGTCGAACATATGCTTCGCGCCATCAATCTCCTCGGGTCGCGCGCCTGACCCGGCCAGTTGCCTGGACAATCGTCCGCGAGCATACGCAACTAGCGCCGTGCTGGCGGCGGTGCGGAATCGCCAAAGCCGCGCGTCGGAGACACGGCGAATGTCCCGCTCCAGGGTTGCCATCGTCCCCGACCAGCGTTCCTTGCCACACGCCTCCGTCCAAAGATCGTCGGCTGCCGCCGAGTCCCAGCTCGGCATGTGGACGCCGTTGGTCACGTGACCGACTGGCACTTCGTCTACAGGCCAGTGTGGAAAGAGCGGCGCGAAGAGTTCCCGGCTGACTTTACCATGCAGGCGGCTCACGCCATTCACCGCACCACTTCCGCGGATCGCCAAATACGCCATATTGAAATCTTCCGCCGGGTCGTCCGGGTTCTCTCGGCCCAGTGCCAACAAGTCCCTGAGCGCAATACCGAGCTTCTCCTGCGCGTAACCACCCAGGCAGCGTTCAATCAGAGCCGGAGCGAAACGGTCAAAACCGGCGGCCACTGCCGTGTGGGTGGTGAAGAGGTTTCCTGCCCGGGTAACGGCCAGCGCGACTTCGAAGGACTCCCCGGTCGCTTGCATGAAACTCCGCGCGCGTTCCAGCACGGCGAGCGCCGCATGGCCTTCATTCAGATGGCAGACTTCCGGCTCGATGCCGAGTGCGGCGAGCAATCGCCATCCACCGATCCCAAGCACAAGCTCTTGCATGAGACGCAGATACGGTCCGCCGCCGTAAAGCTCGCTGGTAATCCCCCGATACGGCGGATAGTTCGCCGCGTCATTACTGTCCAGCAGATAAAGCTTCACTCTGCCGACCTGAACCTGCCATACGCGAAGCCAGATCGGGTAACCGGGAAGCTCGAGTTGTAGTCGCAACCATTCCCCATCGGGGCGACGCAATGGCGTAATCGGCAATTGTCCTGGGTCGTTGTAAGGGAAAAGAGCCTGTTGCGCTCCGTCCCGGTCGATCACCTGGCGAAAATAACCTTGCTGGTAGAGCAGCCCGACGCCAACGACCGGCACGCTAAGATCGCTGGCAGCCTTGAGCTGATCGCCGGCCACATTGCCAAGTCCACCCGAGTAAATGGGCAGGGCTTCGCTCAACATGAATTCCATACTGAAATACGCAACGCGGCTCAGCGGAGATTGCGGGTAGGTTTGCTGAAACCACGCGGGTGCCTCGGCGGCATCCCGCCTGGCTTGCACCAGATCGTCAACATTCTTGCGGAACGCGGGATCGGTTAGAACGCGCTGAAGTTTTTCCCGCGAGACCGTCTGCAGAACAACCCAAGGGTTATGCGTGAGCTCCCACAGTACAGAATCGAGTGCCCGCCACACTTGATCGGTCGCATGATTCCACGACGAGCGCATATCCAGGGCGAGCTCGGACAGGGAATCGAATCCTTCTACATCCGTGGAGAGGAGGCGTTCCGTCGGATGACTGTCACGGGTATCGCTCATGACCTCGTCTGCAGATAAGTCTTGGGTGCAATCTCCGGCTGCGCGTGGGCCGCCAGCGCAGCGGCGACGATGGCCCGTGCTTCTGCCAGGATGTGGCGCAGATGACCAAACAAGTCGAACCGCAAACAGCCATTTACCTTCGGCAGAATAGCCTACAAGTGCCGGCACCGAATTGAGAACGCCATTTGTCGGCTCAACGATTTCCGACGCATCGCGACCCGCACGGAAAGCGGACTTGAATTTGCGACCGAACGGCCTTCGATCAACATTCCATCCCCATAGCCCCGCGGGTCCCGATCTCGGGGGCCATTCTAGTACCCGGAATTAGAGTTGAGTGATACGCCGGCCTTTGAAGCGGCGCTGATGGACTTTGTTCTTTTTCCAGGCGAACGGTTCGGCGTTTTCATTGTATGCGGCGATGAATGCATCGATGTGCTCCTGCAATTCCTTGATGGCGGTGAAGGAAGCCCCGTTCAGCGAGTGACCCTGCAGGATGGAGAACCAGGTCTCGACCTGATTGAGCCAGGATGACCGCGTTGGGATGAAATGGAAGTGCACCTTGGGGTGCTTCTTGAGCCAGGTCTCGTTCTTTTTGTGGGTGTTGAGATTGTCCAGAATGACGTGAAGCTCGCGGTCGGGAAAAGCCGCCACGACGCTGTCCATGAACTTGAGGAACTCGACGCGGCGACGCCGTTTTGAGTGCGAGGCGATGATCTTTCCGGTGGCGACCTGGAGCGCGGCAAACAGCGTCGTCGTGCCATGGCGCTTGTAATCGTGGCTCTGGCCGGTCAGGGCACGGCCGTTTGGCAGTTTCAGATAGCCTTGCGCCCGTTCCAGGGCCTGGATCGAAGGCTTTTCGTCGACGCATAGAACGATCGCCTTTGCCGGAGGGTTTACATAAAGGCCGACAACATCGGCCGCTTTCCCTGCAAAATCGGGATCGTTGCTCTCGCACCAGGATTTGCGGGCCACCAGATCGATCTTGTAGTGCCGCAGGCAGCGCCAGACATACTGAACATCGACGTCTCTCAATGCCTTGGCCAGCAGAGGCCCCGTCCAGCGCCCAAAGCCCGGCGGCGGCGGCTGGTCCAGCAGTTCCAGAATCCGCTTGTCAGTCGCCGGCGTGTAGAGCGGCTTCTTGCCAGGACGGGGCTTGTCCTTCAGCCCGTCCAGCCCGTGATCGGCATAGCGATGCCGCCAAAGGCTGACGATCCGTGGCTGAACACCGACCTCCTTGGCAATCGCCCGCGTGCTCACGCCATCTGCCGCCAATAGAACAATCCGGGCACGCTTCAGATCTTGCTGCATGGTGCGCGGCGAACGGCAACGAGCCTCAAGCTTCTTGCGATCGCCCCGCCAAAGTCGCACTTCTCTTGCTTCGGGAATCATCCCGATCTTGAATCACGACTCACGCTTCATGAAAAGCGGGTACTAGTACTCGGAATCATCCGTCCGCGCAGTGAAATACGATGCTAACCGACTCTCCAAAATCAGTTTTTTGCATCGGCCCTAAAATCACGAAACGATGATAGTGGGTACTAGGTTTCGATTATAACCTTTAGGGCGTTCGACTTCGCCGCATGACCAAATGTTTCATAGGCATCCATGATCTTATCGAGCTTAAAGCGATGGGTAATCAGGCGCGAAGGATCGACTTTGCGTGACTGCACTGTCCTGATGAGCATCGGCGTGCTCACTGTGTCGACCAGACGCGTGGTGATTGCGATATTCCGATCCCAGAGTTTCTCAAGATGCAGATCGGCTTTGACTCCATGCACGCCTATATTGGCGATGACGCCGCCAGCCGCGACGATGTCCTCGCAGGTGAGGAAGCTTGCGGGAACGCCAACCGCCTCAATGGCTGTGTCAACGCCGCGTCCAGCGGTTATCTTCATGATCTTCTCAACCGCCTTGCCATCGCTGTTGTTGATGATGGTTGTTGCGCCAAAGCGTTGGGCCATTTCAAGGCGGTTTTTGTCGAAATCGATCATGATAATCTCGGCGGGTGAGTAGAACTGTGAAGTTAACAAAGTGGCCAGGCCGATGGGACCAGCACCGACGATCGCAATAGTCGAGCCCGGTTGAACCTTCCCGTTAAGCACTCCGCATTCGAAGCCCGTGGGGAGAATATCGCTCAGCATCACCAGCGCCTCTTCGTTTGTGCCCCCCGGGATGTGATAGAGGCTTGTGTCGGCAAACGGCGTGCGGACGTATTCCGCTTGCGTGCCATCGATCGTGTTGCCGAGAATCCATCCTCCACTCGTGCAGTGGGAGTACATGCCCTTTCGGCAGTAGTCGCATTTTCCGCAGGACGAGATGCACGACACGATCACGCGATCACCCGGGTGAAACGCCGTGACGGCGCCGCCGACCTTTTCTACGACTCCTACGCCTTCGTGACCGAGGATACGACCCGGTGCGCATGTGGGTACATCGCCCTTAAGGATATGGAGGTCCGTTCCACAGATTGTCGTTTTGCCGATTTTAACTATCGCGTCCGTCGGCGCGGCAATTTCGGGTATCGGACGATCTTCGACAACCTTCTTTCCCGGCCCCTGATACACCAACGCTTTCATGGTTGATCTCCTGGCATATTTGAGCTGCTGCGAATCAGCTTAAGTTTTGAAATCGTTGGCGAACTCCTACGGGGTCAATCTTCAACCCCAATAGGCTCTAATCTCCGTGAAGACTGCCTCTTTCGAAGGGAAGCGACACCGAGACGCTAGCCGGAAACCAGCAGCGCTCTGTGCCTTGCTTGTTCTCGCACGAGCAGCTCATGGAGCATTTTACGCTTGAGGTCGTCTGTCTCCGTTCCAGTTTGGCTTTTAAATTGGCTAATATTGTTTGCGTAAGCCGACAGCAATTGCCCTTTCAGTGACATACTTGCCCCGATTGATAATGGGACATGCGCGCGAATCTGTCGGTTCACCGCAGTCTCATATAGATCACGCTGTCCTTAGGAATGCCGATGCTGTAGAGCGCCGCCCCAAGCGCACTAAGCCCGCCCACTACAACCGCACTCTGGACGGCAACAATTGCTACGCCGCCGAGATATCCGAGCACGATGACATGGCCCACAACGGGTATCGTTATGAACAGTCCACCCAGGAACGCGCAGCAGAGTCCACCCCAGAACGCGCCCCGCGCGCCCCACACTTTGATCCGGTCGCCGGTATTGTAGAAGGTGGCGACTTTTTCTTCCCTCCGGTATCCATTGTCGACAACGCTGAGATCATTCTCGAAGTTGGCGGCGATCACCTCTTTAACGACCAGTTCCGCTGCATGGTGATCAGCGAAGACGGCGTCAGTCGTTTCCATTTGATTTTCCTTTTTGAAGTCCGCGGACTCCGTTTCGGGGCGGCGTCATCGGCCAGAGCACGTGCCGGTAACGATAACTCCGCGGCCGCAGTGCGAGCACGACGCGAACATAATGAGAACGCAGAAGCAGGGCAAATAGTTCCGTACAGGGATAAATTAAGATACGGGAGTTTCCTTGCAAATGGTGCGAGGCCCGATGTCTCCAATGGCCGTCCACCTGCTGAGGCGGTGAGCATACGGTTGCTCGGAAGCCCCCCATTGAAAATGGACGCGAGTATCCGCATCTGTTCAAACGCACCGGACAACGGGCAGCAGCCCGGAGCATGAGGCTGCGGGTCGAATGCCTGCGGCCCCTGAATGGCAAAAATCGCACGAATGCCGACCGAAGCACCGGAGGAACATAATGAAACACCCAAGGACCTGGTACGTGGTCGCCGACGGAGGGCGCGCCCGGATTTTGAAAAACAGGACGCAGTTGCAGAAGGACCTCACCAATGTACCCAACGCCTCCCTCGCAAAGCACCTTACTAATTTGGACAATGCCTGATCCATTTCGTGTGCGTGGCAGAATGTGCATTAGGCAATTGAGGCTTTGAGTTTCGCTCTTTACCGATCGCTCTTCGGCGCCGACGGGAAACGGAATATCTCCACGAACTCGTCCAGCTGCTTCACAATTATGCGCCAGCCAGAAAAGCAGACGAAATTCCCTGCGCTTTTTTGCAGTTGGCTCGATATGCCGGTTCGGAGGTCGACATAGATAATGCGCGTTCCCCAGGCGGGTGCCGTGATCAAAAACTGGTCGTCTTGCAGGATCAGCATGCCCGGCAGCGGTTCATCCGGAAGACTGAAGTGCATTCGGCGCGGCGAAGAGTTTGGAATCAAGCGAACGTCCGAATAGACAAAGGCGCTCTTGGGAAGGGCTGACACTTGTCGGACGTAGGGGGATTTGCCGTCGTGACTCGCATCGAAAGGACCAAGGAGAAGCATTAATTCCCGGGTTCCTTCGTCTTCAACAACTCGGCACCGAAGGCCCAAAACCGTAATTCCTCTATCGGTAAGGGCTGCAATGGCCCCGAGGCCCAGTTTTTCGATAGCGATCATGTTTCCGGGAACATCAATCCGCATCGTATTTCCTGCCCTTCGCCTTTTAACCCAATCCCGAAGAACACACCTTTCTGCCTGATGCGCTTACAGCCGCCGCGGTACCACGCCACTCTTTCGGGTGGCGTGTGCCTACGCTGATTTGATGCTTGCGAAAAGCCGTCCGCGACAAAATCCCAGACAGATTCAAATGGCCGACACCAATTAAGGGCTCAAAATCTCACGGGACGCGATTTCGAGCCGTATCACTGTGTTGAAAGGTGTTGAGGCGCGCCGAGCCCGCGCGGGCTTGCGCGTTGCGAGGATAATGCGATCGAGCTGCGCTGGTACAATGCCGAACAGGAATTGTGCAACCACGTGGAACGAGATACACGAGCGCCCGGATTTAACGCTCGTCGATCTCGAACACCACGCGTTGGGCAGCGGCACCCACACGCCGCCTTCGGTCGACGACATCATGGCGATGACGATAATTTTGGCGGACAGATTGACTTTACCGGTATTGGCAGTAGACCGGCTCAGGTCTTAGGCTCGAACCAAGGATGATTTACCGCCCCTCACTACCGAGGGATCATCGGTTGTAATCGTTCGAACCTTGGCCCTGCAAACTGTCCAAAAAGACGCCGGCGATCTTCACCGTCGGTCATTCAACAGATCCAATCGCCGAATTTTTGACTTTGCTCCAGCCGGTGGGCGTCGATCTGGTCGTCGACGTGCGTTCGATTCCGCGCTCGCGGACGAACCCGCACTTCAACACCAATGCTCTGTCCGAAGGGTCCGAAGCGCTCGGTAATGCGTTGATACGCTATCGACCGTTGCCGTCGCTTGGGTCGGCGTCACCGAAAAAAGGGATCTCCCGCAGATGACGTTGCTGATCGCGCCGTTGCCAGTGCATATCCCAGCGCCTCAGAGCGGTGTGTGATCGGCGATGTAGCTGACAGTCCGCTGCTGAATGTGTGGTACTTCTGCTCACGTCGGCGGAAATCGTAGGCGATGGTTTCAACAGAAAAGTGGGCTGTTGGCCTTTTTGCTGGCCTCAAGATTTTCCACACTGACAAGTTTCTATTATATATCATGCGGTTAGATGAAGTTTACGATGACGCCCCTGGGCACCTTTTGCTGTTTTTGCCGGGGCAAAATCAAATCGGGCATGATTGAGTAAGACTTTGATATTGCCGTAAAAAATCTGAATATAGCTCTATATCGGTGAACACCAGCACGCATCGAATTTTTTGGTATGGTGCTCAGGTCGGCTGTTGGTATGGGCCTTCACCGATTTCGACTGCGCAGCGCTGCGCCGCTCAGCGATTGCACGTTAGTCAACCGATGGCGCCTGCGCCGATCTTTGCGACTATTCCATCCTGCTCCGAGGTGCCGCCGGAGACGCCGATGGCGCCGATGATCCTGCCGCCCGAAATGATGGGAACGCCGCCTTCCGCCGCGCTCACCCCGAACGTCAGCACGCGCAAGCCGATACCGCCGCCCGCAATCGCATCCTCGAACACCCTGGTCGGACGGCGGAATTCGACAGCCGTCCGCGCCTTTGCTTCGGCGATGCGCATCGAGGCAAGCTGCGTATTGTCCAGCCGGTGTGCCATCACCACGTGACCGCCGGAATCGACAATCGCAATCGCAACGGGGCAATTGTTCCTGTTTGCCTCGCCTTCGGCCGCGTCCATCGCGCGTCTGGCGTCGTGAAAGGATATTGGCTGCCCATACGGTGTCAGCGGGGGTGGTGCTTGTTGAGTCATTATCATCTCCCTGGTTCACGCCCCCGACGTCGCATCAGCCTATGTCCAAGCGCCGTATTCGCGAGGACATCTGCCAATTCCGCCTGTTCTTCAGCGGAGAGCGCTGTATAAGGCGGATACGGATTTCCTGCCGGGATACCGATCAGATTCATTGCGGCTTTCATCACCGGTGCAAGGCCACGATGCATCCATCTTGATGGAAACAGAGCGAATTGAAGCTGCGCATTGGCCGCGCCTTCGTAATCCCCTGCAACAAACGCGTTGATGATCTCGCGCGCAATCTCGCACGCCGGTGGCGGCGTGGTGACGCCGGCGCCACCCAGCTGAAGTGTTGCCAGCAACATCTGCATGGTGGTGAAGTAGCGGGCGTGTCCCGCGTGATCGATCTCGACGATCAGCCGCGAAACGCGGGCAAGATCCCGCGAGCTCTCCTTGACGAATTGCACGCGTGGAAGTTTTGCCAGCGCGATCGTGTCGGGAATGGAAACGTCCGCGCCGGGACCGGGATTGAGATAGAGAGTGATCGGAAGATCGGTCTCACGTGAAATCGCCTCGAAATAGGCAATAAGATCGTCTCGCGTTGGCGAACCTGCAAAAGGCCGCAGCGGTGCGAGCAGTTGAATGCCGTTGGCGCCGTGTCTTTCTGCGTGCTGCGCGAGTTCGATCGCGGCCTTGAACGACGGATGGGATACACCGGCCATCACCGGAACTCGGCCCCTGACGCATTCAATCGTGCCGCGGATGAGCGCCTTGCGCTCTTCAAAGTCGAGATAGGTATATTCCTGCGTTTCGACACCGGCGGCGACGATCATGGTCGCCCGGCAATCTTCGATGATATAGTCGATTTGCAGCTGAAGCCCCGCTTCGTCGATCTTCAGTTCGGGCGTGAAAGGCGTGAGCGGCGCGACAAGCAAGCCGGGCGTCTTCACAGAATCGCCTTTCATCCACTTATCCGAAGTCGCCGCCCACGGCGGTAGACGCCCGGATGACCATTCGCGGCGGAAAGGTGGCGAGGCCCTGCGCATACGGTCCGAGCACGCTTTCCATTGCCTCGACCGGGGCCCTCATTGTGAGGGCGCGAGCTGCGACGTCATTGTTGATCAGCAATGCCATGGCTGCCGGCTGTCTCGCGGAATCCATTTCAGCGATCCTGATCGAAAACGCCGATGGCGTCTATCGTGCCAGTCTGCGGCCGTCTATCTTGTTCCGCCTTTCGAACGCCGTCGCCATGAGCAATTCACCAATTCGGCCCGTCAGCCGTTATTCGGTTCCCGCTTTTGCAGGGATGCCGGAAGACATTCGCGCCAGGATTCTGGCGGTGCAGGAAAAGTCGGGGTTCATTCCGAATGTGTTCCTCGTGCTCGCGCGACGACCTGACGAATTCCGGGCGTTTTTTGCCTATCACGATGCGCTGATGGACAAGCCTGGTAACCTGACCAGGGCCGAGCGGGAAATGATCGTCGTTGCGACCAGCAATGCCAACCATTGCCAGTATTGCGTCGTCGCACATGGCGCCATCCTGCGCATTCGCGCGAAGGACCCCCTGATCGCAGACCAGGTCGCAATCAATTACCGGAAGGCGAATGTCACACTGCGCCAGATGGCGATGCTCGACTTCGCAATGAAAGTCTCGGCCGGAGCACACGAGATCGGCGATGGCGACTTCGCGATTCTCGCGGAACACGGCTTCAATGAAGAAGACGCCTGGGACATCGCCGCCATCGCGAGTTTCTTCGCGCTTTCGAATCGCATGGCGAATGTTGCGGATATGAGGCCGAACGACGAATTCTTCTCATTGGGCCGATGACGGCGCGGGAGGAACAGACCGGATGGGTGAAAACGACATCACGAATTGATCGGGTTAAACATCACGAGACAACCCGCTCCCCACTTACAACGCCGTCGCGGGAAACCGTGTGCAGAAGGTATGAGGGTGCTGTTTCGCTCGCACCGCCGAAACCCTTGCGCAGGTCCAGCGCAATGCTCGGCATTATGGTGGCGGTTGTGCCGCCCCACGGCTCGTGATGCAAACAATGAACGTGTCCGCACAATAGTCGTTCGACCTGCCGATAGCGCCCAACCAGGGCTGCAAGATCTGCTGCCTCCTGTGGGCGCCGGTACCCGTCCATGTAATGCGGGCTGATGTCGAATGGTGGATGATGAATGAAAAGGATCGTGCGTTTATCGGGCTTCCGGGCGAGCGTCTCCTCCAGCCACGCAAGCCGTTGAGCGCAGAACACGCCCTTCCGTTCTCCCGGTGCAACCGAATCGAGCGCTACGAGGCGAACAGGGTAGTCGTCGATGACATAATGGAAATGATCGGAGTCCCGGGGCAAGCAGGTGAAACCCGAAAGTGCGGCACGTAACGCGCCGTGGCGATCGCGATTGCCTGGCGTGATGAACAGCGGCGCTTGCAACTCAGCCAGGATCTCGCGCAGATGCGCGTACTCTTCAGCGGTGCCGTGATGAACGCTATCCCCGGTGTGAACGACTGCGTCTACACTCTGACGGTTAATATCGGCGATGCAACGACGCAGGTTGTCAGCCCGGCTTGCGCCGACGTCCTGCCCGGACGAGCGGGCGAGGATGTGAGTGTCGCTGAGCTGGGCGATGATCATCGCTGCCGTTCGGTCAATGCCCGAGCGAGTCGTAATATTCCTGAAGGATCGCGACCACCTCTGGCCGGCTGAATTCCTTCGGAATCTGCTCGTGCCTGGCAAACATTTCTCTCAAACGTGTACCCGAAATTTGCAGGCGGTGCCCAGCTTCATGCGGACAGGTCCGGGCGGTCGCCATGCCGTCGCACTTGTAACAGTAGAACGTGACGTCAATCTTGAGCGGCTGAATGATCAGGCTACCGCCCGGCAGGGTATCGAAGATGTGGTGAGCGTCAAACGGACCGTAATAATTTGCAACGCCGGCATGATCGCGTCCGATCACAAGGTGCGAGCAGCCAAAATTCTGCCGAAACAGCGCGTGGAGCAACGCCTCGCGCGGACCTGCATAGCGCATCTCGATCGGATAGCCAGCCTGAATATAGGTGCCCGGCACAAAATAACTTCCGGTCAGCGCGTCAATCGCCTCAACGCGCACCTCCGCCGGGACATCCCCTTCTTTGAGGGCGCCCAGGACCTGGTGAATGAATATCCCGTCGCAAATCTCGACTGCGATCTTGGCCAGGTACTCGTGGCTCCGGTGCATCGGGTTCCGGGTCTGAAACGCCGCGACTTTGCTCCATCCCTTTTCGGCGAAGAGTGCGCGCGTCTCTGCCGGGCGGCAATAAAGTCCTTTGTAGCGTTGCGGGTACACCCCTTCGCTCAAAGCCGAGATTCGGCCGGCGAGATTGACTTCGTCCTGAGACAGAACCTTGGCCACGCCGGGGTGTTTGGCGTCGGCTGTGCGGAAGACGTGGTGGCATTCGAATTCTTTGTCGATTTCGTATTTTTCCACGACTTCCAACGCGCCCATCACTTCGCCCGACTGTGCGTCGACCAGAGCCACTTCGTCTTCAATTGCGATGCTGTCTGCAAGGTCACGGGCGCATGACAGCGTGATGGGGATGGGCCAAAACACACCGTTTGTCAGTTTCATATCCGTACAACAGCGACGCCAATCATCATAACCCATGAAGCCGGGAAGTGGCGTGTAGGCTCCCATCGCCAGCATGAGGAAGTCCGAGGTCTCGCGGCTGCTCATTGGTACATGCTTGAGCGTTTCGAATCGCGCCAAAGACTCCGCGCGTTCCGTTTCCGGCAGGAGGAGCGGCATCAAGGTTTCACTGCCGTGCGGTGGAACCAGTCTTGACATCGCCCCGGCCTCTTTCCTGGGTTCAAAATCGCGCGGAGGGAAAGTCTGGCTGCAAACACACCAGCTTCAGGACTGTCCGGATCGCCGCTTCGTCCTTCGCCGGATCACGCATCGACAATGTGATAGACGGGTGCCTTCTCCATCTCCCAGGTCCCGGACTTCTGATCGTAGCGGGAGAGTGTGAAGCAATGCCAATCCGTGTCGTCCAGCCTGGGATGGTCGGCACGGTAGTAATATCCTGGCCAGCGTGTTTCCTGCCGGAACAACGTGTGATGCGCTACGCATTCGGAAGCAAGCACCCGGTGATGTAATTCCCAGGCTCGTTGAAGTTGATGGAGATCTTCAGCGCCGAGGCAGGCGAGATCGTCCTTCAGCATAGAGAGCAATTCCAGCCCACGCGCGAGAAGCGGTTCGTTGGTCGTATAATTGGCGCCGATTCCGCCGACATATTCATCCATGATTTTTTCGAGACGCTGAAGCCCGTGGATCGGCAGGATATAGTGCGGCGAGACCGTACCCGCCACGATCTCGTTACGGCCAACACGGTAGTTTTCGAGCGGCTGATAAATGTCCCGTTCGAGGTTTTCATACTCCCGCTGACTGACTTGCGGCTGCTCCCGTCCCAGGTCTCGGACATATTTGACGGCTGCCTTGCCGGCGATTCGTCCTTCAGTGAACGAGCCCGATGAGAATTTGTGAGCCGTGCCCCCTATTGCGTCGCCAGCGCCAAAGAGCCCGGTTACGGTCATCATTCGGTTGTAGCCCCACTGGTATTCGGCAGGGGCATAGTCCTCCGGACCGCTCGCCCAGGCGCCCGAACACGTCGCATGCGAGCCCATGACGTAGGGCTCCGAGGTGGTCAGCTCGGGATTTATTTCTTTGGGATCGATGTTTTGTGAGGCCCACACGACCGCCTGGCCTATGGTCATTCCGAGGAAGTTCTCCCAGCCAACGGTCTCCTTGTGGGGATCTTTGAAGGCCTCCTTTGTCACCATGCGAATGGGGCCCCTTCCGGCCTTGACCTCTTCCAGAAGAGCATGGTTCCGCAAACAGGTGGGTACCGGATGACGATCCACGTAATCGCCAACCAACTGCTTGATCGAGTCGTACCAGAATGCCTCGTAATCCTGGCCATACCCGTTTTGGGTGTAGGTCTTCAGATGCAGGAAATAGGCCCCGACCGGGCCGTAGCCGTCCTTGAATTGGGTGAGAACGATTCGGTTCTCCATCTGGGTCATCTTGGCGCCAACCTGAATTGGCAGGGCGTAGGCAGACGCACTACTCCAGGGCGCATACCACGTCCGGCCCATGCCTTCTCCGACCGAGCGAGGCTTGAAGATGTGCGAAGCGCCGCCGGCGGCCACGATCACGGCCTTGGCGCGGAAGACATGAAAGTCCCCGGTACGAACATTGAAACCAACTGCGCCGGCGACCCGATCTTGTCGTGTCGTGTCCATCAGCAGGTGGGTGACCATGATCCGGTTATGGATTTCGGAGGCGGCCTTGCGCGCGGCCTCCGCGACGATCGGTTTATAACTCTCGCCGTGGATCATGATTTGCCATTTTCCCTCGCGCTGATACCTCCCTGTTTCCGAATTCCTCATGATGGGTAGACCCCATTCTTCGAATTTGTGCACTGTCGAGTTGACATGGCGCGCGATGTCATAGCCCAGATCTTCGCGCACCAAGCCCATCAAGTCGTTGCGGGCGTAGCGGACATGGTCCTCCGGCTGGTTCTCATTCCAGTGCATGCCCATGTAACAGTTGATTGCGTACAGGCCCTGGGCAACAGCACCGCTACGTTCGATATTCGCTTTCTCGACACAGACGATTTTGAGATCGCGTCCCCAGTAGCGGGACTCATAAGTCGCTCCGCAGCCGCCCATACCCCCGCCGATGACCAGAATATCTGCATCGACGAACACAGTTCTTCGGCGGCGCATTCGACCAGGGCGCATCAGACCAGGATTTTTCTAAGTTGATTGGGAGCAAGCGCGGGCAATGCAGGAATCCTGAGGGCCTCAGGCTCGTGCGCGAGTTGCTGTGAATTTATTTCATCCTGGGCAGGGACCGCGTAGTCGGATGGCGACTTGATCGAATCCCATGGTGTCGTCCGGATAGGAGAGACGAAATTCTTTTCACGACCGTCGCGGAATCTGATCCGCCATGAAATCGTGCCGTTCTCAGGTTCCCTGCGAACCCTGACGCTATGATTGAGCGGAGCGAAATCCGCATATCCCCGGACGTCGATCGCCTGCTGCGGGCAGGCCTTCACACATGAATAGCACTCCCAGCAAAAATTCGGTTCGATGTTGAAGGACCTGCGATAGGTCTTGTCGATATGCATGATATCCGAAGGACAGATGTCGACACAGTGTCCGCAGCCATCGCATCGCGCCATATAAACGAAAGTCGGCATCCGGTCAGATCCTTGTCGGGTATTTGCCAGCCGGTGCCGGCAGAGATGAAGAGCCGTCCGCTTCCTCGATCCGTCTCTGATAGGCCATCGCAGGCTTGTAGAACATATGCGCGAATTTGGACCATGGGACGGACGCGAAGAGCAGAGTCGTAAAAAACACGTAACCGCTGAACAAGATCATTGCCGCCATTCCGTAATGTTCCGCCTGGGCGATTTCCCACGTCAGCGCGAGTGTCACGCTGGCCAGCATGGAAACAATGAACAGGTCGGCTCGCACAAGTTGAAAGGGCGAACGCCCGTCCCGAGCCACATCGACCCTGAGTAAAAAGAAGAACCAGTAACCCCCGATAAGCAGCATCGTAGCGCCAAGATTCCACAGAACCGGCAAAACAGACGGCGTGGTTTGGCCGAGATAGGCAAATACCATGAGCATGGTTGTGACCAGATAAATGAGGAAGCCGTAGAACATCAGCAGGTGCGAGATACGTCTTTTCGGATTGCAGAATTCGCCTGCAGCAGCAACGTCGATCATGGCTGTACTGACCGCCAGTCGGGCCTTCTGGCCGCCATTGAGCGGGTGCGTTGCGCGAATTTTCGTCAGCTTCCGGTATTGCGCGAAGTACTTCCCGCTGCCCTTGTGAACGACGTCAAAAATCGTTCCGACGGCAACAGCAAATATCATCAGCAAGACGTACGCTTTCAGCAGAGCGGCAGGCAAAAAAACCGCAAGGTCGGAGAAGGGATTGGCTGGCATTGAATCCTCAATCCTTACGAGTTTGTTGACGCCGTTTACGTCCTGGGCAGCTATCTGCCCTCCCGTGGAATGCACCGGCGCAGGTTAGAAAAGAAAGCCCCCAACATTTTGAATTTAAACGACCTGTCGCGCGCCAACGATGACTGTAACGCCCGGACGGCCTCTTCGAAAGCCCCCGGGATCGCACTCACGCAATGAACGGTTATACCGAATGGCTGGTTGTGATTGCACCGGTTTAGGGACAGATCGCCATATTGGCTGCACCTGCACCAGCGCTCCTCAGTGCTGTACTACGTGCGCGACTGGAGACTATTTGCGCCAGACACTGGCGAGCCATGGTTGCTGTTCGCGCGGCAGGCCTGCGGGGCGGTAATAGTGGGCGAGTTCGGAAAATCCCGGGTCCCTCATATAGCGACGCCAGGTTTCGAGATCGTGGTAGACGGCGTACCGCCCGTGATACCAGCCCTCCTCATTATGGCCGTGCGGGTTCGAGCTGAATAGAACGCCGCGCGGTTTGAGGGTCGCGCGCAGAGCCAACAACACGCGGGGTAATTCCTGGCTGGGGACATGGAAAAGGGAGGCGTTGGCGAAGATGCCGTCAAAGCGGTTGTCCGGGAGATCGAGTGCGAGGAAATCCTGCTGCCACACTTTATAGCCGTCTGCGCGGACCATCGCCGCGAAACGCGAGGAGCCGTCCAGTCCGACGGGAGCGTGACCGAGTTCGACAAACGTCTTCAGATCGCGCCCTGGCCCGCAGCCAAAGTCGAGGATTGCGGCGGGCTTGTTACCCTCGACATGTTGGAGCAGCGCTCCGATGTTCTGGCTGACGTCGTGTCCGAAAGTGCCTTCGCGAAATTTCTCAGCCCGATCGTTGTAGTGCTGAAGCGTGAGGACGGAAACGCTCGCCAACTCAGTGGCACTTAGTTTTGTCGCCTGCCGCGTCACCATCGCTCCTGGTCCATGCTGTGCCGGTTCGCCCGGAATACCGACATTACGGCGCGGCAGTGTTGCAGCGGTACATTTTTCTTCAACTGCGGTAGTGGAAGTGCAGGCCGGCAGGCGGGATTCGCTGTGCGTTATGCGGACTTGCCTCGCTCATTGCCGAAGTATGATCTGTTGGAATTCGCTGCAGGAGAATCGCATGAAACTGTTACCTACCATCATCACCGCAGGCCTCATTATTGTTTCTGGAACCGCTTTCGCCCAGTTGGATCGCTTTGTCGTCAGAGGCCCTGCGGCGGAGAAGATCGAAGAGAAGAACGAAATCTCGCTCGACACGGCAAAGAAAATTGCTGCGCGTTGCGAGGATCAGGCTCGAGCACGCGGCGCATCCGCCTCCATTGCCATTCTCGATCAGTTTGGAGAGCAGGTCTATTTCGAGCGGATGGACGGAATTCGCGGACACCGGCAGCTGGACGCTGCAATCATGAAAGCGCATGCAGTCGTTGTCACGCACGAGCCGAGCCATGTTGAGGTGAACCGGGTTCGGCAGGGAGAACAAAGCGAATTCCATGAAGGCTATTACCACGACATCTTTGTTGCATCGGGTGGCCTGCCGATCGTGGTCGATCACCAGTTTATTGGAGCGATTGGAGTCGGTGGCTCCGGTTTTGATGAACTATGTGCGCATGATGCGCTTCAGGCAGTAATCGGCCCGCAACCCCCACTGACCCCGGACGTACCGCGCCGAGCCGGCTGACGACCGTCAGCCGGGATTTTCTGAACATCCCATGTCCGGTTGTGGCGAAATCTCAGCCGTTCTCGCGTTCATTCCAAACGGCAGGAATGGTCCGCATTCCGGCATTGAATTGGCGCCGGCGTTCGTTCAGCAGTGAAAATTCGCTCTTGTGAAAAGGTGACCTCTTCTGCGGTGTTCTTGAGTTCGCAAGCCGGGCCCGGCAAAAAAGTCAGCCGAAAATCGTTGGTATTCATGCAATATCGACGTGCTTTCATCCCCGTGGTCAGGATGGATGAGTCCATCGGCGATTCGCAAATCTGGAGGCATGGCAGGCCTCAGGTCAGAGTATCGGTGATCAATTCGAGCCTGGAATGATCGGACAAGAACAATCAGGGATGGTATCCGGACCGCCGTCCTGATTCCGGGCAGGAACGCCATGTGGCTGTGGAGGAACAAATGTTTGGAAGATTCCATCATCGGCTTAGCCCGGCTAATTCATACTCAGCTGCGATCGTCTGCATGTTTGCGGCATCGGGTTTGAACAGCACTGTTCTGGCGCAGGACCGGGGTAGCTGGTCGGCAGCATCTACCATGCCTGCGGGTACCGGCGATTCCGGCGTCGCGGCTCTCGACGGAAAGGTTTACGTCGTAGGCGGTTCGAGTTTTTTTCCGCACATTCTCCCGTCGTCTTCCGACATGGGTTCAGGCACGTGGGGATCGTCGGTCAATTACGAATATGATCCCCAGACGGATAAATGGCGTCGACGTGCCCCGATGCCGATCGGATTAAGCCATGTCGGTGTCGTTGGCTTTAACCACAGGCTTTATGTCTTTGGCGGCTTTACCAGCCTCATTCATGCGAACGCTCAAAACGCTGCCCTCGTTTACGATCCGGCGGCAGATAGCTGGCAATGGCTTCCGCCTCTCAGTTCGCGCCGCGGTTCCGTCAGCGCCATCGAGGTCGAGGGAAGGATTCACGTGTTTGGCGGACGGTCTCACGACCCGGCGCCGCTTAACGTCCATGATGTCTACGACCCGGCGACCGATCGATGGACCGAAAAAGCGCCGATGCCGATTGCACGCGATCACATGGGTATCGCTGTCATCGATGGAAAAATCCACATCATCGGAGGACGCACGGGAGGCCAAACCGACAACGTCGGCCAGCACGATGTTTACGATCCGGCGACAGACAAATGGTCGAAGGCCGCGCCAATCCCGACGCCTCGAAGCGGAGGAGCGGCCGTTTATTACAATGGCCTGCTGATCTATGCCGGTGGTGAGTGCAAGAAGGTCGATCCCAACGCGGCGTTCGGCGGCGGGGAGGATTTTGATGAGGTCGAAGGTTACGACCCCAAAACGAATGTGTGGAAATCCCTGACGAAATTGCCGGGCGCTCGACAGGCTTTTGGCGCCGCGACGGTCGGTTCTGCCGCCTATTTTCCAGGTGGCACAATGCGCTGTGGAGGTCTCGCACTGACGGATCAGATGCTCGTACTCCGATTAAGGTAAAATTGTTGGTCAGAACAATGCGGAGGGGTCTTCTTTTTATTTCGCCGATCATGCCCGACGATCAGGGTAATGGGCTGGCCATGAGAGCCGGTGTCGCCCTTCAAGCGCTGTCGAGAAGCTTCGATGTTCATCTCGGCCTGGTGCCTGTGGCGGGCGGTTCCGACAGTCCCTCGCCACTGACGCGGCGACACGCCGCATCGATCCAATCGCTGCCGCTCGCCGAATATCTCGATCCCTATTACGCGCTGATAGAACGGATCGTGGATCCGGAGGCACGGCGGCGCGCTCGCCTCACCTATCCGAAACCATATCTGAGCCGGTTCTGCACGGGCCAAAGCGCGGCGGTTGTTGCCGAGTGGTGCACAGGCAAGGACATTGCTGCCATTCACCTCATGCGCCTTTATCTTGCGCCCCTGGCGAGAAGAACGGCCGTGGACTTCCGTGTCCTTGATCTGGATGAGGACGACGTAACGACGCATCGACGGATCGCCGAACTCCATCGCCGCGCCAGGGCCGGCGCGCTCGCCGAGGACAATGATGCGGAGGCCGCTAAATATGAAACGCTCCTGGCGCAGAGCCTTGCGGGTTTCGATCGGGTGCTCGTCAGCTCGCCGGTCGAGGCGGAACGCGTGCGGCGGCGCGCACCGGTAGCAACGATTTCGCTCGTGCCGAATGCGGCGCCGGTGACGCAGCAGCTCGAGCGCACGGAGTTGACGTGGAACCGGCCGCTGCAGCTTATTTTCGTCGGCAATCTCGGCTATGCGCCGAATGAAGACTCAGCGAGCTTTCTCTGCCGTGAAATCCTGCCCCGGTTGCGTGCGGCGCTGTCACGTCCCGTAAAGGCCTGCATCGTGGGCCCGGGCGCCCCGGCCTCGCTGGTGGCTATTGCCGCCGCCTCGGATGTCGATCTTCCCGGCCCGGCCGGCGATCTGCGAGCGTTTTATGCCGCCGCTGATATTGCGGTGGCGCCGATTCGTGCGGGCGGCGGCACGCGCATCAAGATCCTTGAGGCATTTGCCTACGGAATACCGGTCGTTGCTACGTCAGTTGGCATTGAGGGCATCGCTGCGCGAGACGCCGAGCATGCCCTGCTCGCCGACAGCGCCGACGCATTCGCCCGCGCCTGCCTGCTTCTTGCGTCTGATCCAGCGCGGTCACGCGATATTGCGGCCCGCGCGCTGCAGCTCGTCCGCGCATCCTATGATGTGGACGTCGTCGGGGCAGGGCTTCTTGCGATTTATCAGGCTTGCCGGTAGGCATCGCCGCAATCCGTTTGCAGAGGTGGTCTATGCCGGACCTTTTGCGGCTCGATGAGCCGAGCTGGTTTCCCAAAGCCGTGGAGGGCCTCGAAACGCACGAGGTGGTGGATGGCTATATCATTTATCAATCCGATCGCGGTCGCGTGCATTATCTCAATCGGACGGCAGTGATTGTGCTCGCACTGTGCACGGGAAGAAATTGCGTTACGGAAATGCCGAACCTGTTGCGACTGGCTTTTGGCCTCGCATCGCCTCCTGCGGCGGAGACTCGCGCGTGCCTGGAACGGCTGGTCATGGAAAGCCTTGTTTATTGAGATTGGCCGAACAGCCAACTTCTAAACGGACCATCGAGTCCTCATCGCAGTGGCGGCGGCGTGCTGGCAGGATTATCGCCGCTAACCAGATGGGGTGGATGGCTCCCGCTCCCGGCATCAGAGTGCCAAAGTGTGGAAGCGATCAAGCAACCACGAGCGAAGGGAGCCACCCGCTATGGAAATTACCACCGTCGGCCTCGATCTGGCCAAGAACGTTTTTCAGGTCCACGCCATCAACGGTGCGGGAGAAGTTGTTGTGCGCAAGGCGATGCGCCGGGCGCAGGTGCTAAGATTTTTTGAAGCGGCTCGATCCGTGTCTGGTGGGCATCGAGGCATGCGGGACGAGCCACTATTGGGCGCGCGAGATCAGCAAGTTTGGTCACCAGGTGCGTCTGATGCCCCCGGCCTATGTGAAGCCATATGTCAAGCGCGGGAAGACCGACGCGAGCGACGCCGAGGCGATCTGCGAGGCGGTATCGCGTCCGACGATGCGGTACGTCGCGATCAAGTCGTGTGAGCAGCAGGCGGCGCTGACGGTCCATCGGACGCGTGACCTCTTGGTCAAGCAGCGCACCCAGTTGGTCAACATGATCCGTGGGCTGCTGGCGGAGTTTGGCATTGAGATACGGCGTGGGATCACGCACGCGCTGAGTCTCGCCGAGCGTATTGCGACGGACGGCATGCCCGGCATACCGGCGGTGGCGGCAAAGATGATGGCATGCCTGGCCGGGCAGATACTCGATCTGCAGGCGCGGCTGGGAGAGATCGAACGCGAACTCCTCGCCTGGCACCGATCGAGCGACATCGCCCGTCGGCTTGCGACGATCCCGGGGGTGGGCACCATCTGCGCCACGGCGTTCGCTGCTTCGGTGACCGACCCGCACCAGTTCCGCTCCGGACGACAGTTTGCCGCCTGGCTGGGCCTCACGCCGCTGCAGCATTCGAGCGGCGGTAAGGAACGGCTTGGGAGGATATCGAAGATGGGCGACAAATATCTCCGCCGGCTTCTCGTCGTCGGCATGACCTCGCTCGTTCGACGCGCGAAGTACAAGCCCGAGGCCGTCGACCGTTGGCTAGCCGCTCTGCTATCGCGAAAGCCGGCCCGAGTGGTCACCGTCGCGCTTGCCAATAAGGCGGCGCGGGTAATCTGGGCGATCATGGCTCACGGTGGGATTTACCGCGCGCCTCAACCCGCTGCCGCAGCGATCGTTTAGGCAGCATTCACCCGACAGGGAAAACCAGGAGAACCAAAACCAGCTTCAGAGGTTGCGAGGACGATGCGATGTGATGGCGAACCGGTCAGACCGGGGATGAGGACAACCCGCCGAATGTCCAGGGCGTCACAGCCCGCAGAGCAGAATGGGACCTTGTCCGCGGATACCATCAGGGCCAGCGGTTTTGTACGACCGCATCAAAAGGCCGGACACAAGACTGCACCCGACCAAAACGCAAAAAACATCGAGTTAACCCTTGCAACGCGGAAGCCATCCACACAGGACATGATGTGCTCGCGACAGCTGGCTTGCCATTGGGAACCATCCCGGGTAGCCTTTCCGTCATCGGATTTACAGATCAGGGGAGGGCGGGCGATGCTCGCAAATGGTCAAGAGCAGGAATTCATGAGCCGCGTCGATGAAGCGAAAAGGACATCAGTGCGTCACATGTTGGCTGAAACGGCGTTCGTGATGCCGGTCGTTGCCTCATTCGCGATGAGCGACCTTAAGATCGACGAAACTCAAACACGGGTCTATTCCTCGAACGTGTGAGTGGCGGGCGAGCGTGGGGTGAGTGCCGCGCAATCCCTGATTTCGGCCACACTCATCGTCCGCGACGAGGAACATGTGCTGGGCGCCTGCTTGGCCTCGCTTCATGAGCTGGTTGACGAGATCATTGTCGTCGACACCGGATCAACCGATCGCAGCGTAGAATTGGCAGTCGGGTACGGCGCCAAAGTCTTTCGGACTGACTGGTGCGATGATTTTTCTGCGGCTCGCAATTTTGCAATCGAGCAGGCGTCCTGTCCCTGGTTTCTGTACATAGATGCCGACGAGCGCGTGCGCGGCGGCGATCGAAGCTCCCTGCGATCAACGCTAAGCGCTCAGGATGCGGTTGCTGCCAGAGTGCGCTTTTATCCGAGGACAGGCTTCACCGCTTATCGCGAATATCGGCTCTATCGCCGCGATCCATCCCTGCGTTTTGAGGGAGTCGTGCATGAGACGATGTTGCCCGGGATCAAACGGCTGGTTGCGGCGGAGGATGCAACGATCGTCGATTGTGATCTGACGATCGATCATGTCGGTTATGACGGTCCGCAAACGCACAAAGCCGAACGGTATCTTCGGCTGCTGGTGAAGGCGATCGCGGCAGATCCAGGCCGCGTCTATCTTTGGTGGCATTTTGGCTGTGTTCATTGCGAGCTCGGGCAAGTCGAGCAGGCAGAGACATATTGGCGTCAGGGCCTCGTCCTGGCTCGCAGCAAGGGCCTGCACAATGGGGACGATTGCCTGTGCCACATCGAACTCATCAAACTGGAACTTGCGCGCGGAGGCGACGCGGCGGCGTTGATCGACGAGGCGCGTTGCTTCAGGCCGGACAATCATATTCTGCAATGGCTGGAGGCGAAATCTCTGCTTCGTCGCGGACGCTTCACTGATGCTGGTCAGGTGTTCGCCGGGCTTGCGGAAATCGATGCGGACTCGCTCGTCGCCGAGAATGCGTATGACAAACGAATATTCGGCCCCTCTGCCGCAGAGCAGGCAGCGAACTGCGCATTTCAGGCAGGCGACTACGGCGAAGCTGCGCGCTGGTATGGGGTGGCCGAACGCGGAACGACCGGGGCCACCGAGTTTCGCACGAAGAGGCTCCTCGCCGAGCTGCGCGGCCGAAACGCTCAAACAACTTTGCCAATCTAACCGCCTGGAGGCGACGCAAAGAACTCTCCGAGCCACCGATCGAACTGAAAATCCGTATACCGCTGATTGGCATTGCCGGGCGTCAACGTAATCTCGCCAAACTTCATCGCCTGCACCCGGTCGGAAAATAAATCAATCCGGGCGTATTCGAGTCCCTCAGCAAGACGCTCGGCACTTGCTATCAGGGTATCGAGGTTCTTCGGCCGTGAAAATTCGACGGAATCATAGCCGGCCATTGCTGCGGCCAGGCACGTCCAATCCGGAGTATATTGCCCAAGCCGAACTTGAGAAAACCGGCCAGTGACGACATTGATCAGCCGCGCCTTTCCGTAAAAGCAGTGAACCTTGAAATCGTCCATGGGTTCATCGTCACCCTGGCCGTGAAAAGCCTCGAGAAACAGCCTGGGTTTGAAGGTGTTGTAGTGCCATTCGCCGGTGTTGTAGCCAAAACGGGTACCAAGCCATTCCCGTGCTTTGGACAGGATTTCATCGCGTCGGGTTGTGAGATCCTGCGGCAGGTCCAGGAACAGATTCATGAAACAACCGTGGTTCGCTTTCAGGACGAAGCGTCCGGCCGGAAGACTCGCCGCGAAGAAATCCTCAATATTGTCGCCGGTCCAGGCCACCGGGGTCAGCGCATCCTCGCCCAGGCGCTCGCGCACGTACTGGCGAACACCGAGCTTGTCGCCAAGCGACGGCATCGGGAGCGCAGCAAAGAACTTGCGTGCGAAGATATGCTCATTAAAGCTCGTGGGCGACGCCAGATGCGGCAGATAGCCGTGGGTATTTTTGAAACGTTGAGCGCTAAACGCGAGGGCTGAGACGAGATCTGTCGCACTATAAAAGTCAACGCCCCGCATCATGTTCGCGGGTGGACGCCCCAGTACCCATTTATTACTGATTATGAGGTGGGCAAGCTGTTCAACGATATTCAAAACGGTAAGTGGATCGACGACTGTCTTTTCCGACATGTGCTCTGGTGTCCCCGCGTCTGATCGACATTCCGGGATGACCGCGGGTTTGACAAGACTGCGACCGGATTGCCATTTGAGCCAACCCGGGAGCCTGCACACCCCATCGGTCCTTCGTTCCGGGCGAGGTTAACCCGGGCGCTCCAGCGCTTTGAACCAGCAATAAGGAATCCTGACGGGCAGCATGAGGCCAAATCCTCGGGGTACAATCGATCCTCGCTTCGTGATTTTGATGGTGCCGGAGGGCGCGTGATTCCTGACATCTTCCACTTTGTCTACGGATTTCGGCCGCAGACGGAGCCGTTTCCACTTCTCCATTTTCTCACTATTCGCTCGTGCATCGAAGTGAACCGGCCGCAACAGGTGATGGTGCACTGTGCCGAGCGGCCATGGGGAAAGTGGTGGGATCGACTGAACGGTGAGGTTGTCGTCATGGAGGCAGGTTCGGTCCCCGAAGTTGAGACGCATGCATACGATGTTCGCGTCCCCGATCTCTACCGATACGCTCACCGCGCCGACTTTATCCGCCTTGATGTCCTTATTCGATACGGTGGAATTCTACGCCGACGTCGACACTGTTTTTATCCGGCGGTTCCCTGACGCGCTTCGCGCCGATCCGTTTGTCGCCGGCCGCGAGAGTGATCTTCATGGTCAGGCGTCCGTGGGCAACGCGATTTTGGCCGCCGAGCCTGGCGCTAAGTTCGCACAGCGTTGGCGGGGGGCTATGGCGGAGGCCATCGATGGCTGGAGCGATCACTCGACGCTCCTGCCGGCCCGCCTCGCCGCTATCCATCGTGACGAAGTAAAACTGGAGCCGACGGCGCGCTTTTATCCGTTCAGCTACACCCCTCTCGACCTTCTGCGTCTTCTCGAAACGGATGAGCCGGTGCCAGCAGAGACGATCAGCGTGCATCTCTGGGAGCACCTCTGGAGCGACCCATGGCGTACCGACCACTCGAGATTCCACGCTGGTTTGGTGAGCCCACAGAATATCCGGGGAGTGAACACAACGCTGTTCCGGCTGCTGCGCCCGTTTCTACCCGAGGATGCAATGTGAGCCGGTCACCTCCTGGCGTGCTGTTTGCCGGGTTTGTCCCGGGGACCGGATACGGCAATGCAACACGCGATTATCTTGCGCTTCTCGAAGCGAAGGGTGTGCCCGTTCGGTGGATTCCACTACAGCCAGGCTCGCCCACCTGGGGACCACGCTACTGGGCCGCACCGCCGCGTGATCCTCTTCCGCCAAGGGTCCTGAACGCCAGACTTGCCACCAGACTAATCGAACCCACGGTGGCTCTGTTCCACACAACACGGGAGTTCTGGCCAAGACTCCGCGCAGACTATCACGCTCCGCGAAGGCTGGCCTACACGACCTTCGAGCAGACAGTGCTGCCGAAGACCACCGTTGCAATGCTCAACGAGTTCGACGGCGTCGTCGTGCCATCGAAGTTCAATGCCGACAGCTTTCGAGCATCGGGGGTCTCAGTACCGGTGTGGGTCGTTCCCCACGTTGTTGAGCCGATTGTCGCATGCTCTGCTTCTGCCAGTGAGGAGGTCTTGCAAGTGGCCCTCGATGCTGGGCCCGACACCTTTGTTGTTTTGGTCGTCGGGCCATGGCAATCCCGAAAGGCCATCCCATCGAGTATCGAAGCGTTCCTGCGCGCGTTCGGCCCCGACGACGATGTCCTGCTCGTCGTAAAGACCAGTCACCGCGATTACGTTACCGATGCTCCGACATCGGTGTCGATGGCCCGTCTGCTTGGGGGTCACGGTCGAGTGCCCCGGGTCCAGCTGATCGCAAACGATTTGACGGATTCGGATCTGGCTGCGCTTGTTCGAGGGTGCGATTGCTCGCTATCTCTGAGCCGGGGCGAGGGCTTCGGGCTCACAATCGCTGAAGCCGTAGCCGCCGGGACCCCGGCAGTTGTGACCGGGTGGGGCGCCCCACGGGAATTTCTCGGGGTCGAATATCCGCTCTTCGTCGATCATACGATGGTCGATGTGGCGTCTGAACCTACCGATGGCTGGGCGGAAACCACAGGCGAATGGGCAAAGCCCGATATCGGTCACGCAGCGTCGATATTGCGCTGGGTACGGGATAATCGCGACGCCGCGAGAGAAGCAGTCGCTGGCGCCCGGCGGCAACTCGCAAAGAGCTGTGCGCCAGGGGTAGTGGCGGTGAGTCTCCTCGAAGCTCTCGGCCTCAACGGGAGCGCGGGCGCGAGTCCCGCTCCCTGAATTCGGCGCTGTTGCAGGCCAATCGGATGTGGCACGGCTGTACTCTTTATGCTGCAATTTGCCCAGATTCGGGTCTTCCGACGCGCCGAATTTGACTCCGGCCGTCTGTTTCATGCTGAAGTTGCGCGGGAATTAGAGACAGGGAGGTCAGCAGCAATGCGTTCCGTACCGGTCAGCCTACCGCCTGATCCCAATACCCGGAAGCCAGGCTGGACCCTGCCCAGGGGCAGTTGTGACACGCATGCCCATATCTTCGGTCCGCCGCACCTCTTCCCGTACTCTGAAAAGCGGCGATACACGCCCCCTGCAGCACCGGTCGAGCACTACCAGAATGTCCAGAAGATCACCGGGCTCACCCGCGCCGTCTTCGTCACGCCAACGGCTCACGGTTGTGACAATCGCGTCGTCCTCAACGCGATCTCCACGCTGGGTGATTCGGCGCGGGGAATCGCGAATATCGACTCCTCTTTGGACAATCGTTTGCTGGACGCTTTGGCTGGCGGCGGAATATGTGGCGCCCGCTTTCATCTGATGAAGGACCGGCCCGGGAGCGAGGAGCATTTGCGCGAACATCTGCCCGCGCTGCAGCGGCTCGGCTGGATCCTCGATCTTCATGTAGATCCACCCGATTTCCTGGAACATGAGCGGTTCATTCGCTCGCTTCCGGGTGTCACCATCATAGATCACATGGCACGTGTCAGAGGAAAGGACGGTCTCGGCCAACCGGCGTTTCGGCTTCTTCTGGACCTTCTGCGTGACGACCGCTTTTGGGTGAAGCTATGCAGCTTCGACAAGCTCAGCGCAGTTCCGCAGGCTCACGTCCCGGGAAGTTTGCCTTATCTGGACATGGTCCCCTTTGCGCAGACGGTGATTGAAACAGCGCCCGACCGGGTTATCTGGGGCACCGATTGGCCGCATGGAAATACCTTCGTTCCCGGCCGAACGCCGAACGAAGGTGACCTTCTCGATCTGCTGGCGGTCATTGCACCCGATGAAAAAACCCTTCATCGCATTCTGGTCGAAAACCCAGCCCGGCTGTTTGGGTTCGCGCTTGATCAGCCTGGTTCCGGGACGCCATGATCGCCGAATGGCTGGCTGCATGCGCATAAATCCGACACCGCCCCTGTTGTCTGCAACCGATCTCAAGAAGTGGATCGCGGAGAACAGGACTTATTTCGATCCGCCATTCAGGACCAATCGTGTCCTGGCGCACGACAAAGAATTTATTCTGATGATTCTGAACGGCCCAAACTCCCGGCTCGATTTTCACGTCGAAGCCGGGGAGGAGTTCTTTTACCAGATTTACGGGGATATCGAACTCCATCTCAAGCCCGGGAAGGGTCTCCGTCAGGTGGTGAACATTCGCGAAGGCGAGATTTTTCTCTGCCCGGCCGGGCTGGCCCACTCACCACGGCGTGGGGCCGGAACCTGGGGGCTCGTGATCGAGCGCAAGAGGCAACGCGACGAGTGTGATCAATTTTTGTGGTTCTGCGAGAATTGCGACGAGAAACTTCAGTCGTACACTGTCTCGCAGGACAATGTTGCCGCGCAGGTAAGCAGCATTTACGAAGCTTTCAACGCAAATCCAGCGCTGCGAAGCTGCGAGAATTGCGGCTATGTTTTTCCGGTGGCGCCGATGGCCGAACGCCTCAGTTTCCTGTGAATCTGCTCAACCCGACAGACGTGGTGATGCCAGCGCCTGAGCGCAGACGGCCTCAATCTGGTCACCGGCCGATATTGTCAGGCCGAGATCGGACAGCCGGCCATTGTGGATTCCGTAAATCCAGCCATGCACCGCGATGGATTGTCCGCCGCGCCACGCACGGTCGAGGATCGTGGTTTGGCAAACATGCCGCACCTGCTCGATGACGTTGATCTCGCACAGCGCATCGACGCGCTGCTGTTCATCCAGATCCTCGAGCTCCGCGCGGTGCCGCATTCCCAATTCGGAAAGCGAGTAGAGCCAGTTGCCGATCAGGCTGGTCTGGCGCCGCTGCAGGGCCGCGATGACGCCACCGCACCCATAATGACCACAGACGATGATGTGCCGGACGCGCAGCGCTTCGACGGCGTATTGAAGAACGGCGAGGCAGTTGAAATCCACATGCATCACCTGATTGGCAACATTGCGATGCACGAAAACTTCGCCCGGCAGCACATCTATGATCTCGTTCGCCGGAACGCGGCTGTCGGAGCACCCGATCCACAACACTTCCGGGGATTGCTGTTTCGCAAGCAACCGAAAAAATCCGGGGCGTTCGCGCGACATGCGTTCTGCCCAGCGGCGATTGTTCTCCAACAGCCGTGTCAGCAGGCGATCTTGCGCTTCATCGGACATGCCGCATTCCTTGCCGAATCCTCACTGTTTCGGGTACTGCCCGACCGGAAGCAGCAGTCATTGTGCCGATGAGGCGGATTGAGGTGGCGGAAGCAGCCTGATCAGTTCACGATCGTTTCGAGGATGACCAGAATTAGAGGTTAGCTTCGGAGAGCCATCCCAGGATCGCATATGTACCGGCGAATCCCAATACCCGACGGCCGGTGACCCGACAGTGAGGCCAGCGAGCCAGGCCGCGAGAATTCCCATCCAGAATGATGCGGCGATTGCGATCCAGGCATCGCGAGTGGAACCGGGGCGTACCGGCAAAGGACCGGATACCGCCGGCTGCAGGATGTCAACCCGCGGCTCCTCTTCGCGCTGGGTCGCCTGCAGATCGGTCAAATGGTCAACCGCTTTTTGCGCAATCTGGTCAACGCGACCGACGTCTTCATGCATCGCCGCGTATTCGGCCAACCGGTTAGAAGAAACCTCGGCTTTCTTCTGTCCTGCGGCCAAATCACTGCCAAGTTGTTCAAGCTGCGCCTGGCTTCTTTGCAATTCATCTTCTGCGGCCAGAATGGGCGCGGCCTGATCGGCCTTGCGTTTGGCGGCGATCTGCCGTTGCAAGTCGGCAAGGCGTTCCGGCAATGATCTGGTGTTTGGGTCCAGCGCCAGATATTGCGGAGTGTATCGGCGCTGTAAATCGGCCAACTGTTCTCGCAGAGCGATTTCTCTCTGTTCCAGTGCGGCAAGGTCCGGATCTAGTTCAAGTCCGGCACTCAATATTTTTTTCAGCGCCTGCAACTGTAGTTGCGCTTTCGCGAGGGTCCTGACGCTGGTGCTGTAGGCGCGGCTCAAATTCTGCAGGTTGGCCAGGACGGCATTTTCTCCCTCTTCGGAGAGAATTTCAGTTGCGTCACGGAAGGCATCGACATCTGTGTGCGCCGCAACTGCCTGTACCCGGAGATTTTTCGCCTCCTTTTTCAGCTCCTGGTATTCGCGCGCGCTCTGCTCGTTGTACAGGCGAATCGTGCGATCGCGATATGCCTCGACGACCGTTTCCAGGAGCCGCTCAAGAAATTCTGGTTCAGCACCCTCTGCCGCAAGCTCCACAACATGTCCCCGGCCGACAACTCGCGTCCGCAACATGCGTTGCAACGCGCCAACTGGGTCTCGACCCAGATCGGGAATCAACTCCGCCCGATTGAGGCGTGTGAGGGAGTCCTGCAGCACGGCGCGGCCTGTCAGAGCCTTCACTTCGGCCCCGAAAGAGACGCTTTGATCTGCGGTCTGGTTCGCCCCCGTCATGGCGCGAGCTGGTGAGATTTGCAGCCGCAAGCTGGCGCGATATTCGCCCGGGCGGGTGTAGACGTAGCTCAGACCCGCGGCAGCGCAAAGGATGAATACCACCAGAAAGGACAGGACCCGGCGCCACGGGTGGTATTCGGGGAATTCGACAGGATCTGATGGCTTAGCGACCATCGCGGGCGTCCTTTACGGTCAGGCGCGGCGGGACTCGAAATTCGAGGATCAGGGCAAACTGTTGGACCAACAAGCAAGATCGTTGCCTTTCCACACATTTATCGCTGCATCCCCGGTGGTTCAGCATTTTCGCTCCGGCCCCGGCATTTCGAGGCAGGTCTGAATCCACGTGGCAACCGTGTGTGCGAGACTGGCTTGGATTTCCGCATCTGTCGGGCCACTGCGCGCCGGAAGGTGGAACGAGTGATCGCCATTCTGGACTTTCACCAGAGTGGCGCGCGCACCAAGCTCTTTGCACAGGGCTTCGAGCAACACTATTTCCGCGAGGGCATCGCGCGTCCCCTGCAGGAACAGCATCGGCAGTTCAATGTCGAAAAGATGTTGGCTCCGTGCCGTCGACGGATCCCCTGCCGGGTGCAAAGGGAACCCCAAAAATCCCAAACCGCGCACGCCGGGAAGCGGAGACAGGGCCTGAGCCTGGGATGTCATGCGCCCACCGAATGATTTGCCGCCGGCAAAGAGAGGGAGATCGGGAAGCAGGCGAAACGCTTCAGCAACTGCAGCGCGAACGGTGGCATGCGCGCAACTCGGAACATCGGGGCGTTTGCTCCCCTGCTCCATATACGGGAACTGGTAACGGAGGCTCGCGATTTTGAATCGGGCGAGTTCCTGTGCGATTCCAGCCATGAAGGGGTGGGTCATTCCGGCGCCTGCGCCGTGAGCCAGCACAAAGCAGGCGCGGGTCTGTCGAGGGACCTGCAGGAGCGCCGAAACACGCGTTTTTTGATCGACTGCGAGGAACAGGGGTGTTGCGTCCGGGCTGGGCATAATTGATTTTCGGGTTTCGCCGGGACATGTGTCCACCAATTCGTACCCAATGCGAAAGCCAATTCAGGAAAAAGTCAATGTGCAGAAACATCCGGACCTTGTTCAACTTTGCTCCTCCGGCCACCGATGGGGAGATAAGGGCATCAGCTTTGCAGTTCGTGCGGAAATTGAGTGGATTCACGGAACCTTCAAAGGCGAACGAGGCGGCTTTCCATCAGGCCGTCGATGAGGTCGCGGAAGCCGCACGCCGACTGCTTGATTCACTTACGACGGCCACTTCGCCGCGCAATCGTAAGGTGGAGGCCGCCAAAGCACGGACGAGATCCAGGAAGCGCTTTGCAAATCAGTGGCCCGCTGTTCCATCGTCAGATCGATAGCTTTGGCAGACCCCGCGCGAGAACAGCCGTCTCCAGGCCGCTCTCTTCGTCTCCCGGCATGTGGCTATGATCTCGATCGGCGGGATCATCGCGGTGAAGTCACCGGCTTACCTATGAGTTTCCATGATCCAGATCAAAACCAGAGGGGGCCGATTGGGCGATTATGACCCCGGTTTTTTTTGGAGGTTCAGGGATGCCAATCGGAAGCGTCATTTTTCTCTGCGTCGCAGCGGCAGGATTTTTCGCCTTTGGGCTGGCTTTGGCTTACGCGGATTGGACAACCCGATAACAGTGCGATTGCCGTGTCAGATCAGGTACCTTGCTTTAGCGATGATTGCAGTGAATGCGAAAGCGTGGTCACGCGCGCATATCGCGAACTGCGGGAAAGGGGCTGCAACGATCGCGACGCGTTTCTGTCAGCCGTTCGTGTGATTGGACTTCGCCATCCCGGTCACGATCGGAACGCTTACTTTCTGAAAGTCGCGCAGTGGCTTGCAAGGGGGCCATCACCGCGAAATGAGCCGGCGATTAATCCGGTGCACGAAGAATTCTGATTAAGACCCCGCGCATCGCGCAACTTCCGCGCGGGTCGGCCGGCTTGGTTCACGACCCGGGCCGGGAGTTGCGGCCATGGCGATTGGCGGGACTGAACCCGTCAACGGGCCTCGGGCGCCCGGCTGGTGCTTGCCGTCATGCTGTCGCATGGCGAGAATGTTTTTTCCGCCTCGGTTGTCCGCGTGGAAAGGAAAGCCGCCAGGGATTTTCTGCCATCGCTCAGTGCGGCATCGAATGTCGCCTGGGCATCGGCGCAGTAGCCCAGAGAGTCGTTTATGCTCTGGATCGATGACGTATTGGCCAGCCGTGTCTTGAAGGAATGATAATTCGAGATTCCGGACTGACCGTACAACCGGCGAAAGAAATCCTGCAACTGACGGTCGGACTGCTGGAGATCGGTCTGATAGGCCGTGACGAATTTGTTGTACTGCGCGATTGCGCGACACGTAAATGCGGCGACCATCAATCTTTGTTGGACGGCGGCCGCTCGTACGGCACGCATCTCGTTGGAGTTGGCGCAAGCTGCAGCCTGTGCCGCATCCACACCCAAATTTCCAGCCATGCAAGCGAGCATCAGCACTGCGGCCCCGGTCTTCAGCGTTGTACGCATGTTTCCCCTCGAGAAAATCAAGCTGCCGGATAGAGCGTAGCGGGAATTCTTCACCGGGTCCTTTCTGCTTTCCCGCGAAATTGAATCAATCCGTTCAATCGCGGCGTTTATTTGTTAATCGAGGCGCCGGCGAGTTGGGCGACTGCGGCAAGCGTGGTTTGCGCCGCATTCAGTCCAAGCAGAAAATCCTTGTCGGAAAACGTCGTGTACACATCGGTCGGTTGATGCCAGTGGGGATCCCAACCGCTGCCAATCTGGGTTCCGCGCTCATTCTCGCGCAGCGAAACGGACGCAACAACGTCCTGGAAGTCCACGGAATCCGTGTTGGTCATGTGACTGCCAATAATGGCCGGATAATCACTCGCGTATTTCTCGTTAGCGCCTTCGATCGTCCAGGCAAGCGTATTCGCTTCGGCCGCCAGTTTTGCCTTCGACTGGAATTCGATATTGATATCGGCTTCCGGACGTTGGACCGGGCTGATGCTTCCATCGGGACGCGGCGCGCCATGGTCGAACAGCATCATGTCGTGCTGAATCATGCCCAGCCATTTCGGTTCGGGATAGCGGCCGGACCCTGTGGGGTTCTCTTTGCCCTGTAGGGCGCGCCGTTGCGCGACGTAAGCGCGCGACCCCTGATGACCGGTTTCTTCGTTGTTCCAGAGCGCAAACCGGATCGACTGCCGGGTCACGACATTCGGGTCGTTCAGGATTCGTGCAAGCTCCATCACAAGGGCCGTGCCCGAGCCGTCGTCATTGGCCGCTTCGCCCCAGCCATGTCCGTCCATATGGGCCGAAATAATGTACATTTCCCCGGGACGCGTCTTGCCGATTTTTGTGCAGTACACTTCCTCCCGCGGTCCAGGCACTGCAGGCTCGCTGTCCAGCGCGCGCAATTTGGCATCGGGCTGTCTGTTGGGATCACCGTTCAGCCAGGTGGGATTTCGCAAATAGCGTCCCCGGCCTCCGCCAACCGTGCGTTCCGGTTCGCTGCCGTTAGCCGGCGCCGCAGCTTCGACGCGGGGTTCGCTGCTTGTGCGCCCCCGTTGCAGATATTCATATTTCAGCCGTTCGGTCGGGCAGCCATAGCTCTTCAGTTGGGCTTCAATCCAGTCGATGGCGGCGCGGTTTCTTGCGGTGCCCTGCCGCCGGTCGCCGAACTGTGTCAGTCCCTTGATGGTCGCCTTGTAGCGCTGAAGATCCAGCCGCGAGACGAGCGTCTCTACCGGATCCGGGGATGCCAATCGCGCGACGGGCTGCGCGTCAGCGCCGGCGATCAGGGTTGCGCTGCAAGCGAAGGCAGCAAGAAACAGCACAGCTCTCATCATTTGTCCTCTCTTCCTCTCTTCCACCACGCGTTCCCAAGTCCGATTCGTCGTGCTGCTGATTACCTTACCTCAACTGTTGCCAGAACCGCTTCGCTATCTGATGATCGCCAAAAGCAGCCCGGCAGGAGGTCAATCGCGATGCGCAGCCAGAGAATCGTCCCGCATGTACTCATTATTGGTGCGATCGTGCCTGCGGTTTTTTGGCTCGAATCCTCGGCCGGTTCCGGGATTCAGCCCATTCCGAACTTCTCTTCCGACAGCAACACCGGCTGGGTCGCCGCGGGCATGGGCTTCGGAACGGACTTTGTTCAGCCACCGACTGGTCCCGGTCCTGTCACCAACGATCCAGCCTATCCCTATGTGACGAACGCACAGGCCGCAGCTACGGGCAAACAACCGACCTTCAGAGTGGCCGATCTTACCAATCCAATTCTTTTACCCTGGACGGCCGAGCAGATGAAAAAATCCAATGTGGAGGTGCTCGCGGGGAAGGTCGCCTTCACGGCGGATTCACGCTGTTATCCTTCAGGTGTTCCGAGTTTTCTCCTGTTTCCCGCCAATCCGGTGCGTTTCATTCAGACGACGAAAGAAGTCCTGATGGTTTGGCAGCAGAATGCGGAAATCCGCCGCGTCTATTTGAACGTGCCGCACAGGACAAATCCAAAGCCATCCTGGTACGGAGAATCTGTCGGTCATTATGAAAATGGCGATACGCTGGTCGTCGACACGATTGGTCAGAACGACCGGACCTTCGTCGATAATTATCGCACGCCACACACGACGCAGCTTCACGTGGTGGAGAGATTCCGCCTGATCAATGGCGGCAGAACGATTGAGGTGAATGTGCATGTGGAAGATCCCGGCGCTTTCACCACGCCCTGGGATGCGGTTCAGCGTTACCGCCGCACCGATGGCAGTCCGCTGGAAGAAATGGTGTGCGCGGAAAATAATTCGGACTATTTCGGTTACGATGTCGTGCCGCTGCCGCAATCGAAGCGATCCGATTTCTAGCACTCTTCGCGCACGAACAGGTTGTAACCAGGCCCGAACAGTTACGCCCGGGATAGTCTCCCTCTCTGCAGAATCAATTTTGGAATCACTCGAAATCTGTCGCGGGTTTCGAAATTAAAATCTTGATCGGTTCTGTCAGGCTGAATTTGCACACACGCGCGTTAAATGTTCTGGGCCTGCCGCATGGCTAAATACATGTTCTGGCGGGTGAACGGCATATAACAGGCCATTCATGCGGCATACATATGGGGCTGAATATATTCGAAAATAGGAACGCACTTGTGATGTGCGCCCCAGAGACCAAAAGGAGACGGCCATGCGATTGGCAAATAAAGCTGTGATAGGGGCAGCCGTGGTTTGCGGTGCCGCAATTGCTGCCGCGGCACCGGCCGCTGCACAGGTGAGTTTCGGTTTTGGTTTCGGCGCTCCGCAA
This sequence comes from uncultured Alphaproteobacteria bacterium, assembly GCA_963747255.1. GTDB lineage: Bacteria > Pseudomonadota > Alphaproteobacteria > Micropepsales > Micropepsaceae > CAIYRG01. The sequence goes on from CAVVEG010000018.1 coordinate 171,347, forward strand.
GCCGCCCGCTACACATGCTACGACGCGTACGGTAATCCATATTACTCTTATGATCCGTATGGATGCACATATTCCCCTGCACCGGTCTACGCACCACCGGTGGCTCAACCCTATTACGGAATGAACTGGGGCGATCGTCGGGATTTCGACTGGGGCTCTCGTCGGGATTTCGATCGCGATCGCCGGGCCGACCGGAGGGATTTTGATGGGGACGAACATGATCGCGGCCGCCGCGAATTCGACGAAGGCAGGCGCGACCAGGACGACCGCCATGATCGTAATTGATCGCCGAACGGAACCGGGCGCGAGGGGGGCGGCAAACGCCCCCTCCGCCTTCAGTTATTTTGGCAGGCCGCACTAACCCATTTGCCGGTCAAAGTGGAATTGGAGTTGATGCTTGAACCGTTTGATGTTCCGTTGATCGAGATCGAGCCTGTTGCGTCCTGGGAATCGATCGCATGTATGCTGACATTGGCCATAACACTATCGTTACCGCCCGACTGGCAGGTTCCTTGCGCCACCAGATCGGTGCCGTTTGAACTCAGCGCCTTCCATGAGCATCTCTGGTTCGGGTCATTGAAGGGCTGCGTGGTAAGATCAGACGGTTTGACACAGCTGTTGTAGGTATGGGTCTGCGGCTGTCCTCCAAATCTGCTCTGCAACGCAGCCCTCGTTTCAGGCGGCAATTGGCTTAGTCTCGCCTGCAATTCCGGCGGAATGGTCGCGATTACCGAGGAAACCGATGTAATTTGCCAGTTCCCGGTTCTCACGTTCAACGGCTGAAATTGTGCGTTCGCCGCAACAGCTGCCGACATGCAAATGGCGGCGGCCAAGAGTGCCTTGCGCATTCAACTCTCCCTGATCTTGCCCTGCTTTGATGGAATTACGCAGCCCGCTCACCAAAATGCGAGCGGTGGATTATTCCATGCGGCAATCCGTTCCGGAAGCGTTGAACTGTTGAAATTTGATGGCTGGAAGCCGGCCGAGGCACTAATTTCGCGGCCGGCAGATTGCTTCACCAGGTCTTGACAACCGTGATGCCGATGACCCGGCCCGTATTTGGCCGGAGAATGTCGTAAGCGGAAATGTTGCGGGAGGCGGTTGTCGGGCCCGTATTCAAACGGCTGAGTGTTTGCCCATGAGATTCTGAATGACGAGCTGAAGATTGATTCTCTTCAGGTAATCATTCGCGGGCGTATCGCCGGTGTTGTACCCAAACGACAGATCGAACGTGTACCAGGACGGTTCGATATTGGTGTAATTGGTGATCGCGCAGGGGAATGTGCCGCCGCCGATATTGCCGCCCGCGCTCGTGCACTGCATATTGACATTGGGCGGAGTGCCCCACGGCGCATAATAATGCGCACTGTAATTGAGAAACCCGGTGACGCTGTACGCGCCGTCGCTCCATCCGAGGCGCGCGCGGTAAATCATTCTGGGCGCCGCAGGCTGGCCGTGATGGAATTGATGCAACGCCGTTCTGTGCGAGCCCTCCAATAGCCGGAAGATTATTGTGGAGCGCATCGACAGGCGGGAGTTCCGTTCACCAGCGCCTGATAATAGTGCAGGTAATAGGTCCCGGTGATGCCGGTGTTCCAGGCCCCATAATCGCCAAGATCGAGATCGTAGCTGGCGCTGTAGTCAATGCCCTCGACATGGAGGAAGCCGGTTCCGACCGTACTGCCATCGGCGATCCAGTAGACCAGAGACGAGCTGCTGAGTGGCTCGGTGGCGTTGCGGTCCAACATCTGCGCAAGCACCATTTTCTCAAATGGCGCGCAGGACGTCGGGTTGGCATTTGCGGCGACCGGGCAGCCGAGGTCGCTTGGGACGATATGTCGAAACCGCAGAGTGGGATCGTTGAAAGTTTGCGTATTGTTGGCGGTGAATCCCAGCAGCGTGCCATTGACCTTGACGCTGTACCATGTGGCCTGCAGATCGAGCCCGCGAAGGAAAGCGAGTTGAGGCGCCAGTTCAAAACCGATGCTGTAATTGTTTCGATGTTTCCGGCGCCAGATTGGTGCCGCCTTCACGCGTAGCGGGCTGCCCGGTCGAAGCGTTTGTGAAACTGCGCAACTCCGGATGTGGACCGCCACCCCATGTTAGGCCGCCCGGAGCCGACCCGCATGCAAAGCCGGCGGCGAACAGGGCGGCAGCGGTGCTGCCGGCAGTCGGCTACGCCGCTGGTGCAATTGATGCGTGCCACCGCAGCATCTCCGGGAAGACCCTCGGCGCCGGCGGGATCGCTTGCGATGGTGGAATATTCGCCGGCATTGGCAAAGCGGAATGAAGTTCCCCAGCTGCCGCGGATCGTCGCGCCGACCATTTCGTCCACCAACCAGGTGAAGGCGACTTTCGGATTGCTCGTCGAACCGGCAAGTGTGCCGTGGTAGGCGTCATGGCGAAAAGATCCCTCGATGTCGAGTTTGCGCACGAGCGGAAGATTGAAATTGTCGCCGAAAATCGGAATGTCGAGCTGAGTGAATTCTGCCCAGACATTGTAGGGCTCTGAATCGTAGATCGTGGATAGCGGTGATCCGGCGGCACGTCTGCATTGTTGGCCGTGAACGCAACCACATTGTCGGATTCATAAAGGCCGCCGACCGCCGCTTTGACCTGACCGGCCGGCAGATCGAACAGCGGACCGTCAAATCGCCCGCCACGCTCCGAGATCTGATAGATATCGCCCAATGTGCGATACGCATGGATGTAATTCAGCGTGGTAGGGGAATTGCACTGAAAGCGCCGTCGGATCGCAAAACAAATTCAAATAGGGCACACTGCGGACGGCTTGGTGACGCCGCCGACGTGTTCCATCCAACGAGCAGCACTGATCGCGTTGCCATTGACTTCATTCTGCAGATAGAAATTGGTTTCGTAGCTGTGCGAATAATACACCACGCCGCTCCAGCTGAACGGCAGGTCGAGGTTCAGACCGGCATGATAGCGGTATGAGATTTCGTAAGCTGGTTCGCGGGGCGGAATCTCATTCCCAAAATCATAAGACACCTGCAGATTTCCGGGCGCGCCGGTCGGATAATACGGGTTGATGGTGGGAACCGCCCAGGTTTTGACGTCGTTGCTGATGCCCTGGCTGTAGACGGGCGGCTGACAATTCGACGACGCGGCGATTGGCGTAAAAGCCGTCGGCGAACAGGGACACGCCCGGGAACAGCCTTTGGTCGACGGTCGCGACAAATGAGTTCTTTTCCTGCTCCGCCTGCTCCCAGCCCGTTGCCAGGGGATTCGATTTCATTCGTGCGCTGATTGGCAGGGTTTGCCGTGAGCGTGGCCCAATTCAGGGTTGCGGCACTCCGGGAGCGAGCGGACCTATGCCGCCATTGATGGGGTTGAAAGCGACGCCTGTGCCCTGGGGAACAGCCCAGCAATTGGAGCAGATGGTGCCGATGACCCGGGTAGACCGAGCCCGATTATTGACGAGGCGGCTTGCCGGTCGTAATCGTGCCCGGCAGCGAGGCGCCAATCGGGATTTCATTGTCGAGTCCCCAGGGCGTGTAGTTCATGGTGAAATTTGAATGTACCGTGCCCTTGATGGGTTGTTCGTGTGTGAATTCGTAGGTCAGGGTGATGTCGCCGCCCTCCCAGGTGCGGCCCCATAACTGCGACGCCTGTATCTGCTGGCCGCCGCCATCCGTCGGTGCCTGGAAATGCAGCAGAGTGACCGCGCCATCGTAATTGCGCTTCAGGATCACGTTGACCACGCCGGCAATGGCATCCGATCCGTAAGTCGCTGACGCGCCGTCGGCCAGGATGTCCACGCGGTCGAGTGCGAGTGCCGGGAATGATGGAAGGGTCAATGGCGCAGAGGCCATCCGCCTGCGGAGGAAATTTCACGCCATCGATCATCAGCAGCGTGCGGGGGCCGGTCTGGTCGAGACCGCGAATATTGACACGCGTTTCTCGTTCCTGGTGGCCGCCGGAATTGACCGATGAGGGACCCGGCGCGACGTTCGCTTGTGGCACCGTGCGGAACAGGTCACCGATGGTGACATTGCCGGTTTCCGTGAAGTCCTGAGTGCCCAGATTGGTGACCGGGACGCCGACTGCTGCGGCGCCATGAATCAGTGAACCCGTGATCAGCACCTGCTCGGGAACCGCTTCCGGCGCACCAGCCTGTGCCATCTGCGCCTGCGCGACTTGCTGCGCATGTGCCGTCAACGCATACGTCAGTGAAAGCAGAGATGCGGATCCCATAAGGGTCGCGAACCGCGATGCGGTCTTATTCATGATATTCCCCCCTGTTCGGGCGCAGTTTTGCGCGCCGATATTTGTTTCGGGGGAGGAACCCTGGCCACAGGCAGGGCGAAGCTACGCAACACTCCCCACGGCAGAAGGTGTGACCTTAAGCCGCCCTGTGACAAAAAGGTACAGAATTGTTACGGTGAAATATCAAAATCTCTCAAAATGTACCGAGGTGTATCATTTTTAGCGCAGTGAAATCACGTGGGCTTGCGGGCCCGATAGCGGCTCCGTGGGGCGGTAGCGAATTTGCAGGGTGGGGTGACGGGAATTGCCTCCCGATTAGAAATCAGGTTTTGCGGCAGTGGGAATTGGCGCCACGTCATAACCGTAAAAGCCCGCGTTGCTCTCCTCGCAGAGATACTCTTCGAGAGGTCGCGCGATACGCTTCCAGCGTTGCACCCCTGTCCAAGGCATGTTGAATGCGCCCGGATCTTCAACCGTGACTGTCGCCTGCAGGGTATTGCCACCCTCAATAACTTTAAATCGTTCCACGATATGAATCTTGTCGGTGTGCGGCGTCCGGTAATTGTCGACAAAAGTCTTGTCATTGAGGCCGATGGTATCCACCACGAGTTCGTCGCCTTCGTAATGACCGACCGATTCACCGTACCAGGTGTGTCCCGGATTTTGTGAATGAGGCACGTCCATATAAATGTGACGAATCTGGGTGTTCAGCTCATTTACGACCGTGATCTCCTTCTTGCCGGGGTAAAAGTGAATTGGCTGAACGCGTGTGTAAACCGTAAAACCCGGAACGCCGGCGGGCCAGCATCGTTCGCGCGTGATGAATGGCACCTTGCCCGCGCGGACTTCGGCATTGGCCTTCTCCATTTGTTCCTTTGCCCAGGGTTTCAGAATTGGATTGGTAGTATCGGCAATCCGGTAGGTCGGTTGGCGTCCATTGCCATTGGGCACATAGGGCCGGTCTTTGGGTGACATCACCGGGCCGGCGCTGCCGTCCGTGGGCGGAAGGAAATCATCACCCGTCGGACGGTCCGGAACCCAGGATGTCATGGTGTCCGGAGCGAGATTATGTGTTGAGACGGTTTTCGAAAGTGCGGAAATGTTGCCGTTATCCAGGAAGTTGTTTTGGGCATATGCGGTGGAAAGAAGAGTGGCCACGGCCGTGACACTGGCGGTCAAGAAGACCGGCGAAAAATTCGACACGAAGCGTCCTCCCGGAAGAATGGCAGGGGAATCATCTGATGATCCCGATCATTCCGATGCTCATAGCACACCGTGGGTCATTTCGTAACGCTGAGGCAAGGTTCGTTTTACGCTCCGGCCATGACAGCCCGCTTTGCAGGCTCTTTCCTGTTTGCCCGGCTGATCGCGTGGAAGATTTCCAGAAGCGGGCATATCGGGTCGCGTTGGCCTATAATCGCGCCCGGGAGGATCGAAGATGTGTGGGCAAATTCTCGACCTCGTGACCTTCATGGCATGGGGCACTCCGAGCTCTGGATCTGCCACGACCTTCTTCAGGTGCGCATTTTCGGTGAAGGGCTCCAGCGTATTATGACTGACGTGCGGGAAAGTCGCGTGTCACGGGCGGACAGCTCTGACGGCCTTATGGACCGGCGGCTGTTCAGCAGGCTGATCACCGGTGCCGTCCTCTGGCCTTCTGGCGCCATCGCACAGAGTCCCGGCCGGCCTGCGGTCAAACGGGTACGCACGGGTGTGCTTGAAATCGCGTATGAGGAAAGCGGTCCCGAGCAGGGATCTCCAATTCTTCTGCTGCACGGATTTCCTTACGACCCGCGCGCTTTTGACGATGTTGCGCCGCACCTTGCTGCCGCCGGGTACCGGGTGATTGTGCCCTATTTGCGCGGTTATGGAGCGACGCGATTTCTTTCAACGACCACAATGCGCTCCGGCCAGCAGGCAGCGATCGGGAAGGACCTTCTCGAGTTCATGGACTCGCTGCAACTCTCAAAAGCGGTGCTTGTGGGCTTCGACTGGGGAGGACGTGCCGCCTGCATCGTTTCGGCGTTGTGGCCGGAGCGCGTGAACGGGCTCGTATCCTGTTCCGGCTACACGATTCAGGACATAGCGGCGTCCGCCAAACCGGCTGCGCCGGAGCAGGAAAACCGCCTCTGGTACCAATATTATTTCCACACTGAGCGTGGGCGCGCCGGCCTGCAGGCCAACCGCCACGATCTCTGCAAACTGCTTTGGAGACTATGGTCTCCGAGCTGGAAATTCGATGATGCCACCTATGATCGTACGGCCACGTCCTTCAACAATCCCGATTTCGTCGATATTGTCATTCACTCCTATCGACACCGTTTCGGCTATGCCGCGGGCGATCCGGCGCTTGAGCCGGTGGAAGCCGCGCTTGCGAAGCTGCCCCCGATCATCGTTCCTTCGATTGTGCTCCAGGGCGGCGACGACGGCGTGAATGCCGCGGGCGCGTCAGCAACGCAAGCGCGTTTCTTCACGGGACGCTATCAGCATCGCGTGATTCCATCTGTAGGACATGATGTGCCTCAGGAGGCGCCGATGGATACGGTGAGAGCCACGCTGGATTTGCTGCATGGCTGATTGGTAGCGCGCATGGTTCCTGGCTCGTCCGGGTTGCGTGCGCTCGCGACGACCAAAGTTACCCGGTGGCGAACGAGGTTGCCGTGAGTGTCGCCGACGTGCCATCCAACCGTGTCAGGATTGCCCGTGTCCGCGGATATGCTGCGAGCAAGCTCCGTGCGCGTGCCTCTCCGGTAACGCAGATGGCAGTCGCAAGCCCGTCCGCAGCCGTCGCTCTGGGACTGATCACCGCCACCTGGACAAGGTTATTGGCGCTCGTCCCGGTGTGCGGATCAAAAATGTGGTGAAAGCGCCCGCTCGCCTCGAATGTCGTGCCATAACCGCCCGACACCGCGAGCGCCATGTCCTCAAGCTCAACCCTGCCACCGATGCCGATGCGGTCTTTGCCGTTGCGGATGCCAATCCGCCATGCATGCCCATCCGGGTGGCGTCCGATGGCGCGGAATTCGCCCAAATCGACCATTGCGCTCTCGAAACCTTCATTGCGCAGCATATCGGCTATGGCATCCGTGACTCTGCCTTGAGCATTGGCGTTCAGCGTAATGGCCATGCCGGCGCGTGTGAACGCGATTTTCCCTGCACCGCTTTCGATCTGGCGGAAGTCCACGAAGCGACGGGCGACATCATGCGCTTTGGCTGCAATATCTGGCTGGATGTGGGTATGCGACCAGAAATGCGCCTCGTAAAGCCGCCACAGTGGTTGCACTGAAATGTCAAAATCGCCACCGCTCAACTCGCCGAGACGTTGGCTCTCCTCAATAAGGTGGCGCAACTCGGACGAGGGCTTCAGCAGAGTGCCTGCCTCATTGAGGCGCGAGATTTCGCTGTCTGTGCGATAAAGGCTGAAGATCCGCTCAAAGCGTTCGATCTCGCGGAGCACCTTGAGCATTGTCGCCCGGGCGAATGCGGCATCGGTGTGCCACAAAGTGAGCTCCGACAATGCACCAAGCACTTCGCCGCGCCAGCTGTACAGCTGACCTTTCGGCGCCGTTGCACGCACCCCTGCGATCATCAGCGGCAAACCGACAAATGCCGCCGCGACGCGCAAGATCCGGCGGCGTGTCAGACTTGGTAGCGCGCGTCGCAGATTGCGCGTGCCTGTCCTCGCGGCGCTCTCGCCTTCAGACATGGTTCACCATGGACGCAACGGGCTTTGCCTTGCCGCGCAGCCTGGTGGCCTGCACCAGCGGCGGACACCGCTTGTCATCATAATATTCGACCTGGCAGTCGAGGCACTGAAAGCATTCGGCGGTGTTGATTTTGCCAGTCGGCGAGATCGCCCGCACGGGACAGGCGCGTTCGCACAGATGACATGGACTCCCACATTCGGGGCGACGCTTGAGCAGATTGAGAAGGTGCAGTCGATCCAGGAATGCGAGCAGCCCGCCCAGGGGACAGAGGAAGCGGCAATAGGCCCGCTCCGAGAACAGTCCGATGGCCAACAATGTCCCGGCATAGAGTACGTAAGGCCAGGCGCGCGTGAATTTCGATGTGATCGCTGTCTTAAACGGCTCGACCTCGAGCACGCGCCCCGATGCGTCGATCTGAGTCGTCACCAGGACCAAAACGACGGCAGCTGCGATGTACTTGCCCATCCATAAGCGCCGCTCCAGCGCGATGGGCGGATTCCATTGCGGGACACCGAGGGCGCGGGACAATTGGCCGAGCAGCTCCTGCAGCGCGCCGAAGGGGCACAGCCAACCGCAGAATACGCCGCGCCCGATCAACGCCACCGATACCAGAGTGTAACCGGCAATGATGACGATCAGCGGCTCGGCAAGGTAGAATCCGATGTCCAGATGATGGAATGGCGCTGTCATATAGTTGATGACGTGAACGGTCGAAAGCTGCACACCTGCGGTCCAGCCCAGCCAGACCAGAACAATCAGCAGAAATCCACTGCGCACGAGCCGGTGGATAACGCGGGAACGCACGAGCCTGGTCTGAAAAATGAAGATCAGAGTGAGTACTGACAGCAGCGCCGTCAGAATTACGATGTTCAGCTTTTCCTCGCCCCAGGCCTCGACCCAGGCGGGCACAGGTGACAGCAGGTCCTGATCCAGGTCCAGGTCCAGTTGCGGCTGCGCTGTCGTCACCTCTGCGTCTGGGGCTGCCGAGCCGATTCGCGATGCGTCCGTCGCCGCCGGAGTGTCGGGGCTATCGACCAGATTGGCGGGCAGCTTGTAGTCGAGTCCGAACGGGACCGCCAACGGGGGATTACCTGCGCCATTGACCAAAATTTCCAGCCGCCAGGGCTTTGAACGGTCAAAGCCGGAATGGGCGGGAAGGGCGAACAGTCCGGCGACCTCCTGTCCTCTGATTGGCGGCGCATAGGTGTAGTCGGCTTCGGTGAAGCGAAAAATTTTCCCGCCCTGAATCACGCGGAGGCGGTCGAAGCGGTTTCCCGAGGACGAGTCATAATATTTCGTTCCGAGAAAATTGTAGGGACCGTTCGAGGCGACGTAGATCGCCTCGGCGCCGCTCGGCAGTTTGCTCTTGTACTCTTCCAGTGTGACCACACCGAGCAGATTGCCGCCAATGGCGGCCGGCGTGGCCAGCGCAGTCGCGAATTCGATGTAGAGTTCGTCATCCCTGCCGAGCGGCCAGTCGAGTTTGGCTCCCGAAGCGCGTTGTCTGACGAGGGCTGCCGCGACTTCGCCCGATGTCACCCGGCGCCTGACCAGCGCGCCCTCGGTGATGAGCTCATCCACCGACTTCATTTTGAAGCTGTTGACATCGAGGACCTGAGCGGTCGCCGCAGTCCGCGGCGCATGCGCGCGAAGCACCATTGCGGCCGTGGCGAGAACCGCGGTGCGCATGGCGCGCGCACTGACAGTGGTGTCGGCGACGTAGTCGGGCGGCAGCGGATCGGTGCCGCCGCGCAGCGGTCTGCCGGCCTGGCGGGCAAGAAAGGTATCGAGCTCGCGCTGGCGAATGGCGTCGCCGACGATATGTGGCTCGTTGTGGAACACCACCTTCGCGCCGGTGATGCGTCCTGAAAGGTCGATGCCGGCAATCACGTCGAACGGCGTCGACGTATAGCCGGGTGCAGCGATGATATCGAGCGTCGAAAACACATAGGCCACGATCTTGCCGCCCTTGAAGACCGCGATGGCGGGTGGCGAGCCTTCCTCCACTCCGAGGCTTTCGGCGCCCGGATAGACCACGGCCATGACCGCGGGCGTAAGCCGTTCGCGCAGCTTGCCCTTTTCCGCGAGGGCCGGCGAAGCCAAGATGAGCGCGACCAACGCGATGCAGACGCGCCGCAGCCATTTTGATGGGTCTGGGAAATGCATCGGAACGGCGTGCAGATCCGGGTTTCAATATTCGGATGCTCAGAATAACACCTGTGCGCAGAATAGCGACGCTGCGAGGCATCAACAAAGTTACGGTCACGATCTCTGGCCGGCGGACAGGGCATCAAAGCTATTGTCTTCGCCGTTGCCAAAATTGATACTTTGCGCCGGTCGCCCAGGGACGGGGCAATCACGAGATCGGGAAATGCCGGGTACGGAGCGTGTTGATCTGGTTTGACGAATTCGCGTGGCAGGAGGGGTTTGCGAGGCCGAAGGAGTAACGGAAAACGGCCCGCGCAGAATTAACGGGGGGTTCTCATGTATCTGATTCCTCAATCCTGGTCGCATGTGCACATCCTCATTGGCGTTTTTCCAACTGTCGGATTTCTGTTCGTGCTCGGCGTCTACGTCGCCGGATTGCTCACCGGCAATGACTTAGTCAGGCGCGTCTGTCTCGCAATGTTTGGCATGGTGGCGCTGCTTACAATCCCCATCTATGTCAGCGGGATTGGTTCGATGGCTGATTTGTCCGGGAATCCCCGATTCTCCAGGGACGCCATAGCAACTCACTATGTTTGGGGAATGGTGGCGCTCGCGGTTATTGCCATCAGCGGAGTCGTTGCAGGCATCGAGCTGTGGCGATCATGGCGCGCCCGCCGCGCCGCCGGCGATCCATTCCATCTGATATTGGGACTTACGATCGTCACTCTGGTCCTGACGATTGTCGCGGACGAGCTTGGCCTCCGGATCAATCACCGCGAACTGCAATTGACCGCGACCATTCCCGATATCTCCACGCCGCAGGCATGGTCGCATGCGCATATCATTCTGAACCACATTCCGACCGCCGGGATCGTGTTCGCGATCGCGTTCTTTTTTGCGGCACGCGTCGCGAACAACGACATCTTGAAGCGAGCCAGCCTTACGCTTTTCGTCATTTGCGCCATCTTCGGCGTGCCGACCTACGTCGCCGGCACCGCTGCGATGTGGGCTTTGACACAGCCTGCGATCCCGGACATGCCCATTTCAAGGGCCGTGATCAATGCCCATCGCGACATGGCGTTGTGGACGCTGTTTGGTTTGGCATTCACGGGCGTCGCCGCCTGGATCGAACTGTGGCGGTCGCGCTATCGTGGTGGCTTTTCCCGGCTGTCGCTTAACCTGGTTCTGTTGTTCGCCTTTGTCACCCTCGCCGTCATGACCGAAACCGGGCATCGCGGCGGTCTGATCAATCACCCCGAGATCGTTCTGGCGACGGACAACCTGCGGACGGATGTCAACACAGGCATATCCGCTTCCCTCGAAACGCTGATGAAGGAGATGATCTGGTTTGCCCCCTGGCAGACCGTGCATTTCTTTGGCTACTGCCTGATCTTCGGGTCGGCGTTCGCTGTTGTCCTGCGCGTGCTGGGCTTCTGGAAATCCGCATCCTTTGCCGCCATGCATCAGTTGCTCGTACTCGGATTGATCGGCGTGTTGCTGAACGTCATCAGCGGGATGCTGATGATGCTTTCCGACAGCTACCGATACATTGTCGGTGATGCCGGATTTGCGCCGAAGATCGTATTCATCACGATCGGCACCACAGCGGTGCTGTATTTCTCGCTGTCGAACCGGCTTTGGAACGTCAAAGCGGGAGAGAATGCACCGACCGCTGCAAAATGGGTTGCAGCCGTGGCGTTACTGGCGTGGGTCGGGGTGATCGCTTTCGGCCGATTATTGCCTTATCTCTGAAGGGTCAGCACTTGACGGACACATAAGTGGGGCTTGCAAAGTGCTTGAATGGCTTGAAAGTTCACAGTTCTCCGCCTGGATACGGAACGACTTATGGGGCTGGCCGTTCGCGCTGACGCTTCACGCGTTCGGGACGGCGCTTGTCGTTGGTTTCATCCTCATCATTGGCCTGCGGCTGCTTGGTCTATCCGCGATGATTCCCTATACCTTGCTCAAACGGCTGTTTCCCGTCATCTGGGTCGCGGTTGCTCTGCAATTCGTCAGCGGCTTCGTGCTGTGGATGACGAAGCCGACACAATATGTCGTCGATACCGCCTTCGTGCTGAAGTTCCTGTTGGTGATCGCCGGGATTGTTCTGACGTTGTATCTCTATCGGATCATCAAGCACGAGGCCGCACTATGGGACGCAAGAGGCAACGCCTCTTCGCGAGCCGTTACACTTGGGACCGCGGCCATTCTCGTCTGGTGCACGGTTCTCATCGCCGGCCGGCTGACGGCACATTTGGGGTCCATCTGATCGAAACTGGCAGCGGCCTGTCGGGACATCTCCGGACAGGCCGCTTCGTCAATTCGACGCCGGTACAGTGGGACTATTTTGTGGCCGAGACATCGTCCCCGGAACGCTGAAGGACGACGTTGACGCCGGACTGTTTCAGCGGCGTGGCGCCCAGTTTGAGAAGCAGTTTGGCAGTGTCCTCGCGGTATCTGCGCGGAATCTGGAGCCTGCGGGCGCCGATCTCCTTGGTAAGGACGGACAGGGAAATGCTCAGCGGCGTTTGCCCAAAATTGTCCTTCTGATCGATCTTTGCGCCCTTGCTGGCCAGATATTCGATGTCCTCGTTGATGCCCTGATAAGCGGCGGCGTGCAATGCAGTCCAGCCGAATTGTCCGGCGGCATTCACGTCGGCGCCGTGCTCGACGAGATACCTTAAAGTCTGGGCCGACATTGCGCGTTCTTCGGGCTCTCTTGCCCTCTGGACGTCCGTACCGGCGCCGGCGGCCATGATCAATGCCGTTGTGCCCGTCTCGGTGGGAATGTTGGGATCGGCTCCGGCTTCCACCAGGGCCTTGATCACGTCGATGTTGCTGGTCTCGGCCGCCAGCACCAGCGGAGTTGAGCCCTGGAGAAGGATCTCGGTAACGGTGAGCGCGGTACGACGTTTCAATGCAACACCGCTGCCTTTCTTGACTTCGTCGGCAGCCTTTGACTGGTCCTGCTTGATACGGAGATTGGGATTTGCGCCGTGCTTCAGAAGCGATTTGACGATGGCCAGCTGGGCATCCTTTCGCTCGAAGTCAATTCCATAATCGGAATCCCGTACGGCGCGATGCAACGCTGCGTAACCATTGGCATCCAACAGATTGGGATTGGCTTCATTGTCGAGCAGCGCGTCGACTGCCTTCACCTGCCCCATGGCGCTGGCGATGATCAGGGGTGTCAATGCCGTTTTCGGCTGGGCTTCATCCACCTTGGCGCCGGCGCGGAGGAGAATACGAGCGCTGTCCGCATCGCCTTGCTGGGCGGCGAACATCAACGGGGAGAATCCGGTCTTCGAAGCAAGCTCCACGTCGGCGCCGTGTTTGACAAGCTCATCGACCACCGCGACCTGACGTTTCGCAAGCGCCCACATCAAAGCGGTTTGTCCGCTCATGGATTCCTGCGCATTGGGTTTCGCACCGCTCGCGAGCAACGCGCGGACCGTCTCGAGGTTACCCCGGCCAGCGGCCGCCATCAGCGGCGTTTCGCCCGACATAATGGGCATGTTGGGATCGGCCCCGGCGGCCAGCAGTTTCCTGGCCATCGCCGGATCCTGCTGCTCGGCCGCGGCGTAAAGCGCCGTTGCGCCGAATTCATTGGCGTGTCTTAGCGCTTGCGCCGGCGTGCAGGAGAAGATCGGCCATGGCAAGGTCGTTGCGGGAGGCCGCCCAGACCAGCGCCGCCGTACCTTCGGCACCGGCAACGTCTTTCTTTGGCATGCTGCTGAGCAGAGACTGCACGGCTGCACGGTCACCTTCCTTTGCGGCAGTCACCAACGACATGTCGCTCGCCTGCTGCAAGTGCGGCACCCGCAAGGATCGTCGAGCCCATCAATGCCGCCAGAATTGTTGCTCTTGTGTTCATTGCAATTCTCCAGTTTGGACCGTGTTCCGTTCGAGCATAATCGGAGGCCCCCGCTTTCGCGGGGATCTTCGTCGTAGGCCGCGCTAAGCGGTAAGGCTCGGCAGAACAAGCCGTCCCGTGCTGTCTCCCAGTTTGTCCAGATGGGGCACCCCCGCCTTATCCAGCATGGTAAGGAGCAGATTGGTCATTGGCGTGCGTTTGGGATATTTGACATGCACTCCGCCCTTGATCCCGCCAATACCGCCTGCGACCAGCAGGATCGGCAGATTGATATAAAGGTGCAGATTGGCGTCGCTGAGGCCGGCGCCGTACAGGATCATCGAGTGATCGAGCAGTGAGCCGTCGCCGTCCTTCGTGTCGCGCAGTTTGCCGAGGTAATAGGCCAGCATTCTCGTATGCAGGCCGTTGATCTGGGTGGTCTTCACCTGCTTCTCGCGATCACCCTGGTGATGGGTACAGGGGTGGTGGGCATCGCCAAATCCCAGTTCGGGATAGGCGCGTCCGCTCATTTCATGGCCCATCTGGAAGGTGATGACACGTGTCATGTCGGTCTGCCAGGCGAGGACCATCAGATCGGCCATCAGTTTGAAGTAATCCGAGAAGACTTCCGGTGAACCGACCGGGCTTCCGATGGGCAAGGCATGGATGTCCTGCTTCTCGGCCAGCTGCATGCGCCGCTCGACATCGCGGATCGCATCCAGATACTGGTCGACTTTGGACCGATCCGTTCCGCCGACCCTTACCCGCAGCCGTTTGACGTCCGCATTAATGGCATCGAGGATGCTCTTGTCCTCCTGCCGAATCTCCAGGCGCGCTTTCGGATCCGCGCCGCCGTCGCCGAACAGACGCTCGAAGATGGCTCGTGGCCGGTTCTCCATCGGTAGCGGCGTGGTCTCGTTGCGCCATGAGATCGTGTCGTAATAGGCGCAACCATAAGCGGACTCGCAGGCGCCCACGATTTCGGCGGATTCCAGACCGATTTCGAGCGAAGCGAGCTGGGTATATTTGCCGAATTCCCTGGCCGCAATCTGGTCGACGGAAATTCCGGCGCGAATATCTGCACCGGATGTCATTTTTGCGTGCGTTCCCGTCAGGTAGGCGGTGCAGGCGCGGGGATGATCACCGCCCACTTCGCCATCACGGCCGGCGGCTTGTTGATGATCGAGCCCCCCGATCACGACCATGCGCTCGCGGAAGGCCTCCAGCGGCTTGAGAGTCGGCGTCATTTCCCAGCCGATGCCCTCCGTTTTGGGCGTCCATTCATTGTTCAAATCGAAGATCCCGTTCGGAACCTCCATGAACGCCATGCGGATCGGCCGTTTGGTTTCGACGGCAAAGGCCGGGGTCATGGCATCCAGCATCGGCAAGGCGACCGCAGCGCCAGCGCCGCGCAAGAACGTCCGACGGGGAATGGATTTTTTAACTATTAACATCCTTAGTTCTCCTCATTTGGAACGGAGTGCTGTTGACGATGCCAAGAATGATGGATGACCAAGTTTGGTTATCCGCAGAAGCGTCGCGCGTGATTTTGCGAATTACGGCGTGGTCGTACTCTTCGACGCCGCGACCGAGCGCATAAGTCAAAAGCCGCTCGGTGAAGTTCTCGACGAACATGTCGCGCTTTTTCAGCAGGACCTGGCGCAAGCCCTCCGGCCCATTGAACGGGGTACCGTCGGGCAGGGTGCCGGACGAATCAATGGGTCCCGAACCGGGTCCAAGGGAGTCGCGCCAACTGCCGATGCCGTCGAAATTGTCCAGCGCGAAGCCGAGCGGGTCCGTCATGCGGTGGCAAGCAGCGCATTGGGGACTGGCGCGGTGCAATTCCATGCGCTGGCGCATAGTCAGTTTCTGTGTGGTCTGATCGTCCTTCAACGATGGGACATTGGGCGGGGGCGGTGGGGGAGGCGTGCCCAGAAGCTGCTCCAGGACCCATTTACCGCGGATCGTTGGCGCCGTCCGGTTTGGATAGGAGGTCACCGCGAGGATACTCGCCTGTCCGAGGAGACCGAAACGCCTCGGATCTTCGAGCTTAACGCGGCGGAACTCGTTGCCGTAAATGCCCTTGATCCCATAGTGCTCGGCCATGCGCTGATTGAGGAAGGTGTAATCCGTACTCAGCAGATCGACGACACTGTGATCCTCCCGCACCTGACTTTCGACCAGGAGTTCGGTTTCCTTTGCCATAGACCGCCGCAGATTTTCGTCGAAAGTCATGAAGGTTGACGTATCCGGCGATATTCTTTCGATATTGCGCAGGAACAGCCATTGGCCGACGAAGTTCTTGATCAGGGCCTCCGAGCGAGGATCAGCCATCATGCGCTTGACCTGCGCGCGCAGGACCGACGGGTCGTGGAGTTGTTTCTTCTCGGCAACTGCGAGCAGATCATCGTCAGGAATGCTGCTCCAGAGGAAGAACGACAACCGTGAAGCAAGCTCGACATCACTGAGCCGGTACACGGTTCCGGGAGGGGCGTTCGGTGGATCAACCTCGGCACGGAAGAGGAACTCGGGCGAGACCAGAATTTTCTGCAATGCAAGTCTTATGCCCGCCTCGAAGCCGCCGTTCTCCGCGCCCTCCCTGTAGAGTGCGAGCAGCGGCGGCATGTCGTCGGCAGTCACGGGGCGCCGATAGGCGTGGTGCGCGAGGTTGGTCAGGATTTTTTCCGCGCAGCCGATTTCATCGCTGGAGCCGGACGGATGACAGATGAAAATCCTGTCGCGGGTAACTGTGTGACCCGGTCCTTCGACGTTGAAGGGGCCTGCAACCGTAACGCTGCCCACGCCTTCGAAGTAGGTCTTCACGTCGTCGTCGCGGACTTTGTCGATGACGCCTTCCTGAAGCACCGTATCCTTCAGGAACGATGCACCGATCTCCCGCGTGCCGGCCTTGACGGATAGACGCACCCTGAGATTTGCATCGGGGGGCGTTCCGCCGCCAAGCACTATCTTCTTCTGGCTGGCGGGAATTGTGAACAGTTGGAGCCTTTGATCATCGAGCCTCAGATCGAGTTTGCGCTCCCGCTCCAGGCCCAAATACTCGTCGTTTCTGTTCCTTTGCAGTGTGACCGCAATCTCATATTCGGCGTCCACCGGAAAGAAATGGCGAATGACAGTGCCGCCGCGCGAACCGACCGGCGCGGTTGCGCCCAGGCGATCATCCTGAATGAGCCCATGCGGAATTGTATATGTCTGATAGGATGCGGGCAGCGTCATATCGCCCACCGCGGTGCGGCTGATCTTGCGCGCCACAGACAAATACCGTTCCAGCAATACGGGCGACACCTGCAGCACGTCACCGATATTATCGAACCCGTAGCCGATGTCGTCCGCCGGCAACATCTCCGAAACGTCAATCTCCAGCCCGAGCAGATCTCGCACCGCGTTGGCGTATTCTGTCCGGTTGAGGCGATGGAGTGTGGGCCTCCCGGGATTCGGCCTGACCTGCGCCAGACGGTCGCGTTCGTTTTCGATCGCCGAGACCAGCGCCTGATACGTCACATCTGTGGGCCGCGGCATGCCGACAGGCGGCATTTCGCGGCTGCGCAGCTTGCGCAGGATCTTTTCCCAAGTCTCGCCATTCTTGCCGAGATCGGCGAAATCCAGTGATTCCAAGTTCAGTTTTGCACGTGCCCTGGGACCGAAATGGCAGGTATCGCAATAGACCTTTGTAGTCTGCCAAAAGGTCTGCTGATCGAATGCGGCGCGATGAGCGGCTGCGGCTGCCGAAGGGGAATTCTCAGGCAGAGATGCCGCGGGCAATACAACCGCGCCCGCCAACATGATGCCTATTGCGCCCAGTGCCCGGGTACGAATCATCGCTCCCTCCAACCTGGAACCAATACGGACTAAAAAATAAGGTTACACCTTTGTAACCTGTGCCACAACCGTCAGGATACATGGCCTTGGAATATATTTCTCTGGTTCCTGTGGTCCGCCGGCCTTGGCCGGATTCTGAATGACGGGCTCGGCCGATAACCATCATGCTGTCAGATTGGCGTACCTTCATGCGCGACCAGCAGGTCATGCATGTCGTTCGCATGCTCTTCCTCAACGGCCAAAACGCGTTCAAGCATGATACGCGTCGCAGGATCATTATCCCCGAAATAGCGGATCAGTTCGCGATAGTGATCAACGGCTATGCGCTCTGCGACCAGATTCTCCCGGATCATGCCCGCCAGATTGCCTGCGTCCGAATATTGGGAAGCCGACCGTGTCGCCAAACCCTCGGGATTGAAATCCGGTTTTCCGCCAAGCTGGTTGATGCGCTCGGCGACCATCATCATGTGTTCCTGTTCTTCGCGGGCATGCTGGGCAAATTCGTTCTTTACGCCCTCGCTGGAAAGTCCGGTTGCCGTGATCGCGTGCATTGTGTAGCGGAGCACACAGACTATTTCCGTCGCCAGAACCGTCTGCAGGATGTCAATTGTCCGGGTCGCATCGCCCCTGTAAGTTTAAGTCACGGCGCCCATTTCGAGATGCTGTCGCGCACGGTCGCGGAGAGTCGTGACGTCGGTCAGGAACGGTGTCGTATCATTCATCTGCTTTTCTCCCGGACAGCGCGCGTTTCTGTGGCATTGCGGCCGTGACGCAAAAGTTCTGCGCCTCCCCACAGGGAAGCGCAGAACGCATGTAGATGATCGAATACGCCGGACCGGGCCGGACGTTTCATCGCGCCGGTGTTTTTTCAGGCAGCTGTCCGAACGACCGATTCAGTTGATCGCAAAACAGTAGAACCGGCCGGCACCGCCGGTCGCGGCCAAATCCTGCTGACTGCAGCCGCGCGATGCATGTGCGGAGTCCCACGATGTTCCGCCGCCACCCATCCGGTCGGAATGGCCGAGTTGCGCCGATCCCTGGCCGCTGCTGGTCCAATTGTTGCAGGTGTGGTCCATATTACCGGTATAGGCCCGCCCGTCGAGTTGTGAACCGGTCAGCATATCGTGCTGGACATTCGGTGCGTCCATTACGCCAGGAATTTTCTTTCCGTGCTCGTCCAGCGCTGTTTCCATGAACAGATTGCTGCCAAGCCTCGCCTGCTCAAGCGTGTCCCCGTGAAGGTCGCCAACGTCCCGGGCGATTGGGACGCGCTGCTGATTATACCAGGGACCCGCTCCGATGCGGTCGCGTGCATTCACAGCGGGCTGGCCCGGCCGCTCCTGCGTACTGAGATAGGCATGCCAGGTCTTGTTCCCGGCTCCAACTGCCGCTGCAAGTTGCTGGCAATGCGCATCGGCGCCTGTGAGCCCACCCAGATCGCCGCCCTTGCCCATACCGACGCTGGTGACGAAAAAGCTCATGGGATGGGGCTGCGGTCCCGGCGCCTGGGCAAATGCAAAAAAAGATCCGCAGGCAAGGGAGGCGGTCGAGACCGCGGCAAGCAGAAATGTTTTTTTCATGACTCATGTTCCCGAACAAGAATTACCGGTTTCGGCGGAGGAATTTGTCCGCCATGCATTCGCAAGCTCGGTTAGTTAACGGCGAAGCAGTAGAACATGCCTTCGCCGTGGGCGCGCGCCAGATCGTCGTTGCTGCAGCCAGCAGAACCATGGGCTGAATTCCACGATCCGCTGCCACCGCCATTGCGGTCGGACATTCCGACCTGAACGCTTGCACCCGTGTTTTCGCGCAAATTCTCGCCCGCGTTGCCGCGCGCCTCGCTTGTCCAGTTGTTGCACGTGTGGTCGCGATTGTCTGTATACGCCATGCCGTCCGGACGCGTCCCGGTCAGAACTTCGTGGTGGTTGGAGGTGGGATGCGACATGATATAGGACCATTCACGGTCGTGTGGATCCTTTCCGTCATTCAACCCCGGCACGATTTCGTCTTTTTCAGTCAGATCGGTGACCTTTGTGATGTTGTTGCCGAAACGGGCCAGGTTCAGCGTATCCCCATGGAGATGCGCCAGGTCCTCCGCGATCATGACGCCTTTTGCGTTGTACCAGGGCCCCGTGCCGATGCGGTCACGGGCATTCACGGCCGGTTGGCCGGGCCGGGCCTGCGTGCTGAGGTAGGCGTGCCAGGTGTGGTTTCCCGCGCCCGCCGCCGCCGCAAGTTGCTGGCAGTGCGCATCTGCGCCCGCAAGGCCGCCCAGATTTCCCCCATGCCCGATCGGGATACTGGTGATGAAAAAAGTCATCGGATGCTGCTGGGCCGGCTGTTGCGGCTGCTGCGCGAGCGCAAAGCAGCAACCGAAGGCAAAACAGGCGGTGCTTACGGCCGCAATCGTTGCATTTTTCATCGTTCTTCCTCCCGAAATTGCAGACAGCTCGTCCAATAAAGCCTTTAGCAAGCCTGGATCGTCTGATCCAGAGCACTATTGACGCTCGCCAAAGTTGCGGTGCCGTGATCGCAACCGGTCTGGAATCCGTAGGTGATGGACTTTCTATGTGACCGGGGCAATTCTGCGCAGACATGCGTTGCGGATTTCGCAAAGCGTCGCGGACAGGAAGCCATGGGAGATTTGAAATGAATGCCAAAAGGGTGTGGGTCGTTGGCTCTGGTCTGTTGGTTTTGACCGTACTGATCCAACCTGCCGTTGGTGCGGACGACCAGTCATTGGCGCAAAAGCACAAGCCGGTTGTGATCACCCGGCTTTACACGGGCCAGGACGGCCAGACCCATGCTGAAGAAATCGAGGCCAAATTCAGTCCGGCGGGTGGTAATGACGTCTACAAGCTGATGTCCAATTCAGGCGCCGAAATTCATCGGGCGCCCCCGGGGCGCGTGGCTGACTGGCATACCGCTCCCCGGCGTCAATATGTCGTGACAATCAGCGGCCACGGCGAAATCGAGCTAATGGGAGGAAAGAAGATCGAAGTCGGGCCTGGCAACATCGAATTGGCGGAAGACCTGACCGGCAAGGGCCACATCACACGAACAGTCGGAACCGAGGATCGGGTTACCATCCAGATACCGCTTTCTGGCCAGTAGGAGTGCCGGTGACGACCGAAACCAGGCGGTGCGCAAATCGTTCGGGACACGACATTGCGCAAAGCGAGCCATTGCCGGGGAATCCGGGTGATTCCGGCCGCAAGTCAGACTTTGCCGCGGCCGGCGCAAAGTCGAACACCTGATTCAGCGCATAGCAAATATTGATCGCGCACCGATCAGTCCACGGAGCGAGTGTAACTGCAAACTGGAGCGGTTGCGAAAAAAATCTTCCCGCTGCACTTTGCCTCACGATGACTGAGATCGCCGCTATCCCGGGTCTTGCTGCGCGTAATGAACGGATTGAACTCCGGCGCTTGATGCTGTTCTTCGCGCTTGTCTATCTCGTGGAGGGCATTTGTCAGAGCGATGGCCTGATCGCCCAACCGCTGAACTATTATCTGAAGCAGGTCCATGGCTGGACGGCCGTACAGGTGACCGCTTTTCTGACCGTCTTCAACCTGCCCTGGTTCTTCAAACCCCTTTACGGAATCCTCTCCGACTTCGTTCCGCTTTTCGGCTATCGCCGCAAATCATACCTGCTTGCAGCCAATGCAAGTGCGGCTGCGGCCTATCTCGCAATCATTGTGACCGGTGCACCCGATGCGTTGCTGATTCTTCTTCTGGCTGCAATCTACGGCATGGCGATTGTGAGCACTCTTTCTGGCGCCGTGCTTGTCGAGAACGGGCAACGGCTGTACGCGAGCAGCCGGTTTGTCAACCAGCAATGGCTCTGGTTCAACGTCGCCGCGATCGCCACATCCGTTTTGGGCGGCGCCCTTGTACAATGGCTCACGCCGCTCGATGCGTTGCATGCAGCCGCGCTGATGGCCGGGATCACTCCACTTGCCGTGATCGCCGCTACCGTTGTGCTGATCGAAGAAGAGAAAAGCGCAGTTTCAGTTCCGGGGTTGAAATTGAGCGTCGCCGGCCTGGTCGCAACCGTTAAAATGCGCCAACTTTGGGGGCTGGGGGGATTTTTGTTTTTCTTCTATTTCAGTCCCGGCATCGAAACGCCTCTCTACTATTTCATGACGGACCGGCTGCAATTCAGCCAGGCCTATATCGGAATTCTGAATTCGATTGCGGCTGTGGGCGGAATTGCGGCGGGTCTGCTTTACGCCACTCACCTGCGGCGGATTGGCAGCCGGAGAATGTTGTACCTGTCGATCGTTTCGGGCGTTCTTGCGACCCTGGGTTTTGCACTGATGGTTGATCCATTGACCGCGGCCGTGGCGGAGCTCTGTTACGGCGCCGCATCGATGTGGACGCTCGTCGCCAGTCTGGGGCTTGCCGCCGATTGCTGCCCGAAACATTCGGAAGCCTTTGGCTTCGCGTCCATGGTGGCCGTCACCAATATTTCGGGCGCGATTGCCGACAACACCGGGTCATGGCTTTATGAACATGTGTTCGAAAATGAGATCGCGCCTTTGCTTGCGGTAGCGGCTGCTTTTACTGCCGCGAATTTTGTCGTTGTCCCGCTGCTGCGGTTGCGGACTTGAACGGAATTTACACCCGGCTGGTCCGGTTCATCCAAGGCGCCTCAGAATAATCCGCTCGATCGCCTTTGCGAATCCCTCGTCATTATTGGATTCCGTCGCCAGGTCGGCCTGGGCTTTCACCTGATCCGAAGCGTTCCCCATCGCGATACTAAGCCCCGAACGCTGGAACATCGCGACGTCATTCTGCAAATCGCCGATTGTTGCGATCTCGTTGGACGCGATGTGAAACCAGGAGGAGAGGTACCGGACCACTCTGCCCTTGTTTGCTTCGACATTGGTTATGTCGAGGTAATAAGGTTGCGAACGGCTCGCGGATGCCCGCCCATCCAGCGCGGCGTGTGCTTCTTCCTGGCAGCGCGCGACCAGCGCGCAATCATCGCTGACGCCGACGACCTTGGCGACATTTTCCAAATGGCATTCAAAGTCGGATACCAATTCTGGTCCAAAACGCACGGTACGGGATTCCTGCTGCACATGGGCGGTATTGGCATTGGTTACCAGCCAATGGTCTCCGCGGTAAAGCCAGGCATCCATGCCGTTTCGCCGAATCAACTCGAGCGCCATCCGGACGGTCGCTGCATCCAATACGAGCTGCTCGATTATCGAGAGATCCGGATTCGCAATTACTCCGCCGTTGAAAGCGGCCAGAGGCGAATTCAGGCGCAGAGGATCGACAAACATCGACATTCCCCGCGGTGGACGACTGCTCGTGATGGCAAAATGTACGCCCGCCTGACCGAGTGTTTGGACAGCGGCTTTCGCGTCCTCAGTCAGGGCCTTGTCCGAGGTCAGAAGCGTTCCGTCGACATCCGCGATCACCAAACGGATTCTGCGCCCATCAGGCAGTGACGTTTCGTCAGCCATGGAGGTCCGGAATGGCCGCTGCGCCGTTTACGTGAAACAACATTAATCTTCCCGTTTTCCATTGTTTGTTGCATTCAAGAACTTTTTCCGTGGATTTTGGGCAGTGATAGTAGTCACAGACTTCCCGGCCGGAAGAAATTAGAAAATCCCGCTCCCTTCTTAACGCAATAACTTCCACAAAGCTGAATTTGGAATCCATGCGTGGTCTTGCCCCGGCCATTTTATCTGCCATTGCCGGCATCTGTGTCTGTTTAACACCAGGACAGAGCGCCACCGGAGAGGATCGGCCGTTCACAACCGTTGAACGCCAATTCGATTCCGCACTTGATCCGGCGGAGATGAGTGCCTGGATGAAAGAACTGGCGTCCGAACCCAATCACGTCGGTTCACCGCACAATGAAGCAAACGCCAGGACTGTGCTTGAGTTGTTCAGGAAGTGGGGTTGGGATGTGCACATCGAGACCTTTCAAGTTCTGTATCCCACGCCAGTTTCCGAAAAATTGGAATTGCTGACGCCCAATCCGTTCACCGCCACGCTGACGGAGCCGCCAATTCCCGGAGATGAGACATCGGCGCGGACAGCCGGCGAATTGCCCGCCTATGTAGCCTATCAGGGAGACGGCGATGTCACGGCACCGCTGGTTTACGTGAACTACGGGACCAAAGAAGATTACGACACGCTGCAAAGCATGAATGTTTCGGTCAAAGGGAAAATTGTCATTGCCCGCTATGGGGCTGGCTGGCGCGGGCTGAAAGTCAAACTGGCCCAGGAGCGGGGCGCGGTCGGCTGCATCCTTTATTCCGATCCACAGGACGATGGGTACGCTGTCGCCGATGTTTATCCCAGGGGCCCAGCGCGCCCCGCAACGGGCTTTCAGCGCGGTTCCGTCGAGGATGTAACTTTGTATCCGGGCGATCCGTTGACGCCCGGTACAGGCGCGACCGAAAACGCAGCCCGACTGAGAATCAAAGACACCCCGGTCATTCTGAAGATTCCCGTGCTGCCCATCTCACATGAAGACGCCCGGCATTTTCTCGCGGCGCTGGGTGGACCGGTTGTTCCGTATACATGGGAAGGAGCGTTGCCGATGACTTATCATATCGGCAACGGCAACGTATCTGCTCATCTTGCAGTAAAATCCGATTGGCAGCTCAAACCTGTTCACGACGTGGTTGCCGTCATCAAGGGCAGCACATTCCCGGACCAGTGGATATTGCGCGGCAATCATCATGATGCGTGGGTGTTCGGTGCATCCGATCCGATGAGCGGTCAAGTCGCGTTGCTTGCCGAGGCCAAAGCAATCGGACGGCTTGTCCAACAGGGCTGGAGACCAAAGCGAACGATTGTTTATCTGAGCTGGGATGCCGAAGAGCCGGCGCTGCTGGGTTCAACCGAATGGGTGGAGAGCCATGCTGACGAACTCCGGCAAAAAGCCCTCGTCTATATCAACTCCGATACCAATGGACGTGGTTTTCTGAATGCCTCCGGAAGCCCTTCGTTGCAGCATCTGGTCGATGCGATCGGCGGCGAGCTTATCGACCCTGAAACCGGTGTTTCCGTTCTCGAGCGCAAGCGGGCCCAACTCCAGTTCGCCGGTAACAGTGCCGATGCGGGCGACGAAGATCGGGAATATGCGGCAATTGCGGCGGACCCGACCCGGGATATTCCTCTGGCAGCGCTGGGATCAGGCTCGGATTACACAGCCTTTCTCGATCACCTCGGGATTGACGTGCTGGATTTGGGGTTCACCGGAGAAGGCGATGTTGGCGGTGTTTATCACTCGGCTTATGACACCTGGGAGTATTATTCCCGGTTTGCCGATCCGGGATTTCGTTATGCCGTCGTGTTGGCGAAATTGGCCGGCCACACCGTGCTGCGTCTCGCGGATTCGCGAGTGCCGCAAACACGCCAAGCCGATTTCGCCGAAGCAGTTTCCGGTTATCTCGATGAGGTGAAAAGACTCGCGGAAGAACGGCGCGAGACTGCGGAAGTACAGGCAAGAATGCTGGCCGCCCATGTCTATCGCCTGGCATCGGATCCGAACCGCGCAGGTGCAACCCCTGTAATCCTGAAACCGGTCCCCTATTTTGATTTCACGTCGTTGAAAAAGGCCGTCGATCGGCTGACGAACAGTGCCAGAATTTATGATACCGCATTGGCGAAGAATGCTACTCAACTGCCCGACGATGTGATCGATCAACTCTTCATTCGGCTTCAGCAATCGGATCAGTCCCTCGCGCCCGAAGCGGGTTTGCCGGGCAGGCCGTGGTACAAAAACCTGATTTACGCGCCCGGCCATTTGACTGGCTATTCGGTCAAGACTTTACCGGGCGTGCGCGAGGGCATCGAAGGGGAACATTGGAACGACGTGGATCGCTACTCGAGGATTACCGCCGCGGCTTTGAATGCGTATGCCGACGGACTGGATGGGGCGGCCGCCCTGATGAACAGGATATCTGCCGCTTCAGCAACACATCATTGAAGCGGCCCGGCAGCAGGTAAAGTATCAAAGGGCCGTGGCACATGCGGACCCCTGAGGATTCGCCAAGGGCAAGCTCGCGGGACTGGCGAAGCCAATCAGCATCCCCTATATCCGCGGATCCGCGTCTCCGTTCCAGCGCTGCCCGCCGGGAGACCGGGCGAGTACCGTTGGAGAGTAGAATGCCTTCACCCTGGACCCCCGCGAGTTGGCGCGACAAGCCGATCAAGCAGGTGCCGCGATATCCGGATGCGGCTGCGCTTGCCGCGGTCGAGACACGTCTGAAATCCTATCCACCGCTGGTTTTTGCAGGCGAGGCGCGGAATCTGATGGCGTCGCTTGGGCAGGTTGCGGCGGGGAAGGCTTTCCTGCTCCAGGGCGGCGATTGTGCGGAAAGCTTCGCCGAATTTCATCCCGATAATATCCGCGACACGTTCCGGGTCATCCTGCAGATGGCGGTGGTGCTGACTTTCGCTGCCCGAATGCCGGTGGTGAAAGTCGGCCGCATTGCCGGTCAATTCGCCAAGCCGCGCTCCGAAGAGACGGAGACGCAGGGAACGGTTACGCTTCAGTCTTACCGGGGTGATAATATCAACAGCCTGGAATTCGATGTTACAGGGCGAACGCCCGATCCCGAACGCCTGCTTCAGGCCTATGGTCAATCCGCCGCCACACTTAACCTCCTGCGCGCTTTCGCGACGGGAGGTTACGCCGATCTTCACAATGTGCATCGCTGGACGCTTGATTTCATTGAAGGATCTCCGGCGAGCGCACGGTATCGCGCGTTGTCTGCCCGCATCGGGGAGTCCCTTGCATTCATGGAAGCCTGTGGAGTCACGCCTGATCTCGTCCCGCAGCTGCGTTCGACGGAGTTCTACACGAGCCATGAGGCGCTTTTCCTCGGCTATGAGCAGGCATTGACGCGCGTCGACTCGACCAGCGGCGACTGGTATTGCACATCGGCTCATTTGCTTTGGATTGGCGATCGCACGCGTCAGCCAGGGGGCGCGCATGTGGAGTTCTGCCGGGGGATCAGGAACCCGATCGGCCTGAAATGCGGCCCATCGCTCGCGGAAGACGAACTGCTGCAACTGATCGATATATTGAATCCGGACAACAAGCCTGGGCGCCTGACCCTGATTTGCCGTTTTGGCGCCGACAAGGTGGGCGAGAAATTTCCCAAGCTGCTACGGAGGGTCACGCGCGAAGGCCGGAATGTGGTCTGGTCGTGCGACCCCATGCACGGAAATACGATCAAAACCGGAAGCGGTTACAAGACGCGACCTTTTGATCGTGTGTTGAAGGAAGTGCGAAGCTTTTTCGAGGTTCACCGCGCCGAGGGAACTCATGCCGGCGGCATTCATCTCGAACTAACGGGAAAGGATGTCACCGAGTGCCTCGGGGGCCCGCAGGACATTTCGGAAAAGGACCTCGCGAGCCGCTACGATACGCATTGCGACCCGCGACTGAATGCCAGCCAGGCGATCGACCTTTCTTTCCTTGTCGCGGAGGCATTGCGCGAAGAGCGGCCAATTCAGTTTCGCCCGCCCCAAAGCGGGCTCGCCTGAGGGATAAAAACAGGGCGCGAGGCGCGCGAAGCCAAAAAATCGCCTCGCTGCAATGGGTTGGGGGAACTGAAATATTAAGAAATATTTTATGAGTGGCGGAGAGCGCTAGCTTGGCCCCAACTGGGGTCGATGAGTCGCGCAACTGCCCGGGGGGCGTTTGAACATACATAGTATTTCCTCAAAACCGGTACTCAAAGCTGCCGTGATTGGGGCGGGGGTTTTTGGCCGTTACCACGCGGCCAAGTACCGGACCATCGCCGGAATCGAGCTTCAGGCGATCGCCGATCCTGATGCTGGCGCCCGTACGCAGGCCATTGCCGATTTCCACGTTCCGGCGGTGGCGGATTGGCGTGAACTGCTCGGAACAGTGAATCTCGTCAGCATTTGCTCGCCGGCAATGACCCACGCCGAAATTGTCCGCGGGTTCCTCAATTCCGGCGCTCATGTGCTGGTGGAGAAGCCGATTGCAACCACGGCCGGCGAAGCTGAGCATCTGATTGCGTTGGCGCGCTCACGCGGACTGGTACTGACGGTCGGGCATCAGGAGCGGTATGTTCTTGCACGAAGTGGCTTGTTCCAGATCACGCAAACTCCGGCCTTTGTGGATTGTGTGCGTGAAGGTCCCTGGACCGGGCGCGGTACGGATGTCTCCGTTGTTCTCGATCTCATGATTCACGATCTTGACCTGGTGCATAGCCTCATACCCGGTGATATTGCGGAAATCACGGCGCAGGGCCGATCTGTGTACGGACAATCCTTTGATGAGGTCACGGCGAGGCTCGTTTTCGACAGTGGCGCCACTGTGCGACTGACTGCAAACCGGGCGGCTGGTCAGCGCAAACGTTCACTGCGCATCGGCTACGCGGATAGCAGCGAAATCGCTTTTGATTTTCTGACGCGGGAACTGGTCAATAGCACCCCAACCGTGCTCAGCCTGAAGGACGCCTCCGACCCATTGGCCGAATCGATTTCCGCATTCGCGTCGTCTGTCAGAGCTGGGGCGCCAGTGATCGTTCGGCCCGAAGAGGCGCTTCGTGCCCTGGAGACCGCGCTTCTGATCGAGGAGTCGCTTGTACCGTCTGTGCTGAGCAGAAAACGGCAAGCTCTTCGCCGCACAGCCTGACGCGATAACCTGGGACAATGCCTGCGGTTCTGCGCTAAACGAGCGCATGGCTGGCAATCGCTTCTCAGTCGCACTTGCCCAACTCAATCCCGTTTTGGGCGACTTCGCCGGGAATCTGTCCCTCGCCCGAAAGGCACGCGAAACTGCGAGGCAGGGTGGTGCCGAGCTGGTGTTGTTCAGCGAATTGTTCATAGCCGGCTACCCACCCGAGGATCTGGTTCTCAAACCGGCTTTCCATGCTGCTGCGATGGCCGCCGTGGAGCAACTTGCCGGGGACACCGCTGATGGCGGACCTGCGGTGCTGATTGGGGCGCCATGGAGAAAGGAGGGCGCGCTATTCAACGCTATGGCATTGCTCGATGGTGGCGCTGTTCAGGCCATCTCGCTGAAAAACAATCTGCCGAATTATGGCGTCTTCGACGAAAAACGCGTTTTCGCGCCGGGACCAATGCCCGGACCGCTGAACATCCGTGGAATCCGGGTGGGCGTACCGATCTGTGAAGACATCTGGGGATCGGATGTGTCGGAATGTCTCTGCGAGACTGGCGCCGAGATGCTTCTGGTGCCCAATGGTTCGCCGTTTGACGCGCGAAAACGCGACCATCGCCTGAATGTCACGATCGCCCGCGTTGTCGAGACCGGTTTGCCGCTTGTTTACCTGAACCAGATCGGAGGTCAGGACGAGCTTGTCTTCGATGGTGCATCATTCGTCATCAACGCGGATCGCCGCCTGGCACTCCAACTGCCTGATTGGGAAGAAGCCGTCGTTGTTACAAATTGGATTCGCGGGGAACACGGCTGGTTCTGTGCATCCGGCGAGGTGGCCGAAATCCAGGACCAGGACCAGGCGCTCTACTGCGGGATGGTGCTCGGCCTGAAGGATTATGTCGAGAAGAACCGATTTCCCGGCGTGGTGATCGGATTGTCCGGAGGCGTTGATTCGGCGCTTACCGCAGCTGTGGCGGTGGACGCGCTTGGACGCGATCGGGTCCGGTGTGTGCTGATGCCGTCCCGATACACCTCGGCCGAGAGTGTCGAAGATGCCGAACAGGTAGCCATGCTCCTCGATGTCCGATTGGAGCGAATTCCCATCGAGCCGCCGGTTGGCGCGTTTGGCGGCATTCTCGGTCCATTGTTTGCCGGACGGACGCCCGACATCGCGGAAGAGAATATTCAATCGCGGGTGCGCGGCGTGATTTTAATGGCCATTTCCAACAAGTTCGGCCCCATGGTGCTGACGACAGGAAACAAGTCCGAAATGTCCGTCGGCTACGCAACGCTGTATGGCGATATGTGCGGCGGCTACAACGTCCTGAAGGACCTCTACAAAACCCAGGTATTTGCGGTATCGCGCTGGCGAAACGCCCATCGGCCTTCCAACTGTCTTGGGCCCGCGGGGCCGGTGATGACAGAGCGAGTCATCACAAAAGCTCCCACGGCTGAGCTTCGCAGCGGTCAGAAGGATGAAGATTTATTGCCGCCCTACGCCGTCCTTGACGGAATTCTCGAATGTCTGGTCGAAGGAGAGATGGGTTTCGAGGAGGTTGTCGCCCGCGGCTTTGATCGCGAGACGGTAAGGCGGGTCGAGCAGTTGCTCTATTCCGCGGAATACAAACGCCGGCAGGCGGCGCCAGGCGTAAAGCTGAGCGCGAGGAATTTTGGCCGGGACAGGCGCTATCCGATTACGAATGCGTTCCGCAATGCGCGCTGACGGGTTATGACCCTGGCATGAAACTGCGCCTTTACAACACGCTGTCGCGAAGCAGGGACGAATTTCGACCGCTCGATGCGGCAAATGTTCGAATCTATGTCTGTGGTCCGACCGTCTATGATTTCGCACATATCGGCAATGCGCGCCCGATGATTGTGTTCGACGTGCTTTTCAGGCTGCTGCGCTACCTGTATGGCGACGCGCATGTCACCTATGTGCGCAATATCACCGATGTTGATGACAAGATCATGTTGCGTGCCGGGGACGAGGGTGTCGCCGTATCGGAACTGACGCTACGAACCACAAGACAGTTTCATGATGATGTTGCGGCGCTGGCATGCCTTAGCCCGACACACGAGCCGCGCGCCACCGCGTATGTCCACCCCATGGTCGCAATGATTCGAACTCTGATTTTAGGCGGCCATGCATATGAAGCCGAAGGCCACGTATTGTTCGAGGTCTCTTCGAAACCGGATTACGGAAAGCTCGCTCGCCGTTCGCTGGACGAAATGATTGCGGGCGCCCGCGTTGACGTGGCCCCATACAAAAGGAATCCGATGGACTTTGTCCTGTGGAAGCCGTCATCCGCCGGGCAACCCGGTTGGGAGTCACCATGGGGCCGCGGCCGCCCGGGTTGGCACATTGAGTGTTCGGCAATGTCGGAGGCGCTGTTGGGCGAATCATTCGACATTCATGGTGGAGGTATCGATCTGGTATTTCCGCATCACGAGAATGAAATCGCGCAGTCCGAGAGCGCGCATGGAGGCAAGCCGCCGGCGCAAATCTGGATGCATAACGGCTTCCTTCAGGTAGAAGGCGAAAAAATGTCCAAGAGTTTGGGCAATTTCCTTACCATCCGGGATCTGCGGAAGGATTGGCCGGGAGAAGTGCTTCGGTTCAATATGCTACGGACCCATTACCGGCAGCCGATGGATTGGACCTTCCAGGGTATGAAGGAAAGCTGGTCGACTCTGGAGCGGTTTTACGGAATAGCCGAGCCAATTCTCGCAACCGCGGTGGGGCCGGATTTTCTCTCCGCCTTATGCGACGATCTCAACACGCCCCTGGCGATTTCTGAACTGCACAAGGCGAAGGACACGGAACTTGCCGGCGGTTTGGGCCTGCTTGGATTTTCCGGGGGTACAGGACAGGATTTCCTCAAAACCGCCTGTCGACCCGGTGGTTATTGCCGATGCCATTGCGGATCGGGAGCGCGCCCGAAAGTCGCGGAATTTTGCCGAGGCTGACCGGATTCGTGATGCTCTCCTGAAGAAGGGAATTCTTCTCAAGGACCTGCCGGGTGGCACCACCTGGGAGGTGAAGCGGTGAAAGAACGTGTGACGCTCTACGACACCACCCTGCGTGATGGAGCGCAGACGCAGGGCGTCGATTTTTCAGTGGAAGACAAGCGCAGCATCGCTGAAGCTCTCGACCAACTCGGGATCGATTATGTCGAAGGCGGCTGGCCTGGCGCAAATCCTACTGATGATGCTTTTTTCGCGGATCCGCCACGCCTGCTGCATGCACGCTTTACGGCTTTTGGGATGACCAAGCGCTCCGGACGCAGCGCCGCGAATGATCCCGGACTTGCATCGCTGCTGTCCTCGCGCGCGCCGGCTTTGTGTCTCGTGGGCAAGACATGGGATTATCAGGTCGATGTCGCCATGGGCATCCCCCGGAGCGAGAACCTCGACAACATCGCCGAATCGATTGCCTTTGCATCGGGCAATCGCGAAGTACTGTTTGACGCAGAGCATTTCTTTGACGGTTATCGCGCCAATCCGGAATACGCTTTGGCCGCGTTGAAAGCAGCCGATGATGCCGGCGCAAAATGCCTCGTGCTGTGCGACACGAATGGCGGGACATTGCCGGAGGACATCTATCGCATTGTTTCTGATGTGAGAGCGCGGTTTTCAGCGGCCCAATTGGGAATTCACGCGCACAACGACACGGAGCAGGCGGTCGCGGTCAGTCTCGCAGCGTTGCGCGCGGGCGCCCGGCATATTCAGGGGACACTGAACGGGCTCGGCGAGCGCTGCGGGAATGCCAATTTATGTTCGATTTTGGCGACCCTCATACTGAAGGAGCCTTATTTCTCGCAATTCGAGACCGGCGTCAGTCGGGAGGCGCTGCAGCGGCTGACGTCCATTTCGCGACTGTTGGACGAAATCCTCAATCGCGCGCCGAATCGCCACGCTGCCTATGTCGGCCCCTCGGCTTTTGCGCATAAGGGCGGTTTGCACGTGTCCGCCGTGCAGAAGGATCCGCGAACATATGAACATGTGCCGCCGGAATCGGTCGGAAACCGCCGGCACATACTGGTGTCGGATCAGGCCGGGCGGTCAACCATACTTGCGCGGCTCGCGTCGCTCGGCATTGAAGTTGAGGCATCCGATAAAAGAGTTGCCCGACTGCTGGACGCCGTAAAGAGCCGGGAATTCCTCGGTTACGCCTATGACGGCGCAGAAGCTTCATTCGAGCTTTTGGCGCGCAGGGCTCTGGGCCAGGTGCCCTCTTATTTTGCGGTTGAAAGTTTTCGCGTCATGGTCGAGCGTCGGCACAACGCAATTGGGGATCTCGTCACGGTGTCGGAGGCAGTCGTGAAGGTGAACGCCGGCGGCGAGACCTTTCATAATGTCGCAACCGGCAATGGCCCGGTGAATGCGCTGGATCATGCTCTGCGCAAGGACCTCGGACGCTACTCGTCATATCTGCAGGATCTGCGGCTTGTCGATTACAAGGTGCGTATCCTGACCGGCGGTACCGAAGCCGTTACGCGGGTGATGATCGAAAGCGCCGATGGCAGCGGAAATCGCTGGTCCACGGTCGGTGTATCGGAGAACATAATGGATGCCTCGTTCGAGGCTCTATCTGATTCAATCTGCTTCAAGCTTTACCGCGACCGCGCGCCGGCCGGATCTATTCCACCGCCGTAATGAGTGCAGGTCGCGATTTTCGTGCCGCCCGGTCGGCCGAAAAAATCGCAATCGCATCTTCGACGGTAGGGGCGAGATGATAAATCTCCGTCACATGCGCTCCCGCAAAGCCCTCGGCCACGAAATGCTCGATAAGGCCCACCAGTGGCGCGAAATAGCCTTTGATGTTCACCAGCACGATCGGTTTCGAGTGCAACCCCAACTGCGCACCCGTAAAAGCTTCGGCGAACTCATCGAGAGTTCCCAGTCCGCCAGGCAGCACGGCGAAACCGTCCGCGGCGGCGAACATCCGTGCTTTTCGGTCGTTCATGCTTTCGGTTACGACGATTTCCGAAGCCACCCGGAGCGGCGGTTCGACGTGACGGAGGAAAGTCGGGATTATGCCAAGAATGCGGCCCCCGGCTCTGGAAACCGAAAGCGCAACTTCACCCATCAGACCCACCCCGCCACCCCCGAAGACGAGGTCGAAACCGGCTTTGACCATCAAATCCCCGAATTGCTGCGCCGCTTTCGTATAGACGGGATCGGCTCCGTGAGAGGAACCACAAAACACGCAAATCGTCGGCCGCAAGAAATTTTGGGGTCGAGAAATCTTTTTCATTTCTAACCTTACTCGCCCGAATCACGCCAAATTATGGCGGGAATTGGTTTCATAATTGACATCAAAGGGCGCCTGGCCCTCTAAAGAGAAACCCCGGTAACGGCCCTGTGGTTCCGAAAGGCAGGATTGGGAAAAGCCGATGTCTTCTTATGGTTATGGCGGCAGATCGCTGAAGGATGCCGGCTACAGCAACGCCCCCCCGAGCTTTCAGCCGCTGATCAGGTTGATGCCCTATCTTTGGCCGCCCGGGCGTCCAGACCTGAAATGGCGTGTCGTGGTCTCGATCGTGTTCCTCGTCCTTGCACCGGTCGTTACGGTGATCTCGCCGTATTTCTTCGGGCTTGCTGTCGATCGCCTACAAGGGCGGCCACAGGATATTGCGATCGCGGTCCCGCTTGCGCTGATTGCGGCCTACGGGATCGCGCGCATTCTGATGCAGGCGCTCGCGCAGTTGCGCGACGGGGTTTTCGCCAAGGTTTGCTACCACGCGCTGCGCGTCATAGCGGTTGAAACATTCCATCATCTGCATGCGCTTTCGCTCCGGTTTCATCTGGAGCGCAGAACCGGCGGCCTGTCACGCATCATCGATCGGGGAACCAAGGCGATCGATCGCCTGCTGACGCTGGCGATTTTCAATATTTTTCCCACGATCCTGCAGCTGATATTCATCTGTGCACTGATGCTGTGGCGGCTGAATGCGTGGTTCGTCCTCGCGACTGCGCTGATGATTGCGGCTTATATGCAGTTCACTTTCATGGTGACCCGCTGGCGCATGCATATCCGCCGGGCCATGAACGATTCCGACAATGAAGCCAACACCAAGGCGGTTGACAGTCTGCTGAATTACGAGACGGTGAAGTATTTCAACGCCGAGGCGCACGAAGAGGCGCGTTTCGATCCGTCGATGGAGAAATATGCGCGCGCCTCCATCATCACACAGACTTCGCTTTCAGTATTGAACACGGGGCAGGGCGTCATTGCCTCCCTGGGACTTGTCGCCGTGATGGCACTTGCCGCGATTGGTGTGAAGGACGGGAATCTGACGATCGGCGATCTGGTGATGGCAAACGGGCTTCTGATCCAGCTTTTCATTCCGCTGAATCTCCTGGGCACCGTCTATCGCGACATTTCGCAGGGTCTCATCGACATGGAAACCATGTTCGCGCTCCTGAACCGGCCGCAGGAGGTCCAGGACAAGCCCGGCGCCAAACCGCTGCAGGTGATCAACGGCGAGATTCGTTTCGACAATGTCGTGTTCGCATATGAGCCGGATCGCACGATTCTCAAGGGCATCAGTTTTCGAGTACCCGCAGGCAAGACTGTGGCGGTGGTCGGCCCGACTGGCGCCGGCAAGTCGACGATCTCACGGATTCTGTACCGGTTTTACGACATCCAGTCGGGGAATGTGACCATCGACGGACAGGATATCCGGGATGTGAAGCAGGACTCGCTTCGCGCGGCGATTGGGATCGTGCCGCAGGATACCGTTCTGTTCAACGACACCATCCGGTACAATATCGCCTACGGCCGGATCGGTGCGAGCGACGATGAAGTGCTGGAGGCCGCGCGCCTGGCGCAGATCGATCCCATTATCCGGGAACTTCCCGCCGGATATGAAAGTACGGTCGGAGAGCGTGGACTGAAATTGTCCGGCGGGGAGAAGCAACGCGTGGCAATCGCGCGAACTCTGCTCAAGAATCCGCCGATCCTGTTGCTGGATGAGGCAACCTCGGCTCTCGATACGCATACGGAGCGGGAAATCCAGTCATCGCTCAAGCTCGTTTCCGCCAACCGCACAACGCTGGTGATCGCCCATAGGCTATCGACCATCATTGATGCAGACGAAATTCTCGTCCTGGACAAGGGCAGAATTGTGGAACGAGGCAGGCACGCAGAGTTGGTCGCGCGGAGCGGCGCTTATGCTGCGATGTGGAACCGCCAAAAAGAGGCCGCCGAGGTCCGAGAGCGGCTGCAGGCTGTTGAAGGAGATCCGGAAAATCTGCGCGGCGTACGCCAGGAACCGGCCCCCCGGATTGCAGGCGCCGCAGAGTAGGGAGGTGATTGACCGCTGGAACTGGCTAAGCCAGTTCGATGCGATCCACCTCGACGCCCTTCATGCCCTGACGGGTTGAAAAGCGCACTTTCTGTTCGGGTACCAGGCTGGACAGGCCGGAGCGCCTGAGCGCGCTGGCATGGACATACACATCGGCGCCCCCGGATTCCGGAACGACAAACCCGAAGCCCTTTTGTTCATTAAAAAACTTCACGTGCCCTTCGCCCATTGCGCCCGACGCGTCACGCGATCCTCGCTGCGGGCGGGGACCGGGCCGAACCGGTTGTGAATCCCCTTGCGGAGCATCGACCCGGTGAACGTGGGTGACCTGCATCCCGCGTTGACCCTGTGCGACGTCGCACAAAACGGTGGCGCCCTGCGGCAGATCAGGGGACGGAAGACTGGCCAGGGCGGACGCGTGACAAAACGCGTCCGAGCCATCTTCCAATGTCACAAACCCAAATCCCTTCGTTGAATTAAACCATTTTACGGTCGCGCGCTGTGGTCCGGGCGCGGACCGATAACCCGATTGATCAAAATGTGCCACCATGTGCCGATGCGCTTGACGCCCTGCCCCTGAAATATCCCAACCGGCAGCATTTTGCTCCCGATCCGGCCCATGCGGCAAGATGGTGCTTGCTTTTTCCTCTTCCCTTCTTTCCGACCATTACGGGTAGAGAGCGCCCCCGACCGCCTCTTTTTTTCACCACAGGCTGGTGTTATATTTCTGCCATATCGAAATCGTGATCGGCGCGGAATCGTTCTGTCGCCGAACGATCTGGTGGAAGCCGCACGACGAGGAGACGCAGATGAAGTTAAGAGCACTTGGTCTCGCAGGGGCAGCGATCGCGATGTACTCGATCCCCGCTCTTGCGCACCATTCCTTTGCCATGTTCGACGCCGAAAAGAAGGTGACGCTCGAAGGCACGGTGAAAGAATTCCAGTGGACAAATCCGCATAGCTGGATTCTGATGAACGTCAATGGTGAACAGTGGGCCATCGAAATGGGCGCCCCCGGTGGTCTGGCACGTCAGGGCTGGATCCCAAAGACCCTCACCCCCGGCATGAAAGTGACGGCCGTCATTCATCCGCTTAAGGATGGCACGCATGGTGGCCAGTTCATGGCTGTGACACTTCCCGATGGCTCGACGAAGGGCAACCCGAACGGGGCCGCCAACGCCAACGCCGGCGGCGGCGGGAACTGATCGGAAGTAAGTTTCAGTGCCCACCGGCTGTTCCGGTGGGCACCTCGTACTGATGCTAATTGCCTGTTCCGGAGAACAGTGCAATCGGAGTTGTTTCCCGAACGGCGATGCCAATCGCAAGCCGGGTGAATCTTCAATGGTTTCTGTCGTGTGGGCCGGGGAGGCGAAGACTGCTTCGTCTCCCCGCGAGCCTTTATTGGGCTTGCTGTCCCGCTGGTTACTTGTGCCGGGCCAAGGTCAAGAATGCAGCCCTTAACAGAAATCGTCATCCTCGAATTCGCCAATTATGTCAGCGGACCCTACGCGGGAATGATGCTCGCGGATTTTGGCGCGGAAGTGATCAAGATCGAATCGCCTGGTGGAGGCGATCCATTTCGCGGCTGGGGCGCGGCCGATTACAGCGCGACATTTGGGTCGGTAAACCGTAACAAAAAAAGCGTAATCCTGGATCTGAAGACGCAGGAGGGGCAATCCGCGGCATTCGCACTTGCAATGCGCGCGGACGTTTTAATCGAGAATTACCGCCCGGGCGCAATGGACCGGCTGGGTTTGGGCTATGCCTCCCTGAAAGAGGTCAATCCCCGGCTGATTTACGTGTCGATCACCGGATTTGGACCGTCAGGACCGTATGCGGAACGCGCTGGCTATGACACCGTCGGGCAGGCGATGAGCGGTTTGCTTAGCGTTCTTACGAATCCTGGCGATCCCGAGCCGATGGGTATTTCACTTTCGGACCATCTCACCGGGATGATGGCGGCGTACGGGACGCTGGGCGCATTGATGGCACGCGAAAAAACGGGGCGCGGTCAGCGGGTGGAGACCTCGTTGCTTGCAGCCACGATCGCATTTCTCGGAGAAAACGCTGCCCGGTTCTTTGAAACGGGGAACCGCCCAACCCGCGAGACGCGCGCCCGTTCGGCCCAGGTCTATGCTTTTACCGATCTGAATGGCCGGGGCTTCGTCATTCATCTCTCTTCGCCGGCAAAGTTCTGGAAGGGCCTCACTCTCGCGACTGGACGTCCGGAGTGGCAGGACGATCCGTTATTCAGAACAAAAAAGGACAGACAGCAAAATTACCGCGTTCTGCACGGCTCCCTTGCGGCAATCTTCCGAACGCGGGAGAGAGAACACTGGCTTGGGCTGCTTCGCGAGTTCGATGTGCCCAGTGCCCCTATTTATACGCTGGACGAAGTGTTTGCCGATCCGCAAGTGAAACATCTCGGGCTAAAACGAGAGCTGCCCCATCCGAAGATCGGGCAT
Source organism: uncultured Alphaproteobacteria bacterium (assembly GCA_963747255.1). GTDB lineage: Bacteria > Pseudomonadota > Alphaproteobacteria > Micropepsales > Micropepsaceae > CAIYRG01. The sequence goes on from CAVVEG010000018.1 coordinate 209,533, forward strand.
GTTTCACTGGTCGGAGGAGGCGTGAGTTTAAGCGAAACGCCGGCAGAAATCCGCAGCGTGGCTCCGGATTATGGGCAGCACACGGACGAGATTCTCGCGCGCCTGGCAGGGCAATCGCGCGGCACTGAATCGTGATGGTGGGCGAAACCGGCCTTCGCAACCGCTACGCGATCGTCGGCGTCGGCCATAGCAGAATTGGTCAAGTCCCCGACGTTTCCAGCCTCGATCTTCTTTCGGAAGCGGTTGCGAATGCACTGAACGACGCAGGACTCGGTCTGGCTGAAGTAGACGGCCTGATTACGCGCGGACCGGACGACGCCTACTGCCATCATCAGCAGATCGGCGAGCGTCTGGGGATCAATGCGCGCTTTTCCACTTCCCTGGATAATGGCGGAGCCAGCCAGATTCTCGCCGTTATTCTCGCCGCGATGGCGATTGAAGCTGGTCTGGCCCGGACAGTCATTTGTGGATATGGCCGTAACGCCTGGTCGCGCACTCACGTTTCCAGGGAGGCGCGAATCAAAAATCAGACGCGCCCAGATACCCAACATGATCAGGAATTTGGCCCCGAATACGGCTATTTCGGCGCTGTGGCGGCACATGCTTTCGGTGCACAACGCCATATGCACGAGTTTGGCACCACACGCGAGGATTTCGCGGAAATCGCGATGGCGTTTCGCGAACATGCCGTTAGAAACCCGCACGCTCAGCTCAGGAAGCCGCTGTCCCTCGATGATTATTTCAACGCCCGGCTAATCGTCTCGCCATTCGGTTTGCATGATTGCTCGCTGCGCAGCGATGGGGCAGGGGCGGTGGTTGTGACTTCGGCCGAACGCGCCCGTGACATGAAATCAAACCGGGTGATGATCCGCGGATTTGGCAGCCATAACAACCTGACCGGCTGGTTCGCCGGCGAAAACATGATTCGAACAGCCGCCATCCGGAGCGGTCAAGCAGCTTTCCATATGGCGGGAATTGGTCCTGGGGATGTGGATACCGCTCAGCTCTACGACTGCTTCACCTACATGGTTCTGGTTCAACTGGAAGACTACGGCTTCTGTAAAAAAGGCGAAGGCGGTCCCTTCGTCCGCAGCGGCGCACTTCGACTTGGCGGACGGCTTCCGGCCAACACGTCGGGTGGACAGCTTTCGGAGGCTCACGTTGAAGGCATGCTGCAGATTGTCGAAGCTGTGCGGCAACTCCGCCGCGAATACCCGGCGGAGCGCCAGGTCGAAGGCGCAGAGATCGCATTGGTTTCGGGACACGGCGGAAATCAGGTTTGCCATTCCAGCCTGATTCTGCAGCGGGACTGAAGCGATGAATAATTCGCACATCGCAAAGCCCGCACCCCGACCATCGGCTGAGTCGCTTGAGTTCTGGGAAGGCGCAAAAGAGAAGAAGCTTGTCCTGCAAAATTGCCGGTCGTGCGGTCAGTTCTGGTTTCCACCTTCGGCACGCTGCCGGCATTGCCTCTCACCGGATTTTAGCTGGCGGCAGGTCTCCGGCGAAGGGCGCATTTACAGCTTTGTCGTGTATCACCGGCTGTACCATCCGGCGTTCGAGGGCGATTTGCCCTATGTTGTCGGGATAGTGGAACTGCGCGAAGGGCCACGTCTGTTGACCAACATCGTCGGTATGCCGTGGCAGCAAGTACAGTGCGACCTGCCGGTTCAGGTCACATTCGAGGACGACGGGCGTGGCAACGTGATTCCGAAGTTCATGCGCAAGTGAGCCGTCGGCAGTCCCGCGTAAACCGCGGAATATGGCCGACCGCATGAAACAGATTCACCAGGGATGCGAGTGTCCCACGTGACAGAGACGCCTGCGGATATGACAGTTCGAACCGTTCATCCGGCGAGATTCTCCCCGCTCGTTCTGATTCTGATATTCGTTCTCGCGTTGCTCATACTGCCGCCCGTCATCTATCTCGTTCGGTCGAGTTTGCAGGAGACGAATTTCGACGGCTCGTTTGGCGCAATCACATTGCGGTACTATGGCGAACTCTTTGAAACGGACCGGCTGGTAACGGTCATAGTGAATTCCGTCGCATATGCGGGCGGTTCCGCGCTGCTCGCGCTCTTGCTTGGGGGCGCGCAGGCCTGGATTGTCGAACGGACCGATACGCCTTTGCGCGGATTGGTAATGATCGTGTCGATCGTATCGCTCGGAATACCGAGCGTGCTTTACACGATTGCCTTTCTTCTGCTGCTTGGCAAAACCGGTCCGGTCAATCAGTTCGTGATGTGGATCACGCACGCGGCGATCCCGCCGTTCAACGTGTATTCTCTCGGCGGCATGATCCTGATCCAGGGGATCGAATATACGCCACTTTGTTTTCTGCTGCTTTCGTCGCTATTCCGCGCCACCGATGCGGCCTACGAGGAAGCATCCATGATCTCCGGCGCCGGGATCGCACAAACCTTTCGCAGGATTACGCTACGACTGGCAATTCCCGGAATCGCAGCGCTTCTGATTCTGGTTTTTATTCGAGCTTTTGAGGCATTCGAAACCCCCGCATTGGTTGGATTACCCGGCCGCGTCCATGTGATGACAAACGATATTTACCAGACAATGCTGGAAATCCCGCCCAATTATGGAGAGGCATCGGCGTTTGCCGTCATCATGCTTGTCATCATGGCGCTTCTGCTGCGTCTGTACGGCAATTTTTCCCGCCACGCCGAAAAGTACCAGACAATTGGCGGAAAGGGGTTCCGTCCGCGTGTAATTCCGATCGGATATTGGCGCTGGCTCGCGGCGGCCATTCTTGTTGCAATGTTTCTGGTTCTTATCTTTTTCCCGGTTGCGATCACTCTTTGGGTGGCGCTCGTTCCGTATTATGACGGTGTGAATGCCGCTGCGTTCAGCCGCTTTTCCATGGACAACTTCCGAACGGTTCTTTTTGAAACCTCGTTTACGTCCGCTGTCGTCAACACCTTTGTGCTGGCGATTGCGACGGCAAGCCTGGTTGCGGCATTCACGACGATGTCCGCCTGGCTCGCCGTGCGCCGCCGTCCGGGGGGCTGGCTGCTGGACCAATTGGCAAGCGCTCCTTTGGTGTTTCCGGCGATCGTGCTTGCGGTTGCCTATCTGCAATTTGTGCTGAATGTTCCACTGGCGCTCTATGGAACACTGCTGTCGATCATACTTGCTTCGGTTGTGCAGTTCATGCCTTTCGGCATGCGTTATTCCTATGCAGGTATTTTGCAGATCAATCGCGAACTGGAAGAAGTTTCGGCTGTATCGGGTGCGCGGACCGGGACAACGTTTTTCAGGGTCGTAGTGCCGCTTGCCGCACCCGCCGTGATCACGTGCTGGCTTTTTGTGTTTCTGATGGTTTCGAAGGCTGTTTCGATTCCACTTCTGCTCTCCGGACCAAATTCGCAGGTTGTTTCGGTGGCTATGTTTGACATGTGGCAAAACGGGGTGGCGCCGGAGCTTGCGGCACTTGGCATCATCTGGACGGCCATCATGACCGTCGTGAGCACCGGTTTTTTTGCTGTATCGCGGCGCTACGCATTATCTGTGTAACTGCCCGATCTTCAAACGAAGTATTTTCGCAGCAATGCTTCCACGCTGGCATGAGTGTCGTAGAGCACTAAATCCGTGATGAAGTTTTCCTTTAATCCGGAAATCCGTGGGCTGACCGCCTGCAGTTGTTTCAGCGGCTGAACTCTTGCGTTCACCGGAAAATATTCTGCGTCTCGGAGGACCGTCTGGCCTTCGGAGGAAAGCATGTAATCAATAAACAGCATCGATGCATGCGGATGTCGGGTACCTCTTGGAATCATGATGCTGGCGACCGTAGCCGGAACCGGCTGCAATGGCTGAGCCGCGATCGGAGCTCCCTTTCCGGCAGCAATGACCGGAAGATGTTCTGCCGTTGTCAGGGTAATGGCGTATTCCCCTTCTATCACGCGGTCGATCAGAGCCTGTGCGCTACCCGAAAACCCTACGACATTCTGTGCAGCAAGCGCCCGCAGGAATGCTTCGCCCTTTGGGTAGCCCATGGTCAGGAGAATATTCGCAATAAACATATGTGCGCCGGAATCCGAGCCCACCCTCCATGCCAACCGGTTTTTCCATTTGGGCAGCAATAGATCGGAAAAGGCCCTGGGTTGCGTTCCGGGCGGGACAATGCGCGTGTTGTAGGCCGTTCCGTAATAGGAGAATCGCGTTGCCGCAGTCAGGCCGGTCTTGTCCCTGTACTCGGCGGGCGTGTCATTTGCGAACGGGGTGGTGAAGTTCTGAAGCAGACCGCTCTTCATGAACAGCGGCGCGAGTTCGCTGCCTTCCAGCAGATCGCCGACCGGGGGGCCGGCACGAAGTTCTGCCAGAGTCTTTTGCGCGATATTGACTTCCGTCCCGCGCCAGGTCTCCGCCGCGATGAAAGGATATTTCTTCCCGAATGCCTCTACGATCGCCCTCAGGCCCAGATTGGGTATCAACGATGAGTAAAATGTCAGGCGACTTTCTCGCCGGGCTCCCGCTTCCAGAAATGCCTGACGATCGGAGCCCACATAATTGAAGGGAGATGGAGGCGCCGTCGCGTTTGCGCGCCCGCACGCAATGCAGAAGCCCGCTGCGATGGGTGCAAGAGATCTTCGGCTCAGCGGGGCGGACAAGGTTTCAAGATCCGGCTTCTTCGGTATGCTGCCGATCATACCGGCAGCACGCGCAGAAGGTCACGGGAAAGCTGCAAATGGTCGACAGAATAGACATTGACAAACTGATCGGATCGCAGCGGTTTGGCGCTTTTCAGCTGAAAATCGTCACCCTGTGCGGAATGGTCCAGTTTCTGGACGGTTTTGACACGCAAGCGCTTGCCTATGCCGCGCCGGCAATGCGCGCCACCTGGCATTTTGCACCGTCGGCTCTTGGATCGGTATTCGCGCTTGGCGCTTTAGGCACCGGCCTGGGCTCGGTCCTTCTGGGACCGCTTGCCGATATGCTTGGCCGCCGAAAAGTCATGATCGCGTGTGTCGCGATGTTTGGGGTGCTGACGTTTTTCACGGCATTTCTCACATCGGTTGAGCAACTCCGCTTATGGCGTCTTCTGACGGGATTCGGACTCGGCGCGGCCCTGCCCCTGACCTTTGTGATTGCAAATGAGTTTGCGCCATCTCGCATCCGGGCCCGGATGATCGCCGCGATGGCGTGCGGTTTTGCCATTGGGGCATTGTCCGGCGGATTGCTGGAAGCCGCACTGATACCTTATCTGGGTTGGAAGGGGATATTTTATTTCGGCGGCATTGTCCCTCTGATACTCGCGTCGGCCCTGTTCTTTTTTTTGCCGGAGTCCGTACGCTTTCTCGCAACCCGGCCCGGAAAATCCCGGCAAATCACAGCGATCCTTAAACAGATCGATGCAGGTTTCTCTTTCCCCGAGGATGCGGAATTTATTGGTCCCGCCGGATCGAAGCGGGAAGGTTTTGCACCTCTGCAGTTATTTGCCGAAGGCCGTGCCGGTATGACGGTCTTTCTGTGGGCTGTGTATCTGGTAACTCTGGCGCTGCTGAACACGCTCAACAATTGGTTGCCGGTCGCGGTCAATATGGCGGGGTTGCCGGTGCAGCGATCGGTGCTCATGACGACTTTGTTTCAGTTTGGCGGTATCGGGGGCGTGCTTTCGCTTGGCGCGATTGCCGATAAAGTCGGCTATGGCAAAGTTCTCGTAATTGCTTATGCGCTGCTTGCATTCTGCATCGCCGCAATCGGCGCGGTTGGCAGCGCGCCGATTGCGTTGTCCGTAGCAATCGCTGCAACGGGCCTGTTTCTCATCGGCGCAAATAACACGTTGAACGCCTATGCCGCGACTCTGTATCCCACCACGATCCGCTCCACCGGTGTGTCCTGGGGCTCGAGTTTCGGGCGCCTTGCCGGCTCAATTGGTCCATATCTCGGCGGTGTCTTGCTCGCCACCCTGCCGCTCCGCGCGACTTTCCTGATCTTTGCAATTCCCGCGCTTGTTGGCTCATGCGCGCTGCTTGGAATGCTGTACGCTGCACCCGAACGCGACAATATCGGGCCTGGTGGCTTGGTCCTTATGCGGGGACGAGCGGGCCGGGGCTCCTGAGATAGCGGGTGGTGATTGCGTTGGCCGACCAATAGGCCAAAGCCGCGATGGTGCCGGTGGGGTTGTATCCCGGATTTTGCGGGAAAGCCGCGCCGCCCATCACGAAGAGATTGCTCGCCTCCCAGGTCTGCAGATACCGGTTTAGCACGCTGGTCTTCGGGTCGGTGCCCATGATCGCGCCGCCGGTATGGTGCGACGATTGGCCGGTGATGTTATCAAAATTGCCGGTTCGCGGATTGGGCGTACCGATAATCTTCGCATTCGCCGCGCGTGCAATCGCCACCGCCTTGTCCGTGAGATAAAGCGACATGGCACGGTCGTTTGGTGTGTAGTTGTATGTCATGCGCACCAGCGGGCGGCCGATTGCATCCTTATAATTCGGGTCGAGATCGAGATAGTTTGTTCGCCAAGCGTAACTTGCTCCGTGTGCGGAAATCGGGAAAGTGTGATTGTACCATTCAGCAGTAGCCGCTTTCCACGCCGAGCCCCAGCGTGGCGTCCCTGTTGGAACCGCCCGCACCTGAATTGGCCTCCCGCCGCTTACCGACGGATACAAATATCCGCCGCCGAAAAATCCCAGACCCGAATGGTCAAAATTGTCGCCCTGGAAATCGTCGATGGCAGCAGGATTCACTCCTGTACCGATGAACGGATTGATCTCGTCTTCAACGAAAATCTGCACGCCCGACATGACCTGCAGACAGAAATTCTTGCCCACTACGCCGTTGCCGGTTGCCGGATCATAGGGTTGCCCTATTCCGGCGGTGAGCAGCAAAAGCACATTATTAAATGGATAGGCGGAAAGAACGACAAGATCGGCCGGTTGTTCGATTTCTTCTCCCGTCTGGCGGTCAATATAAACGACGCCCCGTACTTTCCGCGCAGGCTTGTCGTAAATCAGATTGCGCACATAAGCATGTGTACGCAGTTCGAAGCGTGCGTCCTGCAGCAGCACCGGCATGATACAGACATTCGGGCTTGCCTTCGAATTGGATTCGCAGCCGAAATACTCACAATGGCCGCAGTATTGGCACTGTCCGAGCGTCTGGCCTTCGATATTGGTGTAGGCAGCGCTGTTGTTCGATGATGGCGTCGGAAACGGATGATAGCCAAGTTTCTTCGCGGCATCGGTGAAGATCAGCCCCGCCTGTGACATGATCAGCGGTCCATTGGGATATTCGTTCTGCCGCGGTCCCTCGAACGGATTGCCGCCTTCCCGGATTTGCCCCTTCAGGTTTCCAGCCCTGCCGGATGTGCCGCACAGCCGTTCAAACCTTTCATACCAGGGCTCCAGGTCGTCATATGTGACACCCCAGTCCTGCACGGTGAGATCTGCCGGAATTGCATTTCTGCCGTAGCGGTTTTCCAGATGGGAGCGCAGGACGAATTCTGATGGAATGTTCCGCCAGGTCACACCATTCCAATGCGTTCCCGCGCCGCCCAATCCATCGCCGAGTGGAAACGCGCCCCAGCGCCGCATAGGCAAGGCTGTCTCGTCCGCCGTATGCCGCATGGTGAGAGTTTCGGTACCGTTGTCCAGCATCAGTTCGAACCGAAGCCGATATTTCAACTCGTCGCGGATCGCGGGAAGCGTGAAATCTTCCCCGGGCATTCGGTGTGCGCCACGTTCGAGGCCGACGACGGACAACCCCGCTTTGGTCAATTCGCGCGCCATGATGCTGCCGGTCCAGCCCATTCCGACCATAACCGCGTCAACATGCTTCATCTGTTTGGCCATGATGACCGCCCCTCAGGAAAAATCGGCGATGGACTGCGGCTCGATATTCAGCTTCTTGCCACGGTAAGCTTCGGCTTTCGACGCCCATGTTGCAGGCAGCCCGGGATAGCCGACCATTCGCCACGAAATCTTGTTGCGATTGCCGCCATATATCGGGTCGGCAAAAAATCCCTCCATTGCAGACTGCAGCAAAGCTTCGAAAAACGGTCTGGAGTCGAACTGATCGAATTCCGCCGTACCGCTTTCCATTGCGGTCAGGGCGGTTTGCCGTTCGGGCTGCGCAAGCCTGTCAAACGATCTGCCATATGTCTTCTCAGACCAGGCATTCGCAGAGCGAATACCCGCCGCGAAATATTCCCGCGGGGTCAGGGGAAGTTGATATCCGTATTCCGGTTTTGACGGAAAAAACGGGCCGTTCCGGTACATGCGCGCACCGTTGCCCCAGGCGCCTGCCAATTGCCGGTCCGTATAGGTAACGAGGCCGCAATCAGTGCCTGAAGGAGAAAGCGCATCGGCCGGGATAATCGTGTCGTACACAGCCGAGAAGAAGGCTGCTTCGTCGGCAGTGAGCGTCAGAAAAGGTTCCGTGGCGCCCGACGCGTTTTCCGCCGCCGCCTGCGATTCCACCGGCTGAGCAATCGTCCCGCTCAGCGCGGCGGCTGCGAGCGTCCCGGCGGCTCCGGCACCCTTCAAAAACCCGCGGCGTGCAAGGCCATCATCGGTCATTTGTTTTCTCCCTCCCTTACGGTCGAAGCACGACTTTTACAGGAATCTCCGCCTCTTCGCTAAGGAGCAGCATTTGGTGCGGATGCGGGCGTGGCAGAACCGATATCAGGATTGATGTAAACGATGCCAGACTGCGGCGGAGGGCTGCGTCTGGCCACAACGAAGATCGCCGCAACCACGGCAGCAATGGCCAAAAGAACCAGGATTTTCGGCAGCAACCTACCCATCGCTGCACCGGAGCACCGGTGCGGAATGCGGTCAAGTCCTGAAGGCGCATAGGCCTACGCTCGTGACAGCACTTCCTGCAGGGCAGCAGTGATTTCAACAAATACACCGGCCCAGTCGTCCCTTGCGCGCTGACGAAACAATCGCATTGTTGGATACCAGGGACTGTCGATGCGTTTGAGCATCCAGCGCCAGTCGGGCATGTGTTTCAAGGGAACCCACACAGGACGTCCCAGCGCGCCCGCGAGATGGGCTACTGATGTGTCGGAACTGATGATCAAATCCATGCTCTGCATGGCCGCGGCGGTGTCGATGAAAGCATTATTGCCTTCATCAAATTGACCGAGCGTTTCGACCTGCATTTCTGTCCGAACGGTGTCGAGTTGCTGCAGTCCGTGCGTTCGTTGCAACGAAATCAGGCGCACGCCGGGAATCCGGGCAAGCGAAGCGAACCGGGCCAGCGGCACCGAGCGGCCCTTATCGATCGGTCCGGCTGGGTTCCCCTGCCAGCAAATTCCTATTTTGAAGCCGCCGCATCCAACGCGCTCGCGCCATTTTTCGACCAGCGCGGTTTCGGGAAAAACATACGGAACAGACCTGGGGATGGTCTCGAGGGTTGTGCCGAACCGTTCCGGCAATGACATCAGGGCGCATTGGTAATCGAATGGACGGCTGCCTTCGCACGAAGCAACGACTTCGATGCCAATGCCTGCAAGGTTCTGGAACAGGCGTATGAGCATTGCGTGGCAAAGGAATGTTACGCGGGCGCCCATCTGACGGAGCTGCGGAAGGAAACGGACGAACTGGATCGCATCGCCGAGCCCCTGTTCGGAATAAATTACGATGCTGCGTCCGTTGAGCGGTTCACCGTGCCACACAGGTGCCTTTAATGCAGGGCGGGTAAAGCCGCAATCGGCGACATCCCAGCGTCGTTCGAAATCACGCCAACCTTCAAGATATCGCCCATGCAGAAGCATCATCGATCCCCGGTGGTAGGATGCTTCCGGATAATCGCGATTGATTCCCCACCGCATGGTCATATGCGGCGAAGCTCTCCTCAAAACGCTCAAGGTGGAGCAGCAGATTGGCCCGCAAGACCCACCCAGGCGCATAGGTGGCGTCTGCATTCAACGCTTTTTCGACCCAGTCCAAGGCTCCTTCGCGCTGCCCCTGTTCCATGAGGATATTGGCGCATCCGATAAGGATTGCGGGATTATCCGGCTGGCTCCGCGCGATTTGTTCATAGAGCCGAAGCGCCTCATCATACCGGTTTAGCGCTACGAGAATGTCAGCTCTGGTTATCTCAAGTCCGGCATCGCCCGGTTTTAACGCCAATGCGCGATCAATGGTTTGCAATGCCTGCTCGTGTTTGCCATCGCGTGTGAGAACGTGCCCATAATTTGTCAGTACCGCCGGGTTGTCAGGTGCGAGGCGGAGTAGTTTTTCGACATCGGCACGCGCCTCGCGGTGGCGGTACAACGCAATGAGCGCGCAGGCACGGTTGTGCAATGCGTATTCCCAATTGGGAGCAAGCTGGACCGCGGAGTTGAAATCGACCAGCGCTTTCCTGTGGTCGCCAGTCTGCGCCTGTGCGAAACCGCGATAGATGTAAGTAGCCGGGTTGCGGGGTTGCAACCTGATCGCCTCGGTAAGCACCCGCACGGCGTCGTCAATACGCCCGCGCGCGATCAGGACATTCCCATAGCTGCCAAGAGCCTCCGGCGACCGCGGATTGATCCGGCTTGCGCGCTCGAGCAATTTCTCCGCCTCGGCGAAATTTCCCAGATCGCTCTCAATGCCACCCAGCATCAGGAGAGCAAAAAAATTTGAAGGTTCGCGATGGAGACGGTTCCTGCAGATCTGCGCCGCGCCCGACAAATCACCGCTGTGCGCGATTTGCTGCGCGTGACGCAGATCATCCGTCGACATATTTGCCGGATTTCCCATTGAACTGCATACTAAACCATTGGAAAATTGGGAACACTGGTCATTTCTTCCGCGTGCTCCCGTTCTATCCCGGAGGTCGATGCGGGCATGTTTCGATCCCCAGGACTGCCTCTTTTGCACACTTACGGCGTTTTACATGCACAAAACCAGAAACGGTCCTCATGAACGATAAACCAACGGACGCGACCCGGGATAACGAATTGGGCCCCGGCGGCAATGACTTCCGTGGCGCCCCACCTTTCGACGTCAGGTTTACCTCGATTGTGCCGTCCCGGGCTCCTGCCGCCGAGCCGATCGTGGAACTTGAGATCAATGGACATCGCCGGCGGGTGAGCACGGATATTCGTGCGACGCTGCTCGATTTGTTGCGGGACAAAATCGGATTAACGGGTGCGAAGAAGGGCTGTGACCACGGCCAATGCGGAGCCTGTACGGTGCTGATGAATGGCCGGACTGTGCTCTCCTGTCTGACTTTGGCTGTGGCCGCCGACGGTGCGGATATCGTCACCATCGAGGGGATTGCGGGCACGGACACGCTGCACCCGATGCAGCAGGCATTTATCGAGCAGGATGCCTTCCAGTGTGGTTACTGCACGCCGGGTCAAATCCTGGCGGCGATCGGCTGCGTCGCCGAAGGGCATGCGAAAGAGGAAGCAGAGATTCGCGAATATATGAGCGGAGTTCTGTGCCGATGTGGGGCCTACCAAAACATAGTCGCGGCTATCGTTCATGCGCGCGGGAAGATGGCAGGTGAATAATGCGTCCGTTTCATTATCTTCGCGCACGTGATGCTGCCGATGCGGTCGGCGCGGCAGCAGCGGTTGCGCGGCTGGATACCGCTGCGGTCGAGGCTTCCACGCAGTTTCTCGCCGGCGGTACGACGCTGATTGATCTGATGAAGCTCGATGTGATGCGCCCGGCTCGCATCATCGACATTAAACCTCTCGCAAACCGGCACGCGGAGATTGAACTCAAGGATGCAGAGTTGCGCCTTGGCGGACTGGTCCTCATGTCGGACGCAGCCGACCATCCGGTCATTCGGACCGATTTTCCCGTCATTGCGCAATCGCTCCAGTTTGCTGCCAGTCCCCAACTCCGGAACATGGCGACGCTTTCGGGAAATGTTCTCCAACGGACCCGCTGTCCTTATTTTCGCGATGTCAGTTGGCGTTCATGCAACAAGCGCGAACCGGGCTCAGGTTGCGCTGCCATGGAAGGGGTGAACCGTCGTCACGCTGTGCTCGGCGTCAGTGAGCACTGTATTGCGGCCTATCCCGGAGACTTTGCGCAGGCCCTGATTGCATTGGACGCGACGGTCGAGATACTCGGGCCTTCCGGCGCGCTGACCATTCCGTTTGCGCAGCTGCATCGCGAACCCGGCGATACGCCGCATGTGGAGACGCGACTTGCGCCCGGGGCATTGATCACCGCATTTGTCGTCCCTGCCGTCCCATGGACGAGGCGTTCGCTTTATCTCAAGATCCGCGACCGCGAATCCTACGATTTTGCGTTGTCTTCCGCCGCGGTCGCCGTCGATATTCAGGAGGGCATCGTCAGGGAGTCGAGGATCGCCCTGGGGGGTGTCGCGACGGTCCCGTGGCGTTCGGTCGAAGCCGAGGCGGTTCTGGCCGGGAAACCGCTGGATCGCAATCAGGCCTACGAAGCGGCGCGGGCTGCCTTTTCGTCCGTAATGCCGCGCAATGGAAATCGTTACAAGGTCGAACTGGGTAAGCGGACTCTCGCCCGCGCATTGTTGAGCGCTGCCTCGATGGAGTTCTGAATGGCTGAAGCGGCCGCGGCAATCGGTAAAGCGCGAACCCGGGTGGACGGACGGGCCAAGGTCACTGGCCAGGCCCTTTACCCCTCGGACATTGCAGTTTCGAATGCGGCCTACGCCTGGCTGGTGATCAGTGCAATCGCCAAAGGACGTCTCACAGCGATGCACCTCGACGAGGCGCGCGCGGTTCCGGGTGTGATTGATATCCTCACCCACGAAAACATGCGGGGCAGCTTCAAAACGCAACCGAATCCCGGGGGTGCCTCAGGCGGCGCCACCACAACGCTCGAATCGGAAAAAATTTGGCATGATGGCCAGATCATTGCGGTCGTAATCGCGGAATCCCATGAATCTGCTCGCCATGCCGCCGCCATGGTGCGCGTAGATTATGAATTCGAAACTCCCGCCGCAGGCTTCGACTGCCCCGGCGTAGTCGAGCAGTCCCTCGCTTCCATCGAAAAGGACCATACGGATCCGCGCGCCGGAGATGCGGACAACGCTTATGCGGGCGCGAGCGTCAAAGTCGATGCTCACTACGCCACACCGGCACAGCACCATAATCCGATCGAACTGTTTGACACCACGTGCCTGTGGAGTGGAAACAGGCTGATCATTCATGAGGCTTCTCAATTCGTGCACGGACTGAGAGGCACGGTCGCGCGGCAGCTGGGGATCAGAGCCGAAGACGTCTTGGTGGAATCGCGCTTTGTCGGCGGCGCTTTTGGTTCGCGCGGCGGGGCGACTTCGCGAACGGCGCTCATCGCGCTCGCGGCCAAACGCCTGAATCGGCCGGTTCGCCTGGTACCGAGCCGTGCTCAGGGATTCACCATCGCCACATACCGCGCTGAGACCCGGCATAGGGTCAAAATCGGGGCCGCTCCTGATGGCCATCTTGAGGCCCTCGTGCATGAAGGATGGGAGGTCACCTCCCGTCCGGCGAATTACAATGTCTCGGGGACGGATACGACATCCCGAATGTATGGCTGCCCCAACGTGGCCACGCACATCAACATTGTGCATGCGGACCGGAACACGCCGGGGTTTATGCGCGCGCCGCCGGAAACGCCCTACATGTTTGCGCTGGAATGCGCCATGGACGAGCTCGCCGTCGCACTCAACATGGATCCGATCGAGCTGCGGCGAATCAATGATACGGCAGTTGATCCGATTGATGGTCTGCCGTTCACCAGTCGCTCACTGATGGAGTGTTTTAATCGGGCTGCCGATGTGTTTGGATGGAGAACTCGCGATCCCAAACCGTCGTCGATGCGCGCGGGCGAGTGGCTGATTGGATGGGGCTGCGCGTCGGCGGTTTACCCCGCCAATATCGGCGCGAGCAATGTCCGGCTTTCCTACAATCCGCAGGGAAGCGCGACCATTGCGATTGCAGCCCATGAAATCGGCACCGGGACCGAAACGATCATTTCCGGGATTGTGTCTGACAGACTGAACCTGCCGGCCGAGAAAATCACGGTCGAACTGGGCAACAGCGATCTTCCCGCGGCAGGGCTCGCCGCGGGCTCGAGCCATGCCTCAAGCGTCTGCAACGCGGTTGCCAAAGCTTGCGATGAAGTCAGGCGGCGCATCGCGGGCAGCAATCAGGCCCCCGCGCTTATGGGGATGATTGAAGTCTATGTGGAAAATGTCCCGGACGGATGCGGACCGGACGATCCTAAAAAACTCTATCGCGGGCAACCGAGCTTCGCAAACGACGAGAAGCATGCGCGTTACGCCTTCGGCGCCCAGTTTGCCGAAGTGCGAATCCATGAACTGACACGGGAAATCCGCGTGCCGCGGATTGTGGGCGCATTTGCAGCCGGCAGAATCATCAATCCCGTAACAGCCCGCAGCCAGTTGCTCGGAGGCATGATCTGGGGGGTTTCGTCGGTGCTTTTCGAGGAAAGCGAAATCGATCGCCGGAACGCACGCTACATCAACAAAGATTTTTCCGATTACCTGATTCCGGTTAACGCGGACGTGCCCTCGGCCGAGGTGATCCTGGTACCCGAAAACGACGATATCGTGAATTCCCTGGGGATGAAGGGTGTCGGCGAACTGGGTATCGTGGGCATGAACGCAGCCATAGCCAATGCCGTCTACCACGCTACCGGCAGACGTATACGGGAATTGCCGATCCGTATTGAGTCCATGATCTGAGGGGCAAGCTCAAAAATCAGGTTTGGACTGCTCGGGTATTTGAGCCAGAAGTGAGCCCTCACCAAAGCTGCGGTTGTTCTCTGCGCAAACGATTTCTTCCCATCCACCGCGCGCAGGGCGGTAAACGACCATACCCTTCCAGGGCATGGTGAAAGCACCCGGATCTTCAACCCGAAATATGATCTCCAGACCTTTGCCTCTGCCGTCCCGGATCACACGGTAGCGTTCGACGACATGCAGTTTGTCTGTGTGCGGTGTTCCGAAACCATCCACGACGGAGAGCGGTTTGACCGCTAACCCGACGGTGTCGACCACGAGAGTGTCTCCTTCATAATGACCGACCGAGTCACCGTACCAGGAGGGCTTCGGGTTCTCCGGGTGATTGCGGTTCAGGTAAATTTCGCGAATTTGATGATCGCGCTGATAAATAATGGTGATCCTGTCTGGTTGTTGCAGGAATTCGACCGGTTCCCGAAGATTAAGCACTTCCGGAACCCCTGATGGGCGGCAACTGCCATGCGCCGTCGGCACATATTCCTCCTTCAACTCCTTTTCTGCATTGGACTTCACGATTGTTCGCACCCATGGCTGCAGAATCGGATTGTTATAATCGCCGGCCTCCTGCTGCTGGCTGGGACTGACCCGAACAAGCGGTTTACCGTCGTTGTCGCCTGGCACTGCGTGGAACCAGGACTCATTCCCGCGGTCCCATAGCCCGGAAAAATCCGGGATCGCGGTGACTGAATCTGATTCTATCGCATCGGCGCAACTCGCGAAAACGACCATCGCCCCGAAAACGGTGGTTCGGACGGCTGAACGCAGTGGCATTGCGAACTCCTTGAGATTCAATATGGGACGGGTGATTGTAAGCGAGTAGACGCGCCCGGAAAAGGTTTCGATCGTGGTGATCCGGCTGACAGCTGTGGTGGCAGCATGTGTATTCATGTCCACCCTTTTTGCATGGCCCGTTGCCGCGGCAGATTTTTATGCCGGAAAGACAATTTCGATCTCGACGCACGCCGCGCCGGGCGGCGGCTACGACACCTATCTGCGCGCGTTTGCGGCTCATTTCGGAAAACACCTGGCCGGCCACCCCGGTGTTATCGTCATCAATCAGCCGGGCGCCGGTGGACTGACAGCCATAAACTACGCTGGCCGAATCGCACCCAGAGACGGGACATTCCTGACTCTTGCGAACGAAGGAATTCTTTTTGCGCAGGCCACTGGCGGTAAGGGTCTGCAAGTTTCGCTTGACGACCTGAACTGGGTCGGAAATTTCGTCAAATCCAACGTGCTTATTTTGACATGGTACAAATCGCCGGTAAGAAACTTCAACGACGCAAAACGCATGCAGGCTACGCTGGGTACGACTGGCGCGGGAGCCGAATCGGATCTTCTGCCCCTGCTTGTAAACGCGTTGACTGGAACAAAATTCAAGCTCATTCGGGGCTATGAGGGGGCCGCACAGATGAATGCCGCAATGGAGCGTGGTGAACTGGACGGCCGTGGCGCCAACATGTGGGCGAGCTATAAAGCGATCAACCCAAACGAACTCCGTGACCATAAGTTCAATTTGATCATTCAACTCGGAACGCGCAAAGAGCCTGATCTTCCCGATGTCCCACTGCTGTCGGACGTCATCAAAGGCGATCCGCGCAAGGAAGCGATCGCCCAATTCGTTTCACTTGCGAACGAAAATGCCCGGCCCCTGGCAGCGCCTCCCAGCGTACCGGCCGACCGCGTAAACAGCCTGCGCCGCGCCTTCGATGCAACGATGAGGGACCCGGAATTCCTGGAAGATGCACGCCGGCTCAGATTGGAAATCACGCCGAGTTCGGGCGAAGAAGTGCAGCGATCGGTTCACCAGGTTCTCACAACTTCAAAAGAAATCGTCCGCGAAACACACGCGGTGATGGCAACGACCGCGCAGTAGGCCGGAAATCACTTTACTTCCTATACGCTCGGAATGACTCCGCGGAGCACCGGCAGGAGATCGCCCAGTACAGTTGGGGGCCAGGGAATGGCGAGCAATTGATCGAACAGCACATAGATGAATGCGCACATCACCACGGCCATGGGCAAAGCTATACGCCACGGCTCGCGCCCTTCAAGTCGCATGAACAGGAGAATGAAAAGCGGCACCGTCGGGATGATGCCGATAGTCGCCATCGATATCAGAAAGGCAACCATCCAGCCGAAGAAGATGCTGCCGCGCAAAAGCAGCTTCTGCCACGGAAGGTGGGCGACGTTGCTCTTGATATCCATGTGGATCTTCTGTTCGACCTGCGCGCGGGCCATGTCGTCCAGACTTTCATGCCTGGTGGCGCCGCGTTTGAACACGTCATTGATCAGCGCAAGCGTGCAGAACAGTACTGCTCCCGTCCCAACGATCAGCGGAATGATTCTCGCAAGGGGATTCCATTCCGTGGCCTGACTCAACATGACACCGAAAATTGCAAGCAGAAAAACGGGGAAGAGATTTTGCCAGGACAGATGCGGCCGACCAAAGCCTGACAGCATTCCCCTGATGCCTCCATGGACACGCACGTCCTGAAGGAGGGGCCGGAAAAGACTTAACGCCGCCAGCCCAAACATGAGGATCACCACAGGACGGCTGAGCCATGCCGATCCGTATCGCTGGATGGAAATGAACAAGTAGCGTTCCAATACTCCCCCCAGGATAAATCCGAGCACGAGCGGCGGTCGCGGCCATTTGAAGTGTTTCAGCGCCCAACCCAACACGCCGAAAAACAGCAGCGCGTACAGATCACCCCATTCGCGTTTGCCTTCAAAGGCGCCGATGTAGACCAGGCACAAAACGCAAGGCAGTATGAGCGTGTAGCGCAGGGTCGCCAGCTTCGCAAACTGGCCTGAAAGAAGAAAGCACAGTCCGGACCCGAGGACATTCGCGATCGCGATGCTCCAGACCATTGAATAGGTAATATCCAGGTTTTTGGTCACCATGTCTGGCCCTGGAACCAGTCCGTGGATCAGGAACGCGCCAAGCAAAATGGCCATGCCCGCGGAGGAGGGCACGCCGAATACAACCGTGGGAACCAGGGCGCCACCCTCGCGCGAATTTGTTGCGCTTTCCGCAGCAATTACGCCCCGCACATCACCTGTTCCAAAAGTCCGTTGGGCATCCTTTTCCGTTCGCAGGGCATGCCCGTATGACAGCCAGTCGATAACCGAGGCGCCAATCCCCGGAATCATGCCCATGAACGAGCCCAGCGCCGAACAGCGCAGCACCAGAAACCAGTTGGTGGTGCAGTCTCGAATCCCCTGAACGAGGCCGGTTCTTGTATCCACATGCCTGTTTTTTGCAACAATGGACGTGCGGCCCACCAGCAGATCACACAGTTCAGGCAGTGCATAAATTCCCAGCGTCAAGGGAACCAGCGGCAGGCCCTCCCACAGATAGAGCTGCCCCATTGTCCAGCGCAGAGTGCCGGTCTGCGGGTCCGATCCGATCATGGCCAGCATCATGCCAAAACACGCGCAAGTAAGTCCGCGCAGCGGCGTGTTGCCCGAAAGAACGGAAACCATCGAGATCCCGAATACCGCGAGCGACAGAAGTTCGGGCGATCCAATGAACAGAATCAGGGGACGGACGATTGGAAGCAGTGCCCCCATCAATGCCGCGCCAAACAGACCTCCCATCATGGCTGACATGTAAGAAGCGCCCAGAGCTCGTCCTGCTTCGCCACGCTGGGTCATTGGATACCCATCCAGCGTTGTCGCTGCAGAAGCCGCGTGTCCAGGTGCGCCAAGCACGATCGCGGAAATCGGATCGGCCGTGGTTGTGCTCGCTCCGAGACCCAGAAGAAGCGCCATGGCGGTGGACGCGTCCAACGCATATGTGAACGGCAGCAGGAGGGCTGTCCCCGCGACGCCGCCGATACCTGGCAAGATGCCCAGACAGAGGCCCATGGATACCCCAAGGAACAGGAAACCAAGCCTGTGAGGGTCCATGATGATCAACAGGGCATTGCCTGCGGCATGCAGGATGTCCACGGGATTCCTTTCCGCAGCTATCCGCGAAAGAGTGGGTTAAACTCGGGAACTCCGCAAGCTGGCAGTTCCGCTTCGCAACTTCTGCTGCACCCGGCCGGAATCGGAACTTTCGTCGCAGACTGAGCGTTTCGCCCCATGACAGCTTTAGGGATGTGCAACCCGCCACCACGCCCCACCCCGGTTTTGGACAGAATCGCCAGCAGAATCCGGCAAAAGCGTTCGGTGCGGAATCCCGAAAGTGAACTAACGGAGTCTGCGATGACGTATCTCGATGTCAGTCCGATGATCCATGCGCTCCGCGCAAGCCCGGATCAGTTTGAATTCAACAGCGGTTCACTTCATCATATTCCGAGCCGCCATCGCTTCCAGTTCGATGAGGGCCGCGTCCGGGTGGACGCCCATTGTGACTGCGCCTTCCTGAATGTCGAACACCGCCAGGAACAGGCGCTCTGCGAAGCCTTCCAGGAATGGCACGTAAACTATTGGCGTGCCATTGAAATCAATCGGGAATTTGCCTCGCATTTCGGCCATCCTTCGTGGGTGCGTCGTGTGCTGATCAACCTGACGGAGCGTCTGTATCGCTGGCTGATGACTCAGCCGCAGCACAAGGAAGCTTACAAATCCTTCAGCGTTCCGGCAGAATAAACGCACAAACGCGGTTGCGCGACCCGGAGACGGTTCGCGGGCTGCGTAGGATCAAGCAAGCAACAGCGCGACCCTGCTGGATCGCGCTGTCGCTTTCCGGGTGCATGCCCGATTACGGGGAACAATGGAAATCGTCGCGTCTTTGGTATTTGCCGCGGCAGTCTGGTTGCTCATTGCTCGCGCACTGCATCAGCGGGGACTGCTTGAGGAGTTGGCGCCCGTTCCCGCAGATCGCAAGCATGAACAGCCATTTGTCGCGGTCATTATTCCGGCACGGAATGAAGCGCGAAATATCGCCCTATGCCTGAAGACTCTTCTCGGCCAGGAATATCCACATGATCGCCTTGCCATATTGGTTGTCGATGACGGGTCGTCCGACGAGACGCCGGTCATTGTCTCCGATATTTCGGCCCGTTTTTCCGTAGTCTCGTTGCTCCACAGCCCCACCCTTGAACCCGGCTGGACGGGGAAATGCCAGGCCTGTTGGGTGGGGGCCCGCTCCGCTGGCGCCGATGCTGAATATCTGTGCTTCATCGATGCGGACATGCGCGCCGAATCGTGCTTGTTGTCGAGTGGTATTGCAGCCGCAGTTCAACGCAATCTCGCTTTGCTGTCACTTTCGCCCCGGCATGAACTGCAAAGCTTTGCAGAGCGGTTGATCCTGCCGTGCGGGCATTACCTTCTGGGATTTCGCCAGGATCTGGCACAGCGGCAGTCGCCGGATTCTAGTGACGCGACGGTTACAGGCCAATTCATGCTTTTGCGGCGAGCAGCCTATGAGCAAGTTGGTGGGCATGCTGCGGTTCGGGGGATCATCAGCGAAGATGTGGCTCTTGGGCGGCTGGTGAAGAATGCCGGATTCAGGGTCCTGTTGATGGGGGGTGAAAGACTCATCTCAACCCGGATGTACTCCGGGTGGGAAAGTCTTTGGCAGGGGATCGGCAAGAATCTGGTGGATATGCTGGATGGACCGCTGTCGACGATCACCACTGCTTTTGCGGCGGTGACTCTCGCCTGGGCGGCTTATCTGCTTCCATTGGTGGATTTCTCGGCTTGCCGTGCCGGCTCGATCTGGGCATGCGCCGGACTGGGCATCGTGTTGCCGGCATCCGCCTCCGCGATCGGACTGCATTTGGCCGGTGCCCGATATTTCCGGATTCCGTTCTGGTACGGATTGCTGTTTCCAGTGGCCTACACCGTCGGTATCGGAATAGCTTTTGATAGCGTAATCCGGCGTGTAACCGGCCGCGTTCGTTGGAAGGATCGTATTTACCCATGAACGATCCCACGCCTGTTTCCGGTTCCCAGCGCCCGGGAGTTAGCCGCACCGAGCCTGTGGACAAGGCTTTCGTGATGATGCTGGTCGCATCGATCGCGGTGTTTTTGTTTCTTTACAAAATCAGCATCATCCTGCTTCCATTCGTCATATCCGCGATTGTTGCATTCATTTGTACGCCGATTGTCCATTGGCTTGACCGGCGCGCGCATGTTCCACGCATTTTCGCGTCCGCGATCGTATTTGCAGCACTCGCCGCATTGGGTGCTTTGATCGGCATTCTTGCCGTGCCGCCCCTGATCACCGAGGTCACCCAACTGATCGCAAATTTTCAGAAGACACTGGAAATATTGATGACCAGGCTATTCGGCGATGGTCCCATTCAATTCCTCGGAAGTGCCACTTCGCCCGCCCAAATTGCCGATATGGCGGTCAATGGTCTGCGCGACTTTCTGCAGCAGAACGGACGACTGTTGCTCGTAGCGAGCGCGGGGATTGCGGGGTTTTTCACCTTTTTCTTGGCTGGGTGCTCCTGTTCTATTTCCTCGCCGATGGCCCACGCATTGTCAGAGGCCTCGTCTGGATCGTGCCGCCGAGCCATCGACCGCTGATACAGGATATTCTTCCGGCTCTGTCGGCCATGCTTCGGCGCTACTTCACAGGGGTGGGCGTCGTGGTGCTTTACACGGTGATAGCTGCCTATTTCGGGCTTGGGTTTTTTCTGCACCTTGATCACGCTGTTATTCTGGCGATCCTGACGGGTCTCCTCGAGACGATTCCCGTGGTCGGCCCAGCCGCTTCTGCCGTGATGGGTGCTCTGGCGGCCATGAACCGGACGACAAGCTTTGCCAATATTCTGGCATTCAGTGTTTATCTGGTGGTGCTTCGAATTTCGATCGACCAGATTCTTGGTCCGATCGTTCTGGGCAAGGCGGCGAGGGTCTCGCCGGTTTTGGTGATGTTTTGTTTTCTTTCGGGCGCAGTCCTGTTTGGGATTTCCGGTGTCATCCTGGCCGTTCCATTCGCTTTGAGCATTAAAGTGGTTCTGGAAGAGGTTTACGGCGATCCATTGGGTTGAGTTTTCCGGGATTATCCAATCTGCTGGACACAAGTTCCCCAGAAAGCAGCTATTTGGAGATGGTCCGAAGTTCCAGGTTCTTTGTTCCCGGGGGCAACCTCCGATCACGCAACGCGTTTCAAAGCACGCGCTGATCTTTCCTGGGAACCGATGCACAGGCCACCACGCAGCTTCTGCGCATCATGCAGCATTTCGGATTCGAGATTGTGCCCGACGACAACGGGATTTCATGGCCGCAGCGATTGCACCAATGGGGACCGGCAACTCCAGTTGAAGATTCGAATCAGGGTCCGTTCCAACAAGATGCGGGATGATGCGTTCTGGAATGCCGCAAAGACCGCTGCCAAAAACGGCCTGCCGGATTACCTGCTGCGGCAGCGCTGGTATCCGGCGAAGGATGCAGGGCGGCCATCAGTCCAGAATGCAGATTTTCTTCCGTTCCGAAGCACCCGGTTGGATGCGGCAATTGCGGTTTGGCAAGTAACGCCGCCCAAAACCACTCCTCTGCTCATGTTTGTTCCGCTTGCCGTCATAGCTGCGAATGCACCGAACGCGGATCGGAACATAGCGTCCTTCCAAATCGGCGATGGTGATTCCAAATTTGCCGTTATCGAGGCTTTTTCTGAGGATCGTTTCGTTCGCGCCTGGCTCGAATTTCAGCTGGGATCGAGCACTTTCTCCGACTCCGGACGAAGTCTGATTGCCGGCCGGACGCAACACCGCATCGCGTTTGATGCGCAAACGTCGACACTTCGCAGACCCAAACTGGAGCAATCGAATACCTCGATACAGATTGGTGACGGTGCAGTTCTCAAAGCACTTCGCAAGCTGGAAGCCGGCGTTCATCCGGAACTCGAAATCAGCCGCTTTCTCGATCAGGCGGGATTTGCGGCCACTCCAAGGCTCATGGGCTGGATCGAGTTGGCGCGGCAGACGGACGGAGAACGTTACGCATTGTCGTTGCTTCAGCAGTTCGTTGCCAACCAGGGTGATGGCTGGTCCTGGATCTTGAACCAGCTTGCGCACGGAATGGCTTCTGGCCGGCAGACTTCGCCGGATGAGACGGCCGATTGGCTGCGTGTTCTGGCGCAGCGAACCGCCGAAATGCACCGCACCTTTGCATCGGACAGCCCGAATCCTGCGTTTCAGCCGGAATTGGTCGAGCAGTCTGATCTGGACAGTTGGGTATCGGGCGCACTCGCCATGGCTGAACTTGCGCTTCAGGGTATCGCTGCGTACGCGGACCCTGATGACGAGAATCAGAGGCTTGCCGCCGAATTTGACCACCGCCGCAACGATCTTCGGGCGCATATCCAATTTTTGTCAAAACTTCGCAGCCACTTCTTCAAGACGCGGCATCATGGCGATTTTCACCTGGGGCAGGTACTCGTTACCGGCAAGGACGCGGTCATTCTGGATTTTGAAGGCGAACCGCTGCGATCACTGGCTGATCGGCGCGCTAAAAATTGCGTGCTGCGGGATGTGGCGGGTGTGCTGCGGTCCCTGTCATATGCGGCTGACAGCGCGGCGCGGAACGTGCCGAGTGACAAATCGCCCGGACAATTCCGGAAGATTGTTGAAGACCTTGATCGGTGGCGGTCCAGCGCATCGCGGAGCTTTGTCGAATCCTATTTTGCTGCCGCGGGAAATCTGAGGAGCATTCCGGCAGAGCATTCGGAGGCGCGGTTACTGCTGAAATTCTTTCTTCTCGAAAAGGCGCTTTATGAAATTAATTACGAATTGGCGAACAGGCCGGACTGGGTCGCGATTCCGCTTCGAGGCGTGTTGTCCCTCATGCGTGATGCCGGTCCGGGACCTACGTGAAATCGACTGGTTGCGAGAATAGACAGCTTCGATGACCCAGGCCGAACAGGTGCGAGTTCCGCGCGCGACCTACCGGATTCAATTCCATAGGGATTTCACGTTTGAGCACGCTGCTGAGATCGCTTCATATCTCGCACGACTGGGCGTGAGCCATCTTTATGCATCACCCTATCTCAAGTCGCGGCCCGGAAGCGCGCATGGCTATGACATCGTCGATCATGATTCCTTCAACCCCGAATTGGGCGGGGAGCCTGGCTTCCGCAGCATGGTGGAGGCCCTTGCCGCAAACGGGCTGAGCCAGATTCTGGACTTTGTTCCGAACCATATGGGTGTTGGAGGGTCAGACAATCCGATCTGGCTGGACATTTTGGAGTGGGGCCAGGACTCGCATTACGCGGGCTGGTTCGATATCGATTGGGATCCGGATTCGCGATACCTGCGGGGTAAGCTGCTGGTACCATTTCTGGCCGGCCAGTATGGCGCCGAACTCGAGAAGGGAAGTCTCAAACTCAAGTTCGATCCCGAACAGGGCAGTTTTGCGGTTTGGGCTTACGGCACGCACAAGCTTTCAGTCTGTCCGCTGCACTATCAGCAGATTTTGGGAGATGCGCATCCGGGACTCTGAAAGATTAGGGGATGCGTTCGCGGGACTTTCCGAATGGCGGCCGGAAATGGCGCTGCGTGCGGCCGAACTGAAGCAGCAGCTTGCGGCATTAGCGGCTGCGGATCGCGATGCACGCGAGCAGATCGGCATTTCCGTTCAGAGATTCAATGGCCGCCCCGGTGCGCTTGCGAGCTGGAAGGAACTGGAGGCGCTGATTGCCGCGCAAAACTGGCGAAGTTCCTATTTTCGCGTCGCTGCGGACGATATCAACTACCGGCGTTTTTTCAACATCAATGACCTCGCCGGATTGCGAATGGAGCTGCCCGATGTATTTGACCGGACCCACAGGCTTGTTTTCCGGTTGCTCCGGGAAGGAGTTCTGACAGGTCTGCGAATCGACCATATCGATGGATTATTTGATCCCCGTCGGTATCTCATGTGGTTGCGGGAAAAATCGCAAGTGCCCGAATTTTACTGCGTTGTCGAAAAAATTCTGGCGCGTCATGAAAGCCTTCGCGAGGACTGGCCGGTCCAGGGCACAACAGGTTATGATTTTGCCAATCTCGTGCTCGGAATCCTGATTGAGCCCGCCGGCGAAATGGCCTTCACCCGGGCCTATGCGGAGTTCATCGGGACGGCGCAGGAATATTCCGAGGTCGTGCACGAATTCGAAGCTTTGGATCATGGAAAACGAAATGGCGAGCGAGCTTATCGTGCTTGCCCGACACGCAGCCCGGGTTGCGCGACAAAATCCCCGGACGGCGGATTTCACGAGGCATGTGCTTGCGCGCGCGCTGCGCGAAGTGATCGCCTGCCTTCCGGTCTACCGCATTTATGTGGACGAAGAATCATCTGCGACCGATGGAGAACGCCGTTATCTCGACTGGGCGATCGCGCATGCCAGTCGCAGGCAAACCAACATTGATCCAAGCGTCTATGAATTTTTGCGCGATCTGCTATCCGGTGATC
This sequence comes from uncultured Alphaproteobacteria bacterium, assembly GCA_963747255.1. Taxonomy (GTDB): domain Bacteria; phylum Pseudomonadota; class Alphaproteobacteria; order Micropepsales; family Micropepsaceae; genus CAIYRG01. The sequence continues at coordinate 234,586 of CAVVEG010000018.1, forward strand.
TCACGGCAAAACCAAAAAGCGGTTTCAAGCGCAGTTCCGCTCTGCGCTGCGCCATGCGGTTTCAGCAATATAGCGGGCCGGTGATGGCCAAAGGTGTCGAGGATACGGCTTTCTACCGCTATAACAGGTTCATAGCCCTTAACGAGGTTGGTGGTAATCCGGCTGAGTTCGGCATCAGCGTCGCCGCCTTCCACAGCGCCAACGCAGAGCGTTTGAGAACTTGGCCAAACGCGATGCTCGGCACCGCGACCCATGACACAAAGCACGGTGAAGACGCGCGCGCCCGGCTCGCGGTTTTGTCCGAAATTCCCGATGATTGGATTAGGCAGGTGCAAATTTGGAGCCGCCTTTTGCGCGCCCGACGCGGTGATGTGGAAGGAACCGGTCCTCCCGATCGCGATGACGAATATCTGTTCTATCAGCTGCTCGTCGGCACCTGGCCGGTTGAGCTGCTCGACGGCGTTTCGGATCGCGAGGCGCTGCGCGACTACACGAATCGCCTCGGCAGCACAATGATCAAATCGGTTCGCGAAGCGAAGCTCCGGTCGCGCTGGGCCGAACCCGACAAAACCTATGAGGAGGCATTACTCGCTTTCGTCGCGGGCGCGATGGATCCCCCGGCTGCTGCAAATTTCTTTGCTGTCTTTTTTCCTTTTGTTGTCGAGGTCGCACGCTTCGGCGCGCACAACACAGCCATCCAGACGGTCCTTAAACTGACCACGCCCGGCGTTCCCGACATCTATCAGGGTACCGAGTTGTGGGATTTCAGCATGGTCGATCCCGACAACCGCCGCCCTGTTGATTATGCGGAGCGTGTGCGCTTGCTCGACGAAATCACGGAAGATCTCGTCCGCGATCGCTCCGCCGCGATGAAACGGTATTTTGCTTCATGGAAGGACGCGCGATTCAAACTTGCCATCATAAAAATACTTCTGGATTACCGCCGGGATCACGAAGAGCTCTTCCGTGCAGGCGCTTACCAACCCGTTCCGGCGCAAGGACAGGGCGCCGCGCAGATTTGCGCCTTTCTGCGGCGCTATAGTGGTGAAACCGTTCTCGCCGTTGTGGCGCGGCACCCCGTGCGTTTTCAGCGCGCCGCTCTCGCGGCTGACAGCACAATCGCGATCCCGGACGAATTTCTGCAAATCCGCTGGCGCGATCTCCTCACCGGTCGGGAACATGCGCCGTCGGACGGGGCGCTGGAGGCGAAAGACCTCTTTGCCGTTATGCCTGCCGTGGCGCTTGTTCCGGCTTAGGTCAGCCTTGCAATCACGCAATTTTCCGGTTGGGCCAAACCTGGTTTCGCATGACGTGCTGGAAATCGTGTAGGATCAAAATGCGGGCCGAAGCCGGGAGACGGACGTGGTCAGGACGGTTGATGTTGCGGGTGTGATCGACAACCAGAAGTTGAGCCTTTACCAGTTCGTGATTGGCCTGATGGCATGGATCACGCTGTTCCTCGACGGCGTCGATACCCAGTCTCTTGCTTATGTTGCGCCCGCAATTGGCAAGGACTGGGGACTCGGACGTGGCGCTTTGGGTCCTGTCTTTTCCGCGGGAATCGTCGGCGTTGCGCTCGGTGCGATTTTTGTCGGGCCATTGGCGGATCGGTTTGGCCGCAAGCGGGTGATCGTTTCTACCGTGAGCTATGTCGCGGTGTTTTCTTTGCTGGTCACGCAAGTGCCCGCGATTTCCGCTGCTGTTCCAGGCTCATCGCGGCTGGGAGTATTGATGGTCCTGCGTTTTCTTGCCGGATTGGGCCTGGGCGCTCTTGTTCCGCTTGGCGTGGTGATCGCGAATGAATTTGCCCCGTCACGGCGCCGAGGGACAATGGTCACCCTGATGGGATGTGGATATGCGGTTGGATCGGCACTCGGGGGCGTCGTTGCCTCGAATCTGATACCGATGTTTGGATGGACCTCGCAGTTCTATGCCGCCACTATAATGACATTGGTGATGGCCGGAGTTCTCTGGCTCTGGCTGCCGGAATCCATTCGCTTTCTGACCGTCCGCGGCCGCAACGATGAAATCACCGCGATCCTTCGCCGAATGAATCCGAATCTGGAGTTCGCTCCCGGTACGGAATTCAGATTGCCCCGGGAGGGCGAGCAGGACGCGCGCAGGCTGCGCCCGGGGCGGCTGTTCACCGATGGCCGCTCGGGGATGACGATTCTGATCTGGTTAAGCTTTTTCATGAATTTGCTTGCGCTGAACTATCTCAATAACTGGCTTCCGACATTGACCACCGAAACAGGACTACCGGCGGGGCAGGCACTGCGCGCGGCCGCATCGCTGCAATTCGGCGGCATGCTCGGAATTATCACTATGGGTTTTCTATCCGACCTTTTCGGTTTCGATCGGGTGCTTGCGATCGCATTCGTCTGCGGCGGGATGTGCATTTCTTTGATCGGTTTCGCCGGCGGTGAGTTCTATCCGCTCTCCGCATCGATTTTCGCCGCCGGATTTTTCAATATCGGAAGTCAGATCACGCTTGCCGCTTTTGCTGCAACACTGTACCCGACATCGATACGCTCCACCGGCGTAAGCTGGGCGCACGGATTTGCTCGCATCGGATCGATAATCAGCGTGCTTTTTGCCGGCGCCATGCTTGCCCTGCATTGGCCGTTGAGGACAATGTATTTGCTGGTGTCGATCCCGATGTTCTTTGGCTGCCTTTGGATTCTGCTTCTCGCCGGCAGAAAAGCGCGAGGAGTTGCATCACAGGGCGTGGTGCAGGCAACGGCCTGAGCGTCAGACAAGCCGCTGCGCTGATCTCAAAAATCGGAAGTTGCGGCTGTCGGAACAGGTTTCACGTCGTAGTTGAAATACCCTGCGTTGTTTTCCGCGCAAATCAACTCGCTTATGGGCCGGCCTTCCCGCCGGTTCCATTGCTGCACTGCGGACCATGGCATGTTGAAGGCCCCCGGATCGTCGATTGTGATGGCAGCCTGCAGTGTTCTGCCACCATCGAGCAGACTGAACCGCTCCACGACATGCAATTTTGTCGTGTGCGGGGTGCGGTAATTGTCAACGAAGGTTCGGTCGTTCAATCCGATCGTATCGACAACCAACGTCCCGTCTTCGAAATGGCCCACCGATTCTCCGTACCAGGAAGGCTTCAAATGGTCCGAATGCGGCACGTCGAGGTAGATGTGGCGCGTCTGCGCATCGTGTTCGTTCACGATGATTATTTCCTTCGGCGTCTGAATCCAGAACACCGGCCGGTCGCGCTCGTAAATGTCGAAATCAGGAACCCCGCCTGGCCAGCACCGCTCGCGCGCCGTGAATGGAATTTTGCCTGCGAGCACTTCCTGGTTGGCTTTCGCCATCCGTTCTTTGGCCCACTGCTGCAGGATCGGGTTGTTCAGATCGGCGACCCGGAACGTCGATTGTCCCGCAGTACCCTGATTGGGCGAATAAGGATGGCCGGGCGCGGACACCACCGGCCCGGGCCCGCTTTTGGGCGGAAGGAAATCGTCGCCAGCAAGCCTGGATGGCACCCATGCCGTCATATAGTCAGGCGCGAAACCGGGATTGGCACCCACTTGGGCGCCACTGACAGGAACACCGGCCAAAACCGCGATGCCGACGATTGCCGTCGTGATGAGATTGCGAGGCGCGGCATTCCGCATTGGCGATCTCCGAGCGCTGATGTACGGGGAATTCTACGCCTCCTGGGGCGTCGGACAAGCCATGGCGATGGAAGTACGGCGAAATGAAAACGGCAGGCATGCCGCCTGCCGTTTTCCCAACTCCAAAGATCGGGTCAGGCTCTCAGATATTTATTGAACCAGGCGATCGTGCGGTCCCACGACTGCTTCGCAGCCTTTTCGTCATAGCGCGGGGTTGTGTCGTTGTGGAATCCGTGATTGGCCCCTTCATAAACATACCCCTCGTGCGGAACCCCCGCGCTTGTCAGCGCTGCATCGAAGGCTTTCCAACCGGAAGTGATGCGATTGTCCAAGGCGCCATAATGGGCAAGAAGTGGTGCCTTAATTTTTGCCGCATCGGCTGCTGTGGGCTGACCGCCGTAATACGGCACGGCCGCCGCCAGGTCGGATCCGAAGCGTACGGCGAGCTGGTTCACAACACCACCGCCGAAGCAGAAGCCAACGGCGCCAAGCTTCCCATTGCTCTCCGGACGATCCTTGAGCCATCTCGCCGTGGCGAAGAAATCTTCCCGCATCTTCTGAGCATTGACCTGCATGAACATCGCAGCGCCCTTTTCGTCGTCCCCCGGATATCCGCCTACCGAGGTCAACCCGTCGGGTGCGAGCGCAATGAAGTTCGCTGCAGCAAGCCGGCGCGCCACGTCTTCAATGTAGGGATTGAGTTCCGCGATTTTCGTGCACGACCAGCACCACGGGCAATTTACCTGTCGTATTCGCGGGACGAACAAAATAGGCCTTGATACTGCCATTACCCTGCGGGGAGGGAATTGTGACGTATTCGGCCCTAATTCTCTTGTCATCTGCCGGAACCTGTACTGCCCAGGCGTAATTGGGCCGTAAGGCTTCCAGCATCGCGGCTGCGGTCATTCCGCCAACCGCAAATTTCTGTGCCTTGTCAATGAACGCCCGGCGGCTGATTCCGCCATGCACATACTGGTCGAAAAGGTTGAGGACCTCCTGCGGGAAGTCGGATGATTTCATTCGTTCCATCGTCGTGCCCTTCCAATTTTGGCTGGTGAGCCTGCATATCCGGAGAATAGCAATGTCGCCTGAAATGTCATGCGTTCCTTCTGCCAGGCTTTCGCCTGATGTGCCGGAAAATCACCGCGATAACGTGAATCTTAAAAGGCGCAGAAGGCAAACGGGCTGGTCAGGAACCCGCAGACTCCGACCGCCGGGATGCTTCGAACAGGAACCAGCTCCGGCGTTCCGTTTCATCCACCCAGGTCTCCAGCAGGCTGGCCGTCGCGATGTCTCCGTTCTCATCGCACAGCGCGTGGACTTCGCGCATACTCGCCGCCAGATTGACGTTGTCGTCGCGCAATTCGGCCAGCATATCCAGCGGCGTCACGTAGTCGGCATCGTTGTCCAGCACACGCTGCATTTTCGCAATCTGTCCGATGGAGCGGATGGTCATTCCACCGATCTTCCGCACACGTTCGGCTATCGGGTCGGACATCGCGAAGATCTGATCGCTCTGCTCGTCGAGAAGCAGGTGATAATCCCGAAAATGTGGGCCTGACATGTGCCAATGGAAATTTTTGGTTTTGAGATAGAGGGCGAATACATCGGCGAGCAGCAAATTCAGGGCACCGGACATTGCAGCAACCGCATTGGATGAAAAATGGGCAGGTGTGGCCAGTGGCGCCATCCTGCGTGACTTTGCATCACTCATCTGGGTCATTCATTTTCTCCTTCATTTCAGCAGCTTATGCGGAATATCAGCAGCAACCGGCGATTTGCAGTTGTTACTCGCGAAAGCCGAAGACTGACGCCAAACGAGGCATTAGTCCACAATCACATTCTGCGGAACAAGATTGTGCCGCAACTTGCATAATTCCGCCGCAGTCGGTTCAGAACGCGTTCAGTGCCGCACAATTACTCTCCGGATATTCGATCCCACGAATTAATCGGGGGGTCATAAAAGGAGAAGCTTATGATTGGTAAAGCTGCAGTTTTTGCAATCGCGATGCTTGCTCCGGGGTTCGCATTTGCAGCCGATGCCGGAACCGGTGCGGCGCCCGCAGTCGCAGCACATGACTCGGCAACCATAGTCACAACGGGAAAATCCGATGTGAAAACGGACAAGGCGAAACCGGACATCAAGACCGCGAGAGCGAAGGGGCATAAGGTCAAAGCCGCCCCCGCCGCGGAAAAGAAGACGGATTTAAAGTCCTAGTTTTCCCGAGTTTCGCCGGAGCGCGCCTGGTTCAAAAACCGGCGCGCTCTTTTTTTTGGGGTGGTACAGTCGATTGGCAGCCAATCACGGGAACTCGCATGAAATATCGGGAATCCTTTCGTGTTGAACCGGGAAAGCGGCTTTCGCTCAAAAACATCGATCCGTCCTTCAAGGCGCATCATGAATCGGCAGATTCCGCAAAGGATGAAATCGAAGACAACCGGAAGAAGTTGGGTGAGCTACAGCCCATTCTATGGGCGGGAAAAAAATACTCGCTTCTGATCGTGCTTCAGGGCATGGACGCCGGTGGCAAGGATGGCACGATCAGCCATGTGCTCGGCGCCATCAATCCCCAGGGCGTAACTGTAACGGGCTTCAAAGTTCCCACTGTCGAAGAGGCAGCACACGATTTCCTTTGGCGCATTCACCCGCACGCGCCAGGAAAAGGTTATATTTCGGTTTTCAATCGCTCTCATTATGAAGATGTTCTCGCGCCGCGCGTGCATCAGACGATCACGAAGCATGTCTGGGAAGCACGCTACGCGCGCATTGTTCAGTTTGAACAGCTGCTTGCAGACAACGATACGCAGATACTCAAATTCTTTCTGTGCATCGGCAAGGAAGAACAGCTTCAAAGATTCGCGGCACGGCTTCAGGATCCAAACCGCAACTGGAAAATCTCAGAATCGGATTACACCGAACGTCCTCGTTGGGACGCCTATATGTCGGCTTATGAGGATGCCATCAGCGCGACAAGCGGCGATCGTGCGCCATGGTATGTGATCCCCTCGAATCACAAATGGTTTCGCAATCTCGTCGTGTCACAGATCATTGTCGATTGTCTCCGGGATCTGAAACTGCGTTATCCGGAGCCTGCGGTGGACCTCCGCGACATTCGACGCAAATATCACGCGGCAGTGAAAGAAGAAAAATCGCAGTCAGCAAAACACCAGTGAATCACGATTTTTTCTGTTCCGCGAGAATGGCCTTGAACATTGCCTCCTCGACGTCGGCCTCGTGGAAGCAGCTTTTCGGATCAATGAACGGGTTGGGACTGCCCTCTTTGAGCTTCGCGTATTTTTCCTGCATGTTGTATTGCGCTCCATGGTCGCCGAGCTGAACGTCACAGGGTAAGGTCCGTACAAAGCTGAAGGTGCGCTCGAATTCAGCCTGTACCGGAGGCGTGATCATGGCGGGCGAGCGAAGGCTGCAGCCAAAGAGCACGTTATAGGTTCTGCCCCCTTCCTGCGCCGTGGTGGTCCACGAAGTGCATCCCCTTGTGTGCCCTGCCGTGAGATGGGCTGTCAGAGTCGTGCCGCCAAGCGTCACGGTCGCGCCGTCATGGATGACCAGGTCGATGGGGTGTTCCTTGTTACCGGGTTTCATGGCCTGCAGAGCCTGAACGTCTTCGGCCATTGCGATGACTTTAGCCCCCGTCATCTGTTTTACCGCCGCGTCGCCTTCCTGGTGGTCGGCATGAGCGTGATTTCCAAGCAGGATCTTGATGTCGGTAAATTTGAAACCGAGTTGCGCGACCGATTTCGCAATTGTCGGGACATTCCGTTCGTAGGTGCTGTCGAGCAGGATATTTCCCTCCGGCGTCACAATCAGAAACGAGCTCAGCGTCCGCGTACCGACGTAATAGATGTTGCCGATAATTTTGTGCGGCGGGAATGCCGTGGTCTGATCCTCAGGAGTGCCCATATTCCGTCCGAGGATCAAACGAGGTGTGTAGGTTTGCCCGCCGACCGTGATTGACGGATGATCGGGCGCATTCTGCGCCTGACCGGGAACTGCGCCGAGAAGCATGCCTGCCGCCGCGATGCATACCAAGGTTTGAGTTCGCATCATCCGAACTCCCGATAATAGGTTCGGGATTCCCTAACACTGCCTTTGCAGGTTGACCAGTCAGCCGATGATCGGGGTTTTGAAGCAGTTTCGGCCGCCAATCCGCGGCAGGCACTGCTTACCGCATCGCTGACGCCGCGATGGCCGCCACGTCGCGAGGATAGGAGTAAAGCTCCTTCACAATCTGCGTGACCCTGTCGCCAGATTGCGGTCGCACATCCAGCGCCATGCGCTTCATCTCGGCCAGGAATTCCGGATCCCGCATGGTCGCATCGAATGCACGGCGAAGGATTTGTGTGCGCCCGGTGCTCAGCCCGGGTGGCGCAGCAAAGGGGCGCGCGAGCAAAAGTCGCGAAAAAATCAATTTCAGCGCCGCTTTTTGCTTCGGATCCGTCGTCAAATCTCCAATTACCGGCACATCCGGCAGGTCCGGGCTTTTCACAGTGCCCAGCTGCAAAGTTACGACGATCTGACCGCTTTCATACAGCATGCGGTTCCGGCTGAGCAGACTGGACCACGACCAACCGCAAAGCCCATCGATTTCGCCGCGCTGAATCGACAGCACGGCTTCTGCGCGGCCAGGATACCCGCTGACGACCCGGAGCGGCAGATGGAACAGGTTTTTCAACACCGTGGGATAAATCTGGTCGTCGGCTGTCGCGCCAGCGCCACCAACCTTGAATGGTTTCGATTTCATGTCCTGCCAGTTCCGGATTCCGGAACGGGACGAAAAACCGCACACACTCGGCTCGTCGGTAATGCTGCCGATCCAGGTGAAGTTTGTCGCATCGAAATTTTCGCCCTCAACACGTCCGAGCAGCCTTTCCATTGGCAAACCGCGGTCGAACGTCCCGAACACGGTTCCGTCTTTCGGCGCAACATTGTAAAGATAGTTGGCTGCCTTCAGCGACCCCGCGCCGGGCATGTTCTGCACCGCGACCGAAGGTAGTCCTGGAATGTGCTTCCCGATATGGCGCGCCAGCGCACGGGCATAAAGGTCATAGCCGCCGCCGGGAGTGAAACCGACGATGATCTGAACGGTTCTGCCGCGGTAGAATCCGTCTGCACTTTCTGCTTTGGCGCCGGATATGGCGAGCGCCGCAACCAAAGCCAATATGAACCTCCGGATACGCCACATCGGGGGCCTACCGATCAAGCCGTCCGATGTTGCGATTGCCCAATTCCTGCGCTTTTGCCCGATAGAGCGCCGCCCCGCGCTCGTGACGCACGATGGTTTCCGCGTCATCTGGTGATTGAGGAGGCCGCTCATGATCGAAATGGCGGTAGCGATCTTCACCGCGTACAAGCAGTGCGCTGGTGCGCACCGCGCCGATTTGGCGAAGATGCGGCGGATGATAAACAAAGGTTACGCCGATCCGCCGGTCCGTGCTTCTGTTCGGCGGCGATCCGTGCACCATCCAGGCGTGATGGATAGAAGCCTCCCCGGGCGAAAGAGCCGTTGAAAACGACACGAAGGAAGAAGCGTCGAACTCTGCGACTTGACCGCTCGATAACAGGTTTTCGTCTCTGGGTTCGTAGTGCACGGGGAGTAAACCCAGTTTATGCGAGCCCGGGAGAAAACGCATTGAGCCACTTTCAGGGCGCGATGGCGTAAGCGCGAGCCATACGCTCAGCACCTCGCAGGGTTCATGGCCGAAATAGGTATTGTCCTGGTGCCAGCTGACATAGCTATCCTCGCCGGCATTCTTTACCCAGCATGCGTTTTGGTAGAGCATGATGTCGGGACCAATCAGATCCTCGACAATGTCGAGAATCGCCGGATGTGTGGCGAGGCGGTACGCAAAAGGCTGCCGCAGATAGATCTTTGTCCGCGCGATTCCCTTGAGTGCGCCACCCATGGACGCCTCGATTTGCTCGAACTCTTGCCTGAGTCCCGCCGCTTCGGTTTCGGAAAAAAGACGAACCGGTGAGAGGAAACCATCTCTCCCGTAAAGCGCCACGTCGTCCGGTGTCAGCCGCCTGGGCATTGAATTAGCGCGCGGGAACCCCGTGTTCGTGCAGAACCGGCAATTTCCGCGTAAGTAGTGCGAAACTGCCGAACAGCACGGTGGTGTATAGCAGGTCACCCGCGAAAGTGTTGCGGAAGAACGGCAGCGCCGCCACATAGCACTCAATCAGCCCTGCACCGGTCTTGGGGTACATGGACCCGAACGCCCACACCGAAAGATTGGTAAGCAGGAAGAAAATAACGGAACCGGCAACGGCTGCGGACCCGGTTCGAAGAACCGAGCGGTTCTGGCTCAGGCCAATTCCGAGCGCGACCACAAGCGCCGTGCTGAGATAAACAGCCAGCATTTCACCGGGGCCATAAAATCCGAGCAGTGTATCGCTCAATAGAAGGGCTGCGAGCGGGAGAACAAATGCCAGCTTGCGATCGGCAATATATGCCCCGCCAAAAAGCGCGACCGCTGTCATGGGCGTGAGGTTGGGCGCGTGTGGAATCAGGCGCGACAACGCTGCCGAAATTACAATCGCTGCCACCAGGATCAGTCGCGAATTCATGATCTCGCTCTCCAGTTCCTAATCATCCAACCGGACTGAACCGGCATGTTGACTTTATTGCCCGATACCGGCGCCGTATCAATGCCTGATACACAGTCTCGCCCGAGGGCCCGGATTGATTGACGGGAAAATTTCGCGAAGCCGGAACCTCGGCTTCTTTTATCTGTTCTGATCTGTTCCGCCAGGGAGAAGGCGAGATGTCCAGATTTCAGCTTGCGCTCCTGATGCTGTTGGGAATCGCTTCGGGATTGGAGCCCGCTCGGGATGCACGCTCTGCGGAAGAGGTTGTGACCTCCTATCACAATGATGCCGGGCGCAGCGGCAACTTCATCATTCCCGGCATCACGTTTGACCGCGCGCGCGCTTTGCACATCGATGCCGCGTTCCATGCACGGTTCCCGGGCCATGTTTATGCCCAGCCGCTTTACTGGGGAGGCAACCTGATTGCGGTGACGGAAGATGAAACGGTAGAGGCAATCGACGGGAAAACCGGTCGTGAAGTTTGGCGCCGCAGTCTTGGAAGGCCGGTATCGCGGGGGGACCTGTCTTGCGGCGACATTGATCCCCTGGGCGTCACGGGCACTCCGGTAATCGATAACGCCAACGGAACGATTTATCTCGACGCGGCGATCCAGGGTGCTGACGGTCCACGCCACGAAGTATTTGCGCTTTCGCTTTCCAACGGCAGCAGCCTGCCCGGATGGCCACTCGACATCGGGACTGCGCTTGCTGCCAAAGGTTCTACCTTCGTTTCAAAGGACCAGAACCAGCGCGGTGCGCTCACAATCTTTGGCAACCGGGTTTATGTTCCGTATGGCGGTCATTTCGGCGATTGCGGAGATTATCGCGGCTGGGTAGTTGGAATCTCCATCACAAATCCGAAGGACGTTGTGTCCTGGTCTACAGCTGCAAGAGGCGGCGGAATCTGGGCTCCCGGTGGGATCGCCAGCGACGGAAGGTCATTGTTCGTCACCACCGGAAACACATTCGATGCATCGAATTGGTCGGATGGCGAGTCTGTCATTCGCCTGTCCCCACAACTGTCGTTCTCCGGGCGCCCGCAGGACTATTTTGCACCGGTGGATTGGCATGCGCTCGACCAGAGCGATCTCGATCTGGGCGGCAGCAATCCGCTTTCATTCGATCTTGGCACACGCCGCTTCGTGCTGGCGCTCGACAAGGATGCACGCGCATATCTGCTTGATCGCGACAATCTCGGCGGGATCGGCGGCGCGCTGGTCATGGCGCCCGTTGCTGCGGGCCCGATCCGCACTTCTCCTGCGGCCTTTCCCGTTCAGGGCGCGATGTTCGTTGCCTTTCAGGGCGCGGGTTCGCAGTGTTCCTCCCGGGGTGACCTGACGGTATTACGGATCGTGGCCGATCCGAAACCAGCAATAAGCACGGCCTGGTGCGGCGCCATTAACGGTCGTGGGTCTCCCATAGTCACGACGACGGACGGCCATTTCAATCCGATTGTATGGATTGTCGGCGCGGAAGGAGATGGGCGGCTGCACGGGTTCAATGGTGTGAACGGAACACCCCTGTTTTCCGGCGGCGGTCCAGCCGAAGCCATGACAGGGTTGCGCCGGTTCCAGACGCTGATAGCAACCGCAGACCGGCTATACGTCGCCGGGGACGAACGAATTTACGCTTTTGCGTTTTGACGCCGCACTTCGGCGAAACTCAATTCAGGACTTGCTCTACCCGGGACACGCTGCGTGAAACGGGCGCGACAGCGAACGCGATCCGGCCGATCAACAGCCCATCGGCAGTGGCGATGTTGACCCGCCAGCGTCCATAGGCCGGCAGCGATTTAACGGAATAGCCTCGATAGCCGCCCTCCCTGCCCCCCGTGATCGCATAGCTGACGACAGCCTGCGTTCGCCATCCTTTCGCTGCGTCGTCATAACGCTGCCAGATATGGAGGATCTTTGTCCGAAGCTGAATCGGCGCAAACACGGAACTGTACAGATAGAGCGACTCACCGGTGTTGACATGAACGACCGGCTCCGCCCAGGGGACCGAAATCCAATTCCTGGATTCGCCGACTGCACGATACACAGCGCCGTCCCGGGTGACGGAATGGAAAACTCCGGCGCTGGTGAGCGCCAATGGCAATGGTGGAAGAATGTTCGCGAAATAAAATGCATTGACCACAACGAGCACGGCAATTGCGCCGCCCGCGATCCCTTTCCAGGATTGCAGGATGCGAACCGGTCCGATGACGGTCAGTGCCGCAATCAGCAGCGTGAATGCGATCACGGCAATCGCACCGCTCAACAGAAACATCCGCTGCCCCATGCTGCGGGTGAAAATCGGCACAACGAATATGGTGTAGGAAAACAGGGCGAAGAACAGCAGCGTGCAGGTGAACACGAGCCGGGAATGGTATTTCTTGAATATTTCATTTCCAATGAAGATGCCGCCCAGCACGATCAGGAACGGCCACGAGGCGGTGACCACAGCGCTTCTGCCGTAGAAGACCAGAAATGCGCTCCACAATGCGCCGAGCGCAAATTGGGTCGCCGCAATGACAAGCGGCTTTATTTTCCGCAACACACCTTCATGATGCACGCGTGATTCAATCAAGTGCATCACAACGATAGAGGCGATGGCGAGCCAGATATAGCCAAACAGTACGAACTGGGTTGCCGGGTGATCAACGCGGCCAAAGAAATAATTGTCGAAAGCAAAGCCGGCGACCATCGAAACCGCCGAAATCTGCCTCTCATATTTCTTCAGCGCGGCAATGATTCTGGAATAGCGCACGACACAGCCCGGCATTCGCCAAACAATCAATTGGAACAGAGGATTATGTGAATAATGCGGCGGTTCGCACGATCACGTTTCGACAATATCCGCACGTGTGCGGCGCGGGACCCCCGCCAACGGAAATTCTCGGGCAAGCACTTCGCCCGCGCCCCGGATTGCAGCGGCCAATCCGTCGGCCAGCCGCCCCGATTGTGCATCCGCGGCAATCAGATCGACAAGCTTCTGCCAGTGACCGGCGTCCAACCGGGCATGCACCGCCTGATCGGCCAGCACTTCGATGTGACGCGGCAGCATGCAGACATAAATGAGTATGGCACTGCGGTTGCTGTCCAGATGCACGCCGTGTGCCATGAACTGGGCCAACGCAGCGCGATGCGCCGCGTCCTGCGCGAAACCCCGCGGAACAATCCGATAACGAAGCCCGGGTGCGGATAGCACTCCCGTAACAATTACAAATCCGAGCACCTGAAAGGACAGGATCAATACAAAAGACAGGCTGCTTGTGAACCATAATAACCAGGGCAGAATGAGCGCAAAAACGGCGCCCCACAGGGATGGCACCAGCCGAAAGTCATCGGCCGAATGTGCAACGACGACGTAAATCTCAGCCGAGGTTTTGGCTTCTGCCGCCCGGATTTCGCGCGCAAGCCTGGTGTGGTCTTCCGGCGTGATCACGGGAGAAATCACCATCGGCCCGAAGCTCCTCCGCCGCCAAATGAACCCCCGCCGCCGGAGAAACCGCCACCTCCGCCGCCCCCGCCCCCGCCCCAGCCGCCGGGCGATGACCAGCCACCCCCTACCGGAACGATCCACGGCATTCCGCCGCCATAACCGCGGCGCCGTGAGCGGAAGGCGAAATACAGCCACAGCCCGATAATCAGCAGCACCCAGATCAATTGGGCGTAATCACCAGGGCCCGCAGGCGGATTTGCCTGCTCGGCCGCCCGCCGTTTGAAATCAGCGGAGTCGCCCGAGAGCGCCTGGATAAGATCATCGACCCCGCGACTGATACCCCCCGCATAATCGTTGACGCGGAATCTGGGCAGGATGGCGTTCTCGATGATGAGGCGTGAGACCGCGTCGGTCAGCGTCCCCTCAAGGCCATACCCGACCTCGATTCGCACTCGATGCTCGTTCGGAGCGACGATGAGCAAAGCGCCGTTGTTCTTGCCCTTCTGCCCAATGCCCCAGGCACGTCCAAGCTGGTAACCATATTGTTCAATCTCATACCCCTGCAGGCTTGGCAGCGTTACGACAACGAGCTGAATTCCTCTCTTCTGCTCCAGGCCAGCCAGCCTCGCATTGATCGACGCTGCCGTCCCGGCATCGAGCAGATGCGCATCGTCGACCACCCGCCCCGTGAGCAGCGGAAAATTTGGCGCTGCGGCAAAGGCAAAGTTGGGACTGAGTGCGATCCCAAACAGAAATAACAGGAAAAGTGTTGAGCGGAACATCAGAACTGGACTGTTGGCGCCCGCTGATTTTCTTCACTTGTGGCGAACGTGGCCATTGGCTTGGCGCTATAGGCCATCGCCCAGAAACGTCCGGGAAAGGTCTCCACCTCGGTATTATAGACTTGAACAGCCTGTATGTAGTCGCGCCGAGCCACCGCGATGCGGTTCTCCGTCCCCTCCAGCTGTGATTGCAGCGCGAGAAAATTCTGGTTCGACTTCAGATCGGGATAATTCTCGCTCACCGCAAGCAGTCTTCCGAGTGCGCCCGACAGTTGGCCCTGTGCCTCCTGGAATTGGCGCAACGCCTGGGGATCAGTCAGTTGGTTGGCGTTGATCTGCACCGAGGTGGCTTTGGCGCGCGCTTCGGTTACATCCGTCAGAACCTTCTGCTCCTGTTGCGCATAGCCTTTGACTGTGTTGACCAGATTGGGGATCAGGTCCGAGCGGCGCTGATACTGGTTCTGCACTTCGCTCCAGGCGGCTTTCGCCTGTTCCTGCTCGGTCGGGATGGTGTTCACGCCACAACCGGCCATGAATATGGCAAGACACAAGGCGCCCGCCGCGTGGGTGAAAAGCCTGTTCGGCCGCATATGCCGCATATATTACCGCCCCTCGGTAGAATTAGGCGTCAATCGACGCCTGGAACGATCCTCATATCGCGTTCGGCGGCCTGTTTTCCAAGTGCCGCAAGCGCTTCACGGTAACCCGGGCTGTCATATGCCGCGATCGCCTTCTCAAGGCTGTCAAACTCTATGATCACGGTGCGCTGCATCAGCCCCTGTTCCATCGTGCGCGCCGGTAAACCGCGCGCAAGAAATCGCCCCCCCTGGGCCGACAGCGCAGGCGCCGCGATTCGGGCATAAGCCGCAAGGGCATCCGTGTCCGAAATCGACCGGTAGGCGGTGATCCAATAAGCCTTTGGCATCATTATTCTCCTTTAAGAACCTGCGCCTTCGCGCTCGTCTGGTTTCCTGATTACCGCTATGCTTAACCCATGGTGCCGCCGAAGTCAGGAGACCTTTGGATGACCGGGAGCAATCGCGCGAGCAGGTGGTTTTCCGCCGCTTCGTTCGCAGTTCTGTCCGTACTGCTGGGGATCGCGCCCGCACAGGCCAGGATCGTGAAACTCCAGATCACCCGAATGGAGTCACCTACTTTCGAGGGCATCTCATTCGGAAAAACCGGCCGGTATGAAAAACTGGTGGGGCGGGCCTTCGGGGAAGTGGATCCAAACGACCCGCGCAACGCAGTGATCGTGGATATTGACAATGCACCGCGAAACGCTCGTGGCATGGTCGAATACGATACGGATTTTTACATTCTCAAGCCCGTTAGCCTCTCTAAGGGTAATCACCGCCTGTGGTTTGAGATCAACAACCGCGGCAACATGCCTTCCTTCCCGCAGATGAACGATGCCCGCGTGGCCAACAATGATCCCACCAGCAGCGCGGAGGCCGGGAATGGATTTCTGATGTGGCAAGGCTACACGATTCTGGAGGCGGGGTGGGACGCCACGGCGCCGGGCGGCGGGGGCCGATTCACAATGCGGGTCCCCGTCGCGAAGCATCCGGACGGCTCGCCGATCGTCGGGCCTTCGATGGAAGAATTCGTGGTGGATGACGCAAAAACCATGCGCGGCCGACTGACTTATCCCGCCGCGACCCTGGACAAATCCAAAGCCACCCTCACCGTTCGGACGCGCTATGAGGACATGCCGGTCGTGGTGCCGGAGGAGAGTTGGCAGTACACCGATGGGAACGGCAAGGCCATCGAATTGCTGCCAAAAGGCACGGCTTTCAAACAGGGATCGCTTTACGAATTTGTCTATCAGGCAAAAGACCCGCTGGTCGGCGGCCTGGGATTTGCCGCCATCCGCGATGTCGCATCCTTCTTTCGCAGTGCCAAATCCGATTTGGCGGGGACGCCGAACCCCCTCGCCGGTGCAATTCAGTTTGTCTATACGGGCTGTGTTTCGCAGCCCTGCCGCGCGATGCATGATTTTGTCTGGCTCGGTTTCAATCAGGACGAAGACGGCAAACGCGCAATCGACGGGATTCAGAACTGGGTCGCCGGTGCGACCGGGATTTTCGTAAATTACCGTTTCGGCCAGGGCGGCCGTACCCAGCGCCAGCACATTGCCCGCTGGTTCCCCGAATTCCAGATGCCCTTCACAAATCAGGTGATCGAAGATCCGATCAGCGGCAAGAAGGACGGTCGTCTGGCACGCTGCTCTGCGAGCAATACCTGCCCCAAAATCTTCGAAGTGAATTCTGCGAATGAATTTTGGTCCAAGGACATGGCGGTAGGACTGGTGGACGCCAAGGGTAGAGACCGGACGGACGAACCCGCTGATGTGCGGAATTATTTTATCGCCAGCCTTCCGCATGGTGCGGCAAAAGGAAAGGGGATCTGCCAGCAGAACCGGAATCCCCTGGGACCGGGCGTTGTTCTTCGAGCGCTGCTGGTCGATATGGACGAATGGGTAACCAGGGGAATCGACCCGCCCAAAAGCCGCATACCCCGCACCGGTGACGGCACATTGGTGCCGCCGCTTCCCCAAGCCGGACAAGGTTTTCCGAAGCTCATGGGTGTGACCTATAACGGCCGCATGCATACGGGAGATCTGTTCGACTATGGCCCGGATTTCGATAAAGGCGTTCTAACCACGCTGCCGCCACGCCTTGTCGGCACACCATATCCGGCACTGGTTCCAAAAACGGATGCAGACGGCAATGACATCGCTGGAATTCGTATTCCTGAGGTGGCTGTACCGGTTGCGACCTATACCGGCTGGGCTCTGCGTGCCAATCCTGCTGGTGGGGACGACGGATGCGATGCCGCGGGACAGATGATCGACTTCGCAAAGACAAAGGCGGAACGCATGGCATCGGGAGATACGAGGCTCTCACTGGAAGAGCGTTATCCATCGCACGATGCCTATGTGAATGCTGTCGCAGCTGCCGCAAATGCGCTCGCAGGCGATCGCTTCCTGCTGCCGGAAGACGTGCGGGCCTATGTGCAGAAAGCACAGGATTCAGCAATTGGAAAGTAACGCGCGTATCGTCCACCTTGCGCTCAAGGTCGCCGCCCTCGAGCCTGCCACCCGGTTCTACGAGGAAGTATTCGGGTTTCGGCAGACTGGCACCGGATACGCGCGCGGGCATGTCTCGCGGCACATGACCGATGGCGCATTCGATCTCGCGCTCATGGTCTATGACAGCGAAGATGTGCACGAGGCGCAACTGTCCGGTTCCGGTCCCTGCATTCATCATTGGGGGATCCAGGTACAGGACCGCGATGCGTCCACCCGGGCCATTGAAGCGCATGGGGGCGCCATCATTTCGGATCCCGGCGAAGGCGCCCTGAAATTCCGTGCACCTGACGGCGCAGTCGCGGAAATCGTTCGCGCCGGACGTTACAGAAAGGCGTCGGGTGAAAATCGCGGCCGGATCCAGGGTCTCTCGATTGCCACTCCGGATAGCCGCCAGGCTGCTCATTTTTACCGGTCGGTATTTGGATTTGAGGCAAGACCTACCGGAAGCGTGGCGCAACTCACGGACGGCTCGTTTTCTCTGTCATTGCTGCAGGCCAGTTCAAACCGTGCTGCCCATGATCATTGGACGGTTGGCGTGAACGACTTGGCCGATACGGCCAAAGCCCTCGAGCGGCATGGCGGCCGTCGCGCATCGGGTCGTCCGGATTTTTTCTATCGGATCCCGGACGGATCAATCCTGCAGCTTGTTCAGGCGGTTTAACAACCTATCCTGAATTCAGTCCTGTACTGGCTCGGTTTGGGGTTTGTCCTTGTCCGTGATGTTGAGTTCAATGGCGCGCGCGGGACGATTGGTGAGGTTCTGATTGCGGTGAACCGTTCCACGCGGCACGTAAACATAGTCGCCGGCCTTCAGCACACGCGGCTGCTGCCCTCTGACCGTAAAGATGATTTCGCCCTCCTGAATAGCCCACCACTGATCACCCGGATGACGATGGAATTGATTGGCGGCGCCTGGCGGAAGGACAACCGACTGCATTCGAACAACGCGTGAGGGGTCCTTTTTCCAGCGGCATCTGAAAATAGGGCTTTGGTTGAAAGCCGCTGCCCCCCTGCTCTGCGCTCTGGCTCGAAAACGGCAAAATCATTGCGCCAAATGAGATTGCGATTGCGCCGAAAAAAATCTGTTTCATGTTCATGCTTCTCCACGAAACCCCAAGACCACTGCTTTTTTCCCCCGGTCTCCACAAGGGGCGGGTAAGCCTGAATGGCGGCAGGGGATCGGCACTGACAAAACAGGCTGATTTGTGATCTATTGCCGCGAATTCTGAAGGCGATCCCGATGATGGTGCGATTGAACGTCAATGGCAGGCGCGTGGATGCGGATGTCGAACCCGACACTCCGCTGTTGTGGGTGCTGCGGGATACGCTGGGCCTCACCGGCACAAAATTCGGTTGCGGAGCCGGGCTGTGCGGGGCGTGCAGCGTCCATATCGATGGGCGAGTCACTCGCTCCTGCATGATCGCAGCCGGTCAGCTGCAGGGGAAGGAAATCATCACAATCGAGAGCATCGCGGCAGAACCGAATCACCCCGTGATCGCGGCATGGGTCGAGGAGCAGGTTCCGCAATGCGGCTATTGTCAGGCGGGACAGGTCATGGCCGCGACGGCGCTGCTGCGGCGCAATCCGAATCCATCCGATGCGGATATCGACCGCGAAATGACGAATATCTGCCGCTGCGGGACCTATGGAAATATTCGAACCGCGATTCGCAAAGCCGCGGCAATGATGGCGAAAGGCTGAAACCATGGAGATGGATCGCCGGCAATTCATCGTCACGACTGCCGTTGTGGGCGGCGGTTTGGGTCTGTCCATTATTTCCCCTCCGGCCGGAAGCGCCGAAATCCAGCCGGTGGGCCGCGTGAACAGGATGCCATGGCTGCCGCCGGTGGAAGGCGGCATAGAGGTGAACCCATGGATCGTGATCGGGCCCGATGACCGGGTGTTAATCCGCGTAAACCAGTCGGATCTCGGTCAGGGCGTCCTCACGTCGAACCCGATGATGATTTGTGAAGAACTGGCCTGCGACTGGGCCAGGGTCCAGAGCGTTTATGCCGAACCGAATCGCCACATCCGCGAACATGACCTCTATGATCATCTGCATACGGAAGCCAGCAGCTCGGTCCGGCTGGGGCGCGTGCTTTATCAGCAGGCCGGCGCCAGCGCGCGGGAACGCCTCAAGGCGGCCGCCGCCGAGCGCTGGAGCGTTCCTGTTTCGGAAATCGGCGCGAAGGACAGTTTACTGACGCATTCGCCGACCGGGCGCGTGCTGCGGTACGGCGAGGTTGCGGCGCGTGCTGCTGCCATCAAGCTGGATCGCGAACCCGCGATCAGGACTCCGGACGAGTTCACGTTGATCGGTGCGCGTGTGCAGCGTTTCGATATTGAACTGAAGTCGCGCGCCGAGGCGGTTTATGGCATCGACGTGCGGCTGCCGGGAATGGTGTACGCTGCCACCCGGCAATCCCCTTCTTATGGAGGCAAACTCAGGAGTTTCGAGTTCGACTCAATCCGCAAAATGCCCGGCGTTATTGCGGCCATTCCGATGGAGGGCATTGGGCCGGCCAGCGGAATCGCTGTCGTTGCAGACACCTGGTGGCGCGCAAAAACCGCACTCGAGAAATTGCCTGTGGTTTGGGACCCGGGCCCCAATGTTGGACAGGGTACCGGCGACCTGCTTGCGCACTACCGCGAAAAAATTGGCAAACAGGGCCCGATCGCGGTCGATCGCGGCAATTTTGATGCCGGAATGCAGCAGGCAGTCCAGGTCGTGGAGGCGGAATATCAACTGCCGCACCAGGCGCATGCGCAACTTGAACCTGCCAATTGCACGGCGCAGGTGACCGAAGAGCGCGTGGATGTCTGGTATGGAACGCAAATCCCCGATTTCGCAACAAATATCGCAGCAGGGATTGCCGGTCTGCGGCCGCAACAGGTCTTCGTACACAACTGTTTTCAGGGCGGAGGGTTCGGCCGCGGCGGCATGCACGGAGAGTTGCAGCAGGCTGTTGCGATTGCAAAGCGCCTCAATGGCCGGCCCGTGAAGGTGCTGTGGACGCGCGAAGAAGACATCACGCATGTCAACGGCTATCACCCCATGGGTATCGCACGACTGACCGCAGGACTTGATCGTGACGGCATGCCGGTATCAATTCGTGTCCGCATTGCGGGGAACGATGCGCTGGAGCAGTCCGCCTCCACGGATGGTCCCTATGCGGGGGTGATCGAGTATGGTCCGTACAAGGCAAAAGTCGCCCATCAGTTTCTGCGCGGATTTCATCTGTTCCCGTACGCGACCCAGAATCTCCGTGTAGAAATCAACACCATGAAAACCTGGGTGCCGAGCTCCACCTGGCGCTCGACAGGCAGCTACGCGAATGTGTTCTACCTTGAAAGTTTTATTGAAGAACTGGCACACGCCGCGGGACGCGACCCGATTGCGTATCGCCGCGCGCTTCTTCAGGCGGCGGATCCAAAATCCTTCGAGGACAACGCGAAGGCCGACTGGATCATGGCGCTCGAATAAAATTGCGGCAACCTCGGGTTGGGGCCGGTCATGGCCCAGGGGTACGGGAATCGGATTCGCGATTGATGACCGCAAATCTGTGCAGCCGCGCGGCATCGCGCTCGCGGCGTTGGCGGTGAGGGTATCGATTTCGCAAAGCGGCGCCGTTTCAATCGATCGCATGGACATCGTTCACGATCGTGGACATGCCCTGATCAATCCTGAAGCGGCGGAACGGCAGATCCGCGGAATGATGGCCTGGGGACTTGGTCCGGTGTTCAATCAGGAGATTACCTTCAGGAATGCGACGGTCGAGCAGACCAATTTCCATCAATACGACCCCGTGCGGATGAGTAGATATCCGCACGAGATCAATCTCGATTTCATTCAGACAAATCGCTGGATTTCGGGTATCGGCGAAGAAGTCGTTCCGTTGATTGCGCCCGCGGTCTGCAATGCGATCCACCATGCGACCGGCAGGCGGATTCGTTCGATCCCGTTGCGCCATCACGATTTGAGCTGGGATAATCGGGGGAGCTCATGGTCATTCTCCGTAAACTCGCATTCGGGAGCGCCGCAGCGGTGGTGCTGCTGTTCGCGGTGAATGCCGCCGGTGAAGAGGGAAAAGCGCCCGCGCGTGTAACCGCGCTCTCGCCTGCGAGCGCACCTTACATTGACGCGCATGTCCACGTGGATCAGAATCTTCCGGCAGAGTCCCTGCAGCTTCTGCTGCAGGCCATGACACGTTTGAATCAGAGCCGCGGTTTCATCCTCACGGAGCCCTATGGCCCGGATAATCCTGAACGCTGGGATGCCGACAGGGTGCTTCCCGCCGCAAAACAGTTTCCCGGTAGGCTGATTGTTCTCGGAGGCGGCGGCACGTTGAACGGCATGATCATTGCCTCATACCGCAGCGGCGATGCAGGACCGGAAGTGCAGCGCAAATTTCGTGAAAAAGCCGAGGAGTTGTTGCGCGAAGGGATTGCCGGATTTCGGTGAGATGTCCACGGAGCATTTTTCGCTGCCTCAGTCGCCGGTCAAGGATTATGAGTACGCGCCTGCGGATCATCCGCTGATGCTGTTGCTGGCCGATATTGCGGCCGGTCATAACGTGCCGATCGACCTCCACATGGAAGCGGTGCCTCAGGATATGACATCGCCCGAAAATCTGAAGGCGCCAAATCCACCGCGGCTGCACGGCAATTTTGCCCCCCTTGAACGTCTGCTGTCGCATAATCCGCGCGCGAACCTTATCTGGGCACATGCCGGCCAGGACAATACCGGTTACCGCACGCCCGAACTGATGCGCGCACTGCTGTCACGCGCATCCCAACCTCTATCATGGAAATCAAATATGATCCGGCCGCTCTTGGCAGAAATCCGCCGATCGGCGCTGACGGCAAGTTGAAAGCGGAATGGCTGAAGCTGTACCAGGATTTCCCCGATCGCTTCATTATCGGCAGCGATCAGCACTATGACCCGCCATCATCCGCGGCGCTGGCGAGAGCTCAGGCGAACGCAAAGCTGCTGGATCAGCTTCCGCAGGATCTCCGCCGCAAAATTGCCCTGGAAAATCCGCTGCGAATCTACGGCATGCAGCCCTAAGCGTACACCGCTTCACGGTGCCGTGAACATCGCCGAGCATTGCTTCCGTTCACGGATAATTAGCCGTGGCTGAACGGTAAGCCCGTGAAATGGCGGCGCCGAAGCCCTGAAAGAGCTCAGAAATGTCGTGAACGGACCTTCCCCCGGCACCCGTAATTTATTCGTGCGTTCTCACAAGCGAGGTGCGGCGACCAATACTGCATGGTCCACCACAGGACCCGTGGTCGCGCTGCTTGCAAAAGGAAACGCGTCATGAAGAAAGCCATTCTGTCCGTTCTGCTGTTATCGGCCGTTTGCGCCTCGCCGGCATCGGCCAACTACTTCTCGAATCCGATCATAGGGATGAACCTGAATGTCGGTTCGGCGCCCAATCCGACCCCAATGCAGCTCCGTCTGCTTGGCGAATCGCGGACGGTGGTTGCGGAAAATTACGTGCCCCCGCCGCCGGCTCCGCCCGCGCCGGTCTATGAAGCACCCCCGGCGCCTCCAGCTCCGCCTCCGGTAATCGAAGCACCCCCGCCGCCTCCTGCCGCGGCTCAGGTGATTACGCCACGCGAATTCATGGTGTTCTTCGATTTTGATCGCTCGACTCTGTCGCCGGAAGCGCGTGAGATCGTGGCGAAAGCGGTCGATACCGCCCGACAGACGGGTTCGGTTCGCATCATGGTGACCGGCCATACCGACACAGTCGGTTCGCGCCGGTACAATCAGGCGCTTTCCGAGCGCCGGGCGATGGCGGTGAAGCGGGAGATGATGCGGGACGGCTTTAGCGGCGCCATGATCGCCACCGCTGGCCGTAACTTCTCCGAGCCGCTCGTCGCAACCGGACCTGGCGTCCGTGAGCCCCAAAACCGGCGCGCGGTGATCGATCTCGGCAATCCGCCGATCGCCATGCTCGAAATGGAAGACGAATAAGTCCGAGCTGAACCCGGTCTGAGAGCCAAAATGGTCCATGCACCGGGTCCGGCCCCGGGATCGGAGAACCCGATCCCGGGGCCGTTTCTTTCCAGGGAATCCGGATGGTAAGCTTCCATTGTGCGCACGATGGAGGACATGCGTTGGAATTGTCGCCGCTACCCGGCCGAATAATCGGACTTGAAATCGGCAGCCTGGACCTCTCTGACCCGCTGGGGCCGGAGGCAGTCACGTCTATCCTGGAGGCGCTCGATCGCCATCTCGTATTTGGTAATTCGCGGCCAGCATCTTACGGACGCGCAACTGATCGCGTTCAGCAGCCGCCTCGGCGAACTTGACCCTCCAGGGCCAAATCCTTATGGCGCCCCTTTCATCCCCGAATTTCCGCAAATTAACGTGATTTCCAATGTGATCGAAAATGGCCGGCCGATCGGAAATCTGGGCGCTGGCGAGGCTGCATGGCACGCCGACATGACCTATGTCGATGTGCCGCCCAAAGCCGCAGTTCTCTATGCGCTGGAGATTCCCCCCGATGGCGAAGGCGACACTTACTTCGCCAATATGTTCGCTGCCCTTGAAGCCTTGCCCGCGGATCTGAAAGAAGAAATCACCGGCAGGTTTGCCGTCCATGACGCTTCGAGGAACAGCGCAGGAATGTTGCGCAGGGGATATTCGGAAGTGACCGATGTCCGCCAGACGCGGGGTGCCCGTCATCCGCTGGTCAGAACGGATCCGCGCACCGGGCTCAAGGCGCTTTTTTTGGGCAGGCGCCAGAACAGCTATGTGATCGGAATGCAGGTGGAGGAGAGCGAAAGGCTGCTCGACCGCCTATGGGCGCATGCCACGGAGCCCGAATTCACGATGCGTCACCGCTGGAAGGCCGGTGACGTGCTGGTCTGGAATAATCTGGGGGTGCTGCACCGGCGGGATTCGTTCGACGCGCAGT
The DNA here is from genome assembly GCA_963747255.1 of uncultured Alphaproteobacteria bacterium. GTDB lineage: Bacteria > Pseudomonadota > Alphaproteobacteria > Micropepsales > Micropepsaceae > CAIYRG01. Next base: position 259,057 of record CAVVEG010000018.1, read on the forward strand.
CACGCCGTGTCATGCATCGTACACAGATCAAGGGTGTGGAACGGGTCGCATGACCGATGGTTTGTCTGAAATAACTCTGCGAAAGCTTACCCTGCCGCTTGTCCGGCCATATCGCCTCTCATACCGGACCTTCACCGAATTCGAACCCATTGTCGTCCATGTTCGGTCTTCGTCGGGCCGCGAGGGTTGGGGCGAGGGTCATATCTCCCCCGGTTCGAGCAGCGAAACACGGGAAGGCGGTTGGCGCTTCTGCCGTGAACAGGCGGAAATAATTCTCGGCAAATCGGCAGGCGAGGCTATTGCAATTCTGGGTAAGGACATGGGTGCAAGCAAAGTCGCCGCCACCGCCATGATCACCGCCATCGAGATGATGGAAGGCGAATCCGTGCTCGATGTGAAACGCAGCGTGACTCTTCCGATGGTCGCGGCGTTTCACGCGACTTGAATTGACCAGGATTGAAGACGAGGTCGAGGACCTGCTGGATCAGGGATTTCGCACCTTCAAGGTTAAAGTCGGCAATGCCGTAAGCAGCGATCTTGCCCGCGTCAGGGCAATTCAGGTTGCTACCAAGGGCCGTGCGACTTTGCGTATCGATGCCAATCGTGGTTACAGCGAAGCGGATGGGCGGAGTTTTGCTTCCGCGCTCGATCCGGCGGGTGTCGAACTTTTCGAGCAACCCTGCGCGGCGGAAGATTGGAACGCCAACGCCCGCGTAGCGGAAGTCTCGACAGTGCCCCTGATGCTGGATGAGCCAATCTGTGAACCTTCAGATATCGAGCGGGCGGGTGCAATTCAGGGCGTCGGTTTTTGCAAGTTGAAACTGAAGCGATTCGGCGGATTGCGGCGCCTGGATGAAGCCTTGGTTCAGGTGCGTAAGCACGGCATGGAGCCGGTTCTGGGCGATGGTCTGTCCAGCGAAATCAATTGCTGGATGGAAGCTTGCGTAGCCACCGGCCGGGTGACAAATGCCGGCGAATTCAACGGCTTTCTGAAACCGGCGGTTCGACTGTTCGCCAATCCGCTTGCCTTCGCCGCCGGCAGGATCGAATTGCCAGCCGGTTACCGTCCGGAGATTGATCGGGACGCCGTGAAAAGGCACGAAATTGCCTGCGAGCGCTTTGCCGTCCGCTCATGATCATGCGCGCGCTGCGGGCGAATGTCTCTGGCCTGTTGCCGCTGCTGTGCGCGCTGTATCTGCTGCTTTATCTCGACCGCGTTAACATCGCCACAGCTGCGCCACTGATCCAGACGGAGCTTCACCTGGGCAACGCAGCACTGGGCGTGGTGCTGTCGGCCTTCGCATACTCGTATGCGTTCTGTCAGTTGATCGGCGGGTTTGCAGGCGAGCGACTGGGGCCACGGCGGACGCTTTTGGCATCAGTACTCGTAGTATGTGTGGCGACGGCCGCGACGGGTTTGGCAAGCGGACTGGCGGCTCTCGTCGCGGCGCGAATGGTATTGGGCTTCGGTGAAGGGGCGGCTTTGCCGACCGCCACGCAGGCGATGGCGAGGCACTTGCCGCAATCCCAGTGGGGTTTCGCCCAGGGAATCACGCACTGTTTTGCGCGGCTCGGGAATTTCGCAACACCCCCGATTGTCGCTTCATTGATCGCGCTGTCGTCCTGGCGCGTTTCGTTTTTCATCTTCGCTGCGGCCAGCCTGACCTGGATTGCCGCCTGGCTGGCATGGTTTCGCGAGCCTCCGCTAAAACAGGTGGGAGCATTTTCGCAGCAGCCGGGCCGATCCTGGCTGAGTATCGCAAGACGTACTGCGCCCGCTACGGCCGTGAATTTCTGTTACGGCTGGACATTGTGGCTGTTTCTGACGTGGATACCCTCATTCTTTGTACAGAATTATCATTTGTCCCTATCGGGTTCGGCTTTCTATTCGGCGGGTGTTTTTCTCGGCGGGTTAACCGGAGATGCGCTGGGTGGCGTTGCGAGCGACGGCATTCTCCGCATAACGGGAGATCTGACGTTGGCGCGTCGCAGTGTCATCGTTGCGGGATTTCTCGGCGGCTGTGTCTGCCTGCTGGCGGTGATGATGTTCGCCACGGATGTCGGCGCGGCCGCGATCCTGCTGTCGCTTGCGTTCTTTTTTGCCGAATTGATCGTCGCGCCGATCTGGGCGGTGACGATGGATATCGTGCCGACTCACCCCGGTCCGGCGAGTGGAATCATGAATTTCGGGTCGGCATTTGCCGGAATCATATCGCCTTTGTTCTTCGGGATCATGGTGGACGTCACTGGAAGCTGGACGATTCCTTTCGCTGTTTCGGTGGCGCTTCTGATCCTCGGGGCGGCACTGACTTTTGGTTTGCACCCGCAGGCGAACGAGGTTCCCGGAACGGCCGTGCACGCGCCCGGTCAACTGGAAGCTACGAGTTTTGGGGCAGGCGGCGGCACATTGTAGGCCGCGGCACGGCGCAGCAATTTGCGGGCTTCCCATTCCTCGGAAGGAGAAAGAGTTTGGAAGAACTCGATTTCCCCGGCAGAGAGGAATGCGATTGGAATGCCGTCCTGGTAAAGCACGCGGTTACCCGTGAACGCCGGCAACTTCGCTCCTGGCGTCACAAGACCTGCGAGATTGAGGGGATCGGCGCCAGACAGCGCGATCGTGGCTCCGGACGGATCGCTGCGCCGGATTTGCCGCAACACCGGGATCGCGTCGGGCAAAGCAAATTGCTCGCCCGAGAATCCTGCGATGAAACGTCCGCCGCGAATTTCGCCCCGGCCCTCGAGTTTGCGCAATACGCGCAGGAGTTCGCGCCAGGGCGGCAACCAGGAACCCTCGCGCGCGAGAATACGCCAGCATACAATGCCGTAGCGCCGAAGCAGCGTTCGCGCCGTATGCTCCGTTGCATCTTGCAGTTTTGCCGCAGGCGCGACGGAACGGCGGACAATCGCCCACCGGCCGGCATCTTCAATTGCAGTCTTGGCCACACGGCGGCGCGCGCGTCCCGGTATCGGCTTTCGGTCACCCGAGGGCGTCAGAAGCGCCCGCAATCCCGCAAAGCTGTCCGATACGACAAGCCCGTTCCCGACCAGTTCTGCGAGGGCATTTTCGACCTGTACCCGCAACATCCCGCAGCCATCCACCAGTTCATCGAAGAAGCAGGCGCCGTGTTGCGAAATGCAATCCAGCACCGTCTGTGCGGGGGCGCTTACCATCGGCGTTTCAGCCGATGACAGGGAGTTCCAGAGCGGTGCATGTCGCCTTGGCAATAGCGCAATCGGGGTGGTGCGGATTGGCGTCAGCCGGGTCTCAGTCCGCCTGGCGGGCGGCGACAATCTGGTCCAGGTGATCTGTCCGGCAAGGCAGCGATCATCAAGCCATGCCGCTTCGTATTCGGCCAGGCGCGATGGGAGAATCTCGGATTCCCAGGCTACAGCCGGAGCTTCGAACCCTTCCAGCTGTGTTACGATTGCATCCAATGCGTCCGGCCCTTCCATGCGGGTTTCACCGGAGACGTGCTGCCACGAAAAAAGAAAGCGCATAAAATCGCGCGGGCTGACAGGCTCGATTTCGGCACGCAACCGATTGATCGTGTACCGATGAATACGGGCAAGCAGACGGCGCTCGCACCACTCATCATCGGCGGTGCCGGGGCTGAACCGGCCGCGAAGGGCAAATCCCTCGCTCTCCAATGCACCGAGCGCGGCGGCAATCTCGGCAGCCGAAGCGCCCAGGGGACGCCGAAGCTCTGCTTCTGTCACGGGACCGAGGCCCTCAAGCCGGCCACGCAGGATTTCAACAAACGGATCTCCGCCCGAGAGTGGTCGGCTCTCGCCGAGCGGCACCGCTGGTTGTGATTGCAGCGCGGGCCAAAGCGCGAGAAAATCCCCCAGCCTTTCCGCTGCGATCCACAGCTTCTGCGGCGCGGAAATGCGCAAGGTGCGGCTTTGGGAGGCGAGTTGCTCGAGCCACCCGGACCACTCGGGTTGGGCTGCGACTTCGTCGTCCGTCAGGAAACCGAGCCAACTCAGTCCGTCGTGCAGCTCATCGGCGTTTGCGGCTTCCGGCCAGCTTTCGGCCCGCACTCTAGTAATAGCCTCGCCATCCAGTCGTCCGATATCCGAAGCTGTTTCAGGATCGAGCCACCGGCGGCTCATCACGGCTTGCGTCCTGCGCTCTTCAAGCGGCGCGTCGTCAAGATAGGCGTAAGGTCGCGCGGATAGCACCTCCAGGGCAAGCGGCGATGGTTGGGTCAGATCGCATGGCACGATACGAATCGCGCCGGACTCGATTCCCGTGAGCAATCGCTTAAGGCCGTCAATATCCATCGCCTCATGCAGGCAATCTGAAATGGTTTGATTCACCAATGGGTGATCGGGAATTTCCCGGTCACCTACGATATTTTCGCCGCACGCGACCTGATCGGGAAACACGGTTCCGAGAAGATCTTCGGCGCGCATGCGCGAAAGCTGCGGTGCGAGTTTCTTGCCGCCCTGGAAGCGCGGTATGGCGAGCGAAATGCCCGCGACCCATCGCCAGCGCGTGGTGAACATGGGTGCATCGAGAAGGGCTTGCGTCAGCAGTTCTTCCACGCTGTTGGAATTCAGGTAACGCGCGACCGAAGCAAGTTCGAAACTGTGCGCCGTGGTCAGCGACAGAATGATGTTGTCCTCTGTAGCCGCGGCCTGAAGTTCGAAATTGAATTTACGGCAGAATCGTTTTCGCAATGCCAATCCCCAGGCGCGGTTTATCCGGCTGCCCCAGGGTGAGTGGATGACAAGCTGCATTCCGCCGGCTTCGTCGAAAAACCGCTCGAACACAATTGTGTCCTGTACCGGAAGAACTCCGAGCGCGCGGTAACCGGAGGCAAGATAATCGGTGACTTCGCGCGCGATTGCAGGCGAATGACCGGGTCGGGCCGCAAGCCATTCCGTTGCAAGGTCGCCGGATGCATCCGCGGCCAATCTTTCTGTCACTTCCGAGCGCAGCCGGGACACGGAACGGGAGAGTTCATCGCTCCGCCCGGGGGCTTCGCCAAGCCAAAACGGAATCGTAGGCGGTTGGTCTCGTGCATCTTCGACGCGTACCGTGCCGCGCTCGACCCGCAGGATGCGATAGGAATGATTGCCAAGCTGGAAAATATCTCCGGCAAGGCTCTCGACGGCGAAATCTTCGTTCACGGATCCGATGAGGATGTTTTCCGGTTCGAGCAGAACATTGTAATCAGCATTGTCCGGGATCGCGCCGCCTGAAGTCAGTGCAGTCAGCCGCGATCCACGTCGCGAGCGCAGCACCTTGTTTATCGCATCATGATGCAGCAGCGCGCCGCGGCGGCCGTTTTTCGTGCTGAAGCCGGATGCGAGCATTCGCACAACGGCATCGAAATCCGCACGATTCAGCCGGTGAAATGAGTAGGCCGCCTTGACCAGTGCAAAGAGTTCGTCTTCCGTGCATTCGCGCGCAGAAACTTCGGCGACGATCTGTTGGGCGAGCACATCCAGGGAATTCTGGGGAACGCGGAGGCGGTCGAGTTCGCCGCGATGCACGCTGTCCAGCAGAGCCGAACCCTCCACCAATTCGTCGCGTGAAAGCGGGAACAGGCGGCCTTTCGGTGTGCCGCTGACGGCGTGGCCGGAACGTCCTATCCGTTGAAGAAAGGTGGAAATCGCGCGGGGACTGCCAATCTGACAGACGAGATCGACGTCGCCGATATCGATCCCCAGTTCGAGAGATGCGGTTGCGACGAGTGCCTTCAGTTTTCCCGTTTTCAAACGCTGTTCGGCATTGAGACGCTGTTCTTTCGCGAGACTGCCGTGGTGGGCGGCGATATTTTCGCTCCCGATCCGGTCGGCAAGGTGGCTGGTCACGCGCTCGACCATCCGCCGCGTGTTCACGAAAACCAGCGTCGTGCGATGGGCTTCTATGAGCTGTTTCAGCCGGTCATAGACTTCGTCCCAAACTTCGCCCGACATCACTGCCGAAAGCGGTGTTGGCGGAATCTCGATTGCCAGGTCCCGGCTGCGGTGGTGGCCCATATCGATAATCGCAACCTGCCCGGGATCCCTGATCTGCCGTGAGCCGGCCAGAAATTTTGCCACTTCAGCAATGGGTTCCTGCGTCGCAGACAAACCGATGCGAAGCAGATGGTGTTTGCAAAGAGCGGTCAGGCGCTCCAGCGACAGCGCCAGATGCGATCCGCGCTTGTTTGGCGCCAGAGCGTGAACTTCATCCACAATAACCGAACGCGTCGTCGCCAGCATGGCGCGGCCAGAATCGGAGCCCAGCAGGATGTAAAGCGATTCCGGCGTCGTAACGAGAATGTGCGGGGGGCGCCGGCGCATTTTTTCCCGCTCTGAAGACGGTGTATCGCCGGTGCGGACCCAGGTGCGCACTTCAATCTCAGGCAGGCCCAGTTGACGCAGTTCCGCCGCAATCCCCGATAGCGGCACTTCCAGATTGCGCTGCACGTCGTTGGAGAGCGCCTTGAGCGGCGACACGTAAACGACCTGGGTCTCGTCCGTGAGTGTGCCGGCAAGCCCTTGCTCGACCAGATCATTTATTGCGGCGAGGAATGCGGCGAGGGTTTTCCCCGAACCGGTTGGCGCCGCGATGAGCACGTCGCGGCGCGATTGTATGACTGGCCAGGCCTTCGCCTGCGCCGGCGTTGGCGCCGTAAAGCTCCTCGCAAACCAGGCTGCTACGGCGGGGTGGAAGAAGGAATCCGGAATCATATTTCCAAGTTACAGGCGTCAGTCGCGCCGACGCAAACGGCAGCCTTTATATGGGATGTCCAACCGCAATTTTTGTCACGTCCAGAGGAACGCATTCGTGACCGATCCGTTATTATGCTGCTCTCGAACGAGCAAACGCGCTGCGATTAATGCGCGCCATGAAAAAGCCCGGCAGCCCCCCTCCCGGGCTTTTTCTTTGGTGTAACCGCTGATCTGAATCAAATGCTGCTCTCAACGCGACGCTACGGTATGCCAATGCTTTGGCCAATCTCAATAATTGGGTCCATTTGCGTTCTGTCCTTCGCCCAGACGGTGATGGCTGAGGAGCCCGGGAATGTGATGCGCGGTCATGCTTTTGCGGAGAAAAATTGTGCGACCTGCCACTCGGTGGGGCGCGAGGGGAGCAGTCCTTATCAGCCAGCGCCGCCGTTTCGCACACTGCACCTGAAATATGATGTTGCGGGATTGGCCGAAGCTTTCGCAGAGGGAATCATCGTTGCCCATAACGGTCCGCGCCAGATGCCGCAATTCATGTTGGCACCCGACGAAATCGACGACCTGATCGCCTATCTGAAATCGCTGGAAGTTCCGGTGCAAAATCAAACGGATGCAACGACACGATCGCCACAGAAACGGCGCAGCGAGTCGAACAGATCCCGATCGGAAATAACGCGCGGCACCTTGTTCTGGCCGCCCAGTCTGCCCCGCGACTTCATCCACGCTTCGAACGTGCCGCGTTGCACGGCCATCAGCTTTGGCTGGTCCATCCCGAACCCGCCGGAACGATGTACGCTATAGTCGTCGTTGCGGCGACACAGTTCCTGATCGACAGTTTCGATGAACTTCTGCGCATCTTTGGCGGATGCAAGTGGCGAAGTGAATTCGGCGATGTAAAGATGTCCGCCACGGGCGCGCGCATCGGCGGGATAAATCGTACCCACGGAAAAATCAGAGAGCAACGCCCCGATCGCTGCCGCAGCCCCGGTCACCGCGCTTTCAATTTCTTCTCCCGTCAAATGCTCACCAAAGCTCGACAGGGCGTAAGAAATCCTGCCAGTGATGATCAGGTGAGGCGGTCTGACGTTAAGAAACCTAACCGTATCACCAAGCACGTAACTCCAAAGTCCGGCGCAGGACGTGACCGCGACCGCGTAGTTGACTCCGATTTCCAGATTGGCCGCCCAGTGACGCGACGGTTGTTCAGTTTCGAGTTCGCTCAGGGGCACGAACTCGAGAAACAGTCCGTTGTCAGTGATCAGCCTTAATCCATCCGCCGGCCCGCGATCTGCCACCCCGATGAAGCCTTCGCTGGCGGCGTAGGATTCGCGTGTCTCGGCTTCGCTCTCCTTCAGAAGCGTCTCGAATTGCTGCCGGTAGGGAGCGAAATTCACGCCGCCATGGACCAGCAATTCAAGATTCGGAAAGAACGAAGCCAATCGCGGAGGCAGACCGCGACGAAGAGCGAAAAGCCGTTCGAAAAAAATCAGAAGCCAGCTCGGCGTTCCGGCCACGGCCCGGATATCGTGATGCAGCACCGCTGAGCTCAGGACCTCGACCTTTTTCTCCCAATCCGCGATGGTGGCAAGTTCCGCCGGCGGGAACGTGAACCGGCGGGCCCATAATGGAGTCTGCAGCGCCGCAATTCCGGATAGGTCGCCCCCCAAAACGCCATCCGCGAGTTGCGTCAACTCGGTGCTGCCACCCAACATGAAGATCTTCCCGGCCATTACGCGGCTGGCCGGCCAGTTCGCCACATGGTGAACAAGCAGATCGAGGCCTGCGCGCCGGTTTGCGCGGTTCATTTCATCCGTACATGGAATGTATTTGGATGCCCCAGCGCTGGTCCCGGAACTCAAGGCGAAAAACGGAATTTTCCCAGGCCAGCTGCAATTTTCCAGAACGGGAAAGGGAGGTTGCCAGTATTCCCGCCACATCGTTTCGTACCGGCGTAGCGGAACCGCGGCCTGGAAATCTTCGACTTCCCTGATCGCAGAAAAATTGTGGTCGCGCCCGAATTTGGTGTCGGCAGCCCGCCGAATGAGAGAAACAAGCTGACCGCGCTGTGAACCGACAACATCTTCCGATTGCAGCGCTCGAAGCCGGCGCGCCGCATACAGCCTCAACAGTGGTGTTGCATCGATCACGCTGCCGGCCTCAAAATTGTGCGATGCGCGAATGTCTTGCGAACAGTCTCAATCCGTAAGGGAATGCGGATATATTCGCTGTGAAGCCATAGCTTTATCTGATCGGCGAATGTGGTGCTCCCGATCCAGCCGTCCTGCCCACCCAGCAAGGTAAAATAGTTGGCGTCGGGGTCCGCCAAATCGGAGATATGGCGCGATACCGAACCATAGCTCGCTCTGTGACGACCCGAGGTCAACCCATGTGCGGTCTTCATAAGCGTTTCGGAACTGCCTGACGCGGGCAGATCGGCCACTCGGTATCTGCGCCCGGCAACCGGCAGCATTGCGAGAGGATGATGCAGGACAAGGCGATGATGTTTACCCCAGTCGGCAGAACGGATCGCCTGCTCCGCAGCCTTGACTGCTTCCGCAAGGACCCTGTTCCTCTCATCTTCCGGCGCTTCCGCGATGGCGTGCCGGATCAGGGCACGGGTTCCCCAGGAGGCGTCCCACGCCTCGCGCATATGGTCCGGAGCAATGTCATGTGCGAGGTGCGCAAATAGAACTTCGAGCGCCAGTGCAGCCCGGGAATCGGCATCATAATTCCCGTCCCATTTCCGCAGCAATTCGCGAATACCATGCGACCCGGCCAATTGGTCCAGCCAGTCGCAGAGCATGTTGCGTTCGCGAACGGCTTCCGCGCAGTGCACGTCGGCCTGAAAGCGCTTCAGGTCTTCCAGGGAAAGCAGCACGACACCGCCAAGCAGTTTCGAAAGCCGTTCTTTCCGGACCGGTGGGGAGAAATGATAACCGATGACGGGAAGGCGTTCCGGCGCCCGTGCGTTGGCCGACGCGACAAAACCCTGCACGGAATTGAAGTCGGACGGCAAGGTTTCCGAATTTTTCGGTTCATCCCAGCCATTTTCCGGTGCGGACAGGATATCGGGCGGCATCGGATTGGTGCGGTTCGGCAGCTTCACTGCCGTAACAGTGCCGATGTCCCCGGACGCTGCGGCATACACGAACTCCAATCCGGGAACCGCATAACCCGCCAGAGCTTGCCGGAATTCTTCCCAATTCCGCGCCGTCCCAACACGAAGCATTGCACTGAATTCATCGCTGGGCTGATGACCCATCCAGCGCAGCGCAACGGTTCCGGCGCCCGAGAACGCGGGAAGATCACTGATGACAGGTCCCCAGGGAGATTCCCGGACCTCAAGAAAGACATCGGGAGCGTGCAAGACCGCGATGCATTCTTTCCGGACACCAAGTTCTGTTCCGGCCGGAACCGCAACCAAATCGCTGCTTGCGGCGTGCAGACTGGTGCCACCCCAGGCAATGCTTGGGTTGCGTCCGATTCCGAAGAATGGAATTCCCGGAATCATCATCCCAACCGCATGATGTGAAGGCGATATTGCTCCGGCCAGCAGCCAATTGTTGGGAAGCATGATGGAAAGGTGCGGATCGCTGGCGATCAGTGCCGAGTGACTTCCGCTTCTGCGGCCCGCAACCGCGAAACTATTGCTGCCGGTGCGAATCGCACTCCGTGCGATGAGATCCGACATTCGGCCGGAGTTGTCCGTACTCACGGACAGGATGTCGGCGCTGCAGAAGTCGCGCCAGAGCCGTGGCCAATCCGGACGCTGACGAAGCCGAAATATCCGCATCCAAACAAGCCAGTTCACATCCGCGGAAATCAGCCTTCCGATCGCGAGAATATCGGCGGGACTCCAGGGCCGAGCTTTGCTGCCGAGCAATACGAGTTCGCGGGGGCGCGGTGTATGCTTCACGATGTGGTTGATTCCCTTCGCAAATCCCTCCAGCCATGTCCGGGTTGCAGCGGGCATGGCGGCAAGGATTTGCGGCACCGCGCGCGTGAGATCAAAAGTCCTCACAAGCCGGTCAATTCCCAAAGCACGGCGGCCGATGAGTTCGGAAAGCGAACCGCGCGCTGCCCTGCGCATCAGTTCCATTTGGGCCAGCCGCAAATGGGCGTGCACGATGCCGAGCGCAACGGCCAGGTCCTCATCGGTTTCAGCTTCGATGTAGGGAACCTGATGTTCTTCCCACGAAATGGAAACGGGCCGGCTGAGAGGGGCATCTGCCGCCGGGATCATCGCCAGCCTTTCCCGCAGGTCCAACCGTTCCAATTTTCGGAGGTAATCCCGGGCCACGCGCCCGTATAAAAAAAGAGTATCCAACCCCGGAAGCATTGCGCACCGCTTCAATCATATGAAGTGATACTAACGTTGGCTTTCGCGTTTTCTGCCCGAACGTTGCTCCGGAAGTCCCTTATTCGCGGCGCGCGAGAGTTCATCGAGTTCCGTAGCCGCGGCGCGCGCCGCGTTCGCCTCGATCGCGCGGTAGCGCGCCACCAGTTTCTTTCCCAGATCGGTCAGCTTTGCGCCACCGCCCCCGGCGCCCCCGGTTGCGGTGGCGATCACCGGCGCCCCGAAAGTATCCTCAAGAGCCTGAAGGAGCAGCCACGCGTGCCGGTAACTCATGTTCATCGCGGTCGCGGCTGCCCGGATCGAGCCTTCCTGTTCGATCAGTTCCAGCAGACGCACTTTGCCTGGGCCGAAAGGTTCGGCGCCCTCGATAGCAATGCGGATGGAAAGCCGTGCCATTGTCAAAGTGTGCCCGTTTCGAACAATCTGCGTCCAGAGGCTGCCGCACAATTTGGCCCCTCCGGCAATGGAAAAGAATATATTTGCGAGCGTTTAAGCGGAGTTCGCCCAGGACTTTGACAGGGAAGTGAAGTTCTTAAAAAATTTACGCTGGTGTTTTTGCCTTGTCTCATCAGCTAAAACCTCCAATCTGGCGCAGAGCGTCAAGTCAAAATCCGTCATTTTCAGGAGTTCACCATGAAATCATCGCGTGCAGACCGGGGCCGGCGGTTGAAACTCGCGGGCGCTCTGGTCAGCGGCATTGCCTTTGCGGCACTGGGAATCTCGCATTTTGCGGGTGCCGCTCCGGCGCCTGCCGCGTCCCGGGAGGAGGGGGTGCTCCGGGCCACGCTGCCCAATGGCTTGCGCGTGGTTCTGGTGCGCAACACGCTTGCCCCCGTGGTCGCCACGTCCGTGAACTATCTCGCCGGTTCGAACGATGCTCCGGAGGGATTTCCCGGATTGGCGCATGCCCAGGAACATATGATGTTCCGCGGCAGTCCCGGATTGAGCGCCGACCAGCTTGCCAATATCGGCAGCGTGATGGGCGGAAATTTTAACGCCAACACACGCGAGGGCTTGACGCAATATCTGTTCACGGTTCCCTCCGAGGACCTCGATATCGCCCTTCATATCGAATCCACGCGCATGCGCGATGTGAACGACAGCGACAAGGACTGGAACGAAGAGCGCGGCGCGATCGAACAGGAGGTGGCGCAGGATCTTTCGAACCCCGGCTATGTGATGTTCGAGAAGCTGCGCCAGATCATGTTCGCCGGCACGCCGTATGAGCATGATGCTTTGGGCACGCGGCCATCCTTCGACAAGACCACCGGCGCGATGCTGAAGAATTTTTATACCAAATGGTACGCGCCGAATAATGCGATCCTCGTGGTGGTCGGCGACATCGACCCGCAGGCGACGCTGACGAAAATTCGCGACCTCTTCGGCTCTATTGCGCGCAAGTCGCTTCCGGCTCATCCCGCCATCAATCCCAGGCCGGTGCTCCCGTCCGAGCCTCTGCTCATTCCCACAGATCAGGCGAATGGATCGAGCATACTGGCGATGCGCATGCCGGGTCTCGACAGTCCGGATTTCCCTGCGCTGGAAGTGCTGTCGGATGTGCTCAACAACGAGCGCAGCGATCTCTATGCACTTGTGCCGGAGGGCAAAGCCCTCTCCACCGGATTCTCGCTCGATCCGCTGGACAAGTCGAGCCTGGCCTATGCCTCGATTGCCTATCCCGCGGATGCCGACGCGAAAACGGCCACCAGCGAACTGCGCATGACATTGCAGAAGATCCTGCATGATGGTGTGCCGCCGGAGTTGGTTGATGCGGCCAAGACGCAGGAAGAGCGCCAGGCGGAGTTCGAAAAGAATTCCATTGCCGGTCTTGCGAATGTCTGGTCCGAGGCGGTCGCGGTTTACCACCTGAGGTCACCCGACGAGGATCTGGAGCGGATCAAGAAGGTGACAGTCGCGGATGTGAATCGCGTTGCGCGACAATATATCGATGTGGATCATGCGGTGACGGCTGTACTGACCCCGCGCGGTGCCGGCCGGCCGGTTGCTTCCAGCGGATTTGGCGGCCAGGAGTCCATTTCGCTGGGTGAAGCACAACCGACCAAACTTCCCGATTGGGCGGAAAGCGCTTTGAACCGGCTGAACGTCCCGCCTGCCACCGTGCATCCGGTCGTCAGTACACTGCCGAACGGGCTGACGCTGATGGTTCAGCCGGAAGATGTCAGCGACAGCATCATGGTCTACGGTCATATCAAAAACCGGTCGGAACTCGAGGTTCCGAATGGCAAGGAGGGCATGTCGCAGGTCATCGGCGATCTGTTCAATTACGGAAGCCAGAAACTCGACCGCCTTGCGTTCCAGGCGGCTCTGGACGAAATCGGCGCGGAGGAAACTGCAGGAACCGACTTCCGTCTGCAGGTCCTGTCGCGTGATCTCGACCGGGGCATGGAATTGCTGGCGCAGAATGAGTTGCAGCCGGCCTTTCCCGCCCAGGCTCTGAATATCACCAAAGGGCAGGTGGCGCGCGTCGTTGCCGCGCAGTTGAAAAGCCCGGGCTATCTGACACAGCGGGCGTTGCGCGAAGCGCTGTTCCCGAAGACCGATCCTTCTTTGCGCGAGGCGACGCCGGAATCCGTGCGCTCCATCAGCCTTGACGATGTGGAGAACTACTATCGGATCGCATTCCGTCCTGACCTGACGACCATCGTGATCGTCGGCAAGGTCACGCCCGAGCGGGCAAGACAGGTGGTGGAGAAGTATTTCGGCGGATGGACGGCAACCGGACCGAAGCCGCCGACCGATTTGCCCGCGGTCCCGCGCAACAAGCCAGATGTTGTGGCTGTTCCCGACCAGAGCCGTGTGCAGGATCAGGTCGTGCTGGCCGAGACGATCGGATTGACCCGCTCGGACCCGGACTACTACGCGCTCGATCTCGGCAGCGCAGTACTCGGCGGCAGTTTCTATTCCACGCGGCTGTCGATCGACCTGCGGAAGAACGCCGGGCTGGTTTACACGGTTGGTTCGGATGTCAATTCCGGCAAGACACGCGGCAACTACTTTGTGGATTATGCGTGCGATCCGCAGAATGTTGCGAAGGCGAGCGCCATGGTCGTGCAGGAGCTGAAACGGATGCAGGACGCACCCGTAAGCGCCGACGAGCTGCAGCGCGTCAAGGCGCTCATGCTGCGGCAAATTCCGCTGGGCGAGGCGAGCGTGATCAACATTGCGCGTGGGCTCGCCGGCCGTTGGGATCTGAACCTTCCGCCGGATGAACCCATCAACGCCGCGCGGCACTATATTGCACTCACGCCTGCCGAGATTCAGGCCGCTTTCAAAAAATGGATTCGGCCGGAAGATCTGGTCCGCGTGAGCCAGGGCCCGGCGCCGCAATAAGCGGCATCGGAGATGGAGCGAAGCCGCGCGCACACGCGCGCGTATTTGCTTTCTGCGAGTACAATCTGCGCGGTTGTTGTTTTGAATTTTTTCCAGCGCAACCGTTACAAAGTTACAATTCAGGAATTTCCCGGGTTTTTTGCGAGTCGCAACCGTAACCAGATTTTGACGCGTCGCAGATCCTCACAGCTGCAAAGCATATTGCGGATCTGCCGGAATCGCTGAACAGAGTGAACCGGCGCAGCAATGCGTGTGACCCTGATTTTTCGGGCATGGGGAACGCGTAATCCCATTCCGATACAGGCACAACGGAGTGTTTCGCGGGAAACAGTCTCTTGACACATTGACGGCAGTGCGCCTCAGCCAACGCGCATGCGGAGAAATGCGGATTCCAGATTGCGCGTGAAACGGGAGATATCGAACAGCGCACAGGTGTTGCGGTTGGCGGCCAGCCTGGCCCGCGTGTGGGCCATGGATTCGGGATCGCGGCACAGGCGCAGGGCCATGGTTTCGTAATCGGCCAGCGTCGGAGCGATCAGTTCGGGTAATCCGGCAGCCGTCAGGATGCTCGCGGCGACACGCGACTGGAAGGAATTGCCGGCGCAGGTGATAAGCGGAAGCCCCATCCACAGTGCGTCACTTGCTGTCGTATGGGCATTATAAGGCAGCGTGTCGAGAAAGAGATCCGCAAGCCGATGACGGGCGAGATGCAGGTCGGGTGTTGTTCTGGAAGCAAAGATCAGCCGGTCCGGCGAAATTCCGTGCGCTTCCGCTTCGCGCCTGAGATTGGCCGCGGCGGCCGGGCTGTCCTGCAGCAGCCAAAGCACGCTTCCCTCGGTCGCGCGCAGCAGCCGCATCCAGATTGCGAAGATCTCCGGAGTGATTTTGTAGTTGTTGTTAAAGCAACAGAATACGAAAGCGGACTCAGGCAGACCTGTTTCATTGCGGGAGGCGCTCCTCGCGGAAACCATCCGGCTATGGTCGTTCGGCTGATAGCAATCTGCGAGATAGACGATCTTCTCCGAATAGTGCGCCTGTTGCAATTCCGGAATCAGAACAGGGTCCGCGATAATGTAATCGACATAAGGCGAGCCCATGGTCCCCGGATAGCCAAGGAAGTTCACCTGAACCGGAGCAGGGCGGAAGGCGAGAATGCCGGTGCGCATGTCTCCGGTATAGCCATTCAGATCGACGAGAATATCGATCTCCATTGCGCGAATGACTTTTGCAGCCTGGATATCGGAGTTTTCCCGCAGATCGATAAATCGATCGGAGGCAGTTTCGATGCGCGATCGCGTGCGGCTTCGATCATCAGGGCCATAAGAAAGCGCGATGATTTCATATCCTGATTTATCATGATGGTCGAAAACGCCGGCCATCAGAAACCCGACGGCGTGTGAGCGAAAGTCCGTCGAAAGATAACCGATCCGGATTCGCGGATGCTGGTATCGCGTACCGTCCCAAACTGGAACAGCCGCCGAAGGACATTCCTCGGCGTTCCACAGGTCTGCCGCCGCGAGATTTTCGGCTCCGGAGCCGGAAATCGCCAGACAATCGAGCGGATCTATCAGCCGCCGCCCTGCAGCAACTCCGGCCGCGACCGCATTCCGGTCATCTTCGTGCCTGCTCCAGTCGCACATTCGCAAACGCGAATGGATGGCAATCCGCAACGCTGCGACGCACGCCGGATCCAGCTCCAGTGCCTTGTCGCAGCTCTCGATCGCTTCCGGGAAACGTTTGAGATTCGCGAGCGCTTTCGCACGCGTTGTCCAGTTTTCGGGATCAGCCGGATCGATTTCGAGCGCGCGAGCAAGATTTGCAAGGGCCGATTCGTGCCGGCCCAGCGAAATAAGAGCGACCGCCGAGTTGCGCCAGGCGGCGGCGTTTCGCGGATCCAGCGCCTGCGCTTTCTCATACGCGCCCAATGCCTCGGCCGGGCGTTGCAGGCCTGCGAGCGCCGTGCCACGATTGTGCCAGGCTGGCGCGGATTCGGGCTTTAATTTCAGCGCTCTGTCCGCCGAGAGCAGCGCTTCGTCAAATCGCTTGAGCCGTGAAAGCACGCTGGCGCGATTGCTCATCGCATCCACATTATCCGGATCAAGCCGCAAGGCGCTTTCAAGCGCTGCGAGCGCCTCCTCGCTGCGCTTCAGGGCCACGAGCGCCACGCTGCGGCCGATGTGAAGTTCCGGGTCGCGCGGCTGCAATGCGAGTGCTCTCACAAAGGAGTGCAGCGCCTGTTCTGCCTGGCCGCTGCGCAGCAGCAATGCGCCACGCCGGTAATGAAATTCGGAACTTTCCGGCGCAATGGATAATGCCCGGCTGAGGTCGCTCATCGCATCGCGGTCGCGTCCTGCCGAAGCGAGCAGATCGGATCGGCTGGCGAGCGCGTCAATATAATGAGAGTCGATCTCAATCGCCTTCGAGAAGCTGGCGATCGCTTCCTCCGTTCGGCCCAATTCGGCGAGTGCGTTGCCACGGTTATTCCAGCAAATGGCGGCGTTCGGATGTTTTGGAAGCGCCGCTTCGTAGCTGGCCAGAGCTTCGGGAAAGTGTTGTAATTCGAACAGCGCATTGCCGCGATTGAGCAGAAGCTCGGGGTTGCCGGGAAGCACCGCCAGCGCCCGATCAAGAACAGCGACCGCATCCGTGAATTCGCCGCGCCGCGCGTGGATGAGAGCGAGCAGTTGCAGAGCCCCGGCGTCGCGCGAGGCGTTTTGCAGAATTTGCCGGCAGATGCGGGCGCCCTCATCCAGGTTCCCGGTCTGACATGATTGCAGCGCGCTGCGGAGGAGCAGTTGGGTCATCCGGGCTGCAAATTGCCCCGGCAATTCATGCCGGCACCGCAAAACTGAAGTGAGGATTGCCGCAACGGCTGTGTTCCCACATGGTCGTGAAAGCGGTTTCCAGGTTTCGCGTGAAGCCAGCTGCATCGAAAAGGGGTGACTCGGGCGCTGCGGCGCGAAGGCGGGTTTTCATTCTTGCAATGGCTGCGGGATCGCGTGCGAGACCGAGAGCAAGCCTTTCGTATTCGGAAAGCGATTGCGTCGCCAATTCCGGCACACCTGCCGCACGTAATGCACTTGCGGCCACGCGGCTTGCGAAGCTGTTTCCCAGGGTGGTGATCATCGGCACACCCGCCGTCAATGCATCCACAGCCGTGCTGTGCGAATTATACGGCATGGTGTCGAGAAAAAGATCAGCGAGAGAGAGCCTCGCCAGATGGTCCTCAATGGACGGAACCGGCGCAGCGAACTTTATCCGGTTCGGGGCGATCCCGTGGAGACTTGCCTGATTAAGAAGGTTTGATCTTGAAGCCGCATGGTTCCGGGGAAGCCACAACACGCTTGCTTCGACCGATTGCAGAATTCGCATCCAGCAGGCGAACACATCCGGCGAAAATTTATAGCTGTTGTTGAATGAGGCAAACACAATCCCCTCTGACGGCAAACCGGCCGTTTCGCGTGCCGGAGGCTGGCTGAGTTGCCGTCTTGCGGGATCGGCGGGCAGGTAGCAGTGCGGCAAGAGCGCGGGCTTTTCGGAATAAAAACGCGTGTCTGCTTCGGAAATGACCGTACGATCTGCGATGATGTAGTCATACCATGGCGCGCCCAGGGTTCCGGGAAAACCGAGATAGTTGACCTGCAGCGGCGCGGGCCTGTGCGCAAATATCGCGCTGCGGCAATGGCCGGTGAAACCCATCAGATCGACGGCGATATCGATTTCCGCCTCGCGCATGAATGAAGCAATTTCCAGATCCGTCTTCGTCGCAACATTCACAAATCGTTCAAAGGCATTTTCCAGCCGCCGGCGCATCGTTGATTGGTCCGCGGGGCCAAATGACACGGCTATGGTCTCGAAGCGCTCGCGGTCGTGATGTTCGAATACCGCCGCCATCAGACCCGCGACGGCGCTGTTGCAAAAGTCGCCCGAAACATAGGCAAGCCTGATGCGCCCATGATCGTAACCCCGGCCATCCGTCAACGGACGCGCGTTAACCGGCAGTTCATGTGCAACCCACAATTCGGCGCAGCGGAGTTGCTGTTCCGGGGAATCCGACAGCGCTTTGAGGTTGAATGGCGAGATCACGCGCTTGCCCTGGCGCAATGCCTCACTGATGAGTTCCGTCTGCTCATCCAGTCCGCGCCAGTCGCAGATTTGCATTTTCGCATGGGCAAGCACGCCGCGCGCATAGGGATAATCCGGCGACATGGAAAGGAGTGCATCGGAATCGCGGATTGCGGCTTCGAAGTTCTTCAGAATCGCATGGGTGTTTGCACGGTTATAGAGGAGTTCCGGCGTCGGGCCGCGGAGCGCGATGGCGCGGTCGTAAGCCAGCACAGCCTCCTCTCTCCGTTCCAGCAAGGCGAACGCGGTTGCGCAGCCTTCCCAGGCATCGGCGTTATCCGGACCGCGCGCGATTGCCTGTTTGAAGCTGTCCAACGCTTCTGCCGGGCGCGAAAGCCGCAACAGGGCAATCCCGCGGTTGCGCCATGCCTCCACGTAAGCGGGATCAAGATGGATCGCCGTCGCATAGCTCATGACCGCTTCGTCCCCGCGGCTCAGCGCCAATAAGGCGCTACCCCGATTGTTATGAATTTGGGGATTCCGTGGCCGAAGGGAAATCGCCGCGTCATAGGCCGCAAGTGCTTCCTGATGCCGGTCAAGGCGCGACAGCACGGCCCCCCGGGCCGCGAGAGCTTCATGTGCGTCTGGCCTGATTGCCAGAACAGAATCGAATTGCGCCAGCGCTTCAGTCAGCGCGCCTTTGCGAACAGAGAGGTAGGCGAGCATGAGCCATGCCGAAGCATTTCGCGGGTCGTCGCCCAGGATCCGGGTGTAGAGCTGCTCAGCCTCGGCGTATCTGCCGGACCGGTGGAATCCATGTGCGGTTCTCAGCAGTAACTCGTTCATGGTGGAGAGGCGTTGTCGTCGATGGCGAAGCTCGCCGGGGGCTCTCCGGCATTGTGCATTCGCAACATCTCCACGTAAGCCCGGTCCAGATTGCGTGCAAATCGCGTTGTGTGGAATAGCGCGGATTTGCTTCTGCTTTCCAAAAGGCTGCTCTTCACCGACCGCAAATCGGCGGGATGAAACGCAAGATGAAGCGCAAGCTGCTCATATTCGGCGAGGGAATGCGTGATCAGTTGATCCAGGCTGGTGGCCGATAATACGCTCGCGCCCACACGGCCCGCAAAACCCCCTCCGGTCAGAGTCACGACCGGCACACCCGCCCAGAGAAAATCGCATGCCGTTGCGTGTGCGTTATATGGAAAACTGTCGAGAAACAGGTCTGCCAGCGAAATTCTTGCGAGATGGTCTTCGGGTGAAGGCACAAATCCGGTGAACAGCAGCCTTTCGCCGTCCACTCCATGCGCTTGTGCTTCGCGCTTCAGATTCCGTTGCGCGATGCCGTTTGACACAGTGAGCCAGAGCACGCTTTCCGGCGTCTGCGACAACAGACGCATCCAGACCGCGAAAATCTCCGGTGTGATCTTGTAAGCCTTGCCAAAATTGCAGAAAACAAAACCATTCTCCGGCAACCCGGCTTCCTCGCGCGAGGGCTTCTTCCCGATCTGCCGCCCGTTATCGTTGGGCATGCAGCTGTGCGGCAGCCGGACGATCTTTTCGTTGAAAAATTGCTGATTATCGCCGGCGGCAACAAATCTGTCGGCGAGGATGTAGTCAAAATAGGGCGCCCCCGTCGTACCGGGGAAGCCAAGGAAACTCACCTGAATGCCGGCAGGCCGCTGCGCAAACACGCCGGCCGTCGCGTTTTTCGTAAACCCCATCAGGTCGACCGCGATATCGATTTGAAGTTCACGGATGTGTCGTGCGATTTCCCCCGCGCTGCGGTTTTGCATATCGATAAAGCGGTCGAATGACGCTTCAAGCCTGCGGCGCAGATCGCTTCCGTCGTCCGGACCCGTGGAAATTGCCGTCAATTCGAACCGGCTGCGATCATGCCGCTCGAACATTCCGGCAGCGAGAAGCATGACGGGGTGAAAGCCGAAATCGCCCGAGACATATGCAATGCGAATCCGGTCATGGCCAAACCGTTCGCCGGACCAACGCGGAGCCGCGGAGGGAGGAAATTCATTCGTCACCCAGATGCGCGAGCAGTCCTGAAGATCCTCTCCGGAATCGAACATTGCGATTGCCTGAATGGGCTGGAAAACCCGAAATCCGGCGCGCTGGTGCGAAAGAGCAGCTTGCTTGAGAGAAGCGAGATTCTCCCAGTCGCAGCATTGCAGTTTGGCGAACAGCCGCGAGCCTTCGGCGTATTTGAAATGGGGATCCAACCCGAGCACCTGGTCGCAGCCGGCAACCACCTCGTCAAAGCGGCCAAGCTCGGCAAGTGCGCTGGTACGGTTGAACAGAATATCGCAATCTCCCGGACGGAGAACGAGTGCCGCATCATAACTGTCGAGTGCTTCCGCGGGGCGGTTGAGACGTTCGAGGAGGATTTCGCTATAGACGAGCGCATTGGCGTGTTGCGGCTCTTGGACAAGCGCCTGCTCGAAACAGGAGAGGGCTTCCGTATGGCGTTCGAGCGCGGCAAGGGCCGATCCCCGGCTGAAGAAAGCATCCGGCAATTGCTCCAGACGCAGCGAGGCGTCGGACGCCGCAAGCGCTTCTTCAAAGCGCTTCAGGGCGAGGAGAGCCGTAGCGCGATTGTTGTGCACCATTGCGAACTGCGGGTGCTGTTTCAGGACGCGGTCAAAGCAGGCCAGCGCCTCCTCAGGGCGTCCGAGCGACAACAGGGTAACACCCCGATTGTTGCGCGCCGCGGGGAAATCCGGTGCGATTGACAGTGCGCGCGCGAATGCGGCCAGCGCATCCTCGTGCCTGCCAAGCTCCTGAAAAACGCAGCCGCGATTGTAACAGAGTTCAGCCGAATCGGGATTGATTTGCGTTGCGGCGGCAAGCAGCCGGTTCGCATCGGCAAATTGGCGATACTGAAACAGTATGAGCCCCAGTTGATACAGGGCCTGAAAATTGGAGGGCTCGGTTTTGAGAATCAGCGAATACGCGCGCGCGGCCTCCGGCATTCTTCCCGCCTGCTGCAGGCGCCTGGCATCCTCGAGCAATGCCGCGCAATCCGTCATCTGCGCTCGACCGTGAGACTTTCGGGAGGCAGTTTCTGTTGCGCGCGCGTCCACATCTGCACGAAAGCCGTCTCGATGTTGCTTACGAAGCGCTGCCGCTCATTGCGCGCTTCGGAAGTCCGCCAAACCTCCAGTTTGGCCCTGATGCCCGCGAGTTCGTGTCGTTCCTGCGCGAGCGCAAGAGCGCGCGTTTCGTACTCTTCGACGTTTCCGGTGATCAGCTCCGGCAGACCCACTGCCTCCAGAACGCTGGAAGCAACACGACCGGCAAAACTTTTGCCGCGGCAGGTCAGCAGAGGCAGACCGGCACGGAGCGCATCCGCGGCGGTCGTATGGGCGTTGTAGGGTAGCGTATCGAGAAAGAGATCCGCCAGAGCGAGCCGGGCGAAATGGTCGTCTATGGTGGGAAGCCGCGGTGCAAAGCGAATCCGTTCCGCGTCAACGCCCCGCTTTTGCGCTTCCATCCTGAGATTGCGTGCCGCGATCGAATTCGGCTCCGCAAGCCACAGCACGCTTCCCGTAACGCGCGAAAGCAACCGCATCCAGATGTCGAAGACAGGCGCATTGATTTTGTAGCTGTTGTTGAATGAGGCAAAGACAAAAGCGTTTTCCGGCAATCCCGCATCGGCGCGCGTATAACGGGGCCCGGTGGCATCGGGCGGCGCATCCAGAGGAAGGAATGGCGCCGGAAGCCATGCGACTTTCTCGTCATAGAATTGCGCATGCTCCTCCGGAATAACCGTCCTGTCGCCGATGATGTAGTCGATCCTGCGGTTTCCCATGCTTCCCGCATAGCCGAGATAATTGACCTGGACGGGGGCGGGGCGGCAGTTGAGAATCGCGGGGCGGCAGTTCGCTGTCAGACCCGTAAGATCCACGGCAATATCGATTTCCAACTCGCGCAGCTTCCGGGCAATCTCGAGATCGCTCATTGCACCCGTTTCGACGAAGCGATCGAATGCGTTTTTGAGCCGCTTCCGAAGTACGCTGTTGTCGTCGGGCGTGTACGCAATTCCGGTGATCTCGAAGCGCGCCCGATCATGCCCTTCAACCACACCCGCCATCAGATGGCCCACCGGATGGCCACGCAGATCGGCCGATATATACGCGACTCGAATGCGGTCGTGACGGTAGACCTCGCCCTGCCACAGCGGTGCGGGCTGGGGCTCGAACTTGTCCTGCATCACGGTCCGGGCGCATTGCAGGATGCAGGCAGGTGAATCGGAAACCCGCAACAGGGCAAAGGGTGAAGCTGCCTTTTTCCCATGGCCGACCTGTTCCACAAGCGCCGCTTCGATCAAATCGCTCCAGTCGCAACTCATTTGCTGTGCGTAAGACAGCATCCCGAGTGCGTAGGGGTAATCGGGACGCAGAGCCAGGAGCTGCCGGAATCCGGCGATCGCCTCGTCGTGCCGTCCCAGTTCAATCAGTGCGGAGCCCCGGCCGTAATGCATCTCGACCCAGGCGGGATCAAGTCGCAGCGCAAGATCATAGGTTTCGACGGCGTCCACGAATCTGCGAAGTTCCATCAGGGCAATCGCGCGACCGGCGACGGCATCCGCATTCCGGGGTTCGTTCAGGATCGCGTGCTCGAAATCGGCAAGCGCACCGTTGAAACGTCCCGCCTGGCACAATGCATGTCCGCGGCCTACCAGGAATTCGGATCTTCCCGGTGCGAGTTTGATCGCGCGGTCGAATGCCTCCATGGCGCTGTCGAACCGCTTGAGTTTCGTCAGCGCGACCCCCCGCCCGCAATGGGCGTTGGCCTCCCCGGGCGCGAATGAGATCACGCGGTCATAATTAGCAAGTGCCTCGCTGTGCCGCTCCAGGCTGCGCAGAACGCTCGCGCTATTAATCAGTGCACTGACGTTCTTCGGATTTATCGCGAGGGCAGCGTCATAACCGCGAAGCGCATCTTCGTGTCGTCCCATATCGCGCAGCGTATTGGCGCGATTGTAATGGGCTGCGGCATTGCGTGGATTGAATACGAGTGACCGGTCGATCAGCTCCAGCGCCTTCTCATGGCGACCGTGCTGGAATTCGAGCACGCCGAGAAAATGCAGCGCGTCGGGATGATTTGGATGCTGTTTCAGGATCTCCGAATAGCGGCGTTCGGCATCGGCAATCCGGCCCTGCCGGTGCAGCGCGATCGCTTCGCGGAGCATCAGGGCAGGTTCCGCCGCGACGTTACGCGGCGGGTCGGAAAATCCCCCGCTGCTCACCGTCGACCCGCTTCCGCAACAGAACGCATAAGACTGCTCACGAACAGTTACAGCACGGGAAATTATGCTGTTTCCATATGTTCCGACCAGACTGCCCCTTCAGCGAAACGCCTGACGGAGGACAGCGAAATTGGCAAGGCCGCGCCGTCGCAGGCTGGTCAGTGAGATCGCCGCCGCCGCCAGGCATATGCCGCCACTGAACATGAAGGCACTGGTGACGCCAATCAGATCGGACAGATAGCCGAGAAACAGGGCTCCGAATGGCGGCAGTCCCAATGCGCCCATGGCATAGAATGCCATCACCCTTCCGAGCATGGCGTCTTCGGACAGAGTCTGGACCTGCGTGTTGCTGGAAACCGCGATACCGAGATAACCGAATCCCGTCGGCACCACGAGCAACATCGCCCAAAGCATGGAGCGGGTTTCGGCGAAGGCGATCAGGCTGACGCCCAGCAGGACGGCCATGATCGTCGGTGTTATCGCGAGATGCCGTTCGTGAATACGCGAAGACAGGATCGCGCCGGAGATCGCTCCTACACCGAATGCGCTGATGAGATAGCCCAGAGCAGCGGCGCCCTGATGCAGGATATCCTGAGAAAATGCCGGCATCAGCGCCAGATATGAGGTGCCGAAACCGGAGCAGATCGCCGACAGGAAAAGCACCATCCTGATATGCGGGTGGGTCGCGACATAGCGAAAACCCTGCACCAGATCGTCCCATGCCCGGCTGGAGTTCGGAATTGTGCGGGTTGGCAATCGCATCCGGACGAGGCTGGTCAAAACCGCCCCGAACGACACTGTATTGAGCAGGAAGCACAGACCTTCGCCGAGCGCTGCCACGATAACGCCGCCGATCGCCGGGCCCACGGTTCGTGCGATATTGAACATCATGGCGTTCATGGCGATCGCCTGGCGCAGGTCTTCGCGTCCGACCAGTTCGACCGTGAAGGACTGGCGCGTCGGCGTTTCGACTGCAGTGATCACCCCCAGGACGAGGGCGAGCAGGAGGATGCTGTTGATGCCGATATGCCCGGTCAGGGTGAGAGCCGTAAGAACGGCAGCCTGCACCATGCCAAGCGAGCGGGTCACGATGAACACCGAGCGGCGGTCGTAGCGGTCCGCAATCATGCCGGCGAATGGCGTGATGAAGAAGATTGGTGCCTGCGAGACGAAGGTCACAAAGCCGAGCAAGAATACCGAACGGGTCAGGCGGTAAACCAGCCAGCTCAGGGCAACGGTTTGCACCCAGGCGCCCAGAAGGGTGATCGACTGACCGGCGAAGAACAGGCGATAATTGTGATGGTGAAATGTGCGTGGCAGCCTGGAAACCCAGGCGGAAGTCACCGTCTGACCGGGTGTGGGTTCACCCGGCATATTTTGAGCTGATGGACCGCATTTGTGCAGTGGTACTAGCCTTCAGTTTCGACCCGGCGCAAGGGGCGAATAGACGGGTCAGCCGGTGATCAGTATATGGACGTCGCGCGGACCGTGAGCACCCATCTCGATGGTTTGTTCAATATCAGCGGTGCGCGATGGCCCGGTGACCAGGTTGACCGTCGCAGGCATGCCGGCGCCCAGCTTCAAAATCACTTCTTCAAGCCTTGGGAGAATCCTTTGTTTTTCGAGCAGGATGAATTCCCGGCCCGGCCGGAAATGCCAGGAGGAAAGTGACTCCGGGCCGGAAAAGAAGACAACCGTGCCCGTCTCTGCGATGCCGTAATCCGCTGCGCCGATGGCCGATTGCTCGCCGGACGGCGCTGCAGCCGAAAGCTTCAGTTCCGGGGCGGTATGCCAGGGCAGCCGGTTGAGCGGCGATTTGGCCGAGAGGTGGATCTCGAGCGGGTTGCCACCGTCGCGAAGTATCGCCGCGATCCGGGAAGGCACCTCGGCCGGAGACGAAATTTCGTCAACCTCCGCGGCGCTGGCTTTGGCTTTCGCGATGAAGGTCGCAACCGGGTCCGGCACGCGTGCCGGCAATGTAAGCTGCGGCAGCGGTGGGTGCGTCATCCGCTGTTTCAGGAGCGCCTTCAGAATCGTGTCGCGGCCGTCGCTCAGCGGCTCCCCCGTTCGCGCTTGCGCCATTGCGACTGGAATGACCGGGAAGCCGGTTTTGCCAGATCACGGACCGAAAACCATCCCGGCAACAGGCGGGAAGAACGCAATCGTGGCTGCTTGCCCGCGGATTGCCGCAACAGTTTCACCGCCACAGTTGTTCCGAGTGAATACAGCGCCGGAATGCGAGCCACAGCAGCCCAGACTTTCAATCCTAGGGAAAGACCCGACGACGGAATCCCCTTTTCGAAGGCCAGATTGCGCCAGTGTCGCATGATGCGCGTGAGCGGAATCTTCACCGGACAGACGGAGTCGCAACGTCCACAGAAACTGCTCGCATCAGGCAGATGCCAGGTTTTTTCCAGACCATCCAGCCCGGGATCGAGCGCCGCGCCCAATGGACCGGGATAGGTTGCACCATAGGCATGGCCACCGATCGTTCCATAAACGGGGCAATGGTTCAGGCATGCCCCGCAACGGATGCATTGCAGGATTTCGGATGCCGGACTGTCGAGGATTGCGCTGCGGCCATTGTCGAGCAGCACGACATGGAATTCTTCCGGACCATCGGCATCGTTTTCGCGCTTCGGCCCGGTCATGAAGCTGACATAGGAGGTGATTTCCTGGCCCGTTGCCGAGCGCGTAAGTAAACGCAGCAGAATGGAGGCGTCGGCAAGCCGTGGCACCACCTTTTCTATGCCGGCGACGACGATATGCGTTTTCGGCAACAGGCGCGTCAGATCGCCATTGCCCTCATTGGTCACGATGATCGCGGTGCCGGTTTCGGCAACAAGGAAATTCGCGCCGGTGATACCGGCATCCGCCGCTTCAAAACGCCTACGCAGGACAGATCGGGCCTCGGCGACGAGACGCGGCCGGTCGTCGAGGCGGCGGTCCGGCGGCAGCCACTGATGTTCCTTGCGGAAACTGCTTTCTACATCGGCCCGCCGGAGGTGAAAGGCCGGCGCCACGATATGGCTTGGCCGTTCATGACGAAGCTGGATGATGTATTCGCCAAGATCGGTTTCGACCGGTGTGATGCCATTTTCCGCCAGATGGGCATTGAGCTCAATTTCCTCCGTGACCATGGACTTGCCCTTGGTGACGGTACGGGCGTTGCGGGATTTCAGGATATTTGTGACGATTTCGCGCGCGGCAGCCGCGTCTGGCGCCCAATGCACCTGGCCGCCCATGGCATGAACCCGATCTTCAAACTGAATCAGCAGTTCGGGCAGGCGCGACAGCGCCGAAGCGCGGATCGTGCGTCCCTGCTCGCGAATTTCCTCGAACGGGACCGGCGAGGCGGCAAATGCTGCCGCCCGTTTCAGTTGAAATCCGTCCTTCAAATGAGCCAGGGATGTTTGCAGATGCGCATCCCGGAGCGCAAGCCTGGCGGCATCGGGAAAATTCACCGCATCCGTTGTCATGCCGATTCTTCGCCTATTGGCGGGACCGTCGCCGCCATATCCGCCAGTACTTCGGCCGCGTGCCGGAACTCCAGTTTTTCCCCACGGCGCGCCGCCCGGCCAGCCAGATGCAGCAGGCAACCAAGATCGCCCGCCAGCACCATCGCCACTCCGCGTGCCGTGGCGTCATCGATTTTGTCATCGGCCATGCGCGCCGAAATCTCCGGATACTTCACAGCGAAAAAGCCGCCAAATCCGCAGCAGACCTCCTTATCGGCAAAATCCTGAATCTGCAGCCCGGAGACAGATTTCAGCAACAAGCGCGGTTCGGCCAGGCTGCCCATTTCGCGAAGCGAGGAACAGGAGTCGTGATACAGCGCAGTGGCCCTACACTCGGCAGAGACGGCGTTCAGTCCACAAACATTCACCAGGAAGGAGAACAATTCGTAGGTTTTTGCAGCCAATGTCGCAGCGCGCGGACCCCACACAGGATCGTCCCGGAACAGCCCGGGATAATGGACGCGCAGCATGCCGGCGCATGAACCGGATGGCGCCACCACATAATCGAAGGGCTCGAACAGGGCGATTGCGTCCCGCGCGAGGGCAATGGCATCTTTTCTGTCGCCGGAATTATAGGCCGGCTGTCCGCAACAGGTTTGCGCCGGAACGGTTACTTCGCAATTTGCGCTCTGCAACAATTTGACGGCCGCGAATCCCGTCTCCGGCCGGAAGAGATCGGCGAGGCAGGTCACCAGTAGCCCGACGCGAAAGCGCGTGGTCACGGCCGGCGGCGCGCTTTCGTAAGGTAACGGGGCCGCCTGCCGCGCACGTTGCGCTGCGGCAGATCTGCCCCGAGTTCATAAGTTTTACTCCGAAGGAATTCCATCAACTGGTTGCGGTCGAGCGATTC
Source organism: uncultured Alphaproteobacteria bacterium (assembly GCA_963747255.1). Lineage (GTDB taxonomy): Bacteria > Pseudomonadota > Alphaproteobacteria > Micropepsales > Micropepsaceae > CAIYRG01. The sequence goes on from CAVVEG010000018.1 coordinate 287,145, forward strand.
CAAATCCTTGTACGGGATCGGTTCCCCGATGCGAAGGTGAATTTCGCTGCCGATCTTGTCGTAAACCTCCTTGAAAAACAGGGAAAGCCGAAGCGTCAGGCTGACATGGCTGGCAATCTGAAAAAGCCGGCTGTTCTGGCCCGCAAAAAAAATCGGCAATACCGGGCATTTCACACCGGAAATCAGGCGCGCCGCAAAGCTCTTCCACTCGAGATCGGTGGCATTCCGGCTCCATGCCTTCGGGGTGGTGGAAGCGCCGCCGGCGGGAAAGATGATCACGCAACCCCCGCGCGCGAGATGCGCTTTGGCTTCATTGCGGCTTTTGAGATTGGTGCTGAGCGCTTCTTTTGTTTCCGCAAAATCGATCGGCAGAAGATGTTCCCTGATCTCATCGGCCTGATACAGCACCGCATTGGTGAGCACGGTGAAATCCGTTCGGACTTTCGAGGTGAGATAGCTGATGATCAGCCCGTCAAGCACTCCGAAAGGATGATTGGCGACAATCACGAGAGCTCCGGCAGGAGGCATAGTGTCAAGCGCCTCCTCGTTGTATTTCAGCGATATCTCAAGGCGACGGAGCGCGGAGGCCCAGAAGCTTTCGCCTGGGACCGGATTGGCGCGATAGTCTTCATAGAGCCGCTTCAGATAGGGTTGTCCGGACATCGTTTCGATCGCCCGTATCAGCAGCCTTTTCAGCTTCCTGTCTTCATCGGATGCGTAGGAGAAACTCCTTATCGGCTCGGCTGGCATGATGGTTCATGCAAATGCGGCAAAGGCGAGCGCAGCCCAGCCGGCAAGAAGCAGCAGGCCGCCGATCGGCGTCACGAGTACGAGGGCGTTCGAACGGGCGAGCACCATGAAATAGAGTGAACCCGAAAACAGGACAATCCCGGCGGTGAAGAGGAGCGCCGCGATGGTTGCAGCTTTCCGCCCCGATCCGGCTGCGGCCAGTGCGGCGGCGACCACCGCAACGGAATGGACCAGGTGATAATGCGCCGCTGTCTGAAATATCGAGAGGTTGTTCGCGTCGAGACGCGGTCCGAGGAAATGGGCCCCGAATGCTCCGGCGGCGACCGCAAGGAATCCATTTACGGCGCCGGCAAACAGCCAGATATTCATCCCGCTCTTCCGGGGCGAGCGCTTTCCGATTGGAAGAGATCCGAAAGGCATTCCAATTCCCGATTGCTGCGTTTTGGGCGACGAAGCGGAAGACATTCCGGCTGAAAACGCTCGAGGTCCCCAATCGGGCAATCGGCTTGCAATGGATTTCCAAACGCGCGACTTACCGGAAATGACCTATCATGTTGTGGCTTCCGGCGGAATCGATATTGCCTATGAAACCGTGGGCGAGGGTACGCCTGTCCTGCTGATCCACGGCTTCGGGGCAAACCGGACCATCACCTGGCGAAACACGGGATGGTTTGATGTTCTGGTGAAAGCCGGACATCGGGTCATCGCGATGGACTGTCGCGGTCATGGACAATCGGGCAAACCGCACGCGCCGAAGGCCTATGATGAGGGACAACTGGCGGCCGACGCCATGGCAGTACTGACGCAAGCCGGTGCCGGTGCGGCGGACGTGATGGGCTATTCGATGGGCGCGCACGTGGCGATCCGGCTGATGCACGATCACCCGGCGGCTTTCGGCCGCTGCGTTCTCGCGGGCGCCGGCGAGACCTATTTCGCATTGTTGCCGGAAATCACCGAGGCGATAGCCCGGGGGCTGGAGAGCGACGACGCCTCTGGCATCGGCATGCCAATCGCGCGGGAGTTTCGCACTTTTTGCGAGCGGGCAGGTGATGACCTGAAGGCCATGGCTGCCTGTATGCGGCGGAAGCGTCGGATCTTTTCGCCCGCGGAACTCGCCCCTGCTTCTCAGCCGGTCCTCGTCGTGTGCGGCTCGGACGATACGGTCGCAGGTTCGCCCGAGGTGCTGGCTCGCGCGTTTCCGCATGGGCAAAGCATCACGGTACCGAAGCGCAATCACCATTCCACGGTTGGCGACCGCGTTTACAAGGATGCGGTGGTCAATTTCTTTGCAAGCGAGGACTGAGGCAATCGGCATGGCAGACGCCGTTTTCGACTGGAGCGATCCGCTGCTCTTCAACGAAGAGCTCTCGGATGAGGAGCGGATGGTTCGGGATAATGCCCGCCGATTTTGTGAGGATAAACTGCTGGTGCGCGTGCGCGACGATTTCCGCCATGAGCGCTTCGATCCTTCGGTGCTGGCGGACATGGGCGCGATGGGATTTCTTGGCGCAACTCTGCCTGAAGAGGAGGGTGGCGCGGGGCTCAGCTATGTGTCCTACGGACTGATCGCCCGCGAAGTGGAACGAATTGATTCGGGATACCGCTCGATGATGAGCGTTCAGAGCGCATTCGTGATGTACCCGATTTCGGTTTATGGCAGCGATTCGCAGAAACGGAAGTTCCTGCCCAAAGCTGGCCCGCGGTGAAATGATCGGTTGCTTCGGACTGACGGAGCCGGATCATGGTTCCGACCCCGGCTCCATGAAAACACACGCCGTCAAAGTGGCGGGCGGATATCGCCTGAACGGCGCAAAAACCTGGATCACCAATTCACCGAACGCGCATGTGGCAGTGGTCTGGGCGAAAACGGAAGACAGGCGGATTCGCGGGTTTCTGGTTGAGCGGGGCGCGAAAGGATTTACGACACCGAAAATCGAGGGAAAATTTTCACTGCGCGCCTCGCCGACTGGCGAAATCGTGCTCGCGGATTGCTTCGTGCCCGAGGAAAATCTGCTCCCCAATATAAGCGGACTGGCGGGACCCTTCGGGTGTTTGAACCGCGCGCGCTACGGGATTGCTTGGGGCGCCATGGGGGCTGCCGAATTTTGCTGGAAAGCGGCGAGACAGTATACACTGGATCGCACGCAATTCGGCCGTCCGCTTGCTGCGACCCAACTGGTCCAGAAGAAACTTGCGGACATGCAAACCGAAATCACGCTCGGATTACTGGGTGCGCTGCGCCTTGGCCGCCTGGTGGATCAGGGAAAGGCGGCACCCGAGGCGATTTCACTGATGAAGCGCAACAATTGCGGCAAGGCGCTCGAGATCGCCCGAATGGCGCGCGACATGCATGGCGGCAACGGCGTCGCGGACGAATATCACGTGATCCGTCACGTTCTGAATCTGGAAGCGGTGAATACCTATGAGGGCACGCACGACATTCATGCGCTGATCCTCGGCCGCGCTCAGACGGGCATCCAGGCATTCAACTGACATTAAATTTGCCCTGCACGCGGCGGGCTATCGCCGGCGAAAGGCGACGAACCCGGCCCAGCCGAAACCCAGGGCCATGATGACGGTCACGAAGCCATAGGCGAAAGACGCCTGGTAGGCATAGTTATAAACCTGTCGCTCGAAACCGCTCTTGTCGACGAACAGGGGTGATGATTGCGCGCTGACCACAACGCCGCCGCGAAACAAAAAAACTTCGGCGCGATATTCGCCCGGCGGTACGGCAGCCGGAATGGGAATTTGGGCGCGGAAGAGTGTTCGGCTTAAGAATTCGATTCCTGTTGGGCTCTCCCAATAAAGATGCTCGCGTTTCAAATCCCGCACCGCGGCGGCGCGAAATGCTACGGCTTCCTCCGGGCTCGAAGCACCACGCACATTTGCTTCCAGATTGGCCGTACCGAGACGAAATCTTTGAAGCGTGGGCAGTGTTGCGATATCGTCGATGGGCCTGGTACTCGCGAGAAAGTAATAGCCGGGCATGCCGCTCAGCTGGATTTGTTCGCGATTGATCCAGACGCCGAAAACCCGCTCTTTGCGGCGAACGGTCATATCTACGGGCGGTCCGCGGATCACGATGACCAGATCCTGATCCTTGCTCGCGGTGATTTCGCCCATGGCTTCGATCGCGCCGAACATGACGATGTCCGTGCCGTTGAAATTCGAGGTAATCTGAATGAGATCGGTTGAAAGGCCGGACACGAGATCCTGCGCCCGCACGCTGCTTCCGCAAAGACAAAGGGTAAGCGCCGCCAGCACGGGTTGGAGCCGCCGCTTCAAAAACCGTGTTCGCGCGGACCAAATCATTGTGGCTCCGGAAGACCAAGATCGGTGGCAAAGATTCTGCAGCATAAACCATATTTCCGCTCACCGCGATGCCGATGCCCGTCCGGTCGAAGCCCGGGTAAAGGTATATTGAAGCGGTGGTCTGGGCTGTTTTCCCAGATCGACAGGAACTCCTGCGCAAAACTTTGCTGCGATCGATCGGTCGGCCTGGCGTGAAATATTGGGCTGCGGAATTCTCGGCCGACAAAGCCCCGGAATTTCGGATTTTCGAGCAGGACATTAACGGCAACATTGCCCTCCGGATTGTCGACATCGAATGAATGCTTCATTGCCATGTCATCGGAATGAGTTTGGGCTGCGCGCATCAGTTCCGGGTCAAGCATCAGTGGCTTTGCGCCGTTATTGAGACGTTCGCGTTCAGCCTCGACAAGCCCAGAAGGTGGGCTTTCACTTGATCCAGCTGTGCGTTCAGGGGCAGCGGAGCCGTCGGGACCGGTTTCCCGGCACAACCGATCAACAAAAACGCGCAAAATAGCCCCGAATACGCTTTCATTCCGGCCAGCCATTCCTTTTCATGACAATCAAATGCCGCCACCGGAACTTGCAAATGAACGTGAATGACCCTGCCACGTTTACGAATCAATAGTTTGGCTGAGGTTCTTTCCTGTCAAGCCTGTGCCAGGGCGCCTGCCCCGAGGCAGCGCTTTGAAAGGTGGTATTTATGGGCTGGTTTGAGGCCCCCAACTTTGCACGAAATATCGAATTGAGCTTCTTGCTCCACTGTTTTCCGGAGGTGAGCCGGGGTTCTTCCGGCCGCTCTTCTGGAGCGGCTGAAGAATTTCCGCATACTGGAAGAGGTCGGAGATCAGGCGTTCGCCGCCTGTTGGCCGCCGCTGACTGGTTCGGTTTGCCCGGCGGGAGCGCAGCTCGCCCGCGACGGCGAAAATGACCGGGCGGTGTTCCTCGTCGTCACTGGTTCCCTGGGGGTTTTCGTGGAGAGTGACATGGCCCAAAGCGGCTCGTCGCCACCATTCCCGCCGGCGAAACGGTTGGCGAAATGTCGCTGCTGACCGGCGAATTCGCATTCGGCGACTTTGGTGGCGTTGCGCGATACCGAACTCCTGCGCATCGGGCCGAGAAGGCGTTCGACGTGCCTGATCACGCGCCATCCCCGCGTGATGCTCAATTTGCTGAAAATCGTGGTGCGCACGGCTTCGCGAGACGACGCGTGGCGCGCAGCAGCGCGCCAGGCCGAAGACATTTGCCATGGTGCCGATCCAGCGCGGGCTTACCGAAGTGGCCGCGGTTCGCGCGATGGCGGACGCACTGGTCAAGATGGGCGCGAAGGCGGCCGTGCTGGATGTCCTCGGCGAGCGGCGAGACGACCGAATGGTTCAATCGCTTCGAAGCCGAACACGACATCGTCTTCTATCATGGCGATCAGCCGGACAGCAGCTTGGACAAGCCTCTGCCTTCGGCAGGCGGACCGGATCATGCTGATTGCGCGCGCGGATGAAGCCCTTCCGCTGCATCCTTTCGAACGCCGTTTTTTCCAGCGGGAGCTGACCGCCACGCCGGAATTGCTGCTGGTCCATTCCAAGGGGCATGTCGCAGGGCGGGCTTCCGCGGCATATCGAATTCCGCAGCGACCTGTTCGGCGCCCACCATCATGTGCGGACTGGCAACATCGAGGACATAAACGGCTCGCGCGGTTCATTGCGGGTTCTGCGGTGAACATCGTGCTGGCGGGCGGCGGGGCGCGTGGTTTTGCCCATATCGGCGTGCTGAAGGCCCTGCGCGAAGCGGGGGTGCCGTTCGATTGCGTTGCCGGTACCAGCATGGGCGGGATTATTGCCGCCGGCGTTGCGATGGAGTGGGAGCCTTGAAGAGCTGACCGAACGGGTGCGGGACTCGTTTGTCGCCAACCGCCCCTCTCCGATTTCACGCTTCCCCTGATCGCACTGTTCCGCGGCGCGAAAGTGACGGCGCTGCTGCAAGAAACATTTCGGCGAAATGCGGATTGAAGATTTGCCGAAACCCTATTTCTGCGTCTCGTCGGACCTGACCACCGGGCGTGATTATGTGCACCGTTCCGGGCCGTTGTGGCGAGCGTTGCGCGCAAGCGTCGCTGTTCCCGGCATTCTGCCGCCCGATAGCGCGAGGGGGCCATCTGCTGGCGGATGGCGGCGTGATGAACAATCTTGCCCGTGGATGTCATGGCGGCGGACGCACGCGGTCCGATTATCGCGGTGGACGTCTCCGGCGAAATCGATCTCAGGGCGACGACGAACATTACGGCGAACGGTCGATTTTCTCGCTCGTCATGGCAGCGCATGCGCGGTTCGCCTTCGATCGTCTCGATTTTGATGCGCGCGGGAACCATGGGAAGCGATTCCCAGCGCCGTCAGCGTGCGGGCGTTGGCGGATTTTCTGATCGAGCCGCCGCTGGACGGGATCAGCATCCGCGACTGGAAGGCTTTCGATCGCATCATCGCCCAGGGTTATGCCTATGCGATGCTGGACATTGAAAAGCATGGCGTGCCGCTTTCCGACTCCTGGGCTGCGGGACCTGCGCTCTCCGTCAACAGGCTGGGCGTTCGCGCAACTGCATTGCAATGAAGCGGGAGGCCACTTCACCGCTTGAGCGGGCGCAGGCGTTGATCGATGCCGGCGATGCGCCCTTTGCCGTTGCGCTGTTGCGCTCCCAGCTCGCAGCTGGACGCGGAGGTATCCTGACCCGCGTTACGCTTGGTCGCGCATTGGTGAAATCCGGCGAATTGGCAGAGGCTCTGGCGGTTTTTCGCGAAGCGGCACTTCTGTTTCCCCGTCTTGCCGAAGCGGCGCTGGCTTTGGGCGAGGCACTGATGGCCGCGGGCCATATCCCGACGGCGATCGCCGAGTTCCAGCGCGCGCTCAGACTCGACCCGGCCTCGCAGGCGGCCAGTTATGCCCTGGGATGCGCCTGGCTCGAAGCCGGAGAGGCTGAGAGGGCGCAGGAGATTCTGATTCCAATCGCGATGGGCGACGGAGCGTTTCGCGATTCTGCGTCCGCACAGCTGCAGCATGCGGAAAACATGAAGCATCTGAACCGGTCGCCGCCGGGTTATATACGCCATCTGTTCGACCAGTTCTCCGCGAATTACGACCGCAATATGGTGCAGGACCTGCGCTACTCTGCGCCTGCGGTTCTCCGCTCACTCGCGGATATGCTGCTGGCCGGCGTTGATGGGCCGCGCGATGTCCTCGATCTGGGATGCGGCACGGGGCTTGCCGGAGAGGCTTTCAAAGCGCTGTCGCGGCGCCTCGACGGTGTCGATCTGTCGCCTTTAATGGTCGAACGCGCGAAGGCCCGAAGCATATATGATGCACTGTTCGTTGCCGATATCGAGACTTTCCTCGAACATAGCGTCAGAAGATATGACTTGCTGATTGCGGCGGACACGCTGGTCTATTTCGGTGACCTTTCCAGGGTGTTTTCGGCCGCCCAGCTGTGCTTGACCCAGGGTGGACATTTCCTGTTCACGGTCGAAAAACAGGGCGAAGATCGTTTTGCGCTCGGACCCAGACGGCGCTTCCGCCATTCCGGCGAATATGTTCGAGCGGAAGCTGAACGCGCCAGCCTGGAATGCGTGGGAATGCTCGATTGTGTCCCGCGGATAGAAGCCGGACAGCCGGTCAACGGTCTCGCGGTAGCCTTGCGCAAAGCTTAAATTTTTTGCGACCGGATAGGGTTTATGCTCTATAAAGGGCAAGAACGGATTGGGACCGAAGGAGCACTCGAATGATTCGCCGAATTTGCCTCTCCAGCCTGGCTCTGGCCATGCTCGCAGCGCCGGCATTCGCCGCAGATAACAAATGCGCGGCGCCGATCCCACCCGCCATGCCCGCGGATGGAAAAGCGGCAACCGCTACGGAAATGAGCCAGGCAGCGAAAGACGCAGTCGCGTTCATCAAGGACTCCGATCAATACCAACTGTGTCTGAAGGCGGCATTGGACGATAACGACCAAGCAACTGAAGGATATCGATCCCAGACACGATCAGGACGGCACGCAGCGCAAAGCTCTTCTGGCGGACGCAAAAGACATCAATGGCAAGGCGGATGCGAGCCAGAAGGAAAAGGAGCGGATCGGGAAGGCATACAACACTGCCGCCGCGGCCTACAAAACCGCCCACAGGTAGAGCTGCGGGGCGGGTCGCTAAACCCGCATTTGCGAGGTGCCCGCGGGGCGAATCGCTTATCATTGAGCGATGAATGAAGTTTCGTCCCGCCGTGTCGAAAGGCGCACACGGCAGCGCGCCAGCAATCGCGCCACAATTCTGGATGCAGCGAGGCGAGTTGCCGCGCGTCAGGGCGCAGGAAATCTGTCTCTTCGTTCGGTGGCGGCGGAAGCGGGTTACGCGCCGGCGTCGGTGTACGAATACTTTCATAACCGGGCCGAACTTGTCATTGCACTGGCTTCGGACGAGCTTGCATCTCTTGCCCGGGAGCTTCGCGAGAACCGTCAGGGAGACACTTCGGTCCGGGGCGCCGCAGACGCTGTGCTGCAATTCCTTTGTGGTAGTGGGGCTCTCTCCGCCGCGATCGGCACGCTTGCAAACGCAGGGACGCCTTCGGAAGCAGAAAGACTTTTCAACGGCAAACTGATCGCAGCCTTCACCGCATTCGCCGAAGCTGGCGGGTTGGCGCCGGTAAGTGATCAACAGCGGCAGATCGATGTCATTCTGGCGGTTTCGTCGCTGATCGGTCTTTCGGTCCTCTCCCGGGCCGGACGCCTTGCTGCCCTTTCCCTGGATCAGGACGCCTTGGTCGAAAGGCTGGCTTCACTCTATTCGCCAGCCGCCCGCAATATCAGCTAAACTGCAATTGGCCGGCACTTGCCGGCGAAGCGGATGGGAGGTTCTGATGGACGTGCAACGGCGCGATTTTATTGTTTCGGGCGGTTTGGCGGCAGCCGCGGTGGCCACCTCGGCCGCGGCGCAGGCGCCGGCAGCACCCGGAGAAACCCGCGGAAGCAGTATCAAGCCGGGTGACGAAAAAATTCAGTACACGGGCGGAACGGAAGTAAAGCGGCTGAAGATCGTCAATACCGCGGAACTGGAGGTCGAAGCCGAGAAAATTCTTCCGAAAGGCGGGTATGGCTACATCTTCGGCGGTTCCGGCGCGGAATACACAAAGCGCGAAAATCTGCGCGCGATGGAAGCAGTCGGTATCGAGCCGCACTTCCTTTCGGGCGTCCTGAAACCCGATCTGTCCGTGACAATTCTCGGTTCAAACCTGCGGTTTCCGATCATTATTCCGCCAATGGGTAGTCATGGCCTGGCGCATGTCTCCAAGGAAATCGGGACGGCTCAGGCAGCCGAGGCAACCGGCACGCTGATGACCCTTTCAATGCAGTCGAACGTGTCGCTTGAAGATGTCGCGGCGGCCCATCCCGGTCCGAAATGGATGCAGCTCTATTTTCCTGCCGATCGGGGTTATGCACGCGAAGTCATTATGCGCGCCAAGGCGGCCGGTTACTCGGCGATTGTGCCGACAATCAATTCCACTCTGGCTTATCCGCGCGACAACAATGTCCGCAATGATTTCCGTATTCCCGGTGTCGCTGGGCAAAGGCAATGCACCGAAAAACGAACCGGACCCCGTAAAGCCGCGCAGATCATGAATCGGCGCAAAGTCGATCTGAATTGGGATGACATGCTCTGGATCAAACAGGAGACCGGTCTTCCGGTTGTGGTCAAGGGCGTAATGTCGCCGGCGACGGCAAAACAGGCGGTCGAACGGGGCATCGACGCTGTCTGGGTCTCCAATCATGGCGGGAGGGCGCTGGACGGTGTGCCGGCGTCGATTTCCGTGTTGCCGCGAGTTGCCGATGCGGTGAATGGCCGTGTACCGATCGTTTTCGACAGCGGGATCCGGCGCGGTCAGGACGTATTCCGCGCGCTCGCTATGGGCGCCAATGTGGTGGCGTGCGGCAGGCCGATTCTGTATGGGCTGGCGCTCGGCGGACATCTGGGCGCGCAGAGCGTGCTCGAATATCTGCGCGACGACCTATACATCGTGATGCAGTTGACCGGTACGCCGAATGTGAAAGCAGTATCGAGAGATTATATCGCGCCGCCGCGACTGGTCTAAAGCCGTGCAGATCACCCGGCTCCGGATCAGCCGCGCTGTGGCAGTGATCGCAATTGCACTGATCGCTTTGGTGCCGCGAATCACCGGAGCCGCGGGGGTTGTGCCGTTCCGGGTGGGAATTGCTGCCCCGACGGTGAACATGCTGCCCCTATGGATCGCGGAGCAATCGGGACTGTTCAAGACTCACGGACTGGAGGTTGAAATCGTAAACACCGACGGGGGCAGCCGTGGGCTGGCCGAAGTCGGCGAAGGCAAGCTGCAGGCGATGATCGTCGGACTTTCTGCGATTGTCGATGCGAACGGGAAGGGTGGCGATTACCGTCTGATAGCATCCGGCGCCAACACCATGAGCTTCCGGTTTTTTGGCGCAACCGGAATTGACAATGCGCAGGCCTTGAGGGGCAGGAAAGTGGCCGTCAGCGCGTTCGGATCAGAGTCCGACAGCGCCGCGACCTTGGCATTGAAACGGTTGGGGCTTTCCCGCTCGGATGTGCAAATTGTGGAAGCGGGCGGCACGCTGAGGCGGCTTGAGGCATTGAGAGCCGGAAAAATTGGCGCAACCCCCCTGAACGAGCCTGCCGATACGGAAGCCAAACGCGACGGTTTGCCACTGCTCGCCGATCTGAAAGCCAATCTGCCATGGATTTTTACCGCGATGGCGATGGACAGAAACTATCTCGCAAATCACGACAACAGGCGCGGCAGTTTCTGCAGGCTTATTGTCGAGGGAATCTACGTCGCCCTGTCCGATCCGGCGCGCGCCAGGGCCGTTCTCGGCGCAGAATTCCGGGATTTTTCCCGGGAGGCGCTCGACGCAACCTATGAAGACTTCCGTGCGCGCGTCCCGCGTGACGCAGAGCCGTCCCGCGCCGGCGCCGAACTGATGCTTCGTGAACTTCCCGTGGCCGGCAGTGGAAGGGGACAGCGCCGGGTGGATGATTACATCGATACATCGGCGCTCGATGAATTGCGCGGCAGTGGATTCTTCGATGAATTGAAGCGGCGCTTCCGCGTCGATTAGGGATGCTGCGCCGTATTACCCGCATTTGCGTCAAATATGCCGAGCGCTATATCCCCGATCCCTATCTTTATGCGCTGATCCTGACATTCATCACCGCGGCGGCGTCGTTTTTGTGGACGACCGCCGGCGCGGCAAAAATCGCCTCCTCCTGGTACGACGGAATCTGGGCCATTCTCGCCTTTGCCATGCAAATGGCGCTGATCCTCGCTACCGGAGTTGCGCTGGCTGATGCGGCGCCGGTCCGGCGATTGCTGCAACGAATAGCAGGTATTCCGGCGGAGCAGTCGGGTGCTGTCGTTGTCCTCTTTCTCGCCGCCGCCTTCGCCAATTGGCTGAATTGGGGATTTGGCCTGGTTGCCGGAGCGCTGCTGGCGCGCGAAATGGCCAAGCGCATCCGGGATGTGGATTTTGGACTGCTGGTGGCTGTCGCCTATATGGGCAATATCGTCTGGGCCTCGGGGCTTTCGAGTTCGATTGCGCTCGCTTCCGCAACACCGGGCAGTGCACTCAACATCATTGAAAAGGTAACGGGACAGATCGCCGGCTTCGACCGCACCATCTTCACGGCCTACAATCTGGTGCCGACGATATTGGTATTCTGTCTCCTTCCACTGCTGCTGGTTGCGATTGCACCGGCAAAGGGCGAGATGAAGCGGGTCGATCCGGAAATAATGAAACGCGAGGATAGCGCGCCGGAGCCCGCGGCGGTCTCGAACAGTTTCGCGGCACGGATCGAGAATGCACCGGTCCTGACATTGCCGCTGGTCGCAATGGGGCTGTTTTACGAAGCCGGCCTGATCGCAGGCGGCGGCTATTCGCTCGATATCGACGGGATGATCTTCATTGCGTTGATGCTGGGACTGATTCTTCACTGGCGGCCGATCCGTTACGTGCGAGCCTTCAACCGGGCCGCGCGAACCGTGGGGCCCATATTGCTGCAATTTCCACTCTATGGCGGCATTATGGGGATGATGACGGGAACCGGGCTGGCCGCTGTCATCGCCAGCGCCTTCGTCTCCTTTTCGACGCACCAAACCCTGCCGTTCTGGTCGTTTGTGTCTTCCAACATCATCAGCGTTTTTGTTCCATCCGGTGGCGGACATTGGGCCGTGCAGGGCCCGTTCATGGTGCCGGCTGCCCTGAGTTTGAAAGTCGATCCCGCATTGACCGCAATGGCGACCGCGATGGGAGAGCAGACTGCCAACATGATCCAGCCTTTCTGGGCTTTGCCCGTGCTGGCGATTGCAGGTCTCGGCATTCGCGACATCATGGGCTATTGCGTGATGGCAATGATGCTTGGTCTCGTCCTTTATGGCGGCGCTCTGCTGCTGTTCGCATGACAGGACAAGCCGTGACCGCTCTCGTAAACCGCCTGACGTTTCGTATCGAATGGGGCCAGTGCGACCCCGCGGGCATTGTGTTTTATCCCCGCTATCTCGAGATCTTTGATGCTGCCACCGGACACCTGTTTGCGCGCACCGGCCTCTCTGCGGCTGAGCTGCGCCGCAAATACGGGGTTTTGGGCATGCCGCTGGTTGAGCAGAGCTCGAAATTCCTGCTGCCCTGCCGGTTCGATGACGAGATCCAGGTGGAGAGCGAGGCCGGCGACTGGGGGCGCGCGAGTTTTGTCGTAAGGCACCGGGTACTGAATGCCGGCCAATTGGCGGTGGACGGATTCGAAAAGCGTGTCTGGGCGGCGGAGGATCCCGAGCGTCCGGGCCGAATAAAGGCGAAGCCAATCCCGGCGGAGATCATTGCGTGCCTTTCGGACTCCTCCGGCGCAACGACTCTCCTGCCGCGGCGCTGACCGGTAGACGGGATGAAAATTTCCATCGTTGGCGCGGGGCCTGCGGGACTTTATTTCGCCTGTCTTTTGCGACGTGGCGACCGAAGCCACGAAATTCGGATCGTCGAGCAGGATGCCCGCAATTCGACATTCGGCTTCGGTGTGGCTTTTTCGCAGCGCGCGCTCGATCGTCTCCGAATTCAGGACGAAGAGACATGGGCGACGGTTTGGCCGCATCTGGAATTCTGGAACGACAGTATCGTCTCCCTCAACGGGGAAACGGTTCGGATTGACGGCATGGGCTATGCCGGTATCGGGCGGCTGCGCCTGCTTCATGTTCTGCAGGACCAGGCGCAAAGACTGGGAATCCGGCCGGACTACGGCCACACTGTGCGATCACCCGGGGAGTTCCGTGATTCGGATTTGATCGTGGGTGCCGACGGCGCGAATTCGGTCATTCGCGATTTCAGCCGGCAGGGATTTGGCGCAAAGCTCGCGCATTTCACCAACCGCTTCGCCTGGTTCGGGACGCGCCGGCGATTTGATGCGCTGACGCACACGTTTCTGGACACGCCACATGGCGCATTCAACGCGCATCATCATCGGCACACGCCGGATATGAGCACCTTTGTCGTCGAAGTCGATGAGGCTACGTTTCTGCGCTGCGGCTTTGAAACCATGGAGCCCCAGAAGTCGCAGGAATTCTGTGAGACCATTTTCGCGCCGGTGCTGGCCGGCGAACCGCTGATTGGCAACAGGTCGTTCTGGCGACGCTTTCCCCGCATCTCAAACCAGAATTGGTCACAGGGGAATCAGGTTCTCCTCGGTGATGCTTTGCACACCGCGCATTTTTCGATTGGATCCGGCACGCGGATGGCCATGGAAGACGCGATCGCTCTGGCAGACGCCCTGAATCGCCACGGGAATGATCCTGCTTCAGCGCTCGTTCAGTTCGAGCAGGCGCGGAGGCCCGATGCAGAGCGGCTGATCGCTGCCGCCGATGCGAGCGCGCAATGGTACGAAGGCTTTGCCATCCACATGAAACTGCCCCTGCTGGAATTTGCCATGAGCTACGTCACCCGCTCCGGGCGGGTTGACGTCGGGCGATTGCAACGCTGCTCTGCGGGTTTCATGGCGGAATATGAAGCCTATCGCGCCGGGGAGAATGCTTCGTCATCGGGCGCGGATTGTTAGGCCTGGCGGGCGGCGCGGGCGTGAACTGGGCGATACCCGCTATGCCCAGTTTTTCTGCCGCGCCGGCCGTTCTGCAATTTGCTCCCTGCTTTTCTGGCATTGATATATGCTGCCGAAGTTGCGCTCAGGGATCTGGCATAATGGAATACCAGGACTTGCTCGTCGGATTTATCCGCATGCACATCCTGCACCACGCCGCGGAGGATGCCATTTACGGACAGTGGATGATCGACGAGCTCGCCCATCACGGGTACAAAATGAGCGCGGGAACGCTCTATCCCATGCTGCATGGTATGGAGAGGAAAGGTTATCTCCGGTCCTACCAACAGCGATCCGGCAAGACCTACCGCCGCTTCTATCGCGCCACGCCTTTGGGGCGCAAAGCGTTGGCTTTGGTACGACAGCGACTGAATGAACTGTTTGAGGAAGTGGGGGAGAGACACCAGCACCCCAAAGCGGCCGAATAGTGTTGCCTGGGGCCCAACTGATGCCGGCGCGAGCATTCAACTCAGCATAGAATTTCGATAGCGTCATTCGATGACTCCCATTATCCTCCGCCGGCTTCGCTTCTGATGATCAGTTGACCCGGTGCGGTTCGGGTGGAAGCCGGACTGCGAATGGGTCTGTGGAGACATGAATGGGCCTGGTTCAATTCGCGCTGCGCCGGCCGCTTTCGGTTGTGGTCGCTATCGTCGGTATTGTGATCGGAGCTGTTGTCGCGCTTGGCCAGATGCCGCGCGATGTTTTTCCGCCGCTCGGTGTGCCGACCATTTACGTGGCACAGCCTTACGGTGGTATGGACCCCGCTCAGATGGAGGGGTTTCTTACCTATTATTATGAATACCACTTCCTCTACATCACGGGCATCGAACACGTTAAATCAAAGTCGATCCAGGGCGCGGCGATCGTCAAACTGCAATTCTATCCGGGGACGGACATGTCGCAGGCCATGTCCGAAACGGTTTCCTACGTAAATCGCGCGCGTGCGTTCATGCCGCCGGGGGCGGTGCCGCCGTTTGTGACGCGGTTCGACGCGGGTAGCGTTCCGGTCGGTTATCTCGCATTCGCCAGTGCGACACGCACCGTCGGGCAGATACAGGACCTCGCGCTGAACACCATCAGGCCGCTGTTCGCGACATTGCCGGGCGTTTCTGCTCCGCCGCCATTCGGCAGCGGTCCCCGCACGATTGTCGTCAATCTCGATCCGGAACAACTCCAGGCCTACAACCTGTCTGCACAGGATGTGGTGACCGCCATATCCAACGCCGAGACCATCAGTCCATCCGGGAACATCGAGATGGGCGAGTTGTACCCGATCGTTCCGGTGAACTCGGTTGTGCGCAACGTGAAGGACCTGGAAGCTGTTGCCCTGAAGCCGGGCACGTTTCCCGGCGTGTTTGTGCGCGATGTCGCACGCGTCACGGATTCAACGGACATTCCGACGGCCATCGCGCTGGTGAACGGTCTGCGCACGGTCTACATCCCCGTAACCAAGCGGGCCGATGCGTCAACGCTTTCCGTTGTCAATCTCGTGAAAGCCAATATGGCCAAATTCCAGGCCGCACTGCCCGACGACACCACGATCAGCTATGTGTTTGACCAGTCTCCCTTCGTGACTGGCGCGATTGCTGGCCTGACAACTGAAAGCCTGCTGGGCGCAGTGCTGGCCGGCATCATGGTGCTGCTGTTCCTGTTCGATTGGCGAAGTGCGCTGATTGTGGTCGTGAATATCCCGCTTTCGCTCCTTGCAGCGGTGCTGGCGCTGTGGCTGGCCGGTCAAACGGTCAATCTGATGACTCTCGGCGGGCTTGCACTGGCCGTGGGTATCCTGGTGGACATGTCGACGGTCGTCGTCGAAAATATTCACACCCATGTTGCGAGGGGTAACGCAATCGGCCGTGCGGTTTCCGATTCCGGCCGCGAAGTCGCCTTGCCTCTGCTGATCGCAATGTTATGCGTCGTCGCGGTTTTCCTGCCGTCGTTTGGCATGGAAGGCCCTGCGCGGGCGCTTTTCCTGCCGCTGTCGCTTGCCGTCGGCTTTTCAATGGCCGCGTCGTATCTGCTGGCGAGCACTCTGGTGCCCATCCTTGTGGTTTGGACCCATCGCAAAGACGCACAAGCGGCGACGGTGGTTGCCTCGTCCGGATTTTTTGCCCGGTTGCAATCTGCCTATTCCGGGATTTTGCAGCGGCTGCTGGTCGCGCGATGGATGGTTGTTCCCCTTTACCTGGGCATCGCCGCCGTCACCATTGCGGTCATATATCCGCGCCTGGGTGCTGATATTTTCCCCAGATCGGAAGCAGACCAACTGCAGTTGCGCATTCGCGCGCCGACGGGCACGCAGCTTGAAATAACCGAAGCTTACACGCAGAAAATTCTGAAGCTGATCAAGGACGAAGCTGGCGAATCCCACGTTACAACGTCGTTGGCGCTGATCGGTGTTCATGGCTCCGCATATCCGATCAATTTCATATACCTGTGGAATAGCGGGCCGCAGGAAAGCGTGCTTCAGGTCGAACTGAAAAACGGTTCAGGGATCGATATCGACGCGCTTAAGGAACGACTGCGCCAGCGGATCGCAAAGGATATGCGCGAAGTGCAGGTGTCTTTCGAACCCGCCGACATCGTGAGCCGGGTCATGAGCTTTGGCGCATCGACACCGATCGAAGTTGCCGTGAGCGGTCCCAACCTGGAAAGCGACCGCGCTTTCGCCGATAAAGTGCGCGAAAAGCTCAGCCGACTGCATTCGCTGCGCGATGTGCAATTCGGTCAACCGCTCGATTATCCATCCGTCAATGTTGCGTTGGATCGCGAGCGCGCCGGAGTTCTCGGAATCACCACGAATGACCTGGCGCGATCGCTTGCGCCGGCCACGTCATCCAGCCGTTTCACGCAACCGCTCTACTGGGCCGCTCCCAACACCGGTATTGCCTATCAGGTCCAGGTTGAGATTCCGCAACAGGAGATGACCTCGATCGAGGACATCAAGGGAATTCCCATCACAGGCGATCGCGGCAACTCGACATTATTGCGTAATGTCGCGAACGTGCAGACCGGCACCATGGTCGGCGAATATGACCGCTACAACATGGACCGCATGGTCACCGTGACGGCAAACATCGAAAACGCCGATCTCGGGAGTGTGGCGAAAGAGGTGCAGGAGGCGGTTGCCGGGTTGGGTAAACCGCCCGCGCGGGTGAATGTCGCCATTCGAGGACAGGTTCAGCCGCTGACCGATCTTCTGACGGCGCTTCGATCGGGGCTTTTGTTTGCAACAGTGGCAATCTTCCTCCTGCTGGCCGCGAATTTTCAATCCGTTCAATTGGCCCTGATCACGATTTTGACGGCGCCGGCCGCCATCGCGGGTACCACAGTTGCGCTGTGGTTATGGCGAAGCACGCTAAATCTCGAGTCCTTCATGGGCGCGATCATGGCCATCGGCGTTGCGGTGGCGAATGCGATCCTGCTCGTCACATTCGCGGAACGCAGCCGCATGTCGGGAAAACCGGCTTTGGATGCCGCGATGGATGGCGCGGTCAGCCGCCTGCGTCCGATTTTGATGACGAGCGTTGCGATGATCGCGGGCATGCTTCCGATGGCAGTCGGATTTGGCGAAACGGGAGGCCAGGCGGCGCCGCTTGGCCGGGCGGTCGTGGGTGGACTTGCAGCAGCCACGCTCGCGACGCTTTTCGTGCTGCCCGGCGTTTTTGCGCTGGTACGGGCAAACGCCGGCCGGCATTCGCCATCTCTGGATCCGGATGATCCCGCAAGTGCATATTCACGCGCGAAATTGGGTCAATAAAGTCATGCGAAATTTTTGGATTGGCCGTGTTTCGGTGCTTGCTGCGATCATCCTGATCGGCGGCGGTGCAGCCATTTTTCTCCACCCCCAGCCAAACAGTGCCTCGGCTGCTGCGCCTCAACCTGCTCCCGTGCAAACGGTGCAGACGGTTCGGCCGGTCCGCGCGGATATCGGCCACAGCTTCAACACAAACGCCACCATCGAGGCATTCGAAACGGCGGACCTTTATCCGAAGGTTTCAGGATATTTGTCGGATGTGCGGGTGGATATTGGCGACCATGTGAGGTCGGGACAGCTGCTCGCCTCGATCAGTCTTCCCGAGACCGAAAAGGAACTCGCGCAGGCCGAAGCGACGATCGCATCAAAACGGGCAGATCTGGCGTTGGCCCAGATCACGTTGCAACGTCAGGAAGGGCTGGCGAAAATCCAGGCTACTCCCCAGCAGACTTATGACGAAGCAAAGGCAAGAGCTGCTGTTGCCGCTGCCGATGTCGATCTTGCGATCGCAACGGCGGATCAGATTCGGACGACGCTCGCCTATACGCGAATCATCGCGCCGTTTGATGGCGTAGTCGCGCGACGGCTCGTAAACCGGGGCGATTTTGTGCAGTCGGCCAGCACCGGACGCACGACGCCGTTGTTCACGGTTCAGCGCATCGATGTCGTTCGTATCTTCTGCAACGTTCCGGAATCCGATGTTTCCGAACTGCGCCTCGGATTGCCTGCCAGCATCAAGCCTTATGGCTGGGACAAACCGATCTCCGGAAAAGTCACCCAATTCGAGGGACGCCTGGATCCGCAGACCCGGAATATGAGAACGGAGATCGACGTCCCAAATCCTGGAGCTCGCCTCTATCCCGGGATGTACGCGCAGGTCGCGCTCGAAACCGAAGTTCACCATAAGGCGATGACATTGCCGGTTTCTGCGGTCGGAGACGGCGCGGGCGGTCGTTTTGTTTATGCAATCCGGCAGGATCGCGTTGTGCGCCTGCCTGTCCGGATCGGAATGATCGAAGGCGGGATGGCCGAAATCGCTGATGGCCTTTCCGAAAAGGACGAAGTGCTTGCGTCCGCCCAGGGCGCCCCCCCAGCGGGAACCATCGTCAAATCAACGCCGCGGGCGTGAGGCTTCTTTCTTTGCCGCGCTGATTATACGCGGGTTCGCGATACGACCTTGAACGGGCGCATGACGCCGTCATGTTCGGTGATCGAAACATAGGCGCCAGGGGTCAATGCGTGACGATCGAGTTTGAAAAACGGCTCGTCATCCTCCGTGCTCCTGCCGTCATAGTCGAAGCGCCAGCCGTGGCCCACATGGCGCAGCATGCCATTCTCGACCTCCTGACCGGAAAACCGCGAAACGCGGCAGCGCTCCTTTGATTCCGCCCAGGCTTTCGGGTCGATATGCCCCTCCGTTGTCAAAGGCGCGACAAATTCATAGCCATGTTCGCTGCTGCCTTCGGGAAATTCTGGCGTGCGTGCGAGCTCAAGCCTGATGCGCTGCAGGATCGGTCCCGATGAAATCATTGGTCTTCTCCGTCCGCCAGGGCGTAAAGCGCATCGACGTTGCGGATCGTCAGTTCATGCAGACCCGGGATGTCGATCAGTCTGTCGCGTTTCATGGCCGAAAGCACGCGGCACACGGTTTCAATCGTAAGTCCGAGGAAGTCTGCGACGTCCTGGCGGCTCATGGGAATGTCGAGATGCGAGGTTTCAGTGCCGTCTTCACGCTCAATCAGCATGACCAGGAAGGATGCGACTTTTTCTTTTGCCGTCTGCCGGCCGAGTATCACCAGATGATTCTGAACGTCCCTCACCCGGTTTGAGAGGAGCGATCCGAAGAAACGGCGCAGGACGGGCCGCTCTTCGGTCAGACGCTCGATCTGGCGCTGCGGGTAACAGGCGAGGACAACATCGCTGACCGCTTCTGCGGTGAAGCTGTGTTCGGCCATATCGACGAAGCTGAAGAAATCGCCGGGCAGAAGGAATTGCGCGATCTGGCGGCGCCCGTCGGCGAGGTGCTTGCACAGCCGTACGGCTCCGGAAACGACGCTGTAGGCGTATTCCGCAGAGTCACCCTCGTTGAAGATGGTCTCGCCACGGTCGAAGCGCAGCTTCGACCCGGTCCGGTGCAGTATCTGGAAATCGTCATCGGTGCCCGTAAGGGACCCGGATGGCCGTTTGCCGGGAAAGGGCCAGACCCGGGAGGGAGGAATTGGAAGTCTGGTAATTTCAGCAATCGACATCTGGGATCCCCTGCGGGTTTGTGCTTCGAACGCCTGCACACTGCATCCAACACCGGCCGCAGAAAATTCAGGAAATCCCCCTACGCAAACATACTTAGCCTGTTTCGGCTTACTCGGCCGGAAGCACCGAAAGATACGCCATGACATCGTTGATCTGTTTGCGCGAGAGCATGATTCCGGGCATTGGCGGATGCGGGTCCATCAGCCAGCCGCGGATCCAGCGGGGATCGGTCTTGTTGTCGCGGGCCAGGAAGGAAAGGGGCGGCGCGCTGTCCGAGGCGGCCTTTGTGCCACTTGGCGCATGGCAGGCAGTACAGGAATTCATCACCAGCTGACGCCCCGCTTCCGGATCGCCCGGCACATCCATTGCGTGAGCAGACCCTGCGCAGAGCGCAATCAATCCGAATGCTGCAAAAATCTGTTTTCTCATCGGTTTCTCCCGAACAATCCGTTTACCCGTGAATTCTTAGCGATCATTGAGGGAAGCTCCTTGATCGGGATCAACGGAAGGTGGCAATCGGCAAAATCCTGCGCTAAATGAGGCAAATGCCGCAGACAATTTCGGAGGATGTCCTGTTTCGCACGCTGATTTCGACTGCCGTCGACGGGATCATTGTGATCGATCATGAGGCAAGAATCAGCGTTTACAGCCAATCGGCCCAGAATCTGTTTGGTTATGCGCCGGAAGAGGTGATCGGGCGCAATGTCAAAATGCTCATGCCTTCGCCCTACCAGGAAGAACATGACGGATACATTCAGAATTACCTGCAGACGGGGCGGAAACGTATCATCGGGATCGGCCGCGAAGTTGTTGGCCGCCGGAAGGACGGCGCCACCTTTCCGATGTACTTATCCGTCGGCGAAGGCGCGCTGGACGGCGAACGAATCTTTGTCGGCATCGTGCACGACCTGACGGCCCGCACGGTCACCGCGCAACGCGTTCAGGATCTGCAAAGTGAATTGCTGCATGTGTCCCGGCTTTCAGCCATGGGCCAGATGACAGCCGCAATTGCCCATGAGCTTAATCAGCCGCTGAGCGCAATTCTCAATTATATCAATGCGGCAAAGCGGACGATATCCCAGGTCAAGGATGCCAATGGGACCAGGATTACCGAACTCATTGACAAGGCTGCGGCGCAGACGGCGCGAGCCGGTCAGATCATTCGGCAATTGCGCGATTTCGTCGAAAAGCGTGAAACCGCGCGGGCC
Source organism: uncultured Alphaproteobacteria bacterium (assembly GCA_963747255.1). GTDB lineage: Bacteria > Pseudomonadota > Alphaproteobacteria > Micropepsales > Micropepsaceae > CAIYRG01. The sequence continues at coordinate 308,582 of CAVVEG010000018.1, forward strand.
GCTGCAAACGTCAATCTTGTGATCGAAGAAGCGGTCTCCCTCGCTTCCGTGAACTCCGCGGACCCAAATGTAAGGTTGCATATGGCGCTTGAACCGAACCTGCCACCAGTTCTGATGGACAAAGTGCAAATTCAGCAGGTGATCGTAAATCTGGTGCGAAACAGCGTGGAGGCCATGCAGGCTGTTGCGCGGCGGGAATTGAAAATCGCCACCGGGCTCGCATCCGAGGGCATAATCATCACGGTTTCCGACTCGGGACCCGGGCTTCCGGAGGAAGTGGCGAGTCGCCTGTTCCATCCTTTTGTGACGACCAAGGAAAAAGGCATGGGAATCGGGTTGTCGATCTGCCGATCGATCGTCGAGGCGCATGGGGGACGAATCTGGGCCGGCGCCGGCGACCAGGGTGGTGCAGCGTTCCACCTGATTCTGCCGCCGGTGCTGGAGGAATAGTGCGATGGCGGAACGCCCGATTCTGATCGTGGATGATGACGCCGATGTCAGGGATTCGCTCCGGGCTTTGCTGGAGTCTTCCGGGTTTGCAATTCGGGACCATAGTTCGGCAAGCGGCGTTCTGTCCGATCCGGCGCTGGAAACGGGGCTGTGCCTGATCGCGGACATCCGGATGCCGGAGATGGACGGATTGCAGCTGCAGGAGGAGTTGAACCGCCGAAAAGCACAGTTGCCCGTCATCGTTGTGACCGGACATGGCGATGTGCCGCTTGCGGTCCGCGCCATGAAGGCAGGCGCGATCGATTTTCTGGAAAAGCCCTTCGATGAAGAGCTTCTGCTCGCGGCGGTCCGCCGCGCCAGGTTGGCCGCCGAACAGGCGCGAAGCCAGGGCGAAAGCGGAGAGCAGGCCGCCCGGCTCATTGCCCAACTGACGCCGCGGGAACGCGATGTGCTGAAGCATCTGGTGGCCGGTCGCTCGAACAAGGTGATCGCTTACGAGCTGTCCATTTCGCCACGAACCGTCGAGATTCACCGGGCGCATTTGATGGACAAGATGCAGGCGCGCAGCCTGTCGGATCTCATCCGGGCGGCTCTGGCGGCCGGGTTCAATCCGGATTCTCCGGGTACTTAGCTGCGGCAGTCCGGATAGGGGTAACTCCTTATTTTCGGCCGGCTCCGGCCGCACTATTTGTTTTGCTGCGCGACGGATTTGATGCGGTGGAGAGATATGTTGCAGGCGCGAAAAGTTCCTACGATCTACATAGTCGACGACGACGATGCCGTCCGCGACTCCTTGCGCATGCTTCTCGAATCGTTTGGTTTCGATGTTCGCGATTTTAGTTCGGCCATGGAGTTTCTGTCGCACCGTAACGGAACGCATGGGGCGTGTCTGCTGCTCGATCTGCACATGCCGGTGATGGGCGGAATTGATCTTCTGGAGCATATGAGAGCAGAGGGCTCGCAGTTGCCGACGATCGTGATTACCGGCCGCAGCGACCCGGCCACAAGGCAACGTGCATTGCAGACCGGAGCATTCGAGGTCTTTGACAAGCCTGTGGCCGACGACGCCCTGCTGAATGCGATCGGCCGGGCGGTCGACAGCGGTACGGCTGTCGCCACGGCCCGGCGCGCCTGACTGGAGATCGCATGAAACTTTCCATCGGAATTGCAGGAGCATGCTTTGCGGCGGGACTGCTGCTTGCACCGCATCTTGCCTATCCGGGGATTCCCGTCCCGGCAGTCTCGGACACTCAGGCACTGCCGACGCTTGCGCCTGTCATCAAGCGCATCGCAGCAAGCGTAGTCAGTATCACGATCAGGGCGCCCGTCGCGAGCGGCAACAAGTCCGGAATTCCCGATCCCATGGACGATCCATTGATGCGTGGCCTGTTGGGAATGCCGGTGGCGCCGCAGAAGGAAACATTTGCGGCGGGATCCGGCGTCGTGATCGATGCCGCAAAAGGCTACATTGTCACCAATTATCATGTCATCGAAGACGCGGATCAGATTACGGTCACTTTCCTGGACGGGAAGCAGGTGAACGGTGTGCTCGCCGGCGCCGATCCGGACACGGATATTGCGCTGATCAAAGTCGCGGCCCCGAATTTAAGCTCCATTCCATTGGGCAATTCGGACCGTCTTGAAGTTGGCGATTTTGTGCTCGCGATTGGTAATCCCTTCGGGATTGGCCAGACGGTGACTTCCGGAATCGTCAGTGGATTGAAGCGCAACCGCATGGGTCTTGAGGGCTATGAGGATTTCATCCAGACCGATGCTTCGATCAATCCGGGAAATTCGGGCGGCGCATTGGTGAATTTGCGCGGCGAGCTGGTGGGCATTAATGCGGCGATTGTCGACGTAAAGGGGGGCAATGCCGGAATCGGCTTCGCAATTCCGATCAACATGGTCAGAGCGGTCGCAGATCAGCTGGCGAAATACGGTTCGATCGAGCGCGGCGAACTTGGTTTCACTCTGGCCGTCCTGACGCCCGAGCAGGCAAAGAAATGGAATGTGCCGTCTGGCAGCGCCGGCGTATTGATCACAAAACTGGATCCCCATTCCGCTGCCGAACGTGCAGGCTTGAAACCCGGTGATGTCGTGACTTCCATCGGAGGAACACCTGTCCAGGATGTTCCCGATCTGCGCAACAGGCTTGCGGTCCTTCGAGTCGGCGATGCAGCCGATCTGGCGGTGCTCAGAAACGGTCATTCCATCAGTGTTCGTGCGGTGCTGGACGAGCCCGCATGGAAGGCGATTGACGGCAATCAGATTGCCGATCTGCTGGACGGCGCCGTATTCACCAACACGCCTGCCGGAACGTCTGAAAAAGGGGTTGCGGTTGCGACAGTCCGAAGCAGCAGCAATGCCTGGGCGTCGGGGCTGCGCGAAGGCGATGTCATCACCGGGGTTAACAGCAAGCGGGTGATCGGGCTCGATCAATTCGCAAGTGAAGCGGGAAAATCCGGCGACAGCATATCGCTGGATGTTGTGCGAAGTGGTGAAAGGCTGTTGTTGTCCATCAAATTGCAGCAGACGCCCCCAAAACCAAAGGGCTGATCGTGCCGGCCCTGCCGATCAGTTGACCGGTTGGGCGTGCCGCCGAAGATCAGCGTTTGAAACGGTCACCAGCTCGCTGTGCCCGAAGCCTTTTGAATAGTCGATCACCGAAATTACCACGGGGGTGATCTGCAGGAGGGGCGCCATTGCAGGGCTTGGTTCCGGCCAGGTGGCAAATTGTGCAGACCTGTTTTGGAACAGGCGCCAAAGCCTCATATAGTCCTGCCGTTCCGCCACGGGATCCGCCAGTCCGGCAAGCGAAAGACCCTTGATCTGGCCGGGATCGATCCGATGGGCGCCAATGCAGATGGAGACCCGCCTGTCCCTTGCGATGTTGATGAATTTCTGACTCATGCGAGCGACGAAGCAATGCAGCAGCAAGCCATCATTCACATAAGCGACAGTTGTCGCTTGCGGCCATCCGTCCGGACGGTTTGTCGCGATCGTCATTAGACTGTTTTCGTCCAGAACGCGAATGACGAAATTGCGCGTCGTGGCATCCATCACGCTGGTCATTGCAAATATCTATCCGAAAGACCGCGTCAGCCGTTGACCTGTGTCAAAAACCATTTTGCGCAAACTGCGATAGTTAGCGTCGTCGTTTGAAGGAGATCGCAAATGAGCACAGGTTTTGCCGCGGTGGTTTTTGGCCTGGGTGTATCCATGGTTGCGGGACAGGCAGTGTCACAGGAACTTGGCAGCGCCAGACAGGGTCAGATGCTGGCCGAAACCGTCTGTGCCGAATGCCACGCTGTGGAGAAAGGTGCTTTGCGGTCGCGCAATGGTCAGGCGCCTACCTTCGAAAGCATTGCGGCCACGCCCGGAATGACATCGACTGCGGTACGCGTCTGGCTGCGCAGCGCACACCGCGAGATGCCAAATCTCGTGCTGAAGCCGGATGAAGTGGACAATGTGATCGCCTATCTTCAAACGCTCAAGTGAGTGTGGGCCGGGCGTTCCACACCGTTTCGGCGTATTGCCGCACCGCGCGATCGATTGAAAATCGCCCCATATTGGCCGTGTTGCAGATCGATTTCCGGGTCCACTGATCCTGATCCGTGAAGGCGCAGTCCACTGCGGCCTGACATTCCTGGTATGGGGCAAAGTCGGCGAGAACCAGATAGTGATCGCCATCGCGGACCAGCGAATTGAAAATCGGTGCGAACAGGGCCCGGTCTCCAGATGAAAAATAACCGCCGGCAATCATGTCGAGAGCGTGTTTGAGTTCCGGGTTGTTTTCATACAGGGCAGCAGGCTCGTAGTGAGCGCGAAATTTTTCGGTCTGGTCGTAATCCAGCCCGAACATGAAGGCATTTGCCGGACCGACTGCCTCCGCGATTTCGATATTCGCGCCGTCATGCGTTCCAATCGTCAGCGCACCATTGAGGGCCAGTTTCATATTTCCCGTGCCCGACGCCTCCGTGCCTACGGTTGAAATCTGTTGCGACAGATCGGCGGCCGGGATGAGGTTCTGTGCCGTTCCAACATCGTAATTCGGAACGAAAACGATCCTCAAACGGGTTCCTATTGCCGGATCGTGGTTCACGACGTCGGCCACGCTGAGGATCAGATGAATGATGCGCTTGGCCATGAAGTAACCCGGCGCGGCCTTGCCCGAGAAAATGATTGTTCGGGACGGCAGGTCATTGGCCGATCCCGCCCGTATTCGGTTGTACCGGACGATCACATGCAGCAGGTTCAGGAGCTGCCGCTTGTATTCATGGATGCGTTTGACCTGAAGGTCGAAAAGCGAGGCCGGATCAACTTCGATCCCCAGCGTGTGGCGGATAATGCCCGCCAATCTGCGCTTGTTTGACTGCTTGATCGCGCTGAATTCATTTCGAAAACTGAGCTCCCCGATCAAGGGCAGGAGTTCCTTCAGCCGATCGAGGTCCCGCAACCAGCCGCCCGAAATATGCGCGGTGATCAATTGCGCGAGCGGCGGATTGGCTTCGAGCAACCATGTCCTCGGTGAAATGCCGTTGGTGATCGGGACGATGCGTCCGGGGAAAAATCTGTCGAAATCCCTGAACAGCGTCCGTCGCATCAGTTCCGTGTGCAGCTTTGAAACGCCATTGACCTTGTGACTGCCGGCGATAGCGAGATGCGCCATCCGGACCGAGCGAGGCGCGTCCTCATCGATCATGGACATCCGGCGCACGAGATCGACATCGCCCGGATTTTCGTGGCCCACCGCGCGCAACATCCGCGCATTGATCTCGTAGATGATCTGAAGATGCCGCGGCAAAAGCCGCTCCATCAGCTCGATCGTCCAACTCTCCAGAGCTTCTGACATCAGAGTGTGGTTGGTGAAAGAGAATATCCGTACGGTGATATCCCAGGCCTGGTCCCAGTCCAGCCGGTGAACGTCGACCAGTAACCGCATCATTTCGGGAATTGCCAGAACCGGATGTGTGTCGTTCAGCTGAATTGCGATCCGGTTGGGCAGATCCTCGAATTCCACATAAGTCATCGCATGCCGGGAAAGAATGTCCTGCAACGATGCGCTGACAAGAAAATATTCCTGCTTCAGGCGCAGCTCGCGGCCCACGAAGGTTTCATCATTGGGGTAAAGAACGCTGGACAATGTTTCCGTCGCGCTCTTTTCCTCCATCGCGTCGATGTAATCGCCCTTGTTGAAATCGCCGAGATTGAATTCCTGCGTCGCTCTCGCGGACCAAAGCCGGACCGCGCTGACACTCTCGGCTGCCAGTCCCATGACCGGCAGATCGCGCGCGGTGGCAATGACGTCTTCCGTATCCTGCCAGTGCCAGGCTTCGCCCTTTTCGTCGCTCACCATGCTGACGCGGCCGCGGAAGTGGACACGGTAGCTCGCGTAAGGGCGATCGAATTCCCATGGGCTGGCGCTCTGAAGCCAGTTGTCCGGCTGTTCGATCTGCTCGTCATTTTCGATCTTCTGACGAAACATGCCGAACTGATAGCGGATACTGTAGCCTTGTCCCGCGTAGTTTAAGGTCGCCATGGATTCCAGGATGCAGGCCGCAAGCCGGCCGAGACCGCCATTGCCGAGAGCCGGCTCGGCCTCGAATGCCCACAGCTCCTCGAGATCGACGCCAAGCTCATGCATGGCTTGCCGTGCCACACCCAGCAGGCCCTGTGCGTCGAGAAAGGCGCGCAACAGCCGGCCGGGCAGCAATTCCATGGAAAGGTAATAGACCCACTTCGCTTCGCGGGTGAAATTGCGCCGCCAACTGTTCACCCTCTCGGTGCTCAGTCTTTCGCGCAGCACCAAAGACAGTGCGAAGAACCAGTCCTGTTTTGAGCAAAAGGAGGGATCGCGACCGACGTCGCGAATCATCCTGTGAAGAATTTCCTGCTTGAGCGATTCGACGTCCAGCGGCGGCGGCCGTTCGAGAGGCAACAGGCCCTTATCCGGAATTTCAATGGGCGGCATGATTTCGCTGCAGCGGTGGGGCGCCACCCTATCACATCCGTTGCAATCATCCGACCGCGATCTCCAGAACCGCGTTCGGGCAGTTCAATGGTTTTCCCGGAGACTCAGAATATAGGCGGCGACCTCCGATCTCTCCTTGTCGGAAAGATGGCTCATCGGAAGCCGGGTCGGTGGCAACGCGGCGTCATGCCATGTTGCTGTTTTCATCCGTTGCGTCAGCCATTCCGCTGTCATGTCTGGCCGGTTGGCAATGTCCAGAAAACTCGGGATTCCTGGTCCCAGAACCGGGGCCGCCGCCTGGGTGGGCGAGACCACATGACAGGCGAAACAGGTGCTGGTGGCAAGATTTCGGCCCGCGCGGATCGCCCCGGCGTCCTGCTGCGCAAAAGCAGGCACGGTTATCAGGAAAACCGTCGTGATGATTGCCAGATTCCGGAGAACATTCATTTCGCTGCTTCCATCTGTGCGGTTTCGAACGCGGCGAGAATTGCGTTGGAGTGTCCTTCGCCCCAGAACGGAAACATGATCCGTTGGTACGCAATGTGTTTGTCCTCAGGCGGGTGACGGTAGAAGGTCGCACCACCCAATTCGACGGTCGAACGGCACTGCGCGAAAAAATGATCCAGCGGTGGACGGGTGATCAACTCGTCGGCAAAGCGGTCCTCGAGTTCACCGCCGTACAGCCCGGCGACTTTCCCGCCTGCAAGATCGAACCGAAACCGCAACGGATTTTCGAAAACCTGCAGCAGAGCGACCATTTCAGAAAGCCGGCCAAGCGTAGCCGGTCTGAAATCATCCGTAAACGGAATCGTCGCTCTGCCGCGCTTCAGTGAATTCCAGTAACCCCGGATGGCCGCAAATTCGGCGCTGAGAAAAGCCGGGACGGCGAAACTCTGTTCAAGAATCATGTTGGAAACTCCGGGGATCCGGCCGCTTCGTTAAGGCTTCCTCTGATTACATCGAAGCTGTTCCGCTGGATTGATGCAGGTCAAACGGAATTCGCCCGCGCCCGCGTATTCTGCAACACGTCAACAGAACGGGGAGCAACTTCGATGATAAAGACGGCTGCAGTACTGGGCATGGTTGCTGCAATGGCTATCTCGGCCGGTGCCGAGGCCCATTCGCTCCAGCTCCAGTGCAAGAAGCTCAATGCAGATGATGTCGTGTGCAGGGCACTGTTTACGGACGGCGAGGTCGGCCGTGGAATGAGTGTTCAGCTGATTGACGAACAGGACAAGGTGCTTCGGAGCGCCAAAACGGACGCCAGAGGCGAATACGCCTTCAAGGCTCCCGGTCCTGAATACAACGTCGTCGTTCAGGCAAGCAAGGCTGAGGTTACCAGCCTCTCGTCCGAGGACATTTGGTAAAACCCGCGAATTCAACCCGAAACACATGGAGATGACGACATGGCTGAAAAATCGGCGAACCTGCCGGTCAGGAAAGAGTCCGGAAGATTGTTTGGTACGCCATTTCGTGCGTTCGATCACATGCGCCGTGAGATCGATCGGATGTTCGACGAATTCGGCGATGGCTTCTGGAGTGCGCCTGCGAAAACCGCGTTTGAGATGACGCCAGTCTGGCGCCGGGATATCGCCTGGGAAAAAGTTCCAGCCGTCGATGTTGCGGAAAAGGACAAGGCTTACGAGATCACCGTGGAACTTCCCGGTATGGACGAAAAAGATATCGAAGTTACGGTCGCGAATGGCGTGCTCACGATCAAAGGCGAGAAGAAGGAAGAGAAAGAGGAAAAGCAGAAGGACTATTACGTCTCTGAGCGCCACTACGGCTCATTCGCGCGCAGCTTCCGGATTCCCGAGGATGCGGATGCGAACAGGATCGAAGCCAGATTTGAAAAAGGCGTGCTCGCCGTGACCCTGGCGAAAACGCCTGCCGCGCAGCAAACTCAGCAGAAGATTGCCGTGAAGGCAGCCTGAAACTTTGGGGCACGGTCGCAATCATGCGATCGCGGCCCCTTCGCTTACCGGAGAAAACGATGAGCAGAAACGGCCTCGGTGTATTCGACAAGACGCTGCAGGAAACCAATCACTGGCTGAAGCTGATGATGGAGGAGCTGGAAACAGACGACCGGCGCATGGCATTTTCGGCGTTGCGCGGAGCTCTCCATACACTGCGGGATCGCATCGGGCCGGCGAACGCCACGCATCTTGGCGCGCAATTGCCGATGCTTTTGCGCGGCGCCTACTACGAAGGATGGCGGCCTGCCGGTACACCGACGCACGAGCGCCATATCGATGATTTTCTCGATCACCTCGCGGCGAATTTGCCCGAACTCAGTGCCATTCGATAGGGCATCGGTCGCGCGCGCGGCCTTCGCGGTGCTGTCTGAAACTCTGGATGAAGGAGAATTTGATAAGCTGCTGCAGCTTCTGCCAGCGGAAATTCGCATCCTGAATCCAAACAAAACTGCTGAAACCGGTTTGACGCTTTTATTCGGAAGAGGTCGGGATGAGTAAGAAAATGCGCATTTGGGTTGTTGCCATGGATGCCGGGCGCGCCCAGTTGTTCGTGTACGACGAGGTCGCCGGCGAGTTGCACGCTGCTCCTCTTGCGGGACTGCCTCCACCCGAGGATCGGCTGCAGTCACATACCGATAAAAGTGACCGCGCGGGCCGCAGCCATGGCTCATCCGGGAGCGGAGTTCGACATGCAATTGAATCCCACAGCGACTATCGCAAACTCGAGAAGCACAATTTCACGGTCGCCGTTGCGGAGTCGGTCAACCACGCCGCCCTGGCGAATGAGTTCGATCGCCTCGTTCTTGTTGCACCGCCACGATCGATCGGTGAGTTGCGGCAATATTTGTCGGATCAGGCGCAGTCCAAGACCGAATTCATAGCCAAGGATCTGATGAAGGCGCCGGTGGCGAAGATCTGGGAAGAGGTCGCCGAATCCGTTCGCCGGCCGCCGCCATTGCAGCCGGTTTGATCTGGTCATACACGGAAAAGCATACAGTTCGCACATGGGCAGGGCGCAAGGAGTTTTTCATGATCAGAACGGTTTTGGCAGTTTTGTCGGGCACGGATTGCGACCTTCCGGTTCTTTTCACCAGTTTGCGGGCCCTCTCCGGTGAGAATGGGCATATCGAATGTCTGCGGCTGAACCCCGATCCGGCGGCCCTTATCGCCGAGGCCGCGCAGGTCGATATGGGCAGCTGGATGATTGTCTCGGATACTGTGACGGAGATCGAACAGGAAGCGAAGGAAAGGACAAAGCGCGCGCAGGAGAATCTGGCGCGGTTTTCCGTCACGGAGAACATTCCCACCGCAACGGACCCGCCCGGACCCGGCGGTGTCAGCATTTCCTGGCGGGAAGAGACCGGTGACGAATTCGACCGCATCAGCAGCCTCGCGCGTTATCACGATCTTGTTGTGCTTGCGGGCGGCAAGGACCGTGCGGGACGTTTGCCGGAGGAAGCCCTGGGCGGGATCATCCTCGGCAGCGGGCGGCCTGTGATTCTGGTGCCGCAAAAACCGGCAACGGGTCCCTTCAACAGAATTGCGGTCGCATGGAAGGATGTGGCCGAAGCGGCACGCGCGCTCACGGCCGCAATGCCCCTTTTGCAGAAGGCCCGGCGAATCGACGTTTTCAGTGCAAATGAATCCGACAAAGGGGCCACCGGATGTGTCGATTGCTCGGACAGTATCGTCCGGTACCTGCGCTGGCACGGACTCACCGCCATGGGCCACTTCGTCATCCCTGCGGGACGAACTGCCGCTGAGGCCGTTCTGGAAAGCGCCCGCGATACGGAAGCCGACCTTCTCGTGATGGGCGGCTATGGTCACAGCAGGGTTCGGGAATTCATCTTTGGCGGGTTCACGCAGCGGATTCTGAAGGGCGCCGAGCTGCCGGTCCTGCTGTTTCACTGAAGGGAAAAATCATGCCGACCTGGAAATCCTGCCGTAATGCCGTGGCGGCTTCTATTGTCGCCGGATTGATGGCCTTGGGTTACCAGGCAATGGGGGCATCAAGCCCGCAATCGCAGGGGGCTTGGAGCTTCGAGATGTGGTGTCTCGAAATGCAGCTTTATCCGGCCAAGCGATGCGGCGCACGAATGCCCGAAGATTTGCGCGAATATGATCAGTACCGGGCCGATGTGGAGAAGTATCGCGAACAGCAGCAGGGGAAGCTGCAGCACGATCAGGAGATTCTGCAGCAGTTGAACCAGAATCTGCCCGGTTCCGGCGGCCCCGCCAGGTAGATATTGCGGGGATGCCTATCTCGACCGGTAAAGCCTGCAATATCGCGACCATAACGCCCAGTCCGGCAATCGACATTTCCTGTTCGGTCGAGCAAATCATTCCCTTCAGCAAATTGCGTTGCAGTGAAGCCCACCGCGATCCGGGTGGAGGTGGAATCAATGTGTCGCGGGTACTCAGGCGTTTTGGGTGTTCTGCACCGGCAATTTTCCCCGCCGGTGGGCCAAACGGGCAAATGCTGCGTACCCTGCTGAAGCAGGAGGATATTGTCGCGACCTGCGTTCCCATCGTCCAGGATATGCGACAGGATTTTACGGTCACTGAAACGCGCAGCAGCAGGCAATACCGTTTTGTGTTCCCCGGATCCGGGCTAACGCATGTAGAAGCCGGTGACTTGCTGCAGGCGATCGAAACCATTGAGCCGGCCCCGGACTTCATCGTTGCCAGCGGCAGCCTCCCGCCGGACACCGATGTGAATTTTTTTGCCGATGTTGCCCGCATTGCGAAGGCGCGAGGAGCAAGGCTCGTTCTGGACACGTCCGGTCCGTCGCTCGCGGCGGCCCTTGAGCGGCCGGTTTATCTGATCAAACCCAATCTTCACGAATTCCGCGATCTCATTCAGTCTTCGCTGGAAACCGAAACCCGGCAACTGGACGCGGCGCGCGCACTGCTTCGTGAAAAACGCGTCGAAATGATTGCGTTAACCCTTGGCGCTCGCGGAGCACTGTTGGTAACGCATGAAAATGCCTGGCGGGGGTCGGCGCCGGAATTGGAGCCCGTCAGTTCGATTGGGGCCGGCGACAGTTTTCTGGGCGGACTTGTCTGGCGGTTGAGCTCTGGCGCATCGAATGAAGACGCCCTGCGCTTTGCCCTTGCCGCGGGATCGGCGGCGCTGCTCTCACCAGGCACCGGCTTGTGTCAACCGGCGGATATCCGGAAATTGCTTAGCGAAGTGAAAGTCACGCAGGTCTGAACCGTTCAATTCGGCAGCTGCCGTATCGCCCTGCTCAATACTCACCATGAACGCACGCAGCTCCCATCATCCGTCGCGCATGCAACGGGTGATGGGACATGAGAGTACGGGCAGCTGCGAGAGCATTTCTCGCCGAAGTGGCTGCCACTTTGGCGAAGAAAATGCAGCAATCCAAACGAGTTAGAGTGGCTTTCCGATTCCTTCCAATGGAAAACGCTCTAATTTCCCATCCGGTCAAGATTGATGATGAAGCTGATTGCAATGGCGCCGATCGTCAGGCACGCGGGAACGACAACTACCTGCACGAGCGCATCCAGGCCTTCAACCGGACCGTATAGCGTCTGAACACGTCCGCGCAAAAAAGCGCCCAATTTGGGACCAGACCATGGCTGCCGGTAAGCCAGCCGGTTCAAGACGATGGGCACGCCGAAGAACATCACGCCCAGAGCGGTGCAGATACCGACCATGAATGCGGCATTGGGGCTTTCTGCGAAAGTCACCCAGAACACCGACATGAGCGCTGTCCAGCAAAGAATCAGCGTCCCGTAAACGCTGGGGGGAATATCCGGGTAAACGACCACAGCTTTGGCGGCTTTCAGGCGTTCCGGGCGTCGGCCCACCAGCGCTGCCGCCGGGATTCCCGCCAACTGACTGACCGGCAATACCGCGAGCGGTTCCACCGGTGTTTTGCGCAATGCGTCTTCCGTCTTCATCTTCCTTCTCCTTTGCGTTGCTGATGCACGAATCCTGTGTTGCGTGTTCCGGCATCTGTTGTCGCAATCCGAAAGCCGCCGACCAGACCGTCCAGACACGGATGAATTTGCTGTTGCATGATGCGGCAGGCTATTCCCGCGGCGCGGCAGGGTATTGATTCAGGTCAAGCGGGCATTGCACGGGCGGCCGTTTCGAAAACGCTTCTTCCCCCCGATTGCTGAATCGTGCTTCTGTTGGCGCGGCAATCGGGACTCGGAAATGGCGTCAGCGGATAACGTTGCGGCGGCAGGGGCGTTCGCGCCGGAGCGGCGCTCCGGGGCGCGTTGGGGACAACTGGCGCTCGGCATCATCGCCATGATGTCGATTTCCAGCCCGCAATATGTCTGGACGCTTTTTGTGCCGCCTTTTCAGGCGGCCACTCACGCCAGCCTGCCCGCCGTTCAGGTCACGTTTTCAATTCTGGTCGTGTTGCAGACCTGGCTTGCGCCTTTGCAGGGCTGGCTGATCGACCGTTTCGGGCCCAAAATTCTGATCGGCTCCGGCGCTGCCCTGAGCGGACTGGGCTTTGTTCTTTCAGCCCAGGCGACCGATCTCTGGTCCCTTTATTTCAGCTATGGCGCATTTTGCGGCTTCGGCACCGGGCTGGTTTACATCGGCATCATCGGGCTGATGGTGCGCTGGTTTCCGGACCGCCGTGGCTTCGCAGTCGGTCTTGCGGCAGCCGGCTATGGCGTTGGGGCAATCGCCACGACTTTTCCGATTGCCGCCATGCTTCGGGTTTCAGGACACCGCCCGACGCTTGTGCTGTTCGGCGCGATTTTCGCTGCGGTCGGGGTTCTCGCAGCCCTCGGCTTGCGGGCGCCCGGCCCGGAGGACATTCGGGGCCTTGAAACGAATGGCAAAGTCGCGGTTTCGGCGCGGGATTATGCGCCCGGCGAGATGCTGAAAACGCCGATTTTCTGGCTGATGTTTCTGATGATGACGATGATGTCCACCGGCGGCCTGATGGTGGTGTCGCAGTTTGGGCCGGTGATGAAGGATTTCGGAATCGCGGATGTCGCAATCGCCGGCATGGCGGCGCTGCCTTTCGCACTCACATTGCAGAGAATCGCCAACGGGCTGACGCGGCCGTTCTTCGGCTGGCTCTCCGACCACATCGGCCGGGAAAACACGATGTTCATTGCTTTCGGAATGGAAGCGGTCGCGGTCTGGCTGATGCTGATGGCGCGCGCCAATCCGGCCCTGTTTGCGGTGATGTCCGGGATCGTATTTTTCGGCTGGGGCGAGATATTCTCGCTGTTTCCATCCACCGTTACGGACAGTTTCGGCACCCGCTATGCGACCACCAATTTCGGCTTTCTCTATATCGCGCAAGGCATCGGCTCGCTGCTGGGCGGTCCGGCCGCGGCATGGTTGTTCGTGCAGACGGGAAGCTGGTTTCCGGTGTTCTGGTTGATCGTCATTCTTGACGGTTTGACCGCCGTGCTGGCGCTTACCGCGCTGAAACCGCTGCGCGCCGCCTGGATGCGCCGGCAGAGTGCGATCACATCCGCTGCGCGATAAGTGCGAGGATTCGCGTAGGCGTCAGCGGCAGGTCTGAAACCGAAACCTGAAACGGGCTCAGGGCGTCTTCCACGGCGGAAGCGATTGCCGCGGGCGCGCCGATCGTCCCGCTTTCGGCCGCGCCCTTTACGCCAAGCGGGTTCATGGGCGATGGCGATTCCATGTGATGAATTTCAATTCGCGGCACCAAATCCGAGGAGGGGAGCAGATAGTCTGCGAAACTTGCCGTCAGCGGCTGTCCGTCCGCGTCATACCGCATCCATTCGAGAAGGGTGGATCCGATGCCATGCGCAACGGCGCCGGCGATCTGTCCTTCCACGGTCAGCGGATTGATCACGCGCCCGCAGTCATGCACGACCACATAGCGCAGCAGTGAAATTCGTCCGGTGGCGACATCGACCTCGGCTTCGCAGACATGCGTCCCATTGGTGTAGGCAAGGCCTGGCGGCTGAAAATCGACGCTTGCTGCCAGACCGGGCGCGAGATTGCAGGGAAGGGCCATGCCCGGTGTCCCGCAGAGCGCGTTGGCGATTTCCGCCAGCGAAAGCTCGATGCCCTGCATCCCGCGGCCACGCACCTTGCCGTCCGACAGGATCAGATCGTCCACGCCGAGTTTCAGCATTGCTGCTGCCGCCTGAATTGCCTTCTGCGCGACGATGCGCGCCGCCTGATCCGCGGCATTGGCGGCCGTAACCGCCTGGCGGCTCGCAAATGCGCCGAGTCCCAGCGGTGATGCCGCCGTGTCCCCATCGATCACCTGAATTGATTGGGGCGCGACACAAAACCTGTCGCCGGTCACCTGCGCGAGCATGGATTTCAGGCCCTGACCCTGCGCTGTGGCGCCCGTGCTGACGATGATCTTCCCGGAAGGGCCGATCCGCACGGCCACGCTTTCAAACGGACCGCGGCCGGTTGCCTCGACGTAATTGCATATTCCGATGCCGAGATATCGGCCCGCCTGCCGTGCCGCCCGTTTGCGCTCTGCGATTCCATCCCAGCCGGCCAGCGCGAGGGCCAGTCGCTGGCATTCGGGATAATTTCCGCTGTCATAGATCATCCGGCTTCCGTCGCGCTGCCGCACTTCCGTTGCATATGGCATGCGGGCGGCGGGAATCAGATTGCGGCGACGGACTTCATCGCGCGCAACGCCGATTTTTGCAGCAACCTGGTCAAGCAGGCGCTCCATCACATATGTGCCCTGCGGACGGCCGGCGCCACGGGTCGGGGCGGCGGGCGGCAGATTGGTCAGGCACAGGGACGCCGTGACCTCGCATGCCGGAAGCACATAGGGGCCGATCATATTGGTCAGTGCGTTGTAGGGCAGTGCGACGCCATAAGGCGTGTTGGCGCCATGATCGTGATGCATCGCGCCGCGAATACCGCGTAAACGACCGTCTGCATCGCAGGCGATTTCCATGTCCCAGACCTGATCGCGTTCTGCGGCCGCGGCGATGAAATTCTCGATCCGGTCCTCGATCCATTTCACCGGCTGTTTCAGCATGCGGGCAACCGCAGGAATAACCAGTTCTTCCGGATGGAACACCGCTTTCGGTCCGAATCCTCCGCCCACATCGGGGGCGATGACACGCAATTCGGATTCGGACAGGCCCAGCGCCGTGGCGAGGATCGCCTTCGCGCGATGCGGCATCTGCGTGCTGTCCCAAACGGTCAGCAGGTTTTCGGCCGCATCGAAGCGGGCCAGCAAGCCGCGGGTCTCGATCGAACCGCCGATGCCCTTGTGCAGACGGAAGCGCATGGGGAATTTTACGGCTGCCTCCGCGAAGGCGCCGGCAATATCGCCATAGGAAAGCACATGCCGCGCAACCAGATTATCCGGGCAGTCGAGACGCGCGCGCGGCGAACCTGGCGCGAGCCCTGCGACCGGGTCCGTTACCGCGGGCAATGGCGCGGTATCCAGTTCGATCAGTCCCACGGCATCTTCGGCGACAGCGCGGTTCACTGCGACAACCACGGCGACCGGCTCGCCGGCATAGGTCAGTTCGTCATGCGCCAGCGCGAACGGCGCGGCATCGAAGCGGATGGCGGATGATGGCAGCGAAACGGGGATGTGCTCGCGCGTCAGTTGCGGACGAATATCCCTGAAGGTGAAGACGGCATGCACGCCGGGCATGGCTCGCGCCCGATCCGTCCCGACATGCAGGATTCTCGCATGCGCCTGTGGGCTGCGCAGAAAGGCCGCATGCAGCGTGCCGCTTACGGGAATATCGTCGATGAAGCGCCCGCGCCCGCGAAGCAGTGGCGCGTCTTCCACGCGGCGCATCCGCTCGCCGATCCGGCTCTTTTCCGCCGGCTGGTTCATTCATCCCCCCGGTTTGACAATCTGCTCCCGCTCCGTAAACCGTGACCCAAACTCGCGGAGCAGAACGAAGTGACCGACCACCGATTGAAACATGCGGCGAACTGGTTGTCGCGCTTTACCGTGAATGGCGTGGCCGCCGGCGATTTCCACGACGTGCTGTCATCGCTCACCACCTGGGACGACTGGTGCCGGGCCTGGTCGTCACGCGCGCGCGTGCACGAAGAACTGGGGCGCGAAGCGGAGGAGCAGAAATGTTTCGTCAGCGCCGCCGAGCATCTGTCGCGTGCCGCCGTGACCTATCATTTCGCCAAATATCTGTTCGTGCAGGACATGACGCAGTTGCGGATGGCGCACGCCAAAGCGGTCGAGTGTCTCAACGCCGCGCTGCCGTGGCTCGATCCCCCGGGACAACGCGTCCTGATCCCGTTCGAAGGCAGCCATCTTGCGGCGACATTGCGGCTTCCGCGGCGCAGCACAACGGCGCGGCCGCCGCTCGTTCTGATGACCATGGGACTCGATTCCACCAAGGAAGAATTGCTGACTTTTGAGCTGAATTTTCTCGATCGCGGTATGGCGATTCTGGCCTTCGATGGCCCGGGGCAGGGCGAAGCCGAATACGATTTTCCGATCCGGCACGATTATGAAAATGTCGTCGCGCCGATCATCGACTGGGTGCGCGCCAACATTTCCGGGGTGGACGGCGATCGCATCGGTATCTGGGGCATCAGCCTCGGCGGTTATTATGCGCCGCGCGCTGCTGCATTCGACGGGCGCATCCGGGCGGCCGTGGCCAATTGCGGTCCCTATAACTGGGGCGCGCTGTGGGAAAAACTCCCCGAGCTCACGCGCGCCGCCTATGTGCAGCGCAGCCACAGCGCGAGCGAGACGGAGGCGCGGGAAAAGGCGTTCTCGTTATCACTGGAAGGGGTGGCGGGACGAATCACCTGTCCGCTCTTTGTCATTGCCGCCGGTCTCGACCGCCTTTGTCCGCCCGAAGATGCGGAGCGGCTGGCGCGTGAGGCAGGCGGGCCGGTCGAGCTGCTTGTCGTCGAGGACGGCAATCACGTTGCGCATAACCGGTTCTACAAATACCGCGGCAAATCCGCCGATTGGATGGCCCGTCAACTGATGAAGTGAGACGGACATGCGATGGCGCCATCTGCCGGCAAGCTGCTATACGGTCGGACAGGTCGAACGCGTCCGCGTTCGCTTCGGGAGGAAAAAATGTTCAGGAATGGAATTGCCGCGATCGCACTGGTGCTGACCTGTGTCGCCCTGACCGGACTGCCTGCCTCCGGCGCGCAGGGCCCCGAAGTCATCCGCAAGGTGCTGATGCAGCGCGATCTTCCGATGCCCGGCTGGACGGCATCGCTTGTCTCTGTGGAAATTCCGGTCGGAGGGCGCGAGGGACGGCACACCCATACCGGGCCATTGCTGGTCTATGTCCAGGACGGAGCAATCACGCTCGATTATGAAGGTCAGCCGACGAAAACATATAAGGCGGGCGATACGTTTTACGTGGAGGCGGGGAAGATCCACGAAGGAATCAACAACGGCAATGTCGCTGCGAAAGCCATTGCCAGTTTCATCACTCCAAAGGGGCAGCCGCTGACAACCCAGGCGAAGTAACCACCGGCAGTTTTTCGCCGCCCTGGCCAACTTAGCGAATTTGAACATCCGCCCTCAAATTCGTTGGGAGACGTATTTCAGTCACGCTGCGCTAAGTACACGGAAGAGCATTCGCGATTTCAGCAACGTATGAACGGCGCTCGGCGCGCTCCCTGTATTGCTTGAACGCTGCGCGGACGTCACGCAGGCATCACCGATCCGGCGAGAATAGCGAATCTCAGCATAGGTGACCGGCATCCGTGACGACCACTGCTGACAGTATTTCGGACACCGATAACGGGTCGCGCCATCCGCATCGTGATTGGCCAGCCCCCTCGATGGGCATGACCGCCGAAGAGCCTGAGCTATTCGTCGCCGGAAAAGAGCAGCACCTTCAGCGCGCCCCACAATGCCTTCGGATCGGTCTGGCCCTGATAAACGGGAGGTGGCGCGGGACCGCGCTTGAGCAGAGTGTGAACCGCTTGCCAGGCTGTCCGGGCTGAATATTCGATAATGAAGGCGATATCTCGGGGAACCTCGACATATTGTCCGATGAGTCCGAGATTCGTCGCGCCGTCTGGAACGGGGGACGGTCTGTCGGTGCGGCTGCGCAATGCCCAGATGTTGTTTATATAAGGCATGTAGCATGGAACGCATTTCGACAATTCCATGATTTTGTCGAACTGCGCGTCGAACCGCAGTTGCCGCAGCACCTCCTCGAGGATTTCCGCGCCAGTGCACGCACCCATGGGCTTTTGGACAAAATCGCCCTTCGGATCCGGATACAAACCGTAGCCCCACCAGACATATGTGCCGGGCGGCTGCCCGATAACTTCCGGCTGGTGGAACAGTGTGATCGACAGCCTCCATGCCAAGTCTTTCAAAGTCACGAGGCCGCCACTTCCGGTCTCGCTGCCGGTCAGCGCCTTGAGCTGGTCGGCAAATTCCGTCCCAATCGTGGTGACCGTGAAAGTCACCCAGTGCGATGAGGCTACCTGGGCCTCACCGAAGAACCGCTCGGGATTGCCGAAACCCGGGCGCTGCTGCACCAGGCGCTGCCAAAGCGCCCAGGACCGTCCGCTTCGCCGCGGCCGCGGCGCCTCGGTCATCGATCCCACCGAAATGTCGGCGATCTGCGATCCGGTGGTTACGAGAACGAGATCGTCCGGTGCGACGGCAACCGACATCGCAGCATTGTTCAGTTCGTAGTCGATCCGATTGACGGTGATATGTCTGTCCGATGGAGTCAGTCCGATATCCCGGACGAAAGCACCTGTCCGCAAGGTTACGCCGGCCGCGCGCAGCCAGGCGACCATGGGTTCGATAAAAAATTCGTACTGATTGACGGGCGTCCGCATGACGTTCGTCATGTCTGAAAGATGCGGGAACAGGACCAAAGTGCAGTTGATGTAGCGCCGAAACTCCACGGCGCTGTGCTGCGGCAGCGTCCCCATGATTGAGGCCCAGCACAGCCAAAACTCGGTGGAGAAAAACCGGGCAGAAAAGAGCCCGTCGATGCGTTTCCCGTACAGGGCCGCTTCAGGCGTCAGCACGAGACGCAGAAAGCAGAATGCGTCGACGAGGGTCAGGCCAAAGCGCGGGCCGTGTATCTTTTGGCCGTTGCGATCGATTATGTGTGCGCGGTCCCGAAACGGGTGTCGCTTGTTGAAGGAGAAGAGTGCGTCTTTGATGGAGACCGACGGATCGCCTGCGGAGGGAATCGTTTGAAGCAGGCCGAACGCACAGGGGAATTTTTCGTCAAAGACGGAACCGGGAAGGTGATAGCCGGTGCCCGCATTGCCCGCCAGGAAGAACCCACCGCCGGCCCGCTCTTCGGCCTCATAGATCGTAATATCCCGGCCGGGTACACCCGCGTTACGGATCAGGCACACGGCCGCTGCCAGTCCGCCAAACCCGCCGCCCACAATATGTGCCCTCATCAGCCCCTCTCTAAATCCGGGTTTGAGAAGTGTCACGCGCGCGAGCGACAAGTAAGCGTCACGCTTAGCAGGAAGGCAACCCGACAAATGATTGCAGCCTATCCGGGCAAGCTGGCTGTAGTGAACGTCCCATGTCCGGTTGTGGCGAACTCCGGCTGAGATGGGGGGGGCAGAGCATGTTTGCTATGCTTCGAACAGGCTAAGGGCCTGTCGATAAATAAATCGGTCAATTTGTTTTGGATTGACGTTTGGATCGTTGCCGGGTTGGCGAGATCGTATAGTTCCAGTCGCCGTGGAAAGCGTGGGGAAGGATGTTGACGGCGGCGAGCTGGGCATCGGAAACCTTGACGCCCTTGGGATATTTCCTTTCATCGAGTTCGGCGCGAACCTTTAGGCCGGCCTTGGTCGTGGTGGCGGCGATCAGCTGGACGATGGTGCGATAGCTGCGCAGTGGCTTGCCCCGCCAGTTGATGGTGATGAACGAGAAGAGACGATGCTCGATCTTGTTCCACTGTGTGCTGCAGAAACATGTGAGGAAAGGAGTAATGCCCCGAAATCATATGGAAGCTGATTGAAAGATGATGGTCGGCCCATCGACATCGACTTTCAGGAGTAGGTGTCAAACCACCCCAAGCCGCTGCGGTTAAGGGTCGCGGTGGTGAGCGTTGGGGCTAAAGTGCGGGGAATACCTGTGCTGGTAGGTGTCAGAGAGACGAGCGCAAGCAAACCTTCCGCTGACGCGTCGTTAAGATCCAGGTGTCGTCGAAACCTGAGGCGAGTGGAACCTCCGGGAAAAGCCTGTCGGAAGCCCTGAATACTGGGCAGGCGGCGACCGGCGTAAAGGGGGCGTAAATCTGACACAGGCTTTCAAACGGAACTGCAGGAACCAGTCGCTTCAATGCCAAGGGAGAAGTGCAAGTGGTTGAAGCCACGAGGCGAGCGTACCGATGTGGAGCACTGGGGCGGACCGATCCGTACGAGCAATGAAGACCTGGTAATGGGGTCGGAGCAAAGGGATCGGGTCAGGACGTTGTTTCAGCGTGCAACCGGAAACGGGATGAAGCGATGGATGCAACAAAGACGAAGCCGTTCAATATTGACAAGAAGCTAGTGTACGACGGCTACAAAGCGGTCAAAGCCAATGCGGGTGCCGCCGGAGTTGATAAGCAGACGCTGGAGGACTTCGACAAGGATCTGATGAGCAATCTCTATAAGATCTGGAATCGGATGAGTTCTGGCTCCTACTTTCCACCACCGGTACGCGCTGTCGCCATTCCCAAAAAGACTGGCGGACAGCGTATTTTAGGTGTGCCCACAGTGGCGGATCGTGTGGCTCAAATGGTGGTGAAGCAGATATTGGAAAGGACGCTGGAACCCCTCTTCATGGCGGATTCCGATGGTTATCGACCCAACAAGTCAGCGTTGGATGCCGTAGAAATCACGAGTTGGCGATGCCGGCAGCATGACTGGGTGCTAGAGTTCGACATCCGTGGCCTGTTTGACAACATTGATCACACGTTGCTCATGCGCGCCGTTCGCAAGCACGTAAAGTGCACATGGATCCTTCTGTACATCGAAAGGTGGCTGAAGGCGCCGATGGAACTAGAGGGAGGGCTGGTTGAAAGAACCCGTGGAACTCCTCAAGGCGGAGTTGTCAGCCCAGTGCTGGCAAATCTGTTTATGCACTACGCGTTTGATGCTTGGATGACGCGGGAGTATCCGGACCTTCCCTGGTGCCGGTATGCAGATGATGGATTGGTGCACTGCCGAACGGAAGCCGAAGCAATTGCGATGAAAGCAGCGCTGGCAAACCGACTGGCGGAATGCCAACTAGAAATGCATCCGGAAAAGACCAAGATCGTCTACTGCAAGGACGGGCGACGCAAAAGCAATTATCCGAATACGAAGTTTGACTTCCTCGGATACTGCTTCAGGCCAAGGGCAGCCATGCATCGTAATCGTAAACTGTTTACGGGATATGGACCTCAAGTCAGCGCGTCATCCCTAAAAGCCATGCGGCAGAAAATCCGGGAGCTAAAGCTACGCAGACGCACACACGTGCGGTTGGCGGACATCGCCAGAGATATCAACCCAATCTTACAGGGTTGGTTGAACTACTATGGCCGTTACTCCCCAGCAGCACTTCATTCGGTGTGGAGGTACGTCAACGCCACATTGATCGCGTGGGCAATGCGTAAGTACAAGCGCTATGCAGGACGTAAAATACAGGCTGGCCAAATGATTGGTTCCATTGCCAAGAAGCGGCGCAGACTGTTTGTTCATTGGCATCAAAGCAGTATTGGCGCGTTTGCCTGATGGGAGCGGTGTGAGTGGAGAACTCATGCACCGTTCTGCGAGAGGCCGGAGGTGCAATCCCTTCGGCCTACTCCCCTGCTGGTGCCTGGCGGCAGGTGGCAGACCGTGATGGGAAGTTCGAGGTCGTCGGCCAGCTTCTGAAGCTCGACTTTCCACAGACGCACACGATAGCCGTTGCTGCCACCGCCATCGGCGGAAATCATCAGTCGTTTGGCTTTGGGATAGCGATTCTTGCCCATCGTTCTGCCACCAACGCTTGATCGCGTTGACGGCAAAGCAGGCGGTATCGTGGTCCGTGCCGACGCTGACCCATCCAAGATTGTTGGTGATATCGTAGACGCCGTAAGGCACGGCGCGGGCGAGCTTGGGATCGATGAAGTCGTGAACGTTGACCGGCTCGGGCTTGCCCTTGGGGCGCCATTCCCGGCCATTGTTCTTGAAATTGCCCACCAACTCCTTCTTTTTCGTATCCACTGAGATGATCGGCTCGTGCGCAGCCAGAAACGCCACGGCCTGCGTGTTGATGTATTGAAACTGCGCGTCGCGATCGATGTGCCGGCCGCCTTCCCGTATCTTGCTGTTCGCCTGCAGGCGATAACCCATTGCCTGCAGAAGCTCGCCGACAAGCGTGTGGCAAGCTTGGTGCCCTTGCCTTGCAAGCGCCCTGGCGAGGTTACGCAGGCTGCGGCTCGTCCACAACAAGGGCTGCATCGGATCGCCCCGCGTCGCCGGTTCGACCAGTCTCTTCAGATCGGCCACAAGCGTCCGATCCTTCGACGCGTTGCTCTTGCGCCCGGCGCCTGGCTTGCGAACCCGTCCGGGCGGAGCAGAGACCTTGTGCGAGAAGTGCCAAAATCCCCGGTAGATCGTGGAGCGCGCCAAGCCGCTGATCCGCGACATCGCGCTCACCCCGCCATGTCCCAGCGACTGTGCTTCCAGCGCAACAAAGCGGCGGCGGCTCTGTTCATTCAGAACAGATGCCATCTGACGATAGCGTCGCCTTGCCTCGCCAACCCGCGCAAATCATCCCGCAACTCTACGACCCGCGATTCCCCGATGTGAATCCTGCCAGCGTTTTTCTTCTCCAGGCGTGGCAGAATTCACTCAGTTATTTAACCGTGCGCCCTAACTCCCTTCGTTCGCGACGATCTCGATGATGGCTTCCTTTCCTTCGGCACTGTGTATCCAGGCTTGGGCCCTTTCGAGAGTCGCGAATTGAAGCGGAACGCGCTGTGGCCTGACCCTGCCCTCGACGGGGACAAGCACCTCATACGTCCCCGCGAAACGCGCATCTTTGGTAAGTGCCGCGAATGGCGCGGGCACAGGCTTTTTATTCTTCTTCATAGCAGGTCCTTTGTTGCAGTTGCGTCAATCTGCCCGCGAGCCGCGGCAATCATTTGGCGCTCGCGCTATCAGTTCATGAGGTGAGCACTGTCAAAATCGGATCGGCGACCGGCTTCGTCAGGCCAGCGCCAGAAAGACCAGATAGCGACAGTGCAGACCAGAAGCCGATGCGCCTCATTCGCTGCTTCTAACATGCTGGCGCGGCATCACGGCCAGTTTTGGCGAAAATGGTTCGTACACACTGTTTGGGCGCCGGGTGGGGCTGCTACGGCTCCTCGACCGTTTCGGTTTCCCACTCGCCGCAGGAGAGGCAGAGCCATTTCACCCGGTACATTCGCGAGAGATACAATTCCGGCTGCGCCCTTTGCCGGTCACTGATCCGGAATTTCGGCTCACCGCACGAGGGGCATTTTCTGTAAGGCGCATGGTCCGGGTTTTTGCCATGCCTTCTTCCGGATATTGCGATGCGCCGCACCCATTCCCGGAAGTCATGAGCGAAGCTCTTGCTGCTGCCGGCAGGATTCTGCAACATCGCTGACCTGTTCACTGACTTTCCCCCTCCGGATAATCGGCCCGTCAGCCGCCTCGATTGGCGCGAGAAGGCGGCGATGTGGCGGAACGCCGCCACGCATTTCCGCGCCGGCCGGCAGGCGCGACGGCGCCGCTCCCAATCGCTTCGAGAAAGCCCTGTGTCCAGCGCGTGCGTGTCTCCGGCGTGCCATGAGGATTGCGGGCGGTTGCTTCAGCGGGATCAATATTGTCTGCGCACGACGCGAGCAGCTTCTTGCCCGCTTGCCAGCCTTCGGCATGTATGCGGCTGAGTTCGAATGCACCGGTCCGGTCTGGCGCCAGCGCGGCATCGAACACCAACGGATCGCCGTTCGCTTTGTCGCGCAAAAAGGGCCGGCGTGTGGTCACAGATTCTCCGGATAGCGCATATCGCAGGAATGACACGATGCTGCGGGCATCGCCATTTCGGTGCAATCACCTCCGCCGCAACAATTCGCGCACTCTCCATGCGCGCATCTCGCAACGACCCCGTACGTTTAAATGGCCCGCGACACAGAGACTTACAAGGCATCCGACGACTGTAATTCGAGAGGCGGCAACGGAAAACGGCGGCTATTGACTTTATTGTTCCGAATGCCCACTTGAAGGGTTCTGTGAATCACCGATTCGCATCGCGCCGGTCGAATTGGACAGGCCGGTTGTGGAATTTCGCCAACGAAAAGCGCAATCGCTGGAGTGGGCCCAGGTTGCCTGCTCTGCAGGAAATTCCGCCGTCGCATTTCCAGTCGCGGCGTCAAGCGCAAAAAAGAGGCAACAAGATGACAATCGATAACAGCCCGTCACTGACATTTCTGCCTCCGAACGGTGAAAACACCGCGTCGAACGAGGATATAGCGGCGACGCCAGTCTGCCCCTCGCCGGCGCAGCCCGGTCGCGAACGCGAGAAGCCGGTGCGAAGAATTGCCGGGCGAAAACTTGTCACCACTGCGACCTTGACCCATCGAACGTGCAGATGGCCGATCGGCGATCCGGGCGCTCCGGATTTCCACTACTGCGGAAAGTCGCCGCAATCCGGCAGCCCATATTGCGAGAGCCACGATCGCCTGAGCTATCAGACCGTCAGCCGGCGAAAATAGCGCCGTGATCCGGCTGCTCAGTATCTGTTGTGCGACCACGCCGTCGTGAATGAAAACGGCACCAGGATATTCGCCGTGTTGGATTTCGGCCCCCAGTCGTAATCGGAGAGCGGTTCCGGATTGCGGATCGTAATGTGCAGCTTGCCCGCATTGGCCAGAAGATCGGCGGGGATCGTCGCTCTCAACTCGGTTTTGCTGACGACCTGCGTGGGCATTGGCGTTTCTCCCGCATAGGCTACAGAGCGCTTTACGAAATTGATTCCCCTTACCGTCACCACCGCGTCCGGTGTGCCCTGGATGATTGTGTGTACCGACGTCTCTTCGATGCCCGGCGTCGGCGAAACCGCCGGATCGGGAACCTGCGGCGGCGGAGCCAGCGGCAGGAGGCCAAAGAACGGCCGGCGATTGAATGTCGCCGCTTTCAGTCCTGCTTCCCAGCCCATGCCGGTAATATTGGGACCGAACCCCTCGTGCTCGGGATCGTTCGAGAACATCCACCCCGCGTACCAGGGATGATAGGAGCGATCGACGATCTTCCCGTCCTTGATGACGGTGTCGAGCTTCCGCATGTTGAGGATGTCTCTGGTGGGATCGGCATCGACAATGTCGATATCCGCCAATTTGCCCACTTCGATGCTGCCGATATCCTTGATGCGGAAATGATGCGCGACCCAGCTTGTCGCCGCCTGCAGCACTTTCATCGGCGGAACATGGGCGTCTTCCTGGAACACCGCCATTTCCTGGAGAACGCCAAGACCCGGAGGCGTCTGGGGACTGTCGGACGCGACGACCGCATGGCCGCCGCCGGCGATCAGATCCCCGATGAACTTCGCGTGGTTTTTGAACCCGCAGCCGCGCGTCGCGATAATCTCCCGCGTCAGATATTTCTCGGGCGATTGCTCGTTTTCCTGCATCTCGCGAACGGCGAATTCCGGGTAGTAAGCCCGCAGATCGGGATCGTCGAAAACTTCGACATCTTCTTTCTGCACCCGCGCCCAGCTTGAGGGAAAACCCCGGTCGGCCGCCATGAAATCGGGCTCCGGTGCGGCGTCATGCTGCAGAAGTAACGCGATCATGTCCTTCTCTTTCGCGGGATCCATGTCGCAATAGGGATCGGGCGGCAGGCCGACGAAGTCCTTCCATTTCTCGTAATCCCTGTTCATCTGCACGCCGATCTCGCCCGTATGAATCATCACGTCGGCGCCTGCGAGCACGCATTCCCTGCCTCGCGTTTGCGGTCCCACGCAGCGCATCACGACGCCCTTTCCGGAATCGTGGGCAACCTTCGCATATGCTGCGAAGACCTCCGACGGGCCGTCGCCATCATTCGTGCCGAGAAAATCGGCGCCGCCTTCCAGGTTGGATTTCCCCAGCGCGATCGCGGCATCGACAGTCCCTGCGATGCGGCCGCCATTCCCCGGCCTGTAGTTGTCCTTCTTGTCGCCCTTCGGTCCGCCACCCTGCAGGTTGAGGACGCCCTGATACAGCCGCGGGCCGGGGAAGATGCCGTGGTTGACCGCGTCGCGTTCGGCGATTCCCTGATCGTTGCGCGCACCGGTCACCATGGCCGACGTCACGCCCCAATGGAGATAGGCCTCGCCATATTGCCAGTTCCAGTTCGCTTTGGCGTCGATCAGGCCGGGTGTCACCCATTTGCCATTCGCGTTGATGACTTGCGCACCGGCCGGGACCTGGACCTGACCCGCGCGCCCGACTGCCGAGATTCGGTTCCCCTGCAGGACGATGACGGAATTGGGCACCGGCGCACCGCCATTTCCGTCGATCAGCGTGCCGCCCTGAATCACAACGATGCCCTGCTGCTGGCCCTGGGCGAATTGCGGGCTCGTAGCCAGGACGGCGAGAGCCGTCGTCGCCAGCAAAAATCCGGTCAAGTACGCATTCTTCAAGAAAGCCTCCTCGTGATTCAGGCCAGCACCCGGTTCAGACCGAGACTAGGTTAACCAGGCAGTTGGTTCCAGACGGAGAGGTGGCTTTCGGCGTCCGGAATTTGCAGCGCAATCATGCCGGCGACGAGTGCCGGGAGACGGGACCGCCAATTTCCGGTTGATCTTTGTTAGCCACAACTGTTGGATAGGTCGGAGTGTTCCAGCCAGCTAACGTTGTGTCCGTCAATTTCGCGATTCTTCAGGCAATTGACAAACTTTACGCCGCTGCGGCCGACGAGAGCCTGTGGCCGCAGGTGATGCAGGATGTCCTGAATATCACCGAGAGCGTTGGAGCGACATTCTGCGTTATCGACGGGTCCGATAAGCCAAGGTTTTCAGCCTTCACGTCCTTGAATTTCGAGCAGAAGTTCATGGAAGAATATCTGGATGGAATGATGCAGCACGATCCAACCGTGCAGCACATCGTTTCCCATCACGGGGGTTCCCGAGCCGATGTCGCTTGCCATGTTCGGCGCCGGCCTGCTTGGCTTGGGGGCGCTCCGCCGCCGTCGCAAGGCGAAGGCGTAAACCGGAAGTCGTCGGGGTCAAAGGTTTCGATGCGGCCGCTTTGAGACGTCGCTTTCGTTTGCTGCTGCTCGACTCGCTGGTCGCTTTGCACACGATCCGTCGAGATTGACCCGATAAGCGAACATTACCCCGCCACCGAATCGATCTAAACTGCGCAAGACACGTTTTGAGCGGTGGCGTAATGCCGAAGGGAAATCATGCGGGGCTTTTCGCGATTGCCGTCGTATTTGGGGCAGCGCTTTATGCCGTCGGCACGGCGCGTTCGCAGCCCGCCGGGACCGCGCACATCATGCTGCAAATTAAAGAAGGGCTTTGGGAGTTTAGCGAGATCCCCAGGGTGACGGGCGACACGATAATCTCGGATGCGATGATGGCGAGAGTTCCCGCGGCGCAGCGTACCCAGTACCTCGCGGAAACGCGCAAGGCGATGGAACAGCCGGGCAAGGTGCGGGAGTGTATCAACCAAAAGACCTTCGAGCAGAGGGTCTTCTCTGTCGGGAGTGGCTGCGTCCAGACTGTGGTTGCGAACGCAGCGAGCGGGATCGAGGTTTTCACCGAGTGCCATTCCGGTAACGGGGGTATCAAGCAGGACAACACGCGCAAGCTCGTGGCCATGGAGCCGACGAGCGTGAACACATCCTTTCACGGCGTTCTTGCGCGGCAAGGCAAGACCATGACGGTCGATTCGACCGAGAGTGGTCATTGGCTCAGTTCGAATTGCGGCGATGTGAAAGGCATTCAACAACTGCAATAAGCGCCTTTCGCAGGCGGCGTCACTTTATGCCGGGAGTTCGTGGCCCAATGCGCCGGCGACGACGCGATCGATGATGCGCCGGTTGCCCGCCTGTGTTGCGGGGTCGGAGACGATTTCGCGCGCAACATCGGCGAAGATATCTTCGCTCGCAAGCCAGCGGTTTTCGGCGTCGGGGATTTCAAGCGCGATCCGCAAGGCGTGATGAAACTCATAATATTCCGTCGTCAGGTTCGACGCGGCGAGCGCGCCCCACATTGCCTGCTTGTGCGCGTTGCGCAGGCTGGTCCACACGGCCGGCGTATCGACCTGCACGCCTTCGCCATTGAAGCCACGGCGGCATATTTCCACCGAGGTCGAGGTAAAGCCCCGGCAGGCGCCCGGTCGTGATTCGTACACGGAGCAGAGATTATCCTTCAGCATTGCGCACGGGATTTTGTTGTTCGCCCGCTGCTGGCTCGACATAAATCGCGTGCGCTGATCCGCGGCGCGAACCCGGTTCAACAGGTCGTCATATTGATCTTTCGGCAATTCGCGGATGCGGCTTGCGACAAGGAAAATCTCCGGCGCGCTCGCGGTCACGGAGACATGGCAGCAGAAGGCGCAGCCCTTCGCACAGGCTATGGCGACCTTCGAAGGATTGTTCTTCAGAGAGGTCTCGAAGAACTCATGCGCTGCTTTCGCCGCCTTTGCGGCGCGTCCCGGCGCGCGCCCGGACAGAATATCGATCAGCATGCGCGCCGCGCCGATTACCGCCCAGGATTGCTCCGATCCGCTCGCGGTAAGATTCATCCCCTGGCGCGATACCGCAGCCATTGCCTTTTTCAACTGTACGCGTCGTTCCTTGCGAGCCATTAGTCCGCGGCAACCACCGGGGCCGTTGAATTCTTGCGGTAGTCGAGCGGCGGCTTGCGGTCGCCGATCAGCGGCTTGTAAGTGAAGTTCGGGCCGCGGCTCCGGTTGAATTCCGCTTTCGCCGCGGCGATGGTTTCGGGACTCTGATAGAGCTGTGCAGCGGTGAGCGCGAGCGTCTTTGCCGCCACCACCGCGCCCTTGATGCCGATGCTCATTCCGCCTGCCGCCGTTGCCTGCCAGCTATGGGCCGGCGTGCCGGGCACCCAGGTCGCTGTGTTCAGCGTCGCCAGTGGCGTGACCCAACTGACGTCGCCGGAATCGGTCGAAGAATATTTCTGTCCATTGACCCGGTATTTTCGGATCGTCTGCGCGCTGGATACCGGCGGCAGATCGCCGGGCCCCAGCGTCTTTTGCAGCGTTTCCGCAAAAGCGATTTCCTGGGCATTCCATTGCGGCGTGCCGACTCTGTGGAGATTTGAATCCATCACCCGGCCCAGAACATCGTTCGGCAGGATGCTGTAATCGCCGCCGATCAGTTCGTAATCCATCGTGGTGCCGGTTCCGAGCGCGGCGCCTTCGGCCGCTTTCTTCACGCGGTCGAAAATGTCGGAGGCGATACGTGGATCGGGATGGCGGACGACGTAATAGACTTCGGCGAATTCGGGCACGATGTTGGGGGCGGAGCCGCCATTGGTGATGATGTAGTGGATGCGCGCCTCCTGCGGCACATGCTCGCGCATATAGTTGACCATGAAGTCCATGGCTTCGACGGCATCGAGGGCAGACCGTCCGCGATCCGGCGCCGCCGCAGCATGTGCAGCGATGCCGTGAAAGCGGAATTTAGCGCTGATATTCGCGAGATTGCGGTCCTGGGATGCGTTATTGGCGTCACCGGGATGCCAGTACAGGGTCACATCCACGTCTTTGAACAGGCCGGCTTTGACCATATAGGACTTGCCGCCGCCGCCTTCTTCGGCGGGCGTGCCATACAGCCGGATCTGACCTTTGGTCCCGGTCTGCTCCAGCCATTTCTTTACCGCGATTGCGGCTGCGACAGAGGCCGAACCGAAAAGGTTGTGGCCACAGGCATGGCCCGATTCCACACCGGCGATCGGTTTTCTCTCTGGCACCGCCTCGTTCGACAGACCGGGCAGCGAGTCCATTTCGGCGAGAATCGCGATCACGGGGCCATCATTCGATCCGGCTCGCGCCACGAAGGCGGTCGGAATCTCTGCGACGCCGGCGTCGATCCTGAAACCGGCATTGCGCAATTCGCTCTGCAGCAGCGCGGTTGTCTTTCTTTCCTGATAGCCCACTTCCGGCGCCGACCAGATCTGCAGCGCAACCTGCGACATGCGTGCCGCGTATGCATCGACATTGGCGATCAGTTTCGCCTGATCGCCGGCCGGCAGCTCCGCGGACAAAACCGGCGACCCGGCAATCACGGCTGCCGCGCCAATTCCTGCAAGCAACTCCCTGCGTGTCACGGCGGCACCCCCCCATCGGATGGACGAGACCATCACTCTGTCTTGGCCTGTTCTTCCGCCAACTGCTTCCGGTAAGCCTGATCATATCCTTCGATCTTGGTGCGATAGGCCGAGACATCGCCGAAGCGCGCCGGATTATACGGATCGCCGGGTTTGTAGATCTGGTGCAGGTTGAACTGTCCTGCATGTGACGAGAGCCAGATATCCGGCGTTCTCTTTTTCAGATCTGTAATCGTATAGGCGAAGTCCTGCGCCATGTTCGGATAGCCGGGCGATCCCAGCAGATGCACGCCATTATTGATTCCCGGCATGTTCGCGATGAGCACGTTATAGGTGCGGGCGCCGTCTTTGACGGGAAGAGTGAAGCTGGTCGCGCCCTTGGTATGGCCCGGGCTGAAATGCACCGTCAGTTCCGCCTCGCCGAGCGTGATCCTGTCGCCATCCTTGAGCCGCCGATCCACCCTGATCGGATCGTAGATGATCCCGCGGCCTTTCGGATTGCGCCAGTCGATGTTGCCGCCGGATTCCAGAACGTCCGCGTCGCGCTCGTTCATCAGCACTTTCGCGCCGCTGATGCGCTGAAAGGCGGCAAGGTCGCCGACATGATCCCAATGGCCATGGGTAGAGGTGATCAGCTTGATATCGGTCAGTTTGAAACCGAGCGATTCGATATTGGCCTTGATCAGCGGAAACGAACCGGGCGCGCCGCTGTTGATCAGGATCAGGCCCTCGCGGGTCGAGATCAGGTAGCAGCCGAGATCGTAGGTCCCGACATAATAGAGATTCCCCACAATCCTGAACGCCGGGAACGGCGTTTCCCATTCTTTGTTTGTGATCGGCGGATGCACGCGCTGTTGCGCGCCTGCCATGGTGGCAAACAGGACCAGACCCGCTGCAATCAGAAACCTGGATTTCATCTCCGCCTCCCGGGGTTGACCCGTCCAAAGATGCGTCTTTCGCAACGGGAGTGCAACACGCGGTTATGGATGCAGCTCAGCCCTGCAGCAGCCAGCCGAATTTTTCGCGCGCCTTTTTCAGCGTCTCCGGACTCGGCGTGTTGGAAACCGGAAATTTGTCGCGCCAGTGATACGGTTTGCAGGCATTGATGATGGCGAGTGAATGGGTCATGTCGCCTGCCGCGCGGCGGTGGGGCGGCAATGCCGGATCGGCGGGCGAATCCCAGGTGCCCTGCAGGAATTGAATGGATTCCCGCGGATCGGTGCGCATGATCATCGCCCATAGCAGATGGTCGAGATTGCTCGCATCCACATCGTCATCGACCACGACGATATATTTCGAAGCATAGGCTGAGCCGCCGCATTGGGCGGCAATGGTGCCGGCCTGCACCGCATGGCCGGGATAGTTTTGCCGGATCGAAACGCCGTGGAAAGCACGCGCGGCGCCGATCTCATGACACCAGACCTGCACGATGCCCGGAACTCCCGCACGGGTCATGTTCTCCTTGATCGTGGCGGAACGCAGCACCGCACGGTATCGCGCCATCTCGTCCGGTCCCGCACCCATCGGCGGCACGCCGACAAGGATCGGATCGTTCCGGTGATACACCGCCTGCACATCCAGCACCGGCCATTCCTTCGCGCCGCCGGCATAATGGCCCGTCCATTCGCCAAACGGCCCCTCGATGCGGGTCTTGTGCGGCTGAACATATCCCTCCAGCACGATCTCCGCAGAAGCGGGGAGGGGCAGTCCGGTTATGCGGCCACGGACCATCTTCACCGGCCGGCCCCGAATCCCGCCGACAATGTCGAGTTCGAAACTGCCATAGGGCGCTTCCAGCCCGCCATAGAAGAAGGACAGGGGATCGCCGCCCAGCACCATGGCCACCGGCATGGCTTCGCCACGCTTCCAGTATTTTTCGCAGTGGATCGCGCCATGGTGGCCCGCCGCCATCACCAGCCCGACGGAATTCCGGTCATGCAGCTGCGCACGATAGGCGCCCGCATTCAGCCAGTTCTCCTCGGGATCGCGGGTGATGCTGAACGTGCCGGTGCCGAGATAGCGGCCGCCGTCTTTTTCATGCCAGACCGCCGCCGGGAATTTCGTCAGGTCGATGTCATTGCCGATCAGCACATTTTCCAGCACCGGGCCGCGCTCGACGATTTCATGCGGCACGATGCGAGGATTGGCGAGGAAGGCTTTGCGGTATCCGTCGCTCAGCTCCCATTTGCTCATGCCCGACGGAAAGCCAAGCGTCATGTTGCGCCGGGTTCCCGCAAACATGTTCAGCAGAACCCGAAAGCCCTTCGGGCAGCCGGGAATTTCATCGAACAGCACGCAGGGGCCGTTTTCGGCCCTCAGGATCGCCTCGGCCGCGAGACCAATGTCTTCCTGCCAGGTTGCGCCGCGTACCTCGCGCAACTCTCCCAGGCGCTCGGTCAGGCGCAGCCATTCGCGCAGATCGTCATAGGCAATATGGGGCTGGATGGGATGGGGTTCGCTCATGCGCAAATGGTGGCATGCCGCAACGCTCTGGAGAAGCCCGTGCAGCAAAACCCGATTCAGGGTAGTTTGCGTGAAATAGAGTGGGTGGAGACTTCACATGGCACGGCAGAACAGGGTTTCCCGGCGCGACCTGATCAAGACGGCGGCGGTAACCGGCGCAGCGGCGGCGGCGGGCGGATACGCACCGGCCGTTTTCGCCCAGGATCAAGCGAGTCAGCCGCGCTGGGACCGCGAAGCCGATGTGGTCGTGATCGGTTCGGGCGCAAGCGGCATGGCCGCCGCGATCCGGGCGCGAGAGGCTGGTTCATCCGTGATCGTCGTGGAAGCGGAAGCCGATATCGGCGGACATGCGATCTGCAGCGGCGCCAATATCCCGCTGGGCGGCGGGACAAGTATCCAGAAGCGCGCCGGGATCGAAGACAGTCCCGATCTGGTTTACCGCGACCTGACCGACTGGTCGCTGACCGAGCCCAACGGCTATGCCGATTACCGCTTCAACGATCGCGAGATCATGCGCGCATTTGCCGACAACTGCGCACAGACATTCGAGTTTCTCGTCGATCACGGCGTGAAATTCGTCAACGAAAAGCCGGATGGCCGCGCCGGCAGCGCACATGGCAATTCTGTGCCGCGCCAGATGCATGTCTGGGCCGGCGACTGGCCGCAGGTTCAAACCGGCCGGCCCAATCCCGAGGAAACGCGGGCGAAGACCTCGAACGGCAATGGTCTGATGCGTCCGCTGGAGGCCGCCGCCCGAAAAGCCGGCGTCGAATTTCTGCTTGAACACCGGATGACGGCGATTTATCGCGCCGGCCCAAATGCGGGACGCGTGGTGGGCGTTGCCGTGACCAATCGCGGCAGAAATCTGAACATCCGTGCGCGCAAGGCCGTGATGATTGCGACCGGCGGCTCGTCCGGCAATGTCAATTTCCGCCGCATGTTCGATCCGCGTCTGACGGAAGAATATTGCGGGCTGGCAGGAATGCCGTGGTCGAACCAGGATGCCAGCGGCGAAACTGCCGGCATGGCGCTTGGCGCTTCGCTCTGGGGCGCGGCCAACCAGACGCTGGAAGTCGGCGACAACATCACCAAACCCGGAAAAATCGGGTGCCAATATAGTTACGTCAATCTGACCTGGATGCCCGGCAGCCGCGTTTTCGACAAGGCACGCGCCTCGGGTCTTCGCGTCGGCAATTGGCAGGACCTGATTCTGGTCAACATGCTCGGCAAACGCTTTTACGACGAAACCGGCGGCGGCTATCCGGGCAATCGCTACAACACTGTGAGTCCCTATTTCCCGCACAGCTACCGCAATGCGCGGAACGTCAGATATGACCCGCCCAATCTCATCCCGGCGGCGCTGGGAGGTGTCGGCGACGGTCACAATGGCGGCGGCCCGATCTGGGCGATTTTCGATTCCGACGCGGTCGCGCGCGAAAAATGGAATCCGGTCGCGCCGAATGTCGATTTCGATGCAGGCTTCTTCTTCACCGCGGGCAGTGTGTCCGAGCTCGCGAACAAA
This sequence comes from uncultured Alphaproteobacteria bacterium, assembly GCA_963747255.1. Taxonomy (GTDB): domain Bacteria; phylum Pseudomonadota; class Alphaproteobacteria; order Micropepsales; family Micropepsaceae; genus CAIYRG01. The sequence continues at coordinate 343,196 of CAVVEG010000018.1, forward strand.
ATCCGCATGCAATACCAGCGCGTCCCGATGCCGGCCGCCAATCTCGAGGACAGCCTGTCGCGCTACAACGGGTTTGTGGATGCCGGCGTGGATCAGGATTTTGCCAAGCCCCGGCCGCTTTACAAAATCGCAAAACCGCCCTTCTACGCCGCCTGGGCAACGCCGGTGATTCACGACACCCGGGCGGGACTGCGCATCAATGGCAGATGTCAGGTCGTGGATATGAAAGGCGAAGTGATTCCGAGACTCTATTGCGGTGGCGAGTTGGCCGGTGGCTTTTCCATGCATGGTCTGGCGCGCTGCCTTTGCCAGGGCTTCATCGCAGGGAAAAATGCCCACGACGAACCCGCCGAGGCCTGACGGGAAAGCGACACATTGCCGGGCGCATTTGCGCCCCAATGATTTCTAATCTGCGATCTGGCATCAAACGGCGCGAACTCCGCGGGAGTGCCGCTCGCGCCGGCAGGAAACGGTTTCACGCATGGCTTATCTGAAGAACGGCGCCGTCAATCTGCTCGGCGCGACTTATGGACTCCATGCGCTGGCGGCGAATGGCGCAGCGGTCTTTTTCGCCGTGTTTCTGCTGAAGCAGGGCGTGCCCGTTCCGGCGGTGTTCGGGGCGATTGCGCTGATTGTGATCGGCCGGTTTCTGGTCAGGCCGCTGGTTGTGATTCTGGCGCCACGATATGGCCTTAAGCCGCTTCTTGTTTTCGGCACCATCTTCAGCGGTGTGCAATATCTCTTCGTTGCGCAGGTCCATGGGGTTGACCTGATGCTGCTGGCGTTCTGCGCAAGCTCGGCGATCGGCGATGCCTTTTATTGGACCACCTATCACGCCTATTTCGCCTATCTGGGCGATGCCGAGCATCGCGGACATCAGATCAGCGCCCGGGAGGCTCTGGCCTCGGCTTCGGCGATCATCGGGCCGTTATTGGGCGGCTATGCGCTGACGCATCTGGGCCCGCACGTCGCGTTTGGCGCTGCAGCTGCCGTTCAGGCCGCCGCGGCGCTGCCTCTGATCGGCACGCCTGCGGTCGCTGTACCGCGCGATGTGGAGGGCGGCTTTCGCGCGGCGATCCAGGGGGTTCTGGTTTTTGCGGCGGATGGCTGGATTGCAGTCGGAAATTATTTCGTCTGGCAGATCGCGCTGTTTCTTTCATTGGGCGAAAACTTCTCGGCCTTTGGCGGAGTGCTGGCGTCGGCGGCTGTGGTGGGCGCAATCGGCGGCCTCGTCCTTGGCCGTCACATCGATGGCGGGCACGGAGAGAAAGCCGTCTGGCTGACTTTCGCCAGCCTCATGGCGGTGACTTTGTTTCGCGCCGTTTCAACGCAGAATGCCGCGCTGGCCGTGCTCGCCAATGCGATTGGCGCATTGGTGATGTGCCTCTACATCCCGACCATGATGACCCCGATCTACAACCAGGCAAAACGCTCGCCATGCGCGCTGCGCTTCCACGCGGCTGCCGAAGGCGGTTGGGATATCGGCTGCGCGGCGGGATGCCTTGTCGCAGCGCTGCTGTCGGCTTCCGGCGCGCCGCTCTCATCGGGAATTCTGCTCGTAGTCCCGGGCGCCGCCGTGTCGCTGTTTCTGTTGCGGCGCTATTACGCCCACATGGCCCTCGCGGTCTGACGTTCGTACCCACCGTCGCCATTGGCCAGGCTTGACCCGGCCGCCCAGCCAGGCGCGCGTCCGCGCAGCAATAAATCACTTGCGCCGCAGAGCACCGCGTTAACGCCAGATCCTTTTGCCTGGTGTGGTCCTTCGTCCGCGCCCCGACACCAGTGTGGTGTCGATGAACAGCGAAATCCCGATCGGAATCACAAGCAGCGCCGACATCATCAGTGTCGCGCCGCCGTGCCAGCCAAGCCCCTCGACCAGCCGCGCAAGCGTGAATCCGGAGATGGCCGCCGGAAGCGTGGATGCGGCATAATAATAGCCCGAGACGCGCGCGATGAACGCGTTTTTGACGCTGCGTTGCGCCAGGGAATAACCGTTCACATAGGCGAATCCTCCGGCCATGCCTTCGACGAACGACAGGCAATCCTGGGCCAGTGGCGTCTGCGCCAGGTTGAAGATGAAAAAGCCCGCAATGGCCATCACGGTCAGGCAGACAATCTGGATGGTTTTCTGATTGGCGCGATCGGCAACAAAGCCGGCAAGCGGCGAGAACAGTGGGCCCACGCCAAACAGGCTGAGCGCGGCAGCCGCGGAGCCGAGCGGGAAATGCAACTCCGTCTGAAGAAAGCTTGCGTACAGGCCGACAAACGCAAAGAACGGGAAAGAGCGGAACAGGATGGCGAGCAACACGCAGATCACGTTGCGATTCCACAATTCCGCCGGCAGATGAGCGTCGCTGATCGTCCGTGCGCTGTTTTCCAGCCTTCTCTCGGTGAAATTGCGCGCAACGAACAGGACGGCCGCCGCGCCTGCCAATCCGAGCGCGCCCAAACCGTAGAACGGCATGCGCCAGTTTCCGGTTTGCTGCAGCAGGGCAGCCCCTAGCCGGGGCCCGAGAAACTGCCCGATCCCGAGCGCGCACTGGATCAGCCCATTCGCAAACGTGCGTGTGCCCGGATAAAACGCGCAGACGGCAATGATCAGCGCGACGCTCTGCATCGCCTCGCCGAGGCCGGTCGCCACCCGATAGAGCGCCATATCCGCAAAACCAAACGCGCGCACCGTCAGGATCGTGAACAGGGAATACACCAGGATGCCCGCGATCATGGATGCTTTTCGCGAAATCCGGTCGAGCAGATATCCGGTCGCGATCCCGCCCGCGCCGAGGCCGATCAGATAAATCGTGGCAAGAAAGCTGCCTTGCGCCAGCGAGAATCCGTAATCCGAATCGAGCGGCCGCAGGAGCGTCGGAAAAATCATCCGGTCCGCGGCGTTGACGATGTAGGTCGCGGCGCAGATTGCAAAGAACAGCGCGCCCCAGCCGGCGGTTACCTGCCGGCCAGTCCCTGTTCTTCCGGCATTGTCCATAACCGCCATGGACTGCTTCTAACATCGGCTCCCCCTGGCGGGGAGGCCGGAGAGCGCGTCGTTCAGCGCCAGGTGGTGGGCTTTACCAAATGACAGCAAGCGGCAGGAGGCCTATCCCCGTTCTTCGAGCGCGGCGACCATGGCCTTGAGAAAATTCGCGGCCTCGATGCCGGTGACTGCGCGATGATCGAAGGTGAGCGATAAAGGCAATGTGCGGCGGATCACGGCTGCCCCGTTCTTCGCCAGAACCTGCGGCTTTATCGTGCCGGCGCCAACAATGGCGACCTGCGGCGGAACGACAACCAGATTGGCAAAGCGCCCGGCGCCCGACACCCCGAAATTGGACAGGGTAATGGTCGCGCCGCGCATTTCCTCCAGTGGAATTTGCCGGTCTTCAACGGCCTGCTTCAGATTGTTCAGCCCACGGCGCAAATCGGCATCGTCGCGATTCGCAACATCACGCATCACCGCAACAAACAGCCCGTCATCGGTATTGATCGCCATTCCGACGTCGATCTTCCCGAAGATCCGTACCGTCCTGTCCTTGCCGTTGTACCAGGCATTCAGGATGGGCGAGACTTTGCACCCCGCGACAATGGCCCGGATCAGGCGGACGGTGATGTCGCCGCCGTCGAGCCAGTATTCCACATCGGCTTCGTCATAGACCGACGCAGGCACGATCTCGGCATGCGACTGCTCCATCTTCTGCGCCATGGCGCGGCGCACGCCATGCAGCGGTTGCGGCGGGCCGGCATGGGACATGGCGCTGGCGAAGCGTTTCACGTCGTCCGCGGTGATTGAGCCGCCCGGTCCCGTGCCGTCCACGGCGACCAGATCGACATTCATCTTTCGCGCAAGCGCGCGCACCGCAGGCATGGCCCGGACATTGGCGTGCGAGGGCGCCTCGTGGCTGATTTCGGCAACCGGCGCAGTCTCCTGCTGCGGCACGCTTCCGACAACCGTTCCCTTGTCCTCATGCACGCCCGCATCGTCGAAATCCGCAATCGGATTGCCGATCGGGATGATGTCGCCGGGTTTTGCATGCAGCGCGACCACCGTGCCGGTATAGGGCGAAGGGACTTCCACCACCGCCTTGTCGGTTTCCACCGAAACCAGCGGCTGATCGGCGACAACGCGATCGCCCGACGAGACATGCCAGTTGACGATTTCGGCTTCACTCAACCCCTCGCCGAGATCGGGGAGCCTGAACGTCCTCATGCATACCTCACGACGCGCCGCGCGGCATCGACGATCTGTTTTTCGCCCGGCATATAGGTCTTTTCGAGCCGCAGCAGCGGCACCACCGTATCCGGCGCGGTGACGCGTTCGACAGGGGCCTGCAGAAAGAGCAGTCCGCGTTCGGCGACACGCGCGGCGATTTCGGCGCCGACGCCGCAATTGCGCGGGGCTTCATGCACGATCACCAGGCGGCCGGTCTTTTCGACCGACGCCACTATCGTGTCGAAATCGATCGGGCTGATGGTCGCAAGGTCGATCACCTCCGCGGAAATTCCTTCGCCGGCGAGCTGATTGGCCGCGGCCAAAGTCTCCTTCACGGAAGCGCCCCACGTCACGAGTGTCACATCCTTCCCCTCGCGCAAGGTGAAGCAGACATCCAGCGGCAGACCCTGGCCATTGTCCTCCACCTCTTCCTTCGAGGCGCGATAGAGTCTTGTGGGCTCGAAGAACATCACCGGGTCCGGATCATGGATGGCCGAAAGCAGCAGTCCGTAGGCGCGCCCCGGAGATGACGGAATCACCACGCGTATTCCCGGAATATGCGCGAACAGGGCCTCGGTGCTTTCGGAATGATGCTCGGGCGCGTGAATGCCGGCGCCCATGGGGGCGCGAAACACCAGCGGGCAGGAAAGCCGGCCGCGAGTCCGGTTGCGCAGACGTCCGGCGTGATTGATCACCTGATCGAGCGCCGGATAGATGAAACCGAGAAACTGGAATTCTGCGACAGGCTTGAATCCCTGTGCCGCCAGTCCGACCGACATGCCCGCAAGAACTGTTTCCGCGAGTGGCGTGTCCATGACACGGTCTTCGCCGAAGCGCTCCTGCAGGCCTTCGGTCGCGCGAAACACGCCGCCGTTCACGCCGATATCCTCGCCGAGCAGCACAACGCGCGAATCCTCCTGCATGGCGCGCGCCATCGCCATTGTCAGTGCGCCGAGCATCGAGACTTCGCTCATCTCAGCCTCCCACGAACTGCTTGCGCTGCCATTGCAGCGCCGGCGGAAGCGTTTCGAACAGGTAATCGAACATCTCGGCGGGGGAGGGCGGCGGCAATTTCAGATATTCGGCCACCGCCGCTTCGACCTTCTCCCGGCACGATGCGATCAGCTGCTCTTCATCCTGCTTGGTCCACCATTGCCGGCCGGCCAGATAGCTGCGCAGCCGCGCCAAGGGATCGAGCTTCCATGCTGCGCTGACCAGTTCTTCACGGCGATAGCGCGAGGCGTCATCCGCGGTGGTGTGATCGCCCATCCGGTAGGTCACGGCCTCCACGACCGTTGGGCCGCAGCCGCTGCGGGCGCGTTCGATCGCTTCGCTGCTCACCTGGCGCGCGGCGATGATGTCGTTGCCGTCGATCTGAATGCCCGGAATGCCCGCGGCAACGGCCTTCTGAGCCAGCGTCTCCGCCGCCGTCTGTTTCTCCCGCGGCAGGGAAATCGCCCAGCCGTTGTTGATGAGGATGAAGACCACCGGCAACTGCCAGACGCCTGCCAGATTGATGGCTTCGTAGAAATCGCCTTTCGAGCTGGCGCCGTCGCCCAGCGCGCAAACCGCAACGCGCGCCTCACGACGCAGCTTGAACGCAGTGGCGACACCAACGGCCTGCGGGGCCTGGCTGGCAATCGGCACCGCGACCGGAAAATCCTCGCGCGGCACGGCGAAATCATTGCCGCGTTCGTCACCGCCCCAGAAGCGCAGCAGCTCTACCAGCGTCACGCCGCGCCAAAGTTGCGCCGGCTGCTCGCGATAGGTGGTCAGCATCACGTCCGAAGCCTGCATGGCGCTGGCATATCCGACCCCGATCGCCTCCTGTCCGGAGGAGGAAGGATAGGTTCCGAGCTGTCCGGTGCGCTGGAGCGCGATGGCTTTCGCGTCGAAGATCCGCGACAGGGTCATCGCCCGGTAGAGCGAAATCATGGTCTCCGGATTGCGTGCGAAATCCGGTGGTTCTCCCACCAGCGAAGCCGATGGATCGAGATATTGGCGGTATGGAATTTGAAACTCGGCGGCAATCCGTTCCTCGTGCAGGAGAGCGGGTTTCCGTTGTTCGTTCATAGGAATTGCAGTCATTTTTTTTCTGCCGTGAAGCCGATTCGGTGTTCGATGCAAAACAGGTAAGTCATGTCTTAAGTTCCGTCTGATCCGCCGTCAGGCGTGTGCACGCGCTTTGCGGACCGAGAGGGCAATATTGACCTTTGAGGCTGGCGGTCTCCGGAGCACCGCGGAAATGAATCCTCCCGCAGCGGCCAAAGCGTCCAGATCGACACCCGTGCGGATATGCATTCCATTCAGCATATAAACAAGGTCTTCCGTGGCGAGATTTCCCGTGGCTCCCGGGGCATAGGGGCAACCGCCGAGGCCGGCGACGGAGCTGTCGATTACGGAAATACCCTTTTCCAGCGCCGCGAGCACGTTTGCGAGGGCTTGGCCATAAGTATCATGAAAATGGACGGCGAGATTCCCGGCCGGCACATGGCGAAGCACGCAATCCAGCATGTTCGCCACTCTCACCGGTGTGCCGGCGCCAATCGTGTCGCCGAGCGAGATTTCATAACAGCCCATGCGGAACAGCTCTACGGCGACATCTGCGACGGCTTCGGGCGCGATATCGCCCTCATAGGGGCAGGCAAGCGCGCAGGAGATATAACCGCGCACGGGAACGTCTGCCCCCCGCGCGGCAGCGAGAACCGGCCGGTAGCGTTCGAGGCTTTCGGAAATTGAGCAGTTGATGTTCTTCTGCGTGAAACTTTCGGAAGCAGCGGTGAAAATCGCAACCTCGGTTGCGCCCGCCGCGCGTGCCGCTTCGAATCCACGCAAGTTTGGAACGAGTACCGGGTAACGGACGCCGGGCCGGCGATGCAGACGCGCGAGAATTTCGCCGGTATCGGCCATCTGCGGCACCCATTTTGGGGAAACAAAACTTCCGGCTTCAATCACCGTCAGGCCGGCTTCGCCAAGGCGCTCGATCAACTCCACTTTGGCGGCGGCCGAAACAACGGATTTCTCGTTCTGCAGGCCGTCTCGCGGCCCCACTTCGACAATCTTCACCTCCTGGGGAAAGCGCATCGGATCACATCCGGAAAATGCCGAATCGGGTCGGTGGGATTGGCGTGCGCACGGCAATCCCAAGGCAGCGGCCAAGCACGTCGCGTGTTTCAACGGGCGCAATCACGCCGTCATCCCACAACCGCGCACCCGCGTAATAGGGGTGGCCCTGGGTCGCATATTGCCGGCGTATCTGTTCCGTGCGCTGACGTTCCTGCTCGGCTGCGGCTTCATTGCTGCCGCCGGTATCGCGCCTGATGCGGGAGAGCACTTGTGCCGCCTGATCTCCGCCCATCACTGAAATCCGTGCATTGGGCCACATGAACAGAAATCGCGGCCCATAGGCGCGGCCGCACATGGCATAATTCCCGGCGCCAAAACTGCCGCCGATGATGACCGTCACCTTCGGCACTTCTGCGCAGGCGACTGCCATCACGAGCTTGGCGCCGTTTTTGGCAATGCCCTCGGCCTCCGCCTTGCGGCCGACCATGAAGCCGCTGGTGTTCTGCAGAAAAATCAACGGTACGCCGCGCTGGCAGCATAGCTCGATGAAATGCGTGCCTTTCAGCGCCGCTTCGGAAAGCAGAATCCCGTTGTTGGCGATAATACCGGCAAGGTAACCGTGGATATGGGCAAAGCCGCAGACCAGAGTGCCGCCGTAAGCCGGCTTGAATTCATCGAATTCGCTGCCATCAACGATGCGCGCGATCACCTCGCGCACGTCATAGATCCATCGTATATCGGTCGGAATGATGCCGTTGATCTCGCTGGAATCATATGCCGGCTGCTTCGCCTCGCGACGCGCGGGCGCGCCATATTTCGCTGCGTCCAGATTGCGCATGACCGAACGGATGATCCGCATCGCGTCGGCATCGTCTTTCGCAACATAGTCCACCAGACCCGACAACCGGCCATGCGTGTCGGCGCCGCCAAGATCCTCTGCCGACACCGTTTCGCCGGTGGCGGCCTTGACCAGCGGCGGCCCGGCGAGAAAAATCGTGCCCTGCCCGCGGACGATAATGCTCTGCTCGCACATTGCCGGGATATAGGCGCCGCCCGCCGTGCAGGAGCCGAGCACGGCAGCGACCTGCGGGATTCCTGCCGCGGACATGCGAGCCTGATTGAAGAATATCCGGCCGAAATGGTCGCGTCCGGGAAAGACTTCGTCCTGACGCGGAAGAAATGCGCCACCCGAATCGACCAGGTAAATGCAGGGCAACTGATTTTCCGAGGCGATTTCCTGCGCCCGCAGATGCTTCGTCACGGTGACCGGATAATAGGTGCCGCCTTTGACCGTGGCGTCATTGACCACGATCATGCAGTCGCGTCCCGCAACGCTGCCGATACCGGTTATGATGCCGCCCGCGGGAAGGGGATCGTCATAGAGGCGATAAGCGGCAAAGGGCGATAATTCGAACAGATCCGAGCCGCGATCGAGCAGCGCCTGAATACGCGCGCGCGGCAGCATTTTTCCGCGGCTGGTGTGCCGCTCGCGGGCCGCTTCATCGCCGCCAAGCCGGATTTCCGCAAGCTTGTCGCGCAAATCGGCAACCAGCGCCTCCATGGCTGCGCAATTGGCGATGAATTCCTTCGCGCCTGGATCGACATGGCTTGAGAGGACTGCCATTTCAGACCAGCTCGATCCCCATTGCCGTGGCTTCGCCGCCGCCGATGCAGAGGCTCGCAACGCCGCGTTTCAGGCCGCGCTGTCGCAGCGCATTCAGCAGGGTGACGACAATCCGCGCACCCGAAGCGCCGATGGGGTGGCCTAGCGCGCATGCGCCGCCATGGATGTTCACTTTTTCATGCGGCAGATTCAGCTCGCGCATGACGGCCAGGGCGACCACCGCGAATGCCTCGTTGATCTCGAAAAGATCGACCTCGCTTTTCTTCCAGCCCAGTTTTTGCAGCAGTTTTTCGATCGCCCCAACCGGGGCCGTGGTGAACCAGGCGGGCGCCTGCGCATGACTCGCATGGCCCGCGATTCTCGCGAGCGGCGTAACGCTGCGCCTCTCCGCCTCGGATCCGCTCATCAGCACCAGCGCCGCCGCGCCGTCGGATATGCCGCTCGAATTTGCCGCCGTCACCGTCCCGCCTTCGCGGAAGGCCGGTTTCAGCAACGGAATTTTCGCGGGGTCGGCGCGCATCACCGGTTCATCATCCAATGCTTCGCCCTTGCTCAGCCGGACGGGCACGATCTCATCCCGGAACGCGCCTTCCGCGGTCGCTCTTTTCGCACGCGCGAGAGACTCCTGGGCAAAGCTGTCCTGCGTCTCGCGCGTGAACTGATATTTCTCGGCAGTATCTTCGGCAAATCTGCCCATCAGGCTGCCGCGCTCATAGGCGTCTTCGAGACCGTCCAGAAACATGTGGTCGTAAAGCGAACCATGTCCCAGGCGATATCCGCCTCGCGCCTTGTTGAGAAGATATGGCGCGTTCGACATGCTCTCCATTCCTCCGGCGACCACGACCTTTGCCGATGCGGACAGAATCGCGTCATGCGCCAGCATTGCCGATTTCATGCCGGACCCGCAGACCTTGTTGACGGTCGTGCATCCCGTGCTTTGCGGCAGGCCCGCGCCGAGTGCCGCCTGTCGCGCAGGCGCTTGCCCAAGCCCGGCCGAAAGCACGCAGCCCATGAACACTTCATCGGGCGTTTCCAGTGAAATCCCGGCCCTCTCGACGGCGCCTTTTATCGCGAGCGAACCCAGAGCGGTTGCGGAAAACCCGCTGAATTGTCCCTGCAGGCTGCCATGCGGCGTCCGCGCCGCGCCGGTGATTACAATGCTGCCATCCGACATCATTCCCGTCCTTCAAACAATTCCCGGCCGATCAGCATGCGCCGGATTTCCGATGTGCCTGCGCCGATCTCGTAAAGCTTGGCGTCACGCAGAAGCCGGCCTGCGGGCATTTCGTTGACATAACCCATGCCACCCAGAGCCTGGATCGCCTGCAACGCCATCTGGGTCGCGTGTTCGGCGCAGAACAGAATCACGCCGGCGGCATCCTTGCGGCTGACCTTGCCCAGATCGCAGGCGCGCGCGACGGCGTAGAGATAGGCGCGGCAGGCATTCAGCGACGTGTCCATGTCGGCGAGTTTGCCCTGCATCAGTTCGAATTCGCCGATCGCCTGGCCGAATTGCCGTCGTTCGCGGACATAGGGCAGGACCAGATCCATGCAGGCCTGCATGATTCCCACCGGACCCGCCGCGAGCACAGTGCGTTCGTAATCCAGTCCTGACATCAGAACGCGGACACCCTGGTCCACCCCGCCAAGCACATTCTCTTCCGGAACTTCGCAGTTCTGGAAAACCAGTTCGCTGGTATCGGAACCGCGCATACCGAGCTTGTCGAGCTTCTGCGCGGTGGAAAAACCGGGAAATGTCCGTTCAATGAGGAATGCGGTGATGCCGCGGCGTTCCGAGGGGGCGCCGGTTTTGACATAAACGATCAGCAGATCGGCGACGGGACCATTGGTGATCCACATTTTACTGCCGTTGACGACAAATACCCCGTTGCGCTTGTCTGCACGCGTGCGCATAGCCAGAACATCGGAACCCGCAGAGGGCTCGCTCATGGCCAATGCCCCGACCCAATCGCCTGAAAGAAGCCGCGGCAGGTAGTGATTCTTCTGTGCCTCGGTCCCGAAGCGGTTCAACTGGTTGACGCAGAGATTGGCGTGGACGCCGTAGCTCAGGCCGACCGAGGCCGAAGCGCGGCTGAGTTCCTCGATGGCAACCACCTGCTCGACGATGCCCATGCCGGCGCCGCCGTCTTTTTCGGGCACAGTCACGCCAAACAGGCCCAGTTTGCCGAGTTCCGGCCAGAGGTCGCGGGGAAATTTGTTTTCGCGGTCGATGGTTTCGGCGCGAGGAGCCACCTTCGCTGTCGCAAATGCCCGGACCGTTTCCCGCAGCATGTCCGCGGTTTCGCCAAGCGCAAAATCCAAAGCAGTTCTCCTGGAAAACAGGCGCGAATATAGTGATTCAATTCGAATGAATTGCGGCGCTGAAACGGCGAAAAACCACAATCGGCCATATGTAAAAGCCATGCCCGGCCGTTTTCCGCGGCCGGGCATGCAGAAACCACATATTGCGAATTATATCCGGGCTAACGCCCGGACCTGAAGCCTCTACTGGTTGGAACCGCTGGTCCGCCCGGACTGGCCCTGGCCCATCTGGCCGGATTGTTGTCCGGAGCTGCCCTGCTGCGATCCACGCTGGCCGGATTGCTGGCCGCTCTGGGTGCCCGAACGCCCGCCCTGGCTGCCGCTTTGGCCCTGACCGCTTTGGCCCTGACCGCCTTGCTTCTGTCCACCCTGCTGTCCACCCTGGTCTTGGTCACCCTGGCTTTGGCCGCCGCCCTGGCCCATGCCACCCTGCCGCTGACCGCCCTGGGTGTGGCCACCCTGGGTGTGGCCACCCTGGCCCTGTTGCATGCCTTGATCCCGTTGACCGGACTGACCGCTCTGTTGACCACCAGTACCCTGTTGGCCCGGCCGATTAGTGTTTTCATTCGCCATCGAAATTTCCTCGGATTGGGTGTTTCCTCGCCCCCGTCAGAAGGAAACTTATTGGGTTGGGATTCGTTCCCGTCGCCTGGCGGCGACTCGGCTATGAAGTCGGGACGAAGCCTTGGCGTGACAAATATTGTCTGAACCATATTGACGGCACTATGGAATAAGAATGCCGGATTCCACTGGACGTAAAATCACCTATCTGGGCTACACAGGCGCGATCGATTCCGACGGCGTGGGACGGGTTGCCGCCGCGCTGAACGAAGCGGTGAACAACCGCTTCGATGAAGTTCAACTCTCCTTCAGTTCACTCGGCGGCTACGTCTCGGACGGGATTTATCTCTACAATCACATTCGCGGGTTGCCGATCAATGTGGTGATCCACAATACCGGAAGCGTGAGTTCGATCGCCGTTGCGGTGTTCGTCGCGGGCGCAGAACGTTACTGCTCCCCGCATGCCATGTTCATGATCCATCCGACTGTCATGCCGTCGCAGGAAGGCATGACCTCCGAACGCTTGCAGAGTTCGCTGAATGCGGCGCTCGCGGACGATGCCCGCACCGAAAACATACTGCGCGAGCGCGCGGCGATCCCGGGCGAAATCCTCGTCGCGCGCCGTTTCAAGGATGTGTACATCACGCCCAGGGAAGCCGTGATTTATGGCCTGGTGCACGCGGTCAAGGATTTCGCATTGCCCGAAGGGCAGAGGATGACCCAGATCTGACCGACTGCCGATAATGCCATCGCAAAATCCGCTTTCAGCGGATACATTCCGCCTCACCTGTGGGAGGTATGGAATGGTTCATCACGTTAGGATTCAAGTTCAGGAACCGGAGGTCGTCGCGGGGAATGGCCTGCTGCATCGTCGGGCTTTGTTGGGGCAGGGGATCATCTTTGCCGGGGCGGTCGGAAGCGGCCTGGCAGCGGTTAGCGGAGCCGCGGCCGAACCCCTGAAGGACGGTCCCTGGAGCCTGAATGTCGGCACGCCGATTCCGCCCTATCAGACGCCGTCGCGTTTCGAGGCGCGGGTGGTTCGCACGCTGGACAATCCCGACAATGTCCCTCGCAATTCCCGCGCCCGCACGCCGCATCATCGGCTGAAAGGCATCATCACGCCGAACGGGCTGCACTTCACGATCTGCCATGGCGGCGTTCCGGATATCGATCCCGCCCAGCACCGGCTGGTGATCCACGGGTTGGTGAAGCGTCCCCTGGTTTATACCGTGGAAGCTCTCGACCGTTACCCGATGGTCTCCCGCATCGGCTTTGTGGAATGCGGCGGCAACTCCGCACCATTGTTCTCGAACGAGCCGATTCAGGCGGATGTGCAGGCGCTACATGGTCTGGCGTCCTGTTCCGAATGGACCGGGGTGCCGCTTTCAACACTGCTCGAGGAAGCGGGCATCGATCCAAAAGCGAAATGGATGATCGCCGAAGGGGCAGACAGTCCGCATCTGTCGCGCAGCGTGCCGGTCGCCAAGGCTTTGGACGATGCGATGGTCGCAATGTACCAGAACGGGGAACGCATCCAGCCGGGGCAGGGCTACCCGATGCGGCTGTGGCTGCCCGGCTATGAAGGCAACATGAACGTCAAATTTCTGCGGCGCATCAAAGTCACCGATGAACCGCAGATGAGCTATTACGAATCGCGCACCTATTCGCAGATCCTGCCGAACGGCAAAGCCTATCGCTTCTACTTCCTGCAGGAAGTGAAGTCCTTTATCACCAGCCCATCGCCGGGCCTGAAACTGAAAGAACCCGGATATTATGAAATCACCGGGGTCGCCTATGCCGGCACCGGGCGGATTGCAAAAGTCATGGTATCGGCGGACGGCGGAAAGAGCTGGGGCGAAGCGGCGTTGCAGGCGCCTGTTCTGCCCAAGGCATTCACGCGCTTTCGCATGCCGTGGCGGTGGAACGGCGGTGCGGCGATTCTGCAAAGCCGGGCCTGGGATGAGGGCGGCAATGTGCAGCCGACGCGGGCGCAATTTGTTGCCCTGCGCGGGCAGACGACGAAGCCGCCCGCAGTTACGGATTTCCCCAGCCAGCATTTCAACGCGATCACGAGTTGGGCCGTGGACGCGCAGGGAGACGTCAGACATGTCTATGCGTAACCTGACGGCCGGCCTGCTGTTGGCGGCAGGCGCTGTGGGCGCCGCAATGGCTGCCGATCTGCCCAATCTCGGCAAGCCGATCGATCCCAAAGATATCGCGCCATGGGATATCAGCATCCTGCCCGACGGAACGGGATTGCCGCCGGGAAGCGGAACGCCGGCGCAGGGTGCTCCGATTTTTGCGCAGAAGTGCTCCGCCTGTCATGGCGAAAACGGCAAGGGCGGAATTGCGGCGCCGGTGACGCCCTATGCGGCGCGCGCAACCCTGGATGGCGGCAAGACCATCGCCAATTTCTGGCCCTACGCCACGACCCTGTTCGATTTCATCCGGCGCGCAATGCCTTACAACAAGCCGCATTCGCTTTCGGATCAGGAAGTCTATGCGCTGACCGCCTATCTGCTGCGCCTGAACAATCTGATCGGCGAGAGCGACGTCATCGATGCGAAATCGCTTCCGAACGTGAAAATGCCAAATCGGGACAACTTCATCATTCGGTTCCCTGAAAGAATCTGACCATTCTTCCGGGGAGCGTTTCGGCCGTGTACAGACAGAACATATGGGAGGACGCCATGCCTGCAAAAATGACCGCCGGACTTCTTTGCGCCGCAATTTCTCTGCTGGCCATCTCCGCATTTGCGCAACCGGCTGCCGATCCCAACGCCGCGCCAAATCCCTATCGTGAGGATGCGGGTTGGGCGAAATTGCCGGTGGGACGCCACTGGGGCGCAGCCGTCGGCGTCGACATCGACCGGGATGGCAAAAGCGTATGGGTGTTCGACCGCTGCGCGACTGCCAATGACTGCTCGGGCTCGAATCTCGACCCCATCCAGAAATTCGATGCGTCCGGCAAGCTGCTTGTGAGTTTCGGCGCCGGCCTGTTCAACTATCCGCACGGGCTGTTCATCGATCGCGAGGACAATGTCTGGGTGAGCGACGGCCGCACCAAAAATGGCCGCGGCCAGACCGTGATGAAATTCTCTCCGCAGGGCAAACTGCTGATGACCCTCGGAACGCCCGGCGTGGCGGGTGAAGACGACAGGCATTTCAATGCGCCTTCGGACGTTCTGATCGCGCCGAACGGGGACATTTTTGTCGCCGACGGACATGGCGGAAACACCAACGCCCGGATCGTGAAATTCGACAAAAACGGAAAGTTCATCAAAGCCTGGGGCAAGCATGGCACGGGACCCGGTGAATTCGACGCGCCGCACGGACTTGCGATGGACTCTGCCGGCAGGCTCTTTGTCGCGGATCGTTCCAACAGCCGCATACAGATTTTCGATCAGGATGGAAAATTCCTGGCCGAGTGGCGTCAGTTCGGCCGCCCCAGCGGCGTGTACATTGACAGCAAGGACACGATCTATGTCGCGGATTCGACCTCAAGCGACAAGACCAATCCCAGTTACAGGCAGGGCATCCGGATCGGCAGCGTCAGGGACGGGAAGGTGATTGCCTTCATTCCCTGGAATGAAGGCAACACCCTCGAAGGCGTTGCCGCCGATGAGTCGGGCAATGTCTATGGCGGATTTACCAACACGCTCAATTTCCGCCGCTTCGTGAAAAAATAATCGGTTCACGCATCACAAAGGCGACCGGTCCATGAAATCGCAATTGGCAACGAAGCTGGCTGTTCTCGGACTTGCCTTCGCGGCCGGCTTCACTTCTGCCCACGCGCAGGATCGTTCGCAGTCGCGTTCCATGGTCGCGTCTCAATCGGGCATCGTGGCGAGCGAAAGCGTGTTGGCATCCGAGGCGGGCGTGCGGATTCTCGAAAATGGCGGCAATGCGATCGACGCTGCGATTGCGACCAATGCCATGATGGGTCTGGTCGCCCCGATGAATGACGGCATCGGCGGCGATCTCTTCGCCATCGTCTATGAAGCGAAAACCGGAAAGCTGTATGGCCTGAACGCCTCCGGTTGGGCGCCGAAAGCGCTCACGGCGGATTATCTGCTCGCGAAGGGCGTGAAATCCATGCCGCAGCGCGGCATCAATTCCGTGACGGTGCCGGGCGCGGTTGCCGGCTGGGACGCGCTCATGAAGCGCTTCGGCCGCAAGAGCATGGCCGAGGATCTCGGGCCTGCCATCGCATATGCGGAGCGCGGCTATCCCGTAGGCGAAGTCGTCAGCGTCTATTGGCGGGACAGTCTGCCGCTGATGAAGGACGAAGCGTCGAGCATGAAGACATTTTTCCCGGCGGGGCGTTCGCCGCAATCGGGTGAAGTGTTTCGCGATGCCGATCTCGCCTGGAGCTACCGCCAGATCGCAGGACACGGCAGAGACGCATTCTACAAAGGTGAAATCGCGAAGAAGATCCTTGCCGAGTCGGACGCCCATCACGGCACAATGACGGCTGCCGACATTGCGGAGTTCGAGCCGGAATGGGTCGATCCGATCTCGACCAACTATCACGGCTGGACGGTTTACGAACTGCCCCCGAACGGGCAGGGCATCGCCGCGCTGGAGATGCTCAACATCATGGAGCGCTTTCCGCTGGCGGAGATGGGTCACAATTCCGCCCGCGCGTTGCACGCCATGATCGAGGCGAAGAAACTCGCTTATGCGGACATGATCCGCTACGACGCCGACCCGCGCTTTGCTAAAATTCCGGTGGAAGGGTTGCGCTCGAAGGTATTCGCGGCAGAGCGCAGCAAACTGATCGATCCCGAACATGCCTCCTGCGGCGTCATGGCCGGAAAACCTCCGGGGACGGACAACGGGACCACCTATCTTTCCGTGGTGGACCGCGACGGCAATATGGTTTCGCTGATCCAGAGCAATTACGCGACCGTCGGATTTGGTTCCGGCGTTACGGTGGGTGGCGCGGGATTCGTGCTGCAAAATCGCGGCGGGCTGTTCACGCTCGACAAGTCGCATCCCGATGTGCTCGCCGGGCATAAACGACCCGTGCACACGATCATTCCGGCCTTCATGCAGAAGGGCGATGTCCGGATCGCCTTCGGCATCATGGGCGGCTGGAATCAGGCCCAGGCGCATGCGCAATTCGTCTCGAATCTGGTCGATTTCGGGATGAATATTCAGGGCGCGCTGGATGCGCCGCGTTTCTCCAAGGAAACCTTCGCCGGCTGCGACGTGAACATCGAGGCGCGGATACCCGACAAAACGCGCGCCGAACTGACCGCGATGGGCCACAAGCTTGTCATGCGCGGGGATTATTCTTCCACGCGCATGGGGTCGGGCCAGGCGGTGATGCGCGATTTCGCGAAAGGCGTGAATTTCGGCGCCTCGGATCCGCGCAAGGACGGCGCCGCCGTGATGGAACTGGTGACAGCACCGTAATCGGCGGAGCGCCCCGCCGGGTTATTCTACCCAGTCCGCAATGAACACATTCGTCGCGCGGGGATTATCCGCGTAGCGGCTCGATTCCCAGATGATCTTCTTCCCGTCTTCGGTGAACATGGGGAAGCCGTCAAACCCTTCATCGAAGGTGATCTGTTCCAGTCCCGTGCCGTCGCGATTGACGCTGTATAGATCGAAATTTCCGCCCTTCGGGTCCTTCATGTTGGAAGCAAAAATGATCTTTTTGTCGCCGGGGAAGAAATAGGGCGCGAAATTCGCTCCGCCAAAATGCGTGATCTGCTTCTGCTCGCTGCCGTCGGCGCGCATGACCCACAGTTCCATCTTGTCGGGCTTCACCAGATTCTGCGCGAACAGTTCCTTGTACTCCTTTACTTCCGCCGGCGTTGTGGGCCGGTTCGCGCGCCACACAATCCATTGGCTGTCATGGGAATGCCAGGCCCCGCCGTCATAGCCCAGCGCATGCGTCAGGCGCCGCTGATGCGAACCGTCGATATCCATGTCGTAGATTTCAAGATCGCCATCGCGCGCCGAGGTGAACACGATCTTCTTTCCGTCCGGCGACACCGTGCCTTCCGCATCATAGCCGTCCGTGAAGGTCAGCCGCTTCATGTCGCTGCCGTCGGGCCTGGCCGAGAAGATGTCGAAGGACGGGTAGATCGCCCAGACATAGCCCTTCGACTTGTCGGCGGGCGGCGGACAATCCGGAGAGGCGAGATGGGTCGAGGCGTAGATGATGCGCTTTCCGTCCGGCATGAAATAGCTGCAGGTCGTGCGGCCCTTGCCCGTGCTGATCAGTTGCAGATTTGTGCCGTCCAGATTCATGTGGAAAATCTGGTCGCATTTGAACGGCTCGCGCGTGGACTGGAAGGTGATCTGTTTCCCGTCGAAGGAGAAATAGGCTTCGGCATTGTCGCCGTTGAAAGTCAGTTGCCGGACATTCCGCAGATGCTTTTCCCGGGGATCGGCTTTGACCGGCTTCGAAGCCGGTTGCGGCGGGATCGGTTTCCCGATTTCCACGGAATAGACCGGTGCGGGCGCCGGCGCTATGGCAAGCGCAAGAGCCGCGGCCGCGGTCGCAGCCAAAATCGCATTGAGCTTCATCACTATTTCCTCGCTTCCAGCAGCACGGCCGTCTTCACGTCCCGTCCCTGACGCTTCACCACCACCTGCACAATATCGCCCGGCTGCTTCGCGCGCAGAGCGTAGGCATAATCGTTCAAATTCTGAATCACTTTGCCGTCGAATTCCACCAGCAGGTCGCCGGCTCTCAGTCCGGCCTTTGCCGCCGGGCTGTTGTCCTGCACAGCCGAGAACAGCACGCCGGTCAGGTCATCGCGGAAATCCGGCACCGAACCGAAATAGGGCCCGTATCCCCGGCTACGTGGGGTCGCCGGTTGGGGCAGCGCCTCGCGCAACTCGGTATACGGCAATTTGGCGGGCTCCGTGGAAAGCCGGTCCATCGCTCCGTAAACCAGCGCCAGCACCTGCATCGCGCCCGACGCATTGATCTTGTCTGCCGTATCGGAAGGCTTGTGATAATCGGTGTGCAGTCCGGAAAAGAAGAATAGCACCGGGACTTTTTTTGCATTGAACGAAGTGTGGTCGCTCGAGCCGTAGCCGGTATCGGAGAAGACAAGATTGGGATCCTGATGCGGATCCAGAGATTGCAGCAGCGGCTTCAGTTCCGGCGAGGTGCCCACTCCACCGACATAAAGCCGGTCTTTTGTCATTCGGCCGATCATGTCCATGTTGAGCATGGCGTCGATCCGGTTCAGCGGCACGGTCGGGTGATTCACAAACCACGACGAGCCGAGAAGTCCGATCTCCTCGCCCGCAAAAGTCATGAACAGCACCGAGCGGCGCCAATGTTTTGGATCGGTTCCGGCGATCCGGGCCAGTTCCATTACTCCGGCGGTGCCAGACGCGTTGTCGTCCGCGCCATGGTGGATTTGTCCCGTGAGCGACGGCGCAAGGGAGTTGCGGCCCCCGAGCCCGAGATGATCGTAATGCGCGCCAACGACAATCCACTGGTCCTTCAGTTTCGGATCGCTGCCGGGAAGCGCCCCGATCACGTTCCGGATGGTCTTGCGTGTACGGACCATATCGGCCGTGATCTCGGCGCGGACCTGTGGAACAGTCATCGAGCGGGAATGCAGATCGCCATCGATGGCGCGCTGCAGCGCGGCCAGATCCACGCCATGCGGCTTCAGCGCATCCTCGAAGACGGTGCGGGAGGCATAGATCGCCGGAATGCCGCTGTCGGCGAAATCCTCGGCCGTCGTCGCCGCCGCCAGGTCTTCGCGCTCGTGATTGAAATCGGTGACGACGATAATTGCCTTCGCGCCATGCTGCTTCGCGTTGATCGTTTTGCTGATCAGTGTGCCGTGCCGCGTGAGATTGGCGCCGTCAAAGACACTGTTCCGGTCCTTTTCCTGCGGCTCATGCCCGAGCACGAGCACGATCCGGTCGCGGACGTCGATGCCGGCATAGTCGTCGTAGTGGTGCTCTGGCGCCGTAATTCCGTAACCGGCAAAGATCAGCGGCCCTGTAATGCTGCCGCTCGACGAAAATGCGATGGGAAGGAATTCACGCCCCCGGGTCGCTGCTTTCCCGTCGATCACCAACCGGTTTCCCGGTCCGGGCGTTGCGCCCGTGGTGATTTCGAAACTCTGAAAATAACTATTGTGGTTGCCCGCGGGAGCGAGGCCGGCGCGCCGGAACTCGGTCGCAATATGATCGGCTGCGAGATCCAGTTCCGGTGAACCGTCGCCGCGGCCCCTCAGGTCGTCGGAAGCGAGATAGATAACGTCGCGCATGAAGCGCGAGGGCGAAAGTCCGAGTTCTGGTCCGGTGACAGCCTGCGCGGCCGCATAAGCGCCGACAACCGCAACCGCAAAAATCGCCGCGACAAACTGCTTTGCCATGCGGCGGTTATAGCGGCTTGACCCGAAACAGTCAGCACGCGCGCGTCATGTGGCGGCGTGCGGCGACGGCTGAGATCAAGCCTTTTTCTTCCGCCTGACCAACCGGCCCTTGCGCGCGCGCTTCGGGGCGCTTTTGCCGATGTCCGCCGGCATTGCGGCGCCGGAGGAACGCATCCTGCGGCTCATCCCGGCCATGCCGGAAGCGACCGCCACGGTGCGCGCGCTGCGCCTGCGGCGCGGCTTGCTCCCGGAACTCCGCCACAGGGCGAACAGTCCACCGGCCAGCGCGCCCATTCCGATCGTCAGGGCGCCCCAGAAGGCGGGTTCGGATTTCGCGACGTCACGAATGGTTTCGTATCCGTCCGTGGCCCAGCTTTCGATCTGGCTCGATACGTCCCGCGCCGATTTGGCTGCGCTGTTCGCGACGTTGAGCAGCTGGTCCATCGCGTACTCGCCCGCATCCTCAACCGCAGGCAGTGTGCTGCGCCAGTTCAACATTTTGCGTTCTCCGTGATGCCCGACATTCGGAGAACGTGCCGTTTCAGCTCTCGTTCCGCCACCTCGCGCCCCGCAAGGCACAGCGCTGTGACGGCAGCGCTTCGGCTGTCGTCACCTGCCGGGAATCATGCCCCTTTCGCGATAAACTTTTGCGGCATCGGACGACGACAGATATTCCAGCAACTGCTTTGCCGCTGCCTGGTCTTTTGCGTGAGCACCGATGAATCCCGACAGGCGCGTCGGGTTGGAAATCGATTCCGGCAGAGGGCCGACAACTTCCACGCCGGGTTCCGTGATGATCTCGCTCACGAAAGTAAGTCCGATATCCACGTCGCCTTTGGCCAGCATCGCCATGGCTCCGGCCCCGCCCTGCGCCAGCTTGATCTTCGGCCGCATCTCTTCGGCAATACCGAGTTTCTTCATCGTCTCGTCGAAGCTGACGCCCGCCGCGGCGCCTCCTTTGGGATCCGGATAGGAGATCGACTTCGCCGAAAGCAGCATCTTCTTCACCGCGTCGGGTGTCGAGATGTCGGGGTGGGGGGTGCCCGGCCGGACCGCCACGCCTACGGAAACATGCGTCAGCGGAGTCTCGGTGTCGTTGATGACGTTTCCGGATGCGAGAACGTCGGGGTAGGGCGGCTGCACGATCGGAACGTCAAACGCCTCTCCCTTGACGACCCGTTGTTTGGTGCCGTTGCCAGAACCGAAAGTCGCTTTGACCGTATGGCCGGTCTTCTTTTCGAAAGCGGGGATCATCTGTTGCACCGCGGCGCGAATTCCACCGGGTGCGATCAGGGTAATCTCCGCGGCAGAGGCGGTTCCCGAGATGACCAACACGCTCAGCACGATGGCGGCCGAAATATTGCGCATGATTTCCTCCAGCTGTTTCCCTTAAGCGTCGATCAGCGGACCCGGTTGACGCCGGTACCGGTTTACGATTGCCTCCGCCGACAGATAGGCGAGCGCCTGAAGTGTCAGCGTCGGATTAAATCCGCTTCCCATGGTCGGAAATGTCGAACTGCCCACGATGAAAAGGTTCGGCACATCCCAGCTTTGCGAATAGCGATTGACGACGGATTCCTTCGGATTGCTGCCCATCCTCGTGCCGCCCATATGGTGGCCGCCCGGGGCACCGCCGGTTTCGGGCGCACGCCAGACCAGATTTGCGTTTGCCGCGTGACCGATTTCTTCCAGCTTGCGGGCCATGAATTCGGTGCGCGCCAGTTCGTTGGGCCGCCGGGAATCATAGGTGACGCGTGGGGCGGGCAAACCCCATTGGTCACGCACATTGGGATCGAGATCAATCGTCTGATGCGGATAGGGCAGGTCTTCGATCTGCGCCGCGACCGCCGCGTGGCGCGTGTAATATCTGGCAAAGAAGTCGCGCCACGCCGCGCCCCAGGACGGCACGCCGGGCGGTGGATTCATCGTCGCCTCGCCGATCGGCCCGCCTTCCAGCGCCACCGGACTGACGGAAATCTGTGCGCCGCGAATAAAGCCGAGTCCGCCGTGATCGAAATTGTCGGCGTTGAAATCGTCGATCGAATGTTTTTGCGCGCTCGGGCCCATGAAGATGTTCACATGCCGGTCGTCGAACGCGATCTGCACGCGCGCGCGCAAATGCGTCATGAAATGTTTGCCGGCATGACCGCTTGAGTTCGCCAGCCCGTCCGGGAATTTCGCGCTTTTGGACAGCAGAAGCAGCCGCGTATTGTCGTAGGTGAAGGGCGCCAGGATCACCAGATCCGCTTCCACATTGTTCTCGGAACCGTCGGGGCCGTAGAACGACACGCCGGTCGCCCGCCCGCTATTGTCGGAATTGACGCGATACACCATCGCCCCTGTCAGCAGGGTGAAATTGCCCGTGCGATCGGCCTCCGGAAGTTTGGTGATCAGCACGCTCGATTTTGCGCCGATATGGCAGCCGAACGCCTGACAGAATCCGCAATAGGTGCAGCCCGAACGTCCATTGTAAGGCTGCGACAGAATCGCGCGCGGTGACGAGAAGGGGTGATAGCCCAGCTTTGTCGCAGCATCGTTGAAGATAAGTCCCGCCTGATCGGCATCCAGTGGCGGTAACGGGTATTCGCGATGGCGGGGCGCCTCGAAGATGTTTCCGGCGGCGATCTTGCGCCCCTGTATGTTTCCGGCCTGTCCCGATACGCCGAGTTCGTATTCCGCCCGGTCGTAGAACGGCTCGAGATCGGCATAGCTGAGCGGCCAGTCGATCAGCGACAAATCGGACGGAATGGCCTTCGCGCCGTAACGTTCGATGGTGGCCGAGTGGGCGCGGAAATCATCCTCGTGCAGACGCCACGACAGGGCGCCGTAATGCACCGTGCCGCCGCCCGCCTGCGCGCCGTAATTCAGGGTCTGCAGCGGGGCCGCGCGCCTGTTTGCATCGGTGCGCCAGGTAACCGGCTGTTTTTTCCAGTTCGGCCGCAGGTCCTGCCGCTGGAAATAGCGCAGTTCATCATGCGGCTCGAAATCGGCCGTTTTCAGCCGCGGTCCGCGTTCCAGCCCCAGAACCTTCATGCCCGCTTTGCCGAGTTCGGCCGCGATGATTCCGCCCGCACCGCCGACTCCCACAATCACGACGTCGGTTTTGAAATTCGCCATGGCTTCAACCCTTCCGCTTCGGCATGGAAGCCTGCATCTTGAGACCCGTCATGGGCGCGCGGCTGAACACGGCCCGGCTCTGAATTTCCGGTTTCGTGAAAAACGGTTGCGCCCCCGGAAACCCGATCAGTTTCCAGCCCGCGAAATCCCTGTTGCCGCCATAGATCGGGTCGGCGAACATGCCTTCGATCGTATGCGTACGGAGCATGTTGAAAAAAGCCCGCGATGTGGGCCAGGTGAATTCGGCAACGCGTCCGGCTTCCAGCGCCGCAACCACTTCGTCCTGCTGTTTCGGATCGAGCCGCGCAAAGGGCCGGCCATAGGCGGTGCGGCAATGGGCGTCGAGCTGACTGAGCCCGTGCCGGTAGAACTCCTGCAGATCGGCATAGGCGCCGGCAAGGGCCAGATCGATGTAGTTGAGCACATCCGCATCGCGCGCGCCCGGTATGCCGGGCGCTCCCGGAAATATCCGCTCGGCAAAACCCGCAACCGCGGCGGCCTCATCTGCATTGAAGAATGCGCCGTGGCCGCCATCCGCTGCGGGCATCGTCATCGGCATCGCTTCGGCGGCGCTTGCCTGCGTCGCCGGGACGATCGCATTGGTTGCGGCCACGCCTGCACCGGCCGCCGCGCCCTTCAGAAATGCCCGCCGTGATTCGCGTTCTTCGCTCAATTTTTCCTCCCCGCCAGGGATGATTCGTTGCAATTAAAGCCGCTCACATCAGCGGCTCGCCGTTTTCATCTGTGTTTGCCATTTGGCGGCATATTGCGCCCGCGGGACTTCAGCGCCGCGCAAATAGACTTTGTCGATTTTGCGCGTGTTCGAAATGCCGTCCAGCGGATTTGCGTTCAGCACGATGAAATCCGCGTTGCGTGCCGGCGCGATCAATCCTGTATTGAAATGCCCGGCCGCTGCGCCATCGCTGGTCGCGGCCTTGATTGCCTCCATCGGGGTCATGCCCATGGCGACCATGCTTTCCAGATCGAGATGATTCTGGAACGCCACGAGATGGCGCGTCTGGCCGGTATCGGTTCCGCCTACCATTTTCATGCCTGCGGCGCGCAACAGCATCATGTTTTTCGCATCGGCCTGAAACTCGGTTTTTGCCCGCGCGAGCTGCTGGGGCGTCATCTTGCGCAACGGCTCGCCCCAGTATTTCTCGATCTGCTGTTGCGAATAGAGTGCCTTCAGCAACGGATCGTCCAGCCAGCCGGGCCGCTGAGGGCCGCCGGCCGTGTTCATCCACGCCGTGATCAGTGCCGGGGTGACCCACATATTCGGGCGGTCACCACGCGCGATGCGGTCTTTCACCAGCTGGATGATCTCGGCATCGACCACATCGCCACCGCGGACCGGCACATGCAGCCATCCCTCCATGCCGCCCCTGATCATCAGTTTGGCGTCCGAAAGCTTCACGTTATGGACGCCGACGGGCACGTTGAATTTGTGCGCTTCATCGAGAATGGCGCCATAGAGTTCCGGCGTAAGAGTCTTTTTCTTGCCGCCGCGATCATCCACCCAGATCTTGATGAATTCGGGTTTCATCAGCACATAATCGCGTACCGCCGCGCGGGCTTCTTCCGGCGTCGTCACGGGATAGGCGACATCCACACGGGAAGGATCGCCCTGCGCGCCGGAGCCCGGCCACGCCATTCCGGGACCCGCTGTCCTGAACAAGGCCGCGCCCGGGATGGTCTCGTTGCGCAGGGTCAGCGCGACATTGGACCAATGCGTGCGTCCGCCATGCATGTCGGAGCGATCCGCAAGATCACCCACGCCCACGACGGCGCCAACGCCTGCGAAGGCAAGCCGCTGCAGGTGATCGATCAGGTTGTCGCGGTTGAACATGTCCTTCGACATCGTCCCCGCAATCAGATTCTGAAAACCGAAATGGCCGTGCATATCGACCAGCGCCGGCATCACGGTCTTGCCGGTCAGATCGACGCGATTGGCGCCGGCGGGAAGCGGGATTTCACCTTTTCTTCCGACGCGCGCGAATGTGCCGTTCTGCACCAGGAAAGCGGAACTCTCGACAGCCGGCGAACCGTCGCCTGCAATCAGCCTCGCGCCTTCGTACAGAGTCGCATTTTGCTGGGCGGCAGCCGGTGCAATGGCGAGCGCCAATGCTGCGAACCCGGCAAGAAACAGCCGTCGCGATGAATAAACCGCCATCACTTCCTCCTGTTGGCCCGATGGTTTGGTCCCCGGGTCTGCATATTGATCCCTGCGGGCCTTCGCGTGCCGGGAATCGCCGCGCCGGATGCCTTCCGCATGCGGCGGCTTCTGCTCAGTCGAGCGGTTCCAGCCTGACGATCGATGCACCGTGATTGCTGCCGGCCCAGAAGGTTACCGGGGTTGTCGAATTGTCGATCCAGACCCGGCGGATATTCGTCGGATTGGGCAGCAGATATTCCGTGAACTGACCGGTCTTCGCATCGAGCCGCGTCACCCGGTCGTCCATCATCGAGGCGGTCCAGGCGTTGCCGTTTTTGTCCACGATCACGTCATACGGATTCGACCATTCCGTCGGCACGCGCCATTCCTTGATCGCCTCGGCCTTCGGATCGAGCATGCCGATGGCGTTTCCGTCATATTCCGCAAACCACAGGCGGTTCTGTTCGTCCACCCGCCCGCGACGTGGCCGCGAATTGGGGATTTCGGTGCGGAAAATCCGCAGTTGTTTCGTGGCGGCGTCCACAATCCCCAGATCGCCGGAATTGAAGTCCAGCAGATAGAGATTGTTCTTCAGATCGGCGTTGACGCCATAGGAGCCGATGGTCTTTTTCGTCTCGGGATCGGTGAAGGAGCCGAGATTCTCCCATCTCCCGGTTTTCGGCTCCAGCCGCAAAATCTGCGCGTGGTCGGAATTCTTCACCCAGACTTTGCCGTCCACCTGCATCGATGTCGGCGAGACGAAGGATTGCTGCGTTGCGTCCGTCTGCCACTCCTTCGGAACGGACCAGGTCTGAACGGTGCCGGTCTTTTTGTCGAACCTCGCGACACCGCCCTGATACATCATCGCAACCCAGAGATTGCCGTCGTGATCCTGCTCGAGGTCGAGTGTGCCGACCGGAAATCCGTCCTTGATTTTTGGGATCGGATATTCCGTCACCTTCCCGGTTTTCGGATCCATCTTTCCGATGAACAGCGCGCCGAAATCCGAGTACCAGACCTGACCCTCGGGATCGACGATCACATCATGCGGTTCGATGGTCTTGCGCGGCAGATCATATTCCGTAACCACGACATGGGTGGCTTTGCCGGTGGGGCGGGGCAGGGTGTGCAGCGCATAACTTCTTTCCGGCCCGTTATGCAGATTGATGCTCGCCAGCCATTCGGCAGCGCCGCGCATGCGTCCGGCGAGCGTATTGCCCGGACCCATTCCGTTTCCGGCGCCGCCGCCGAGATTGCGCCGCGCGGTGCCGACGAGGCGCTGCGGCTGCAAGGGCGTGCTTCCGGGGTAATAGCCGGACATGCGGTCGAAGACCTGCATGAACTCGTCCGCGTCGTGCTGTGAATTCACGATGCGCTGATAGCTGTGGCAACTGTTGCAGGAGAGCAGGAATTTCTTCTGCTGATCGCTTCCCGGCATGCTCGCCAGCCATTCGGCGTTGCTCAGCTGCGCAGAAAGATTTTTGGTGGGAACGAGTTTGAGATGGGCCGTGGCCGTCGCGCCGGATCTGACATCGCCCGCCCCGGCATGGTCCAGATCATAACCGATGGCGCGGATTTTCAGGGTGTAGTGCCCGGGTTCGAGCCTCGTGGCGGGAAAGCTGTAGCGGCCCTTGTTGTCCGTTGCGACCGAGACGGTGATGGTCGAACCGTCTTTCCGCGCGCTCACCACAACGCCTTCCATCGCGCCTTCTTTGGCCGAGGTGACGATGCCGGTCAGCGCCGGCGAAGTCTGGGCATAAGCGATGGTGACGAGAAACGACGCCAATCCGGCGGACGCAGCGAGCAATACGGATTTTTTCATGGCGTTGACCCTCCCAGGAATTTCCGCCGAAACATGTCCCCGACCGGATCGGGCGTGGTTGCCGCTTCGGTGTGACAATTTGGTGCGGCAAAATGCGCTTTTCTCCGCTTTTCGGCAAGCGGCAGGGGCCACCAGCATCAGCGAATCGGGCGCTTGCGGACACCACTTGTGGTACAATAAGTCATGCGAATCGGTCTGTTTCTCGTGCTGGCTGGAATGTTCGCTCTGCTTCCCTGGGGCGGACATCGCGCGGGCGTCAAACGGGGGCGGCTGTTGAATGTGGAGGAGGCCGTCCGCCTCCTCGGTGAACACGCCGCATTCTGAAACACGGCCCTCCTTTGTCCTGATGCCGGCCACGCGCTTGCCATGGCAACTGCGCACTGGCGCGCTCGGGTGAGCGGGACGCTTCTGCCGGTGCTGCTCCCTACTGTGCACCGATCAGTTTGCGCACTTTCGCGTGGACGCCCGTGAGTTCGGGCTCCAGAGAATAATAGGCTGTTCCGTAGTGGTAGTACGGGAGGCGCGGATACATGTGATGCATCAGGTGGTACGAATGTCCCTGGAAGAACAGGTCCATCAGCCGCCGAATCGCCCGCGGAAACAGCAGAACCGCCGAGTCGGCGTATCGGCCGCGCTCCGTATGAGGATGATGGACGGGCCAGTCAAACATCAGGGGACACATCACCACCCCGGCATAGCCCGGCAATATCCACAGGAGCATCAGCTCGTTGCCGAACCCGGCTGCGTAAGAGGCGGCAATGATCAGGAAGTACGAGACGACACAGACGATCTCCCACACGAATGCGCGCATGATCACGGGATCTCTTGCGATCTTGTAAAGATGAAGGACGTAAACGGGCTGGATCACCATGCAGCGCAGGATAACCATGATGTAGTTGTTGCTCCGGACCCAGTAGTCGGGATCTTCCACCGGCTCATTGGTGTGATTGTGATGATGCAAATGCAGCGGGCGGAATCCGACATAGGGAGCAAGCAGCACAAAGCCGCTGACATGTCCGACCAGGCCAGTGAGCCATCCGAGACGTGAGTCCGGGCCAACGATGTTGTCATGCGTCGCTTCGTGCAGCGGCGCGAACATGAAATAGATCAGGATCGCGTTGACCGGCCCCGCCACCCAATAGGACAGGTGCCCCGTGACCGCCAGCGCAGCGACCGCGGCAATTCCGGTCAGCACGCCCGCAAAATGCGCCAGCGTCCGCCTGGCGAGTTTTCCGGTCAGCGGCTGAACAACGCTGCGCGCGTGCGTCTCGAACGCGCGGGCTTGCGACAGAAACCGGTCAGCAGGTTCGATGCCGCCCGCCGCCATTTCTGCGGCGCCTGTTTGCTGAGACATGCCCCTCTCCCGATATCAGCCCCACATCGCCCCGGCAGGCCACGCGCAATAACGCAAGTGCCCGCAGCATCCGGGGAAATATGGTTAACAGTTCGCAAATATCATGACAAGCATCGGCGATGATGCGGTCCCCGGACAAAGATCAGGCCACGCCCGATTGTCTGTCTTTGCCTGCTTCTGATCTGTGCCTTTGTTTGGCGTTCCGGCGCGGTCTCCGGCCGCATTATCCGATTCGCATCAAAGCCTTGGCGTTCGCCTTCCGCTCCCCTCCCCCAAGAGCAACCACGGACGAGCAAGCACTGGATGGCCGGGTCGGAGCCCGGCCATGGAGAAGCTTGCAGTGCTTCCGTTGCGCGGCCGGTTGGCGAACAATGCCGCCAGCAACGGCGGCGGTTAACCGATCTCTCCATTGCCGGGCAACCATGTCACCATGGGCGGACTCCTGTGGTCGGGCTTGAACCGGCCATTGATCCGCCCCTCCAGCTGACGAATGTCCATTCGGCAGAAAAAGCCCTTTTGCAACCATGTGCCCGTTTAGAGTTGGAGCGCGTCCGTTTCCTGCAATCGGACGCGCTCGGATTCCGGGTAATGAGGATCAGCCTTTGCTTGCCTTCTCCCGGGTCCGCTCATGCAGTGCGGCGACATCCGGTGTCATCGCTTCTCCGAAATCGGCCATTTCGAAAAGCGGCCGGATTTCGATCTCGCTCGCGCCCGGCATCGGATTGGGACAGCGCTTCACCCACTCCACCGCCTCAGCCATATCCTTGACCTGCCACAGCCAGAAACCGGCGACCAGCTCCTTCGTCTCGGTGAAGGGGCCGTCAATGACGCTGCGCCCTGGGCCATCGAAAGCCACGCGCTTGCCTCTGGATGATGGTGTCAGACCTTCGCCCGCGAGCATGACGCCCGCATTCACCAGTTGCTGGTTGAATTTGCCCATGGCTTCGAGCAGTTCGGTCGAGGGCATTGTGCCGGCTTCACTGTCTTTGGTTGCTTTCACCAGAACCATCACGCGCATCGTCTTGTCTCCCATGATCCGGCCCCACGGCCTTCATGCCCAAACGACGAACGGGCCTCGGCAGGATCGACACTTGCCACAAACTTTTTCGTTCGCACGCACTAGCCCCCACCTACCCTTGAGGGGCTTTGCAGACAAATCGCGTGTTCTCCTCTCGTCTGCCCAAAAACCTTCGGCTCATACACAAAAACTTCGTTTGGCGCGTAAATCAATCATCTGGATCGAGACCTCTTTTACGGCCGAGGCTCCCGCATCGTTGTGCGTCTTTTTGCGGCTCCGGCGCGCGCGGTGTCACTCTGGAAGATCGTCCGGGTCGCATAGACCTCGCTGAACGGATTGATCAGGTCGATCAAGTCGATGTCCATTCCCGCACATCCATCGCAAGCTTCCGTACGCCGTCGACCAGCGCGGTGTTGGCTTTGGGTTCGCCTTTGTCACCTCAGTGACGTGCGAAGGCTCAACAAACTCGCAATGTCGCGTTTGAGTACCAAAGGAGACATAGCGCAGCCATCCCGCTTTGGCTCCCCTTGACCCAAAGCAGCCATTCCATTCGGGCAAGAAGTTTCTAGGCTTGCCTCCGCAGCTTTTCCTCCGTTCTACTAGACTTGAGGACCATCGCCATCGCAGGGGCTGCCATGAAACTCTTCAAAGCAATATGCATCCTCGCGTTCGTAGCGCCATCCATCGCGGCGGCGGCGGATTATCCCGCGCCACACCAGGGCGAGTGGATCGCGCGCGGCTTCAAGTTCCACACCGGCGAGGTGATGAAGGAAATCAAACTGCACTATACAACGGTCGGCAATCCGGCTGGAGAGCCGGTCGTTGCGTTGCACGGGAGCGGCGGATCGGCAAATTCCATGCTTTCGGCGACTTTCGGCGGCGAATTATTCGGTCCCGGCCAGCCGCTCGATGCAGCCAAATATTACATCATCATTCCGGACGCGCTCGGTCATGGCAGGAGTTCCAAACCCTCCGACGGTCTCAAGACGAAATTCCCGCAATACGACTATGCCGATATGGTCGACGCGCAGTACCGGCTGCTGTCGGAAGGCCTCGGCCTCCGCCATGTGCGACTCATCATCGGCAACTCGATGGGCGGAATGAATGCCTGGGTCTGGGGCGAGAGATACCCCGGCTACATGGATGCGCTCGTCCCGATGGCCTCACAGCCCACGGCGATGGCAAGCCGCAACTGGATGCTGCGACGGATGATGATTGAGAGCATCCGCAACGATCCCGATTACAACAACGGAAATTACGTCACGCAGCCTCGCGCCTTGAAATACGCCAGTATATTTTTCGGGATCGCGACAACAGGCGGCACACTGAACTATCAAAAACAGGCGCCAACCCGGGAATTAGCCGACAAGATCGTGAATGAACGGCTCGCCGGGCCCATACCCGCCGATGCCAACGACTACTTGTGGCAGTACGGCTCATCGGCCGACTATGACCCTGAACCCGAACTCGAAAAAATTCAGGCACCGGTCCTTGCCATCAATTCTGCAGACGATGAACGCTATCCGCCCGAAATAACCCTCACGGTGGAGGCTATGAAACGCGTGAAGAATGGGAAGCTGTATGTCATCCCCGCCAGTGCCGAGACCAGAGGACACCTCACCGTCGGTGACGCAAGATTCTATAAGCAGCAGCTTCAGGATTTTCTGCAAACAGCGCCCCGGCGGGCAGAAGCGGGCAATGCGCGATAGGGCGAATTGCATTGCCGGAATTGACCGGCTTTGGCGATGAAGCGAACTGTGTTCAACGTAATCTGGAACCGCCGCTCTTGAACGCTCACCGGACGTGGCGCAGACATCGCCAATCCGGCGCGATTTTGCCGAATGGTCACGGGCGAACGGCTACAAGCAAATGTCAAAGATCGTATGGGCCAAGAAACTTAACCAGATAAAATTATCGGGCATCGATTTGAAGGAACGCGTAACGAAAGTGGGCAGGCATTCAGTCAAAGTCCGTAGGTTGTCGATATTTGATCCAAATTCATTCCTTCAACGGCCATAGATTCTGAACTGGTCCCGCCGTATTTCGGGCGCCGCTGCGCATGACGAGACGCTCCATGCTCGACCTTTACCATAACGATATGTCCACCTGCGCCCAGAAGGTGCGTTTCGCACTGGCCGAGAAGGGAGTGAGCTGGCAGAGTTGGCATCTCGACCTGCGGGCGCGCGAGCACCAGACGCCCGAATATCTTCGACTTAACCCTAATGCGGTGGTCCCAACGCTTGTTCACGACGGAACCGTCATCATCGAATTGACGGTCATCAACGAGTATATCGACGACGTATTCCCTTACCCCGCACTGCGCCCGGCGGACGCCATCGCTCGCGCCCGGATGCGGTTATGGACCAAGCAACTTGACGAAGGATTGCACGCGGACACGGGCGTGCTCAGTACCTCGATCGCGTTCCGCTACCAGAAGCTCGCCAAGGGGACGGCGGAGGTGGAGGCGCTCATCAACAACGTTCCGGAGCCCACGAAACGCGAACGGGTTCGCGCCAACATCATGGAAGGCGCAGCCTCGCGGTATTTTGCGGATTCGGTCCGGCGGTTCGACCTACTGTTGGGTGCGATGGAAAATGTCCTGCGGGGCGACCCCTGGCTTGCAGGAAACGAATTTTCGCTCGCGGATATAGCATACGCCCCCTATGTCACGCGTCTTGATCATCTGCAGCTTTCGGCTATGTGGAGAAATCGGCCTAATGTCGGGCGGTGGTACGGGCAAGTTCAGGATCGGAACGGCTACCGGGAGGCGCTCGTCCACTGGTTCAATCCGAACTATCTTCCGCTTATGAAGGAGAAAGGTCTCGCCGAACGGCCTCGAGTAGAGGAAATCCTCGCGCGCAGTGTTCATGGAGGAGTTGATGGTCGTAACATGATCGCCATCTAACGTTGTCCGGATGATCCACGGAGGGGAGGAAGCTCAATGGACACACGATGTCGGATTTGGGAGCGTTAAAGGAGACGCGGAACAGACACTCGATTTTGGCTCACATTGGCGATGAAGAGCCGATAACCGACATTCAAGAGACATGAATCGCGCTCAGTCCTCAGAGGTTGCGCAACGCTTTGGCCATATTGTTGAGCGCCAGCGTCACGATCTTGCGGGAGGTCGCGAGGTTCATGCGCATGTGACCCTCCCCACCCAAGCCATAGGCATGACCAGCGTTCAAATGCACCTTGGCGTTCTTCACTAGCCATTCCTCGAACACCGTTTCGGGCGTCACGTCTACTTCGCCGGCGGCCTTCGCGTTGCTGCGCGCTTCGGCAATATCCTTCGCACCAATCCTATCCATGGCTTGGCTGACGTCGAGCCAAGCCAGGTAAGTCCCTTGCGGCTTGACGAATTTCACGAGCGGCATGTTTGCCGCGATGTCGCGTTCGGCCATATCCATCGTGCCGTCGATATAGTCGATCACCTGATTGAGCCAGTCCTCACCCTCGGTATAAGCCGCGAGGCTCGCGACCATGCCAAGCGTCGTCATATCAAGGCGGTTTTGGGCTTTGACGCGCGCCATGTACTCGGCATTGTTCGAGAAACACCATGCGCATTTCATTGCAGCCAGGCTGAACGACTTGTTCGCCGACTGGAATGTGACGCTGTTTATGGCGATTTCTCTGTCGAGCGATGCGAAGGGTGTGTACCGCTCGCCCTTCGCGACGAAGTCGCAGTGGACTTCGTCGGCAAGCACGATGACGCCGTGACGCAGGCAGATCTCGCCGAGCCTTGTGAGATCGTTCCGTGACCAACAATTGCCCGTAGGGTTCTGCGGGTTGCAGAGAAGGAACGTCTTCGTGTCCGGGCCGATGCGACGCTCGAAATCGTCGAAGTCGATCGAATAGCGACCGTCGATAAGGATCATCGGGCTTTCTTCGGCGGTGGTACCCGTCTTTGCGAGGTCGCCGTAGAACCCGTTATAGGTTGGAGTAGTAAGGAGAACCTTGGAGCCGCGCGGACTGAAAGCGCGAAGGGCGGCGATGATCCCGGGGTGCACGCCCGTCGTGATCTCCAAATTGCCGGGGCTCACGGTGACGCCGTACCGCTTATCGTTCCATCTGACAACGGCGTCGGGAAAGGATTTCGGTATCGCGAGATAGCCCCAGTTCTCGTGGGCGATTCGTTCCTTCAGCGCCTCGGTGATGAAGGGAGCGCAGCGAAAATCCATATCCGCGACACCCATACCCGCGACGATGCTGTCCTTGCCGTATTTGGCGATCTGGGCATCCCATTTGGTGCTGTCAGTGCCGATGCGGCTATAGACCGTGTCGAAATCATAGCGAGCACCACGAGCGAGCGCCGCGCTCGGGGCTGCTGCGGCAACCGGTGCCACTCCACCCACGGCCCCGGCGGCGGCTGCGAGTCCGGCGTGTCTCAGCAATGTCCGGCGATTGAGTCCATAGGATCCCGACATGCGGCTGCACCTCCCAGGCTGGAACGACGCATGCGACCTATGGAGAGCTTATGGCAAAACCTGGCGATCTTAAACCGCGAAGAGCCCGCATGGCGGCGGCCGCCGCCATGCCCCCGCAATGACCGAAATTGGCGAGAAGCGAACTGCGCCGCGCGATCTGAAACCGTCGCTACTGAACGCTTGGCGGACATAACTCAGGCATCACCGATCCGGTGACATTGCCCCAAAGCGGACGTTCGGTCAGTGCATTTGGACCTCTGCGCGCCCCGGATCCGGACGCCCCGCCCCAGGCCCTGGGACGCCCGCAAACACTCGCCCCTTCTTTCCTGAGCCTGCTGACCCGCGTACAAAGACCGTGGTACTGCGGCGTATCGTAGTAAGGATGACCAATGTAGACGGTGAGTGTGTAACGCGAATTTCCGGTTACTGAATAAAACTGACCGTCCCCAGCAACCCGAGTTCGCCGGTATCTGCAACCTCGTGGAATGGCTGACCTCAGGGTCCCTAAGGCGACAAGGGCTGTTCACCTCATAGCGTGAATCTGCTGCGGCACACCTGCACGCAAGCTTCAGAAATCGGATTTATTCGCCACTGGCAGCGTCGACACTATCCCCGGAAACCACACGGGGTTTTCGGCGCAGACGAGTTCAAGCTGTTCTTCGATGGGACGGCGAAAGGTGACCGTTGCCGTCCAGGGCATCGTAAACGCGCCCGGATCCTCGATTGTGACTTCAATCTGCAGCCCGTTACCCTTGTAGTTGGGATCGGCCGGCGACCCGTTATCAGGATTGGGCTGGTGATAATGTTCCGTTGCGTCCCGTTTCAGGGCCTCCATCGTGGTCGCGTAATCGAGAAGCCGGTACCTTTCGACGACGTGCATGGCTTCCGTGAAGGGGGTGCCGAACCAATCGATCATGGAGAACGGTCCGACCTTGGTCCCGACCGTGTCCACAACCAGAACATCGCCTTCGTAATGGCCGATGGAATCGCCCGACCAGCTTGGCCTCACATGTTCGGGATGGGCCGCGTTCATGCGCACCTGACGGTATTGATGATCGAAATGATAGAGAATCGTGATCTTGTCTTTCTGCTGCAGTAATTGCATGCCGTAATTGGCGAAAACAAAGGGAAGTTGTTCGGGCCAACATTGATTGCGCGGCGTGGCATAGCCCTTGCCCGCTAAGGACATCTCGCCGAATTTTCTAACGATATCCGCCGCCCAGGGTTGCAGTATTGGGTTCTTGTAATCCCCGACCAGGAGCTGTCGGTTGCCGACGCCATCGGGCTCGCGCGACAAGTTTCTGACGGGACCTGCGCCCGACAGCGGAAGCTCCAAGCCGTTCAGCGCCGGATGGCTCCATGAGCCGGAAAGGTCCGGTACGGCTGGCGGCGCCTCCGCCGCTTGCGCGATGACGGGTATAACGGCGATCGTTGCCAGAACGATAAGAAGAAGGGGACTTTGCCGTTTCATCACCGCGTCCGAGCTTGGTTTCTAATCGACATTCCCAGGTGGCCGGTCGATCCGGCCATCGTTTCGGGAGAGTAGGGTAGCCAAAGACGATTGGGAAGCACGAGCCCTGCCGGAGATCAAGGCCTTCCGAAGAACGCGGGATTCGTCGATTACTGGAGCGCTCGCGGCTGGCCCGACCTCGGCCCCCCCACCACCGCCGCCGATTTCGCGCGCAACTAAGCGGCTCGGTTAACCCCGCTGAATGTCTGGAATTGGCGAATGTACGAAACCGCTCTCGCGGTAGGAGCGTTCTGAGGGGTTAGCGCATTACGATTTAGAGCCGTCTCCTGTGTTTCTGGCGCATCCGGATTGGCTGGGTGCGCTTTGAGACAGGAGCACTCCGATGACGATTCATCACATCACGCCACTGCGCCAACGCAGGATCGAAGACATGACGATCCGGCGTTTGAAAGAACGCACGCAAGCCTTAAGCCACTCCGCCGCATCAATTGGGTGGTCTACGCCAAACGCCCCTTCGCCGGCCCAGATCAGGTGCTCTCCTATCTCGCCCGCTATACCCATCGTGTCGCTATCGCCAATTCCCGCCTCATCTCCTTCGACGGCGAACGTGTCCGCTTCAAATGGAAAGATTACCGTAAGGACGGCCAAGCCCGTTACGGCGTCATGACACTCGATGCGCACGAGTTCATCCGCCGCTTCCTGCTGCACGTCTTGCCCGACGGCTTTCATCGCATCCGTCATTATGGGCTCTTCGCCAATCCGACACGCGCCGGCACCATCGCCAAGGCACGCGCGCTGCTCGCCGACGCGGCGCATCCAGAGCCCGCGCCAGCCAAAGCACTGACTGAGCCGATGCCACCAATCCCTTGTCCTTGCTGCGGCGGCCCCATGATCCTCGTCGAGGTTTTCGAACGTGGCACCATACCCAAAGCATGGTGGCGTGCACCCGCGCCTCAATGGTGCGACACATCATGATGGCGATGCGGAAGATCGATCTCTTTGCTGCCTTGCCTCGATGGTCAACCACCGTCAGCGGTGACGCTCGTCCCGAAGCTCTCCCAGCCGCGACTCAACGCACTCTAATGACAGACCATTGTGCCAGCCGCAGCGCCGCAACGGCCTTCGTTAGACCGCGGGTGCCTCGCGACCGATACTGCAGCTTCCATAGCGAACCAACCGCCGCGTTCAAATCCCCATAACCCACGCGCTTGCCCGCGGTTTCACTTGTATTCGGCGTTCTTCGACGCCGGCCCCTACACTCGGCGTTCTTCGACGCCGGCCCCTCTTGCCGCGCCCACCATCCCGTACGGGGCCGGCGCCCAAGAACGCTTAAGAAACGCTGCCGTGTCGCCCCGCGCGGGGAATGACCGCTTCGGAGGGTGGACCGGACGCCAACGCTGACCCCGTTAGACTTCCCCTTCGGCACGATCGAGGATGGTCGCCTCGATCCGGCGATCGGGAATCAGCCAGATCACGACACGGCCAGATCACCGACACAACGAGGTAAAGCGAGAACGATATCCACGCACCGACATAGGCAAGAGGCATCGCCGCGAGATATGCAGCGAGAGTGAGCCAGCCTTGCTGAAAAGCGCGTTACAGCAATCGGCGGCGACGACGGCGCGTTACGGCAATGCATACCCGATCGCCGCCAGCAGAACGGCCGGGCGGATACCCGGCCGTGGTCAACATGGACGCTGTCGCTACCGGGACGCCGATGCGACGGTCTTGTCACCGCTCGCCGGTTGCGCCTGATTCTGCACAACAGGCGTGCCCGGCTGGGTCGCCGGCTTGCCTGCATCGGCCGTCGGCGGGACCGCGGTCGAATCATCCTGCGTCACCACCGGCAGGCGATTCTCGCGAATGTCTGCGGGTGTGGGATTTGGAGCCGATCCAACGTTCAGATTGATGCCGGTGAAAGGATTATGGAAGTAATTGGCATATGCCGGTGTGGCGAGCGCGCCCGAAACGAGCAGCAGCGCCAATAGAGCTTTCCTATACATTTTGAAAATTCTCCGCCCCTGATCAGGCGAGGCGCCCTGTCGAGAAAATCCCGAATGGCAAATCATCGCAACACCACTCTGAACCGCCCGTGAACGGACGAGTCCACGCTACCATAAATTGAGCCCGTATGCGGGTGGTTCAAGGCCGGACGCGGCGCGGCGCCTTAAAAATCAGGCTTTTTGGCCTGTGGCACTTCCGTGTCCCGCGCGGAATAATATTCGCGCGTGTTTTCGGCGCAGACATTCTCCACCCACTCGCCCTGCGCGTGGAGATAGGTCGCCAGGCCCGACCAGGGTCGCGTGAAGACCTTTGGGTCATCCACCGTGAACTCCACCTGGATTCCCGGGCCGCGATAATTCCGGTCGATGACCGCGCCCTGTTCCGTGGCAGGAGGGCCGAATTCCTTCAGGCCGCGATCCTGTCCGCGCTTGGCTTCCGGATATTGCAGCACGCGGTAGCGCTCGGTCACATGCAGCGATTCGCTGAACGGAGTGCCATACATGTCGAGCATGGGCACCGGGCCGGGCTTCACGCCCACGGTGTCCACGACCAGCGCCCCGCCTTCATAATGTCCGATCGAATCGCCATACCAGCTCGGCGTCACATGCGAGGGGTGCTGAGCGTTCAGACGGATCAGACGAAACTGGTGGTCCTGCATGTAGATGAAGATCACCTTGTCCTTCTGCTGCAGCACCTCCATCCCCTGGACGCGGAAGATATAGGGCGCGACCATCGGCCAGCATTGGTTCGAAGGTGTGGGATAGTCGTTTCCGCTGAGCGAGATTTCACCCCGCTTCCGGATCAGCGCGGCCGCATCCGGTTTCAAAACGGGATTGTTGTAGTCGCCCAGAACGCGGCGCGCATCGGCTGTTCCGTCCGCGCGGCGCATCAGATTGCGGATCGGTCCGGGTCCGGATTCCGGCGGCTCGAAACCAAATGTCGCGCGCGACCAGAAGCCGGAAAAATCCGGAATCTCGCCGGTCTCCCCCGCTGCCGGTAACGCAAATGCCACGACCATTCCCACCGAAACAGTCAGGCCGATTATGCGGCGCATCCAATCCCTCGTTGAGACAGATGATCGACAGGCGAAGCGGGAGAAGATTCGTTCGTCATTGAAGACAGGCATCCACCGCGCGTTTGGTCATGACGCCGATCAGATGCGCCCGGTATTCCGCGTCGCCATGGATGTCGCTGTTCAGATTTGACGAATCGATCGCGATATTCCTCAGCCCGTCGGTCTGGAATCGTGCGGTGAGGGCTGCCTCCAGCGCGCGCACCCGGAAGACGCCGTTCGATCCCGCGCCGGTAATCGCCACCCGCACGCCCGAACCGGTGTCGGCGACGGCTGCCCCAACCAGCGCAAACCGGGATGCCGGATTGGGAAATTTCCCATACGCAAAACGTCGCGGGATGGGAAACAGGATTTCCGTCAATATCTCTCCGTCCTCGAAACCGCTGAACAATCCGCTGAAATGCTTTTCCGCCGCGACCTCGCGCCGGTTGGTTTTGAGCGTGGCGTTCAGCGCGAGCGCCGCGCCCGGGTAATCCGCCGATGGATCATTGTTGGCCAGCGACCCCCCAATGGTTCCGAGATTGCGCACCTGCGGATCGCCGATTTCTTCGGCCAGGTGCGCGAGGCCGGGAATTGCGGCCTTCACGATATCGGAGCCTGCCACTTCCACATGGGTTGCCATGGCGCCGATCGCCAGCACATTCCCGCGCTTCTCGATCCGGTTGAGTCCGGCAACGCCGCCGAGGTCGATCAGCAGAGGCACGCGATTGAGGCGGAGTTTCAGCGCGGGGATCAGGCTTTGCCCGCCGGCGAGCAGCTTCGCGCCGTCCTCGCCGCTCAACGCCCGCTCGGCTTCGGCGAGCGTTGCAGGACGAACATATTCAAATGCATACATGGCGATCTTCCCTCATTCCGCCGCGATTTTTTCCGCGCGCAGTCTGGCAGCGCGCCAGACGGCATGCGGCGTGGCGGGCATTTCAATGTCCTCATGCCCGAGCGCATCCGTGATCGCGTTGATCAGGGCAGCCGGCGCCGCAATCGCGCCCGCCTCGCCGCAGCCCTTCACCCCCAGCGGGTTCGAGGGGCAGGGGGTGTTCGTCACCCCGACATCAAAGGCCGGCAGGTCGTTCGCGCGCGGCATGCAGTAATCCATATAGCTCGCCGTCAGAAGT
Source organism: uncultured Alphaproteobacteria bacterium (assembly GCA_963747255.1). GTDB lineage: Bacteria > Pseudomonadota > Alphaproteobacteria > Micropepsales > Micropepsaceae > CAIYRG01. The sequence goes on from CAVVEG010000018.1 coordinate 382,894, forward strand.
TGTCCGGCATCGTCGTAAACCGTGTGCTCCAGCAGCGCCTGACCGATGCCCTGCGCAACGCCGCCATGCACCTGACCCTCCACGATCATGGGATTGATCAGGTTTCCGAAATCATCCACCGCCGTCCAGCGCTCGATCCGGGTCTTGCCGGTTTCGGGGTCGAGTTCGACTTCGGCGATATGCACGCCGGAAGGAAAAGTGAAATTGGTTGGATCGTAAAACGCGCCTTCCTTCAGTCCGGGCTCGATTTCAGCCGTGTCGAATTTGTGCGCGATATAGGCCTGCAGCGCGACTTCGCCGAATTTCATCGTCCGGTTGGTGCCGCGCCCCGAAAAAACGCCGTCGGTGAATTCGACGGTTTCCTCGGGCACCTCCATGCAGCGCGATGCGACTTTGGTTGCTTTGCGCACGACCTTGTCCAGCGCCTTTGAAACCGCCGACATGCCCACCGCTGCCGAGCGCGATCCGTAGGTGCCCATCCCCATCTGCACCTTGTCGGTATCGCCGTGGATGATCGACACCTGTTCGATCGGTATGCCCAGACGCTCCGAGACAAGCTGCGCGAATGTCGTCTCATGCCCCTGGCCATGCGCGTGCGAACCGGTGAGCACCTCCACGGTGCCGGTGGCGTTGACGCGGATTTCCGCCGATTCCCAAAGCCCGACACCGGCGCCGAGTGACCCGACCGCCTTGGACGGGGCGATGCCGCAGGCCTCGATATAGGCGGAAAAACCAATGCCGCGCAGTTTTCCCCGGCGTGCGCTCGCCGCTTTTCGCGCCGCGAACCCGGAAAAATCACCCATCTCCAGAGCCATTTTCATGCAGGCCGCATAGTTGCCCGCATCGTAGTTCGACAGCACCGGGGTCTGATGCGGAAATTTGCCGATGAAATTCCGTGTGCGGAATTCCACCGGATCGATCCGCATTTCGCGGGCCGCCACTTCGACCAGCCGTTCCACCACAAAGGTCGCTTCCGGGCGGCCGGCGCCGCGATACGCGTCCACCGGCGTTGTGTTCGTATAGACGCCATCGACTTCGCAATAGATCGCGGGGATATCGTACTGGCCGGAGAGCAGTGGTGCATAAAGATAGGTGGGTACCGACGACGCGAAAGTGGACAGATATGCCCCGAGATTGGCCTTTGTCCGGACGCGGAGTGCGAGAATTCTTCCCCCGGCGTCCATGGCGGCTTCCGCCATCGTCTGATGATCGCGCCCATGCGCGTCCGCGAGGAATGATTCGCTGCGCTCCGACACCCACTTCACGGGCCGTCCCACTTTCCGGGACACCCAGGTGCAGACCACTTCTTCGGCATAAATGAAAATCTTGGAACCGAAGCCGCCGCCGACATCCGGTGCGATCACGCGCAGCCGGTTCTCCGGCGCAATGCCGATGAACGCCGACAGCACCAGCCGCGTGACATGCGGATTTTGGCTCGTGGTGTACAGTGTATAGCCGCCGGAACCGGCGTCGTATTCGCCAATGGCCGCGCGCGGCTCGATCGCATTGGGAATAAGCCGGTTGTTTGCGAATTCCAGCCTGGTCCGATGCGCCGCCCGGGCAAATGCGGCATCGACCGCCGGTTTGTCGCCCAGATGCCATTGGTAAACCGTGTTGTTCGGAGCCTCCGCATGGACCTGCGGCTGCCCGGGATTTTGCGCTTCGGCCAACCGCACAACAGGCGCGAGCGGTTCGTAATCCACCGATAGAAGTTCGGCGGCATCGCGCGCCTGTTCGAGCGTCTCCGCGAGCACAACTGCAACGTGATCGCCGGCATAGCGGACGCGTTCGCCCGCAAGCGCGGGATGCGCGCCCATTTTCATCGGCGACCCGTCTTTGGAATGAATCATCCAGCCGCAGATCAGCTTGCCGATGCGGTCGGCTTCCAGATCCTGTCCGGTGAATACCCCTACGACACCCGGCGCCTGCCGCGCCGCCTCCGAATCTATTCCCCGAATTATGGCATGGGCATGCGGCGATCGCACGAACACGGCATAGACCTGTCCCGGGCGGTTGATGTCGGCGGTGTAGCGTCCCGTTCCGGTGATGAAGCGGATATCCTCGCGACGCTTGACCGATTTGCCGATCCCGTTTTCGTTCATCGGCCTCTCCTATTCCGCGGCCTGCAATTCGCCAGCGCCCATGGCCTGCGCGCCCGCCGAAATCGCGCGGACAATGTTGTGATAACCGGTGCAGCGGCAGAGATTCCCCTCCAGCTCTTTCCGGATCGTCGCATGATCCAGCTTCGTTCCTTTCCGTCTGACAATGTCCAGCGCCGACATGATCATTCCGGGCGTGCAAAAGCCGCATTGCAACGCGTGGTTGTCCTGAAATGCCTGCTGCATCGGGTGCAGTTTTCCCGGGCTCCCGATGCCCTCGATGGTCGTCACTTTGGCCTTTTCACAGGAGAGCGCGAGAACCGTGCAGGATTTCACCGCCCTGCCGTTCAGATGCACGACGCAGGCCCCGCATTGGCTTGTGTCGCAGCCCACATGGGTTCCGGTGAGCCCAAGCCGGTCGCGCAGCAGCTGCACCAACAATGTCCGCGGCTCGATCTCCGCGTGAACGGACTTGCCGTTGACCGTCATGGAAACTGCGGTCATTTCCTCCTCCCGGGTTCGATTTTTTGCAACCTGCACCGGTTGCCGCCCCACCGCAAGACACCCGGCATGCGACCGCGCTCATGATGACGCCTGCCCGGACGCAGTGCTATTCTGTCCGCTTTCCAGCTCCTCGCAACGCGATTTCGGGTGGGGGGATTTGCCTCGTCAAACGCGTCACGCGGTGGAGGATAAGAATGCGGGGATACCTGATTTTTTCGAGTTCTTTTCTCGCCGTCATGATTTTGCCCGCAGCCGCGCAAGCGCCGGCATCCTTCCCGCCATTTGCGCCCGACAACATCACCTCATGGGTGCTGGAGCGTCCCGCCCAGGATGATTTCCTGCCTCCGCGCGCCGGCGCGGGTCCCGTCATGTCGGAGCCGGGTCATCCCTACATTCCGAACGGCGCCGGCCGGCAGCAGACCAACCGCATCGCCGATCTTGCCAATCCCATTCTCAAACCATGGGTCATCGAACAGATGAGCAAGCCGAACGACGAGGTGCGCGCCGGCAAGGTTCCGTTTATTGCGCGTGAGCGGTGCTGGCCCACCGGCGTGCCGGGTTTTGAGGTTTTCGCGCATGCTGCGGGCGTCTACATGATCCAGTCGCCGAAGGAAGTTTTGATCGTCCAGGAGCTGGACCAGCAGGTGCGCCACATCTACATGGACGTGCCGCATTCGAAAAATCCGAAACCATCATGGTACGGAGAATCGGTCGGACATTACGAGAACGGCGAACTGGTCGTGGACACCATTGGAATGAACGACAAAAGCTTTGTGGACAATTACCGGACGCCGCACACCGGCCAGATCCATGTGGTCGAGCGTTTCGCAATCATCGAAGGCGGCAAAACCCTTCAGGCCACGGTGACGGTGGATGATCCGGGCGCCTTCAATATGCCGTGGTCGGCCGTGCAGCGCTGGAAGTACTCGCATGCCAGGCCGATACTCGAGGAAGTCTGCGCCGAAAACAGCGACGCCTTCTTCGCCTATGACGTGGTGCCTATCCCGAGCGCCACAAACCCCGATTTTTGAGTGTCTCCATGGCCGGGCTCTGACCCGGCCATCCAGTGCTTGAGCATCCGTGGGCGTCCTCATCTCACGATGACCGGGCTTGACCCGGCCATCCAGTGGGCGGGGGTCGCCGCGCCGATGATTATCGCTGCGCCAGTTTTGTCCGCGGCCGGTCGCGGGAAATCTCTGCAATCAGCTTGCGCAGGATCGCATCGGCGAATTGATCGTAATTCTTTGCCGGAATCACGAATGCACCGGGACCACCGATCACGTTCTGCCGGTAATAGGTTTCGAGATCGGGTTCCAGAGTCAGTATCGGCAAGCCGTTGATCCGTATGCCGAGTTTCACGGCTTCATCGCGGGCCTGTCCAGGCTCCCGCCCGATATTGTTTGAGCCGTCCCCCGAAATATCGATGATCTGCCGCGTCGCCGTTGTTGGGCTGCCGGTCAGCATGATCACGCCGTAATCGATTGCACCCGAAAGAGAGGTGCCGCCGCCGAAGATCCGCCTCCGTGCCGCATTGATCGCCGAAGCGAGTTCAAGAGCGGACTTTTGATCCCGCACCGTCATCCACGGGACGACGATGACGTGCAGGGTCGGGCCCGTCCATTGCAGCATCGAAACCGAGATCGCCCGATGATCGCCCGCCCAAATCGCGGCAAGTACCTTCGGATTGCGGAATGCCGCGGCATAGCCCTGTTTCTGCAGTTCGAAGCGGTCGTCGGACACACTGCCCGAGGCGTCGATCGCGAGCACCAGATTGACATCCACCTCCGGTTCGGCGGGGCTCGGACGCGGCGCATTGGTGGCGGCATTTGTCTCTGGCGAGAAAATCAGTGCGGCGGCCAGAATCAGACATCCGGCCCAAAATCTTCCGAGTGTCCTCATGGATTTCTCCCCAGCCGTGCTTTTCCCCGCCGCTTATCGCGCGTCGGATGCCAGCGAAAAGTGATGCCTCTGGTCCTGCGAAATTTCGGTCACCAGCTTGCGCAGAATGGCGTCCGCGTATTGATCGTAAGTCTTCGCAACAATTGCGAATGATCCCGGGCCGCCTATGACATTTTTGCGGTAGTACTGATCGAGATCCGGCTCGACGGTGAGAATTGGAAGCCCGTTGATCCGGATTCCCTGGCGCACCGCTTCATCGCGAGCCTGCTCCGCCGGGCGGCCGATATTGTTGGCGCCATCTCCGGATATGTCGATCACCTTCCGGGTTGCGTGATAGGGGCTGGCCGCGAGCAACTTGACGGAATAGTCGATCGCCCCGGAGATCGAGGTTCCGCCACCCATCAACCGACGCGGCGCCGCTTCGATCTCGGCCGCGACCTGTGCCGCCGAGAGCTCATCACTGACATAGGACCAGGGCACCATGATGTCCTGCTGCGGTGGGCCGGTCCACTGCACCATGAAGACCGCGATGGCCCGGTGGTCACCGGAACGAATGGCAGCCAGCACCTTCTGACTCCGGAGCGCGGCGGCAAAACCACGTTTTTCCAACTCAAAACGATCGTCGGAGACGCTTCCTGAAGCATCGACCGCCAGAACAAGCGCGACATCCACCGCGGGTTTTGCGTCGGGCGTCTGAGCCTTCAGCGATAACGGCACGGATGAAACCAGCAGCGCCGCCGCAACGCATGCGGCGAACAAGAACAAACCTGCACGACCCATCCGAATCCGGTTCATTCCGGAGCCCCTCTTCAGCGCTATGCTTAAGGATCGGACCAATCGGCGCAAGTGCGCCAAAGCGACACCTTCAGGTCAAAATTCGCTATGCAGGCGCAGTCCCAGCACGGAAACCGGCCCGCGGTCGCGATTGTACCCGGGATTCGCCACGAACTGGTAATCGGCTGTCAGCGTGACGTAAGGAAGGGCGGCGCTGTAGAAGATTTCCGGGACATGTTCGGCGCCATAATGCGTCAACCTGCCGTCCCCGATCAGCGTCCCGAGGCCACCCGCCGCGAAGTAGTCACGCGCGCGGCCCGAAAGAAAGCTCGTCACCTGGGCGATTCCGATCCTGTCCTCCGGACGACCCCAGCCGACGCCGCCCAGCAAAAGTCCTGCCGCAATCGAGCGATTGATGTCGGTGAACTCATAGGTTTCCTCCCGCCCGTCATTGGCGCTGGCGCGCAGAAAAATGGCCAGTTGGCCGGTGATCGCCTGCTCGATGTTGAGCGCGATGCCGGGCCGCCACGCGTAATGCCGCACCAGCGCCGTGTCCGGCACGGTTCCGTCCGCTCTTGCGAGCGCCAGTGCCGCTTCGTATGAGCCCATTCGCGCCCGATTGTCGAAAACAAGCAGTTCGACGCTGCCGGGCAAGTCCATAAGCGTGTGGCGTCTTTCGACCTCACCCACCAGCACGTAATAGCCGAATCCCCTCACCAGGGCCTTCCCGTTCGGAACGCGTGACATGTCGAAGACGCCCGCGCGCAGAGTAAGGCGCGACACGGTCCACTCCACAGCCACACCATAGCTATAGGCCCAGGCGTCCGCAGCGTAATCGAAAGCACCCAAATCGATGATCGCCCAATTCATGAAATCCGTTTTCGGGTTCCCCGCATATGGATTGGTGTCGAAGAGATCGACCACGGAGAATTTTCCGGCCGTGATGACGAGGTTGTCGGCCGTGCGTTCCTGCTGGAAATGATCTTCTCCGGCCTCCACCATCTGCTGGTCTCCGCCAAGGTTAATGACCTGACGGAAGAATAACCGCGGCAGTCGAACATAGGGCGTTGAGCTGCCGACCTTGTAGGCTTCGCCGCTCGGGAAATCGGCAATTCCGAATGTGCCGCTGAGGCCGAAGCCCTGATCGACTTCCGGTTCGAGCCAGACCTCACCTCCCTTCCAAAGCCGCGCGCCGAGAAAAAGGGTTGCGTCGAACGTCTCGTCACCCCGGCTGCCCGGATCGAGGCTGTTTGGCCCGCGATAGGGCGAGTGGAATGCGGGGTGGAACTGAACGACAAAAGTCGATTGGGCGTGAACCGCCCAGTCTGCCGCCTCTTGCGCCTCCTGGGCGAAAGCCGGTGTTGCGCTGCAGAGCAGATACGCAAACCCGGTTCGCGCCAGAGCATTCTTCGTCCACATGCTGTCACTGCGGCGCGGAAAGTGCCGCCAACCGATTGCTCAAAGCCATTGGTCAAAGCGCCTGATATAAAAGCGCTTCACCACCTGGGTCAGCGTGCAATAGCTGAGCAGGATGCCCACCAGCCAGGCGAAGTAGGACAGCGGCAGGGCCACCATCCCCAATTGTGCGCCGATCGGCGAAAACGGCAGAAGAATGCCAATCGCCATGATGCTCGCCGTCAACGCAATCACCGGGGTGGCGGCCCGGCTCTGAATGAAGGGTATATGCTTCGTCCGGATCATATGGACGATCAGGGTTTGCGTGAGCAGACCGACCACGAACCAGCCGGTCTGGAACAGCGATTGTTGCGCCGGCGAATTGGCACCGAAGACGAACCACATCACGGCGAACGTCACGACGTCGAAAATCGAACTGATGGGGCCGATGAAAACCATAAATCGCGCGAGCCCGCTGGCATCCCATTTGCGCGGCGTTTTCAGATAGTCGCGATCCACGTCGTCCCATGGAATAGAAACCTGGGAGACGTCGTAAAGCAAATTCTGGGTCAGCAACTGGATCGGCAGCATGGGCAGGAACGGCAGAAAAATGCTCGCGATCAGTACACTGAACACATTGCCGAAATTGGAGCTCGCAGTCATCTTGATATATTTGTTGATGTTCGCGAAGGTCTTCCGCCCCTCGATCACGGCCTCCTCAAGCACCATCAGGCTTCGTTCCAGAAGAATGATGTCGGCGGACTCCTTCGCCACATCGACCGCGGTATCGACGGAGATGCCCACATCGGCATCTTTCAGCGCGGCGGCGTCGTTGATGCCGTCGCCCAGATAACCCACGGTATGTCCGCGGCTTTTCAGCGCCCGGATGACGCGTGATTTCTGCAATGGCGACATTTTCGCAAAAATCGTCGTGTGTTCGGCCGCTTCCGCCAGTTTCTCGTCGGAGAGCGCCTCCACGTCTCTTCCCAGCATGATCGCTTCAACCGCCAGGCCGACTTCCTTGCAGATCTTGCGGGTCACCACGTCATTGTCGCCGGTGAGGATCTTGACGCCCACGCCGTGCTCGGCCAGCGCCGAAATCGCCTGATGCGCGCTCTCCTTTGGCGGATCGAGAAATGCGACATAACCGGCCAGCGTCATATCCGTCTCGTCGGCCACCGTATAAGTGCGGTCTTCGGCCGGCATCCATTTGTAGGCCACGGCCAGCGCGCGCAGCCCGTCCTCGTTGAGATCGCGGGTGAACTCGCGCGCCTCCTTTCTGCCGTCATCGGTGAAAGGGACGATTTCACTTGCTTCGCCGCAATTGGTATCGGCAAAGACGCATAACGGCATCAGTTCCTCAATCGCGCCCTTGCAGATCAGCAGGTTGCGATTGTCGCCGTTGCGCACCACCACCGACATGCGCCGGCGCACGAAATCGAACGGTATCTCGTCAACCTTGCGGAAATGCCTCACGTCATCGATCACCCCGTGGAGATCGGCATATTCCAGCACGGCGACATCCATCAGGTTTTTCAGACCCGTCTGGTGGAAGCTGTTCAGCCAGGCATAGGCCAGCACCTGACCATTCTCTTCGCCGCTCAGGCTGAGATGTTTTTCGAGAATTACCCTGTTCTGGGTCAGCGTGCCGGTCTTGTCGGTACACAGAATGTCCATGGCGCCGAAATTCTGGATCGCGTTCAAGCGCTTCACGATGGTCTTGCGGCGCGCCATCGCGACCGCGCCTTTGGCCAGATTGGCGGTCACGATCATGGGCAGCATTTCCGGTGTCAGGCCGACCGCCACCGAAACGGCAAACAGAAGCGCCTCCAGCCAGTCATGCTTGGTGAGACCATTGATCAGGAACACCACCGGCGTCATCGCGGCAATGAAGCGGATCAGGAGCCAGCTCACCCGCTCGATGCCGATATCGAAACTGGTCAGGGGACGTGCGCCGGCGATGGCTTTCGCCACAGCGCCAAAATAGGTGGCGTCGCCGGTTACCGCCACGACCGCCGTGGCCGTGCCGCTGACCACGTTGGAGCCCATGAAGCAGACCGTTTCCCGGTCCAGAATGTTGCGCGCACCGGTTTCGCTCGCCGGTCTGCTGGCGGCCGGAACCGGATATTTTTCCACGGGAATCGATTCGCCCGTCAGCATCGCCTGGCTCACGAACAGGTCTTTCGCGGTCAGGACGCGCACATCGGCGGGAATCATGTCGCCCGCGGCCAGCAGCACAATGTCGCCCGGGACGAGTTCGCCGATCGGGATTTCGCGCGCGCGCTCCGCATCCGCCCTCAGGACAGCTGTGGTGGATCGCACCATGGCCTTCAGTTCTTCAGCCGCTTTATTGGAGCGGAATTCCTGCCAGAAGCGCAGCAGGGTGCTCAGCAGAACCATGGTCATCAGCACGATGATGGTGCGGAATGAGCGGTCTCCGGGCGCCGCAAAAATCACGTCGGTGAACAGCGACACCACGCTGACGGCAAACAGCACGCCATTGAAGGGCGTGATGAAGGCCCAGAAAAGCTGCGAATACCAGGTGGCCGGCCGTTCATGGCTGATCTCGTTCAGCCCGAACTGGTCCTGCCTTTCCTCCACCTGCTCTTCGTTCAGGCCTTTTCGCGTAGAGTCCAGCCTCGCCAGCGCCTCGTCCGGCGCGCAATCGACGATCTCGGCCAGCCGGGGTGAAAGCACTTGCGCGGATTTGACGGCGCGGCCCTGTGGCCGAACCCTGACTTCTTCGTTCAATCGCGCCTCCCCGGACCCGGGAAAGCACCGTCCCCACGAGCAAGACCGCGCCGGACGCGGCGGACGCGGTCCCAAATCGCGGTAAACAGCGGCCGGTGCGTGGCGAACCGGCCAATTTCGGCAAACTGGGCTGTCCCAATGGGACGGACGAGGACAGAATACACTCTTGCCTCCTGATCGGTTGGGCGGTTGGCCCAAACCCGGGAAGCAAGCGGTCGATCAGATCAACGCGAGAACGTCGAACAGGTCACGGTCGCATGCGCATCCCGGGCGCTGAAACGGTCCTTTATCGCGGCATTGAAACAATCTGATGTCGCAATTGCCGGACCGGCTGCTAGGTCGCGGGTTCATTGGTTCCTTCATTGCGTTGCTGAACGCCCGGTGCCGGTGAAACACCGGGCTGCGGCAGTTTCGGAAGAAAAAGAATTCCGATGTTCTGCCGAGGTGATATATATACCCCTCCGGGTATTCGTACAAGTACCCCCCGGGGTATGCGGAAAGAAAAAATGCCGGAGCCGATCGAAGACAGACAAAAACTCGTCAACCGTGTTCGCCGCCTGGCCGGCCAGATCGAGGCGCTGGAACGGGCTGTCGAGAATGATGCCGGATTTACCGAAGTCATGCGGCTGCTGACCGCCGGACGTGGCGCCATCAACAGCATCATGGCAGAGGTTGTCGAGGACCATATCGAGGCTCACATGCTCGGCAGGGATCGCAAGCCCTCACGTTCGGAAGTCGAGGCGGCCCAGGAGCTCCTCGATGTCTTGCGAAGCTACATCAAATAAAATCTCTTTCCAGTCCGCGCGCGCCTTACGGGAACCTGACTCGCGGGCGCGAGATAACAGGCCGCAGACTGTACTCCGGACTTTGATGGGGATACCTTCAATCTCTCAATGCCGGGGATGGCAAACCAGACAGGACTGTTCGGTGATGAAGAATCAGGCGATGAAAGCGTCTATGCGGCTCTGTGGCTCTTTCGCAGCGCTGCTTGCGCTGTGTTCATCGGCTCCTGCCGCGCCAGTCGAAGTTGACCTCAAACTGGTGCTGGCCGTCGATGTATCGGGGAGCATCGACAGCGACGAATTCCAGCTCGAACGCGAAGGCACGGCCCAGGCGTTTGCCGATTCCGAGGTGCTCAAGGCGATTCAGACCGGGTCGCTCGGCCGCATCGCGGTCGCCATGCTGGATTTCTCAAGCCCCCAGTTCGACAAGGTCGTGATCGACTGGACCATCATAAAGGACAAGGCCAGCGCCATGGCGTTCGCGGACACGATCCGCAACACGCCACGTTCGCCCGGACGCCGGACTTCCGTCAGCAGCGCGCTCGAGCTCGGTTCTCTTCTCCTCGAATCCAGCGAGAAGGATATCGTCGCAACGCGCAGGGTCATCGATGTCACCGGCGACGGGCCCAACAATGACGGCAATCCGATGACGGATGCGCACGACAAAACCATCGCCCAGGGAATCGTGGTGAACGGCTTGCCGGTGATGGACGACATGGCCAACGGTTATTTTCCGGATCTGGACAAATATTACGCCGGATGCGTCACGGGCGGACGCGGCGCCTTCGTCGTGGTGGTGAAAAGTTACAGGGAATATGCCGCGGCCATGCGCCACAAGCTGATCCTCGAAATCTCGCAAAATGAATCCCCGCTGAAAGAGGCCGAAAGCCGCGGCCCCCGGGAGTCTTTGCTCGTCCGGACCGCCGCGACGGGACAGCCACAGGCAGCCTCGCCACCGGTGCTGCGCTCTGCGCCCAATGAATTTTCACAGCATTGCGATATTCAGGGCGGGTTTGGCGGCTTCGGTTTCGGACGTTTTTAGAGATTCAGCCAGACGAAAACCGCAAGAGTCGCGGCCATCAATGCGGTCGCAAGCCAGCCCAGACTCCGGAGCCAGCGCGGAATGCCGAATATGCGGCGCCCGCGTTTGCTTGAAACTACGTGCATCGTCGCGATCATGATGGGGACCGCGATCACCCCGTTGATGACCGCTGTCCAGAAAAGCATCGCAATCGGATCGATGGTGGTCGCGGAGATCGCCGCGCCTGCCATCGTCGCCGCTCCCACAATCCCGTAAAATCCCAGCGCCCGGTTGGCGGGAAGTTCGAGACTCCCTTTGATCCCGAATGATTCGGCGACCGCGTAGGCCGCCGAACCTGCGAGCACCGGAACCGCCAGCAATCCGGTACCAATGATTCCGGCCGCGAACAGGGCAAAGGTGAATTCTCCGGCAATTGGCCGCAATGCCTGGGCAGCCTGCGCGGCGCTTTCGATATGCGTGATCCCATGGGCCGACAAAGTCCCGGCTGCGGTGATGATGATGAAAAAGGCGATGAGATTGGAAAAAATCATTCCCACCCACGTGTCCATGGAAATCCTGGCAAAATAGCCGCGCCGCGCCGCCGAATTCCGTCGTGCCTTTGGCGCCGGGTGAAGGCGTGCTTCCTCAGCTTCCTGGGATGCCTGCCAGAAGAAAAGATAGGGACTGATCGTCGTCCCGAAGACGGCCACAATCACCAGAATGGTGTCGCGATCCAGAGAGATGGAGGGGAGAACGGTTGCGACCAGAACACTTGTCCATGGAATGTGAATGCTGAACGCAGCGGCGACGTAACAGAGCAGCACCAATGTCAGGATTTTCAGGTACCCCGCATAGTTGTGGTACGGCACAAGGATTTCGGCAGTCAGGCAGACCGCACCGAATCCCAGGGAGAACAGGAGAGTCGGGCCGGGGATAACGAGGCGGAGCGACTCCCCCATTGCCGCCAGATCGGCCGCGATATTGATCGTGTTCGCGACGACCAGAAGAATGACCAGTCCGTAGACTAACGGTCTTGGCAGTTGTGCGGCGATATTTCCCATCAGTCCGCGGCCGGTTCGCCAGCCGATGATGGCGCTGACAAGCTGTATCGCCACCATGAACGGCAGCGTCAGAAACATCGTCCAGGCGAGCGAATAACCGAACTGGGCGCCGGCCTGCGAATAGGTTGCGATACCGCTCGGGTCATCGTCGGCGGCGCCAGTGATCGTCCCCGGGCCGAAGACCCGCCAAACCTTCAGCAGACGGTCAGCAATGCCTCCGCGCCGCATTCAGTACGGACGCCGGTTCAAGGTGCGGTCCGGCTGCTCGGCTGACGCGGCAAGGCGCGGATTGTTACGGCCAAGCTCCAGTGTTGGCGGGAGAGGAACCGTGCCTCGGACCTGTCTGTCGATAATCAGGATTTGCACCGTGCCGCAACCGCCGCCGGGTAACTCCTTGGCGCTTTTTTGTTCCACCTGCAATAACAGACAGTTGCGCAATGCACCGCGAGGGGCCAAGGTTCAAACAATAACGGGGAGGACTCCTTGCTGGCCACGCCGCGCCCTGCAAAGAAGCGCCATCCCTATCAGCGCCGGCGCAGAATCGCCGGAACGGGGGAGGCGGGTGAAAGCTCGACACCCGTGCTTGGCGCGATCGACGTCGGCACGAATGCCTGCCGTTTGCTGATCGCTGTTCCGGAATGGCGCGCCAGCGGTGACGAAGCCCCTGCCACCCTTGTCCCCAGGGTGATCAACTCCTACACGGCGAATGTGCGTCTCGGTGAAAGTCTTGAGCGCACGGGCGCAATTACCGATGCGGCTCTGGACCGCACGATTGCGGCCCTGAAAGTCTGTGCCGCGCGCCTGCGCCGTCGCGGTGTCACGCATGTGAGAGCCATAGCCACGGAAGCCTGCCGTCGCGCCGCAAATGCGCAGGATCTGGTCGACCGTGCGGAGGCAGAAGCCGGCATCCGCCTGACAATTGTCACGCCCGAGGAGGAAGCCCGCCTTGCGGCCGCAGGTTGCCTGCAGCTGATCGGTCGTGACTTCGACGGCGCACTGATCTTCGACATCGGTGGTGGTTCGACGGAGTTGATCCTGGTTCGGCGCGATGGACGGAAGAATGGGAACCGCCACGAGATCGTCGCCTGGAGCTCTGTCCCCGTCGGCGTGGTCAAATTGGCCGAGCGCTATGGCGGGTCGGAACTGGCTGCCAAAACTTACGGAAAAATGCGCGCCGAACTGAGCAGCCTGTTTGCGGTGATGAAACAGGAACTCGGACCGGATGTTTTCGACGCCGAGCGCTATCATCTGCTCGGCACATCCGGGACACTGACGACGCTGGCGGGAATCAAACTGGGGTTGCCCCGCTATGAACGCAGCCGCATCGATGGCCAGTGGCTGAAGCGGGACGAGATTTCCAGGATCACGGAAACGATCGCAAGCCGGGATTTTGCGGAACGCGCCGAAATCCCGTGCATCGGAGCAGATCGGGCCGACCTGATCCTTCCGGGTTGTGCGATTCTGGATGCCATCATGGAAAGCTGGCCCTGCTCGACATTGCGCGTTGCAGATCGCGGCCTGCGCGAAGGATTGCTGCTCGCGCTGCTGCGCGAATCGGAAATGCCGGGCCATACCGCATTGGCCTCCGCGGACTGATCCGAAGATGCCCGCGAAGCCGCCCGCTGGGCGCGGATTGCGTGTTCGTCTGCGCACGAAGGGACTGAAAGCCGGTTCCGCGCGCTGGCTGGAACGCCAATTGAACGATCCCTATGTCGCCCAGGCGAAAGCGAAGGGTTATCGCTCGCGTGCGGCATTCAAACTGATTGAACTGGACGATAAATTTCATTTCCTGAAATCGGGGGCGTGGGTTGTGGATCTGGGTGCAGCGCCGGGTGGATGGAGCCAGGTTGCGCGCAGCCGCATCGGTCCCATGGGCCGGGTGTTCGCGGCAGACATTCTCGACGTCGAGCCGCTCGCCGGCGTCGACATTGTCAAGCTCGATCTTACCTCGCCCGATGCGCTGGAAAATCTCTCCGCCATGATCGGCGGAAGGGCCGATGTCGTGCTGACCGACATGGCGGCGCCGACCACGGGAAACCGCGCCACCGATCGTGTCCGGACCGCTGCATTGTTCGAAGCCGCACTGGAAGTGGCGGAGATGGTTCTGAAGCCCGGCGGCGCTTTCGTCGGCAAGATTTTCCAGGGGGGTGCGGCGCCGGATCTGCTGTCGCGATTGAAGAAGGAGTTCCGGCAGGTCCGGCATGCAAAACCCGCGTCTTCGCGCGCTGAATCGGTCGAGCTTTACCTGGTCGCGCTCGGCTTTCGGAATGGCGCATGAATGCAAATTTTGTTCAGCCCCCGCGACGGCAGGAACCGCCATTGTCGCCATTCGTTCACTGCCCAAACCGGGGCTTCGATCATGGCGCTCCGGTTTATTCATCGAGGAGAGCAGACTATGGCAACAGTCTATTCGGATGCCAATCGTAGCGGGCGCGACGTGCCGCGGGATGAAACCTATTCGCTCATCGCCAGCGACAAAGTTGAAGGTACCGCGGTTTACGGTGCCGACAACGACAAGATTGGTTCCATCGAAAATGTCATGATCGACAAGATCAGCGGTAAAGTGGCCTATGCCGTCCTGACCTTTGGCGGCTTCCTCGGCATGGGGAACGATTATTATCCGCTGCCATGGGCAACCCTGAAATATGATGAGAACCTCGGTGGATACCGGGCGAACATCACCAGAGAGCAACTCGAAAATGCTCCGAGATATCGCGAAGACGACAATTGGGATTGGTCCGACCGGCGCAGCCTTGGCCAGATCGACGACCACTACAAACCCTTCGCTTCCATCTGACAGGCAGCATTCGCGATAGGAGTGTCGCGATTGCTGCGTGGGCGTTCGGGCCGGAACGCTCATTCGCCTGATTTGGGCGTGGTCCGTTGGGGCCACGCCCAAATCTTATGGTTTGCGTGGCGCTGCTTCTTGCGTCGGTGGGTTCCCGATGATAGGCCGTCGCCATAGTGACACCGGGCCCCCCTTGAATATTCGTGAAGCGCTGACATTCGATGACGTCTTGCTGGTGCCGGCAGCGTCCTCCGTGCTGCCCGGGCAAGCCGATACGCGAACCCACCTGACGCGAACGATTGAACTCGGCATTCCACTGATTTCGGCCGCAATGGATACGGTGACGGAATCCAGCCTCGCGATTGCGATGGCCCAGGCCGGCGGGATGGGTGTGATTCATCGCAACCTCGATCCGGAACAGCAGGCCGAACATGTCCGCAGGGTGAAGAAATTCGAATCGGGAATGGTCGTCAATCCGGTCACCATCGGGCCGGATGCGACCCTTGCCGACGCATTGTCTCTGATGGAGCGCCACCACATTTCCGGCATTCCGGTCGTGGAAGGAAATGGCAAGCCAGGAAAACTGGTCGGCATTCTCACCAACCGCGATGTGCGATTCGCCAGGGACCCGCGCCAGCCGGTTCGCGAATTGATGACCAAAGAGCGTCTGGTCACGGTTCGCGAAAACGTGCCGCTGGAGGAGGCGAAACAGCTTCTTCACCAGTACCGCATCGAAAAGCTGCTTGTCGTGAACGAGGACTATCGCTGCGTCGGACTGATCACCGTAAAGGATATCGAAAAGGCGCAAAAATTTCCGAACGCCTGCAAGGATGAACGCGGAAGGCTGCGTGTCGCCGCGGCAACCGGAGTGGGGGACGACGGATTTGCCAGGGCCATGGGGTTGCTGGAGGCGGAGTGTGACGTCGTCGTCGTCGACACCGCCCATGGCCATTCGCGCGGCGTGCTCGAAACCATCAGCCGCATCAAGCGCGAATCCAATTATGCCCAGGTGATCGCCGGCAACATCGCAACGGCGGACGGCGCGAAAGCGCTTATCGACGCAGGGGCCGACGCGATAAAAGTGGGTATCGGCCCCGGTTCGATTTGCACCACCAGGATCATCGCCGGAGTGGGCGTGCCCCAGCTTACCGCCATCATGGATGCATCGGATGCTGCGAAGGCGCGCGGAATCCCGGTGATTGCAGACGGCGGAATCAAATATTCCGGCGACCTGGCGAAAGCCATCGCCGCCGGCGCCGACTGCGCGATGATTGGTCAGCTTCTCGCCGGAACGGACGAAAGTCCGGGTGAGGTGTTCCTGTTCCAGGGCCGCTCCTACAAGGGCTATCGCGGAATGGGGAGTTTGGGCGCGATGGCGCGTGGATCGGCCGATCGCTACTTCCAGGCCGAAGTGAAGGATACGCTGAAACTTGTCCCGGAGGGCGTCGAGGGCCAGGTGCCTTACAAGGGGCCTGCCGGTACGGTCGTGCACCAGATCATCGGCGGTTTGCGTGCTGCCATGGGGTATACCGGTTGCACGACAATCGAGGAGTTCCACCGCAAGGTTGAATTCGTCCGGATTACCGGCGCGGGATTTGGCGAGAGCCATGTGCATGGCGTGTCGGTAACCCGCGAAAGTCCGAATTACCCCCGCGCGACCTGACGACAGCCGGGCAGCGCGATGACTCCGGCTGCGCGGATTCAGTCCGCAATCGAAATCCTCGCCGCATTGTCGGGAACTGCCCAGCCGGCCGACCGGTTCATGCGCGACTGGTTCAGGGCAAGACGTTACGCCGGTTCACGCGACCGGGCTGCGGTCGCCGAGCGAGTCTATGACGTCTTCCGCCACCGCGCGACATACGCCTGGCGCATGGGTGACGAGAGTCCGCGATCGCTCGTCATCGCGAGCCTGCTGTCCGGGTTTGGGCCGGATCAAATCCGGAATATTTTTGACGGGTCGCGCTATGGTCCGGCCCCCCTCAGCAACGCAGAGTTGCAGGCCATCGCGGAATCGCCAAAAGAACCAGCTCCCCCCGATATAACCGGCGAATTGCCCACCTGGATAAGTCCCGAGTTAAGTCGCAGTCTGGGCGCCGGGCTGAGTGCCGAGATGCGCGCAATGGCATCGCGCGCCCCCATCGACCTTCGGGCGAACCGCCTGAAAGCGAGTCGCGCGGAGGTTCTCCGGGCGCTGAATTCGCTGGGGTTCGAGGCGCAGCCCACGCCTCTGGCGCCCGACGGAATCCGCCTCAATGCGGCCACCGGATTAAGCGCGCTGCAGAACACGGAACTGTTCAGGCAGGGCGCTTTTGAGTTCCAGGACGAGGGATCGCAGATCATCGTGCATTTGCTGGGCGCTCACCGGGGCGAGCGCATCCTCGATTATGGGACGGGGGCGGGCGGCAAGGCTCTCGGAATCGCTGCGGAGATTAGCAATGACGGAGAGATTGTCGCCTACGACATTCAGCCGGACCGCATGAAACCACTGCCGGAGCGGGCATCTCGCGCGGGGGTAAACATCATCCGGCCGGTCAGTCAATTGATGGTTCAGAATTTCGACGCGGTTCTGGTGGATGCGCCCTGTAGCGGATCCGGAACCTGGCGCAGAAATCCCGATGCGAAATGGCGCTTGACGGCAACCGCGCTCGAAAGCTTGCGGCGCGTCCAGGCGGAGATGCTCGATCATGCGGCGGGGTTTGTCGGGCCCGCCGGACGCCTGCTTTACGCAACCTGCTCGTTGTTACGCTGCGAGAACGAGGATGCCGTCGAAGGCTTTCTCTCACGGAATCGTGCTTTTCGCCGGAAGGAAATCAAAGACGTGTGGCAGCACCTGTTTGACGCGGAAATGCCGCAGGGAAGCAGTCACGATTTCCGTGCGAGTCCATTCGGGACTGGTACGGACGGGTTTTTTGCCTCTATTATGGTTCGACGAGATTAAAACGCCTCCGTACAGGGGAAAAAAATGGTTCGATCCGTACTCGGCATACTCGTAGCGGCGGCTTTGGCCGGTTCGGCCGGTTTCGCGCGGGCTGCGGATGCGCAGTCCATCGACGAACCTCAGCTGTTGCGTTCTGCGCAGGATGCGCTGCAGAGCGGCGATGCGGCGGGCGCCGTCCAGTTATATCAGTCCGCAATGATCTACGCGCCGGGCGATCCGGTGCCGTACCAGAAGCTCGCCGAGCTGTATGTGCGCCAGAGCCAAATGGAATTGGCGCGGCAATATTTTTCGCTCGCGCTGGATGCCCAGCCGGCCTACGCACCGGCGCTGGAGGGATTGGCTTTGCTTGATCTCGCGGCCGGCAACCGGGCCGGTGCGCTGCAGCAGCATGAAGTGCTGCTTCGGGCCTGTGGCGCCACCTGCCCCGAAACGGCCCAGGTGGAAAAAGCCCTGAACACCGCTGCGGCGCCATAGACAGGCACAGGCCGCCTATCTAGTTTCACTTCATGCCGTCGGTTCTGGTTATCGATTTCGGCTCGCAAGTCACGCAGCTGATCGTCAGACGTGTTCGCGAGAGCGGCGTCTATTGCGAAGTTGTTCCCTTTGACAAAGCCGATCGTGCACTGGACGAAAAGCGCCCGGCCGCGGTGATCCTTTCCGGCGGTCCTGCGAGCGTCGGCGATGCGGGTTCACCGCGCGCCCCGGATCGCCTGTTCAGAATGGGCGTGCCGGTGTTGGGGATCTGTTACGGCCAGCAGACGATGGTTGCGCAATTGGGCGGCCGCGTCGAACCGCATCACAAACGGGAATTCGGCCGTGCCGAAATCGAGGTCTCCGGTCAGTCACCGCTGCTCGACGGCCTTTGGCCTCTGGGGTCGCGCGATGTGGTGTGGATGAGCCATGGCGACCGCGTCACCGCGTTGCCGGCAGGCTTTCACGTGCTTGCGCAAAGCGAAAACGCGCCCTTTGCCCTGATCGCGGATGAGACGCGGCATTTCTACGGCACCATGTTCCACCCGGAAGTGGTGCATACGCCAAAAGGCGCCGAGCTGCTGCGCAATTTCACCCAACGCGTTGCAGGTGTTGCGCCCGACTGGAACATGAAGGCGTTTCGCGTTGAAGCTCTGCGGCGAATCCGGGAGCAGGTCGGAAACGCACGGGTGATCTGCGGGCTGTCCGGCGGCGTCAATTCGGCCGTCGCCGCCGTGTTGCTGCACGAGGCTATTGGCGATCGGCTGACCTGCATTTTCGTCGACACGGGCCTGATGCGGTCGGGTGAAGCCGAAGAGGTCGTCTCGCTGTTCCGCGGACATTACAACATCCCGCTGATCCATGTGAATGCGAGCGAACTGTTCCTGTCGCGCCTCAAGAATGTCTCCGATCCGGAACGTAAACGCAAAATCATCGGCGCGACATTCATCGATGTGTTTGCCGGCGAGGCGAAAGGAATTGGAAACGCAGAATTTCTCGCCCAGGGCACTTTGTATCCCGACGTGATTGAAAGTGTCTCCGCGCTGGGTGGCCCATCCGCGGTGATCAAGTCCCATCATAATGTCGGCGGACTGCCGGAACGGATGCATCTGAAACTGGTCGAACCGCTGCGCGAACTGTTCAAGGACGAGGTGCGCCTTCTGGGCCGCGAGCTGGGATTGCCGGAATCATTTGTCGGGCGTCATCCGTTTCCGGGGCCGGGTCTCGCAATTCGCATTCCGGGTGTAGTGACACAGGAAAAGCTCGATATTCTGCGAAAGGCAGACGTGGTTTTTCTCAACGAGATCCGGCAGTCCGGACTCTACGATCAGATCTGGCAGGCCTTTGCGGTGTTGCTGCCGGTGAAAACCGTTGGCGTAATGGGCGACGATCGAACCTATGAATATGTCTGTGCTTTGCGTGCGGTCACTTCGTCCGATGGGATGACTGCCGACAGCTATCCTTTTGAGCACCCGTTCATCGCGGGCGTCGCCACCCGCATCGTGAACGAAGTACGGGGCATTAACCGCGTCGTTTACGACGTGACATCCAAGCCACCCGGCACCATCGAGTGGGAATGAGGGGGCGTAGAAAAGGTGGCTATCCGTAGTCTTGGAATGCTCAAGCGTAATGTGCGCGCTCGATGGATACTGATGGGCGCTGCACAACGTCACGAGCCAGGTAACGACCCATACTGCTTCAATCCTCGATCCCGAAAAAGATGGGAGGGTTCGTCATGACGAAAGTGCGTGTTGCAGGCTTTTCCGTCTCGCTCGACGGTTTCGGAGCAGGGCCGGAGCAAAGTCTTGAAAATCCGCTCGGCAAGCGTGGGCGGGAATTGCATCAGTGGATGTTCGGTACGCGCATGTTCCGGACAATGATCGGTAAGGACGGCGGCTCGGACGGCGTCGATCAGGCCTACGCACATCGCTCGATGGACGGGTTTGGCGCTTTCATCCTTGGCCGCAATATGTTTGGGCCGATCCGCGGTCCGTGGCCAGATGAAAGCTGGAAAGGCTGGTGGGGCGATAACCCGCCTTATCACGCACCGACCTTCGTGTTGACGCATCATCGGCGCGATCCGATCGAGATGGCGGGCGGCACCACTTTCGTCTTCGTGACCGAAGGGATCGAGGCGGCGATGGATCAGGCCAAGCGCGCCGCCAACGGACGCGACGTGAAGATCGGCGGCGGGGTGTCGACGGTGCGCCAATATCTTCGCGCCGGACTGATCGACGACCTGCATTTCGCCTTGTCCCCGGTTGTGCTCGGGCAGGGCGAGGCGATGTTCGCCGGGATCGACGTGCCGGAGCTTGGCTACCGCGTCACCGAACATCAGGCGACCGAGCATGCCACCCACATTGTTCTCAGCCGATAGGAATCCACACGGAAGGCCGTGATTAACGGCCCGCGAAGGGTGAGGTGAGAGGCCATTCTTCGCCGGCCTCTGACGCTATCGCGAGTCTGACGGTATTTTCAGCGGGAGAGCCAATGGCGACATTGTCGGCAGGATGCGCAGAATCGAACCGATTGACGCCGATAGTCGCTGAAACGGAGCGAGATCAACCGAACGTCATCGCCGTTCCAGGAATCCTCGTCCTTCGAAGATCGCAGGCATCGCCTTCTCGATCCGCGCGGTCCGCGTCCCAGATTGCTTCGCGCCGGCGAAGTGAAACAGGTATCCCCTTTGCCGACCCGGCGTCAGCGCCTCGAACGCGCGCTTGAACCGCGGATCGCTGCGGAACTTCTCTTTCAACTCCTCGGGCACGGGAAACTCCCGGGGCTTCGTCTCGACCTTCATTCCGGCCTTCACGGCCGCCACGGCCTCGCGGACATAGGCCTTGATGGGGGCCGCCTTCGAAGCAATCTCCTGAGCACTGGTGAACTTCATCACCCGCGCTGCCTGAACCTGCCCGGGCTGCACCAGCAGTTTCTTCGGGTCCTTCAGCAGCGCACCCTGAAAGAAGCCCAACGCGCAATATTCTTTGAAGCCCTGAATGATGACGACGTTTTTTCCATCCATCGTGTAGCAGGGCTTTCCCCACTTGCACTCCTCTCTCAAGTCAAACCCGGACAAGATCCTTTGCAGTTCGGCAATCTCAGTCTGCCACCGCTCTCGATACGCCATCTCCATGCTGCACCTTCGCTATTGCAAGTTGCCCCTGAGGCTATAATCGTTCGAGGGTCACGTATGGTCGAAAATCGGCCGACGGATGTCGCCTACCAATGCGTCCGTTCCGCCTCTCCAGTCTGTCGCTTACGCGGCCGATCTGGCGGTTATGGTTTCATCGATCGATGTCCGTCGGACGCGTAGCCGGCGAGCTTTCGTGGACCGTGGAAA
This sequence comes from uncultured Alphaproteobacteria bacterium, assembly GCA_963747255.1. GTDB lineage: Bacteria > Pseudomonadota > Alphaproteobacteria > Micropepsales > Micropepsaceae > CAIYRG01. The sequence goes on from CAVVEG010000018.1 coordinate 404,717, forward strand.
ATGCTCGAAACGACCCCGTGCCTTTCGTCCTGCCCCGTCTGCTGTCGCAAGCACATGTCCAGCGGCTCAACGCCGCTAGCAAAGCTCTGCCCATGATGCAGGTTGCGCGGCCCCCGGAGGCGGGAGTTCGGCTCTCGCGGATGGGAGCGCTTCCGCGAACGCCCGGCCTTGGGCGGCGCTTATCCGGAGGCGCGCGCCTCGACCTTGTGCGTAAACGCCTCGATAATTCTGCGCTTCGCCCCTTGCAGGAACCCTGCCGCTCCAAAATGGTTCCTGTACGAACATTTGTTGAAAGGGAACGAGGCCACGGCGATGAACGGGCTGTGGTGCAGCTTAAAGAAGTTCATCAGCGACGACAGCATGTCGGTAACGCTGTTCAGCCTGTTCCTGCTGTGCGCCGCCGGTCAGGGCGTAACAGGCTGGTTCGCGTATAACAGCTCGCTACGGCAGGAGCATTTTCCCCCGATTGCCTTCGGCGCCTATCTCTCGACTGGCAACTTCCTCGACGGAGTATTCAGCAACTGGCAGGCGGCGATCCTGCAACTGGCGGTGCTGATCGCCTTCGGCGCGGTGCTGCGCCAGAAGGGTGCCCCGCATTCCCGCAAAGAGGCGCCCCAACGTCATCGCAAGCTGGCTCTGAATCTCGCGGCACGGCCGACGGCCCATGAGTGGGTGAAAGCCAATTCACTGTCATTGGCATTTATCGCCATGTTCGTGGTGAATTTTTCGTTGCACCTCCTGTTTGGAGAGTGGAAGTACAGTGAGGATCAGGCGTTTCGGCATCTGCCTCCGACTTCCCTCGCTTCCTACGCCACCTCTTCCAGCTTCTGGTTTTCGGTTTTCCAGTGTTGGGAGGCGGAATTCGCGGCCATCGGCATCTATATCGTCCTCAGCATTTTTTTGCGGCAGGAGGGATCGCCGGAGTCCAAGCCGGTGGATGCGAGCGATCAGCAGACCGGCGGCCCCAACGAGTAGCCGTTAAGCGCGCATGATCGGGCGGCAATTTTGGTGCGGTTCTGATCCCACATGGGTGGATCGAATCTGATTGTCACCTTCAAACCAGGGCAGTTGTCAGAAAGGACGATGTGCGCGCTGTGCAGCTCAGCCACGGCCGCAACAAGGGCCAATCCAAGCCCGCTTCCGGGCGTGCTTCGGCTGGCTTCCAGGCGATGGAAGCGGTTAAAGACCTTCTCACGCTCCGCCTCCGGAATGCCTGGCCCATTATCGGAAATCGTCAGAACAGGTCCCGAATTGCCGGCGATAAGCTCGAGATTCACCACCGTCCCGGCGGGCGTATGGCGCAGTGCGTTCTCAATTAAATTGACCAGCATCTGAGTCAGAAGTTCGCCATCGCCCGGAAGGTGGATCCCGGGCGCGACGCGCGATGTCAGCCGCTTCCCGAGGTCATCGGCCACAGGGCCATAGGCGCCGGTCAAATTCTGCACGACAGCCGACAGATCCACATCGGCAAAGGACGCGCGCCGCGTTCCGGACTCGATCTGTGCTATCCGCAGCAAGGCACTGAAGGTTGATAGGGCGGCTCCGGCTTCGAGCGACGCCTGATGGATTGCGTTTCGGTATTCCTCGGGCGAGTGCGCTTCCGTGATCGCGGTGTCCAGACGCAACTTCAACCTGCCAAGCGGGGTCCTTAGCTCATGGGCAATATCTGCCGAGACTTGCCGCAGCCCCTCCATCACATGCTGAAGCCGGTCCAGCATTTCATTCAGGTTGGCCGCAAGCTGGTCCAGTTCATCGCCCGTCGAACGCGTCGAAATGCGCCGCGCAATATCGCCCTGCATGATGGCGCGCGTCGTACGATTCATGTTGTCGATGCGACGGAGAAAACGCCGGCTCAGCCCAATACCGCCGGCGAGCGCCAGGACCAATACGCCGCCGGTCGCCCATGAGAAGGCGTTTACCATCGCCTCTTCGGCATCCTGAATTCGTCCGGTTGAGGTCGCGACTGCGAGAAAGTCTCCGCCCGGAAGCACCTTTCCCAACACGAGCATATTTGCTTCGCTATCATCACCGCCGGCATCTTCAGGGGACGAGAACTCGCGCCAGCCATCAAATGCCGGCATCGCGTTCAGGGTGCCTGCAATCCTGCGACCGGAAGATTCCTCGAGCAGGTAAAGAATCCGGCCGCGCTGTATCTCGGACCTGCGGGAAACCTCGCGGGCAAGTGACGCCTGATCGCGCCCTCCAGCCTGCACCGAGGCGAATTCACTCTCGAGCGCGCTGCGTGCCTGTCCGTACAGCGCCCCGCTGGCAGTCCAGTATACGAATGCAAACAGCAAACCCGTGGAGGCTGAGAACAATGCAGCGTACAGCACGGCAAGACGGAAACTTGTCGTGCGAAACAGCCTATTCAGGTTCACGAAGACAATATCCCGAGCCGCGCACGGTATGGATCAGTGGAGTGTCGAAGCCGTGATCGATTTTGCTTCTCAAACGGCTGACATGCGTTTCCACGACTGTGGTTTGTGGATCGAAATGGAAATCCCAAACCTTTTCCAGCAGCATGGCGCGGGTTACGACCTGTCCGGCATGCCGCATCAGGTATTCGAGCACCTTGAACTCCTGTGGCTGCAAATCGATCCGCTTTCCGTTGCGCGTAACGCTTCGCGTCAGGAGGTCAAGTTCGAGATCAGCAACCTGCAAAGCGGTTTGAATATCGGCCATTGGCGGCCGGCGCCCGAGGGCATTCACGCGGGCCAGAAGTTCGGAATATGCAAAGGGTTTGACGAGATAGTCATCGCCGCCGGCCTCGAGTCCTTCGACGCGGTCATCGATGCCACCGAGCGTGGTAAGAAACAGCACGGGTGTTTTGACACCGGCGCTGCGGATACTTCTCACCAGTGCAAGTCCGTCAATTCCGGGAAGCATCCGATCCACGATCACAACGTCGTAGCTCGCGTCCGTGGCGAGAAACAGACCGTCCCGTCCCGTCGCGGCATGATCCACGACATGGCCATGCTCGCGCAAACTCCTGGAAATATGTTCGGCGGTCGTCACATCGTCTTCGACGAGCAAAAGCTTCATTCATTTGATTCCATGCGGGAATTCTGCTGGACGCTGTTGATTTACAAATTTGTAAAGTTGCGGCCAAATTGCCCGAAGGTGCAATCCGGCAACATGAGGTCGTTGTTCAGGAACGACGCCCGTGATGCACGTTGATGAAAATGCGTTCCGCTTGAGTGCCGGTCGGATCGTCCCTGAACGCATTACATGTCTCAACAACGAGGAAAAATTCATGTCCAAATCGATCATTACGGCGCTTCTGGTCGCTTCTTTCATCGGCGGAAGCGGGGCAGCCCTCGCGTATTCAGGACAGGAGCTGGCTCCGCAGGCGAAAGTGTCATTGGAGCAGGCGCGCACGATAGCTCTGAAAGCTCGTCCCGGCCAGATAACCGGCCAGGAACTGGAAAAGGAGAATGGCGGCAGTGGCCTTCGTTACTCCTTCGACGTCAAGAGCGGCGGGACCACCTATGAAGTGGGCATCGATGCTCAAACCGGCAAGGTCCTGGAAAACGGCGCCGACTCGGACTGATACGGTTGGGATGCGAGTGCCGTCGCGACATGGCGCTCGCACCCACCTTTTACTCTCACGGGGGGTCGCCAATCAGCCCTGAGCAGCGGGGATTTTGTTGAAATAGTTCTCAAGCTGATCAACGAGATCGAGTTCGGAATTGGCCGCTCTTTTCGCAGCCTTCGCGTCCTCGTTTTTCGCTGCCATTTCCAATTCGCGGACGCTGTTCCCGACTTTAATCTTCAGCCCGCTGTCATTGATGCGGGTTGCGACAGACGCCCAGTTCTTCCGGGCGTAATCGGCGGCCGCTCTGGCATCCGGCCAGCGGACGGGATTGGTCTTCAGGTCCGTTTGGTAACGGAAACCGGCGTAGTCCAGAAGGTTGACGGAGGTCGGCACGGCTCCGGGATGCGCATTGCTGACCAGAACGCGATAGGCTTCAATCGAAGCAAGGGCCACTCCGGCTTTGTCCCTGGCCGCGCTACCATCGTGAATCAGCTTTACGTTCTTTTCCAGTTCGGTGGCCGCTGCGGGTGGCAGGACCGGAATGACGTTCTTTGCTGCAGAATCGGCAGCGGCGATCTTCCCGGTAAGCTGTTTTCCGCCTGCCGAGAATGCGTCTTCCGCTAGCGTCTCGATGGGCTCGGCCGCGGCCATCAGGTGGGCGCTGGCAACATCCATTTTGTTTCCAGGCACTGCGACCGTCGCAGCCCAGCCGGTGCTCATGCAGCCGGTGGCCAGCAGAATCGATAACCAGAACGGATTCTTGCAGGGCATGTTTGCTTTCTCCATTTTTTGACCGATCAGGGACCGGCCCTCCCCGAGGCGTTGTTCCCCATGATTTATTGCGCCCCCGACATGCCGGGACGCGTCACTCATCTGCTGAATAACGAAGCGCGATCGGCGGCGAATCGCATTTGTCGCGATCGTGAGCGATCGGATGGTCAACGAGCCGTTGTTTTCAGGAAGTGATCACCCGGTCGTAAGGTCTGGGCTGTTATGGCTGTGCTGAGACCGGCATGAGACAGCGGCGGCATGGAGCAGGGCGGAAACAAAGCTCAGGAGTATCGTCAGGAGGCCGAGGAATTGCGCAATCTCGCCAACATCACGAACAATCCGATTACCCGCAAAACCTTGCTGAAACTCGCGGAAGAATACGACCGCATGGCCGAGAGCCCGATTGATGATCAGCCCAGGAAAATCATCAGGATCAGGCGCATGAAGCGCCGGCTTCCGGATTAGAGCGGGACCTCGACAACTCAGCGGGAAGACGCACCGACAGGCTGATTCCAGGCTAAATGAAACCGTCAACCTCTTCCGGGAGCGATGCGGTAGCGCTAATTTCTCCGGGGAGGAGGCGAAACCATGCGCATTGCATCAATCCTTATTGCAGGCTTCCTGCTGGGAAGCGGTGCGGCTTACGGCGCAACGCCTTATGAGCAGGCTTTTGCCGCCTATCAGAAAGGCGACTACGCACAGGCGCTCAAATTGCTCAAACCGCTTGCCGAGAAAGGCAATGTCAACGCTCAGTACAATGTCGGCGTCATGTACAATGAGGCGCTGGGCGTCAAGACCGACTATGCGCAAGCTGCGAACTGGTTCAGGCAGGCCGCGCAGCAGGGCAACATGTATGCCGAAGTGGATCTCGGGAAACTTTACGAATATGGCCGTGGGGTACAGAAGGACTACAAGGAGGCATTGAGGCTGTTCCGGCTCGCGGCAGACAAGAAAAGCCCGGCGGCCGAACTTGAACTGGGTTCCATGTATGAACGCGGCATCGGAGTACCGCAGGATTACAGGGAATCGGCCAAATGGTACCGCCTGTCGGCCGATCATGGCGACAGTGATGCGCAGTATGACCTCGCCCTGGCGTATGCCGGCGGGCATGGAGTTGCGCAGGACATAAAACAGGCTGTGGTCTGGTACAAAAAATCGGCAGAGCAGGGGAACGCCAGCGCAGAGCTTAATCTGGGCGCGGCCTACTACACGGGGCAGGGGATCAAGAAAGATCCCAAACAGGCGCTGAAATATTTCCAGTTGGCGGCCCAACAGGGAAATGGCCGGGCGCAGTTCAATCTCGCCACTCTTTATACGAATGGAGAAGGGATCCCCCAGGACCTGCCGCGCGCATTCATCTGGTTCACCGCCGCCGCAGTGAACCTTTCCGGCGAAGAGGCGAAAATTGCTGACGAAAACAGTAAAGCCGTGGTCGCGAAGATGACGTCCGCCCAGGTTGCGGCGGCCAAGGAGATTGGCCGGAAATGCAAGGTCGGGGATTACAAGGCCTGCGACTGAGGCGGGGAGTTTTTGCCCTCCGGGCTATCAGTATTAAATTCAGAAACCCTTTTGCTCTCCCCATGTTCAGTATTAGTTTTCCGGCAAGGGTGGCTCTCCGGCGGGGATGCCGATGCTGGGACGTTTCCTTTCCTGCTTTGTCCGTGACGGACGACTGAGCGTTACGTGGCCAGATGGCCGCACGAGGGTATTTGGTGAAGGTGGGGCCGCGGCTGCGGTCAGGCTGCACGGCAGGCTGACACCGCTGGCCATCCGAATGCGCCCGGAACTGGTACTGGGCGAAGCCTATATGGACGGGCGCCTCACGGTCGAGCACGGCACGATTGCCGATGTCCTCGAGATTCTCATCTCGAATTATCATCATCGCCCCCCGGGTGTCCTTTTCCGGTTCAGGCAGGTCTCGCGGATGCTGGGCCGCCGCATTGCACAGCTGAACCGCGTCACGCGGGCGCGCAGGAATGTCGCCCATCACTATGATCTTTCGGGGGAGCTTTACGACCTGTTCCTGGACGAAGACCGGCAATATTCCTGCGCCTATTTCGCCGATCCGAAGATGACGCTGGAGCAGGCGCAGACCGCGAAGAAACAGCATATTGCTGCAAAGCTCAGATTGGACCGGCCGGGTTTGAAGTTGCTCGATATCGGCTCGGGGTGGGGCGGGCTCGCGCTGGACCTTGCGCGTCAGCACGAAGCACAGGTGCTGGGCGTAACGCTTTCGACCGAGCAGCTGGCGCTCGCCAACAGCCGGGCTGCCACGGCCCGCCTGTCGCAGCGCTGCAGTTTCGCTTTGTGCGATTACCGCGAGGTGGACGGGCAGTTCGACCGGATTGTCTCGGTGGGCATGTTTGAACATGTCGGTATTGGCTATTACGAGGCGTTTTTCCGCAAAGTGAGGGAACTGCTGGCGCCCGACGGAGTGGCGCTGCTGCACACCATCGGGCGGGCCGACGGTCCCAACGCCACCAATCCCTGGATTGCGAAATACATTTTTCCGGGAGGCTATACGCCGGCGCTGAGCGAGGTGATGCGCGCCATCGAACGCTGTGGGCTTTATGCCACGGATATCGAGATTCTTCGCCTGCATTATGCCGAGACGCTGAAGGAATGGCGCAGGCGTTTCTGCCGAAACTGGGCCAGGGCCGCCGCCCTTTACGACGAACGATTTTGCCGGATGTGGGAGTTCTATCTCGCATCGTCGGAAATGACTTTCCGGCACGGCAACCAGGTCGTGTATCAGATCCAGTTGGCGAAGCGTGTCGATGCCGTGCCGGTCACCCGCGACTACATGTTCGATGCCGAACGGGCGATGCAATCGAGACGCAGACAGTCGGGCCGTCGCAAATCGGAAGCGGCATAACGGGTCTCCCCGCAAGGTATCTGTGGACGGGGTGCACCGGTTGCTTGCGAAGCGGCGGCGTGATGATAGATCATTCCGCTATCACACAACTGCAAATCAGGCCCGCCCCATGGAATTGGAAGTTCATCGCCAGCTTCCATATGATGTCGATGTCGAGCAGGCGCTGCTCGGGGCGGTCCTGGTGGACAATTATTCGCTGGACCGCGCATCGCGCATTCTGAAATCCGAGCATTTCTACGATCCGCTGCATCAAAGGCTGTTCGCGGCAATGGAGCGCATGTGGGCGCGCGGACATATTGTGACACCGCTCACCCTCAAGGCGGCGATGGAGCAGGATGCAGGTCTGGCGGAGGTCGGCGGGCAGGCCTATCTCGTCAACCTCGCGCGCGCCGCACCGGTCATTCCGAATGTCAGGGATTACGCGCGGATCCTGGTCGATCTCGCCATGCGTCGTGCGCTGATCGGCGTCGGCGAGCAAATCGTCAATACCGCCTATGAGGCGCCGCTTGAGCTCGCCCCCGCCGCCCAGATCGAGGAGGCGGAAAAATCGCTTTACCAGATCGCGGAGCGCACACGGTTCGGCGAAGGAATGCTGTCCTTCGCAGATGCCCTTACGCGCGCCGTCGAAAACACCGAAAGGGCACTTCGCGGAGGAATTTCGGGAGTCGCGACCGGATTCACCGGGCTGGATTCCCTGCTTGGAGGATTGCACCCGTCCGATCTCGTCGTCATCGCCGGACGGCCCGGGATGGGCAAAACCGCGTTCGCTACGAATATGGCGTTTCATTCCGCGCGGCTCTGGCAAAAGGACAGGAGCGATGGCGCGGAACCGGCGCGCGGCGCGCCAGTCCTGATGTTCTCGCTGGAAATGTCCGCCGATCAGCTGGCAGCGCGCATTCTTTCCGAGCAAACCGAAATCGACATGCGCAAGCTCCGGTCCGGCCGATCGATGACCGATCCGGAATTTACGCGGCTGGTTCAAACGGCGCAAATCCTGCGCGATCTGCCGCTCTTTATCGACGATACCGGGGGTATTTCGATTGCGCAGATCGCTGCGCGCGCAAGACGTCTGAAGCGGGAAAAGCAGATCGGAATGATCGTGGTGGATTACCTGCAACTCGTGGAACCCGCATCGCGGCGCTTCGACAATCGGGTGCAGGAAATATCCGAGGTTACCAAAGGGCTGAAAGCGCTGGCCAAGGAACTGTCGGTTCCGGTGGTTGCACTGTCACAGCTTTCGCGCAGTGTGGACAGCCGGGAAGACAAACGCCCGGTGCTGTCGGATTTGCGGGAATCCGGATCCATCGAGCAGGACGCGGATGTCGTGATGTTCGTGTATCGCGCCGAATATTATCTCGCGACCCATGAGCCAGATATCGGCACGCCGGATTACGATGAGTGGTTGCGGAAAATGGAACGCGTCCACGGCAAAGCCGATATCAATGTCGAGAAACATCGGCATGGCGCGACAAAGAGTATCGAACTGAACTTTGACTCGCGCTTTACGCGTTTTTCCAATCCGGCCGATGAGCACACCGAACTGGCGCGGTAGCCAATACGCTAAAAAGTTCCGGGAGACGGAACCGCGCATTGATGTCCGGAAAAATTGCCGCCCCTCGAAAGAATCGCTTGCCTGAAAATCGCGGCTTCGATTAAACGGTCCCGGGGGCTGGCGGTGGGAATTGGTCAGCGAGCCGGGGACGATACGGAAGTATCTCGAGCGTGCCGAAGAGCTGCGCGTCGTGGCCGAACGCATGAAGGATCCGGAATCGCGCAGGCTGCTGCTGCAGGTCGCAGAGGAATATGAACAGCTGGCCAAAACCCTTCAGAAGCAGTCGAAGGGTTAGTTAGAGCGTTTTCCGATTGGAAGGAATCGGAAAGCCGCTCTAACGGGATTGCCGCATTTTCTTCGCCGAAGTGGCAGCCACTTCGGCGCAAAATCTAGATGCGAAGAAACGCCGATAACAGCGATGTCACCTGTTCCGGCTGTTCCTGTTGCACCCAGTGGCCCGCGCCGTCCAGCAGGTGGAATCCGGTCATTTTTGTGCATGCGCTCTCGCGCATTCTGTCCACGGCGCCCGGCGTCTGATACACGCCCCAGTCGCTTTTGCCCGCGATGTAGATCGAGGGCACATCGATGGTCCGCCCGGAGAAAGTGAGCATTTCGGCGACGTTTTTGGGATCGCCGCCGCGGCGGACGCGATAGCCCTGCAGCGCACCGGTAAATCCCGTGCGCGCATATTCTCCGGCATAGACATCGACTTCGCGCTCGGTCAGCCATTTGCAATCGGCGGCATATTCCGGAGGTGGCATGAATGGAGCGACGTTTTCCGCCATGCCGCGATCCTTCAGCATCACATAGTAATAGGGGATCTGGGCCATTTCTTCGGCGGTGCGCGCTTTCAGCGGATGCGGTTTGTTGCCCGCGTAATCCGCGCTTTTGAAGAAATAATAGGCACGGAAGAAATTGTGCAGGCCCTGTGGCGCGTGCAGCATGTCGTCGTTGGCGCCGCGCGTGCGCTGGTAGTTCTGGTAATATTTGCGCGGCGGGTCGAGTTTTGCGAGTTCGGCGTCCAGCTCGTCGTCGCCGATGGCGCGCGTGGGCGGCGGCGCGCCGTTCGCCGTGTTGAAGGGAAGCGATGGCGCGCCGTCGAATGGCGAACTCATGATAGCCAGGCGACGGAAAATATCGGGGCGGCTCAGCGCCGCCCAGCAGGCAACCGGCGCGCCGGCGTCATGGCCCGCGATCATTGCAACCGAGCGGTAGCCAAGGGCAAACACCAGCGATTCCGCGTCCCGAACCATGTTCAGGATACGGAATAAATCGGGATCGGCGTCATAGGAATCGTCCCAGCCCGTGGTGCGGCCATAGCCGCGCTGATCGGGCGCGATGACATGGTAACCGGCGGCGGCCAATGGCAGCATGACCTTGCGCCAGCTATAGGCGAGTTCCGGAAACCCGTGCAGGAGCAAAATCAGCGGCCGGTCAGGGGTTTCGTATCCCGCCTCCAGTACGTGGACATTCAGGCCGTTGACGTTGCTGACGACGCGCGAGCGGATACCGGGCGGAATGGTGCCGCTGCCATAGGGCGGAAGAGTCGAAAGATCGGTATGCACGACCGCGGCCCGCGTTGCGTATGCGGTCAAAACCGTCGCCGCGACGACACCAAGTTCAACCAGATTTCGCCGCGTCAATTCCCTGCCTTCGCTCATGCCAGTCTCCACCGCCGCAGGGCTCATTTTCCCCCTTCTGCACATTTGGGGAAAGGCCAGCCGCAGCAGCCAGTTGGCCTTGCCAATCCATATCCGATCGGTTATGGATTCTCATAACCAGAGAGTTATGGATTGAGATGCAAAGCGCACCCGACAGGCTGTTCAGAACGCTTGCAGATCCGACGCGACGGGCGATTTTTGAGCGCCTTTGCCGCGATGGCGAGCAGACAGTCTGGATGTTGACCCGGCAGTCCCGTGTCTCCCAACCCGCCATATCCAAGCATTTGCTTGCGCTGAAACTGGCTGGTCTTGTGCGGGACCGTCATCAGGGCCGGGAAACCCATTACACGGCCTGTCCGCGAGCACTTCGACCGCTGTTCGACTGGACGGGTCAAATGGCCGGCTTCTGGCAAGGCCGGTTCGATCAACTCGAAGATCTGCTCAAAAGGATGGACCAATGACCACTACTGCGAACGAAACGCGCTCCGTCGTCATTGAACGGGAGATCGCATTTCCACCGGAGAAGATCTGGCGCGCGCTTACGCAACCACAACTGATTGCGGAATGGCTCATGAAGAACGATTTCGAGCCGGTCGTGGACCATCGTTTCAGTCTTCGCGCAGACTGGGGCGCTGTCGACTGTCAGGTTCTGATCGTGGAGCCGAACAAACGACTGTCTTACACGTGGTCGGCCTATGGCCTTCGGAGTGTCGTCACCTGGACTCTTACGGCTACAGGCAAGGGGACGCATTTGCGCATGGAGCAGTCGGGCTTCCCGCCGGACCAGCCGCAATATTACCAGGGAGCGATCCACGGCTGGAATGGCTTTTTGGGCGCACTGGAACAGGTGATCGCCCGCATTCCCTGAGATAAATATTCGTCTGCCGGCCGATGAAAGCCGGTTGGCGGCGACACGATCGCGCCTTTGCGGTTTTCCAGCCGGCAAACCGGCCGTTCTGCACCGGCGAATGCGCGCTGTTAGGGGTTTGCAGTCCGTCCATGCAGGCCGGGCGAATGGCGCAAATTGACTGGAATGCGCGCGAAGCCATTAACCTCGCGGGAACTTTGTTCCGGCTACAATTCCGCGGGCACCGCCACAGGTTTCTTCTCTTTCGAATGGATGTGAATTTGGCTTTGAAATCACCGCCAGAACTGGCGCGGATACACGCGCCATGAGGTTTGCAAAAAACACAGCCTCCAAGGAGGAGTCGCGCGCCACAACGGTAACGCAGCCGTCGGGCGAGCCCATACCGCTCCACATTTCCCAACTGGTCTCCGTTTACCGTTCGAATAAGCGGCTCAGTTTCCGGATCGAGCGCGTGCCACGGACCGCGCGCCTGACGAGCGGACGAAAGAATGGCGATAATTCCTGGTCGCTGACTTATGGAGAGCTCTGCAACGTCTCGTATCTGCCGGCGATCGGGGGTGCACAGCAATCGTCTCTGACGCTCAGAGTGCTCGGTGTTGAGAGTGGCGAGACCATTGAGGTGTTTGAGATTCCGCTTGCCGCCAGTGAAGGTGGCGAGCGAAAGCCTCGTCCAAAGAAGATGCCGGCCGTGGAAGCCGTCGCCAATCCCGAGCCGGTGCGCAATGCGCCTCGTATCCTGTCACAGCCGGAGAAGCGCGCAGCACCGGATGAAAAGGCGCATGAATTTCCCGGTATCGCGGATGAGCATGTGCAGGCGAAACTGGCCGAAATCTTTGCGTCGTGGCAACGCAAGTCCGAAGAGACTTTGGCGAGCGCCAAGAAGCACTGGAAATCGGAGGAAGAGTTACGGCTCGCTGCCGCCGAAGCGCAATGGGAGCAGCGAAGGGCAAAGGCGGTCGAGGACGCGCGTGCCGAAATCGAGAGCGCCCGTGCGGCATGGCAGCGGGATCTCGCATCCACACTGGCCGAGGCGGAGAAGAACTGGAACGCGCGGGAGAGCGCGCGCCTGGCTGCCGCAGAAGCGCAGTGGACGGAACGAACGGCAAAAGCGGTTGCCGATGCCCGCGCCGAAATCGAAGCTGCCCACGAGAGCTGGCGGCGCGACCGGGCGGCAGCGCTGTCCGAAGCGCAACAGAAATGGAAGGCCGAAGAGGCTGCGCGGCTGTCCGCTGCGGAAGCGGAATGGGCACAGCGGACCGCCAAAAAAGTCGCCGAGGCGCGAGCGGGAATCGGAGCTGCGCGCGAAACCTGGCAGCAGGATCTTGCGGCGGCGCTGGTAGAAGCCGAACGGAAGTGGAAATCCGAAGAGAACGCCCGGTTTGCCGCAGCCGAAGCGCAATGGACGAAGCGAACGGCAAAGCAGGTCGCCGAGGCTCGTGCGGAACTGGAGGCCTTGCGCGCGGAAGCCGAAGCCGCCCGCGCTGCGTCCAGGCCAAATCTCGCCGCGGCGCTGGCCGAGGCCGAGAAAAAATGGAAGTCGGCCGAAAGGGCCCGCTTTGTGGCCGCCGAAGAGAAATGGGCGGAACAGACCGCAAAGGCAATTTCAAACGCACGCGTCGCGTCGAAGCCAAATCTGGCCGCGGCGCTGGAGGAGGGCGAGAAGAAATGGAAAGCGGCCGAAAGAGCCCGCTTTGCGGCAGCCGAAGAGAAATGGGCGGATCGGTCGGCAAAGGCGATTGCAGAGGCTCGCGCCGAAGCCGAAGAGGCACGCGCAGAGGCGAAAGCGGCGCGTGCCCGCTTCCAACCCGAAATTGCGGGCGCGCTGACCGAAGCAGAGAAAAAGTGGAAATTGGCCGAGAACAAGCGGATTGCCGCGGCCGAAGCCAAATGGGCCGAGCAGAACGCAAAATCCGTGGCGGAGGTGCGCGCCGAACTGGAAGCGGCGCAACGCGGTTGGGAGAGAGAGCGTGAGGCAGCGCTAAGCGAAGCCGAAGCGAAATGGAAAAAGGCCGAAAGGGCGCGCTCCGTTTCCGCCGAAACGGAATGGACGGAACGGAAAGCGAAGGAATTCGAGAGTGCGCGGGCCGCCTGGCAGCGTGATCTGGAAGCTGCACTGGGAGAAGCGGAGAACAGGTGGAGGAGCGCGGAAAACGCGCGCTTAACGGGAGCCGAAGCGGAATGGTCCGAACGTAAGGCGAAAGAACTCGAAAGCGCGCGGGTCGTTTGGCAGCGTGAACTGGAAGCCGCGCTGGGACAGGCGGAGAACAGGTGGAAGAGCGCGGAAACTGCGCGCTTAACGGGAGCCGAAGCGGAGTGGTCCGAACGCAAGGCGAAAGAACTCGAAAACGCGCGCGCCGCCTGGCAGCGTGATCTGGAAGCTGCGCTGGGACAAGCGGAGAACAGGTGGAAGAGCGCGGAAGCTGCGCGCTCCGTTTCCGCCGAAGCGGAATGGTCCGAACGCAAGGCGAAAGAACTCGAAAACGCGCGGGCCGCCTGGCAGCGCGATCTGGATGCCGCGCTGGGAGAAGCGGAGAACAGGTGGAGGAGTGCGGAAGCTGCGCGCTTAGCGGCAGCCGAAGCGGATTGGTCCGAACGCAAGGCGAAAGAACTCGAAAGCGCGCGCGCCGCCTGGCAACACGAATCAACAGCGGCCGTTGCCGAAGCCGAATCCCGTTGGAGAACAGCCGAAAGCGAGCGCCTCGCAGCCGCCGAAGCGCAATGGTCGGAAAGAACGGCAGCAGAACTCGAAGTCGCAAATGCCGGCTGGCAGCGCAAGGCCATCAGCGATGCCTGCGCGGAGATGGATGCGGCCCGCGCTGTCTGGGAAAGAAATCTGGCGGCCACGCTTGCGGAAGCCGAAGCGAGATTGAAGATGTCCGCGGCCGAGCGCCTCGCCGCAGCCGAAGAGGATTGGAAGGAGAAGTCGGCAAATGAATTCGAGGCGGCGCAGGCGGAGTGGCAGCGCAAATCGGCCGCCGGCCTGGAGGCCGAAAAGGAAGCTGCGCGCGTTGCCCGGGAACGGGAGCTGGCAGAATCGGAAACCCGGTGGAAAACCGCGGAAGCTGAGCGATTCGGCGCCGCGGAAGCGCAATGGTCGGAGGACAAGACCAATGCCATCGCCACCGCGCGCGCCAGCTGGCAGAAGCATCATTTGTCGTCGCTGGCCCAGGCCGAGGCGAACTGGCAGGCTGCCGAACATGCGCGTTACGCCGCGGCGGCCGTGCAATGGGCGGAGCAGAAGGCCAAAGCGGTTGCGGATACGCGCGCCCAGACCGAGGCTGAACTCGAACAGCGCTATGGACCGGAGCTTACCCGCCTGCGCGCCGATCTGTCGTCGCTCAAGGCCGCATTTGCAGCGCGTGAGCTTGAATTGCGCGATGCACATGCGCAGCTGGCTCAGGAACGCGCGCGCTTCGAGCAGGAAGCCGGGTTGCTGCTTGCGGAAGCGGAGACAAACTGGAAATCAGGCGAAGTCGCGCGTCTGACGACGGCGAGAGAGCAGTGGCAGGCGGAGATGCGAAGAGCGGTGGCGGAGGCCCGCGCCGTCGCGGTGACGGTCGAAAGCGGCGCCAGCAATGTTGAACTTCGCCGCCTGCGCGACGAATACACTTCTCTCAAAGCCACCCTTGCCGCGCGTGAGGCGGAGCTGAACAGGCTGCGCCTCGCCGCCAGCGCCGATGGCGAAGAGGCCGGCATCGTTCTGAAGCCGAACTGGAATCCCGGCTCGGTGCGGCGCCGCGCCGAGCTCGAGGCGGAAAAGAACCGGCGTATGAAACGCCGTCTGATTGTCGGCGGCGCTCTTGCCGCGGCGATTGCCGGATGCGGGTTCCTGTTTCAAACGAAAATCGAAGCCGTCACACAACAGGTGCTTGCACGCGTGGAACCCGTCGAACCTGCCGGTTCTCCCGCACCGCAGGAGGAACCTCAGCCGCAAACGGTTGTGTTCCGTACCGTGAATGTCCGCGTAGCGCCTTCGGCGCAGGCCGAAGTCATACTGACCCTGCAGAAAGGCGTGCCGGTCACGTTGCTCGATCAACTGGGCAACTGGACGCATATCCGGTTCAAACGCGACACTGCCGCCGCGGAACCGCAGGATGGCTGGGTGTTCAACTCCTACCTGAAGCAGAATCCGTAAGGCTGAAAACCGCCGAACCGGGTGGTTCAGCGGTTCTTCAGGAAAGGCTGTGAGCGGACGGGATGCGTTTACGGCGCCATCCAGACGGTGTTGCGCGCGGGAGCAAATCCGACCGGTATCCGCGCGATTTCCTTCAGCGTCTTGATGTCGATGGCGGAGACGTCGTTGGTATGCTCATTGGCGACGTAGGCGGTCTTGCCGTCTGGCGTGATGGAAAGCCAGCCGGCCCCCTTGCCGCCGAGAGTGACGACGCCAACGAATTTCAGGTCCGGCAGCGAATATTCATAGAGAGCGCTGTTCATCCGGCTGTTGACCAGCAGCATCTTCTGATCCGGGGTGACCATGATGCCATGCGAAGGCGCGGGTGGTCCGAACGGATTCTTGTCCTGGCCGGTTATGTCCGGAAGCTTGATCGTACTGATGATCTTGCGCGTGGCGAAATCCACCACTTGAAATCCGTTATCCCGCCCGTTCTGGGCGAATACCCATTTCGTCGAACCATCGGGATTTTTCGATATCGCCATCGGAGATGGCGCAGGAGTCATCGGCATGGTCCATGCGATCTCGTTGGTTCCGGTATCGACCACGGTCATCACATTGGCCGGCGGTTTGGCGCCTCTCGCATTTCCGACGATGACGTATTTGCCATCCGGCGTGACGTTGAGATCGTGGACGCCACTTTTGATCGAGATTGTCTTGATCCTCTGAAGCGACCCGGTATCGATCACGTCCACGCCGCCGCTGGCGGATGCCCTGATTTGCGGAAATTGCGAGAGATCGTTCCACGAAAGGGCGATCGCCACATAGATCGTTTTCCCGTCTGGCGTGATGTCGATGAGGTTGGGATTGCCGCTCAGGGGAATCTTTTTTGTCACGCGCAGCGTCTTGCCATCGATGACGTCGAGCGTGTTGTCGGCCTCTTCGCTGAGATAGATGCGGGCGCCGTCGGGAGAAGTCACGATCCCATGGGCTGCCTCGATGCCCTGGATCTGGCCGACGACTTTGTTCGTGGCCGGATCGATGATGTGAATGGTATCGCCCGCGAAATTGGTCTGGATGATCCGCATGCGCGCGGCCCATGACGGAGAAGAGGCCGTGCACAGGACGATTCCGGCGATTGCCGCCACGCGAAACATTGGTCGAATCCTGATCATTGTACGTCCTTTCGTTCGACGTCGATTTGCCCGAAGCAACGCGGCGCGTTGCCCGGCTTTATTTCGCCTTCTCTCCCATCACAAACGCCTTCAGGGTCAGCCATGCCGGATCATTCGTGGATTGGAATTGCTGCCCTCCGCCGTGATGCGGATCACCGCCGGCCTCCTGGGCGAGCGGGTGATGGACGAGCGGGCTGTCCATACTGCCGGGAATGGCGACACGCTGGACCAGCTGGAAATTCTGCCGCGACTGCTCATCGTTCCAGTTCGTGCTCCCGGGAGAGAGCGGCACAAGGTGGAAGGGTGCGTTGTTCGTCGTGTGGCAGACAACGCATCGGGTGTGACCGTCGCGCTTGGTGAGAAACACCGGCTCTACTCTGGTCCTGAAGAACTGGTAATCCAGGGCGGGCGATCCGGAGGAAGCAGCCGCCTGGCTTTGATTTTGCCCCAGCGACACTGCCGCCGCGAGGCACAGGCATGCCCCGGCAAGCTTGTAAAACGAGGCCCTGTTCATTCGGTCCTCCTGCAACTCTGCTGAAGCCGGGACTTTATGCCTGGCAGAAAGCGGCTGCAAGTTGCAGAACAGGCGGCGCCGCTCAGCAGGATACGAGCGGGTGAGGGTTTTCCGCTTCGCGGCCATTTGCGGCGCGCGGAAATCGGGTGAGCAGCCAGACAAGAAAGATTGCGGCGGCAAACATCAACACCGGCACAGCCCAGTTGAGAATTCCGCGGTCGATCATCGCCTGCGCGGGGTTGGCCGGAAGATAGATCACATTCGCTTTGTCCCCTGGCCGCCGGGTGGGCGGATTGCTCCCGACCTCATCCTTGAACTCTACGGTCAGGTTGTCCGCCGTATGAAAACGGACCACCGGGTAATAAGTGTAGCCCCCGTTGTTTCCGGAACCCGATTGCTCGACCATGCGCACCACTTCGCCCTGGGTGCGCATGCCCGAGGTCTCGAAACGACTGACCCTGATGCCCTGATACACACCGCCGGCGAGGAGAAGGATCGCGAAGAGGCCGAGCAGGGGAGCTGCGAATTTGCGGTTCTGCCATTGTGGCGCCTGCGCGGATGTGGTTACGACCAGCAACTCGATCGGTTGAACCTTTTTGAGGTCTATTGCACCGGGGCCGCCGATATTGTGCAGATTTTTCCATTCGGAGATCGGGATGCGCCGGCCTTTGGGAATTAGAATGCGGCGCAGCCGCTCGGCCAGGTAGATCGCAAGCGCGATTCCCATGATCCAGGTCATGCGCGTGACGGGGTAGGCGGTCAGCGCCGTGTAGCCGAGCCAGACGCCCGGGGTAAACATGACGAGGCCGATGATTTCCAGCAGATAGTCGCCGGCGGGGCGCGCCTCGACCGGGTTATGCGCAGAAACCATCAGCGGGACGACACATCCGGTCTGCTTTCCGTTGGGCGAGGACGATCCGGTATCGGATTTTGCCTCATGCCATTCTCCATCGGGAGACTGATAACGATATACGGGAAAATAGCCGGAGTTTTCGTTCAGCACACCGATGATCGTGCCGGAGGCGCGGATGGCGTGAACCCGCCAATACAGGGAATATCCCAGCAGCAACCCGCCGGCGCCGAGGAAGAACAGCGCCACCATGAACATTGCGACCTGGTTGTAAGCCTGGATCCCGGAGAAGATCAGATTGAACACGGTCCTGCGCCCCAATGGTGCTGCCTGGAATATAGCTGGGATCCGGTTAACGGACGCTAAGTCGTGCCAGGCCCGGTTCCATCAACTGGCGCTGAGCCGCCGGGATTTCTGCGCGGGCCCGCAGGACCGCTCGCCTGAACTCCGGAACCCAATCTTTGCAGGCTCCGTTTAGTGATCAGAGCGCGTTGTTCGGGGGACGGTGCGCCATTGGATAACTGCCGGGGAGTCAATGCATGACCACGCTTGCCATCACTCCGCTTGCCCTGATTCTGTTGATCGTACTCGTTGTCGTCGTGCTGGCGTTTGGTGTTTACCTTGTGCTGAGGGAACGCCGGTCGCAACGGCTTCGCTCGCGATTTGGCCCGGAATACTCCCGCACAATTCAGGAAACGGGAAGCCGGACAGAAGCCGAATCGAAGCTGCAGGAGCGTGCCAGGCGTGTGGAGACGTTCCATATCCGGCCTCTCTCGCGCGAAGCGAAAATCCGCTATCTGTCATCGTGGCAATCGGTGCAGGCGGAGTTCGTTGACGATCCGCAGCAGGCGATCAGGCGGGCCGATTCACTGCTCGGCGATGTCATGGCGGCGAGAGGTTACCCCGTCAGCGACTTTGAGCAGCGCGCCGATGACCTTTCGGTCGATCATCCCGAGGTGGTGCAGAATTATCGGGCGGCCCACAGAATCGCGCTTCGTCATGAACGCGGCCAGGCCGATACCGAGGAGCTTCGCCAGGCGATGATCCATTATCGCACGCTGTTCGAGGAGCTTGTTGCCGAATCGGAAGCGGTGCGCGAACCGGCAATGCATTAGAAAAGGTCGGTGCGCGGTCCCTGCGGCTGGCGATTGCGGATAACCAGTTCGTCGATTTCCAGCCGGTTGATCCGGGCGCGCTTTATTCCCAGCCTGCCGATGGCAAGCGCGCCGATGGCCAAGGCGCCGATTGCGAATGCGCCCAAAGCCAGTGCCCCCAAAGCGAGGGCGGCAGGATGTACGCGAGACTTTGGCGGATCGGAAATCGAGAACCGCCCGAGCGAGCGCGGAAAGTACATATCGAATGACCCGGTGCAGCGCCAACAGCATAGCGCAAATCGCCTGCGTGAGCCATGTGATGCAGCCTGGAAGCTTGGGGTGGCTGCGTCGTTGCTCACGGCTGGGCAAACCCGGCCATTGGATAATTGGCTGGCGCACGCAGACGCTGGAACTGTGGTTGTCCGAACATTGTCACAGGGCGGACGAATGTTTTTGCGGTAAGGTTCGACTCGCGAGCCTGTGGCCCGCCAAAGCAATTGGCTCGCAACCCCCATGGAAGGGGCCTTCGATGGCTAGCGAAGGCCCCCACCCATCCCGGGTTCCAGCTTGAACATTCGATTTGGAACCGGCGGGTTTTTAATTCATCTGCTTTGTCCGAAGTTTGTCACAGGGCGACCCCCGCCGCAGGCGTTACTGATACGCGAGTTTGGCATGGGGTTAGGCGATGAAGGCGATCGGAGCGTTGCTTCTGGCGGGCACGGTTCTGTGCGGTTGCGGGACCACCATGGGCGATCGTGGACTTTCCGGTGCGGGGATCGGCGCCGGAATCGGCCTGATCGGCGGGCCGCCGGGGGTGATCGTGGGCGGCGTAGTAGGCGCCGGAGTCGGGATGGTCAGCAGCCCGCGGAAAATCGATCTTGGCCGGCCGCTGTGGCGGGGGTGACGTTCGCACTGCGCCGGCAGAGCTCAAACGACGGTGCATCCATAAGCGCAACAGCCCTCAGCGTTTCGGCTTTCCCGCCTGCTTTGCGATGGCGTACGCAACCAGACGGTGAATCGCCTCGGCGCGCGAGAGAACCGGCCGCTGCGACGCGCGCCAGTCGTCGAGCGCCGCCAGAAATTCATCCGTCGTGCGCATTTGAAAGATTCGCAGCTTCTTCTGTTCCATGCTTCATCTTGTAATGAATGTGTTGATCATTGGTTGACACCGTCGGAGAAAATGCATGTAATTACGTGAATGATGGGGGCGTAACGAGTGGCGAGTCATCCTCATGCAGATCACGATCCTCACCGTGCTTGAAATCTGGGTGTTCGGCAGCTTTGCCATGTTTGGCGCTCTGGGCCTGGTTGGCCGGAATGCCCGAAGGCGTGGCGATGCAGTGGATTCGCCGGCCGGGCGCGGCACCGCTCGAAGCCTGAGGGAACGTCAGATCGGGCGCAGCAGGCTTCTCATCATAGCTCGCGCGGAGAAGTGGTCCGGGAACAAACGAATTTCCCGCGTCGGGCGGGGATTGCCGAAAGGGAATCCGAGGATACCGCGCGCCGGCCGCAGGGGAGAGGTCTGAACCGGACGACGCGGGATGTGGCCGCAAGCGGCTTTACGGCCCTTTCCTCATGGAAGGCGGCCAACATCCCGTAGCTGCTTTATGGCCCTGTCCTCATGGAATGCGGCCAGCATTTCGTAATAGCCAGCCACCCGCCGAAGATTTTCGCGCGTCCGTCGTTCACTCTCCGCGTCTGCCGAAATGCGGACGCGCTCGCTGCAATTGCGATAGTGCAACGCCGTTTCCAGATCGGATTGGCCCATCACCGGTTTCCATGCGACACCGCGGCAAACTGGAGCGCGTAACGGCCAATCGCAAGCGTTCGATGGAAAGTCGATTAAAAATTGGTTTGCATTTGGCTTGCCGTGGCAAACCGAAAGTGCGGCCGGATTCCCGCTGGGTGGGAGGCCACTTTGATACAATTCCTCGGGCTACTTGACAGTTACAACGTACCGTCGTCCTCAAACAGCGTAACCAAATCTTCGGGCCGCGGTTACCGTGGGCCTCAGCGCGCCGTCTTCTTCCGTCGATGGGACATTAAGGATGAAATCGTAGAGTTCAACATTCACATTCCTGGTCCCCATCGCCGCGAGACCGGGCGCAAACACCCGATTGATCATAGCTCGATAGCGCAGAACCGGCAGATCGAATGTTTGGCCATTGAACATTACGAGCTGCGGACGAAGTTCCGCAATCCTGTCGACGAAGCTCTTGATCAGCTCCATTTCAGTTCTGTCGCCGATGTACGGAGCGACGATGGCATTGCCTGCCAACTCTTTGCCGAGCGAGATGTGATCAGCGCGCCGATGCAAACAATTTTGTGAAAGATCAGATTGGGGAATTTGTCACCCATGCCATCGCGAATCTCGTTTCCCGTCTTTCCCTCGAGATCGGCACGCACGCTGATCAGAAGCGACGGTTGCCGCCGAAGCCGCCGAACCCGCCAAAGCCGCCGAAAATATCGCAATTCTTCGAGAATTCATTTGGTGCGGAGGGCAGCACCTCGACCTGGCCCGGCCGCGCCGGAGCGGCGACCTTGCGCAGCAACGATGTCTTGCCGTTGCGCGACATCGCCTCCTTCAGGAGCGTTTCATTGCCCGAAATCTCGAGGATGAGCTTCCGCCGCATGGCAATGGCGTAGTCGCGGTAGCTCTTCACGACGACGACAAACGCGCCGCGGCCGCCGGTGACGCAACCGGCGTAATACTTGTCGAGATCGGGGAAATAACCGTTCGCCATGTCGTCCATAACTGGCAACCCGTTGATCACAACACCCTGTGCGATCGCCTTGTCATGCGCTTCGGTCATCGGCGTGCCGAAATTGTTCGGGCCATCGCCGCTGATATCGATCACGCGCCGCGTCGCCGTGAAATCATTCTCGCTGGCTTCGAGCAGAAGCGAACTGAGCTGAACCGCGCTGCTTATCGAGGTGCGGCGACCCGGCGAACGGGGCCCGTTGCGGATCGCGGCGGCAAAGGCAAGGGCGCTCGGGCGGTCCTTGATCACTGTCCAGTTGACAACCACCCGATTGAACTGGTCGGTCGAAAAATGAACCAGCGCAACCGCGATGCGGCCGAGCGAGCCGTTCTGAATCGCCTGGATGACGGCTGGATCCGTAAATGCCGCAGCGGTTCCTTCACGCTCGACCCCAAATTCCTCGTCGTCCATGCTGCGCGAAACGTCAAATGCAAGCACGAGTTTGACATCGACCTGCTGCTGTGCGGCCGGGGCGGACGAACAAAGGGCAAGCAGGATCGCGATCGGCGTGCAAATGCGGGTTGCAGATCTCAGACTGTCGCGCAAGACCATGATTGGTGTTTCCTCCCAACAATTGAAATCTATCTAGGCCAGGCTTTAAACGATTGCGCGTCCGATTTGCGCCATAATACCGGATGCAAGCGGCTGGGGGACTAGGATTCGAACCTGGACAGGCAGAATCAGAGAATTGCAGACAGCCGCAGAAATGGCCGATTTTTTGGCTTTGGGTTGCAACTTGTTGCGTCCGCTATTTCGCGGGCGGCGACGCAACGGTGGGAATTGGCACGCCCAGATCTTCGAGAACGGTAAAGTGCCATGGGAATTCTGAAACTGATCCTGGCCCCACACTTCCCATGAGCATGGCTCGACGGCTCAACATGGCCGTATGTTGGTCGAGTGCCCACTTTTCCCAAGCTCTATTCGGAACGACCAGAGTCACCATGGAAGGTTCGAAAACAAGTTCGTTCGTTCGAACGCGCCATTCTCTCTCCCATGTAAAGTCGACGCTGTCCGGTTCGTAGCGAACATGACGATATCGCTGGTCTTCGTGGAGGAGTTGAAATTCAGCGTCCGATTGGTAGATCACGGGGCGGCCACCGCGCTCAAACAACCATCGCCTCTCTACCATTACTCCGAACGGCTTATATCGCATGCCCGTGGCGCTTGGAGTCGCGAGAATATGAGCCAATTTACTAAGCGGCGCCTCACTGAAACAGACACAGCAGTAGGCTCCCTTGATGCAATCTGTGCCACCGCGAAATTTGCGCTCTTGGAAGATCGACAGAAACCGATCGGCGGCGACCTGATCGGGGTCGCCCCGGGTCAGATGCACCAATTTGTTGCTGAGATCGTCGCGAATCATTGGAGCAAATAGCGCATCAATGTGCAAAATGGCGGGGCTTGAAAAACGAACAAATTGCGACGTGCGGTGTTGCGCCCGCGTTGCACGGATTCAGTAGCACGATGCGGGAAATCGCGGAATCGCCGGAAAAACGGCAACGCGATCGTAACCGCTGCAACACGAAACCGGACCAGGCAAAACGGCTGCTGGAAGTGAAAGCCATTGAACGTCCAGCGATATGGCCTCATCGGCGGGCGCGTAAAGCACATTCCATCAGCTCCATGCCATCCAGAGCCTCACAAATCAGGTAATCGGAAGCCGCCTGCGACGAACGCGATCAACCTCTATGACAAAGATACTATTGGCAACCCCCGCCTCATCGAAGGATTGCAGCAGAGCGCTCAGCTTCGCGACAATCTCTGCGTCGCTCCAGTTGTTCCCGCGAAACAGAATAAGGCTGGGCTCTGCAGCTCCTGCGAGCGCAAGCAGACGGGGGTAATCCAGATCGGCCGTGATTATGGTGCGCCGCTGTTCCTTTGCCCGCCGGATAATTTCCCGGTCGGGCGCAGTTTCAAATCCAATATCGACGGCGTGAACAGCATCGTGCCCTTGTCCTGTCAGCCACCGCGCCAAAGCTGGCGATAGGGGCATGTCGATCAGGAACTTCGATGGGCGCTACCGTCTCATCATCGGCGAGTTGCGCCGCATACTGAAGAGCCTGATCGATGTCCTCCGACTCAAGATACGGGTAATTTTGAAGGATCTGCTCACGGCTTTCTCCTGCGGCCAAAAGACCGAGCAGACGTGCAACAGGAAAGCGCAATCCGCGAATGCAGGGTTTGCCCGTGCAGACCGCCGGGTCGATCGTTATACGAGCGAGAGTCATCGTTACACCTGCTGGGTCCCTTCGCGGGGAGGGTATCAAGGGCTGGCTGGGGGACTAGGATTCGAACCTAGACAGGCAGAGTCAGAGTTTGCAGTCCTACCATTAGACGATCCCCCAGGATCGCGGCGCCGTCCTATCGCCTCTTTGGCGGAAGGACAAGAGTGAGCGGATGGCTGCGCGGCGGCTTCCGGTAAGGTGGTGCAGATAGGCGGGTGTTTGCGTTCAGCGTTCCCCCCACCCGCGAATTCGCTGAAGCGCGAATTCGCGTGCCTCCCCGCCAGGGCCGCCAGGGGGTGGCGGGTGAGGGGCCCGCGCAAGATGGAGGCAGGAATGGTCAGGGGGGATCGAGGAAGAGAAGCTTGAATGTGCCGGGGACGATTTTCATGTTCCGGCCACTGGTCGGAGGCGGAGCGTTCGGGTCGAGATCGGCTGCTGCAAGGAACACCCGTCCGGTATCCGGATCGATCGCCATGGTGCGGGCCGAGACGGCGGTCTTTACTTCGCCCAGAGATTCGAAATGGTTCGGGTCCTTCTCCTGGATCACCGATAAAGTTCCCGATAAGCCGTTCGAGCTGAAAATGCGCCTTCGTTTCGGGTCGAACCCGGCCGCATCAGTGCCGCGGCCGATCGGCGCTTTTGCGATTTCCTTCCCATTGTCCGTGTCAAGAACAACCATGACCTGATTGGTGCAACTGGTGAACAGGCGATGGTTGGCGGCGTCGAACGCCATGCCATGCGGGCTGGTGCAGTCGGGCACCGGCCAATGCGCATCAATGCGATTGGTGGCGGCATCGACGCGCAGGATCTCCTGTTTGTCGGCGCCGTTCACGTAAAGCTTCCCGCCGGCCGCGACCGCATATTCGAGTTTGCCGATTCCGGCGTCGATCGTGGCAATCGCGTTATCGGTTTTCGGATCGATCACGGTGATCTTGCTGACATCGCCGTCGATCACAAAGACATGTTCCGAAACGGAATCGTAGGCGACGGCATCGCTGTCTTCCTCCACCGGAATGCGCTTCACGATCTTCAGGGTCTTCAGATCGAATGCGACCGCCATCTTCGCGCTTCGGTCGGTGGTGTAGCCCTTGCCCATAGCCGCAACGATCGCGAAGCCATGCGGGCCGCCCCTTATCCCGTCCACGGTACCCAGGATGTGGCCGTCGCGGCCGTCCACGACGCTGACTCGATCGCCATGCGAAACGTAAACATCATGCGTTGCGGAATCGTACACCAGGTAATCCCACTGCTCGGGCGAGCCGAGGGTTACCGATTTGCCGATGTGATAGCCGGGTGCGGTTGCGGGCGCGGCAAAAGCGAGTGGCGCGATGGCAGCACAAATTGAAATCGCAGAGATGCGCGTCAGCAGGCGGGTCATGGGGTCGTCCCTTGAAGGCGATGCCGGAAATTTAGCATGAAAAAGCGGGGCGGGAGCGGCAGTTGCCTCGCCCCGGGTGCTGACCTATGGTTTTTCGATGAAGCACAAGCAGAAAAGCGCCGCCGTTATTGCCGCAGCCGTGGCTTTCGCGTGGTCGCATGCCGTGGCCGGAAACGGGGAATCGATACCCGATCTCTCAGGTTCGTGGGGGCGGTTGTCGGTGGATTTCGAGCAGCCTGCCTCCGGGCTCGGCCCGATCACCAACGTCAATCGCAAGCCGGACGGCACGAGCAACACCGCGCGCCGGGTGGGAAATTATAACGACCCCAATCTGACCCCTGCGGCCGCGGCCGAGATCAAGCGCCTGAGCGCCTATTCGCTCGCCGGTGAAACCTTTCCCAATCCGCAGAATCAATGCCGTCCGCAGGGCGTGCCCTATGTGCTGTGGCAACTCGGAATGCAGCTGCTGCAGCGGAAAGACGAGATCACGCTGCTCTATCTGGTCGATCATCAGGTGCGGCATGTGCGGATGAACCAGTCGCACCCGGCGCATGTCGTTCCGGCCTGGTCCGGCGATTCGATCGGCCATTACGAAGGCGATACGCTGGTGATCGATACGGTCGGCGTGAAATCGGGGCCGTTCTCGATGCTGGACCAGTATGGCACGCCATATAGCGGTGCGCTGCATGTCATCGAGCGCTATCGCCTGATCGATGGAATGGCGGCGAAAATCGCGGCCGAACGCGCCCGGCACGAGAATGGCGGCGTGATGGGCAGCTTTGTCGATCTGAAGGACACCAGCAGGGGCCTGCAGGTGGAGATCACGGTCGAGGATCCGGCTTCGTTCCGGAAGCCCTGGTCGGGAATTGTCACCTATCGTCCCGGCCTGCCGTGGCTGGAATATATCTGTGCCGAAAGCCCCTATGATTATGTGACCGGGAAAAATCCGCAGCTTCCAATCGCGGAAAGGGCGGAATTTTGAATTTGGCGCGCACCGTCGCGGTTCTTGTCTCCGCGTTGTTTGTCGCGGCCGGACAGGCGCGCGCCGCGGACAGCAATCTGTTCAACGGCAAGACCATCACCTACATCGTCGCGACCGGGCCGGGCGGCGGTTACGATGCGTATGGCCGTGTCGTGGCGCATTATCTGCAGAATCATCTGCCAGGCTCGCGCATTATCCTGCGCAATGTTCCGGGCGCAGGCCATATTGTCGGCGCGAACACGCTTTATGCGGCGCGTCCCGACGGGCTGACCCTCGGTACGTTCAACACCGGGCTGATCTATGACCAGCTGATGCAGCGCGAAGGTGTGCTGTTCGATCTGAAGAAATTCAGCTGGATCGGGAAGGCGGCCTCCGACACACGGGCTCTGCTGATCGCGAGCAATTCCGGGTTCAGGAGTTTCGAGGATCTGCGCCGCGCCAAAGGTCCTGTGAGATTTGCTTCCTCGGGAGTGGGTGCGGCGGATTTCGTGGAGACGCGCATCATCGCCGATGCGCTGCATGTCAACGCGCAGATCATTCCGGGCTTTACCGGCACTGCCGGCGAAATGAGCATGCTGCGCCAGGAAGTGGCGGCGAAGATTTCGACCATCGATGCCATGGAGGATTTCGTCCGGAACGGCCGCGGCTTCTGGGCCCTGTCGCTGACCAGCGATGCTTCCGTGCTTCCCGGCGTGCCGCGCGCCATGAGCTATGCGAAGGACGACAGGGTG
The DNA here is from genome assembly GCA_963747255.1 of uncultured Alphaproteobacteria bacterium. Classification (GTDB taxonomy): domain Bacteria; phylum Pseudomonadota; class Alphaproteobacteria; order Micropepsales; family Micropepsaceae; genus CAIYRG01. The sequence continues at coordinate 431,804 of CAVVEG010000018.1, forward strand.
CGGCGGCTGCTCACCCTGATCGAGACGCTGTCCGAAATCGGCCGCCTCACTGCGGGGCCACCCGGGATGCCGCGCGATGTTCTGGATGCGGAGCGGCGGGCCTATGACGCGGTCATGCGCGATCCGGAATTTCTCGCGGACACGAAGAGACTTTCGCTTCCGGTCAAACCCGCAACGGGTGAGGTCGTGGAGACGAAAATCAGGGAGGCGCTGGCTCAACCGCCGGAAACTGTGGCGATTCTGAAATCCGCGGCGGGGGTGAAATAGCGCTCAGGCGGCAGCGAAGGCCGCGTGTATCGGCGGACCCGGATATCGGGTCCCAGGGGCCGTCATAGGTCATCGCCGCGTTGATGTTGATATCGAAGGCGCCGTGGAACGCGGTGTTTGATTCCGGCTTCCACCAGCCCATCCCCGTGCTGACCACGCCCGGCGGTGTTGCATCCGTGATTTTCAGCTTCAAACAGCAGGCGCCGGGCAGGCGTTCCGTTTCGAGGCGCACCCACGCGCCGTCGGTGAAGGAAAACGTCCGCGCTGTTTCGGGGTGAATCAGCAGCCGCGGATCGGGTGAGACCTTCTGCGCCCAATCCTGCTCGCGGAAGCGCGAGTGGTGATAGGTCTTCTCGCGATCGCCAGTGAGCAGCAACAGCGGGAATGCATCGCGGATTTCGGCGGGGGACGATTCGGCGGCGGGCGGAATGAAATCGGGCAGAGGGTCGAGCGACAGATCCGAAAGCAAGCTCGCATAGAGCTCGACCTTGCCACTGGGAGTCGAAAAAGGCCGTTCGCCGAAATCGCCAAGCGCATAATCAAATCGCGCAAAACCATCCCGGCGCAATGATTCCAGCGTTATTCCGCTGTCGCCGAGCAGGAAGCGGGCAAATTCAGAGGGCGTGCGCCAGCGAAACAGATTTTGCGTGACGGCGCCGCGCGCCTGCATGCGATCGAGCAGTGCAATAGCGATATCGAGATCGCAACGTGCTTCGCCTTGCGGTGCAACAGCCGGATTGCTGTAGGTGATGCATCCGCCCGGGGAGAGCTTGACGTCTTCTTCTTCCAGCCCGGTCGTTTTGGGCAGCACGATGTCGGCGAGTTCGGCGGTCGGTGTCATCATGTCGCTGGCGACTGCCACAAAATCGAGGGATGCAAGTGCGGCAACGGACCGGTGCGTATCCGGGTAAGTCACCACGGGATTTACGCCGCTGATATACATTGCCCGCAGAGGATAGGGTTTGCCGGTGAGAATGGCGCTAATGGCCGAAGGATTGTGGCACGCGGCCTGCCATCCATCCGGGCCGGACCATAGCGGAAAATGCGTCGCTCCGATGCGCTGTTCCTCGATTTCGCGCGGTAGCCGGAATGCCGGATCATGGACCACATGCGTGAAGTCGCGAAAGCCGCGCGGCTTTTTCACGCGCAGATTGCCGCCCCGGCGATCCACATTGCCGCTGATCGCGACCAGGCAATGGAAAGCGCGGAAGGTCTGGACGCCGGCGCTGAAGGCGTCGATCCCGTGGCCGCTGACGAAGGTGGACGGGCCATCGGCGTAGATGCGGGACGCACGCACGATCTCCGCCGCGGCAACCCCGGTATGGGTTTCTGCGACCTCGGGCGGGAAACGTGCAACGCGGTCACGCAGGGCGTCGAACCCGACACACCAGCCGCTGACAAAATCGCCGTCGTAAAGGCTTTCGCGGATGAGGACATTCAGCATCGCAAGCCCGATCGCGGCATCGGTTCCCGGTCGCGGCCTCAGCCAGATGTCGGCGAGTTCGGCGGCGGGTGTGCGTTTCGGGTCCAGAACGATGATGCGCCCCCCGCGCTTTTTAAGATTTTTCAGCGCGGTCCATTCGACCGGATTTGCGGCGTAGGAGTTGCGCCCGACGACGAGCGCACAGCGCGCATGATCGATGTCCTCGCCGCGGACGATGTCGAGACCGGTCACGCGGCTGCTGACTCCACGGCAGCCACCGCACAGATCCTGATTGATCAGGACGTTGGGAGAGCCCAGCGAACGCAGCAGCAGGGGCACGGTAACGCCACGATTGCAATTGGCATTGCTGACAGCACCTGCGAGAGAGAGCGGACCATATCTGGCCCGCGCCGCTGCAAGCCCGTCTGCAATTGCCTCCAGCGCCTCGTTCCATGAGATGCGTTCCCATTCGCCCGCGCCGCGCACATTTTTGCGCTTCAACGGGTGCACCAGCCGCCTGTCGTGATAGGTGACGCCGGTCAATCCGCGGATACCCTTGATGCAGAATGCTCCCTTTGAGTAAGGGTGCTCCGGATTGGGCGCGACATTGGTCACGCGGCCGTCGGTCAGGGTGAGCAGCGCTCCGCAGTGTGCTGAGCATTCCGCGCAGGTCGTCGGTACTTCGATGCGCGTCACTGCTCTTGCAGCCTGAACGTCCAGAGCGAACCTATGTGCGGTGAATCCTTCAGAACGGGATGGTTGCGCGCATAAACGCCACCAATTCCGCTGGTCACCGTCACATACTGATTGCCGTCCTTTTCCCACGTGACCGGCTGGCCGATGATTCCGGACGGCGTTTTGAACTGCCACAGAATGTTCCCGCTGTCTGCGTCCAGAGCAATGAATTCGCCGGTCAGTTCCCCGGTGAACACCAGCCCGCCCGCGGTTACGAGCGTGCCGGCATAGTTCGGCTCAGGGAATCCCGTCTGCCATCTGGCCTGACCGGTCATGGGATCGATCGCCTTCAGATAACCGCGCGGATCGGGATCCGGCAGGATGTTCTTCACCTTCACCGTATTGCCGCCGCTGCGGTCTCCGGCCTGCAGATTCCCGACCTGATCGACCGGCAGAGGCTCATATTCCGCGCCGATATTGAACGTGTTCACATAAGCGAGGCCGGTCTCCGGGCTGAATGACATCGGGAACCAGTTCGTGCCGCCTGCGATAAACGGCCAGGTCTGGATGTGTGCGACATGATCGAGAATCTGCTTGGTTGAATCCGACCACACGGGGCGGCCGTTCTTCATGTCCACGCGGTCGGCCCAGGTTACTTTGACATATTTGTTGGCCGCCAGAAGTTCCCCGGTGGCCCGGTCCAGCACATAGAAAAAGCCGTTGCGCGCCGCCTGCATCACGACTTTGCGCGACTGACCGCCGATATTCAGATCCGCGAGCACCAGCGCGTTGACATTGTCGTGGTCGAAGGGATCGTTGGGCGAGGTCTGGTAGTGCCAGACGATCTCACCGGTTTGCGGCTTCAGCGCGAGAATGCTGTCCGTGTAAAGATTATCGCCTTTGCGGTCGAGCGGATTCCAGGGCGACGGATTCCCGGTTCCCCAGTAAACCAGATCGAGCTGCGGGTCGTAGGAGCCGGTGGTCCAGGTGCTGCCGCCGCTGGCCTTCGCCGCATCGTCGGGCCAGGTATCTGCGCCAGGCTCGCCGGGGCGGGGCACGGTGTAGCGCCGCCACAGGCGCGTGCCGGTCGCGGGGTCGTAGCCGTCGATATAGCCGCGAATGCTGAACTCCGAGCCCGCAACGCCGACGATCACGACGCCATTGGCGATCAGCGGCGCGCCGGTCATGGCGATGCCTTCGTTTGTGTCTCCGGCGCGGACCACCCAGACCTGTTCTCCGGTCTTCGCGTCCAGCGCCTGGACACGACCGTCCAGCAGTGTGCGGTAGAACCTGCCATTGTAGAGAGCGCCGCCGCGATTGACGATGCCGCAGCACACCACCTTCACGGTCTCCTCCGGATAGGTGACGGTGGACTTCCAGATTTCTTTTCCCGTGGCAGCGTCCAGCGCGACGGTCTTGTCGTGGCTGGTGATGTACATGACGCCGTTCATCACAAGCGGCTGGGATTCTTCGCCCTTGTCGCTGTCGAGATTATAGGACCATGCCGGGACAAGGTGGCTGACGGTTTGGCGGTCGATCTGCTTCAGCGGACTGAAGCGCTGATGGCTGTAACTCATCCCGTAAGTGAGAATGCTGTCGGGGGATTCGGCGGCGTTTTTCAGATCGCTGTCGGTTTGCGCCAGCGCGCCACCGGCGGTGACCAGCGCCAGCGATGCTGCAAGCAGATGAAGACGCTTCATTTTTCTCTCCCATGACCCGACGGCAACGCGGGCGGGCAAATTACCCTTGCGCCGTCGCGACGGAAAGTCCCGGAATTTCGCAACAATGCGATTTGCTTTCAGGGCAGTGGCCGGGACTTCGTCCTGCGTGCTAGACTCGCAGAATGGCTGAGCGGCTCTCTCTCAACGTGAACGGCGCCACCCACGCGATCGAGGTCGATGACCCGGCGATGCCGCTGCTTTATGCGCTGCGCGACGAATTGGGAATGAACAATCCGCGCTTTGGCTGCGGACTCGGGCAGTGCGGCGCCTGCACGGTTCACCTCGATGGAAAGCCGGTGCGGTCCTGTCAGGTGCCGGTCTCTGCGGCGACATCGGCCAGGGTGGTTACGCTTGCGGCGCTCGGCACGCCGGACAAGCCGCATCCGCTGCAGACCGCCTGGGTCGAAGAGCAGGTCAATCAGTGCGCCTATTGCATCAATGGCTGGATCATGACCGCAGCGGCACTGCTGGCCGAAAACCCGAGGCCGAGCGACGCGGAGATCAAGCGCGCATTGACGCCTTTGATCTGCCGGTGCGGCACGCATCGCGCGGCGCTGCGTGCCGTCAAGCGCGCGGCAGGGACGCTGTAGATCCCATGGGCGAAGTTTCCGGAATCCCGATGAACCGCCGCGCATTTCTTGCCGCCTCCGGAGCGCTGGTGGTCGGGTTCTCCAGCGGTCATGCAGAAGCCGATGCGATTCGGCCGGCTGCCACCAAGCCTGCGCTGACGCCCGATCAACTCGATTCCTGGCTGGCGATCGAACCGGATGGAGCCGTCACCGTGTTCTATGGCCGCATCGATGGCGGGCAGGGACTGGAAGTCTCAATCGCGCAGATGGTGGCCGAAGAGCTCGACGTGCCGTTTGGGCGCGTGCAGATGGTGATCAGCGATACGGCGCGTACGGTCAATATGGGGGGCGCCTCCGGAGCGCTTGGCGTTTCGCGCAGCGGGATGCAACTGCGCGGCTGCGCGGCCGAGGCGCGGCGGCTTCTGGTCGAGGCGGCCGGGAAAGAGCTCGGGCTTGCTCCGGAACAGCTCACCGTCAGCGATGGCGTGGTGCATGCGGTTTCAAATCCGGCGCAAAAGATTTCCTATGCCGAGTTGATCGGCGGCCGCTACTTCGCATCGCGCATCGAGTGGAATGGCAAATACGGCAATGCGCTGGAGGTGTCCGGTCACGCCGGGCTCAAACCGTACACCGAATTCAAAGTCATCGGAAAGTCGATCCGCCGCAAGGATCTGCCGAAGAAGGTCTTCGGACAACTCGACATGGTTGCCGATATGCGGCTGCCCGGGATGCTGCATGGGCGGATGATCCGGCCGGCCGTGGCAGGTGCGGTCCCGGTCTCCGTCGATGAAGCTTCGATCCGGGACGTTCCGGGCGCTCAGGTGGTCTGGATCAAAAATTTTCTGGCCGTCGTGGCGCCGAAGGAATGGAACGCGATCCGGGCCGCGCAGGAACTGCGCGTGACATGGTCCGAATCGCATCCGGATTTCCCGGGTAATGACGGATTGCATGAACACATCCGCAACGCGCCTGTCATCAAGCGCTTTATCCAGGCGGAGAACGGACATGTCGAAGACGGCCTGAAGGAGGCGGTCCGGATTATCGAGGGCGAATACGAATATCCGACGCAGTCACATGCGAGCACGGGACCCGGTTGTGGTCTGGCGGATGTCATGGACGGTGAAGCGACCATCTGGACCAGCACGCAGAAGCCGCATTATGCGCGCGACGGAGTCGCCAAACTGCTGGGCCTGCCGACTGAAAAAGTGCGGGCCATCTGGATGTTCGGTACGGGCTCCTATGGCCGCAACGACCAGGGCGATGCGACCGCAGATGCCGCCGTTCTGTCACAGCATCTGAAGCGCCCCGTGCGGGTGCAGTATATGCGCCATGAAGGGCTCGCCTGGGATCCGAAAGGGACGGCCTCGGTGAACCGGAGCCGGGCGGGTATCGGCGCTGACGGCAGGGTGATTGCGTACGAGAATATCAGCAAGGCGTTTTCGCGCCTGGACACCGCCACAAATGAGGGCAAGCCGGCCCATGTTCTCGCCGGCCATCTGCTTGGCGTGCCGCTTGAACCCGAATTGTCGTTCGAGATTCCGGTTGCTTCCTACACGTTCGACCACAAAAGGCTGGGCTGGGAGATCATTCCCCCGCTGATGGCGCGCGCCTCACCGCTGCGCACCACCCATCTGCGCGACCCCTATGGCCCGCCGATTCTGTTCGGCAGCGAGTCCTTTATCGACGAAGTTGCCGCCACGACAGGCGCCGATCCGGTGCAGTTCCGGCTGCGCTATCTGACCCATCCGCGTGACCGTGACGCGGTTCGCGTGGCGGCGGAAAAATCCGGCTGGGACGAAAGGCCTTCACCGCGCGGTGAAGGCCGAAATGCGGCGGTTGCAACCGGCCGGGGCATCGCGTTCCGGCGTCATTTCGATACCTTCATTGCACTGGTCGCGGAGATAAGAGTGCACCGGGATAGCGGTGTGATTGAGGTGGTGCGCTATGTCTGCGCGCATGACAACGGGCTGATCGTCAATCCGGAGACTTTGCGCCACGTGATCGAACGGCAACTGGTCTATGGCACCAGCCGTGCTCTGTTCGAAGAAGTGCGTTTTGACGATCAAATGGTGACCAGCGTTGACTGGATCAGCTATCCGGTGCTGCACATGGATGCGATTCCGCAAATCATTGAAGTGCATCTGATTGAACGGCCCGAAGCCGCGCCGTCCGGGGCGGCAGAAATGGCCCTGGGGCTGGTTCCCGCGGCAATCGGAAATGCGGTGTTCGACGCGACCGGTGTTCGACTGCGCCGCGTGCCCTTCACGCCGGAGCGGGTCAAAAAGGCCCTGGCCTGAAGCATTTTCCGCCGAAGTGGCCGACACTTCGGCGAAGAAAATGCGGCAATCCAAATGAGTTAGAGCGGCCTTCCCGCTCCGGAGTTTAAAACCCCGGCCGCCGCAGCAAGGCGGCGACCGGGGAAACGACGGCTCGGCACGAGCAGGAGGAGGGATCGCGCCGTAACCGCCAGTTCTCAAAATGCCGGTCTCAGGATGCCGGCCGCGAAGCAAGCGCGAGCATCGCGAGAATCGCCAAAATCAGAATAGCCCAAATCGTGCGGTCGGAGTGTGTGTCACTAGTCATCTGCAGGGTTCCTTCCGGTCAGACTTGCGACTGAAGAAGCGCGTGGTCGAGCACCATCAACCCGCCGTCGCTCGTGCGCATGATCGCGCCGGTATTTTCGAGATCACGCAGCCCGCTCACGACCAGTTCGCGCGGCGCGTCGATGCGTTCGCCGACATCGCGGCTGGAGAACGGGAGCGCAATTTCGCCGGACTGGGCGGCGCGATCTGCGATACGAAGCAGGAATTCGGCGATGCGCTCTTTGGCTGTGCGTTCTTCCGCCGCTGCGGCTTCGCTGCGGGACGGCACTGGTTCGGCGGTCAGCGTCGTGATCGAACGCCGGAAAGAGGGGATAGCGTCGCAAATCTCGTCCACATGTCCACGCCGGTACGCGGTAACTGTGCAATCGGCAGTCGCTTCGGCGTTGAGGATTTCGGTGGGGCGATGGACGACGCCAAAGAATTCGCCTGGCAGGCGGAAATCGACAATGTGCCGCTTTCCATTGGGCAGATTGCGCCATAACGCGACGACGCCCGACACCACGCGGTAAACGGCGTTGGCATTTCCGCCCGCGCTGAAGATCGTGGTGCCTTTGGCAAAGTTCAGCATGGCTCCGAGCCCGCGCAGCAGAAATTCGACCTCATGTTTCGCGGCCGCATTCGCCGGAGGCTGTTTCGCTGCGGCGAGTGCGTTCAACACGACAGTCGGATTGACCAGCGGAGTTCCGTATTCGATTCGGGCCCAGGCGTTCATTCCAATTTCCTCGCGGATTGCGCGGAAACAATTGCGCAAAACGCAGGCGCGCGAAATGCGTAGTGATGCTTAAGCAATTTCCCTTAGTCTCGCTGAACCGGTTTCCGGCATTCCGATAACGGTTGACCGGATCGAAGCGCCAAGCGCAGATGGCTCATGCTTTGGATCATGTTTGCGCTTCTCGGGCCGGTCTCCTGGGGGGCATCGACCCACATCGACAAATATCTGGTTGAGCGATATTTCAAGCACAGCGACACTGCGGTGCTGATGGTCTTCACCGCGATCGTGAGCGTAATCGCGCTGCCGCTGATCTGGCTGTTTCAGCCTTCGGTCATTCTGCTTTCATATGCTGAAGCGGGAATCGTGGCGTTGTCGGGCGCGATGTATATGGGCGCGATGCTGTTCTACCTGCGCGCCGTGCAGTCGGACGAGGCTTCCGTCGTCGCGCCCCTGTTCCAGTTTTCCACGGTGTTCACGCTGATCCTCGCCTATCTTTTTCTGCACGAAGTCCTGACATGGGCGCAACTCGGCGGGGTTGCGCTGATACTTGCGGGCGCCGTTGCGGTTTCCATGCATGGACGCAGTTTCATGCGGCAATTCAAACTGCGGCTGCTTTTGCTGATGGCGGCATCCACTCTGATTCTCGCGCTCTCGGCCGTGCTGTTCAAACTTTTCGCAGTTCAGACGGGATTTTGGAGCACCACATTCTGGATGTTCGTGGGCGAGGCGGCATTCGGCGCGGGAATCCTCTGCGTGCCGGCCCGACTGCGCGAATTTCTGGACCTGTTCATGCGCAGTCCCGGCGCGGTGATGGGCATCAATGCGGCCAATGAGCTGATGAATTTGGGCGGAGGATTGGCCGTACGCTTCGCGTTGCTGCTGTCGCCCGTCGCACTGGTTTCCGCGATTTCGTCCACAACCACCTTATTCGTATTTCTTTTCGGGGTGCTGCTGACTCAGTTCTTCCCGAAGCTGGGGCGCGAAGACCTGTCCGCACGCAACCTGCTGCAAAAGGGAATCAGCGCCATTCTGGTGACCGGCGGCGTGTTGCTGGCAAACAGCGGCTCGCTTTGACGCGATCATGGCTGGCCGTAATTGGCCGCGAGATAATCGACGATCTTTGCCGCGTCGGTTTGGGAAATCGGCGCGCCATAAGCATTGATCATCTTGTTGACTTCCGCCGTCCATACCTGACGGTTCATGAAGGGCGAATTGAGCGGAATGTAATCAACGCTGTGACAGCCGGAGCATATGCCTTCGACCGTGTCGCGGCCGGGCGCATCCTTCAACGCGATGGCTCTCTCCGCGGCAATAGCCGCCGGCGCGGCCAGCATCAGCAGAACAATTGCAGCGCCGATTTTTTTCATGCGGGGTCTGGCCGTTATCATACGATCACGATGGTTGTGGCGCGCACGACATTGTTGTGATAGCCGGCGCCATTGAAGATCAAAGTTTCGGTCTGCGTCTCGCCCAGGCGGTTACTGGCCTTGGCGAGTATGCTCTGCGACCCGGCAGCACCCGCAGTAAAGCGGTAAGTCCAGGGGCGGAAGACGAACCGTCCCGGATCTTCACCGAGTGTCGCCTCGTTCCAGGTCTTGCCTCTGTCGGTCGAAACCGCAACCGAACGGATTCCGTAACCACCATCCCAGGCCAGGCCCGTCACGGTGACCGGTTCGCCGGAACGAAAGCGCGCACCCTCCGCGGGACCGGTGATCAGTGAGTTGACCACCATTTCCGTAATCGGAGTGGTCATCTCGTTTTCCTGGCTGGCGAAGCGCTGCACCGTCGGGAACAGGCCGGTCGGGATGCGATACGCGCCGCGCATCCAGAAGCCGTCAAACGGCTTCATCACCGGCTCGATCGAAACCAGATGTTTCATCCAGTAGGTGCCCGTCCAGCCGGGCACGATCAGGCGCGCGGGGTAACCGTTCAAATAGGGCAGGGGCGCGCCATTCATCTCAAGCGCGACGATGGTGTTTTCATCCATCGCTTTGGAAGCGGGTAAGCTTTTCTGGAAATCCGGTGTGGTGGTCAGTACGGGGCCATCGGCGCCGTTGAACACGACTTCGACTATGCCGGGTTTGATTCCGGCTTTTGCGAGGATGTCCTTGACCCGCGGACCGCGCCATCGCGCACTGCCCATGGCGCCGAGGCCCCATTGAACGCCCGGCACATGAGGGTCCGACAGGCCGCGCCGGTTGCCCGAGCACTGGCACACCGCGGGTAGTTCAACCTGCTCGTAATTCTGTTGCAGATCCTGAAAGCTCAACTGCAGCGGAGTGGCCACGCCCTCCCCGGTAACGGCAATCCGGAATTGCTGAATGTCAATCTGCGGTGGAATTCCGGCGAGGTGATAGCGGACGAAAAACAGGTCGTTGGGTGTGAACAGTGTCGCAAAGGCGGACAGGGGGGACTTCATAGTTTGGCGGCCGCGCCGTCAACTCGATCAAAGGGCGCTTGCCTGGAAGGGTTCCCATCCGGGCGACGCCGTACGCGCCGGTGGGCAATCCGGAAGTGAGCGGAACGGGCTCAGCACCAAAGGCGCTCAGCGATGCGAGTGCAGGCAGCGCCGCGGCGCCACCCAGTGTCTCGAGAAATCGCCGGCGGTGCATGGGGTCTCCATGAGGAATTTACAATCGAAGTTCGTAAAACGAAGCTGAACAGGCTGCAAGGCGCAATTGGCCGTTCCATTGGCGGATTCTGCGAAAAGCGCGCTAAAACTAAGCCGGGTTGTCAAATCGATGAACTGGGCCTGGCAGATGAATGCAGAACAGGGGAGTGTTTCCACCGCCGATGGATGCGCCATTTCATATTCGCTCCACACCCCCGCTGTGAAAGCAGCGCCACACCTGGCGCTGATCCATTCGCTGGCGCTGGATCGCTCGGTCTGGAGCGGGGTTGTGGAGCGATTGTCAGGTCGCGCCCGGATACTCACCTATGATTGCCGCGGGCATGGACGTTCCGGCAAGCCGCACATGGATTACACGGCGGAGCTTTTCGCGAGCGACCTGTCCCGGCTGTTTGACCATCTGGGTTGGAAGGACGCGGTGGTGGCCGGTTGTTCGCTGGGGGGCTGCGTCGCCCAGGCATTCGGCGGGCTTTATCCGGAGAAGGCCCGCGGCCTTGTCCTGATCGATACAACCGCCTGGTATGGCGCCGATGCGCCCAAGCAATTCCGCGAGCGCGCAGCAGCGGCACGCGCGAAAGGCATGCAGGGCCTGATCGATTTTCAACTTGATCGCTGGTTTTCCGAAAATTTTGCGGCGGCCAATTCCCAACCGGTGCAAAACGCCAGGAAAGCCTTCCTGGCCAACGATTTCGATTCCTATGCTGCGAGTTGCGCACTGCTGGGAGACGCGGATCTGCGTCATTATCTGCCCGGTTTCCATATGCCGGTGTCGATTCTCGTCGGTGAAGAAGACCGCGCGACACCACCCGCAATGTCGAAGGCGCTGCACGAGGCCATACCCCAATCCACGCTCACGATCATCAAGGGCGGCCGGCATCTGACTCCCATACAGTGCCCGGGTGAAATTGCGGCCGGGATTGCGGACATGCTGGAACGCGCCGGATGACGGTCGAAGCGCTGGCCGAAACGCCCGCGGAGGCGCAGCGCGCGCCGGCCGCGGATTCGGCCAAAGCTGCCGAGCTGATTGCGCGCATCGAATCGGTACCGTTTTCGCGCTGGCATGTGCGGCCGCGTGTCATCATGGGAAGCGCGACCTTTTTCGATGCCTTCAGCGCGCTTTCTCTTGCCTCCGCAACTCCGGTTCTGGTGCGTCTCTGGCACCTTACTCCGGCGCAGGTCGGTTACCTTCTTGCCGCGAGCTATATCGGGCAGTTCGCCGGCGCACTGATCTTCGGATGGCTGGGAGAGAAAATCGGCCGCGTGATGAGCGCGACCTATGCAACGCTCATCATGGCTGTTGTCAGTCTCGCCTGCGCGTTTACCGGTAATTTTGCGCAGATGTTCGTATGCCGCCTTGTGCAGGGGGTGGGCGTCGGCGGCGAAATGCCTGTCGCGGCGACTTATGTGAATGAGCTGTCGCGCGCTCATGGCCGCGGCCGGTTTTTCATGCTGTATGAACTGATCTTCCCGATCGGCTTTCTGGCCGCAGCCGTATTGGGGGCGCAACTGGTTCCGGTCTATGGCTGGAACGTGCTGTTCATCATCGGCACCATACCGGGAATTGTCATCACATTGCTGGTGTCGCGTTTGCCGGAATCGCCGCGCTGGCTGATCCGGCGGGGCAGATATGCGGAAGCCGAAGCAATCATCCGAGAGCTCGAGAAGAGCACCACATTGCGTAATCCTGTCGCACCGCAGGCGCTCGCCGTTGCGGGACCGGCGCCGAAGAGCCGCTGGAGCGAGCTGTTTTCACCGGTTTACCGCCGCCGCACGGTGATCGCATGGATGATATGGGCGACGGCCTATGGAGTGACCAACGGCCTGAACAACTGGATGCCCACTCTCTACAACACGGTCTATCATCTGCCCCTGCAAACCTCGCTCAACGCAGCGCTGCTCACGAACGCGACGCAAATTCTGGTTCTGCTGCTGTGCGTGTTCGTCATCGATCGCGTGGGCCGCCGGGCCTGGATGGTGGCGTGCTTTTTGCTCGGCGCGATTCCCCTGGCGGTTCTTGGAATGACGGGTACGGGTGATGTGACGCGCGTGATCGCGGGCGTGACGCTGAGCTATGGCGTGATGAGCACGATCAACACCGTGCTCTATCTCTACACGCCAGAAATATACCCCACTCGAATGCGCGCGCTCGGGACGGCCGCGGCGACCTGCTGGTTGCGGCTCGCATCTGCGGCAGGCCCCACTGTGGTTGGGTTGATGATGGTCGCAACCGGCATCGGCCCGGTTTTCCTGATGTTCGCCGCTATCGCCGTGTTTGGCGGAATCGTCGCGACGCAGGCGATCGAAACGCGCAATCGGCGTCTGGAAGAAATCGCACCGTGACGGCGGCGACGCTCAGAAGTCCGATCGGTCACCCCGGATTTTCGGCGCAGGCTTCTTCCGGCATCGAAGCGCAAGGCGCGTTCTGAAGAACATGGGCAGTTTTCAAAAATCCGGCTTGTCCGCAGCCGGAGCACCCTCCCAACCCGGGAGACTGAAGATGTTGTCGTTGTTTTCGGAACAGTTCTCTTCCAGCATCGGCCGGTTGCGGGCTTTCGTGTAATGCTGCACCGCCTGCCAGGGCTGATTGAAGGTGCCCGGGTCCTCCACGGTAAGAACCGTCTCAAGCTGCCTGCCGCCATCGATCAGGTGGTAACGCTCCACGACATGAAGCGCGGTCGTGTGGGGCGTGTGATAGTTGTCGATGACGGCCTTGGGTGACAGTCCGATGGTATCGACGATGAGAGAATCCCCTTCATAGTGCCCGACGGATTCGCCGTACCAGGAGGGTGCCGGGTTCTTGCTGTGCGGCACGTCCATATAGACGCGGCGGACTTCGCGATTGCCCGAATAGATCAGCAGCACCTGTTTTGGCGATTGCACGATGTAGACCGGTTCAACGACAAACAGCGAAAATCCCGGAACGCCGCCGGGCAGGCAGTTCCAGCGCGGCGTAGTGCCAAGCTGACCGGCGAAGACAAGGTCGTTGTACTTCTTCAGTTCGGCGATTGCCCAGGGCTTCAGATTGGGATTGTTCAGGTCGGCGACGCGATAGGTCGCCGGACCGGGTTCGTCATTCCGGCGGAATGGATATTTCGGATCGAAGGTCACGGGCTTTGGTCCGGGGCCAGGCACGGGGGTGAAATCCGAATTGATGGCGATCCAGCCATCCTGCAGCGAAGAAAAATCGGGGATTCCGGTTTTTGTGGACGGTGTGCCGGGCGTCGCAGCCGCAACGACGAACGCCGCCATGATAGAGGCGGTTACTGCGATCACAATGGCGGAAGGATTACGCGAAGGCATGGTCACTCGGATTCCTTTTCGAACTGTGGCGGTTTTCGGCCGGCTAAAAATCGGATCTTGCCGCTGTCGGAAGCGGATCGAAATCAAAATTGAAATAGTTGAAATTACCCTCGATACAGGTTGATTCCTGCATCGGGCCGATCTCAATTCGGCGGTAGGTCTGCTTCGCCGACCATGGTGTGGTGAAGGCGCCGGGATCTTCGACGGTCACGGTCACATCAATTCGCGTTTCCGCATTGACAAGCCTGTATCGTTCGACGACATGCAGTTTGTCTGTGTGCGGAGTACGATAATTGTCCACGAATGTTCTGGTGTTGAGCCCGATGGTATCCACGATCAGCGTATCTCCATTCTCATAATGGCCGATGGATTCGCCGAACCAGGAAGGCTGCGGATTGGCCGAATGCCGGTCCGTCAGCTCGATGTGGCGGACCATATGGTCCGCCTGCCAGGTCATCACCACTTCCCGGGGCGTCTGCACGATGTAAATGGGCTGTGCCGGATAAAGCAGAAAGGCCGGTACGCCGAGTGGCCAGCAGCGCACCTGCGGCGGAAAATTATCGCCTTTGCCCGAGAGTGTGCGTTCATTCACTTTGCGCAGCGCATCCTTTACCCAGGGCTGCAGGATCGGGTTGTCCAGGTCCGCGACGCGAAGCGTCGGCTGCCCCCTGCGCCCGTTCGGTACATAGGGATGCGCCGGGTCCGGTGTGACGGGATGGGGACCCGTGGGCATGGCGGTGAATTCGGTCCCGCCCGCAAGCCAGCCGACCGTCGGATCCGGCGAGAAGTCCGGAATTTTCTGTTGGGCGGATGCGCCCGAAACCGGAAATGCCGACAGCGCGAGGAGCACAGCTGCATGGAATGTGAATTTCGCCATCGACCCCTCGCAGTTTCAGAAATCGGCTCGCGCAGCCGTCGGAATGGGTTCTACATCAAAGTCGAACAATCCCGGCCCGCTCTCGGCACATGACAATTCGGCCATCGGCCCCTGGGCCACGCGCCTCCATGTCTGAAGGATTTTGAGCGGCTGTTTGTAGGTTGCAGGATCGTCGACAACGATGTCCGCTTGCAAATTCCTGCCTCCATTGGTCAGATGAAAGCGCTCGGTGACGTGCAGTTTCTCGCTGTGAGGCGTGCGGTAATTGTCGATATAGGTACTCGTATTCTGGCCGATTGTATCCACAACCAGCGTATCGCCCTCATAATGCCCCACCGATTCACCGTACCATGAGAGCCCGGGATTGGAGCTGTGGGGAACATCGAGGTAGATGTGACGAACCTGATGATCCAGCTGCCAGACGATCACAACTTCCTTTGGCCTCTGGATGAAATAGATCGGTTGCGCCTGGTTGAGATCGTAGGTCGGCACACCCGTCGGCCAGCAGCGCGCCTCGCGTGAAAATACGGCTTTGCCCCGGAAAACCTCTTCGTTGGTCTTCTTCAGGCCCTCCCTGGCAAAATCCGTCAGATTGGGATTGTTGATATCGGCGACGCGGAAGGTTGACTGTTTTCCCCGACCGTTGCCGACATGGGGATGGGTCGGGTCATCCGTCACCGGCTGAGGTCCACCGGGAACAGCTCTGAAGTCGGTGCCCATGGCAAGCCATCCGACGGCCGGATCGGGCGAAAAATCCGGAATCCCGTTTTGCGCGACCGCATCTGAAACCGGAGAGACGCAAAATGCGCAGAGGCCGATAATGCCAAAATGAATGGGACGCAAGTGAACCTCCGGTCAGAAATCCGCTCTGGTTGCTTCCGGAATCGGAAAGAGTTTCTGGTGAAAGAAAATCGCGTCATTGTTGTTCTCGGAGCAAACCGTCTCGATCAGCGGGTTTCGCACCTTGTGCCAGGTCTGCATCATGTGGAGCGGCTCGTTGAACGTGTCCGGGTCATCGACCGTCACGACGGCGCTCAGTGACTTGCCGTCGGGCGAAATTCTGAAGCGTTCGATAACGTGTTCCTTCGGAGAATGCGGGGTACGGAAATTGTCGATGAAGTTGTTTTTGGTTGTGAGCGCGATCGTGTCGACGACCAGAGTGTCGTCGCCCTCATAGTGGCCGATGGATTCTCCAAAGGGCTGCGGCACCGGGTTTTCCGAATGCCGATCCCTGAGATAAACGCGCCGGACCATGTGGTCGCGCTGCCAGACCATCCAGACCTCTTTCGGCGTCTGGATGAAATAGGCCGGTTCGGCAGGATAAAGCAGCTGCCCCGGAACGCCACCCGGCCAGCAGCGGGCCTGCGCGGCAAAAGGCACATCGAGCTTGCCCGAGAGCGCCTCGTCATTGGTCGCCTTCATGAAATCGGCCGCCCAGGGTTTGAGCACCGGGTCGCGATAATCGCCGATCCGGAGCGTCGGCTGGCGGCCGGAGCGTATCGCTTCCACATTGCCGAGAAACGGATGGTCGGGATCGTTCTTGATGCGGCCGTGACCCGACGTTCCCGCAGGAGGATCCTTCCAGTCCGCGCCGTCGGAGAGCCACGCGAATTGTGTCGACGAAAGATTGGGAATCCCGTTCTTCGTAACCGTGTAGTCCAGATCGGCGGGCTGACTGCGATCCACCAATTCCGGTTCACCCCGCCTCTGCGCCTGAGCCGAAGATGCAGGCAACTGCGCCAGCAAAGCGAGGCTCATCCCCGCGACGGTGCATTTGGCGAATGTTGAAACAAAGCGACGGGAATTCAGCATCCGGTTCTCCTGATGACTTTAAAAGTCAAAAATCCGCTGTCCGGGCTTCGGGCAGCGGAAACAGATTCTGATGAAAGAAATCCTCATTATTTTCCGCGCAGACGGTTTCGGCGATCGGATGATCCACCCTGAACCAGCGCTGCTGCAATGTGAGCGGCGCGTTGAAGGTATCCGGATCATCGACCGTGGCAAGGGCAGTCAGGTTCTTCGCGTCCGGGCTGACGGTGAAACGTTCGACCACATGCAGCTTCACGGAGTGCGGCGTGCGGAAATTATCGATATAGCTGTTCTTCGTTGAAAGCCCGATGGTGTCAACGACAAGAGTATCGCCATTTTCATAGTGGCCGATCGATTCGCCGAACCAGGACGGTTGTACGTGCGGCGAATGCCTGTCCGTCAGGAAGACACGGCGAACCAAATGGTCGCGCTGCCAGATCATCCAGACTTCCCGGGGAGTCTGGACAAAATAAAACGGCTCGAAGGGGAACAGCAGCTGGCCGGGAACGCCACCGGGATAACAGCGGGCCTGGGCTGCAAAGGGCACCTGCCGAAGCCCCTTCAGCGCCTCTTCATTCGAAGCCTGCATCAGGTTTGCGGCCCAGGGCTTCAGTATGGGATCTTTGCTGTTGCCGATGCGAAGCGTCGGTTGCGCGCCCTTCCTTGCCGCGTCGGCATTGCTGAGGAAGGGATGATCGGGATCGTCGGGAATCGGACCATGACCGTTTCCGGGCGGAGGATTCTGCCAATCCGCGACATTGGTCTGCCAGCCGAAATTGGCAGATGCGAGTTTCGGAATTGCGCTTGACGGTGAATCCGGTTCACTTGCGGCGGGAAGCGAACTGAGACCGTACCAGCCGGAAAGCAGCGCCAGGCTTGCGAGCCATCGTGGCAACGTCTTCATGCGGTGGCGCCCTCCATGTTTGTTTCGTTGTGCGCTAACGTGAATGAAATTTTAGGCGTTGCCACGCCCAACGGCAATCGCAAGTACGGGGTGGATTGCGAAGCTTCGTGTCTCAAAATATGATTTTGTGTCAGCTTGAACGCTGCCGATTCGGGCATTTTGGCCCGGAACTGCGAGGCCGATCCGTGGAATGGAACGCAAAACTCGATTGGGCCGAAGAACTCTACGTGATGATGATTTTGCTTCCGGTACCCGTCATCGTGGTTGCCGGTTTGTGGTTCATTGCGCCCTGGCTGCAACGCCGGCGGCAAGCGGCGACCATCGCAAGGCGTCTCATGCCGTACCCGGACAGTGCTGAAGTCAGTGGAAAAACGGCGGGCGAAAAAACGTAATCAGCCGCCCGCAAATCAGCACCGCGATCCAGCAGGACAGCGAAGTGCCGGCAATCAGTTTCGCGCGCAACGGCGCATCTTCTCCCGGTTCGAGGTGCTTCACGTCAGCAAATGCCGGTGTAACGTAAAACAGCGCGGCATTGGCGCCTGCGATCGCCACGAAGGTGACCAGAAGCTGGAACGACGGGTTGTAAAAATACTGTTCCGGAAAACCGAAAAAGAACACGATTCCGGTCAGCAGATTCACGGCAAATCCCGCGATGCCAAACGGAATCAGGCGATGCATTTTTGCCGGAGCAATTTGCCTGGCCATGCCCAGAACGCGCAGGTCGAAGAGGCCCACGGTTCCAAGCAGCATTGAAAAGCCGAGATAGTGAATCGATTGCAGTGCCGGCCATAACCACTGGCCATGGTCGGCGATGAAGTGGTGCAGCGCGCTCGCGCGAATCCACTGTTCCCAGGGCTGCGCCGTCAGCGGTTCGGTGAACATGCCCTAAAATCCGCCCGGTACGCCGACGAGCAGCCATTTGTACGTATAGGCGAGCAAACGGCCGGCAATCAGCACACCGGCCCAGCAAGACAGTGACAGCACGGCCAGCAATCTCGCATTTTGAACGACGGCGGCGTGCCCCGGATGCTGCCACGCCGGCCTTCGCAGAACGCTATCCCTGATCCTGACGGCGAGGTAAACGCCCAAGCCAATCAGCGAAAGTTTGGCGTAGAAGACCGGATTGGTGAAGGCCTTGTACGGATAGGCGTCGAGCAGCAGCAGACCTGACGCAATATTGAGGGCGAGAGCCCACCACAGCACCGGATAAAACCTCTCAAACAGCGAAACCGGCACGCCGCGTGCGATTCCGAGGAGCCGCAGCGCGACGGCCGCACCGGTTCCTGCGATAAACCCGGCGCCCAGAACATGCGCCGTCAGGATCAGGGGAAATGCGAATGAGCCGCCGCGAACCCATTGGCTCATCCCCGTCTGTTCGATCCAGCTGAAGAAGCGCTCCATGGGATTGCGCCGGACTCAGAATCGTGCCTTTGCCGCCTGGGGCAAAGGCACGATTTCGTCGTCGAAGAATGCGGACATGGGACAGCTCCTCAGAAGTCCGGCGTTTTTGCCTCAGGAATTGGAAGAAAACCCTGGCCGAAGAAATCCACATTGTTTTCGGCGATCTTCCACGCTTACTCCGCTCTCGCCGAACGGGACTTTGTTCGCATATGAAGCTGGTGGGAAGCTGCCGCCAGACTGAAAGCTAGCTGAATGGCGGGTTGAACGCTTTGCATCGAAACCACTGAACATGCGCCGTCAGGATCAGGGGAAATGCGAATGAGCCACCGCGAACCCATTGGCTCGTCCCCGTGTGTTCGATCCATCCGAAGATGCTCTCCACGGGATTGCGCCGGACTCAGAATTCCGCCTTTGCCGCCTGGGGCAAAGGCACGATTTCGTCGTCGAAGAATGCGGATATGGGACAGATCCTCAGAAGTCCGGCGCTTTTGCCTCTGGAATTGGAAGAAAACCCTGGCCGAAGAAATCCACGTTGTTTTCGGCGCAAACGGCCTCCTCCATGACTTTCTGCGGTCTGCGATGATAAATCTGGCGCGCCGTCCATATCGCGTTGAAGGCGCCAGGATCTTCCACGCTTATCGTGAGGTCCAGAGTGTTGCCGGAAGCATCGGGATGAAAGCGTTCGACCACGTGCAGCGCGGTCGTGTGCGGAGTCAGGTAGTTGTCGACATAGGTTTTGTCGTTCAGCCCGATGGTGTCGATGACGAGGTCGCCGTTTTCATAATGGCCGACGGATTCCCCGTACCAGGACGGCTTTGGATGATCGGAGTGCGGCACGTTCAGATAAACGCGGCGCGATTGCTGATCGCCTTCATTGATGATCACAACCTTGTTCGGGCGCTGCAGAAAATAAACCGGTCGCAGCCGGGAGAAGACGTCGAATCCGGGCACACCGGCGGGCCAGCAGGTTTCCCGCGGCGAAAAGGGCACCTGGCCGGAAATCGAATTGGCATTGGCGATTTTCAGGCGATCAATCACCCACGGCTTCAGGATGGGATTTTTCAGGTCCGCGACCCGATAGGTCGCCTGCCTGCCGCTTTGGTTGCTGTAATAGGGATGCGCGGGGTCCGACACGACAGGACCCGGTCCCGAGCCTGGCGGAATGAAGTCGTCGCCCACCGGAAACCAGCCCGTATCGGAGTGAGAGAGATTTCGGAATCGGAGAATCGGCCGCTCCGCGGGACTGCCACAGGGCAGAAGCGGAGGTCGCGAGAGCAAAAACGCAAATCCAGTACGGTATCCGGGTCATCAGAAATCAGGCCTGTCTGCTGTGGGCACGGTCAATGTCGCGCCGGGGTAATATTCGGTTGTATTTTCGGCGCAGGCAATCTCGCCCCATTCCGGGGACGAAGACCGCCGGTAGGTCACGGAACTGTTCCAGGTCCGGGTGAAGGCACCGGGATCGTCCACGGTGAACTGGACCTGCAGGCCTTTGCCACGATAGCCGAAATCGACATAGACCGGCTCCGTGGTCGGCCGTCCGTATTCGCGTTCGCTTCTCTCCTGCGCCTCTTTCGCAGCCTCTCCGTCGATGAGCCGATAACGTTCGATCACATGAAGGGCCGGGCTGTATGGCGTTCCGTACATATCGATCATGGATCCCGCCCGCGTTCTGATGCCGACGGTATCGATCACAAGACTGCCGGCTTCGTAATGACCGACCGAGTTGCCATACCAGGATGGAGTAACGCGCGCGGGATGGGAATCATTGAGGCGCACCTGACGGTACTGATGGTCCTGAATGTACAATATTGTTATGCGGTTCTTCTCCTGGAGCATCTGCATCTGCGCGACTCGCAGAATGTACGGTGGTGGCAGGGGCCGGCACTCGTTGGACAGATCGGGATAGGAATTGCCCGCGAGCGAAATGGCGCCATGCTGTTTCACGATACCGGCGGCCCAGGGCTGGAGGATCGGATTGTTGTAGTCGCCGACGAGCTTGAACGCATCACCGCTGCCGTTCGGCCGCCGCGCCAGATTTTTCAGCGGACCCGGACCTGATTGCGCAAGGTCGTAGCCGAAGGTTGTGCGCGCCCAGATGCCTGCGAAGCCGGGTACGCTATCCCGGCGATCGCCCGCACCGGCAGATGTGGCAAGCGTTGAAACGGCAATGACCGTACCGATCCCAAGAAGCCGGCAAAATCTGCTCATTCGCGACACGCTTCAGAAAACTGGTTTGTGTGGCGACAATATATCACGGTGAGTTGAGAAGGCGTTTGATTTTCCGCGGTTCGGCGAGTTAGCCGGCATATGTCATGTTGTTGCCCCCAGTGCGTCGAATAACATGGCAGTCCAACTACAGAGGAAGAAAGTTTCTGCTGCCCCCGATCACAAGGATGGTTTCAGTAACGGTTCTTAAGATCACGTCGCGTCGATCCAAATCGTATGCACTCTTCCCTGTTGCACGATCTTTACGGCATAGCCAATAGTTTGACCGTTGCGATCAATCCACGCGCTAAGAGCCATTCCACCGTGGCTTTTTGCACGCTCGACGGCTTCGGACATGCTGATGGACAGGGCCGGTGCAATACGGGCCATATCCGACGGGCTGCCCTCGAAATGAAGACCTTCTTCAAACAATGTACTCATGACTTCTGCCAACTCGCGATTGTCGGGTTTGCCTGAAGCGGCGTCGATGGAGACAGTGGTTATCTTCGGGCCATCGGCCACAGTGATGTCGTACGCGCCAGCCTTTCCGCGCAGACAGCCCAGTTCTTCGTCCTGCCGGTAATCAGCATCTACTACCGTTCCGCCGTTTTGTTGCGCGATCGCAATCGCCTCCTCCAATGAAATTCTTGCGCGCTCAAGACACTCCACTTCTCTCAGTGGCTCGAAAATGCCGGCGTGCATGCAGCCCGCTATTAGAGGTGGCGCTGTAAGCAACAGCGCAGGAAGGATTCGCTTCGCAAGCTGGTTTCCGGATCGCATCTGCAAGCCCCAATAACATGATTCAAACAATAGAACCGCAGACGCATCAGGGATTTGATCCAAGTCATTGGGAGGTGTGGGGTCACAATGAAAAATGCTACTGGAGTTTCAATTTTGCGGCTGTCAGAACAGGTCCAACTATCGTCATTGCGGCTGGCATGCATAGAGCGAACCCGAAAGATCATTATCTCAAATCAAGTCCTGCGCTGCCAGATTGATTTGCCTCATTCGCTATGGCAGCGGTGAGGGGCTTCGAGGTGTATCAGAAACGAAAGGTGTGGTGAGGCGGATATCCTGATCATCGACGACGACCCTCAGATGCGCCGTCTCCTCACCCGCATTCTCAATGGCGCCGGTCACACGGTGCATGAGGCAAAGGATGGCAAAGAGGGAATAGAGCTCTTCCACCAATCCCGTCCGGCGCTGGTCATCTCTGATCTCGTGATGCCAAATAAAGAAGGGATCGAGACGATTGGAACGCTGCGCAAGGAAGATCCGTCAGTCCCCATACTTGCGATCTCAGGCGGTGGCCCAGCGGTTTATTTGCGTGCAGCGACGGGGCTGGGCGCAAGCGCCGCGCTGGAAAAACCGTTTGCGGCCGATCAGTTGCTCCATACCGTGTCGGAATTGCTCAAAACCGTCTGAAACATCCCAATTGGACGTTCGCAATGAAGTCATGCGCTGCTTCCGCTGGCTTCACACCATCGAGCGGAAGGAAACATGGAGTCCGAAGTTGGCGAACTCCTGCCAAGGATGGCGGGCAGAGCATGTCCGCTCAGCCCAGGTACATCAGACGTCAATCTGCTCGGCAATCACCAGCGCCTCGTCCCCCTCGTTTCCGAGGTGGATTTCAGGTGCGGAACAGGTGCCCTCAAAAATTCCCGTGGTGTAGGGCTGGCCAGCGAGGCGGCGAAGAAAAGCTACCTGGTTCAGTCGGTTATCGCGGCCGGGTGGGGCAGATACAGGATGGGCCCTTTGCAACGATCAGAAAACCAGTTTGTGCGTTATGCGACGGTATATCACGATGAGTCGAAGGCGTTTGATTTTCGGGGGGTCGGTGAGTGGGCCGAAGAGTCTCTCGACGGGACGGAATCTCGCTCGGTGCAGAACAGGTGCAGATCGCGGGGCCCCTCCCGGCGGCGGCAGGATGGCGGCGGCATATGTCATGCGGTTGCCCCCAGTGGTCGTGCGCGTTTGATCCGTTCACGCTCCTTCGGACTGTGCATCGCTTCCCACAAGTCGCTCCGCCGCTGCACGTTCAGCCAAAACTCCGGGCTGTTGCCGAACACGCGAGCGAGGATCAGCGCCGTCGCCGCTGTCACGTTCCTGCAATTCTTGCAAAGCTCGTTGACGTGCTTGCGCTGCACGCCCATCGCCTTGGCCAGCGCGCCCTGGGTCAGTCCGAGCGGCTGCAAGAACTCCTCGATGAGAATCTCGCCGACTGTGGCCGGCTTGCGCTTCGTCGTCAGCATGGTTCGCCTCGCTTCACCTGTAGCTGTGGTCGTCGAGATAGACGCCCTCTGCCTCGCCCCGGCCATCGTCCCATTGGAAGACGAGCCGCCATTGCCTGTTGACGCGGATGGAATGGAATCTCGCCAGATTGCCACGCAGCTTCTCGAAATGGTTGCTGGGCGGCACGCGCAAGTCCTGATCGGTCATCGCGTCGTCGATCAATTGGAGCTTCCGAAAGAGGCGGCTTTCAAGATCGGGCGGGATATTCCGCGAGTGGACGTCCTCGACGAAGAAGGCGCGCAGCCATTCGTCCCGAAAGCTCACGATCATACGATGGCTCCAAACATGCGTATATGTACCGCTCTATGGTACAACACGCAAGCTTCCCCCCACCAAGCCCGCAAGGCTTTACAACACCAAGGGCCAGCATTTGCGGATCGTAGCGAGATGAAGGACATCGCGGAAGGATCGGGCGAGTTTGTCGTAGCGGGTGGCGATGGCCCGGTTGACCTTAAGATGCCCGATCATGCGCTCGATGTAGTTACGTTCGCGATAGAGACGCTTATTCCATGCGATTTTGGCGATCTTCGCGTCGCGGCTATGTCTAATTGTGGCGATCAAGAGACCACGTTGGGGCTCATCCGGAAGGGGAGAATGGGGCGCATAGCGGACTAAGGCGGGCTTCTGGCGCTCGCGGTTCCAGGGGAAGGGCCGCTGCGGAGCACGGCAGACCTTCATTTTTCCCGCCATGAACGCGCAGGTATAACCCTCTCCAAACTCATCCGTTGAGACGGTTGCTGCAATTCCACCTTTGGCAGGGATAAGCGCGGCCAATTTACCAAGACTCCGGTGGCCCACCCTGCTAGCCTTTCGTCACCGTCGACATACGCCATGGGCGTCGGTGGCTGAGAGATAATCGGCGACACAGATTTGAACGTGTCCGCGCTCCCGCTCGATAAGAGACAGAGGGGGACAACGTGGCCTCAACAAAGCAACAAATTTTATGGGCTTGCGTACCAATGCGAGTTGCGTTGATTACAGCTTTGGCGGCTTTCATTGCTGTCGTCCAGCTCGCACCGGCGCATGCGGTTCCCATCGCCCTATACGAAAAAGATGTCCATGCATTTCGGCCAGATGGTACTGGCCCGACAACGCAGGACTTTACAACTCAAAATCTTTCCGTGTCCTATGGTGGGTTTTCAGCATCCGCGACATCAGTTGACGGACCTGACCTAAGCCTCTCGGCGAGTGTAGCCTGCACGATTGCGTCATGTGCTGGTCCGGGCGTTACTGGCATTGTGATTGCCGGAGGGTTCTCAACAATCACCTATTATTTTACGATTGTTGGCCCCAACTCAGGGAGTGTTCCCATTGATATTGTGGGGACAGCCGATTTGGCCCAATCGGGTGATACCAACAGCAGAGCTGGAATCAGTTTAAATTACGCACCAACTGGGACAAGTGGCGGCGCCGGTTTTATTTGTGTTGGCAGCCCTTCGGGGCCGGGATGCGGAACTCATCCTTTTCTGCTGACGGGACTTGTCCCTACCTTTCCTAACGGCGACACTGTTAGTGGCACGATAATAATTGGGGTTGAGGCAAACGCCTATTATCCCTATCTTGGATTTCCCTATAGTGCAGCCGCAAGTATTGACCCCTATATTTATATAGACCCAGTGTTTTTAGCTGCAAATCCTGACAATTCTGTGATTGTGAGTCCAGGCATTGGTAACTCGGCGCCATCGGCCATCACTTCTGTTCCCGAGACTGGCACCTTAGCATTGTTCGGAACTGGCCTTCTCAGCCTTGGCGTAATAAGCCGCCGCCGTCGCAAGGTCCATCGGAGCACCTGATCCGTACAAAGAGTATAGCGTCGACGATGCGGCGGTCTTCGGGTTGCCGTTTTTGCTTGCCCTGTGAGCATCGCAGCAACGACCTGACTTGGAGAAGTGCCGCTGGTTCTTACGCCACTACCGAATGATCGATTTTGAGGCCATTCGTCGGCCCCCTGCAACGATCAGAAATCCGGCTTGTCCGCCCGGGGGATGTCGGTGGATCGTCCATTGTAATATTCATGTGTATTCTCGGCACAGACGTTCTCAACCCATCCGCCGGCACGGCGCCAGGTGACGATAGCGGACCACGGCGTCCTGAACATGTTCTTGTCCTCCACCGTGAACTCGATCTGCAAACCCTTGCCCTTGTAGTTTTCATCGATTGCTGCGGCCTGTTCCGTAGCAACGGGGCCCGCGTCGCGAATGTTTGTTTGCTGCGCGGCCCTGGCGACCTGGTAATCAACCAGACGATATCGCTCGACGACGTGCAGCAGCCCGCTATACGGTGACCCATACATGTCCAGAACGGGCTCAGCTCCGGACTTGACCCCAACTGTGTCGACGACCAGCGTATCGCCTTCATAATGGCCGATGAAATCGCCGCGCCAGGATGGAGTGACATCGGTGGCATGCCGCGTGGCCAGCCGCACCCGGCGTACCTGATGATCCTGCATGAACAGAAACACCACCTCGTCCTTTTTTTTGCAGCAGCTGCATTTCCTGCACGCGAAAGATGTAGGGCGAGACCATCGGCCAGCAATTCAGCGATGGATTCGGGTAATCTTCGCCGCGGCGCAAAGTCTCGTTGCTCCTTTTCACAACGGCTGCTGCTTCCGGTTGCAAAATCGGATTATTGAAATTCCCGCCTGCATTTGGCTGATTGTTGAAACGGCCTATCGGTCCGGGGCCTGCGGCAGGTCGTTCGAATCCGAAAGTCAGACGCGCCCAGGCTCCTGCCAGATCGGGGGCGGGCGAGGCAGCTTCCACTGTGTTGACGGTTGATGTCACCGCGATGCAGAGCACAAACGCTACCGTTGTTTTGGATGTCATGCTTCGCTCCCTGGATCAGAAATCCGGCTTTGCCGCCTGGGGAATGGGACGCACATCGTAATTGAAGAAGTTTTCGTTGTTCTCCGCGCAACTGAGCTCTTCGATCGGGCCGCGATTGGTTCGTTTCCATCGCTGCACCGCGGTCCATGGCATATTGAACGTCCCGGGATCCTCAACCCTCATCGTATCGATCAAAGTCTTTCCGCCATTGATGAGCCTGAAGCGCTCGACGACGTGAAGTTTATCGGTATGGGGGGTGCGGTAATTGTCCACAAAAGTGCGATCGTTCTGGCCGATAGTGTCGACAACCAGTTCATCGCCTTCATAATGCCCGACGGATTCGCCGGTCCATGACGGAATTGGATGCGCCGTATGCGGCACATTCATATAAATGCGGCGTATCTGCTGGTCCTGCTGATGAACCATCAGAATTTCCTTCGGAGTCTCGATGAAAATCGTGACATTGAACGGGGGTTCGAGAACATAGGCCGGAACGCCTGCCGGCCAGCAGCGCTCGCGGGGCACATAGGGAATGCGTCCGTTCAGAACCTCCTGATTGGCCCGCTTCATCTGTTCCGCGGCCCAGGGTTTAAGAATCGGATTGTCGAGCTTCGCAATGCGGTAAGTGGGCTGCGTCGTTCCGGCCGGATCGGTGGGTATGAAGGGGTGCGCCGGATCGTAAGTCACCGGACCTGGTCCGCTGTCGGGCGGGAGAAAATCGTCTCCGTCGGGATGATCCACCTGCCATGCCGTGGCGATGTCCGGGGCAAACCGGGAATGCCAGCCATCGTTTGCGGCCTGTCCGGTGGCCGCAAAAGCGATCACCGAAATTGCAATGACGGAAAACAACGGTCTCTTGCTCATGGGCTAAATTCCGTTTTGGCGGCCCGGGGGGAAATCGTGCTGCGCAAGCCAAGCATCGGTTTCTCCTGAAAGCCCGTGGCTGTGGCGATCCGGCGGCAAATTGCAAATTCCGGCATTGCCGTGGAAGATGTTCGCGCCACCGCAGGCTGTCCGTCAATGCTTCAAAGCTATCACCTTCCGCAGCCGATCGTCTCTGCGCCGGCGACTGGTGCATGAGCCCCGACCATTTGCGCGCAAAGCAGTTTTATGAGAGCGGCCGGTTCGATGAGGCGGCGCAATTGTGCGGCACGATTCTTCTGCGCGACGCTCGTGACGCCGAAGCCAACCATCTGCTTGGGCTGATCTATTACCGCCAGGGACAGAACCGGCCTGCGGCGGCATTGCTCCGGCGCGCAACCGAGTCGGGTGGCGCAACCGGCCGGATGTACAGCAATCTGGGAGCCGTGCTGAACACTTTGGGAGATCTCGAACAGGCGATCACAGCCTATCGGCGCGCCATCGAACTCGAACCCGCCAATCCATGGCCATTGAACAATCTCGGCGTTCTTTACCGCAATACGGGGCGGATCGATGCGGCGATCAATTCGTTCAGGCACGCGCTGGCCCTCAAGCCCGATTTTGCCGATGCGCAGATCAATCTCAGGTTGATTTACTCCTCGATCGTGCCGCAATGGCATTTCGCGATGATGAACGACCGGGCGCGCAATGATGCATATGAGGCTGCGATCCGGCGCGCCGTCCCGGGCAGGCGCGTGTTGGAAATCGGAACCGGCGCCGGCCTGCTTGCCATGCTTGCTGCCGAGTCCGGTGCCGCGCATGTGGACAGTTGCGAGTCGGTTGGCCCAATCGCAAATGAGGCGAGGGCGATTATCGCAAGAAACGGATTTGGGGAACGCGTGCGGGTCATTCCGAAACGCTCAACCGATCTGGTTATCGGCAGGGACATCGCTCTCCGCGCGGAAATTCTGATCACGGAAACATTTTCCGGCAATCTTCTCGACGAAGCGATCCTGCCTTCGCTCGAACACGCACACCGCGATCTGCTGGTTCCGGGAGCGACCATCATTCCGGCAGCGGCATCGGCCATGGGCTTCCTGATTGGAGGCCACGACGCCGGCGATATGCTGTTTGTCGATCGGATCAAGGGGTTTGATTTTTCGCCGTTCAACGAGTTCGCGCCGCCCCGCCTTGTCGTGCCCCTCGATGGACTGCGCCACGAAGCGCTGTCCGATCACGCCGAACTGTTGCGATTTGATCTGTCGCAAAAAGAATTTCCGATGCAGGGTCGGGAAATTTCACTCCCGGTAAACCGCAGCGGATTGTGCCTGGGCGTTGCCCAGTGGATCCGCCTCGATCTGTGCGAAGGCATACAATATTCGAACCGCCCTGTTCCGGGCGGCCGGAACGGCCACTGGCCGAACATCATTTATCGCTTTCCAAAACCGGTTTCGGTTTCGGCAGGCGATGTTGTCCGCGTTTTTGCCCGGCACGACAGGGCGGAGATCAATGTCGATCTCCTCCCATCCGCAAAATAAAAAACCGGCTGCGGGCGATGAAACCCGCAGCCGGTCAAATCTCACGGTCGCAGTTCAAAGGCCCGGAATGCGGCCGGCGGCGATTGCGGCCCGGGATTCATTCACGCCCTTGACCTTCGAAATGTCGCGATGAGGCTCGCCGCAGACATAGTCTTCAAGGCGAACATCGTTGCGCAGCGTGTACACGAAGCGCGACTGGAAATCGCGGGTGTAAAAGGTCGGATCGTGAATGGTGACCGTATCTTCGAGTTGCGTCGGGCTGATCTTGCGAATCTGCTCGGTCGTGATCAGCATGTCGTCATGCGGTGCGCCGGTCGCGTCCAGAAATGTCTTCTCATTGAAGCCGGCAGTCTGCACCACCAGGATATTGCCGTCCCAATGTCCGACCGAATGTCCGTTATAGAAGGGGTAGGGCACCAGTTCGTTATAGGAGGGGAGGGGCTTATCCATGGCAATGACGCGAATCTGGTGGTTCAGCTCATGCACCATGGTGATTTGTCCAGGCGGCGCCTGGATGATCTCGAACGGATAGGGCGAGGCCATGGTGCGCGGAATGCCGTCCGGCACGCAGAATTTCCGCGCTGCATCCGTGATCGAGCCGTCTTTCAGACCGGCCATGTTCATTTGATAGGCTTTCTGGCCGTCGGCGTTCAGCGGCAGGTTTCCACCGCCGACCAGAACCAGTTTGGGGTGATATTCCGTGGCCCAGTAAGTTCCGGAAATGTCGGGTGTCGCGCCGGCGCCCAGCGCCGATCCCGCCACCGACGACAAGGCCAGCACTGCCGCAATGGCCGTACCGCCGCGCACAAAACCCCGAATGTCGTACATGCAACCCTCCCCAGATGTGTCTCATCATCGCCGGGCGAAAAACCGAACCCTCCGATCATTCGCCTCTTGGATACTGTCGTGAAGGTTTAGCATTGTACAGATTGAAAAAAAAGGCGGATGGACCGCTTTACGCAGAGATAGCTATTTTCCGGTCGCGGAGTTTGCCTCTTCCGCGGTGACGCCGCTATTCCACCAGCCACCGCCCAACGCCTGAAACAGCGCGGCCGTATCCGCGAAACGACTGGCTTCGGCCTGTATGCGTCCGATCTGGGCCTGCTGGTAAGCCTGCTGAGCCGAAAGCAAACCAAGATACTGAATCTGCCCCAATTCGAGTTGCCTGCGCGCGATATTGAGACTCCGCAGTGCGGCTGCTTCCGTCGCCGCGGCGGCATTCAGCAGTTCCGCATCGGAATGCAGCGCGTGCAACGTATCGGCCACGTTCTGAAAAGCAGTCAGGACGGTACTACGATAATTTGCCGCCGACTGATCGTATGCGGCCTCTGCGGCGCGGGTCAGATGATTCAATCGGCCGGCTTCGAAGACCGGCTGAAGAAGATTCCCGCCGGCGCTCCAGAACAGATTTTCGGGCTGCACCAGATCGCCAATTCCGGATGCGACGGTCCCGATATCCGCGCTGAGCGTGATCTGGGGAAACATGTTGGTAACCGCCACGCCGGTCTCTGCGCTCGCGGCATGCAGGTTTTCCTCGGCGATTTTGATGTCGGGACGCTGTTCCACGAGCATTGAAGGCAGCGACAGCGGCAATTCCGCAGGCAATTGCAGAGAGCCGAGCTCAAAGGTTTCGCTGATTTCATCGCTGGGCAGCCTGCCCGCGAGCGCGGTGAGCAAATCGCGTTCCTGCGAAAGTTGTTTCTGCAGCGGCGGCAGGGCCTGCCGCGCCTGAGCAAGCGCTGCTTCCTGCGCTGCGACTGCGTCCCCGGCTATCTGGCCCAGCTCCATCTGGCGGCGCATGATTGCAAGCGCGTCAGTGATGCTGCCGATCGTCTGCTGCGTTGCCGCGATTTGCCCCCGCAATGAGGCTTCCTGGATGGCCGCCGCGACCACATTCGCGGTAAGGGCAAGCCAGGCAGCATAGAGCTGGTAACGCTGGCCATCGGCCTGCGCCTGCAATGCTTCTACCTGGCGGCGGTTGTTTCCGAAAATGTCTGGCGTCCAGGCGACACTCAGCTGGGCCTGATAAAGGCTATAGAGCAGCGCGTTCGAGTTAAGCACCGGAGACAGGGCCGCCGACTGCCGGCTGCCATTCGCGCCAAGATTCGCAGTAATCTGGGGTGAATACAGCGAAATCTGGGCCCGGACATTCTGCATGGCCGCACGCAGGGACGACTGAGCAGCAGTCAGTGTCGGATTGGCCTTCAGGGCATCACGCACCACGGCATTCAGAGCGTCCGAGTGAAACAGCGTCCACCACTGGTCCGGAATATCGGCGCCGGCCGAAAAACGCTGCGCTTCTCCGCCATTCACGGGCGCCGATTCGGTTTGCGCCGGCAGCGGCTCCTTTGTGAAACGGACCGCGGAAGGTGCAGCCGGAGGATGAAAATCGGGCCCGAGGGTGCAGCCGCCGATCAGAAGTGAGAATGCACAGCCCGCACAAAGCCGAATTCCCGATTTCATATTGATCGCTCCGCGGGTTGCGGCTCGAACCGGGGCTGCTCGCGCGATTCCGAATGGCGCGAAAAAATGTCGATCAGCACCGGAAAAACGATCAGGATCAAAACGGGCGCAAGCAGGATGCCACCGACCACAACCAGAGCCAGAGGCTTCTGCACCTGGGATCCGATACCCGTCGACACGGCGGCCGGGAGAAGGCCGACACAGGCCGCGACGCATGTCATCAGCACGGGACGCATCTGCGTCTGGCATGTCCGGAGGATGGCGGCCGCGCGATCCAATCCCTCGTCAATCATCCGGTTGTAGAATGACAGCACGATGATTCCATCCATCGCCGCAATTCCAAAAAGTGCAACAAAGCCAATCGCGGCAGAGACGCTGAACGGCGTATCGGTGAACAGCAGAGCCAGAATGCCTCCGATCAGCGCCATCGGAATCACGCTTGCAGCAAGAAGCGCGTCACGCAGCGAGTTGAAGTTTATGTAAAGGAGAATGCCGATCAGGAAGAGAGATAACGGCACCATCACCGCGAGCCGCTGGAGCGCGTCGAGGAATTCGCCGAATTCGCCCGCCCATTCCAGACGGTAACCCGGCGGCAATTGCACCTGCTGCGCGATTTTCGCCTCAGCCTCCGTAACGGCGCCGCCAAGATCGCGCCCGCGCACGCTGAATTTGATCGGAATATATCGCTCCTGTCCTTCGCGATAGATGAAGGAGGCGCCCGATACCAGATGCACATCGGCCACATCGGTCAGCGGTATCTGCACAATTCCGTTGCCGGAAGGATTGGAAGCGCCGATGCGGATGCGCCGTATCGCATCGAGATTGTTCCGGTATTCGGGCGCCAGCCGCACAATGATGGGAAAATTCCGGTCGCTCCCGTCTTCGTAAAGGTTTCCGGCGGCCTGGCCGCCGATTGCTACCTGAACGGTCGAGTTGATGTCGCCCGTGGCAAGTCCGTAACGAGCCGCTTTCGCCCGGTCGATGTCCACCCGAACCGCCGGCTGTCCGAGCGATTTGAAAATGGCCAGATCGGTAATTCCCGGAACCGTCCCCATCACGTCCTTGATCCGGTTGGCAGTGGCTTCAAGCGTGCCGAGATCGTTGCCGTAAAGCTTGACGGAGTTTTCCCCTTTCACCCCGGACGCGGCCTCTTCGACATTGTCTTCGATGTATTGCGAAAAATTAAAGTCGATCCCGGGAAAAGCGGCGTTGAAGCGATTGGTCAATTCTTCCGTCAGCTTTTCCTTGTCCATGCCGGCCGGCCAGGTGTCGAATGGCCGTAGCGGCACGAAGAATTCCGCATTGAAGAAGCCGGTGGCGTCAGTGCCGTCGTCGGGCCTGCCATGCTGGGACACCACCGTGTCCACTTCGGGATAACTCTTGATGATCTGACGGATGCGATTGACATAGGCGTCGCCTTCTTGGAGCGAAATCGAAACCGGCATCGTTGCCCTGATCCAGAGATTGCCCTCTTCCAGATGCGGCAGGAATTCGCTGCCCAAATGGGGCAGGGCGAGAAGACCGGCGGCTAAAATGGCGGCTCCGCAGCCAAGCGTTGCAATACGGTTGGCGAGCGCGAATTCGGCTACCGGGCGATAAACGCGCCGGATTCCACGCACGATGAAAGTCTCGGTCTCGCGCACTCTGGCCGGCAGGAGAATCGCGCTCAGCGCAGGCGTCACGGTGAAAGTGGCAAGCAATCCGCCGGCAATCGCGTAGGCATAGGTCTTTGCCATCGGACCGAAGATATGACCTTCAATCCCCGACATGGTGAACAGCGGAACGAAGCCGGCGATGATGATTGCAGCCGAGAAAAAGATGGCCCGGCTGACCTGTAACGCGGAATTCGCAATTACGGCAGGTTTGCCATGCAATCCATCGGTGAACCGGATATCCCGCAACTGGGAATCGTGAGAAAACCGCGCCGACGGCGGTTCTGCGAGATGGCGATAGATGTTTTCCATCATGATGACGGTCGCATCGACGATGAGACCGAAGTCGATTGCGCCGACCGACAGTAGATTTGCGGATTCGCCGCGCAAAGTCATGATCAGGATCGCGAAGAACAGCGCGAATGGTATGGTGGTTGCGACGATGATCGCGCTGCGCAGATCGCCCAGAAAAAGCCATTGGACAAAAAAGATCAGAATGATCCCGGCGACCATGTTGTGAAGCACGGTGTTGGTCGTGACGTCGATCAGATCAGTCCGGTCATAGACTTTTTCGATTCGCACACCGGGTGGTAGAACGCCGGTGTCGTTGATCTTCGCGACTTCTGCCTCGACGGCCGCAATTGCTGGTTTGCTCCGGGCGCCCCGCAACATCAGAACAATGCCCTCGACAACGTCGTTGTTGTCATCCTGCCCCGCAATTCCCAATCGGGGTTGATGCCCGACTTCGACCGAGGCGATGTCCTTGAGAAAGACCGGGGAGGAATTCGGCGCGCTGACAACCGTATTGCGAATGTCGTCCATCGATCGGATCAGGCCGATTCCGCGCACCACCGCGGATTGCGCCCCGATATTCACGGTCTGGCCGCCGACATTGATATTGTTGTTGTTCAGAGCCTGCAAAACCTGCGGCAGCGTCAGCCCGTAATCGAGCAGCCTCTCCTGGTCGATGATCACGTCATAGGTTTTTGTCTGCCCGCCCCAGCCCGTGACATCGATGATTCCGGGGACGGCCTTGAATCGGCGCTGCAGAATCCAGTCCTGGATCGTTTTCAGGTCCGTCACCGAATAGCCGGGCGGTCCCGTCACGCGGTAGCGGTAGATTTCGCCGATCGGACTCTCGGGCGAAATCTGCGGCGCCGAGCCATTGGGCAGGGGAGGCAATTGCGACAGACGATTGATCACCCATTGCTGCGCTTCGTCATAGGTAAAATCATAGGTGAACTGAATTTTCACATCCGAAAGCCCGAACAGGGAAATCGTGCGAATTGCGGTCACATGGGGAATGCCGGCCATCTGGATTTCGATCGGAATGGTGATGTAACGCTCGATTTCATCGGCCGACTGACCGGAATTCTGTGTCACCACATCCACCATCGGCGGCACGGGGTCGGGATAGGCCTCGATGTTCAGATTGATGAAAGCGACGATGCCGGCAACGACGAGAAGTCCAAGCATCATCACCACGATGACGCGGTGTTTCAGCGCCAAAGTGACTATCTTATCCATCAGGCTTATTCACCGGCGTCATTGGCTTGCCGCAGCGCGATCGATGAAAACCGCCCCGCTGACGACGACGCGTTCACCGGGCCTCAGCCCGCTGAGAACTTCGACCATATTTCCGTTGGCGCGCCCGGTCTGGATTTGCCGCAGCTTTAGTTCTCCGCCGGCAGAGTTGACCCAGACGCGGGCCGTGTCGCCTTCATAAACAACGGCGCTTTGCGGCACGCCGACGGCTGCGGTATCGGCGCCGGTCAGGATGGTGAAATTGGCAAACATCTGCGGCTTGAGCAGCCCGTCGCGATTTGCCACATCGGCACGGACCGGCAGACGATGTGTCGCCGCGTCCATCGAGGGTGCTACGTAGGTTATCCTTGCATCGAAGACGCGGTCTGGAAAGGCCAGCACGTGCACTTCGACGCGGTCACCCAAATGGATCATCGGCGCGTCGAACTCGCGCACGTTCGCGACCAGCCAGACGGTGGAGAGATCGCCGATCGAAAATACGGGATCCGATGCGCCGGCCTGTATATACTGACCGAGACCGATCTTGCGTTGCACAATCGTGCCGGAGATTGGGGCCAGAATTGCCGATTCCGGATTCATCGCAGGTGCTTTCGGCATCTGTTCCAGAGCGTCGATTTCGCTATCGGTTTTGCCAAGGATGCGCAGCCGATTGCGTACCGCGGCAAGTGTGCCCTGCGCCGTTGCCAGCTCAACCTGGGCCTGCTGCCAGTCCTTCAAAGCCGCTCCTTGCGAGTCGTATAACTCGTGCTGTCGCTTCTCATTGGTCTGGGCAAGATCGAACTGCGCCCTGGCCGTGACCAGGTCGCTTTGCGCCTGGACAAATTCACTGGCTTCGACGGTCATCAGAGTCGCGCCTTTCGCGACGTGGTCGCCCAGCTTCGCGATAATCCGGCTGACGCGTCCACTGAATGGCGAAAAGACCGGAGTCGTCAGGTCTTCATCCAGCGCGATTGAGCCATCGGTCACCGTTTCGGCCCGGAACATCATCGATGCGACCGGCTCAATCCTGAGACCCGCGAACTGCTGCGGTGTCGGAATAAAGCTGCCGCCGCTCAGATTGCCGTTGGCCGGATTTGCCGCATTTGCGGGAATGGCGGGCGCGGATGGAATGAGCCAACCCGCCAATCCGCCCAAAATGAGCAGTGCCGCCGCCGCGACAATCAGAATTTGGCGGCGCACTGGTAATGCGCGCCGGATATGCGCGTAATTGTCCGACATGTAAGCCGATTCCGGAAATCGCCGTGCGGGGCACGATTGGCCTGTCCGCGCGAGCTTTATAGGCAGAACCGCTTACACCAAGCTGACTTCACACCGGATTGATCTTGACCTGTAAGACGGTTCGTCATTTCGATCATTCCGGGCTGCACGGGATGCGTCATGAGATTGCTTCTGGTTGAGGATAACGAAACCCTCAGCGCGCTTTTGCAAAAGGGATTGACCGCAGCAGGATTTGCGGTCGATGTGGTCAGGACAGTAGCGGAAGCGCTCGACGGATTGGCGACGACACGCTTCTCCGCGGTTGTCCTTGATCTCGGATTGCCCGACGGCGACGGCTATTCCGTGCTCCTGAATCTGCGTTCCAGAGGCGACTCGACACCCGTGCTGATTTTGACGGCGCGCGGCGCGGTTGATGACAAGGTGAAGGGATTTCAGCGCGGCGCCGACGATTATCTTGGCAAGCCCTTTGCCCTCGAGGAACTGATTGCGCGTTTGCACGCGTTGCTTCGCCGTCCGGGGGTACTGCTCGGCGCCGCGCTCAAACTCGGTCATCTGACCTTCGATACGGCGGCGCGCGAGTTGACGGTGGACGGCCGATTGCAATTTGTACCGCCGCGCGAGGCTGCGGTGCTCGAAGTGCTTCTCCGCAGAAGCGGACGCGTGGTGCCCAAACAGGTAATCGAAGATCAGCTCTACGGCCTGTCAGACGAAGTCAATTCGAATGCGGTGGAAGTCTATGTGCACCGGCTGCGCAAACAATTGTCCGATTCCGGCGCGGGCGTCGAAATACACACCATCAGGGGCGTTGGATACCTGATCAGGGAATTGACATGAAAATCCGCTTCAAATCCATCCTTGACCGGATCATTTGGCTGCATGTGCTGGCGCTGGCCGGAGTATTCGGGACCATATCCATTGCTGCCTGGCTTCTGCTGGGTGCGACGGCAAATAATCTTGAGGAGCGGCTGCTGCTCGACCATGCGATGAATGTTGCCGAACATCTGCAGGCCGGAAATGGCGGCTGGTCTCTCGAGCTTCCTCCGGACCTGCAGGCGCTGTATGGACGTGGCTATGGCGGATATGCGCTTGCGGTGATCGACGGTTCGGGCCGGGTCCTGTTCTCGTCACTGCCGCAACGAGATCGCCTGTTCGCCCCGCAGGAGACTCTTCGGAACCCCTATTTTTTCCGGCAGAGGCGCGGGAAGGCGGCGTTTTACGGCATCGACTTCCCGGTTCGCAGCGGTGCACGCAGCGCGACCATCCAGGTGGCGCAAGACCTGGAGAATGCCGATGTGATCGTGGACGATGTGGTGGCCGGATTTGTGCGCCGCGTCGCGTGGGTTCTGGTTCCGATGTTCGTGCTGCTTCTCGGACTTGACGTACTGATTGTCCGGCGCGCCTTGAGACCGATCACCACGGCATCGCAACTGGCGCGGTCGATCCAACCGGGCAGAATAGGTTTGCGTTTGCCCGAGAAGGGGCTTCCGAACGAAGTGTTGCCGCTGGTCGAAGCGGTCAATCAGGCGCTCGAGCGCTTGGAACAGGGCTTTCAGACGCAGCGCGATTTCACGGCGGATGCTGCGCATGAATTGCGCACTCCGCTGGCGGTCCTGATGACCATGATCGACGTCCTGCCCGACCGCCGCGCGGCGGAGGAATTGCGCCCGCATATACAGGGAATGGGCCGCATCGTCGGACAGCTTCTGGAACTGGCCGAACTGGAATGTTCGACGCTGGGCTCGGAAGAAGTCGCCGATCTGCGCGCCGTGTGTTCGGAGGCTGTCAGTATCATGGCGCCTGTCGCCCTGGCCGGCGGCAAGAGCATTGAGCTGACCGCGCCGGCGACACCTGTCTGGGTACAGGGAAACGCCGAAATGCTGTTCCGCGCGGTCCGCAATCTGGTGGAGAACGCGATTCGCTACACTGCCGCAGCGACGATGGTTGAGGTTGAAGTGGGCGACGCGGGAGCGGTTACGGTCAAAGACCGTGGTCCCGGTATCCCCGATGCCGAAAGGGAACTGATTTTCCGGCGATTCTGGCGCCGCGACCGGCGGAGCGGTCCGAATGCCGGTCTGGGATTATCGATTGTGCAGCGTG
Source organism: uncultured Alphaproteobacteria bacterium (assembly GCA_963747255.1). Classification (GTDB taxonomy): domain Bacteria; phylum Pseudomonadota; class Alphaproteobacteria; order Micropepsales; family Micropepsaceae; genus CAIYRG01. The sequence goes on from CAVVEG010000018.1 coordinate 469,393, forward strand.
CGATTCAGATTTATGGGGGGATGATCGGCGTGGGTCAAAGGGAGGGAGGCGGCGCCGTCTTTTCGATCAGCCTGCCGGCCCGAAAATCGGGCGCCAACCCATTCGCAGCTTGATATAGTAGAAGTTTCGCGATGGCTGACCAGCGCGTGCTCCAGGCATTCGAACAGTATCAGGCGGGCCGGCTGGAGGCCGCCGCAGAACTGTTGCGGGATTATCTCAAGCTTTTTTCCTACGACGTGTCTGCGCTTCATCTCGTCGGCGTTATTTATTACCGCCAGGGCAAGCTGGATGGCGCCCGCGAGCACCTCGCGCGCGCCTGTTCCGCGCCCGGCGCAAATTCCGAGATGTTCAACAATTACGGGGCGGTTCTGAACGCGTCAGGCGACCAGCCGGGCGCAATGGCTGCCTATCGCCGTGCTCTGTCGCTTGATCCAAATTACGCGGACGCCCTGAGCAATCTGGGGGTGATTTACCTCGCGCAGGGTGAAACGCGGCGCGCAATCGAAGCCCTGCGGCGCGCGGTGGCACTGAAACCGGAACTGACCGAGGCGCAGCTAAATCTCCGCAATGCCTACAAGGATCTGGTTCCTCCATGGCATTTCGCAATGATCAACGACAGGCCGCGCAACAACGCGTACCAGGACGCGATCGCGCGTGCGGCTCCGGGAAAGCGTGTGCTCGATATTGGTACCGGGACAGGGCTGCTGGCGATGATGGCGGCCAGAGCCGGTGCTGCCAGCGTAACAACCTGCGAGGCCACGCGGGAGATCGCCGAGCGAGCCCGGGAAATTATCGCCCTAAACGGCCTGGCCGACCGCATCAGCGTGGTCGCCAAACATTCCACAGATCTCGTAATTGCTCGCGACCTGTCCGAGCGGGCGCAGGTCCTGATTACCGAAACATTCTCCAGCGATCTGCTCGGCGAGGGAGTGCTTCCCACGATCGAGCATGCCCGGCGCGAGCTGCTGACGGCAGATGCCGTTGTGGTTCCCCGCTCCGCTGCTGCGAAGGGATATCTTGCCGGAGGATCCGAAATCGAAGGCATGCTTTTCGCAGGCCGGACAAATGGTTTCGACCTTTCCCCGTTCAACGATTTCGCTCCTCCGATTTTGGCGACGACCGTGAGCGAAATTCCCCATGACATCCTCTCGGAGGATTTTGAGCTGTTCGGTTTTGATTTCCGCACCGGGGAATTTCCCATGGGCAACCGGCAGCTCTCAATTCCGGTGGTAAAGTCCGGGGTCGCCGCTGTCGTGGTTCAATGGATTTGTTTCGATCTCGACGATACCGGTCGCTACGAGAATCGGCCGTCATCGCATTCCGGGATGGAAAACCATTGGACCCAGATTCTCTACCGGCTTCCGCAACCTCTTGCGGTTGCGGCGGGCGACACCGTTCATCTGGCCGTTGGCCACAACCGCAAGCAATTTCTGGTCCGGCTGGTTTGACCGGACTGAGCGCCGTAATGCGCTACCCCTGAGCGGACAAAACAAGCCAACGTCAATCTCACTGTAACCTAAATGCAACGTTCAGCCGAAAACTGTAAGCGAAAGTTCAGAATCGGCATTTCCCTCATTGACCATTCTAAACGCTTCATAAACGATTGTTCAGATCGGCGATGCCGGTCGTAGCTCCTTTGGGGGGGGGGACTACACAGCGAGCAGGAATGCGCGTGGGGCGAGCGCGGTGGCGTCCCAAACGCATCGTGTAGTCAAGCGCTTGTGCGCGTCAGGGGAGAAATCATGAATCCGAAAACTTCGAGGCTTGCATCTCTATTGGGTTCGGCCTCATTGCTGGCCATGTCGGGGATCGGCGGCGCCCATGCGCAGCAAGTCGCCCAGGCGCAGACCGCGCAGGCGAATCCGATGGAGGTGCCGGAGCAGGTGTTGGTCACCGGCTCTCTGATCCGCGGCGCGGCGGCAGTCGGCGTGCCCGTGACCAATCTGAGCCCGCAGGACTTCACCCAGACGGGCGCGCTCACCACGTCCGACCTGTTCCGCACCATTCCCGCGGCGAACGTCTCTCCGGGGCCTGTTGCCGTTCAGTCGGGCGCTAACATTGAACGCGCGACACGCGTCAATATCCGCCAGCTGGATACGGGCGACGCAGTTCGCACCCTGCTCCTCGTGGATGGGCATCGCTTCCCCGGACAGGGTAATGGCGTCTGTGAAATTGATCCCTCGATTGTTCCTGCTCTGGCGTTGGACCGCCTCGACATTCTGCTCGACGGCGCATCCGCGACGTATGGCACGGCCGCGATGGCCGGCGTTATCAATGAAGTGCTGAAGCGCGGTTTTGACGGCGCGGTCACCAGGTTTCAATTTGCAGGCAAAGCCGGCGGCGGCAGGTCCGAGGACGCGTCGCAATTGTATGGCCGCACCTGGGAGGGCGGCGACATCACCCTGACCTATGAATGGTTCAACAACTCGCCGATCAAGAACGGTGCTTTCAATTCAAGAGCGACGGTCAATTTCACCCCATGGGGACTGAACGACCGCACGCCCACGAACTCCGCGATCGTCCCGATCATCACCACTGGCAAGCCGGCCACTACGCTGGGCACGGTCTGCGCCAACTGTTATTCCATTCCGGCCGGAACAGGCGCCAATTTCAATGCTTCGTTGAACGGCGGCGTCGGACCGATAGGGCCCGGCAGTGCCGCAACCCTGAATTGGGCCTCCTTCGCCGTCGCCTCCAACAACAACGCCCACAATGATGTCAATCCCTTCAGTCTCGGTTGGTACGATGCCGCGCAGCAGAAGAACTCATTTGCCGGCACCTTCGATCAAAGGCTGCTCAGCTGGGTGTCTCTGTATGCTGAAGGTCTGTACACAAATCGCCGCGCAGAATATGTCAATCCGCCAAATCTCAGCCCGAATTCGTCAAATCTGCTGAACGTCACGGTCCCGACGGTAAATCCCTATTACCCCACCGGCGCACCAGGCGGTTTGCATGTTCTGAGCGATATTGGATACCAGGAGGGAGACGTTACCGATGCGTACGAGCTTTCCAGCATGTACACCTACGGGCTGAACCTCACCCTCCCGCGCAATTGGGAAGGCAAAGTCTTTATCTCCCAGCAATATGACAGCAGTTACAATAATGTGCACGGTACGGTGAACCCCAACGCCGTCTCGGCGGCGCTCGGTTGGACCATCACCTCACCCAATGTTCTGGGCCTGGGCACCGGTACTGCAACCTGGACCAAGCCGGCGGACGTTCCGTACCTCAATCTGTTCTGCGATCCGCTCGCGTTCCAGTGCAACTCGCCGAACACATTGAGCTATATCACGGGCCTCCATATCATCGACGAAAGGTACTGGGTGGATGAAAAGGGCGGCACCTTCGATGGTCCGCTGTTCGATCTTCCGGCGGGTCCGGTCAGAGCGGCGGTCGGCGGCTTGTATAGCACCGACACGTTCCGGCTGACCGAGTTCGACAGTACCGGCACACCGACCCTTCAGGCGCCGATGCTGACCGACTCCCTGTTCCGGTCTGACTGGGCTGCATTCGTGCAGTTGAACGTGCCGGTGGTCAGCGATGAAATGAACATACCGCTCATCCGCAAGCTGGAGCTCGAAGGTTCATGGCGTCATGATCAGTACAATGACGTCGGAGGCATCAGCGTCCCGAAAGTGGCTTTCAACTGGACCGTGTCGGAGGATATCGGCCTGACGGTTCGCGGGTCATGGGGCACCTCCTTCCGCGCTCCCGGCTTCGGCGAAACGTCACCGCTCGCCAACAATGCCATCGCAGCACAGAATCAGACGCAATTTAATCCCAACTCGAACATCAGTGTTGTCTGCAAAACCCCGGTGGATTCTGCTGCCTATCGCCTGATCCATCCCAAGGTCGGCATCGGCTGGAACGGCTCGGTGGACAACAATTCGGCGAATAGCCCGTTGGGTTGCGGCGCAGGCGCTGGAGTCGGCGGCAACAGCGCGGTTCCGACCGGCATATCCTTTCTCGGCGCGGCATCCGTCCCAATCCAGAACGGTTTCCGGCAATACGTGAATACCGACCAAAACTCACTCAGACCCGAGACAGGAAACAACTACAGCATCGGCGGCGAAATCGCGCCGACGATTTCGTTCCTGCGGGGTCTGGACATCCAGGCGACCTGGTACAGCATCAAAATCGATGGCGCGCTCAGAAGCTTCGGCAACCCGACATCGAATTCATTCAACGATCCAACGCAGGGATTTGCTTATATCGTACCGACGGACCTCGCCGCCGCAGGCGTCGATGTCGCCGGGTGCAGCAACAACAACACCCCGCAGGCCTGCCCCGAATTCGAAAGCATGGTGCGCGGTTTGCTGAACAACAACCGGAACTCTGTCGATCCCTCCATTCTCACCAGCGTAACCTGGATCAATGACGGCGGCATCATGAACGCCGGCTGGATCCACCTGTCGGGCATAGACTGGAGCTGGAGCTACGATTACGACGCTGGCGATCTGGGCGCGTTCAATATCGGACAGGTCGGGACCTACTACCTTCATCAGTACTCGGCCAACTTCGCAACCGCCGCATACGATCCGGAAGCCGCTTCAGTCACCGACGGCTTTCATACCAATATCGGAGCAGTCGGTGGAATTGCGCAAAACGGTGTCGAATCGCTGCCGCGAATGCGCTATCGCGCGCGTTTGGGATGGAGCAATGGGCCATTCAGCGTTGTCGGCTTCATGGACTACCAATCCCATTTCTATAATACCCAGGGCGCGCCGCCGAACGTCAACTTCCAGTGCACGACCTCGGGCGGCACCGTCGGTGGCGGGAGCCTGCCCTGCGCAATTGGCAACTACACCAATATCGAGCCGTCCTATTACACCTTCGATTTATCGTTCGGATATGACACCGGCGATTTTCCGGGGAATGATTATCTGAAACACATCGGTATCCAGTTCGTGGTCGCCGATATCATGGACAAGCATCCGCCGTTCGAATACCGCACCAGCACGGGCGGTGGAAATCCGGCAGCGTACGATATTACCAAGAGCCTTCAGGGACGAACCTTCAATCTGATTATCACCAAGACCTGGTAAGTCGGCCTTGAGCATTGAAGGCCGCGAGCGTCCGCCCGCGGCCTTTTGCCGTCCGCACCGGTTCCATTTCGAGCCAACTTGGCAGAATGGCCGTTTTCGCGCATGATTGCCGCCGAGGAATTTCGGAGGGAGCAAACATGAAGAGGATTTTGGCCGCTGTCTGCACGGCAGCTTTGTTTGCGCTTCCGGCGCATGCCGCACTCCAGACGGGGGCGAAAGCGCCCGATTTTGCCGCCGTTGCCTCGATTGGAGGCAAGGAGTTCAAATTTGCTCTCGCGGATGCGCTGAAAAAGGGCCCGGTTGTGCTCTATTTTTACCCGGCGGCTTTCACTCCGGGCTGCACCATCGAAGCGCATAATTTCGCAGACGCCATGGGCGATTTCCAGAAACTCGGCGCAACCGTGATTGGCGTGTCGCACGATCCGATTGAAAAACTGGACCGCTTTTCGCTCACCGAATGCCGCAGCAAATTCCCCGTCGCCGCGGATACAGATGGCAGTATCATGCGGAATTATGATGCGGTGCAGGACCCTCGGGCTGAATATGCCGAGCGCGTATCCTATGTGATCGCGCCGGATGGGCGCGTGCTGTACAGCTATACGGCAGGTGACCCGACGCACCATGTCGAATACACCATGGCCGCCGTCAAGAAGTTCGTTTCCGGACAGCATTAGTCCGGAACGGACAATCAGACCGGGCGGAGCGATGGTTTGAGCGTTGCTCCGCAGAGGACCGGGCAACCCCGTCGCTTGGGCCCTGTCGCCCGTGGCCCCGTAGCCTGCGGACTGGCGGCTTGTCTCTTGTCAGCCTTACCGCCGATAAACCATTATCCCATAAAGAATTGAGCTTCTTTGCCACAGGGCGGGAACCTGAGCGCGCTCGCGGAGTTCCTTCCCGCGCCGCAGGCAGATTTGCCCGGCGATGAACGACGGGGGGCGGCTCGTTCACCCGACCGGCGGTAGCATGCCCGGTCTTCCCCTTCAGGTTGCGTGAACCCGTCGCTACCATTGCATGACGCTCCAGCCGCCGGATGGTTGCCGTTCGCCTGAAGCATTTTCCGCCGAAGTGGCTGCCACTTCGGCGAAGAAAATGCGGCAATCCAAATGAGTTGGAGCGGCTTTCCGATGCCTTCCGATGGAAAACGCCCAGAGCATTTTCCGCCGAAGTGGCTGCCATTTCGGCGAAGAAAATGCAGCAAATGAGTTGGAGCGCCCTTCCGATTCTTTCCAATCGGAAAGCGCTCTGATCTCAAAATCGGTGTGACTGCTTCAATGTGCGGCATCAATGGCATCTTTGCTTTTCATCCCGCTGCCCGGGCGCCGGATAGGGCTGAACTCATCAGGACTCGCGATCGGATGGTCGCCCGCGGACCGGATGGCTTTGGCGAATTCTGGAGCGATGACGGGCGTTGCGGTTTTGGCCATCGCCGCCTTTCCATCATCGACTTGTCCGACCGCGCCGCACAGCCGATGTCCAGCGAGGACGGCCGCTATGTCATTTCGTTCAATGGAGAGATCTACAACCATCGCGAATTGCGTTCGGAGCTTGCCCAGCAGGACGTGCGGTTTCGGACGACTTCGGACACCGAGGTCATCCTGCAACTTTATGCGCGCGATGGTGGCGACATGGTTTCGCGTCTGCGCGGCATGTTTGCTTTGGCCATCTGGGACAATTTGCGGCGCCGGCTTTTCCTCGCGAGAGACCCTTACGGCATAAAGCCGCTTTACACCGCGAATGACGGTTGGACTTTCCGGTTTGCGTCGCAGGTCAAGGCGCTGGTTTCCGGTGGAAACATCTCTAGCGACCAGGAACCCGCCGGAGTCGTCGGATTTCACGTTTTCGGCTCCGTTCCCGAACCATTTACCTTCTGGCGCGATATCCGCGCCCTTCCCGCCGGCCATACCCAGATCATCGACGAATTTGGCGCGGAAACGCCTGAACCCTATTTCAATCTGGCCGACATACTTGCCGGCGCGAACCGGCGTCGCGGCGACGGCGCTCGCTGGCTGGACGATGCCCGCGCGGCTCTGACCGGCAGCGTCGGGGCGCATCTTGTTTCGGACGTGGAGATCGGAATCTTTCTTTCGGCCGGTGTCGATTCCGGTGCGATATTGGGATTGATCCGGGACTGCGGGCGAACGGGTGTACCGGCGGTTACGCTTTCATTCGACGAATTCCGCGGCACCGATGAGGATGAGGCGCCGCTCGCCGCGCGGGTTGCGGAACTGTACGGTGCTCGCCACATCGTCAGGCATGTGTCGCAAAGAGAGTTTTCGGAGTGTCTTTCCGGAATCCTCGACGCCATGGACCAACCGTCCATTGACGGCGTGAACAGCTGGTTCGTGGCCAGGGCGGCCAGGGAAGCAGGCCTGAAAGTCGCAATCTCCGGTCTCGGTGGCGACGAATTGTTCGCCGGCTATCCGGGTTTTACCCAGGTGCCGAAGTGGCACAGCTATCTCGGCCCTTTCGCCCGAATCCCCGGGCTCGGCCGGTTCGCGCGCGCCGTTCTGCATGGGATGGCGCCCGGCCTCGAACGAAGCAGGCCCAAGGCCCTGGGGATGCTGCAATATGCCGGCACATTGCAGGGCGCGTATCTGCTGCGCCGCGCGCTGAACCTGCCCGAGCATCTGGCCTGGCTCGACCGCGATCTGCTCCGGGAAGGGCTGCGCCGGCTGCACCCCCTGGCAATGCTCAAACGCTGCATGGAGCCGGATCCGGGTTCTGACGTGGCGCGCATTTGCGCACTCGAATCGGTGCATTACATGCGCAATCAGTTGTTGCGCGATTGCGATTGGGCCGGCATGGCGCACGGGGTGGAAATCCGTCTGCCGCTGGTTGACGTCGTGTTGCTGAAAGCGGTTGCGCCGTTCCTGTCCACCCTGTCCGCGGGAAGGGGAAAAGCCGCCCTTGCCGCCGCTCCAACCCGGCCGCTGCCTGCCGAAGTTCTCCGGCGCGCAAAGACGGGTTTCAGTGTGCCTACGGGGAACTGGCTGCCGGCGGAGATCATGCCGGGGACCACTGGGGAGGCTGTGAAGAGCAAAAGCGCCAGCTCGCGCGGGTGGTCCCAATTCGTCTTGAGCCGGATGAACGCGGCGGCCGGGGCCTTGCCGACCTGATGCGACTCCTTGCGCTGACCAATGATTCCACCCGATGCTCCGGCGGAATTGCCCAGTACAACCGTGATTTCATTGCGGCCCTGTGTGCGGACGAAAAATTCGCTGTCACGGTTTTGCCGCGCGTCGGGCCCGCGACGGCTGATGCCCGATCGGATTTTCATGAGGAGAAGCCGATCAAGAACCGGGCGGCTTATTCCGTGCGCGCCGTCATCCGGGCACGTGACGGTTTTGACATTGTATTCTGCGCCCATCTGAACCTGGCCCCTGTTGCGCGAGCAGCAGCTCTTATCAGCGGCGCCAGGCTCCTCTTCCAGGCCCATGGTGTCGAAGCATGGAATTGTCCTTCATCGCTCATCCGGAGATGCATTGAATCAGCGGATCTTGTCCTCTCGGTCTCGCGCTTCACACGCAATCGCGTGCTTTCCTGGGCCTCGATTCCGCCTGAACGCGCGATCGTGCTGTCGAATACCGTGCACGGCGCATTTACGCCGGGAAAGGCTGATGCATTGCGCGCCGCATGGGACCTTGAAGGCAAGTTTGTCCTGCTCAGCGTCGGCCGGATGGTTTCGCACGAAGCCTACAAAGGGCAGGACCGCGTGATCGCCGCCTTGCCTTCGCTTCTGCGCCGCTACCCCAATCTTGCATATGTCATTGTGGGCGAGGGCGACGACACCGCGCGGTTGAGATCGCAAGCCGTCGAAGCCGGTGTCTCCGGGCATGTTCTGTTCAAAGGGGCAATGACCCGGGAACAACTGGTGGATGTTTATCGGATGGCGGACCTGTTCGTGATGCCCTCCACCGGGGAGGGTTTCGGAATCGCCTATCTGGAAGCGATGGCTTGTGGGACGCCCGCTTTTGGCCTCGCTTGCGGAGGCGCCGTGGATCCTCTGTGCGATGGCGAACTCGGGTTTGCCGCGGCCGAATCCGAATTCCTGCCGGCTCTGGAGGCCGCGATTGCGGCTGAACCGCCAGACCCCGACAATCTGGCGCGCGCCGTGCAAGCGCGCTTCGGACATCATGTTTTCGACGCAAGAGTGCGGCAGGCCGTGAGCCGCTGTGGAGAATCGAATGGCTATCGACACTGACATGTCGAGTGCCGCTGTTGCACCCTTGCACGACGTTGAGATCGTCCTCGCGCCGGGCAAGGCCGATGCGCACTATTGGGGAGATCTCTGGCGCTATCGCGAATTGTTCTATGTGCTCGCCTGGCGCGACATCGCCGTTCGTTACAAGCAGACGGTCGTTGGCGTTCTCTGGGCCGTGCTCAGGCCGTTGCTGACCATGATCATTTTCACGATCATATTTGGCCGCCTCGCGAAATTGCCGAGCGAGGGCGCGGCGCCATACGCCCTCATGGTATTCGCCGGGCTTCTGCCGTGGACGTTCTTTTCCACCTCGCTTTCGGATGCTTCCGGCAGCCTGGTCGGCAATGCCCACCTGATCGGCAAGGTGTACTTCCCGCGCATGATCGTCCCGATCGCGAGCATCGTCGTCTCTCTCGTCGATTTCGCAATCAGCTTTGGTATCCTGATCGGGATGATGGTCTGGTACCGGTTTGTCCCCGGATGGCAGATCATTTTTCTTCCGGGATTCGTCCTGCTGGCTTTTTTGGCGGCACTCGGCCCTGGTTTGTGGATAACCGCGTTGAACGTGAAATACCGCGATTTTCGTTATGTCATTCCGTTTCTGGTGCAGCTTGGGATCTATGTTTCGCCGGTCGGCTTCAGTTCGGCGATCGTTCCGGAACAGTGGCGGCTGTTCTATTCCCTCAATCCGCTGGTCGGCGTGATTGACGGCTTCCGCTGGTGCATCCTTGGCGAGAGTACGCTCGGTTGGCGCGATGTGGGAATCAGCGTTGTTGTGATCGCATTTTTTCTCTGGTTCGGCATCCGGCAATTCCGTGCCACCGAAAAGGGTTTCGCGGACTTCATCTGAACTCATGGGCGGTTTGCGGACATTACTCGCGTTGGGCGTCGTAATAGCGCACGCGGGGAGCAAATGGGGTCCCACCGGGGGTTACGCCGCTGTCGAGACCTTTTTTGTCATTAGTGGATTCTATATGGCTCTGATCTACGGCAAATATGGGACGCCGGGATCATTCTTTTTGAGCCGCGCTCTGCGCCTGTACCCGACCTACTTTGTGGCATTGGTGATTGCGCTCGCCTATTACAGTTTCGCAGATATAGCGGGTCATCAAGTCGAATTCCTGCAGAGGATCAGCGGGGAAATTGCGCCGATAAAATCCAGACTACACCTGGTTTTCGTAGGCTTCACAAACCTCTCTATACTGTTTTCTGAATGGCTGTGGTTTCTGCCGCGTCACGACAACGCTTACCTGATCCTTCCACCTATCTGGACGGTCAGCCTCGAGCTGATGTTTTATCTTCTCTGCCCACTACTTCTGAAGTTGCAGACAAGGTGGTTGATTGTGCTTGCTCTGGCGGGCATCGCGGCGCGAATGGCGGCCTACGAATTGGGCGCCTCTTCCAGCCTATGGACCGATACATTCTTTCCGTTCGAACTCTCCTTCTTCATAGCAGGCACTCTCGCTTTCCGCGCATACTCGCGCGACCGATACTTCCGCTCACGCGCTGTTGCGATTGTGCCTTATATCGCCGTCGCAGTGACGCCGTTATTGACCGCACTTCAGCCCTTGTCGCCGGTTTATGGCCTGCCGGATTACTATTACTCGATGGCCATGATTGCAGTTGTTGCAATCTGCCTGCCAACAACCTTCAACTATTTCAGAAGATCCAGGCTGGATGCTGTTATCGGCGAGCTGTCCTATCCCCTGTACGTCATTCATTATATATTTGTTGAGCTGTTCATCCCGATACCCGGTTTGCCCGCACCGGCGGCAACCGTGGCCCTGATCGTCATTCTGTCACTGGCGCACGCAGCATTGCTGAACTGGTTCGTGCAACGGCCGGTCGATGCCTTCAGACATGCTGTTTCGGCAGGCAGAAGCGGTTACGCAGCCGCGCCGGGTCTTTCGGCGGCCGCATGAATCGCGCCCTCAGATTCGGGAACTTTCGGGAATGACGGGCGACACGGTGATCCGTGCCGAGGGCCTGTCGAAGCGATATCTGGTCGGGCACCGGACCAGCCGCGATTCCTATCAGTCGCTGCGCGAAACGCTGGTGCGGCAATCCGGAAAGAGCATTCGCAAAACGATCGACCTCCTTCGCGGGCGCCAGATTGTTGAGGGGGACGAAACAGAAGAGTTCTGGGCGCTGAAGGATGTTTCCTTCGAGGTCAAGCGTGGCGAAGTCGTCGGGGTGATCGGCCGCAACGGCGCGGGCAAGAGTACGCTGCTGAAGATCCTGTCCCGCATTGTCGAGCCCACCGGGGGCAACGTAACGGTGAGGGGGCGTATTGCAAGTTTGCTGGAGGTCGGGACCGGCTTTCATCCGGAGCTGACGGGCCGCGAAAATGTCTTTCTCAATGGCGCTATTCTCGGCATGAGCCGCGCCGAGATCAGGCGCAAATTCGATGAAATCGTCGCATTTGCGGAAGTGGAGAAGTTTCTCGATACGCCGGTGAAGCGATATTCCAGCGGAATGTATGTGCGCCTCGCATTTGCAGTCGCGGCCCATCTCGATCCGGAGATCCTGGTCGTGGACGAGGTGCTCGCGGTCGGCGACGCCGAATTTCAGAAGAAATGTTTGGGCAAAATGTCGGAAGTAGCATCGGTAGGCAGAACCGTTCTGTTTGTTAGTCATAATATGGCCGCTGTCGAGCGGCTTTGCCGGACCGCGATCCTGCTGCAGAACGGGAAAATTGCAACGCGAGGCACGGTTTTGGAGGCGGTGCAGGCGTATCAAAGCTGTGCCGGTCCCTCCGCCTTGCTGCACGAATTGGGGGCCGTCCAAAACCGCTCCGGACGGGGTACAATGCGATTCAAAAGCGTGGAAATATGGGGGGAATCAAAGGGGCAGGCACCCGTCACGAATGGAGAACTGAATATCCTGATAGCCCTGAGTGGGGATGCCATGCGACCACGGGCATCGAGAGTTGGTATTGGGGTTTCCAGCGCGTTCGGCGCACGACTGATTATCTGTTCGACGGAGATGACGATGGCCCGATCCCCTGAAATCGGCGGCAAGACACAATTGCTCTGTCGCATTCCGGGGCTGCCCCTGACAAAGGGTCGGTACCTCTTGACGCTTTTTATTGAACAGGATCGGGTGATTGAGGACTGGATCCAGGACGCATGTTCATTCGATGTGGATGACGGCGACTTTTTTGGCTACGGGCGGAATGCGCCATCTGGGTGGGACGGACAACTGGTGCTCGTGCCGCACGCGTGGCAAACCCTTGAGCAACACGCAAAAGCCGTTGGTGAATCGGCGTCCTCTTCTTATAGATGACAGTCGAGAGTCGAGAGGTGGGTAAATCCGGGAATACACCGGCCATACTGCTGCTGATATTTCGGCGGCCCGAACTCACCAGGCGCATGTTTCAAACGGTTCAGAGAGCGCGGCCGGCAAAATTGTATGTTGCGGCAGATGGTCCGCGTACTGACCATAAAGACGATGCGAGCCTCTGTGAGGAAGCACGGCGCATCGCGACCTGCGTCGATTGGCCATGCAACGTGCAGACGCTTTTCCGAACCCGGAATCTCGGTTGCCGGATCGGTGTCAGCACGGCGCTGGACTGGTTTTTCGACCACGAGGAAGCCGGGATCATCCTCGAAGATGATTGCGTTCCGTCAGCCAGTTTCTTCGGGTACTGCTCGGTACTGCTCGAGCGGTTTCGCGACGATCCGCGCATCATGTGCATCTCGGGCGACAATTTTCAGAAGGGGCGATGCGTAACTCCGTACAGCTATTATTTCTCGCGGCATATGAATTGCTGGGGTTGGGCAACCTGGCGTCGCGCGTGGAAACTCTACGACCGGGAAATGGCGCTTTGGCCAGAATTTCGTGACTCGGGGGGCTTGGCTGCGTGGTCGGACGGGGACGAATCCTTTGTAAATTATTGGCGGGAGATCTTTGACGCCGCCGCGGCCGACAAAATTGATTCCTGGGCTTACCGATTCCTGTTCACGTGCTGGGCACATCATGGCTTGACATGCTTGCCCGCAAAAAACCTGGTGTCGAATATCGGACATGGTGAGGACAGCACGCATACGAGTGATTCAAACGATTGGCGCGCCTTTCTGCAAGCGGACGAGCTCGCCTTTCCGCTGCATCATCCGGGATTCATGAATCGGTGTGTCGACGCCGACAAGTTCGAGCAACTTACGTCCCACGCGTCAGTGCAATCGTCACGGCCTGGCTTGTTTCGCAATGCGGCAAAGAGGTTGCTGCCGAAACCCTGTATCGACGCGCTCAGACAACTCCGCGCGAGTGCGATCGCACTAACACACAGTTAGCGGGTGACCGTAACGTGAACTTTCTGGGCGGCGTGATTCGGAGTGTTTCGCCATCGGCAGCAAACTGGATTAATCGTTACCGGCGACAGTTGTTTCCGCCCCGGGAAATTTACGCACTGGGGCCGCTTCATCAAAAAATCGAGAAATGTTTTCCGTTCAGGAACGGGTTCTTCTTTGAGGTGGGTGCCAATGATGGATTCGAGCAGTCCAACACTGCCTATCTGGAGCGGTATCGCGGCTGGCGGGGAATTCTGGTCGAACCTTTGCCTGCGCAATTCGCCAAGTGTCGTGCAAACCGGCCGCGGGCGACGGTCATCAATGCCGCGCTGGTGTCCGAAGCAGAGGCGGGGAAGTGCATGGTCATCAGCGATGCCAATCTGATGAGCATGATTGACGACGCCTTCAATATTATTTCTCACGACGGCCACGTACAGAGGTTCGGAGGCAAGAAACACATACCGGTACAATCGCATACAGTGTCCTCCACTACTGTAAGCCGGATTCTGGACAACGCCGGCAACCCGGCAATCGATTTTTTTTCACTCGACGTCGAGGGTTATGAGCTTGAAGTCATGAGGGGGATCGATTTTGCGCGACACCGTCCGCGCTATTTTCTCGTGGAGGTGCGAAATCTCGACGCGACGGACGAATTCCTGTCGGCTCGCAATTACGCCCGCATTGCACAGTGGTCTCACCACGATTTTCTGTACAAAGATCTGCAATTGGGCGTGCAGCGGTCCGGCACCCACCGGCATACGCGCCGTGGCTTTTGAAAAGACCAAACAAATGAACGTCTGCGATAGGATCGATCCGCCATCCCTGGAATGGATCCTGGATGGGTCAGTTACCCTCGCAATCATCGTTCGAAGCGATTTCTGTGAACCTGGAATCCGGTTCGTGACGCCAAATGATTTGTCGCAGCAACTGGCCTTCATGCGCCATCCCGCCGGAAAGTGGATCGCACCACACGTGCACAATCCCGTCTCCCGGGAAGTCCAGTACACCCAGGAGGCGCTCTTCATCCGGAAAGGCGTTCTTCGCGTCGATTTCTACGATACCGGGAAGCGCTATCTCGAGAGCCGGATATTGCAAACCGGTGACGTGATCCTGCTCATCCAGGGTGGGCACGGATTTCAGGTTATCGAAGAAGTTGAAATGATCGAAGTGAAACAGGGTCCATACGTTGGAGAAGGCGATAAGACGCGGTTCGAAGGTATCAGCGCTGACCGTGCGAGGCTGCCTCGATGAAGGCACCGTTCGTTCCTGTGAATCAGCCGTTGCTGAATGGAAACGAAGAAAACTATCTCGTCGAATGCGTCAGGTCCGGTTGGATTTCGTCCGAGGGCCCATTCGTTACGCGCCTGGAAACCGGCCTTGCAGGGCGCGTCGGTCGCAAGGAGGCCATCGCAGTCTGCAATGGTTCTGCTGCTCTGGATATTGCCGTCGCCGCTCTTGGTCTTGGACCAGGCGATGAAGTCATATTGCCGACATTCACCATCATCTCATGCGCTGCTTCAATTGTGCGAGCCGGTGCCATCCCTGTTGGAGTGGACTGTGATCCTGTGACGTGGAACATGGATGTCTCCTCTGTTGCTGACGCAATCACGCCGCGAACCAAAGCGATCATGGCTGTCCATATCTATGGCCTACCCGTTGATATGGATCCGGTTCTTGCACTTGCGCGCAAATTCGATCTGAAGGTGATCGAAGATGCAGCCGAAATGCATGGGCAGACTTACAAAGGCAGACCCTGCGGCAGCTTTGGCGATATCAGCACGTTCAGCTTCTATCCGAATAAGCTGATCACCACCGGCGAAGGTGGGATGCTGCTGACGGATGATGCTCATCTTGCAGAACGGTGCCGGTCATTACGCAATCTCTGCTTTCAAACAGGCCGCCGTTTTGTGCACGAGGAAATTGGTTGGAACTGCCGCATGAGCAATTTGCAGGCGGCGGTTGGCGTGGCTCAACTCGAACGCCTCAATGAATTCGTCATCACCAAGCGCAAAATCGGCGCATATTATAATCGTGTGTTATCCGCTGCACAGGGCATCGCCCTTCCGTTGCCGCGAACGCAATGTGCCGACAATATTTATTGGGTGTACGGTGTCGTGCTCGATGATTCAGTACCCTTCGACGCACAATTTGCGATGGCTCGTTTGGCCGAATTGGGTGTTGGAACGCGACCATTCTTTTGGCCAATGCATGAGCAGCCGGTCTTCGCCAGAATGGGATTGTTTTCCGGCGGCCGATTTCCCAATGCGGAACGGCTGGCGCGCCGGGGATTTTACCTGCCGAGCGGATTGGCGCTGACCGAAGACCAGATGGAAAAGGTCGCAGAAAGCCTGCGCAGCCTGCTGCAATGAGCGTGTTTGCGGCATCTGCAGCTTTTTATGACGCGCTTTACGCTGACAAGGATTATGCGGGTGAAGCGCAGTATGTGGCGGCGCTTATCCGCAGATTGGTGCCGGACGCGCGATCACTTGCTGATTTTGGCTGTGGCACGGCGCGTCATGCTCGAACATTTGCGGAATTGGGATTCTCGGTCACAGGTGTTGATCGAAGTGCATCTATGCTCGAACGTGCGAAAGCGGAGTTGTCTGGCGCGCCGCCCGAGGTCCGCGACAAAATTGCGTTGCGCGAGGGCGATATCCGAAACATACGTCTTGGCAGCGAGTTCGCCGCCGTTGTCGCACTATTTCACGTCATGAGTTATCAGGCCGGGAATGAAGATCTTGGCGCAGCGTTCTCGACCGCTGCGGAACACCTGGTGAGCGGTGGTGTTTTCATCTTTGACTTTTGGTATGGGCCTGGCGTTTTGCAGGATCCTCCGACAACGCGCGTAAGGCAATTTTCCATCGGGTCCCGCAAAGTGATCCGGATCGCCGAGCCCGTGCTCCACGCCATCGCCAACCTTGTCGATGTCAATTATCATTTCATCATTTCCACCAACGGGATATGCGAAGAGTTCTTCGAAACACACCGCATGCGTTATCTTTTCGTGCCCGAGATCGAACTGTTTATGCGCGGGAACAATCTCGTTCCGCTGTTCTGCTACGAATGGAAGAAGTGTGAGTCCCCGGGCGAGCGATGCTGGAACGCCGTTTTTGCAGCCCGCAAGTCCTGACGTGAAAACCACACCGGAGCCGATAATCGACCCCTGCAGGTTCTCCATTGAATTCGTCGCATAACGGCGGGGCGGCCTAGATTGCGCGTAGGTGTTTTCCCGGGGCCTATTGGGGCAACTGACGGCGGTGGCGCCACATTGCGGAACACACTGCTTCAGGCGATCGAAACGGCCTCGACACCGCACGAATTCATCATATGTCATCCACCGGCGGTGCCCTGCGCCTCGGCGACTTATTCATCAATGGCAAAAGCAAAGATCAGCGCGCATCCTGTGTTGGGCCCAATCGCAAGGAAAGCACGAGCGGCAGTGAGACGCGAGGGTCACTCCCGAACGGCTCCGTCGTTCGAGGAAATCTGTTTGAGAGATCGCGAACTCGACCTGGCCTGGCTGTTGTCGCCAGGCGCAAATCCGGTGACCGCCCCATACATCGCGACCGTATGGGATCTCGAGCACCGCAAACAACCATTTTTCCCCGAGGTCAGTCATACCGGGTGGACCTGGGAAGCCCGTGAACAAAATTTTCGTTCATTACTGCCGAGAGCGGCAAGAGTTCTGACCGGTACGGAAGCGGGCAAGCGGGAAATCGTCGAGTTCTACGGTGTTCCGTCTGAAAATATCCGCGTCATCGCCCATCCCGCGGCCAACAAATTCCGGCAGGGCTCGAACGCGCCGATCCCGGATGTCCGAACCAAATATGAACTCCCGGATCCGTTTATATTTTATCCGGCGCAATTCTGGCCGCACAAAAATCATGTGAATCTTCTCATGGGACTGCGGCATTTCAATGAAATCTCGAAAAGGCCGTTGCGCCTGGCTCTGAGCGGCAGCGACAAGGGAAATCTGGACTATATCCGGAGTGTCGTTGTCGAGCTTGGGCTGACAGAGTGCGTGACATTTCTGGGCTTCGTTCCCGATCAGGATATGACGGGATTGTACCGGGAGGCGCTGGCATTGTTTTATCCAACCCTGTTTGGTCCGGATAATCTTCCTCCGCTGGAGGCGTTTGCGGCGGAATGCCCCGTTGCGGCATCGAATATCCCGGGCGCCAGCGAGCAACTGGGCGATGCGGCGTTGCTTTTCGATCCGGTCAGTCCCGCGGATATCGCGGAAACAATGCGCAAGATTTCGAATCCGGAAATCAGGATGTCGTTGGTAGCGAAGGGAAGGGAAGTGGTCGCCGGGCGGACCCCCGAAAAATATGTGGCGCAGATTTGCGCGATCGTGGACGAGTTTGCACCTTACCGCCGCTGCTGGGGCCGCAATTACGCGCACACCTGATCGAGGTGGTGCTGTCAACCGGCAGCTTGTCGAGCGCGAGAGGACGCACTCGGTGATGTGGAATTTGGCGTGCTGCCGGCACGTTGTTGATGGCGGCGCGGCTTTCTGATGCGTTGTCCTGCATTGGTCGATTTGCCGGCGCCGCCTGAAGGAAAAACCGGCTGGCCATGGACCGTGGAGAGCTCGCACGTTCCGCCTTGCCGCAAGGATGGCAGCCAATGGCCGCGCATTTCGATTGTCACACCGAGCTACAATCAGGGCGAGTTCATCGAGGAGACAATCCGGTCCGTTCTGCTCCAGGGCTACCCTGATCTCGAATATCTTGTGTTCGACGGTGGCTCGACGGACGGCAGTGTGGATATCATTCGCAAATATGCACGTTGGCTTACCTGGTGGACCAGTGCGAAGGACGGCGGTCAGACGGACGCCATCGATAGGGGCTTGGGAAAAAGCAGCGGGCAGCTTTTCAACTGGATCAATTCGGATGACATGTTGCTGCCAGAGGCGCTCTTCCACATTGCCAGCGCATTCCGGGGAAGGCCGATCGCTGCCCCCATCATCACCGGTTCAGGCATCTCATCGACCCAAATGCTGTTGAACCGCAGGCTTTCGACAAGGGCGCTCGTCAGGGGCAAAACCTATTTTTCCCAGCCTGGCCTCTGGTTGGTTTGCGCCAAAGTCAGGGAAACGGGACTGAACCCACGACTGCAATTCGCATTCGACTACGAGATGATCCTCAGATACCTGAGCCGCTACCCCGACGTCGATTACATCAGCAAAACCGTGGCTTTCTTTCGGGTCCACAGGGGCTCGAAGTCTGTGCACTCGCCGGGCATGTTTCGCACAGAAATTTTCCGGACATTGTCAGATCTTTCGCGTACGGAAGGACGCGCGCGTGACCGGCGGATGTGCCGCAAACTGTTGCGCCGGAAAATCTGGTACAAATATTTACTGAATTGCCTGGGTGGGAGTGTTCCCGCAAAGCGCGCCGCCGTAACGCTGACACTGCTCGCGCTGAGGCGGCCTACAGAACGCCTGAACAGGTTCTGGTTGGGAGCCATAAGGCGCATCCTGCTCGATCGCTCGCGTTGGGCGCGGCGATTGCCGGAATAGGCGTCATCCGCAAGCCGTGACTCGCAACCCCGTGAACCCGCGCGTTTCAGTCATCACACCGACGAAGAATCGCCAGCAGCTTCTCCATGAAACGATGGAATCGGTCCGGCTGCAGGATTTTACCGATTGGGAACATATCGTCGTCGATGACGGCTCGGAGGACGGTACCGAGGCTGACGTTACGCAACGCGCGGCGTCAGATCCGCGCCTGCGTTACATCCGGCGGTCTCGTCCTCCGGGTGGTCCCTGTGCCTGCCGCAATATCGGCATTCGCGAGAGCCGGGGCGATTATGTTGTTTTCCTCGATTTGGACGATCTGCTCGTGCCAGGATGTCTGGGGCGGCGGGTTGCGGTCATGGATCGCAATCAGGACCTCGATTTCGCTACCTTCCAGACCGCTTCCCATTTCGCGCACCAACCCGGCGATATTCGCAGCAATGTTGCGTCCGAATTGTGGGGAGACGATCTGCTTCGCTTTCTGGTTCTGGAGACGCCGTGGTTCATCACCGCGCCCGTGTGGCGAAAATCGGCGCTGGTACGCCTCGGTGGGTTCGACGAAACGCTGGCAAGCTGGGAGGATTTTGAACTCCACATCCGCGCCATCACCGCGGGGTTTCGTTATCTGCGCTTCCCGGAGCCCGATCATCACCTGCGGTCGCACCGCGAGGACACAAGACTGAGCGTTGAACTGACCCGTTCGCCGCGTCACCTCGAAGGTGTGATGCCAATGTTGCAGAAATTGGAACGGCTTGTGCATGAAGGACCCGGCATGAACTGGCTGCGGCAGCGCGCGCTGTGCAGCCTGTATTTTCTGATCGCGGAATTCTGGTTGGGCTTGGACAATTTTCCGGCGTCAGTCCGCACCTGGCGCGGAATCCGCCGCCGCCCGATCGGATCGCGATTTCTCTTTCTGTCCGGCGTGACTCTGCTGGCCTGGTACTCTTATGGGGGACCCAGCCGGAGGCTCGCGGCACGGGTTGCCCATAAGTGGAAGGGATGGATGCGCCTTCGAACCAATCCGGAATTACTGTCGATTTGATGCGCGTCAACTGCATCTATATTGCTGCGTCGGCGAGGGACACGCGGTTTACGCGCATTTGCGTCGCCAGCATCCGCCACTTTTATCCTGAGATACCGGTGCGTATTTTGACCGGCGGGCGTGTCGAGCCGGGACTCCTGTCCGAGCTTCGACGGTACTGGGACGTGGAACCGGCGGATTTTCCTTTGGGTGAGTATGGCTGGGGATTCGTAAAGCTTGAGCCGCTTTTCGGCCGGGCCGGCGAACGGTTCCTCGTTCTGGATTCGGATACCGTGCTTGCCGGTCCCGTGCTTGACCTCTGGTCGGACAGCGGGGCCCAGTTTCTGGTGGACGATGAACAGCAATCGGAAGCGGACACCGCCCGGCTGTACTACGATTGGCGGAAAATGCGCGAGATCGATGCACACGCCACCCCTCCGCAATTTGTTTTCAATAGCGGCCAGTGGTTCGGGAGCGCCGGAGTTCTGTCGCGGAGCGATTTTTCGCCATGGTTGGATTGGGACATGCCGCGACGGCTACGGTATGCGCACGCTTTTATGCCCGGCGATCAGGGCGTGCTGAATTATGTACTCAATCGAAAAGTGGCACTCGGGGCCCTCCACGTGCAGCGGCGAAATCTGATGCGCTGGCCGGGTCATACAATGGATGGTCTCGATGCGGGCGCGGTCGCACAGGGACGTGCTCCGCCGCTCATTGTCCATTGGGCGGGTATGAAAAAGCCCCGGTTGCGGGAGATGGAGGGCTCCGATCTTCTCGCTTTCTTTGAGGCGATCTATTACCGGAGCATGCCCGCGGGGGCAGTGCGGCGCCAATTCAAGGCTTGCCGTCATGCTTCCGGACACTGGCTGCGCGACGCACGCGTGAAGGCGAGAATGCACTTCGACCAATTCACCAGCCGCCGGGCCGCGGTAATCTGAAATCCGGCGACATGATTTCGGTTATCGTATGTACGCATAATCCGCGCCCGGAGTACCTCTCGCGCGTCATTGAGGGACTGCGGACACAAACCCTTCGCCGCAGCGCATGGGAGCTTATCATCGTTGACAACGCCAGCGAGCCGGAAAAGGCGCCGCGGGCGGACCTGAGTTGGCATCCGGACGCAAAGCTGATTTCGGAAACCCGGCTGGGCTTGACGCCGGCGCGTCTGCGCGGGATTCGCCAGGCGAAGGGCAACCTCCTCGTCTTTGTTGACGACGATAATGTGCTGGATCCCGACTATCTGGAAAATTCGATCAGGATCGCAGACGAAAGACCATTTCTCGGTTCATGGAGCGGGCAGTGCCGCCCGGGCTTCGAAACGGTTCCGCCCGAGTGGACAAGGCGCTACTGGGGGAATCTCGCATTGCGTGAATTCGACCGGGACGTATGGTCCAATCTGCCGCGTCTCGCCGACACGATGCCCTGCGGCGCAGGACTTTGTGTTCGGCGGGCGGTGGCACTCCGCTATGTCGAACTGCATGATTCGGGCAATCGCAAGTTTCAACTGGACCGTGCCGGAAATTCGCTTCTTTCGGGTGGCGATAACGATCTCGCCGCGTCTGCCTGCGACCTTGGTTTGGGCGTCGGTCTCATGACTTCGCTGAAACTCACCCACCTGATGCCCCCCGAGCGCTTCACCGAAGAGTATTTGGCCCGGCTCGTGGAAGGAATTCAGCTTTTCCGGAACTCTGCTCGATGCGGAGCGAGGCATCAGAGCACCCGATCGCGGTTTGATTGGCAGGCTCGGCGATGCATTGCGGCTGGCGCGCCTGCGCCCGCCGCATCGCCGAATCTTGATGGCGGCACGTCGAGGTCGCGTTCGCGCATTGCGAATGATTGCGGACAAAAATTCCAACCCGGAGGAATCGCCCACTGCGCCGGTCATTGCGCGTGATGAAATCTGTGTCTCCGCGACCGCTCCCGAATGATGTGCGGCGAGTTGTGAAAACCCTGATCAAACGCAGCCTCGCAGCACTCGATTACCGGATCGAGAGCACACGATATGTGCCGCGTCAGTTACTGGAGCCGCGGAACCTCAAGCGGATCGAGTTCGATGACGTCGTATGCCGTCGAATGTTCGACGTGGGTCCGGAACTGAATTTCATCCAGATTGGCGCGTTCGACGGAATTGTCGGGGATCCGTTGCGGAAATACATCGTCCTATGCGGCTGGCGGGGCATTCTCGTCGAGCCACAGCCCTACGCTGTCGAACGACTGCGCAGCCTGTATGCCGATAACACGCGAATCTCGATCATTCCCGCGGCCATGGACCGGCAGCCTGGAACGCGAATCCTCTACACAGTGGATTCCTGCAATCTCCCCGGCTGGGCCGGTGGCCTGGCCTCATTCGATCGGGAGAATATCGTCAAGCATGCCGGTCTGGTCGCCGGTCTGGAAACAATGATTCGCGAGATAACGGTACCTTGCATTTCCTTTGCATCGGTTCTGCAGCAGGCGCCGGATCGTATCGATGTGCTGCAGATCGACACCGAAGGGTATGACGGTGAAATCCTCGGAATGTTTCCATTCGAGGATTTCAGGCCTGCCATCGTGCATTGGGAAGTGAAGCACCTGACCAAGCGTCAGCGTGAAGAATGCCTGGAGCGGCTTGGAAGAACCGGCTACCGATTTGCCAGCTCGGGCAGTGAAGACATGCTGGCCGTAAATTTCTGAAACAATAGTTTTTCTGCTCGGGTAAGATTCATGAGACTTGCAGCGCTTCGGCACAATGCCGTTACGCGGGCGAAAGAACTCGTCTACGGACGGCGGGGCGAACCGTATCGACTCGGGGATCAGACATTGCGGTTTGTGCCGGGTACCCGGCCCGTCAGATTGCGTTATGCAAGTTCCGCAAATGCAATTGCCCGCTACGACGCGCTTGAAATCGCCTGGCTGAGTTGCAATCTGAAACAGGGAAGCACCGCAATCGATGTGGGCGCATATTGCGGATCCTACGCACTGATCATGGCGGCCCTTTGCGGGCGTCGCGGATCCGTCGTGGCGTTCGAGCCCGATCCCTATGCCCGCGAAGTCCTTTTCCGGAACATTGAACTGAACCCCGGGATTCGCAAGCCCGTTATCGAAAGCTTCGCGTGTTCTGATCGATTGGGCAAGGCGACGCTGTTCAGTCGCGGAGGTAACTCGCAGTCCTCGCTGGCGCGGTCGGCAGTCGAGTTCTCCCAGGAGCATTCGTCGGAGCGGATCGATGTCGATATTACGACTCTCGACGCCTATATCGTGAACAATCAGCTTCCACCGCCGGATTGCGTCAAAATCGACGCAGAAGGTGCGGAAATCCGCATCCTCATGGGAGCCACTGGAGTTCTTTCAGGTGGAGCGGAGATTCTGTGCGAACTCCACCCGTATGCGTGGCCGGAATTCGGTAACACATTCGAGGAACTGCTGGACCTTTTGAAATCATGTCACCGGAGGGTCCGGTATCTCGACGAGACGCGGGAATTCTCGGGCGATCCGCGTTATGGAGTCGCGCTGCTCGAGCGAAGCGATTTAGCGAATTAGCATTTTGCCGCCCCGGGTGCTGCATGTAGTGGAAACTCTGGGTCACGGGGCCGTCGAGAACTGGCTGCTGCGGATGCTTGCCCATGCGAGGCGGCGCGGCATCGATCTGGACTGGAGCTTTTATTGTCAGCTCGATCGGCCCGGTAAACTGGACGAGAGGGCGCGCGCGCTCGGCGTGCGGGTCATCCATTCGCCCGTGCCAATTGGGCGCAAGGTGGAATTTGTTCGCGCTCTTCGCGGCGAACTGAAACGCGGGGCGTACAATGTCCTGCATTGCCATCACGATCTGATCAGCGGTGTATATCTCGCAGCTTCCCTCGGGATTTCGATCAACCGCCGCATTGTGCATGTCCACAATGCCGACGAACAGGTGCTGACCCCCAGCAGTCTGAAGCAGGTTCTCTATCGTGAGCCGCTGCGCAGAACTTGCATGTCGCTGTCCGATGCTATTGTGGCAAATTCGAGCCACGCTCTGAAAACGTTCCTGGCGGGGCGTGAGCAGCGCAGCGGACGCGATATGGTCTGCTATTACGGTGTCGATCCGGAGCCGTTCGCAAATGCGACCGCAGACCGGACCCGATTCCGCCGCAGTTTGGGAATTCCGGAGGACGCGCTCATCGTCCTGTTCGCTGGACGTTTGGTGCCCGAAAAAATCCGCTGTTCGCGGTCGATGTGATCGCTGGGATGCGCCGGCGCAATCCCGGCATCTTCGGAGTTTTCGCCGGAACCGGATCGCTCGAATCCGCGCTACGCGACCGTGCAGACGAGCTGAACATTTCTGAAGCCGTCCGTCTGACGGGATGGCGGAACGACCTGGCGGAGGTAATGAGCTGCTGCGACTGGTTCATCCTGCCGCGTCCAGAGCATCCGATGGAGGGGTTTGGCCTTGCGATTGTCGAAGCGCAGCTCGCAGGGCTTCGGTTACTGCTGTCGCAGGGCATTGCCGACGACCCCTTACTGCCAGGAGCTTGCTTCCGTCGACTACCGCTCGCATCGGGCCCCGCCAATTGGGCGGATGCTGCGCTCGAACTTTTAAGCGAGGTTGTCCCGCAATCGGGGACGGTGTTTGGAACGCTGAAGCGATCTTCCATGGACATGGACTACGCATTGTCGGCGTTACTCACTATTCATTCGACCGAGGATTCTATTCAGTGGTTTAGGCGCATATCTGATGTACGTCGTTCAGACCCAACGATGCGCCATAAGACTGATGGTCAGAGCGCACCATCAGTGATGCAGCGCGGCAATTGAAAACCGTCCGGCTTTCGGAACTATGAGCTGCAACCGCAACCTGCAGGCAACTATTGCAGACTTCGATGACGGAGTTTGCCGCCCGGACATATTGCACGCCTTGCAAAGTCGTTGTGATCAGAATCGGCCGCTTCGGATACTGCATATGATCGACACGCTCGGCATGGGCGGCGCCGAGAACTGGCTGATCGCCGTGTTGCGCCATTGGTCCACAAACGGCGTGGGGCGCATGGATTTCCTCCTGACCAGCGGACGGGTCGGCATATTCGATGAGGAGGCCAGGCGGCTCGGCGCAAATCTTTATTATCTGACGTTCCTGAGGAAAGGCGTTCCCGCATTTGCGAGCGGCTTTCGCAAAGTCCTGCGCAATGGCAGATACGATGCGATTCACAGCCATGCCGACTGTGCATCCGGCTGGCATTTCTTATTGGGAACGGGCGTACTGCCGCCAATTCGGGTAGCCCATGTACACAATAGCTGGTTCCACGTAAAAGCACATTACGCGGTTACGCCGTCACGCCGTATGGCGGTCATTGGCGGGAAGATGCTGACCAACAGGCTCGCCACCCATGTCTGCGGTACCTCGGCGAAATCCCTTTCGGAATATGGCTTCTCCCGGGGTCGATTAATTCCTCCCGTGGTCCGCGTTGTTTACTGCGGATTCGATGTCGGCAAATTCAATGCCCCTCGGGAACCGGATCGGGAATCCGTCCTGCAGGAATTCGGATGGCCGGGGCATGCCAAGCTCGCGCTTTTTGCCGGCCGGTTGGATAGCGCTCTCAACCGTTCCAATCACACAAATCAAAAAAATTCATGGTTGGCTCTGAATGCCGTTCGGGTGGCAATGGGGAGCAATTCAGATCTGCGTTTCCTGATGGCGGGGGCGGGGGATGCCAGACCTCAACTGGAAGCGCATGTGGCCACATGGGGTCTGCAGGAGCGTATTCGTTTGACCGGCGTGCGGATGGATATTCCGCGGCTGATGCGCGCAGCCGATGTACTGTTCTTTCCGTCGCGCAACGAAGGTCTCGGGATGGTGGCCGTGGAGGCACAGGCAGCTGGAACGCCGGTTCTGGCGAGCACGTCCGTGCCGCGGGAATGTGTCGTCGTTCCCGAACTTTACGATGCCGTGTCCCTCGACGAGCCCATCGAGCACTGGGCCAGTGCCCTGCTCGCCCGGATTGAAAAGCCGCGCCCCCCCGTGGAATTGTCCCGGGCGAGGCTGGAAGCGTCGCCATTTTCGATCGAGAATTCATCTCGCGCGCTGGAACAGATATACCGCGGACCTCCCGAAGGAACGGAATTGACCTGTGAGCGTTGACGGACCAATCCGGTTTTGGGGCCTGTCTGGCCTGCCCGGCAGTACCGGTATCGGGATGTGACAACGCAAATCGCGATACTGATCCCCGCATACAATTGCGCCAGCACCATTGCCGATACCGTAAACTCCCTGCAACAGATCGGGGAAGGTTGGGAATACGTCGACCGCGTTCTGATATGCGACGATGCATCGGCGGACGCCACCTGGTCGGTACTTCAGTCCATTGAATTTGACAAATGTCCCCTGACATTGCTGCGGCATGAAAAAAATTCCGGCGAATCGGCCTGTTACGGCACGATGCTCAAGGTACTTTCGGATTCGATCCGCTGGTTCCTGGTGCTGCATGCAGACGATCTCGCGTTGCCGAATTTTCTCAAGCGCAACTACGGGATTATGGCGCGGTGCAATGACCGGGTTGCAGCGGTTTCGAGCAACTATATTACCTTTGGGCCGGGAAATGAGCGGCTCGCCCACTCGCCTGCGGAAGACACAACCGTATTCCGGGACGGAGCGGAACAGGAATTGGTCCACACCGCTCTTGTCGGTTGCTGGTGGCACATTTCCGGTTCGCTCATCAACAGAGATCTCTGGCAGAAGTTCGGCGGCAGGCGAGCGGAATTTCCGCAAGTGGGCGATTGGGACCTGATGCTGCGCTGGCAAATGGCAGGTTATGCAGTTGGTCACTCTCTCATTCCAACCACCAAGTACCGGTTGAATAGCGGCAGTTCGCTTTCTTCCAAATCCTATCTGCGCTTCAGCGATATTGGCGAACGTACCGCAGTCATTCTCGGGTTGCCGGAAATCTTCTCCCGAAGCGTGAGGAGGAAGTGGGCCGTTCGCGTGGCCCGCGACTCCATCAGGCGGGCCTGCAGACTTATCGCTTCGGGAAAACCGCTATTCGCTATACGCGGCGCCCTGGTCTCCGCACAGTGCGTTGCCTCACTGCTCAAGCCGCAGCCGCGAGACCTGGCTGCAGAAGGTGGCAGTGTCGCTTTACGGCATTAAAAAATACCGGCGTTGGCTGAGCGAATTCGGATCCGCGGGCGCTTATCGATTGTGGCGCTGCGGCAGCAGCGCTTCGCTGGAGATCATCCAGCTTCGATCCCGCCGGTTCGGAGCGATTGCGCTAAGAAATCGCATTGAGGATTTCGAGGTGATAAACACGGTCCTCTGCTTTGACGCATACAACTGCGCGCAGCCGCGCGGCCAATTTGCTTCCGTAATTGATTTGGGCGCGAATATCGGCATTGCCACCCGCTATTTTCTTGCCACTTTGCCGAATGTTTCAATTCTGGCGATCGAGCCATGCAAGGAAAATTGTCAACTCCTGCTCAACAATGTGCATATCGCCAACGCAGCCCATCGGGTGACATTATGGGAGTCTGCGGTCGGACCGATAGATGGATCAGGCCGGTTTGCAAATAACCCGGGAGCAAAAACCCGGTTTGATAGCCTCAAGGTCGATTATACCGCGGAGCTGAATTCGGTATCCGTCCCGATCTGTTCCCTGGAACGCGTGGTCCGCAACGTCGAATCACCCATACTGCTGAAGATGGACGTTGAGGGCGCGGAGCACAGTCTGTTGACCTGTCGTGCGACGTGGATCGGCAATGTCGCGCAGATGATGATCGAATTTCACAGTTTCACCGACGAGCAGCACTGGCGAACCGTGCTGAAATCCGAGGGATGGGAGTCACAGAAGCATTTCGATACGTGGCATTTTTGGCGTTACCCCACGGTTTCACTGGAACAGCAATGACGTTCAATCGCGAGTTGCAGTTTCCGTACGGCTGGAAAGCACCCAGAATACCATGAACATCGCATATTCCATTCTCGTCTGTTTGGCGGTATTTGGCGTCCTCATCCTGATGCTTCGGACCGACGGCGTCTCCCTTGGATTGCCCATTGCCTATCTCCTCACACTGTACATGATCCACCTCCCCGGCGCATTTGCTCATCTGTACGATAACTGGTTCCTTACGGATAATCTGTATACAGAGATTGGGATCGGTTTTACAGCTCTGGCGTCAACCTGTTTCGTTGCCGGAGTATGGTTCGCCAGACGCGGGATCGCATCTGCTGCCATAGCCGTTCATCAGGAGCGGCGCAGGTTCTGGTCATTCTGCCTGCTGGGAGGATGGATCGTTCTGTACGGTCTGTATCCACTGCACAATGTAGCCAGCCTTGGCGCCGTGGTAGATATGGGTGGCGCAATCTGGATTTTGGGCGTTTTGCTGGCTTTGAGATACTCGGTATCAAAAGGCGATCTGAAATCCGTTATAATATGGACTATTGCGCTCTCGGTTTTTCCTGTTCTGCGGCTCTTGCAGGGCGGCTTTCTGGGCTACGGCGTTGCGGCTGCCATTCTTGCTGTTTCTTGCATATTTGTCACAGCAAAGCGGTTGACGCCGCTGATCGTCGGATTTGGATTGGCTGGCTTCCTGGGGGCGAGCCTGTTCGTAAACTATTTCCTGAATCGTGATGACATTCGCAATGTTGTCTGGTTCGGCGCGTCATATCAGCAGCGCGTGGACGCGGTGACCGGCATATTCCGAAACTGGGTGTGGTTCGATCCCTCCAGCCCGTTGGTGCTGATTCCATTGGATATGCGCCTGAATCAGAATTATTTCGCAGGGTTGGCTGCGGAGCGCATTAAAACGGGTCAAAAAAATTACCTTTACGGCCAGTCGCTGAAGGATGCGGCCCTTGCGCTCATTCCTCGCACTTTGTGGCCGCAGAAGACTGTTGCGGCCGGCAGCGGCAACATTGTCGCCGATATGACCGGTTTGGATCTCAATCCGAACACGTCCTGGGGAGTCGGGAATGTGATGGAGTTGCAGATCAATTTTGGTATCCCGGGCATTGTAATCGGATTTTTTGGTCTGGGCTGGCTGCTTGGAAGGCTGGATCGAAAAGCGGCAATCGCAGAAGCCACGGGTCAATTGGACAAGACTATTCTCTATTTTCTCGTGGCCGCTGCATTGGTGCAACCAAATGGTTCATTCGTTGAATTGTCTGCGGGAGCAGTATCGGCTTTGCTGGCCGGCTTCGTCTGGAAAGCGGTATGGAAACAGTGGTCGCTTCGTTCGGAAATGCGGCGCAGTGCCAGGTGGGGTTTAAGGACCTGAACGCGCCGGACATTGTTTCGCGCTTTTATCCGGAAACGGCTGCGGGCGGCTTTTCGCGCAAGGACGGAACCGTCCAGTTCTATCAAAGAGTGCAATCTCTGCTTCAGTGCAGTTCCGTCGTACTGGATTTCGGCGCGGGCCGTGGCGCTCATTATTACCTGGACAACTCAACATACCGGCGGAGGATCCGCGATTTGCGGGGTGAGCGGCGCCGCATCATCGGTGCTGATGTCGATCCGGTCGTGCGCACAAATCCGACGCTTGACGAGGCGGTGGTGATTGCGCCCGACAACTCGTTGCCCTTCGAATCCGGATTCTTCGATCTGATCGTTTCCGATTCCACCTTCGAGCACATCGCAAACGCGAAACATGTGGCGAGCGAACTCAACCGCGTGCTCAAGCCCGACGGATGGCTTTGCGTCCGGACCACAAATCGCAGCGGCTATGTGGCGATGGCCAACCGATTGATTCGCGGCTCGGCCGCAAAAAGGGTTGTCTTGCGCGCTCAGGCAGAACGGAAAGCAGAAGATGTCTTTCCCGCACTTTACCGCATGAACACATTCGGCGGGCTGAAGCGATTGTTTCAACCAGACCAGTATGAATACGCGATGTTCGCGATTGATTCTGAACCGCGGTATCATTTCAATTCAGCGGCGATCTATTGTTTCATGCAGCTGGTTCACGCACTGACGCCACCGCCTTGTCGAACCACCCTGTTTTGCTTTTTGCACAAGCGGCCGAAGCAGGGTGAAATCGCCTCGCCAATGCAACCGTAAGGTCTGTAAACTGCAAGAAGCACCCGGTCTGTTGTGTTTTGGAGCAGCGCAGGCGCTCCCAGACTTTACCGTAGGTGGACTCGCGTGAATCCACTTTTCTTTCGCCCGTGGCTTCGAACTCACCCCGCTCCTGAACGGAGTCGAGTTTTCTGGCGGATGGCCGAGTGTTGAAAATCTTACTCACGGCGACGAGCCTGATTCCTGCCTATGGCGGTCCAGCCTTCTCGGTCAGCCGGTTGGCCACCGCGCTTGTGACCGAGGGTGCAAATGTCGCGCTTTGGGCGGCCGACGGTTCTGCTGTGGATACTGAACTGCTACCGGAATCCTCTTCGGTCCGGAGGCTAAGTGGACGAGCAGACGAGGCTTTTATCGCAGACAGATTCGACATTGTGCACGACAATGGCATCTGGCTCCCGCACAACCATCGGGTAGCGCGGCTTGCAGTGCGCATGGGTTTGCCACGCATCGTAAGCACGCGAGGCATGCTGGAGCCCTGGGCACTGAGGCATAAGAAGTGGAGGAAGAAACTTGCGTGGCGCTTGTATCAGCGCCGGGATTTGGTGTCGGCGCGGTGTTGCCACGCAGCAACCCGAGTAGAGGCGGGCAATATCGAGCGCCTGCAACTGGGCATTCCGATCCGTGAGATTCCGAACGGGATGGATATACCAGATGGCGCGGAATTCGCACGCAATCCCGATGCCACGGCTCGCATCAGAACGGCGCTCTTTCTCGGCAGAATATATCCAGTGAAGGGGCTTCCGATGCTCGTGGAAGCGTGGTCGCGAGTGCGCCCGATGGGCTGGCGGCTGCTGATCGCAGGTCCTGACGAAGCCGGGCACCGGGCTGTTGTCGAGCGGGCGATCGCGGCGGTGGGTTTGGGCGAAAGCATTGCGTTTGCAGGCGAACTCCACGGCACAGCGAAGTTGCAGGCCTATATGGACGCGGACCTGTTCATTCTCCCGAGTTTTTCAGAAAGCTTTGGGATGGCGATAGCCGAGGCACTCGCGCACGGCATCCCTGTTCTGACTACAAAAGGCGCCCCTTGGCCCCAATTGCTGCAGCGCCGGTGTGGCTGGTGGACCGAAGCAAGTGCAGACGGAATCGCCGCAGCTCTGCAGGAGGCGACCTCGATGGATACTCACTTGCTTCGGCAAATGGGGAATCGCGGGAAATTGCTGATCCAGGAGCAATTCGGATGGGGTCGCATTGCCCGCCAGATGCTGAGCACATACGCCAGAGTTCTGACGAATAGCATAGAGCCGATAGACGTTTTCAGCCCGGTTGTCGCAAAGGAAACCCATCCATGAACGTCGCCACCGATCACGCGCGGGGTGCGGCTGTTCCGCACATCTCTCTTCACGAGGAGCCTCCCCGTTCGTTATTCGATTTTCACGCTCTTTTGCGGCTGTTGCGGCGCGACTGGCCGACGATCGTCCTTTTTGCGGGGATAGGGGTTTATCTGGGCGTGCTCTACCTGCGTGATGCAAAATATTCGTATCCCGTCCAGATGGAGCTCACGTCGGTACAAACGACCCAAAGCGGGACGCCATCAGACACGCTGAGCTCGCTCTCCAGCCTCGTCGGGATTGGCGGTGGGATGCCCGCATCGCCAAGCGAACTGGACTTCCGGCTGTTTAGCGACAGTATCTACACGCGGGATATCGCGGATATCATCGCCCAAAACCGGGATATCATGACGGCGATTTACGCTGGTCAGTGGGACCCGGTGACCCAATCCTGGCACAAACCACCACTTACAGATCTTCAGCAGCATATCCTCGATCTGCGAGCGTTTCTGGGATTGGCGCCACCGGCCGCTTGGCATCCGCCAGACGGACTCAATCTGATCAATTTCATCCGGGAAACAGTCAGTGTTCAGGTAGACCCGAGAAAGCCCTATTTGGTTACTCTTGTCATGGTCTATCCGGATACTCAGTTCTCCATCAAATTTCTCGACCTGCTGTGGCACACAGCCGACAATTATCTCAGACAGCGCGCGTTGCTTCGAGCCCGCGAAGACATTGCCTATCTATCCAGCCAATTGGCGCGGGTAACCGTGGCGGAGCATCGGGCGGCGCTTACGGCGGCGCTCAGCGAGGAGGAGAAATTCGCAATGACTGCCAGCTCCAGCGCACCATTTTCCGCTGAGCTGTTCGAACGTCCATGGGCTTCCACGCTGCCAGCATCTCCAGTACCCAGACAGATATTCATGATCTCCAGCCTTGTGGGTGCCACCATTGGTGCAATAGTTGCGATTGTCGTGCGTCGTCTGTGGCGCTTCGTTCGGAGCTTCAGGGTCGGCCGGGTTCGCGCCGCACTGGGATAGCGAAGACAATATGCACATTATCCGTCCTGCGCCGCTTCATATTCTCCGGCAGCATCGAGCCAGCGCGATTCTGCCTCGCTAAGGCGCCGGGCAGCTTCGGCGCGTGATTTCGACAGTTCGGCGCCCTGGTCCGGCTTCTCCGCGAAGAGCCCGGGCGCCGCAAGCGCTGCATCCAGGCGTTCCACCTCGGCATGCAGCCGCATCGCTTCGCGCTCCCATTTTTCCACAGCCTCCTTGAGCGGCTTCAACACAAGGCGCCGGCCGGCAGCCTGCTTCCTTTGCTCTGCCCGGGATTGCGTCCTTGTCGATGCCGGCATTGCGTCGGTCGAATCGTCCGCCGCAAGGACAAGCCTGCGATAATCATCCATATCGCCGTCGAACGGCTGAACCCTGCCATCCGCGACCAGAAGCAGGCGGTCGGCGCAGCTTTCGATCACGCGCCGGTCATGGCTGATCAGCAAAACGGCGCCTTCAAAATCATTCAGCGCGGTCAGCAATTCCTCGCGCCCGTCGATATCGAGGTGATTGGTGGGCTCATCGAGGATCAACAGATTTGGCCGGTCCAGAGTTGCGATCGCCAGAAGCAGCCGTGCCCGCTCGCCGCCCGATAGTGAAACGATCGGAGTGTCCGCTTTGATTCCCGAAAAGCCAAAGCCGCCGAGCCGCGTGCGCGCGGCCGTCAGATCAAGCGAGGGCCGATATTCCGACAGCACATCAAGCGGAGTTTTGCTTGCGTCCAGCTCCTCAAGCTGATGCTGGGCAAAATATCCCGCGACGAGTTTGCGCGCCATGGCGATTTCTCCGGAGAACGGCTGCAGCCGACGTGCTATCAGTTTCGCCAGTGTCGACTTGCCGTTTCCGTTTCGGCCCAGGAGTGCGATCCGGTCATCGCCGTCGATGCTGAGTGTGATATTGCCGAAAACCGGTTTTGCCGGATCATATCCCGCGCAAACGCGCTGCATGCTTATGAGCGGCGGCGCCACAGGATCGGGTTGGGGCAAGCGAATTGCCGGCAGACTGTCCTCCACCGCAATTGGCTCGGACTTCAAACGTTCAAGCCATTTGATCCTGCTCTGCGCCTGGCGCGCCTTGGACGCCTTGGACCGAAAGCGGTCGACAAATGCCTGAATGCGCTTTCGCTGCGCCTCGACCTGCGCCCTTGCCGCTGCATTCAGCGCGCGTTTCTGTTCGCGGGTTTCGACGAATGAATCATATCCACCGCTGTAAAGCGTCAGCTTCCCCTGTTCGAGATGCAGGATCGAATCGACCGCGCGGTTGAGAAGGTCCCGATCATGGCTGACCAGAAGGACTGTGCCCCGATATCGCCGCAAGTGCTCCTCGAGCCATAGAGAGCCTTCGAGGTCCAGATAATTGGTCGGCTCATCGAGCAGCAGCAGATCCGGCGCGGCGAAAAGCAGCGATGCAAGCGCGACCCGCATGCGCCAGCCGCCGGAGAACTCGGAACAGGGGCGCTGCTGCTCCGCATGCGAGAATCCGAGGCCGGCCAGGATGCGAGCCGCGCGTGCCGGCGCTGCATAAGCCGCGATTTCATTCAGCCGCGAATGGATTTCCGCGATTTCCGCCGAATCCGGAACAACCTCCAGTTTGGCCAGCAATTGCGCGCGCTCTGTGTCTGCGGCAAGGACCGTTGCAATCAGCGTCTCATTTCCGCCCGGCGCTTCCTGGGCAACCGACCCAATTCGCCAGTGCCGGCTGTATTCGAGCCGTCCGGTTTCGGACTCATATTGACCGAGGATGAGCCGGAGCAGCGTTGTCTTGCCGGAGCCATTCCGTCCAACCAGCCCCACTTTGCGCCCGCACGCAATCGCCGTGCTCGCGCCGTCGAGCACCGTGCGTCCGGCAATTCTGACCGTGACATTGTCAATCAGCAGCATCGAGGCGTTAAGGTCTCAGATCTTGAAGGTCTCGAGCGTTGCGGGATGAAACAGTTCTTCGACTTTCACCCGGCGAGGAGAAATCCCCTGCGCGTGGTGATGGTGGAGAAACGAATCCAGCGTTTTCCGGTTCGCTTCCACTCCGTAGGGCCAGAAATCGTTACCCATCAGTTCTCGAACCGACCGCAACTGTTCTTCAACAAAGGGCAGCGTCACCTTTGTCGCGGAGACGTCCGTCAGTTGATCCAACGCGATCTTCTTGGACTGCTCGAATGCTTTCAGTACCGCGGCCGGAAGCCATGGGTGCTTTTCAGCCAATGTGCGGCGCACGCCAACCAGATGCATGATCGGGAATATGCCCGTGCGTTTGAAATAGTCTCTGCCGGCGGCCATCGGATCGGGAAACAGCCACCCAATGTCCGGGGATGCGATCGCCGGAGCACGCGGAGCGATAAACCCGTCGATTTCCCCTTCCACCAGCAATTCGGAAATGGTTTTTCCTTCCGGCGCATCACGCAGGTGGACGCCCGGGGGAAGGGTGATCGCTATTTTCTCCGGGCGAGCCGCATGTTCGATGCCGCCCCGGATCCATTCAATATCCGATGGTCTGATACCGAAATCATCCTCGAGAATCGCGCGCGCCCAAACATTCGCCGTAAGCTGATATTCCGGCACACCAACTCTTTTCCCCTTCAGCTGTTGCGGATTCCTGATCCGGTCCGTCCGCACGAAAATCGAAGTGTGCCGGAAACAGCGCGAAACGAAAGCGGGAATACCGATATAGGGGCACTGGCCCAATGCTGTTTTGAGCGCAAAGCTCGACAGCGACAATTCGCAGATGTCGAAGTCCTGCGTTCGAAAGGCGCGGAAGAAGATTTCCTCCGGGACCAGCTTCATGAATATGGGATCTACGCCATCGATTCTTACTGCCCCGTCGATCAGCGGCCGGTTGCGGTCGTAATCGCCAATCGCAATCGAAAGATTAAGTTGCGGCATGTTCCATCCCCGTTTCGGCTCAGGTTGAATAGGAAATCTTGTCGCCGGACGCAAAGCTTGCGGCGCCGCATTGAGCGCCGCTATAAGGCGCGGCTTTCAACGAAGGAATAATCGATGTCCGTCGAGCGCACGCTGTCGATCATCAAGCCCGACGCAACCCGCAGGAATTTGACGGGTGAAATCATAGCCCGGTTTGAAAGAGCGGGCCTCAGGGTCGTCGCGCAAAAGCGGCTGTTTCTTTCGCGCGTTCAAGCTGAAACTTTCTATGCCGTGCATCGGCAGCGCCCCTTCTTCGAGGGCCTGGTGAAATTCATGACATCGGGACCGGTCGTGGCCCAGGTTCTGGAGGGTGAAAACGCGATCGCAAAAAATCGCGAGGTCATGGGCGCGACAGATCCGCAGAAAGCTGCTCCGGGCACGATCCGCAAGGATTTCGCCGAGAATATCGAAGCCAATTCCGTGCACGGCTCCGATGCGCCCGAAACCGCCGCGGATGAAATCCGGTTCTTCTTCAGCACAATGGAAATCGTCGGCTGATGCTCAATCCCCTGGAGGGTTGATCAGGATTTCGCCCGAACGACGGTAATCGTGAAACTTCGCCGATCCGTTTTCCAGCCTTACCCGTCCCTCAGCAACCATTTTCAGAGCCAGCGGAAACAGCCGGTGTTCCGCATCCAGCACGCGCCTGGCAAGTGTCTCGGATGTGTCTCCGGCATGCACGGCAACCGCTGCCTGCGCGATCGGCGGACCTGAATCGGTTTCCGGAGTGACATAGTGCACCGTGCAACCTGAAATCCGCACGCCGGATTCAATCGCGCGCTCGTGCACGCGGGTGCCCTTGAACGAAGGCAGAAGCGATGGATGGATATTGATAAGCCGACCCTGCCATTTCTGCACAAAATTGTCGCTTAGGATGCGCATAAATCCGGCCAGGCAGACGAGTTCTATCTTCGCATCGCGCAGCGCCGTATCCAGCGCCGTGTCGAATGCTTCACGACTGCTGAGCGCGCTGTGCGGAATGACCTGGGTGGGAATTCCGGCTGAATGCGCATGCCTCATTCCTAAAGCGTCCGGCACATTCGAGACGACCAGAACGATTTCGGCCGGAAAGGATGTCTCGGCGCAAGCCGCGATCAGCGCCTCAAGATTGCTGCCGCGACCGGAGATCAGAACGGCGGTTCGAACCCTCATTCTGCAAGCCGGCCGCTGAAACGCGTTTGCGGTTCGCTCCCCTCGCTTCCGGTCAGTGAGCCAATGATGCAGCCGCGTTCACCACAACTGCGGAGCACGCCGAGTACCTTATCGGCTGCATCCCCCGCCACAACAGCCACCATTCCTATACCGCAGTTGAAAGTGGACAGCAGTTCAGACTCCGAAAGATTTGCCGCCGATTTCATCCACGCGAACACCGGAGGCAATTTCCACGCCGAAAGATCGATCGCGGCGTCGAGGCCGACGGGCAGCACGCGCGGAACATTTCCCGGCAACCCCGAGCCGGTGATGTGCGCCAGGCCTTTTACGCCTCCAGCCGCAATCGCGACGAGCGCGCTTCGTACATAGAGAAATGTTGGAGCCAGAAGCGCATCCGCCAATGTTTCGTCTGAAAACGGCGCCGGCTGATCCAGCGCCAGGTTTCCGGCGTCGAGTATCCCGCGGACGAGGGAGAATCCGTTGGAGTGAATTCCCGATGAGGCTACGCCGATCAGCACATCGCCGGGGCGCATCATCTCCTTTTTGGGAAGCACCGAATCGCGCTCCACCGCACCGACGGCAAACCCGGCGAGGTCGAAGTCTCCCTTTGCATACATCCCCGGCATTTCCGCAGTCTCGCCGCCGATCAGCGCGCATCCGCAGGCTTTGCAGGCCCTTGCGATACCCTGGATCACAGCAGCCGCTTCATCGATGTGCAGCTTCGCTGTTGCATAATAGTCGAGAAAAAATAGCGGCTCGGCGCCCTGCACGACGATGTCGTTTACGCACATCGCCACAAGGTCCTGACCGATCGTGTCGAATTTTTTGGCTGCGATTGCGAGTTTCAGCTTGGTCCCTACGCCGTCGGTCGATGCCACCAATACGGGATCGCGGAAGCCTGCGGCTTTCAGATCGAACAAACCTCCGAACCCGCCCAGGGATGCGTCTGATCCGGGTCGTGCGGTTGCCTGCGCTGCCGGTGCGATGCGCTCAACCAGAGCATCGCCCGCATCGATATCGACGCCGGCACTCTTGTAGCTGAACGGAGGAGGTGACGAATTCATTCCGGGCGCCGCGATGTTGCGCGGAACCGTAGTAAGCAGGCCCGGGATCACAGGCAAGCAAAGAAGATGCGCCGCCTTCCCGGCGAGCGCATCTTCGAACGGATATCAGCTCCGCGTGCGGTCCTCGAATCCTCCACCACGATCAGGGCGGAACAACAGCTGGTCTGCGACCCGCTTCTGTTCATCGCTGAAAGAGGCATAAAGCGGTCTCAGGGCTCGAATCATGCGATCCAGTTCGGCGCCGCGTGTTTCGAGCATTCGTTGGCGCCCTTCAAGACGCTCTATGACATTCGCGGAACCACGCCCTTCGGGTTGAGCCTCGCGCGTTCGCCCGGTGGACATTGCCGCATTTCTCATTTCGCCTGCAAAAGCCGTCCACGCAGCTTCCTGGGCCGGGGTGATTCCCAACCTCTGATGCAGGACAGACAGCCGCCGCTCTGCCCGGCTCTCGCCATTGCGCCGGTCAGGCGGTCCGCTCTGGCCGTATTGTGGCTGTCCATAGGGGTATTGCGGGCCCCGATATGATGGCTGTCCATAAGGATATTGGGGCCCCTGATATTGTGGCTGTTGATACCTGTATTGCGGGGCCTGGGTTTGTGGGCCGGGCAACTGTTGGGGTTGCGCATAGGCCGCAGGCACGGCTGCAGTGGCGGCCACTGCCAGGCTGATGCCCACCGCGGATATTCCGCGCAGTAATGCACTCATTTTCATCAATTGCTGCTCCTGGGTAATCGGCACTTCGGCCGAACACCCCTCCGCAAGCAAATTTAGAACCTCAGGCGGCTGATTTAACTAACAATAATTTAAACCAAGGCGGTATGCTTTGGCCATTATAATGCCGCTGCATGCAAAGGCAGTTGGGATCCATGTCTCTCCAGGGCTCTATTGCGGCCAACCGATTTGGTCTGGGAGCAAAAGCTGGTGAAATCGAAAAGGCGAGTGATAGTCCAAAGGACTGGCTTCTAGGCCAATTTGGCCAGCCCGCGCTATCGGCACGCTTTGCGGGTTTTTCCTCGACTGGCGAACTGGTTGCAAGCCTCGTCAAACGGCAGCAGGCGCGTCAGGCCGGGGATCGCGATGCCGTGAAAGAACTCCTGATGGACGCTCGTCAAACCTTTCTCAGGGAGATGGCGGCTCGTTTCGTCCATGGTTTCGAAACGGATGAACCGTTTCGCGAAAGGCTGGTGCGCTTCTGGAGCAATCACTTCGCAGTCTCGATTCAGAAGCCGCAATCCGCATTGCTCGTGGGAGCATTCGAGCGCGAAGCGATCCGGCCAAATATCACCGGAAATTTCGCCGATCTGGCGCTGGCCGTTGAACGGCATCCCGCAATGCAGCTCTATCTCGATAATGCTCAGTCGATAGGACCGGATTTGCTTGCCGGAATGCGATCCGGAAAGGGCTTGAACGAGAATCTGGGTCGCGAAATTCTGGAATTGCATACGCTTGGTGTAGACGGTGGCTACACCCAGTCAGACGTGATTTCGCTTGCCAGGATATTGACCGGCTGGAGCGTCGACAGGGGGCCCGGTCCCCTGCAAAAATTGGTCAGCGCGGCCATGGGTGGCGAGTCCGGGAACGGCTTTCGCTTCTATCCGCCCCGCCATGAGCCCGGTGCAAAACTGCTGCTCGGCCGCAGCTATCCGGAAGGCTATGGGGGAGGTCAGCAGGCGCTGCGCGATATCGCTCTTCATCCGGCGACCGCCAAACATATCGCCCTGAAACTGGCCACGCATTTTATTGCCGACGAGCCGCCGGAAGACGCAGTGAGACATATTGAAATGGCGTTCCGGAATTCCGGCGGCGCGTTGATGAAAGTGTACCAGGCGTTGGTTGAGGAACCGTCAGCCTGGCATCCAGAACAGAGCAAATTCCGTTCTCCCGTGGAATACATAACCGCAGCGATGCGCATCGGCGCCGGGGACGATTTGCCGAAAATCAACGAGCAGACGGTGGGCGGGTTGGTTCAATCCGCCAGGGCAATGGGTGAAATGCCGTTTGCCGCTCCAAGCCCGAAGGGCTGGCCCGACACGGAAACGGCCTGGAGCGGTTCGGAAGCGATTCTTCAGCGTATCGAGTGGGCCAACGCGGCAGGGGAAAGACTGGGTCCTGCCAGCGACCCGCTGAGGCTCGCGGATGAATCGCTGGGGCCGTTCCTGCATGACGACACACGCAACGCAATCAAACGGGCTGCAAGTCCAGCACAGGGCGTGGCCCTGCTGTTTGCCAGCCCGGAATTTCAGCGGAGGTGATGCTGTGCTGACGCGTCGTTATTTCTTCAGGGCCGGCGCTGCGTGCGGTGCATTGGTCATTGCCGGCGGTCGGGCGAGGCTGGCTTTCGCTTCCCTGCCGGACGACCGGCGATTTGTTGTGGTTATCCTGCGCGGCGCGCTGGATGGGCTCGCGGCCGTCCCGGCACATGGTGATCCCGATTACGCCGCCGTACGCGGCAGCATCGCGCTGCCGAAAAATGGTCCAGGCGCACCCATTGATCTGGATGGCTTATTCGGCCTCCATCCTTCGCTCCACAATCTGGCGAATCTTTTCCAGGAAAAGGAATTGACGGTTTTCCATAATGCGTCGACGCCATATCGCGACCGCTCGCATTTTGAGGCCCAGAATGTGCTCGAGACGGGCTCCGCCAGTCCACATCTGCTTCAGGATGGCTGGTTGAACCGCGCTCTTGCGCCTCTTGGTTTGGACACAGGAAGAGGTGCGCTCGCCGTTTCTTCCTCGCCGCCGTTGCTGCTGGACGGGTCGGCGCGGGTTACAAGTTGGCTGCCGCCCACCCGGCCTATGCCGGACGAGGATTTCCTAACGCGCGTAGCGGCTCTGTATGAAAGAGATGCGGTTTTGCACGACGGCCTGAAAGAGGCGCTGGAGACGCGTGAAGCGGGCGGGGCGATGGTCCATGAAATGGGGCGCACCAGGCCCGCCCGTCCCGGTGCGGGAACGACGGCAAATGGCGGAATCGCCATGCTCATGGAAGGCGCCGGGA
This sequence comes from uncultured Alphaproteobacteria bacterium, assembly GCA_963747255.1. GTDB lineage: Bacteria > Pseudomonadota > Alphaproteobacteria > Micropepsales > Micropepsaceae > CAIYRG01. The sequence goes on from CAVVEG010000018.1 coordinate 509,935, forward strand.
AAATCCTGGGAACCGCGAATGGACCGCGCGTCGCTATGTTCGACATCAGCGGTTGGGACACGCATTTCAATCAGGGCGCCGGCGACGGTCAGTTGGCGCGCCGTTTGCAGGCGCTGGATGAGGGCATCGCCGCCCTGAAGCAGTCACTTGGGGATGTCTGGAAAAAGACGGTGGTGGTCGCGGCGAGCGAATTTGGCCGAACGGTTCACGCAAACGGAACGGGCGGTACCGATCACGGGACGGCGGGGGTGGTTTTTCTCCTCGGCGGCGCGGTAGCGGGCGGAAAGATCCATGCCGATTGGATGGGGCTGAAACCCGCGGTTCTCAGGGATGGGCGAGACCTGCCCGCAAAACTTGATACCCGATCTGTGTTCAAGGCGGTCCTGGCCGATCACCTCGGAATCCCGAAACCCGTGATTGAAAACAGCGTCTTCCCCGACAGCGCGTCTGCGATTCCCCGGGACGGCCTGATCCGGGCCTGATCGCGTTCCTGTTACCGGCGCGGCTCCCACGCCGGTTGCGCATGTATCTATCTTGGCGTGGTCTTCAAACGGTAACCTTCTGTCCGTATAGTCGGGTTCATGATGGATATGCTTCGCCTTTCAGTATTTCTCATGCTTGCCCTTGTGGGCCTGGCCGTTCCGGCGGCGGCAGCGCCTGCGCAGGCGGACCTTTTTACCGTCAGCGGGGTCAAGGTCGAAGCTGCGGCCGAAATCGGCAATATCTGCGCGGGACGCAGCAATGGCACAGGGCCGTCATGATGCCTGGTCGAAATTGTTCCGGCGTCTGACACCGACTGTGAATTGGCGCAAAGAGCCGGCGCTCGACGAAAAAACTCTGGAACGGCTGATTCGTGCCACTGAAGTCGCAAATGAGCGGCGCAATACCACACGCTACGTCGCCGACGTGGCGTTTCATTTCAATGCAAACGCAGTCCGCAATCTCCTGCGGCGGTCCACCATCACATATACCGAAACCCGTTCGCCCCCGGCACTGGTAATCCCATTGACCAGCGGGACGCCCGGTTATGATCCTGCCAGTGCGTGGGCTACCGCGTGGAAGGATGCCTCCCTCCAGGAAGGGCTTGTACCTTTCGTCACCCCGGACATGGGAGAAGCGGATTCCGATTTGCTCGATCGCCCGGATCTGGCCCAGCTTGACTGGGCAACGATGGCGCCGCTGGTTCGACGCTACAACGCAGGCGCGGTAATCATTGCCACGGCAAGTGAAGACGCCAGGACCGTTCAGATGATCGAAGTGTCGCCCGCCGGGCGAACTGTTGCATCCTTCGCTTATGCCCAGTCCACGTTCCCGGCCGATGCTGGGGCCGTTGCCGAAAAGGCCGAGGACGCATGGAAAACACGGAATGCGGTGGATTATGCGGTGCGCGGCCATTTTGTGGCCGACGTTGAATTTGGCTCGCTGGACGATTGGGCCAGGATTCGCACCGGCCTTGCCGCTGTCAGGGCGGTCGCGGGAGTTGACGTGATCGGCCTGGCTCTGCACGAAGCCGAAATAGGCGTGACTTATTCTGGCCGTCCCGAGCAATTGCGGGATGCACTCGCGCAGCAGAAGATCGAGCTGCGGAACAGCGATGGCCAGTTTACCCTGCAACTGGCCGCTGTTTCGGCTTCAAACCCACCCTGATCCGATGCTGCTGCGGCACCTTCCGAATGTGCTGACGACCTTGAGGCTCGCAGCAGCGCCGGCCACGGCGGGACTGCTGGCTCAAGGTCATTTCAACGCGGCCTTCGGGTTGTTCGCTTTTGCGGGTCTCTCCGATGCGGCCGACGGTTTTCTCGCGAAACGATTTGGGCTGACCAGCCGGCTGGGCCGTTTTCTGGACCCGGTGGCCGACAAGGCTCTCATGCTTGCGGTGTTTGTGACGTTGGCATTTCTCGACGATGTGCCGACGTGGTTGGCTGCAACGGTAATTTTACGCGATCTGCTGATCATCAGCGGACTGGCGGTTGCGGTCGCATCCGGCGCACCGATATCGATCAAACCTCTGATGGCGGGGAAAATTTGCACGGCTACCCAGGTGGCCTATGTGGCGCTCCATCTCGGCGCGCACGCTTTCGATTTTTCGATTGCTTCGCTATATCCGGCGGACGGGTATGTTACAGCAGGTGTCGCCTTAGCCTCTGCGGTGGCCTATTTCCTGGTCTGGCTGAACGCGATGCAAAGTCTCGGTCGAAAGGATTTCGCCTGACCGATGTCGAAGCAGTTCGTTCTGCCCTTTGCCAATTCTCCCGAACCCGGCCTGGGGAATTTCATCATTGCCGCATGCAATGAACAGGCGTGCGATTTTATCGGTCGCTGGCCGGATTGGCCTGCACCTGTCGCGGCGCTGTTCGGTCCGGCGGGCTGCGGGAAGAGTCACCTGGCGAGCATCTGGCGCGCCCGGGCTGACGCCAAGCTGCTGGTCGCTCGTGACGTGGCGCCCGGTGGCACAAGGCCGGTGCTGTTTTCCGGAGCTTTGGTTATCGAGGACATGGACCGTGTTCCGCCCGACGCCTCCCGCGACCATCTGCTGATTGATCTGTTCGACCATCCTGGCACATCGCTGCTGCTCACGGGCCGACTGCCCCCGGCGCAATGGCCCGCAGCAACCGGAGACTGGAGGTCGCGGCTGCAGTCACTGATTGCGTTAGAGGTATTACCACCGGACGACGGGTTGCTGGCTGCTCTGGTGAAGAGGCATTTTGCCGCGAGACAACTTCAGGTACCCGGCTCGGTCGTGAACCGAATTGTTACGCATCTCGAACGAACGCCCGGAGCGGTGGCGCGATTTATTGAGGCGGCAGACTGCAAGGCCCTCTCGGAAAGGCGGCCAATATCGCTGCGGTTGGTAATGGAAATGCTCGGGGATGTGGACAAATCCGACGGAGCCCCGCCCGGCGCAGCGACGGGGTCAGGGCCGTGACAGTCCGATCCATTCTGAAGGAATCGGGTCAGGGCGCAGTCATGGCGACAGGACCGGAAGCGCCTCCCGATATGTTGGCAGTTGCCGATCCGGGCGGTCCAAGCGTCCTGATACCCGCGATACCACCCCATTCCCCCGGACGCTTCATCAATCGCGAGTTGTCATGGCTGGCGTTTAACCGGCGTGTCCTGGAAGAAGCCCAAAATCTCCGCCATCCACTTCTGGAACGGCTGCGGTTTCTCTCGATCTCCGCCTCCAATCTGGACGAATTCTACATGGTCCGCGTTGCGGGTCTCCGGGGGATGGTGAATGCCGGGGTTGTGACGCTTTCCGATGACGGGTTGACCCCGGCGCAGCAGCTTTCGAGGGTTGATCAGGTTGCGGCGGAATTGATTACGGATCAGCAAAAGACCTGGCGGCAACTGCGTACGGCGCTCGCGAGCGCGGGGATTGTTGTGGTTGATGCCGACGGTTTGACCCGCGAAGACAAAATCTGGCTGGACGACCAATTCAGCCGTCAGATCTTTCCCATTCTGACACCGCTGGCCATCGATCCGGCACATCCTTTTCCGTTCGTTCCAAATCTTGGCTTCGTCATGGCGATGCGCCTCCTGCGGCGCTCCGACGGAAGGAATGTCACGGCTCTCCTGCCAATTCCTTCACAGATCAAACGGTTCATTCGCCTGCCGGATCGGGGAGGAAACGCGCGGTTTATTCCGCTTGAAAATCTGATCGCCCTTTATCATGACCGGCTGTTCCCCGGACACACCGTCGTTGCATCCGGATTTTTCCGTATCCTGCGCGACAGCGACATCGAAATCGAGGAGGAAGCGGAGGATCTGGTCCGGATGTACGAATCGCTGCTGAAGCGGCGCCGCCGCGGGCAGGTCATTCGGCTGAAGTGCAGCGCTTCGATGCCGCCCGATTTGCGGCGGTTCATCGCCGACCATCTCAACATGGGCGGTCGTGAACCCTTCATCATCGATGGATTATTGGGTCTCGATGAAACCCGCGAACTGATTCTGGACGATCGCCCCGAACTCCTGTTTCAGCCGTTCACTTCGCGCTTTCCGGAACGCATTCGGGACCACGGCGGGGACTGTTTTGCGGCGATCAGGGCGAAAGACCTGATCGTGCATCACCCCTTCGAGAGTTTTGACGTCGTGGTGCAGTTTTTGAGGGAGGCCGCGGCAGATCCCGACGTTGTGGCCATTAAACAGACCCTTTACCGCACCAGCCATGACAGCCCGATTGTTCGCACACTGATTGAAGCCGCAGAGGCGGGGAAATCCGTTACGGCACTTGTGGAGCTGAAAGCCCGCTTCGATGAAGCGGCAAACATCAAGTGGGCAAGAGATCTTGAACGCGCGGGCGCACAGGTCGTCTATGGCTTCATTGAATTGAAAACGCACGCAAAGGTGAGTCTCGTGGTGCGCCGGGAAAGCGGCGAGCTCAGAACCTATGTCCATTTCGGAACCGGTAATTATCATCCGGTTACTGCAAAGGTTTATACCGATCTTTCCCTGTTCTCCGCCGATCCGCCGCTCGGCCGGGACGCGGCCCAGTTCTTCAACTACATCACGGGATATGCGGAACCCACGCACCTGGAAAAAATCGCGATATCGCCACTGACACTGCGCAAGCGCCTGATGGACGGGATCGAGGCGGAAATCGCACACGCGCGTGCGGGCAATCCGGCGGCGATCTGGGCAAAACTCAATTCGCTGGTCGATGCGCGCGTGATCGATGCTCTCTACGAAGCGAGCAATGCCGGGGTGAAAATCGATCTGGTGGTTCGCGGCATCTGCTGCCTTCGGCCGGGGGTGCCCGGCCTCTCGGAGAACATCCGGGTCAAGAGTATCGTGGGCCGGTTCCTGGAACATTCCCGGATCGTCTGTTTCGGGGCAGGCTACGGGCTTCCCTCACCCAAAGCGGACGTTTACATAAGTTCCGCCGATTGGATGCCGCGCAACCTCGATCGGCGGGTGGAAGCAATGGTTCCGATCGACAATCCCACGGTCCATCAACAGGTGCTGTCGCAGATCATGGTCGCAAACATGAAGGACCAGGCACAAAGCTGGTTTTTGCGGGCTGATGGATCCTATGCCCGCGATCCGGCGTTTGACCAGCCGGAGGCATTTTCGGCTCATACCTACTTCATGACCAATCCTTCGCTTTCGGGACGCGGCCGATCGCTTCGCGTCGAACCGGCGCCCGGCGCAGCCGCGCCGGGTCGCAGCAGCTGACAGGAAACCGATTGGTTATCGCCGATATACAGCCCCGCCCGGCCGTTCGGATCCAAAGCAGGGACAAACCTGTCGCGGTTGTCGATATCGGATCGAACTCCGTTCGTCTGGTCATTTATCAGGGGTCATGGCGCTCAACTCCCGCCCTGCACAATGAAAAGACGATTTGCGCCATCGGGCGGAACATGGTTTCGAGCGGACGCCTCGATGAGGCCGGTATGCAACTCGCGCTCGAAACACTGGCGCGGTTTCGCGAACTTTGCCGTGGGTATCAGGTTCAGGATGTGGGCGCGGTTGCCACGGCTGCTGCGCGTGATGCAACCAATGGCCGGGACTTCATCCGGGCTGCGGAGAAGGCACTGGGCTATCCGATTCAGATTCTGGCTGGAGAGGATGAAGCGAGAATAGCCGCCGAAGGAACGATTGCGGGCATTCCCGATGCCGACGGTCTCGTTGCGGATCTTGGCGGCGGCAGTCTCGATATGGTCACGGTTGACGCAAACAAGACCGGAATTGCCGTAACCCTTCCATTCGGGCCATTGCGGCTGATGGATTACTCCGGTGGCAATCTGAACAAGGCACGGGATCTGGTCGGAAATACGCTTGGCGAATTCCAACTCGCGAAAATTCTCAAAGGACGCTCACTTTATGCAGTCGGCGGAATTTGGCGTGCTCTGGCGCATGTCGACATGGATGAACAGAATTACCCGCTGAATGTGCTGCATCAATACACGATCCCGGCGGGGCGGGCCGTGAAGCTCTGCAGGGTGATTTCGGGGCTTTCCAGGAAATCGCTTGAGCGCATGCATTCTGTGCCGAAGCGGCGCGCAGAAGCGCTCCCGTATGGCGCGCTCGTCATGGAAGAGATGTTGCGAGGCTTCAACCTCAAGCAGGTCGTAATCTCCGCCTATGGACTTCGTGAGGGCGTGCTGCAGTCCCGGCTGTCTCCCGAAGAAAGAGCCAAGGATCCACTGATCGAATTTGCGCACGACGTTAATCGGCGGGAGTCCCGTACGGAAGCGCATGGCGGGGAACTGTTCGGCTGGACCAGGGCCCTGTTCCCGAATGAAACCGCGCCGCAACGCCGGGTGCGTGAGGCGATTTGTCTCTTTTCGGACTGCGCCTGGAGGCGTCACCCGGATGATCGCGCAATCGGCGCCCTGCAACAGGTTCTGAGGGGTGCCTATGCCGCGGCGACTCATGCGGAACGAGTCGTGATGGCCGCTTCGGTGTTTTTTCGCTATGCGGGCGACAGGTCACTTCCCGGCAATTCGGGGATCTCTTCGCTGGTAAGCGATGACGGCCTGACATTTGCCCGGCAAATCGGATTGGCGGCCAGGCTTGCGTTCGGAGTTTCCGGGTCGCTCCGCGGCGTGTTGCCTCAGACAGGCCTGGAGGTGACGAAGGACGCGGTCGTGCTGCAGCTGCCGTCGAGCAGGAAAGCGCTGGCCGCCGAGCCGGTCAGCAAGCGTCTTGCGGCGCTGGCCGAAGCCTTCGGGAAGCGGCCACAGACGCTGCTCGCCTGAGTATTAACCTTCTTCGCCAGCAGTTTCCTGAGCTTTCACCTTTCAGTCAGGACCCGCAATAGGTCTGGCGGCTCACGGAGGCAACAGAGTATGATAACATCTGTTCGCCGTGGAGCGGCAGGTTGCGCGCTGAAAACCTGCCTTACCGGAAGCTGGCCGGAAAACGGCTCAGCCGGTGCTGCGACCACCCGATTTGCGGAATATTTGTGGGGCGCGGCAGTTCGGGCTAAACAGGTGCGCAGAGTTGGTCCGACAGGACCACGAACTTTGCGACGGGAGAAGTGATATGGGTGGCTTTACTTTTTGGCATTGGCTGATCGTGCTTGCCGTCGTGATTGTTCTGTTTGGCGGCAAGGGGAAGATTTCCGGGATCATGGGCGATGTCGCGCATGGCATCCGGAACTTCAAGGAGGGTCTCAAGGATCCGAATGATCAACGTTCAATCGTGGACAAGAACGAGACCGTCGAGGCCAAAAAGCCGGAAGAGGTAAAGCAGGCCTGATTGTCCGATCCGCCGGGAAGCGGCGGATTGCATTGACGCGCGCGGTTGCGAGCACGAGGTACCAGTCTGCATGTTCGACATCGCTTGGAGCGAGCTGTTCGTAATCCTGATTGTTGCGCTGGTGGTGGTGGGGCCGAAGGATCTGCCGAAGCTGATGCGCACCGCAGGACAGTGGGCAGGACGTGCCCGCGCAATGGCGGATCAGTTCCGCCGCAGTTTTGACGACATGGCCCGGCAGAGCGAACTGGACGAGTTGCGCGCGCAGGTCAACAAACTGCGGACTGAAACCAATGACGCGGCGACCCAATCGATGGCCGATCTCGATTTCCGCGCCTTCGCGGGTATTCCCGACAAGCCGCTTGCCGAAAGCCACATTGAGGAAGTAGGCGCTGCGCCTCCAAAGCTGGTCGAATCGCCCGCCGCTGTCGCTGCCCAGGTTGAATCGGCCGTCATTCCGCATGAGCATCCCGTGGCCGCTCAGCCCGTCACCGGTTCTTCCGCTTCATAGCGTGCGCTAGTTCCGGAATCCCGCGCTCATGAACAGCCCCACCTTCGAGGAAGAAGCCGAACTTGAGTCGAGCAAGGCTCCATTACTGGAGCATTTGATCGAACTGCGGACCCGGATCGTTCACGCGGTTATTGCTTTTCTGCTTTGCTTTATCCTTTGTTTTGCGCTGGCGCGCCCGATCTTTCAGTTTCTGACGCAGCCGCTCGCGAACGCGCTCGCCGGTCATAACCGGGAGATGATCTTTACCGCGCTTTACGAGCAGTTCTTTACTTACGTGAAAGTGGGAATGTTTGGCGGCATCTGCCTCGCATTTCCCTACATCGCCGGTCAGCTTTGGCTGTTCATTGCGCCCGGTCTTTACCGCCATGAACGCAAGGCAATTTTGCCCTTCCTGGCGGCAACCCCCGTGATGTTCCTGATTGGTGCGGCGTTCGTTTACTATCTGATGCTGCCGCGCGCGATTCAGTTCTTTCTCAGCTACGAAATCCCGAGCGGGCCCAATACCATCGGCATTCAGCTGATGCCGCGGGTCGGGGAATATCTCAGTTTCGTCATGACGCTGATTTTTGCTTTCGGTTTCTGCTTCGAAATGCCGGTTCTGCTTACCCTGCTCGGGCGGGTTGGAATTGTGACGAGCAAGGGTTTGGCAGGCGTGCGCCGCTACGCCATCGTGGGTGTTTTCATCGTCGCCGCGATCGTCACGCCACCCGATGTGTTCAGCCAACTCAGCCTGGCCATACCGCTGGTCGGCCTGTACGAAATCTCGATCTTCTCCGTGAAACTGATGGAGAAGAAGCGTGCGGTGGAGGAAGCGAAACAGGCTGCCTCGGCCGGCCGGAACGTTCAGACCACCTGATCAGGTTCGAGCGCCAGCAGATTTGCATCCCTGAAAAGCTGCCAGCGACCTTGCGTCGATTTGCGCAGGATCGAAAGCGTGTAACCTGACCGGCGATGACGGCTCCCACTCGCCGGTGTGATCGTCAGGACAAGGTGCGTACGACACCAGGCTGTGTCACCCCGAATTTCCAAACGGTTTGACTCCGGGAACCAGAAATAAAGCCTCTTCGTGAATCAGGCTGAGCACTGTTTCCGTATCACCGGCCTCGCTGGCGGCAAGCCACGTGGAAATGAGATCGCGAATAACGGATTCGTCTTCAGTCATGGAGGGCTTCTCGCGGTTTGGATAGAGTTTAGCTTTGCGTGGCGGTTCCGGCCATGCCAGAACGTGGACGGTCCGTTTCACACCTTCCCCCCATGCACGACCTGAAATTCATTCGCGAAAATCCTGAGCGTTTCGATGCGGCTTTGAAGCGCCGTGGATCGCCGCCCTTGAGTCAGGAGGTCCTTGAGCGCGACGCTGCATTGCGAGCCTGTTTATTGAAGCTGCAACAGCTTCAGGCGCGGCGGAACGAAGTGTCTCGTCAGATCGGACAGGCAAGAGCGCGGAAGGACGAGGCCACTGCAAACGCAGTCATCGCGGAAGTGGCAGGGCTTAAGGAGCAAATCCAGACTGGCGAAGAGGAAGAACGCAGGCTGCAGGCACAGCTCAATGATTTGCTGGCTGCCATCCCAAACCTTCCTGCGGAGGATGTGCCCGACGGCAGGGACGAAAGCGCAAATGCCGAGATCAGGCGCTGGGGCAGTCAACCCGAGTTCGACTTTGCACCGAAAGAGCACTTTGAACTCGGCGGGGCATTGGGCGAAATGGATTTCGCCGCCGCTTCACGGATGTCCGGCGCCCGCTTCGTCGTTTTGAAGAACCGGCTCGCGCGTCTGGAACGGGCAATCGCGCAATTCATGCTCGATCTTCATACGGGCGAATTCGGTTATGCCGAAGTCTCGCCGCCAATTCTTGTGCGTGATCAGGCGATGTTCGGGACCGGGCAGCTGCCCAAGTTCAAGGACGACCAGTTTTTTGCTGCTGAAATGGAGTGGCGAAAGAAACGGCTGCTTGAAGTACTGGATTCCGCTGACGGGAAAGCCGCAGCCCGGCATGGGCGTTTTTCGGAGCTTGTTTCCGATATCCTGGAGCAGGCCGAAACGTCCGAGCAATTTTGGCTCATTCCCACGGCCGAAGTGCCTTTGACCAATCTCGTTCGGGAACAGATCCTGAGCGACACGGGATTGCCGCTTCGCTTTACCGCATACACCCCATGTTTTCGGGCCGAGGCGGGAGCCGCGGGTAAAGACACCACCGGCATGATGCGCATGCACCAGTTCTCCAAGGTCGAACTGGTTTCCGTGACCTCGCCTGAAACTTCAGTCGAAGAACATGAACGCATGACCGGTTGCGCACAGGAAGTGTTGAAGCGTCTGGGACTTTTCCATCGCGTGATGGCGCTGTGCACTGGCGACATGGGTTTTGCTTCGCGCAAGACGTATGACATCGAGGTGTGGCTTCCCGGTCAGAACCGGTTCCGGGAAATTTCATCGTGCTCGAACTGCGGCGATTTCCAGGCCCGCCGCATGAATGCGCGCTATCGTCCGGCGGACGGCAAGAGCACGCGATTTGTTCACACGCTGAATGGATCGGGTCTGGCCGTCGGCCGCACCCTGATCGCAATTCTGGAAAATTATCAGCAGAAGGACGGTTCCGTCATCGTGCCTGAAGCGCTCAGGTCCTATATGGGCGGGATGGAGTGCATCGCGCCGTAATGCCCCGCAGGAGAAATCTTCGCATTCTGATCTGCAACGATGACGGGATTCATGCGCCCGGTCTTGCCATAGCCGAAGGCATTGCGCGTTCGCTTTCACCTGACATCTGGGTCGTGGCGCCTGAAACGGAGCAATCGGGAGCCTCTCATTCCCTGACTCTCACATTGCCCCTGCGTCTGCGCCACGCCGGACACCAGCGTTATGCGCTTTCGGGGACGCCGACCGATTGTGTCATGATGGCAGGGATTCACATCATGAAGGATACGTTGCCGGACCTGGTTATTTCCGGTGTCAATCGCGGTTTCAATGTCGCAGATGATGTGACCTATTCCGGCACGGTCGCCGCAGCCATGGAAGGAGCTGTTCTCGGGATTCCTTCGGTTGCACTCAGTCAGGCCGTGGGCGGGCGCGAAGATGAAGCGGCGATTTTTGCCTGCGCGGCGCGGCACGGACCACCGCTGTTGCGGCGATTGGTCGAGATCGGCTGGCCGGAGTCCGTTTTGCTCAACGTGAATTTTCCGCCTTTGTCCCCGGCCAGGGTGAAGAAGGTTCTGGTCACATCACAGGGTCAACGCGATCAGTCCATGCTGCGCGTGGATGAACGCGTGGATGCACGCGGCCGCACTTATTTCTGGGTGGGCTTCAAGCGCGTTTTCAGCCAGCCGGAGATCGGAACCGATCTTCATGCCATCGCAGAGGGCTGCATTTCGGTGACACCCCTGCATCTGGATTTGACGGCTTTGCGGGAGAAGCAGCGGCTTGAATCAGAACTCGAGAGCTCGATGGCCCGGCTTAACCGGTCGCGGCATACGCGTCCGATCGGATTGAAAAAAAAGAAGGCGGCCTCCGGGCGTTCCAGGCGGGCCGAATAGTATCATGTTGCCCCCGCCGCTCGCGCCGTTCGTGATCCGGTTCGGCCCCGACCCCCGCAGCGATCTTCTCCGGAAGAACGGGGGCTGTCGCCGCTGCGGAAATCGGGGCGCGCTGATTCAACTGCCGTCGCACCACACGCTGGACGAACCGTGCGTGCCGTTCCCGGTTGGGGAGGCGCTGGCACATAATTTAAAAATCATCCTTCGGTACGGATGGAGGAGCCAGAACGCTCCAGGCAATGCGGACGAGCTTGTTGGCGAGTGCGATGACGTAACCGTTTCTGAACTGATCGAAACTCTGCGACAGCCCCCAATAGCTCAATATTGCCGCTCATTCACCGCTACTGACTTTGAGCGCGAGTGCAGGAGTGTGGGGCGTTATCGCGCGTCCAAGCCAAAGCACGATTACGGCGGACATCATCAATCCACAGGCGAGAAACGCCATGCCTGAAGCGTAACTTCCCGTGGCTTCTTTCAGGATGCCAATGGCGACGGGCCCAATAAAGCCGCCAAGTCCCACTAAAACGCTATTGAGCGCCATCCCCCCCGCCACAGCGGGGCCGCGTAAGAACGAAAACGGCATCGAAAGAATAGGCCCATATGTGGCGTTGACCCCGGCACGCACCGCGGTGAGTATCAGAAGTGCCAAGGGAAACCACGACACAAACCCGAAACCGATCCATGCCGCCGCTGCAAAAAGCGCCGGCAGGGCAATGTGCCACACCCTTTCACCGCTTCCATCGCTGGACCGCGCCGAGAGCATCTGCGCGGCGAAGCCCACCGAGAAAATCGCGGCAACGATGAAGCCTATGGCGAGGTTCGAAAAGCCCATCGGTTGAATGATTTGCGGCAACCAAAAATCAAAGCCATAAGCAGACAGCGCGATACCCAGACCCGCAATGCCGAAGGCATACACCCGAGGATCGCCCAGAGCAGACCAAAGGTCGCGATGATCGGCCGGAGGTTCGGCGGTCAAGCACCGGGCAACGACATACTTCTCGCCACTATTCAACCATGAGGCATCATTCGGCCCATTTGGAAGAAGTTTGAGTGCCGCGAAGGAAAGAAAGAAGGCCGGCAGACCCTCGATCAGGAACATCCACTCCCAGCCTCGTAAACCGCCGACATTGTCCACTCCAAGTAGCGCTCCAGAGATCGGCCCGCCAATAATGTTCGACAACGGGCCGCCGAGATAAAATAGGGCGATTGCGCTTGCACGGTATTTCTGCGGAAACCACAAGCCGAGATATGCGAGCATACCGGGATTGAAGCCCGCTTCCGCCATACCCAGAAGAAAGCGCAACACATAAAAGCTGTTTGCGTTCCGTACGAAGGCGCAAGAGGCGGAGAGAATGCCCCACGCTGCCATGATGCAAAAAACGCCCCGCCTGGCTCCCACTCTTTCTATGAATACGCTCGACGGAATCGCAAACATGGCATAGCCAAGGAAAAAGATTCCCGCGCTGAATCCGAATGCCGACGGGGATAATCCCAAATCCTTGTTCATTGTTAGCGCGGCAAAACCGACGTTCACACGGTCAAGGAAATTGAGCGTGAAAAGGAGCACCATGAACGGGATGAGCCGCCACATGCATTTTTTGAACACCTGATCTTCATCAGGCAGGGACATCGGGAACGCCGGCTCTCCCATTAGAGTCGCCTCTTTTGTCAGTTTGAGAGCTACGTGCACTGGAGTCCCAACTTTCGTTAAGCGGCTGCCGATGTATTGGGATGCTGCATAGTTTTCGTTACCTTGCTGCGCATCACACTCCTGCGCCCGTCGATGCTGATGGGAGTATCGCCGTTCACGGTAGAACGGCGGACGACACGTCTTTGGTCGCCGTAATCATTAATCGCGCAATGCTGAGTGGCGGTATTATCCCACATCGCCACGTCCCCAGCACGCCAGCGCCACCGCACCGTGTTTTCGAGCCGGGTGACATACGACTGCAGCAATTCGAACAACCGGTTCGATTCGAACTGGGTATGGCCGACAAAGCGGCGGAGAAAGTGGCCCAGCACGAGCGAGCGTTCTCCCGTCCCGGGCAGCACGCGAACCACCGGATGCTCCGTTCCGAATACGGTAGACGTGAATACGCTCTCGTAGGCCCGTGTGGCGGCCGCTGGCGCTTCCGGCCGTGCCGCTGCGTAGTCGTACAGATTGGAGTGGATCGCCCGCAGTTCCTCGGCGAGTCGCTTCAACGCCGACGGCAGTCCCTCGTAAGCCGTGACGCTATTGGCCCATACAGTGTCGCCGCCGCAGCAAGGAACCGTGATGGCGCGAAGCACCGACAGCCTCGGATAGGCATCCAGAAAGGTGAGATCGGTGTGCCAGCGGTCGGCGCGGCCGCGACCATCCGTCGAATCAAGCTCCAGGATCCCAGCGCTCCCTGCGCGCACCGGCGTTGTAGGGTGCGCGACAAGCTCGCCGAAACGCAACGCGAAGCATTCCTGCCCCACGTCGTCGAGATGCTCCTGGCCCCGGAAAAAAATCACTCTGTGTTTGGACAGGGCGGCCTCGATCGCGGCAATTGTCCGGTCAGGGAGATCGCCGGAGAGCCGGACGCCATCGATCAGCGCGCCAATGCGGCCCGACAGCGGGTGGATTTCTGGATCGGTGATTCGAAACGCGGGTTGAGGTACTGGCACGCAAGCTACCCCTCATGAAACGCCCGCAAAGAATAAGAGAATGTAGTTATGAGGCACCAATGCTATTATTCCATGTGGATATATCGTTCAGGATATAGTACCGATGGTGGACGCCGCGAGCGTGGAACGTCGCCTCAAGCTGCACGATCTGCGAGTGCTGATGACAATTGCGGAAGTGGGCAGCATGAATAAGGCGGCGCACGCCATGCGAACTTCGCAGTCTGCGATCTCACGAACGATTGCCGATCTCGAACATACACTCGGCGTGCGTCTGCTCGATCGCGGACCGAAGGGTATTGTGCCCACTCCCTATGGGTGGGCGCTGATCCGGCGTAGCGTCGCCGTTTTCGACGAACTCCGACTCGGCGTGAAGGACCTCGAGTCCCTCGCTGACCCGGCAGCCGGTGAAGTCCGAATTTCGGCTCCCATTGCGCTTGCAGGCGGGTTCGTTGCGACGGTGATCGACAGGTTGGCGCGACGTTATCCGCAAGTCGTGTGCCATTTGTCGACTTCGGTAGACGAAGGCACGCTTGCATTGAACAAGCTCGAACAACGCGAATTGGACTTGGTGGTTAAGTTCGTAGCCGCACCCCCACCGGACAACCTGATGGAATCGGAGATATTGTTTTACGATCCGATCTTCGTTGTCGCCGCAACGAACAACCCATGGTCCCGCAGACGCAGAGTGAAGCTTGCGGATTTGGCCAGCGAGCCGTGGACGCTGCCGTCGCCGGACAGCCAATGGGGCGCGCTATCGGCGGAAATATTCCGCGAGCTTGGGCTTCAACTCCCGCGGCTGACCGTGCTGGGCACGTCGGGCGTCTTTCGGATTGCGCTTGTGGCGAAAGGACGTTTTCTCACGATTGCAGCTGAATCGGTGTTTCGATTCGCCGGCCGGGACATGGGCATCAAGCCTCTCCCCGTAGAAATTCCGGTTAAGACGAGACCGGTCGCGATCGTCACGTTGAAGAACCGCATGCTGACGCCGGCGGCGCAGCTCTTTATCGACTGCGCGCGCGAGGTTGCAAAGCCCGTGGCGGGCCTCCGCAGGTAATGCGAACGAATGCACAGGAGACGATGGCGGAACAGGATACGTGGGCCTTTCCTCGTTGTCGTGCTTCGGCATTGGGGAATTCAAGCGCGTTTTCAGCCAGCCGGAGACCGGAACCGATCTTCATGCCATCGCAGAAGGCTGCATTTCGGTGACACCCCTGCATCTGGATTTGACGGCTGCGCGGGAGAAGCAGCGGCTTGAATCAGAACTCGAGAGCTCGATGGCCCGGCTCAACCGGTCGCGGCATACGCGTCCGATCGGATTGAAAAAAAAGAAGGCGGCCTCCGGGCGTTCCAGGCGGGCCGAATCGTAGAGATTGCTCGACGGTAGCCGAAACCCGTAAATTCCATCGATGAAAGCGTTCTGCATCCTGGAGAACGGCGTTTCGGTCCGGGCAATTGGCAGTTCGGTTGCAGTGCCGTGGTGGAGCTTCACTAAGACCATACTCGCGGCTGCTGCCTTGAGGCTCGTCGAGATGGAACGCCTGTCTCTTGATGATCCGCTCCCGGAACGGGACTATTCGCTTGGCCAGCTTCTGCAACATCGTGCAGGTCTTCCGGATTATGGGGGATTGGCTCACTACCACCAAGCGGTCGCGAGGAACGACGAACCATGGCCTGTTGAAACGCTGCTCGAACGCGTCAATGCGCACTGTTCTCATCAACGCCCAGGACAAGGTTTTGCGTACTCCAACATCGGTTATTGGATTGTCCGGACACTGATCGAGAACTATTCGGGTGAACCGCTCGGTTCCGCGCTTGACCTGCTTGTCTGCGGTCCACTTGGTGTCGAAAATGTGTGGCTTGGGGAAACGCGGCGCGATCTTTACGGCGTCGAGATGGGCGACGTTCCCGCCTATCATCCCGGTTGGGTATACCATGGATTATTAGTCGGTCCGTTGAACTCCGCTGCATTGCTCCTCCAGCGCCTTCTCTCGGGGCGACTGCTGGCGCCGTCAACACTTGAAATGATGATGCGTGGTTATGCATAGCCAGAACACGTAGAACCACCTTGGTCCGAGCCCGCCTGCGCCCATGGTCTGGGATTAATGGTTCCGGGTACCAAAAAAATCGGACGTTGTTGTGGTCATAGCGGTGCTGGACCAGGCAGCGAAATTGCAGTCTATGAATGCCGAATGGGCGACCTAAGCCGAACCGTCGCGGTGTGGTTGCCGAGGAGCTCGATGCCGAAGAACACGCGTCGGCCGGCGGACCAGTTCGCAGTGGATTGGCTCATCGACGCGGCAGATCGGGGATGCCAGTAATTGGCGATGAAGCGAACTGGGCCACCCAATCTGGAACCGTCGCTCTTCAACGCCAAGCGGAGGTGGCGCAGACGTCACAGATCCGGCGAGATTGACCCAAGCGGATTCGATAAAGTGGACCTCGATCGTCGGTATCGAGCAGCGAGAAGCGCAGATGGATCGGCAGATCACGCGCGGGGCCAAACGCGCAGGGCTGCTCTTTTTGTTTTGATTCAGTGCGAAGGAGGAAACGCCAATGGATTCCGTGATTGATTCATTATTCGATCGGTATGAACGCGGCGGTATGACGCGACGGCATCTTGTCGAAGCGCTGGCCATATTGGTCTTGCCCCAGAGGGCCCTGGCGCAGGATGCGGCCACGGCTCCCACTCCGATTGTTCGCGGCTTGTCCGTCAACCACGTTGCGCTAACGGTCAGCGATGTTCCGCGTTCCTTCGCGTTTTATGAACGACTTTTCGGGGTCACAAGGGGCTGGCCGGCCACGGACGCCGGGACGGGTATCCATATGGACTTGCCTAACGGGTACATCAGCATCAATTCAGTGGCACGACAGAAGGGCGTGATCACACATTTCGCGGTGGCAGTCGACCATATGGATCGGGTTGCTGCCAAACGCCTCGCTGACAAAATCAACAGCGAGCTTCCGGACGCCAAAGCGAGAGATGCGTATCAGGCCAACACCGGCGGCTCGACGGTCAATCTCAGGGATCCCGATGGCTTCTTCGTGCAAATCTCGTCGAAAGACGGGCGCTGAACGTTTCACAGCGGCATCGAGGTCTATGATCGGGTGCGCATCGCGTGGCTCATGTCCGGCCATGGCGAGAACGCGACCAATTCCGGTACCGCACGAATAGTCGCTCCCCTGACCCTTAGCAGACTGAGCAATTTGAGGTGACGACGTAGCGGGACTGCTCAGCGCGTGAAGAGGACAGCACGTCGGCCTCAACTCTTTCGTCCCCATGAACGCTCACTATCAGGTCGCGTTCATGACGGGCTCAAGGAGACTTCCCTCGTTTGATCGATAACGACGGCCGGCACAATTCGCTCTGTACTATTTTTCGAAACCGCCCGCGTGCGACGCGCTACCCACGTGTTTCCGGGGCTGCTTCGCGCAGCTTATATACAAGCTCGATAGCCACGAGATCGGCGATCTCGGTTAGGTTCGTGTGGCTGCCGACCTGCAGGTCGTCCACTGCCACCAATACGTCTTGCATCGCCGGCGACAGTGGCCCGGTTTCCGAACACGGCGATGCCTTGAGAGCCGCGATCTGGCGGCGCATCGGCAAAGCGGCCGCAAGGCGTTTTGAAAACAGGCGGTGCGTCGCTGGGTCGGCCATTACGTCGGTTGCATAGTCGTGAATCAGGCTTTGAAAAGGTTCGGACTGGCGCGATGCCTCGCGCAGCAAAGCCATAAGTGTCTCGCGGTCGGTCATGGTTGTTCCTGCATACCAAATCACCACGTGGCGGCCGGAAGACCTCTGCCCGGATCAATCCGAAGGATCAAGGGGTGCGCCGTATGACCGCTTCTGGCGACATCCTGCTCAGGATGGCGGGCAGAGCATGTCGCACCGTGCTTTCGATCTTGGTGTGTCCGAGCGGTCACGAGTCATAATGCACATCCTCTTAACTCATTGAAAGTCAAAGCCCCGCTGGTCGGGATTTGGTGTTAGCGGAGGGTCTGATCGCTTGCGACCAGTAAATCCGGTCAGGTCCGCGGTCTTGATCACCCAGGGAGCACCTGAGCAGACCTGCCGACCCTTGATATCGCCACGGCGAAGCATGCGCAGCGCCGTCATATTGCATACCCCAACGATTTTCGCTGCTGCCTCGAGCGTGATCTCGCCGCGCTGAGCCCATTCGCCGTCGCGGTGGCCCGTAATCTCGTGGTGATGGCGGAAGCCGCGCACGCGCTCCTGCGTCCACGCATTGCCATATCCGGTCACGACGCCGATGCGATTGAGCAGGCGTGCAATCTGGCGATCCGGCATCAGTCGGGCCAGCTCACGCATGAGCGCGATCGTGTCGTCCGGAATGCGTGGATTGTGCCGACCGGCTGCATTCAGCCGCTGCTTCACCTGCAGCTCCGGCTCGACCAAGCGGTGGCGGACTCGCCGCGCGATCAGGGCCGCGATGTCGCCCTCGATCTTGGCAACAGCTTGCAAAGCCTCGTTCCATCGGCGCTCCAGCTCGCCGGCGACGAGCCGATTGGCTGGATCAACAGCATCGTACTGTCGACGGGCATGGGCGACCTCATAGCGGGCCTGGTGCAGGAAGAGTTCCAGTTGCCGCTCAGCCGCCGTGGTCTCGCTCGACTGGGCTTCGATTACCTTGACCGCGGCTTCTATACCGAGTGGCTTCAGGACGCGCAGCACCTCCTTGGCGATCGCTGCGTCGATGCTCAAGCCACTCACCGAGATGCATCGCTCGGTGCCGTGGTTCATGCGCGCGCCGTAGCAGTTATAGCGACCGAGCTTGCCGCCGTAGTGCACGTGGAGCTTGCGGCCGCAGTGGCCGCAGCGCAGAAGCCCAGGCAGCAGCAGTTCGCCTTCACGGGCTGCTCCGCGAGCGACCGCGCTGCTCATGCCGGTCGCGTTGTTAGCGATCGCATTGAGGTTGCGTTCGAACTCGTCCCAGGTGATGTAGGCGGCGTGATGATCCTTGATCAGAACGTCCCATTCCTCCATCGGCCGATGCACGCCACGACGAACGCGCTTGCGACCGTCCACCACGCTGACCCGGCTCGTCGTGCGTCCGAATGCATAAGCGCCGGCATAAATCGGATTGGTCAGGATGTTGTGCACGATGTTGTAGGCTGGCAAGCGCCACACGACGCCGTGCGCCTCGCCCTGGCGCGATTTGGCGGGCAATTCGATCCCTTCGTCCCTGAGCCAGATATGCACCTGCCGCGCACTCTGGAGCTCGGCGAATTTCGTGAAGACGAGTTGAATGGCCTGCTGCACGCGTTTGTCCGGATTCTTCTCGATCCGGTCGTGCCTGACTTTCACATAGCCCGCGGCCACACCGAGAACCAGCGCGCCACGGCGCGCCATCTGACGCAGCGCCTCCTGCGAGCGCTGGCGGAACAGCGACAATTCAAGCTCGCTCATCGTCCCCTTCATGCCGAGCAACAGCCGATCGTTGGGATGGCGAGGATCGTAGATTCCGTCCTCGTCGACGATAATGGTGCCGACCAATCCACAGAACTCGATCAGAGTGTGCCAATCGCGGCCGTTGCGGGCCAGACGCGAAGCCTCGATCGCAAGCACCGCACCGACACGACCGTCGCAGATTGCGGCCAACAGTCGCTCGAAGCCTGGACGGGCAATGCCGCCGCCCGATCGCCCGAGATCATCGTCGATGATCTCGACAGTCGTCCAGCCAAGCTGCTTGGCGTGATCGGCAAGCCCATATTGCCGTCGCTGGCTTTCAAGATTGTGCACGAGCTGATCCGGAGTTGATTGACGGATATAGACGCAAGCGTTGCGCTGTAGATGCTCAGCCGTGATCTTGCTCATGGATGCTCTCCCCGCTTCTTACGTTGACCAGCGTCGCTGCAATCTCGCGGAGCAGAGCTTCCACGAGGCCCGTGAGCTCGACCCTGCGAGCCGGGCACGGCTTCACAAGCGGCGTATCCTGGTCGAACAGGCTTGGTTGGTGATGTTCGGATTTGCGCGCCATTATCGGCTGTCTCCATTTTTGATTCGGACAGGAGAAAGCTTAGGAGCGCGTCGACCTCGGCACGCATCGAGCGCAGGATATGGAGTGGAAAGTGCGGCTCGTCGCCGATCTCGAAACAAGATGCTGCCGGTTCAGTCATCCATGCCGGCAAGCTGGCAAATGAGCCGTCGGGTTGGAGCACGATGACGAACTCGAAGCCGCCGCTTTCGAGCCGCCGTCTGATCTGCACCACTTCGCCAAAGCGCGGATGAAACCGATAGGTGATACGGGCTTCAGCCGGCTGTTCGTGGGCAGTATGTCGCCATTCTGAGCAGGAGTTGGACCGCTCCAAGATTGCCGGTCCTGCGGTAGATCAGCGTGGCTTTTGTGCGCCGTAGCGAATGAGTTCCGAAGAAACTCGGATCAAGTCCGATGCCGCCGATCCAGTGCGCGGGACAACATGACAAGCGTGCTTCTCAATCGTCCGGGTTGAGTCTAATGTTCACCTAGCGTGGTTGGATCGGCCAATCATCTGAATTCAAATCCTGCAATCATGCGACACCATCTGACGTGTTTCGTTCTTCTGTCCGGGTTGGCCCTTTGGTGCTCGCCGGGCTTCGCGCAAAATAAAGCAGCTTGCGCGTTGCTCTCCAAAGCCGACGCCGAAGCCGTTTTGGGAGTGACGCTCCAGTCGCCGAAGCCCAGCGCACCCTTTCGTTCCCTCCTTGATCCGGACTTCACCGATGGCACGCCTGAGCAGGGATGCGAGTTTACCAACTTCACGTTTAGCTACTCAGCGCCCAATCAGCCGAAGCCGCCCAAGGTCGTTAACGTCCGGCTCGAAGTCCGGTATTCGTTGACGCCCGACCCTCACGCGGTCGACGAGACTCACAAGCAGGTGGATACGCGCACCTACGACCATCCGACGGATCTACCCGGTCTGGGGGATGCGGCTTTTTGGATCGGACCGCCTAATGGTGTGACTCTGTTTGTTTTCGTCGGCGGCACCGCACGGCTGATGATCGGTCCCAGCGATATCGGGCTGGAACAGGAGAAGGCGCTGGCCGCGAAGGCGCTGGCCGCGCTACGCCACACAAGTTTCGCTTACGGAACCCAATCAACCGGATTTACCAGGCCGCCGCTCGCGAACCCGGGCCCGAATCAAACCCCGCTCGACCGGCTGAAACGCATGCTCACCGAGAAGGCCGACACAGGAGACGCGAACGCCCAACGCGCGCTCGGGCGGCTTTATCAATCCGGCGCGGTGGCCCCTGACGGAAGCGCGCAACACGACTACGCCGGCGCCGCCTACTGGTATCACCAAGCCTCGGATCACGGTAACGCCCAGGCGGCATATGAACTCGCGATCCTTTATCGGAACGGACTGGGGGTGCCTGCTGACGCGTCGCAGTCATTCCAGCTTTTGCAAAAAGCCGCCGAAGCCAACTATGTGCCGGCGATGTCTCTGCTGTCCGATACGTACGCCTCGCAAAAAACTCCCGTGAGCGGCCAGCGTGCAACCTATTGGGCAATGAAAGCCGCCGAGGCAGGCGATGCCCAGGGATGGCTGGTTCTCGGCTTTGAATACGACACGGGAAAGCTCGGCGGTGATCCGCCGTATTGGCACCAAAAGGCGATGGAGTCTTATAGGAAGGCGGCCGGCGGCGGCAATTGCCTCGCAATGATGGCCATCGGAGATTTGTATGCCGCCGGGAACGGCGTTCGCGCCGACCAGGCCCAGGCGCAGAGTTGGCACACCAAAGCCCAATCATGCCAGGGCGGAACTATTGCAATGCTTCAACAACAGGTGACGCAATACAGGGCCAAAGCTGCCGCTGCGCGCGATCCCGCGCTTTACCCCGTATTAGCGGCGTTCCCGGATATTCCGAATTCGACGGCGCAGACCCCCCGTAATAATCCGGGAGCGCCGGCTCAGGGGCGGAATGCGGATCGCTCCGGATTTAATCAGCGCATCCTCGCCGGTCTCGTTGCAGGCGCAGTCATCGCAGCCGCAATCATTGCGCTGACCCCTTCTTCGGGAAATGCGAACAGCGGCAGCGAATACCCTGACACTGCTGGAGCAATTGCTCGGCAGTTTCAACAAAACAATTGTGTTTTCTCTGGCGGAACTTTCGTTCCGGGTACCGGTTGCCTTTGAACCGCGCTGGGTTGGGTGTTGGGGCAGCTTAATAACATCCGGCAGCAGCAGAATCGGGATTGCCGGCTGTAATTGGGCAAGACCCGGGCGTCCTTCTGATGGGCAAAGCCCTCCAATCTGACGCACCGAAACGTTGCGCAACCGAGCGTGCTCGAACGACTCTTCCTGGGAGGTCTGGGGTCAGACTCGAATCTCAATCCCCGCCCGTGGGAAATTCGGGGCCAGAGCAGAATTACGATATTCCCGCGGACGATTGGAGCGCGGACGGCGCGCGAGAACCCGGCTCGGCTTTCCCGCCAAGAGAGTGACAGGAATTCAGCGCAGGCTGGTTAAGCGTGTGACCTGCCACTGAGCTGTCATCCAGCAGCAATTAGAACCGCGGGCTTTGTTACGCCTTGCGCGGGCGGGGCGTTGGCTGGAGGGACGCCCGTTTTGGAATCAAGCGCCCGACTTTAACGCGGTCTTGTAACCAGGATTCGCAGCGGGCCGAAGCGCGTTGGGGTAGTTCCAATCGGTTTTGACGTTGACCTCGACCTCTTTGAGCGCGCGGAAAACGTCATAGGGTCTCGCGATCGAGACAAACTGATCGTAGACGCGCGCACCCTTCGAGGTGTTGCGCCCTGCGTAAGCGCGCACGGTGCCAGCTTCGAACAGTCGTTCGACGACGCCAACGGTCACGTCGAGTTCCTGGATCGTATCGTAGTCCACACTCTTGAAAGATGTGCCGACGACTCCGCTGCGCATAAGAAGACGCCGGTTCGTGTAGGCATAGACCGTGTTGCCATGCACCATGACGAGGTAGATGGCCTAGACGATGCTGCCCCAGGCCGGAAAGCTGTGGAAGATGAAGAACGCGTACAGCAAGAGATTTGTTTGGCCATTGGACGCGGCCGTGCTGAAGATCCCGAAATCCATCGCGCCCCAGATTGCACCGACGGCAACGATTGGCACAGCATGTAGCACAAAGGGCCAGAACAGCGGCCGGCCGGTCCAGAGAATCTTCTCGTCGGGTTCAGTAACGGCCTTGAATTCCGGTGGACAATTTGCGTCTTGTAACATTCAGTGTACCCATAACGTAAACGCGACAATGCACACTCATTAGCTGCTGTTTCGTCACCATCCCGTTAAAACTCAGACAGAAGCTCGGGTGAGTGAACGGTCGAGCTCGCTCCCGAGCAGTTCGTTAGCTTTCGAGCGATGGGCATCCACCAACATCAAATCTCGCACGAATGGCCCGCGTTGCACACAAACGTGCGAGGGACTCGGCTTACTGCGGCCCTCCTTCTTATGGCCTCAAATAATTGCCGAGCAGGTTTTCCAGAACGACCATAGGGAGAGGTATGCACCGCCATTTGGGGATGGCGCGCGGCAATCCGCCGGGCGAATAGACCGCATCATCAGACCGGTTCTAGGCGAGGTTTTGTCCGAGTTCACCGGCAAGATCCTGGACAAATTGCCATGCGACGCGGCCAGATCGCGCACCACGGGTCGCTGCCCATGCAATGGCGCGCTCGCGAATTTCCTCTGCTCCAATCTGCAGCCGGAAGTGCCGGGCATAGGCAAGGACCATTTCGAGATATTCGTCCTGCCCGCAATGATGAAATCCCAGCCAGAGGCCGAAGCGATCCGAGAGGGAGACTTTCTCCTCGACGGCCTCGGAAGGATTGATCGCCGTGGAACGCTCATTGTCCATCATGTCACGGGGCATCATGTGACGCCGATTCGAAGTGGCATAGAACAGGACATTGGGTGGACGGCCTTCGATCCCTCCCTCGAGGGCGGCTTTAAGGGACTTGTAGCTGGTATCCTCCCGGTCGAACGAGAGGTCATCGCAAAACAGCAGAAAACGGCGGTCAAAGCGGCGCAATTGTCGAAGCAGGACGGGCAGTGTGGCGATGTCCTCGCGATGGATTTCGACCAAAGCGACGCGGGCGTCCCGGGCGGCGTTGCGGTTCACTTCCGCGTGCACGGCCTTTACCAGCGAGCTTTTGCCCATTCCCCGCGCCCCCCACAAAAGGGCGTTATTTGCGGGTAATCCATTTGCAAACCGTCGGGTATTTTCCAGCAGGATTTCCTGAGCGCGGTCTATCCCTTTCAGCAAAGCCAAAGGGAGTGCCGGGATTTCACGCACCGGCAGCAACTGCTGCAGTTCGGGTTCCCAGACAAAGCCATCCGACATGACGAGCCCGGGCTGCTCGCGCTCCTGTGCCGGCCCGTGCGCCTTCTCCAGAGCACGGGCAATCCGCTCGAGAATTGCCTCGATTCGCGCAATGCCCTCAGTCATGAAGGGTTCCGTAAAGGAAGTCCGTCGCGGTTGCAAAGGAGAGTAGCGGGGCTATATTCCGCCTTCCTTCCGCAGAAACACTCCTTAAAAGCGCCATCCAGATGAATTTGAACGATCCATTAGTGTCGACTCTTGTCCCGCTCGTTCTGCTTTTTGCCATCTTTTACTTTCTTTTGATCCGTCCGCAGCAGCAGCGTGTTAAGGTGCATCAGCAGATGGTCGAAGCGGTCCGTCGCGGCGACACGGTTGTGACGGCCGGCGGCCTGATCGGAAAGGTCGCCAAAGTCAAAGATGACGGCGAGATAATGATCGAAATCGCGGATAACGTGCAGGTCCGGGTACTGAAAAGCACGCTGACCGAGGTGCGGTCGAAAGCCGTCGAGAAGTCCGATGCCTGACCGCAGGAATACGGGAAGATAAACTCATGATTTATATCGGCCGCTGGCAAAGACTGACGGTCCTGGGAATACTGTTCCTCGGCTTCATTTTTGCTCTGCCGAATTTTCTTCCCGAACGTACACGTGCGGCCATGCCGGCGTGGCTGCCGAATTCAACAATAAATCTGGGTCTCGATTTGCAGGGCGGCTCGTATCTGCTTCTCGAAGTGGACATGCCCGGGGTGATCAAGGAGCGTCTCGAAACGCTGCGGAGTGACATCCGTGCTGCGCTGAGGAAGGAGCGGATCACATATACCGGCCTGGAAGAGGGACGCGATAGCGTAACGCTGCACATTGCGGATCTGCCTCAACTCGATGCTGCGAGGAAGGCGCTGCATGATATCGCCTCGCCGCCTGGCACCTTCCTGGGCCTGGGTTCCGCAGAATATGACCTCAACGACGACGGGCGGGGTAATTTCAATTTCCGGATCTCACCGGCCTACCTGCGGCAAATGCAGACCCAGATCGTCAGCCAATCCATCGAGGTTGTGCGGCGCCGGATCGACGCGCTCGGCACCCGGGAACCGACTATCCAGCAGCAGGGTGAAGACCGCATCCTTGTCCAGGTGCCCGGATTGAAGAATCCAGAAGAGTTGAAGCGCGTCCTGAGCACGACCGCAAAAATGACATTCCGGCTGGTTGATGTAACCGGAAATGTCGAGGATGGCCTGAAGGGTCGTGTCCCGCCGGACGACGAACTCCTCTATGAGCAGGACAAGGCCGGCCATCCGACAATGCCCTACCTCGTGCAGCGCCGGGTGATGGTTTCGGGCGATCGTCTGGAACAGGCCAGTTCCGGGTTTGATCCCCGCGGCGGCGAACCCGTTGTGAATTTCCGTTTTGATACGCGTGGTGCGCGCGAATTCGGAGATGTCACCAAGGCGAATGTCGGAAGGCCCTTCGCCATCGTTCTGGATAACCGGGTGATCTCGGCGCCGGTGATACGCGAACCGATACTCGGGGGCCAGGGGCAGATTTCCGGGAATTTCACGCTGGAGACGGCAAATGATCTCTCAATCCTGCTGAACGCAGGCGCATTGCCGGCTGCTCTGACGGTCATCGAAGAGCGCACCGTGGGGGCGGAGTTGGGCGCGGATTCGGTGCAGGCGGGAAAACTTGCTGCGATTGGCGGCTTGCTCGCCGTGGTCGCGTTCATGGTCGCGACTTATGGTTTGTTCGGGCTTTTCGCAACTCTCGCGCTGAGCGTTAATATGGCTCTGCTCTTTGCGCTGCTGACCGGTTTGCAGGCGACGCTGACCCTGCCCGGAATTGCCGGCATGGTTCTCACCATGGGCATGGCGGTTGATGCCAATGTGCTGATTTACGAGCGCATACGCGAAGAGATGCATGGCGGAAAAACCGTCATTGCCGCCATTGATGCCGGATTCAGGCGTGCCACGGCCACCATTATCGATACGAACATGACGCATGTGCTGGCAGCCGCGATACTTTACGCCGTTGGGAGCGGCCCGGTGCGAGGGTTTGCCGTGACATTGGGACTCGGCGTAATCACCTCCTTCTTCACGGCAGTGATGGTGACCCGGTTGATCGTTGTCACCTGGCTTCGCCGTACACGGCCCAAAGCACTCGTACTCTGAGACGAGACCTGAGCGAGACAGTTGGAGTCGGTCCAAGCGGTGATATAATCGGGGCAATTGATTCATCAGGGGGGCGAAATGATTCCGGCTATTCTACTGAGCTTGCGGAACACGGTGATTGCAGGCCTGGTGCTCGCGTTCCTGGTGTTCCTGCTTTACCTGACCGAGACCGAATTCAACAATTATGTGTTCTGGCCGTTTTTTGTCCGCTGGCTGCACATCCTGTCGGGCATCATGTGGATCGGGATCCTGTATTATTTCAATTTCGTGCAAACGCCGACCATGCCGAGAATCCCGGATGAACTCAAAGGTGGCGTCTCCCGCTTCATCGCGCCCGAGGCTCTTTTCTGGTTCCGCTGGGGCGCCATGTTTACCCTGGTGTTTGGAATCATTCTGGCGGCCCTGAACGGGTATCTGCTGCAGGCTTACACAATCGATGCCATCGAAGGATTTATCGATCTGAAGGTGATGCTGATCGGGATTGGCATGTGGTTGGGTACAATCATGTGGTTCAATGTCTGGTTCGTCATTTGGCCCAACCAGCAGAAGGTCCTGAATATCGGAAATGCCTGGCCGGATCTTCCGGCGGATCAAAAAGCCAAGGCGGCACGAATCGCGGGCCTGTTCTCACGGACAAATACATTGCTGTCGCTCCCCATGCTGTTCTGCATGGTTTCTGCCGCGCATCTCGCGTGAGAGGGCAGAAGGAACCGCCGCAGTTTTGATTCGGTGCGTCGTGGGGGAGGGAAATTCCGGTTGTCGCTTTCTCCCTTCCCTGTGAAGAGAACGCGTATTTCCAGGGTGATTGGTTGCCCGGCGTTTGTGAAACGCTCGTCCGGAAGTTCGATTACGACCGGTATCTGGCTGCTCTATTCGCACCAGAAGCGGTTCGCGCCGACCTGTTTGCGCTCTATGCCTTCAATCATGAGATCGCGAAGATTGCGGAAGTGGTGCGCAACCCCGTCGCGGGCCAAATCAGGCTGCAATGGTGGCGCGATTCCATCGCGGCGATTTTTTCAGGTGCGGGGCCCCGAAACGAAATTCTGAAAGGGGTCGCGCAAGCCATCGCGCGTCACGGACTGACGAAGCCGCTTTTCGATATGATGATTGATGCCCGGGAACAGGATCTTGAAGCGTTTCCATTCCGGGATGTGTCGGGTATCGAGTCTTATGCGGATGCAACCTCGGGGGCGCTGATGCGTCTGGCCGGAGGCGTTGTCGGGTCAGGCCATGCGCTTGATCGACCGGCGCGAGAGGCGGGGATATCTTATGCAATCACGGGTCTCATTCGCGCCATTCCGTTTCACGCCGCGCGATCGCGAATCATGATGCCCCGGGACGAAATGGAGCGCGTCGGTGTTACGTCCGAGCAGATCCTGCAGGGTCGCACGCCGCCGAAGCTCTCGTTGCTGATCGCGCGGATGGTGGATCTTGCGCGCACGCATCACGCAAACGCGACGATGAAGACAGAGCGCCAATTCCTGCCCGCAATATTGCCGGCTGCTCTGATTCCCTCTTTCCTCCGGTTGCTGAACCGGCCGGGCTTCAATCCCTTCCGGGATCCGGCGGAGATAGCAGGTTACCGCCGGCAGTGGATCATGCTGCGCGCGATGGCACGCCGCCGCATTTGACTACTCCGCAGCTGCGCGGTTTCCGAGCCATTGTTCAAGTGCAGTCAGGGCCCGTTGGGCGATCAGTTTCTTTTTGTCGCGTCCACGTTCGGCGCCTCCGAGCGGCGGTATCAAACCATAATTTATGTTCATCGGTTGAAATGTCTTTGCGTCGGCGCCGGTGGTGATGTGCGCCAGCAATGCGCCGAGTGCCGTGAAAGCCGGCGGGCATGTG
>CAVVEG010000019.1:0-307906 GCA_963747255.1 uncultured Alphaproteobacteria bacterium
TAGCTGCTATCGGGCAAAGTATCAGCCCTTCGTTGGGTTGCACCTCGATCCGGGGTCCGATCACTTCTCCCGCCCGAATTCATGTGCGTGGAAATTTCGACCCTTAATCCGGCAAATTCCGGCAATTCCGCCGATTGCGTGGAAGGACCGAAATTGAGCAGCACGATGACGCGGCTCGAGCCGTGGCTGCGCTGATAGCAGAACAGATCGTCGCCACCGCTGAGTTCGATCTGACGGTACCGTCCTTCGACCAGCGCCGGATGATGCTGCCGAAACGCAATGATTCGCCGATACAGGCTGAGGATGGAACCGGTGTCCCTGGAGAGATTCTCGACGTTGCAGCTACCGCAGGATGGCGCGAGGGGGAGCCATGGGGTGCCGGTTGTAAAGCCCGCATTTGGCGAGGAGTCCCATTGCATCGGAGTGCGCTGCGGGTCTCTTCCCAGACCGAGTCCGGGTTCGTTCCGCTCCCATGGGTCTTTGACGAATTCGAGCGGGATCGATATCTCGGCCATGCCGATTTCGTCACCGTAATAGAGGGTGGGGGTGCCACGCAGCGTCAGCAGCATTATGGCCGCGACGCGTGCCTGCTGCAGGCCGATCCGGGCGGCAATACGTGGCTTATCATGGTTGCTCAGAACCCAGTTCGGCCAGTGCGCTTCAGGAATTACACCGTCATATTCCTTGATGACGGATGCGACTCTGCGCGCATTCCAGGGTGTCTGCAGCAATTGGAAGTTAAACGGCAAATGTGCTTCGCCCACTTCCCTGCCGTAATAGGCCACCAGCCGCTCGATCGGCAGGTAAATCTCTCCGATCAGAACACGGTCGTTATAATTGTCGGTCAGTTTGCGAATTTCAGCCACAACACTGTGGATGTCCGGATGGTCGGCGGAATGGAGCTGTAAGTACCGGTCGATTTCCGGCTGGTTGGGTTCGTAAGCAGGGTTAAGTGGGTTGTCCTGGAACTTCGGGTCTTTCATCAGGTGCCACAGCACATCGATACGAAATCCATCCACCCCGCGGTCCAGCCAGAACCGCAGCACATTGTGCATGGCCGCGCGAACCTCTTCGTTGCGCCAGTTCAGATCCGGCTGCTCCTTCAGGAATGCGTGGTAGTAATACTGGCCGGTATTGGCGTCCCATTCCCAGGCGCTCCCGCCGAAATTGCTGAGCCAGTTGTTCGGTGGGCTGCCGTCAGGCCTGGCGTCCTGCCAGATATACCAGTTGCGTTTCGGGTTACTCCGGGATGATCGGCTTTCGATAAACCAGGGGTGCTGGTCGGAGGTATGATTCGGCACGAAGTCGAGGATGACCCGCAAACCGCGCCTGTGCGCTTCCTCCAGCAGGTGGTCGAAATCCCTGAGTGTTCCGAAAACCGGATCGATGTCGCAATAATTGGCAACATCGTAGCCGAAATCCTTCATGGGTGAGGGATAGATGGGCGTAATCCAGATTGCGGTCACGCCCAGCCAGCAAAGATAATCAAGCCGCGATGCAATGCCTTTCAGATCGCCGATGCCGTCGGAATCGGAGTCCTGGAACGAGCGCGCATAAATTTCATAAATGATTCCGTGTTCCCACCATGCCGGTTTACGCACTTGATTCTCCCTGCGGCTTGACCCGGCGAACGCCCCCAAGGGGCCGATCCGGGCGACGATATTCTCGAAGCTTCAGAAAAATGGTGCTGGTAGGAACTCTCTTGCGGGCGAGATGTTCACTTTCGCTGCACAACACAAGGCACAAAATTGCACAAAACGGCGGATCCCCGATCCAACCAGAGCTTCACGCGGCGCTATGCCGTTGGAGCCGAAACGGACAGCGCAGGAACCCACTTTCGCATCTGGGCGCCCAAGCATGAGCAAGTGGCTGTCGTTTTTGCGGACGGGCGCGAACAGCCGTTAACCCGGGAAACCGACGGTTACTTTTCGGGCTATCAGGCAGACGCGGTGCACGGGAACCTCTATCGCATCCGCCTTGGGGGAGGCCCTCAGACCTACCCCGATCCGGCTTCCCGGTTCCAACCGCAGGGTCCTCACGGACCATCGCAAATCGTCGATCCATCACTGTTCCGCTGGCAGGACCAAGACTGGCCCGGCATCACCCTGGAAGGTCAAGTGTTGTATGAAATGCATACAGGCACTTTCACGGAAACGGGGACCTGGAAAGCCGCCGCCGGAAACCTGAACAAACTGAAATCGGTGGGAATTACGTGCATCGAAATGATGCCTGTGGCGGAATTTTCGGGCCGTTTCGGTTGGGGCTATGACGGAGTGGATTTCTTCGCGCCGGCGCATATTTACGGCTCCCCGGATGATCTCAAATCCTTCGTTGCGGCCGCACACGCGCTTGGGCTCGGCGTGATTCTGGACGTGGTTTACAACCATTTCGGACCGGACGGTTCTTATCTGAAAGCCTTTGCCGAAGAATACTTCACCCCGAAATACGAAAACGAATGGGGCGAGGCGCTGAATTTTGACGGCGAGAACTGCCAGGGCATGCGCGACCTGGTGCTTGCCAACGCGCGTTACTGGATCGAGGAGTTCCATTTCGATGGTCTGCGCCTGGATGCAGTGCAGACGGTCCAGGATTCGTCATCACCCCACATCCTGTCGTGCATTTCCCGGGCGGTCCGCGATGCGGCCGGAAAAAGGAAAACGATTGTTGTTGCCGAGAGCGAGAATCAAAAGGCCATCATCGCCCGGCCGATTCCGGCTGGCGGATACGGGATCGACGGGGTTTGGAATGACGATTTTCACCACTCAGCACTTGTCGCAATGACCGGACACAATCGAGCCTATTATTCCGACTATCGGGGAACCCCACAGGAATTCATTTCGGCTGCAAAATACGGTTATCTTTTCCAGGGGCAGAAATATCCCTGGCAGGGCAAGCGGCGCGGTACCCCAGCCCTGGACCTTGATCCCGCGCAATTTGTCCTGTTTCTCGAAAATCACGATCAGGTGGCCAATTCCGCAAGCGGCGCCCGACTGCCCGCCCTGACCAGTCCTGGCCGCATTCGCGCTTTCACCGCATTGTTCCTGTTGCTGCCCGGAACCCCAATGCTATTTCAGGGACAGGAGTTCCAGTCCTCCAAACCCTTTGTCTATTTTGCCGATCTGCCGGCCGGTCTTCGCGAGGCCGTTGAGCGAGGCCGCGGAAAATTCCTGGCGCAATTTCCGAACATTCCCGAAAAGCTCGACGAGTCGCCATGCGATCCGGTGACGTATGAAAAATGCAAGCTCGACTGGAGCGAGTTCACCTCGCATTCAGCCGCTGTCAGTCTGCATCGTGATCTGCTGACGCTCAGGCGAAACGATCCGGTGTTTGCGGCACAGCGACCGCACGCGATTGACGGAGCCATACTGGGGCCGGAAGCGTTCGTGTTGCGATTTTTCGGTGAAGCAGGCAATGACCGACTGCTGTTCGTGAATTATGGCCCCGACTTAAACCGGCCGTCCTTCGCCGAACCTTTGATCGCGCCGCCATCCGGTCGCATGTGGCGCCTTCTCTGGTCGAGTGAAGACAAAAGATATGGCGGCTTTGGCGTGGCTCCCTTTGACGACGAAAAAGGGTGGAACGCCGCCGGACAAGCTGCTTTCGTGCTCTGCGCTCGCGAGACGTGATTTATCCTGAATTCGCCGTTTCTCCGTTCATCGGCTATTGTTTCCTGCGTCGCGGGGGGAGGAATCCATGCGGATAACGTTGCTGGCAGTTTTCCTGGCGGGATCCCCGGCGGCGCTGCATGCCGCCGATTCGGTCAGTGTCTTACCGCCTCCGGGTTTTCATCACCTGCATCTGAACTCTGTTGATCCGGCGGCGGCGGCGGGTTTTTACGCGCGAGAATTCCCCGGTACGTCAATGACGCAATGGGGTGGATTTCAGGCGCTGAAATCCCCCAATAATGTTCTCATTCTTTTCAGCAAAGTTGCAGCACCGCCCGTCGCCGATCCGCAGGCGACCGCCTACTGGCATTTTGGTTGGCATGTCACCGATGAGCGCAAGAGTTATGCCCTGTACAAATCACGGCCGGAAGTGAAGCTGCTGCCGCTCTATAGTTCGGATGAGGGCGGATACGTGTTTATCAGCAGCGATACCTGGCCTGGAACCGGTGGGATATTGGGGCTGACCAAAGCGCAAATTGCAGACGCGAAAACAAATGGAGTCAAACCGCTCGGTGGCGCCGGGTTTGCCTATATGCAGGGACCTGACGGCGCCCTGATCGAGTACCAGGGGAACATGCCGGCCGAGCGGTTCAACCACGTGCATATGTATCAGGAGCAGCCTTTTTGCGCTCAAATTTGGTACGCAAGGCATTTGAATGCGCGATTACCGCAGGGTGCCGTACTGAAGAGCGAAGCCGATTGTGCCGTATCGCGGGGGGCGGAACGCTCATGGCCAGCGCTGGAGCAGAAGGGCATGTTCCGCACGCCAACCGCCGGAGTGCTTTTCGGCGATGTCTCTCTCAACTGGTATATGCGCCAGACCGAAACGCCTCTGGCCTCAACGCGAGGTCGTCTGATGGACCATGTCGGTCTGAGTGTCGGCAACCTCGACGCCTGGGTCGCGAAACTCAGACGTGAAGGCGTAGTGTTTCTCGAACAACCCCACCGGCTGGGCGACACGCGTGGCCTGATGATCGAAGGCCCAAGCCATGAGGCGATTGAATTGGTCGAGGTCAAATAGGATCCAGGGGAGGATATCATGCGCATTGCGGCTTTGTTGCCAATCGCTCTGTTGCTAAGTGCTTCTGTGCAAGGTGCGCAGCCGACGGGAGGAACAGCGACGGACATCAGCAATGCTGACATTCAGGCGGCAGTCCGCAAGACCGCGTCAGCTCCGGTGAGCGATCAACAGCTCAGGGTCGTCAACATCGGCGGCGAATACAATGTCGGAGTCGGTGTTGTGCACCGCGCCAAAACGGCCGGCAGGGACATCGGTGGTGGTATCGAACACGGCCAGATTACCGAAATTTACCACGTGATATCCGGCAACGGCACGTTGGTCACCGGCGGTGTCATCGAGAATCCAAAAGATACGCCCGCAAACAGCCCCGTCGTCACTACACTGAACGGGCCAAGTCGCGGTGGCGGCAAAGTGATTGGAGGCACAGTCCGAAAAATCGGGCCAGGCGATGTTGTGATCATCCCGCCGAATACCCCGCATTGGTGGACGGAAGTCACTTCGGACGAGGTCGTCTATCTGGTTGTGCGGGTCGATCCGCATAAGGTGCTGCCGGCCGGATATGTGCTCAAATAGACCGCATCATTCGGGGGATATCATCAGATGACGGAAAATTCCCCAAGACATCGTCCAGAGTCGCCATTCTGGCGCTTCTCGTTGCGGTTCTACGGCCGGCCCGATGTCGCGCCTGCCTGCCTCGCGTTGCAGGATGATGCCGGAGCCGATGTAAACCTGCTGCTGTTCCTCCTTTTTCTGGCGGAACAGAAACGCCGGTTGAGTCCCGAGGATATCGGACGTCTTGATGTCGCGGTGGCGCAATGGCGAGAAGCGGTGGTTAAGCCCTTGCGTGAGCTCAGACGCGGACTGAAGCAGGGGATTGATTTCATACCCGGCCCGGTCAGTGAGACGTTTCGTGGCCAGATCAAGCGATTGGAGCTGGAATCAGAACAGATCGAGCAGCACCGGCTTGAGGAGTTCGCCGGAGCAGGCATTGGCGCCCCGGCAGAATCCCGTATGGAGGCTGCCGAGAACAATGTCGCACTTTATTGTCGCGTGCTGCGCGATACCCCGGCGCAAGCTGTTGCGGCCATCCTGCGTGGTTTCGCCGAATTCGTGCCGATCGAACCGCCTATTCCCGGATGATGAAAAGATCGGACCGGCCGAGTGCCTGAGCGCCGGCAAATGCGCTCTTTGCTTCGGTCATAGTGGAAAACGGACCGATGCGGAGACGGAACATCTCTCGTCCGTTCACCGTCGCCTGCATGATCTTCACGTCCATGGATTCCAGACCTGACGCAGCCTGCCGCGCGCGGGCATCGGTGAGATAAGCTCCTGCCTGAACATAGAGATCGGCGCCGTGAGCACCGCCCGGCGGATCGGCGATATGCGCTGCGGGTGGAGTCGCAGCAACTGCGGGTTTGGCAACTACCCGCTGGGGCGATTCTTTGACCAGCATTGATTGGGGGGCGCTGCGGGGTGGATCGTCCACAGGAAGCGGCGCCATGACAACCGTTGGGTCGGCTTTCAGCGCCTCATAGGGGGTAAGGGCGGTTTTGCCGATGAGGACAGCGGGTTGGCCGGCATTGACGCTTTTCGGCTGCTCCGGTTCGGGCGTCGGCGCTTGTACCGGGAGCTGTGCCGGTTCCTGCATCATGAGCGCGATCCCGGGGACAGACAGCTCCATGGCAGCCGGGGCAGCCATCACGACGGGCTCTGGCATCCTGTTTTCCCGTGCCGTCATCTGCTGCATGGAAGGCGCCGCCGCCTGGGCAGGCTTCAACATTTCCAGAACGGCGAGGGTTTTGCTGATTCGAGCATAATCCGGTGATTGCGGCGGGACCTGACGAAGCAGAGCCTCGGCTCCGGGCAGGTCGCCTGCCTGCATGTGTGACAGAGCATCATTATTCAGAACCGCCGCTTCGCCCGGCTTCAGCTCCAATGCGCGCGCATAAGAGGCCTGAGCGGAAAGAAATTTACCTTCCTGATCATAGGCGACGCCCTGAGCGGAATAGAGGGTCCAATCTCCCGGCTGAAGTTGCAAGCTGCGTTCCAGGAACGCCAAAGCGTCGTCGCTGCGGCCTAACCCAGCCAGCACTTTGCCGTATTCGCCGATAACGCGCGGGTTGTCGGGCGCTATGAGAACGAGTTGGCCGAGGAGTTTGGCGGATGTCGACAGATCGCCTTCTGCGCGCGCCTGTTTTGCCTGGGCAAGAAATGCTGTGATTTCGGCCTCCGAACCCTGCGCGGCACTGATCGGCAGACCGGTCTGATTGGCCGCGTACGACTCGCCGCCGCTACGCGTGAAGTCGAGGTAGGAAAACGTGCTGCATCCGGCCCCAGGCAAAGCCAGAGCGAGCATTCCGAGAAGGATCGAGCGTTTCAAATTCACCCCGCATCGCCGCTACGCGAAACTCATTTACACGCGGCTGGTCCAATTGCGCCGCAATCATCACCGCAACCCCTTGAAGAATCGTTTAAATCGACAGCTAAAATTCATCCGATCTGCAAAAAACCCGACCCCCGCGTCCGCCCGTGCTGTTGCCGTGAATTCAGGTTCCGCTATGGTCCGCAGGAAAAATCAGGATTCGCGGCATGACAGTCCTTCCGCGCGGCCCAATGGAAGCGTCCGGGAAGAAGGCCACTCCGGCAACCGATTTCCAGTCGCACCTCGCCGCTTTGGAGGCGAAGGGCCTGGTTGTGCGGGTTAACCGGCCAATCAACAAGGACACGGAGTTGCACCCACTGGCGCGCTGGCAATTCCAGGGGGCGCTTCCGGAATCGAAGCGGCGCGCATTTGTATTCACCAATGTAATCGGAAGCGACGGCAGAAGCTTTGAGATGCCGGTCGTCGTCGGTGCGCTGGCCGCATCATCGGAAATCTATGCCCTGGGAATGGGCGTGCCAGTGGATGAGATTGGGGCGGCCTGGCTGAACGCGATCCGCAAACCTGTTGCGCCGGTTCCGGTAACGTCGGCGCCATGCCAGGAGGTGGTGATCCGGGGCGAGGCGCTGCGCATGCCGGGCGGCGGTCTTGCCGGATTGCCGGTCCCCATTTCGACGCCGGGTTTTGACGCCGCGCCTTATCTGACGGCGACACTTTGCGTAACCGTCGATCCCGAAACCGGTGTTCGCAATATGGGCACCTATCGCGGTCAGCTGAAGGCGACCGACCGAGTCGGTGTGCGCATGGCTTCACGCCTCAGCGGTGCGGGCGGTTATCTGCACTGGCAGAAATATCAAAAGCGTGGCGAACCGATGCCCATTGCCATCGTGGTCGGATGTGCACCGGCGGTGTTCTTCACCGGCCCGCAGAAACTCGCAATCGACTTTGACGAGATGGCGGTGGCCGGCGCCCTGCTGGGCCAACCGGTTCGAACCGTGCGCTGCATCACCAACAATCTCGAAGTCCCGGCCGATTCCGAAATCATTATCGAGGGCATGATCGATTCGGAGCTCCTTGAACCGGAAGGGCCGTTTGGAGAATCGCACGGCCATGTCGCGCTCGAAGACTACAACATGTCCATGCAGGTGACCGCGATCACCATGAAGCGATCGCCGGTCTTCGTCTCCATTATCAGCCAGGTGACGCCTTCGGAATCCAGTGTGACCAAGAAAGTGGCGTATGAGCCACTTTTCCTGGCTCATTTGCGCGACCATCTGGGGATCAAAGGCATCAAACGGGTCGTGATGCACGAACCGCTGACCAATGTACGCCCGGTGATCTTCCTGAATTTTGCGCAAGCTACCCCACGCACCGAGATCTGGCGCGGGTTACAGGGGGCGGCGACGCTCCAGGCGCAGTGCGGCAAGATTGTCGTGGCGCTCGGAGAGGATATCGATCCTTCCAACACCGACGCGGTATTCTGGTCGCTGGCTTACCGCACCAATCTGGGCGAGGACCTGCATATTGCGCCGTACAAGGCCGGTGGCCATGGTCCCAAATCAGGAGTTCGCGCCACCGATTCTGCGCTCCTGATCGATGCGACTCCGAAACACAAGATGCCGCCCTTTGCTCTGCCTGGGCGCGAATTCATGGAGCGCGCGAAGTCGATATGGTCCGAGCTTGGTCTGCCGGAACTCAACCCCCAGCCGCCCTGGTATGGTTATTCGCTTGGAGATTGGGACAGCAAGTGGGCAGTCTGGGCGCAACGCGCGGTTGAAGGAAAATGGGAAGAGACCGGGCGCGAGACATTTGAACACCGGAAAAAAGGCGTCATACCCGAAACGCCCGTGCGCTCCGTGGACGGAAAATCGAAGCATGGCTAACGCGGGCGGTGCATCTGGATGGGACCCCAAAGCCCCTTATGGTAAGGTGAACGGCGACGCGCATCTCGCGGCCAATCCGGTTGCAGCCTTTCTGTCTTCGCGAAGAGTGTCAGATGGTTCAGGCCGCCGATGACTAAACCCCATACGCCGCCTCCGCGGCTCATTGTCGGAATCTCGGGTGCCTCGGGTGTGATTTATGGCATTCGCGCGCTTGAATTGCTGCGCCGCACCGGCATCGAAACGCATCTCGTGGTCAGTCCCGCGGCCGAACTCACCATGACCTATGAGACCGACGTGAAGCCGAAATCAGTGCGCGAACTGGCGACCGTGTTCCACCCGTTCGGCGATATAGGTGCAGCGATCTCGTCGGGATCATTTCCAACCATGGGCATGCTGATCCTGCCCTGTTCGGTCCACACGATGAGCGAGATTGCGCATGGAGTGACGGACAATCTGCTCTCGCGCGCCGCCGACGTTGTGCTGAAGGAAAGGCGACGGCTGGTGTTGGCGCTTCGTGAAACGCCGCTGCATACCGGACATCTGCGAAGCATGACACAGCTGTCCGAGATCGGAGCGATCATAGCCCCGATTGTGCCGGCGTTTTATGCGCGGCCCACAACGCTGGACGAAATGATTGATCATTCAATCGGGCGTCTGCTCGATCTCTTTGGAATCGATCTCGGTACCGTACACCGGTGGAAAGAGCCGGTCAGCGATAGTCCAAGTGGCGTTACCACCGGTAAGAGCTCGCGGAAGTGAATCGGTATCGCGCCGCATTATAATGACGGCCGCACGAATGCGCGGCCGTCAGAACGATCGGTATCAATTCAGCGGCGGTGGCCTTCACGGAATCTGATTCGCGCCTCATCGTGCCAGCCATCGCGGATCCAGAATTCGCGACGGCCTCTGACGAACCGATAGGGTGGACTGTTGTACCAATAGCCGTTCCAGAACACCGGCTCTCCATAAGCGGGATACGAACAATTCGAATAGTAATATGGCCCGTAGCAATAGGCCGGCGGGATGGGGGCCGGCACCGGAACGACAGGGGCGGGCGCAAAGAGTCCAAGGTTGACGGATACTCCGACCCGGGCCTCGGCGGGAGCCGCCATCGTAATGGCGCAACCTGCCAGCAGCAGTGAACCCAGAATGATCTTTGAGAACGCCTTCATGTTGCATCTCCTCTCTGCCGAAACTCGCGGCTCGTATACCGGCGCGGCCCTGAACCCTGGCTGAGACGGGCATTCAGATGCCGTTCATGAAATGAACAGTTGCGCATAGCCCGGGCAGCGGCCGAGCCGCAGCGTCCGGGCGGATAACGCTCGCCTGTGAATGACTCGCGGATCATTTCCGCCCGGCAACACCGCTGGCCCGTTCTGTACAAGGGTGGCGCGCTCATCGTAAATCGGCCGCCATGAGCGGAAAATCCATCGGCGCGCGCGTGCTTCGAAGCGAAGACGCCAGGCTTCTCACCGGGAAAGGCGAATTCGTCGATGATATCCGGCGGCCGGGCGCCCTGAGCGCAGCATTTCTGCGTTCGCCATTTCCGCACGCATTACTGAAGTCCATTGATGCGCGTGTGGCCTTGGCAATGCCCGGAGTTTACGCGGTGCTCACTGCCGCTGAACTCAGCCCCAAGCTCCGTTCGACCCGCTTGCCGATGCTTGTTCCCAACCCCTATTCAGAGAGTTCGAAAACGCAGTTTGCCCTGGCGAAACGCGAAGTCTGTTATGCCGGTGAGCCTGTCGGCATGGTGGTCGCGGATTCCCGTTATGTGGCGGAAGATGCTCTTTCGGCGGTTTCGGTAGAGTACGAGCCGTTAACCGGCATCGGCGATTGCCGTTCGGCGCTGCTACCCGGCGCGCCGCTTGTCCATCTCGGCAGAGCGGATAATTGCGCTGCCGAATTCGCGACCCGGTATGGTGATTCCACCGCCGCTTTCAAATCCGCCGCTCATATTTTCCGCGCAGATCTCTGGCAGCACCGCGGTTGTGCACACCCGCTCGAGTGCCGCGGCGTTCTTGCCGAATGGAACGCGCATGAGGATTCACTCAGACTGTGGTCGTCCACCCAGACACCGCATCTCGAGAGACGCGTGCTTGCGGAATTGCTCGATATTACTCCATCCCGCTTGCGCGTCATTGCGCCTGATGTCGGAGGCGGGTTCGGCCCGAAGGCGATCTTCTACGGCGAGGATGCCGTGGTTGCCGCCGGGTCGCGTCTTCTCAACCGTCCGCTGAAATGGATCGAAGACCGGCGCGAGCATTTTCTCGCCACCACACAGGAACGCGACCAATATTGGTCGATCGAAATCGCGCTTGATAAAGACGCTCGAATTCTGGCGGTTCGTGGCACGATGGTGCATGACGCCGGCGCGTATCTGCCCTGGGGTGTCGTGATGCCCTATATAGCGGCGACAACGGTGCCAGGTCCGTACGTCGTGCCCGCCTACGATCTCAAAGTTACGGTTGCGTATACGAACAAAGTCCCGACAACGCCGGTACGGGGCGCGGGGAGGCCACAGGCTGTATTCGCGATGGAAAGACTGCTCGATCGCGTGGCGGCTGAGCTCGGCCTCGATCCGGCCGAAGTCCGGCGGCGGAATCTCATACAGCCCTCGCAAATGCCCTATGCCGTCGGTCTCACCTTCCGAGATGGCAAGCCCGTCATCTATGACAGCGGCGATTATCCAACATGTCTCAAACGCGCGTTGGACCTCTGCGGGTACGGCGAGTTCGGCCGTCGTCAGCGTGAAGCACGGGAGCAGGGGCGTTATATCGGCCTGGGCCTGGGCTGTTATGTCGAAGGAACGGGTTTGGGGCCGTTCGAAGGCGTTGCCCTGCGTATTCTCGACGACGGCACAATTTCCGTCGCAACCGGCGCCGCACCCCAGGGGCAGGGGCACGCCAGCATGCTGCAGCAGATCGTTTCAGCGGAATTCGGCATCCCGACAGAAGACATTCTGGTCAGTTTGGGCGATACCGCGGTGATCAGCATGGGGGTTGGCACGTTTGCCAGCCGTATCGCGGCGAATGCCGGCCCTGCGGCGGCGATTGCCGCCAGAACCGTTCGCGAAAAGGCCGTCGCTCTTGCCGCCCGAATTCTTGCTGCCGATTTTGGTGAACTCGTCTGCGCGGACGGTTGCATCGCGGTCATGACCGGCAACAGACGAAGCGTTTCCCTGGGCGAACTTGCAAGGCTTTCTCAAGGCTATCCGGGGTTTTCAATGGCTTCGGGCGAGACGCCGGGCCTTGAGCATACGGCGTGGTTCACGCCCGCACAGGCTGCCTATTGCAATGGAACGCATGCGGCGGAAGTCGAAGTGGATACGGATACCGGCGAGGTACGAATTCTCAACTACTCCGTTGTCCATGACAGCGGCACGTTGATCAATCCGCTGATTGTCGACGGTCAGATACAGGGCGGCGTTGCCCATGGAATTGGCAACGCTCTGCTGGAATGGATGGGCTACAGCGCCGATGCACATCCGCTGACAACGAGTTTTGCGGATTACGCGCTGCCGTCGGCCTGTACAGTTCCAAATATCACCGCGATTCACATGGAGTCCCCGAGTCCGCTTAATCCGCTCGGCGTCAAGGGAGCAGGCGAAGGTGGCACCATACCGGTTGCCGCGGCAGTTGCAGCGGCAGTCGAGGATGCGCTCCGGCCATTTGGTGTCCGTGTCGCGCAATCACCGGTTACGCCAAATTATATTCTGTCTCTGCTCAAAGCCGCGCGTTGATGCGACCTTGCATTGCCGGCCGTCTGCTGTTCACATCGGGAAGGTTTCTGATCGGCGGTTCGAAATGCAAATTCGCAGAATCGGCGCCACCATGGGCGCAGAAATCACGGGGGTCGTTCTGGACCGCCTGAACGGGAACGAGTTCGAAACGATCCGGCAGGCATTCCATACGCATAAGGTGATCGCAATACGGGATCAGAATCTGAATCCCGCGGCGCAGCTTGCCTTCTCGCGCCGCTTCGGCGTTCTCGAAGATCAGCTGAACGCGCATTATACGGTCGATGGCTACCCTGAAGTGCTCGTGCTTTCAAACGACATCCGGGACGGGAAGCCTGCCGGTCTGGTTGACGGTGGCGATTTCTGGCACTCGGATTTATCGCATCGCGAATTTCCCAGCATG
Organism: uncultured Alphaproteobacteria bacterium; assembly: GCA_963747255.1. Lineage (GTDB taxonomy): Bacteria > Pseudomonadota > Alphaproteobacteria > Micropepsales > Micropepsaceae > CAIYRG01. Next base: position 13,092 of record CAVVEG010000019.1, read on the forward strand.
GCGACCATTCTCTTTGCGGTGAAAAACCCCAGGACCGGCGGCGATACCGAATTTGCGGACATGGTAGCGGCTTATGAGACATTGGCCGACGAGTTGAAGCTGCGAATTGCATCGCTCAAAGGCGTTCATGCCGTCTCAAAGCTGAAAAACAAGCGCGTCCAGGTGTCACCGCGACGGCCGGACGGACAAGATTTCTACGAGCGGCAAAAAGCCATTCCGAACCAGATATGGCCATTGGTCCGTACGCATCCTGTAACAGGAAAACAGGCCCTGTACCTGTCACCCAGATTTACCATCGGGATCGAAGGCATGGAGGATCCCGAAGCGGACGAAATTCTCGATGAATTGTTTGCGCATCAGGCCCGCGCAGAATTTCTCTACCGCCACAAATGGGAAGATGGCGATCTGGTGATGTGGGATAACCGATGCGTGATCCACCGCGCGACCGGCGGCTTCACCTACCCCGACGTGCGCACGATGCACCGCACCGTTGTAGCGGGCGATAAGCCGTTTCAATAAAAGGGCGCTCCGGTCAACCCGATGTGAAATGAGGCGGCAACTGCCGGTTTCCCCGCTTCACGACGGGTTGGCTTGGCTTGAGCACCCTTTGCGGTTATGTCTCACACCCCAATTGAGCCAGACCGGCCGACGCATGCGACTTTTGAAGCTTATTCCGGACCGCACCAACATCAATTTTGTCGGTGTGCGGTACTATGCGTTCGCGGTCGACGGTCTGCTGGTTCTGATCTCGCTGATCTGGCTCACGGTTCACGGATTGAATTACGGAATCGACTTTACGGGTGGTGTGCTGCTCGAAGTGAAGGCGCCGCAGACCATCAATATTGGCGCAATGCGCGCGCAAGTGGATCGTCTGGGATTTTCGGAGGCTCAGCTGCAATATTTCGGCGGCGGCGAATGCGAGACGCCACAGAATTCCTGCGTGCTGATCCGGGTGCAGCCGCAGACCAATTCCAGCGCCAGCGACCAGGCCGTGGTCAATCGCATCCGGGGGGCTCTCGGGCCGAGCTACGTGTTCCGCCGCACCGAAGTGGTTGGACCAAAGGTTTCGGATGAGTTGAAAAATGCCGGAATTCTCGCGACCATCATCGCCGTTTTTATGATTGGCGTTTACGTCGCCATCAGGTTTGAGTGGCAATATGGCGTGGCCGCAATCATTGCAACGGGTCACGATGTTTTCGTCACCACCGGCCTCTATTCCGTGCTGCATCTCGATTTCACGCTGACCTCCGTGGCGGCTCTGCTAACGCTCGCCGGCTACTCGGTTAACGATACGGTTGTGGTGTTTGACCGGATCCGGGAAAACCGCCGGCGCTACAAACGCATGCCGGTGGCAGAACTGATCAACCTTTCTACAAACAACACGCTTTCGCGGACCGTATTGACCAGCGGAGCAACCGCCATCTCCATTGTTCCCCTGCTGTTGTTCGGTGGTCCGACCCTGTTCGATTTCACCGCCGCGATTCTGTTCGGCATCATCGTCGGCACGTTCTCCTCGATTTACGTTGCGGGAGCATTGCTGATTTATCTTCCGCAAGTGGGTGGTTCTGACACTTCGAATGTGCCTCCTGGCACGGCTACCGGCGGCGCCGCTCCGCGTTCAGCATGACGATGAGTCAGCAAACCGATCTCGAAAGCGCGCTCGGAACCGGTTCCGGAACGACGGGCGAGCTGCCGCCGATCCGAACGTCCGAATTACTGCGGCGCTTTGCCCGGGATCTTCCCGAAGACCGGGTCACGCTTGGCGATGTGGTATCGGGATTGGGCGATCGTGGACTTGGTGTTCTGATCGCTGTGTTCGCACTTCCGAACATACTTCCTTCGGCCGTACCGTTTGGCAATGTTCCCACGGGAATCCCGCCACTGATCTTCGCCGTGCAGCTTATGCTTGGGTTGGATCACCTGATCCTGCCGGATTTTCTCGCCCGCAGGACCATCGGCACACATTGGCTGAAGGCTCTCGCGCCGAAACTTGCTTCCGCCCTCTCCTGGTTTGAAGCGCTGCTTCGTCCCCGGATGGCATGGGTGACCGTTCCGCGCGCCGAGCGAGTTGTCGGCGCAATCGCAATTCTGCTCGCGGCGGTTTCAACTTTGCCGATTCCGTTTGGCCATAACCTTCCAGCACTCGGCCTGGTGCTGATCGGCCTCGGGCTGATCGAGCGTGACGGTCTCGCGATCATAATTGGAGCCACGATCGGGCTGATCGGCACGGTTCTTCTGGCGCTGGTGGTTTTCGGCGTTGCACACGGGCTGCGCTTTATCATCCGAGCCCGGCACCTGCGCTTCTGGCGCTAAAAAAGCTCCGCCGGAGCGGGGCTCCGGCGGAAATCGGTCATACCTGAAAGGGAGGCCTGGATCAGAACGGGACCCAGTTACGCTCGCGCGAATAAGAGAGGTAGCCTGCATCAACTCCGGCACGCAGCCCAACTCCGGTGCGCATCGGCGCCAGAATGACACGGCCGTTCTGCTGATAATTTACGCCGATACCTGCAATCAGGTAGGCGCTTCCTTCGACACCGGGAAAGCGCGTGAAGATCGCGTCCGGTCTGCGCAGGTTGTAAATCAAAGTGAATACCTTGGCCGCGTTCGCGCCATAGTCGAACCCGACGGAAGGGCCCTGCCAATATACTTTGACCGGAGCGGAGGCCTTCATATAGAGGTCGCCCTCGCCATATCGCAATCCAACGATGAAAGCGCCTGAGCCCTCGCTGCCAGCAATATAGGCATCGGGCCTTCCGTATTTCGCGAAAACTTTCTCCATGGCTTTGGCCATGGCTTCGGTCGTCACGCCAAAGAAATCAGCGCCCTTCTGGACTATTTCTTGAGGTGTATAGGTTTGGTCCTGTCGCGGATCACGGTTTTCATCCGGCGCCGCAGCTGCCGCGGAAATGGAAAAACATAAAAGCAGTGCTCCCAATGCCCTGGCGATATTCATATCGATCTCCTCTTTTTCCTCTCGAGCTCTCGTCACCCAGATAACGCACAGGTCACGGCATTAGGAGGAGCATTTTTCGTCTTTTTCGGGGCAATTTGCGCGTATTCGTTTATAAACGCGAGCGCTCGTGAGTTGGTGTGCGGAGCATTCGGGAAAACAGCCGTATGCATGACGATCTTAAACCTGAAAACAGAGGGCCGGCCATTGGACCGGCTGGCTGGGTTGCCATCGCAGCTATGGGTCTTCTGCTGGGGTTGGCAATCTGGTTCGCCTTCTGGGGCTGGAATCTCACGGACGCCGTTCTGGACGCCAATGGGCGCATTGCACTGGTGCTGGGGGCAGTATTTTCGATGCTGGTCGGCGGCGGACTGATGGCGCTATTGTTCTGGTCCAACCGCAAGGGGTTTGATCGTTAGGCAAACCCGCGTGCAATAAACCCCGGATTTCGAAAGCCGGTTTCAGTCTTGCCATAACGGAAGACATCCCGGTCGCTGGTTTCCATATACCCACCTGCAGCTTCCAAAATTGCCTGTCCGGCCGCGGTATCCCATTCCATGGTCGGACCGTGGCGGGGATAGAGGTCCGCCTCGCCTGCGGCGAGGACACTGAATTTCAGTGAGGAGGCCATTGGAAGCACACGGGCAATCCCCGGTCCCGAACAAGCGCTTGCTTCACCGCCGCGATGAGTCCGGCTGACGAGAATCGTCATTCCTTCCGCCGGTACTTTGCGCACGTGGATCGATCGTGCCTGCCGGAAATCCAGCCGATTCGCCGGCGGGGCGGGAAGCTCACAGGCTCCCTTGCCTTTTTCTCCGATGAACGCCCGATGTTTGGCGGGAGCGATCAAAGCTCCGCAAACGGCGAAGCCATCTTCGATCAGCGCGATATTGACCGTGAATTCATCGCGGCCGTGGACGAATTCTTCTGTCCCGTCAAGTGGATCGACGAGGAAAAATCGCCGGCCCGGAACGGCTGCGCCGGACCTTTCCACACGTTCCTCGGCAATGACCGGTAGGCCGGACGCCAAAGCCGACAGCCGATCGAGAATCAGCGCCTCGGCTTCTTCGTCGGCAGCGGTAACCGGCGAATTATCGCTCTTGCGCCGCACAGGACCGCCGCGTTTGAAATGTCCGAGAATCAGGCGGCCCGCTTCATGTGCGATTGCGGCCAGGGCGGAAGCGAATTCGGAAGGAAAATCCGTCATTTGGTGTTTTGACGCAAAAGAATCTTTAATCACTCGTTAACAACCGGTCCGCAGAGTCATAATCCGGAAACCATGATTCGCGCTGGCCATGTTCCATAGCAGAGGTTTTTTCATGGACGACATCGAGATCGCAGCCCTGCTTGTATCCCGGGTCTGCCATGACCTTGTGAGCCCGGTGGGGGCGGTGGTCAATGGGCTGGAAGTGCTTGAGGATGAAAGCGATCTCGCAATGCGCGCCGACGCCCTGCGGTTGGTGGCCGCCAGTGCGGAACAGGCCTCCGCAAGGCTGCAATTTGCCAGGTTGGCGTTTGGCGCCGCAGGATCCGTTGGCGCGGAACTGGATCTGGCGGAGGTCGGCCGGATCACTGCCGGTCTGATGAGGGGCGGCCGGGTGGAACTGGTGTGGAATATGGAATCGGTCAACTGGCCCAAAGATTGGGCGAAATTACTGATGAACGCAGTTCTGATCGTAATGGACTGCCTTCCACGGGGCGGAACCGTCACAGTCGAATGCCCCGATGGACGGGGATTGCGCCGCTTTTGCGTCAGCGGCACCGGGCAGATGGTGCGGCTTTCGCCGGAGGTGGAGCGCGCGTTGACCGAGGAATCCTCCGCGGGCCTCGATGGCAGGTCCATTCAGCCCTATCTGACGGCCAGATTGGCGAAGAACCTCGGCGCCCGGCTATCGGCAGTTACGACGGCAGCCGGCATCCGCTTCTCCGCCGAGTGAGCGCAGCAGACGCGGCGCGGAATTCTCCCGAGGGTAAATCGGCGTCTTACGCCGCGACTTTCTCGTCCGGGTCGCGCATGACATATCCGCGGCCCCAGACCGTTTCGATATAATGCTGTCCGTTACAGGCATCGGCAATCTTCTTTCGAAGTTTGCAGATGAATACGTCGATGATCTTGAGTTCCGGTTCTTCCATTCCGCCGTATAAGTGATTCAGGAACATTTCCTTGGTCAGCGTGGTCCCCTTGCGCAGGCAAAGGAGTTCCAGCATCTGATATTCCTTGCCGGTCAGATGGAGACGGGTGCCGTTCGCCTCGACGGTCTTCTCATCGAGATTGAGCGTCAACTGTCCGGTCGTGATAATCGACTGCGAATGTCCTTTTGACCGCCGGACCACCGCCTGGATACGGGCGACCAGCTCGTCCTTGTGGAAAGGCTTGGTCATGTAGTCGTCCGCGCCGAAGCCGAGCGCTTTGACCTTGGCTTCGACAATGGCATTTCCCGACAGAATCAGGACCGGCGTGCGGACCTTTGCAGTCCGGAGGCTCCGCAGAACCTCAAATCCGCTCATGTCCGGCAGCTGGAGATCCAGCACAATCACGTCGTAATCGTAAAGCTTTCCGAGATCGACGCCTTCCTCACCAAGATCGGTTGTATAGACGTTGAACCCCTCCGAGCGCAGCATCAGCTCGATGCTTCGAGCAACTGCGCCATCATCTTCCACCAGGAGTACGCGCATTTCTCAGTTCCCCTACCCGCGAAACATTGCCGTTTGGCGATCAACAGTTAACCACGATACCGTAAATTGGTTAACAAGGTACTCTCGCGTGAAGTGACCCGAAAAAATTGCTGCAAATCGCATGCCGGATTGCGTGGCCGCATCCCGGAGCGGGCCGAAGGTCCGGAAACGCCGCTTTTGCGCATGCATTCTAATGGCCCGTTAAGGTGTTTGCGGGATAACGGCGGGTCTGATCCCTGGGACCGATACCGTTGGACAAGAGCAGCTTTTTGCACCTGAAACGTTTCCGCGTCGAAGAACTGAAGTCGCGTCTCCACGCCCTTGAAGCGATGAAGCAGGGTCTGGAGGAAAATGTGCGGCAGCTTGACGATACGCTGCAGCGGGAGACTCTCCGCAGCGGAGATTCTGCCATCGCCCGGCTCGCAATGCCGAATATCCGGCAGATGATTGAGTTCCGGCGAAAAAACATTGAGAAAACGCGCGCGGATCTTGAACGGGATAAAGGCGCTCTGGAGTCGCAGCTCATCTCGGCGCTTCAGGAAGTTCAGACCGCCGAGTTCGCGGAACTGGAGCGGAACCGGCGCGCGTCGCGCGCCGCCGAAGAAGTTGCAGAGTTCCGCCGCGAGCGGCAGCTCATGCAGCAGCATCTCAGACGGCACGTGATGCGTTGAAGCTTCTCGCGCTTTGCGGCCGGGGGCGTTCTTTCGACGAAATTCCACTATATTCCCCTCGCCATGAAGCGTTTTCCCGATCCCGACCTGCCGGAAATACGTCCGCGCGTTCTCGTTGCCATGTCAGGTGGCGTCGATTCCTCCGTCGTCGCCGGCCTCCTCGTGCGCGATGGGTATGATGTGTTGGGCGTGACCCTTCAGCTTTACGACCATGGCACCGCGATGAACAAAAAGGGCGCTTGCTGCGCCGGCCGGGATATTCATGACGCGCGGCGCGTGGCCGAACGGCTCGGGATCCCGCATTATGTTCTGGATTATGAGGAACGCTTCCGGCGCGCGGTCATCGACGATTTTGCAGATGCGTATGCCCGCGGCGAAACACCCATCCCCTGTATTCGCTGCAATCAACGAATCAAATTCGGCGACCTGCTCGAACTCGCCCGCGAAGTTGGAGCGGATGTGCTTGCCACGGGTCATTATGTCCGCCGCGTCGATACCGTGGACGGCCCGGAACTGCATCGCGCCGCCGATTTGTCACGCGATCAAAGCTATTTTCTTTTTGCGACCACGCGCGCGCAGCTTGCGAGTCTGAGTTTTCCGCTGGGCGGAATTCCGAAAACACAGGTACGAGAGATCGCGCGGGATCTCGGGTTGCCGACGGCGAATAAACCTGATTCGCAGGATATCTGCTTTGTGCCACAGGGGCGTTACGCCGATGTTGTGCGCAGACTGCGTCCGCACACTGACGAACCGGGCGAGGTGATCGATCTCGATGGGCGTGTCCTTGGGACGCATGCCGGGGTGATGAACTTCACGGTCGGTCAGCGCAAGGGATTGGGTCTGTCGGGCACCAGCGAGCCGTTGTTTGTCACCCGGCTTGATGCGGTCAAGCGTAGAGTTGTTGTCGGACCCCGCAAGTCGCTGGATACAAGCATCGTAACCTTGTCCGGCGTAAACTGGCTGGGACCGCCGAACATGCGTTCCATCGAATGCCTGGTAAAGGTCCGGTCGACAAGGCCGCCCGCGCCCGCCCATGTGGAACTGGAAGGCCATGGTTCGGCCAGGGTTCGTTTGCTGGAGGGTGGAGATGTAATCGCGCCAGGACAGGCCTGCGTTTTTTACGAGACCGGCGGCACCCGGGTGCTCGGGGGTGGCTGGATCAACGCGCCCCAATCCGAACGGGATTAGCGGATTCGCGACGAAGTTTCCGTGGGAATTGTAAATTCCGGGATTCCGATCGCCACATCGTTTTCTGCGCAGACTTCTTCGTCCAGCAGATCGTCCTTCGCGACAGGATCATGCGCGCCGTTCGGGGCCGCCCACCCCACGATAGGTCTCGATACCCGTCCAGGGCATCGTAAATGCGCCCGGATCATCCACCGTAAACCGGACTTCCAGATTCCTGCCTCCACGCCCGTCACGCACGACGCGAATGCGTTCAATCACGTGTTCCCGGGCCGTGTGGGGCGTATGGAAGATATCGACCGGCGTTCTGTCATTCAGGCCGATGGTGTCGACGACGAGCGCGTCGCCTTCGAAATGACCAATCGAATCTCCGTACCAGGATGGTTGCGGATTTGTCGCGTGCGGCTTGTTGAGTTGCACGATCCGGATCTGATGATCGCGCGCATGCAGAAACACCACATAGTCCCTGGTCTGCACGACCTGCATCATCAAGCGGATGCGTCCAGTAATTCGGCACACCCGATGGAAAACAGGTCTCCTGCAATGTCGGAATGCGGTGTCCGCTCTTCGCGGCCTCATTCGCCTTTTTCAAGGCGTCCGCCACCCAGGGCTGCAGGATGCAGGATTGTTCATATCGGCTTCATGCACCAGGAATTGGCCCATCGCGCGCATCTGCGTTTTGGTTTTCACATCACGGACCGGTCCTGCGCCGCCGTCGGGCGGCGGATCGAAACCGAGGCTAAATCCGTGGGTCCAAAAACCGTTCAGGTCGGGCGGCTGGGCCGTCTGCGAATCCGACGGCGAAACGGCCGACGGCTGCAGCAGCAAGTATGCAAATGAACGGAAGCCGATTTTTCATTTCGGCACCCCTTTCACGCGCGAAATATCGCGGTGTTTCTCGCCGCAGGTGAATGACGTATCCAGACGAATTTCCGGGTGGAGTTCGTAGACGAAACGTGCCGTCCAGGGATTTGTGAACATCACCGGGTCCTCGATCGTGGCGGTATCCTCGAGCGTCTTGCCGCCATTGATTTTCCGGATCCGCTCCGTCACGCGCAACTCTTCGCTGTGTGGAACGCCGGTCGCGTCAACGAAGGTCTTTTCATTAAATCCTTTGGTCAGCACCACAAGGGTGTCGCCTTCCCAGCGGCCGAAGGAATTGCCGGAATAATAGGGATATGCCGCGAGAGCTTCGTCATCGGGCACCGGGCGGTCCAGGGGAATTGTCCGCGAAAACATGGTTCTGTTCGTAGACGATCGTCACAAATCCGGGCGATTCGAAAATCTGGAATGGATAAGGCGTTGCGAGAATTCGCGGCACGCCGTCGGGAACGCAATATTTGCGCGCTGCGTCTTCGAGGGTGCCATCAGCAAGGCCGGCAGCATTTTTCCTGTAGGCCTCAGCGCCGGCGGGCGTGAATGGAAGCGCCGCGCCATTCTGCGGCCGGATTTGCATGCTGTAAGCCGTTGCCCACCAAATCCCGGAGATATTGGCAGCCGATGCAGCAAAGCCGGTTAAGGGCGCGGCAGCCGTCCCGCAGATCACTGCAAGGAATGCTGCGCAAAACCGGACACTGATTCGGCCGTTCATACCTTCAGCAACCGGACCAGGTTGCCGCCGAGGATCGCTTCCTTTTGCTGGGGACCGAGAAACTTGGCATTGACGATGATATCGATTGTATCCGGCCAGTTGAACGGCATGTCGGAACCGTACGACGATCTGACCCGCGCCCATTTCGGCCACCAGATGGCGCAGGCCTTCGTCCGAGAACACCATGGAGTCCGCGAGGATCTGCGTTTTCAGGTAATCGGCCGGGGTTTTCGTGTTGGCGCATTTGGCATTGGCGCGGACCTCACAAGCAACGTTCGTTCGTTGCAGATAGGCGGGCAGGTAACCTGCGCCATGCGCGCCGCAGACTTTCAGCCGCGGAAAGCGATCCAGTGTTCCATCGAAAATCAGTTTGGTGAGGAACAGGGTTGTTTCGAAGGGATTGCCGATAATATTGCCGAGATCGCCGCGACCTTCGAACGCCTTTTCCTGCACGATGTGGTCGGCATTCGTCGGATGCATGAAGACCGGCACGTCCAGTTCCTCGGCTTTGCGCCAGAACGGGTCGTATTTTTCGGATGAGGGTATTTCGCCCAGGACACTGCCGACAGAAGCGCCGCGCAGCCCGAGCGTCTTGACCGCGTATTCGAGCTGTTCGGCCGCAAGTTCCGGATATTGCAATGCCGGTGAAGCTCAGACCGATAAAGCGGTCGGCGTGCGCGCGGCACCAATCCGCCACGCCTTCATCATGCACACGCACGATACCGGCCGCGAGATCATGATCGGCCGCGTACCACCAATAGTCATTGACGCTCAGGACTTGCATGTCGATACCGCGACTGTCCATGCGTTGGAAGCGCTCCGGCCCGCCCATGATCTGGTCTCGTGGATAGCGCCCCTTCAGCGACTTCCCGGCCAGCAGTTCACCGCTTTTGGGCACCACCATGTGCCCATGCAGATCGATCACCCGGACGGGTTTGCCGTCCACGAGAACCCGCTTGCGGGTCTGGGAATCGGCTGCAAACGCGCTCGTGCGGCAAAACGGCGCCGCGATACCGATTGCACTCGCCGCCACAGCGCCCGTGACAAAGTTGCGCCGAGTGGGTTGCAGTTTTTGGGCCATCTTTGATTCCTCCCGAATTGCGCGCTTTGGCGGATTACTGTTGCGTCAGTGCAAAAGTCCACATCGAACCGCCCGTGGGCATGATCTTCGAAGCGTAGCGGGTCGCAAGCACGCCTCCCAATCCGGACGCGATGCTTACATATTGGCGGCCATTATGCATGTAAGTGATGGCTGTCGAATTGACACTCGACCCGGTCTGGAATTGCCACAGAGTTCGACCGGTCTTTTCGTCCAGCGCGATGACCTCACCCGTCAGTTTCCCGGTAAACAGCAGTCCTCCGCCGGTCGCCAGCATGCCCGCCGATCCGGGCAGATCGACGAGCGGGACTTCCCATTTCTTCTCACCGGTCAGCGGATCGATGGCCGCGAAATGCCCCAGCACGTCACCGGGTTTGGTCATTGGCTGACGTGCTTCCACGCCAGTGGACGATTCCCCGATTTCAACCGGCTTGGCGGAAGCAGACAGTTTCTGCAGCCTCGGAACGTCCCAGGTGCTGGCATAAACGAGGCCGGTATTAGGGTCGAGGGCCGCAGGGACCGCATTGCCGCCCCGTGACGGCCAGATCTCCACTTCCTCGCCGGCGGCAAAACGCTTGTAAACGTCGGTCAGCACAGGCCGCCCGGTCGCCAGATCGATATGAGAGGCCCAATTCACCTTCACATAGGCATGGGCGGCGATCAGCTTGCAATTGGTGCGGTCCAGCACATACAGGAATCCGTTCTTGTTGGTTTGGATCATGGTCTTGCGAAGCTGACCGCCGACCCGGATGTCCGCCAGGATCTGCTCGTCCGTCGCATCGACATCGTAAACGTCATTGGGCGTGTACTGGAAATAGCAAACCATTTCGCCCGTTCCGGGGCGGATCGCAAGCACACTATTCGTATAAAGACTATCCATGCCCTGGCGCGGTCTCGGATCGTAAGGCTCTGCGTTTCCGGTGCCCCAATAAACCAGGTCCAGTTCCGGATCGTAGGATCCGGAACGCCAGGTCGGGCCTCCACCCTGGGACCAGGCATTGCTGTTCTTCGGCCATGTTTCCGAACCGGGTTCACCAGGAGCGGGGATCGTGTATCTCCGCCAGAGTTTTTTGCCGGTATCCGGGTCCCAACCGTCGAGAAAGCCGCGGGTCGTGGATTCGCCGCCTGCAACTCCGGAAATCAGTACGCCATTTGCGATCATCGGCCCGCCGGTGGCGTAAAAGCCGTCTTTCATATCGGCGAACTTCTGATTCCACAGCTCTTTGCCGGTCTTCATATCCAGGGCAAGGATGTGATTGTCGATCGTCACGCGAAAGACCTTGCCGTGATAGATCGTTGCCGCGCCGCGGTTATAGACCAGCCGGTCGACGGATTTTTCGAGCTTCACCGGCGTGCGCCAGATTTGCCGGCCTGTGCCAACGTCGATCGCAAAGGTCCACTTGCTGTTCACGACGTACATGACGCCATTGAACACAGTCGGCTGTGCCAGCTCGCCCTGATCGTTCATCAGGCTGGTGTTCCATACAGGCACCAGCCGCTGGATATTGGATGTATTGATCTGGTTCAGGGCGCTGTAGCTCTTCCGGTCATAACCCATGCTCTGGGTCGTGACATTTTCGGGATTTTTTCCGTCGTTTTTCAGGTCCTGGTCGGTCTGGGCGAATCCCGGCAGGGACCAGAAAACGAGCAGCGTCGCGCATAGCCGAGTGATTTTCATATCCGCCCTCCCAAATGCGGCGCAGGAAACCGGTGGCAGCCGCCCCGATATCATAGCCTGCTACAGGGTTCGGCAGAAGTTCCGGATTGCATGCTCACTCCGTCAGTTTGTGCTAAAGTCTCCCGGGTTTCCAAAGGAGAGGGCACAATGCGCGGTGTTGCGCTTTTCGTTTCCGGATTGTTGATTGGCGGTATCGCGGTGCACACAGCTGTCGCCGACAATGAGAAATCGAGCCCGAACACAGGCATTGTCGGCCTCAATCATGTCGCGATCAGCGTTCCGGATATCGATCAGGCGGTTAACTTTTACACGAAGACCATGGGCTTTCCCGAGGCATTCCGGATCAAGGACAAAACCGGCAAAATTCAATTGGTCTATGTGCAGATCAGCAAAGGCACTTTCATCGAGCTGCTTCCCGCAAGCGTGCAGCGTCCACCCGGCCTCAACCATCTCGGCCTCTATGTGGACAATATGGCGGCAGCCACTGCGATGTTTAAATCACGCGGCGCCAATGTCGGCGAAATCATCACTACGAGTCCGACGAAGGCGGTTCTGTCGAACATCCTGGACCCGAACGGCAATCGCATCGAGCTCGCGGAACTGCCGCCCGATTCGCTTCACCATCAGGCGATGGACCGTTGGCATTAGCCTGGCCGGTTGGTCGCATGACCACTAACCAGGTGTTACTCCGGGAGAGTTTTCCGGGAGGGACAAAATGAAATCCGCCGCAGGAGTTGCCGCAGGCATTGCACTCGCCGGGTTGGCCATCGCGCCGGCTCTGCCGCAGCAGAACGAAGATCTGCCGAATTTTGGCCCCGACACGACGACGGGATGGGTGGGCTTGAATGGTGCAGGTCCTTTTTTTGAGCCCGCTCCGGGAAAGCTGCCAGCACCGGTGGTCAGCGATCCTGCACATCCGTTCGTTCCCAATGGCACGGGAAACCAGCCGAGCTTCCGGATTGCCGATCTGACCGATCCCAATCTGAAACCTGCGGTGAAGGAGCGGATGAAAAGGGATATCGACGAGGTGCTGGCGGGTAAAGTGGCGTTCACGCCGGGGTCGAGCTGCATGCCGTCGGGGGTGCCGATGTTCATGGCTCAGGGCGGTCCGAATCCGGTCCGTTTCCTGCAGACTCCGAAGGAAGTCTGGATGATCATTGAAAGCGATCAGCAGGTCCGGCGGGTTTACATGAATGTCCCCCACTCAAAAAACCCCAAACCTTCGTGGTATGGCGAATCGGTCGGACACTACGAAGGCGATACTCTGGTCGTGGACACGATCGGCCTGAACGACAGGACCATCGCAGATGTGTACCGGACACCGCACACCGGGAACATGCATGTGATCGAACGCTGGCGGACGACCGATGGCGGCAAGGCGATGGAAGTGGTGTTTTCGGTCGAGGATCCCGACAGCTGGTATCAGCCCTGGTGGGGCATGCGGCGCTACCGGCGTATTCAGGCCGATCACGAAGAGATCGTCTGTGCAGAGAATAATCGCAATCTCTTCGACTACCACATCCCGGAAGCCATGAACCCCGATTTCTGAGAGCCTGGAGAGGTGCAACATGAAACACGCATGGGCGATAAAGCTGGGTATTTGCGCGTGGGCTCTAACTGGCCTGGCCATCCCCGCCTCCTCCTCGCCGATCCCGGACTTCTCCGGGATGTGGCGGCATCAGTCACTGCCGGGATTCGAACCTCTGGCCTCGGGTCCAACCTCGCTCAGAAACCTGTCGCGGGCCAATGGCGTCAGCAATTACGACCAGCTAGTCGGCGACTATACCAATCCCATTCTGAAGCCGGCGACAGCAGCGGTCGTGAGGAAGTTCGGAGAATTGTCAAAAGCGGGCATTACCTATCCCAGCCCTGCCAACCAGTGCTGGCCCGAACCCGTGCCGTTCATTTTCAAGACTTTTGGAATGGAGATGCTGCAGGAACCCGACCAGATTACCTTCCTTTACGACGAAGGACCTGACGTACGACGCGTCCGTTTGAATCAGTCGCATCCGTCAGGGGCGAGTCCATCCTGGTACGGCGATTCCGTTGGGCATTATGAAGGCGATACCCTGGTTATCGACACAATCGCCACCAGGACAGATCGCCCCTATGCCATGGTTGACCTCTTCGGCACCCCCTTTACCAAGGCGCTGCATGTGGTGGAGCGCTACCGCTTGATTGATTACGACGCGGCACAGGATGGTTTGCGGCGGGATGCCGGAGAGAACCGGCGCATCGCCGGCGATCTTGATCCGAATTTTCGTGGAAAATTCCTCCAGGTGGTTTTCACCGTTGAAGATGAGGGCGTTTTCACCACGCCCTGGTCGGCGACAATTACCTATCGTCCCGGTAGCGAACCATTCGCCGAGAGCATCTGCGCCGAAAACAGTCATGAATATTACAACAATGCGGATTCAAACGTGCCGAAGACGAACAAAGCCGACTTTTAGGAAAGAGTAACAAATCGGCAACGCTGGGGGTGCTACGCCATAAATCGCGGATTTCGCAGAGCCGTTGGCGCAACGGCGATTGTCCTGCTGGCGGGCGTCGCATCCGCTCAGACCTTTACACCACCCGGCGAGGGCAAGAAGCTGTTTGACGGCCTCTGCCAGGATTGTCACGGCGCCAACGGAGTGGGCGACGAAGCACCGTCGCTTAATCGTCCTCTCTCTGCCGATGACGTCGCGCTCCACAAGATCATACGCGACGGGATTCCCGAGCGTGGAATGCCACGCGTCAGGCGCATGACGGAAGAGGAGGTGGATGTGCTTGCCGCCTATGTGCGCTCGCTCGGCACAGGGCGCCCGGAGAGGGTCGCCGGGAACGCAGCGGCAGGGCGTGCCGTGTATCAGAGGCTCGATTGCGCGGTGTGCCACGTCATCAGCGGCCAGGGAGGGACATTCGGCCCGGATCTGACAAATATCGGCCGGCGCCGCGCGCCAGCCTGGTTGCGTCAGGCGCTGCTTGATCCCGGCAAGTCACGCTCGAAAGGCGTGCAGGGCATTCTTCAGAATGGGTTCACCGAATATCTGCCGGTCAGCATTGTGGAAAACAACGGACGGGAAGTGCGCGGCTTCCGCGTCAATGAGGACTCCTTCACGATTCAGCTCCGCAACTCCTCAGGAACGCTTTACTCCTTCCGCAAAACCGATCTGGCCAGCATCGACAAGCAGACCGGCCGCAGCATGATGCCTTCATACAGAGACAGGCTGACCGCTTCGGATACCGATAATCTCGTTGCCTATCTATACAGCCTTGGGAGCACCAAATGAGCCCGCGACTGTTTATCGCTGTGCTGGCGCTGCTTCTGGCGGGCGGCGCAAGTGTTTTCGCGCAGGTGCCGTATGGCCGGCTGGTAGAGGCCGCGAGCGCGCCGCAGGACTGGCTGACCTATTCGGGCAATTACAATTCCCAGCGCTACTCACCGCTAACCCAGATAAGCCGGCAGAATGTGTCGCAGTTGCGGCCCGTCTGGATGTACCAGTTGAAACGGCCAGGCGTGTTCGAAACGACGCCGATCGTGGCCGACGGCGTCATGTATATTACCGAGCCGCCGAGCACGGTCACTGCGTTGGACGTGAGAAGCGGTCGGCCCCTGTGGCGCTGGACGCCGGCCATCCCGGACAATGTCATTGTGATCGGATCGCCACCGGTCAATCGCGGTGTGGCGATTTTGGACGACATGGTGTTTGCCGGATCCATTGCCGGTCATCTGGCGGCTCTGGATGCAAAATCAGGTGTGTTGCGTTGGGACGTCGCAGTTGATGATAACCACAAGGGCTATTACCTGACACTGGCGCCGCTGGCGCTCGACGGAAAGGTTGTGGTCGGAGTTTCCGGCGCCGAAGCCGGCATCCGCGGCTTCATCGCGGCATATGATGCGAAAACCGGAAAGCAGCTTTGGCGGACCTATACGATTCCCGGACCAGGTGAGGCGGGGCGCGAAAGCTGGGGCCGGGACAGCGCCAATATCGGTGGTAGCTCGACCTGGCTCACCGGCTCGTACGACCCGGCGCTCGACACTCTGTACTGGGTAACCGGCAATCCGGGACCGGATTACGACGGCGATGTCCGCCCGGGCGACAATCTCTACACATGTTCTGTTCTTGCGCTCGATCCGAAGACCGGCCGGATAAAATGGCACTTCCAGTTTACACCGCACGATGTGCATGACTGGGATTCGAACCAGATCCCGGTGTTGTTCGACGAGACAATCGGTGGCAAGCCGCGCAAGCTTCTCGCGCTCGCAAATCGAAACGCATTTTATTATGTGCTCGACCGGGAAACCGGTGAATTCGTCGCTGGCGCGCCCTATGCCAAACAGACCTGGGCGCAGGGTCTCGACGGGAAAGGCCGGCCGATCCTGAAACCCGGCAATGATCCGAGCATCGAAGGAACGGAAGTCTGGCCCAATCTGCAGGGCTCGGCGAACTGGTACAGCCCGTCCTACAGCCCGCAGACGAAGCTTTTCTACCAGTTCACCCGCGAGATGAGTTCGATCTATTACAAGGGGCAGGCCAAATACACGGCAGGACAGCCTTACACAGCAGGGGGCGGGACCGCCGTCGATGGTGACAACGCCTATGCTGCGATCCGCGCACTGGAAGCAACCACAGGAAAGCTTCGCTGGGAGTTCAAGCTGCTTGAGCCCGGCATGGACGGCGTGATGTCAACGGCGGGAAGTCTGGTTTTCGGCGGGACGGAAGAGGGCAATTTCTTTGCTCTGGATGCGGAAAGCGGCAAACCGCTCTGGGACATGCAGCTTGGCGGGTCCATTCACGCCAATCCGATGTCGTTCGGAGTGGGGGGCAAGCAATATGTCGCCATTCCGGCGGGCTGGACGTTGTACGTATTCGCTCTGCCCTGAACGTCAAAAATCCGGCTTGGCCGCCTGCGGTATGGGCGCGACGTCGTAGCCGAACCAGCTCGCGTTGTTTTCGGCGCAGGACTGTTCGCGTGGCGCTTCTGCGCTTCTGCGGTAGTGCTGGCGGGCATTCCAGGGCATCGCAAAAGCGCCGGGATCCTCGACATGAACGCTGACCTCGAGCGATTTGCCGCCGTCGGCAAGCCGATAGCGCTCGATTACGTGCAGCTTGTCCGTATGCGGCGTCAGATAGCTGTCCACGAATGTGCGGTCGTTCAGACCGATGGTGTCCACCACCAGCGTGTCACCCTCGTAATGCCCGACCAACTCCCCGAACCATGAGGTTTTCGGGTGTGCCGAATGCTCCGCATTGAGATAGACGTGGCGCACCATGTGGTCTTCGTCCCACAGCATCACCACTTCCCTGGCCGTCTGAAGAAAATAAACCGGCCGCACCGGATAAAGGACCCAGCCCGGAACGCCGATGGGCCAGCAGCGCTCCTTCGGTGTCAGGGGCGCCTTCTGCGCGAGGGCACGCTGGTTCTGTTTGCGCAATGCTTCGCGTGTCCAAGGTAGCAGGATGGGGTTGCTCAAATCGGCCACCCTGAAGGTCGGCTGTTTGCCGTCGCGTCGCGCGGCGGCGTCATCGATGAAGGGATGTTCCGGATCGTTGGTCACCGGACCAGGACCGCTTTCCGGCGGAAGATAGTCCTGGCCCGTCGGTGATTTGCCGTTGGGTAAGCCCGCGATCCAGCCAGTCAGCGCATCCGGCGCGAAGTTCGGGATGGGGCTCCCGGCAGCGGCTGGCCAGAACAGGCCGCAAACCGCCAGAGTGCACGCGAAAAACAGCAGTCGGTTATCGCTCATCGTTCAAAAATCAGGTTTGACGGCCTGGGGAAGCGGAGCAACGTCGAAGCCGAAATAGGCAAGGTTGTTTTCCGCGCAGATGGTCTCCAGCATGCCGCCCTCGTCGAAATGGCGAAACCGCTGAAATCGCGCGCCAAGGCGTAGTGAAGGCGCCCGGATCATCAACCATGACGCCGACCTGCAACGTGCGGCCACCATCGACAAGCTTCCAGCGTTCGACGACGTGAATGCGATTGGTATGCGGCGTTCGATAATTGTCCACGAAGGTCTTGTCGTTCTGGCCAATTGTGTCCACGACGAGTTCATCGCCTTCATAATGGCCCACAAACTCGCCATTCCACGATGGCCTGGGATTTCTGGAATGCGGCACGTTCAAAAACACGTGGCGGATTTCGGGATCGCCGCGCTGGATCAACAGCACCTCCCGGGGTGATTGAACAATATAAAGCGGCGCGGCGCGGTGGAGCACATCGAATTCCGGAACGCCACCCGGCCAGCACCGCTCCCGCGGCTGGAAAGGGACTTTGCCGGCCAACACTTCATCATTGGCCTTTTTCATCCGGGCAGCGGCCCATGGCTGCAGGATGGGATTTGTCAGATCAGCGACATGGTCGGTCGGCTGACCGGCGCCGTTGGGCACATATGGATGAGCCGGGTCGGACATTACCGGCCCGGGTCCGGTTTCCGGGGGTAAAAAATCGTCGCCGGTGGGCCGGTCGGGAAACCAGGCCGCACTGGGGTCGGGCGCGAAATCCGGCAATTTCTGCTGGCCCAAACCAGGTGGCGAAAACAGGGCCGGCGTGCAGACGACGAAGAATACCAGGGCGGCTTTTGTCATAATCTGCATGGCATCACCTCACCCGCCTGACATCACAGCACAGTTTCGGCCAAACACTTTCCACAGCGAAATGGAAGCCCCGATCAGAATGGACCGGCGCAGTTTGCTTGGCAATCCGGGTTTCGGGATTCGAGACGCGGGTTACGGATCTGAATGTTTATTGGCGGCTTCGTCCGCAAACGGTTTCGGTGCACCTTTTGCGACCATTGCCCGAATACCGGCAGCAACGCCGCGCGCATCGTCCAACGCATTGTGTTTCTGCCCCGTAAAACTGACGCCCGCCGCCTCTGGAACGTCGCAGGCGTGCCTTCCCCGCAAGTCCACGCCCTGCTCGAGAAACCAGAGGATCGCGTTGGTATAGCGAAGAACCGGAAAATGCCGATCCCACCCGTATAGCCGCAGGTTTGCCGCGATCACAAGGTCGTCCCGGCCATGCGCCCACAGTTGCGCACCACCCGCAAACTCGAGGAAGGCACGATAGGCGCTGATGAAGTCAACTCCGCGCTTTGCCAATTGCCCGTTCGTGATTCCGGTCAATTCCGAAAAAAATCCGGACAGGACCGGATTGAGCCGCGGCAGGACCAGAAGCTCGAATTCATCGATTGGCTTCAGGTTGGACAAAGACAGCCTGACAGCCCCGATTTGAACGATTTCTCTGAACTCTCCCGGCCGTGTCCAACCATTCTGCACGGAGCCTTCCCAGGCAGTGAACTCAAGATCGAAAATCACGGCTCCGGATTCTTTTCGTTTCATTTGTGTTCGGATCCGGTCTGGCACGGCAGAATAGCTTCATCTTTTAGCTGAACTTGTATGAAATGGCTCTGTCCGGCAAGAAAAACGGGCGAATGGGGTGAAAGCCAATGGCGCGCAAGAATGTCGGCAATGGAGAGCAGCAGACAACCGCCGACAGCGCGCGGATCGAAACAGCGGCGGCCGCCACGCTGGTTTCCGCAACTTCGCATCTGCTGGGAACATCCGATCTGGAGCTCGCCGGATTTTTCGCGAGTTTCACGCGTTACGCCTCGCCCGAGGACTTACTGCATTACAGCGCCGCTGAATTCGGCGCACTGATCCGCTGCGTCTTCGCCAGAGTGACTCACAGGCGGGCGGGCGGAGACTCTGATTGATCTGATCGGGGCAGCGGCGGAAGCTGAATTGAAACGGGGAGAAACCGTTCTACTCGCAATCAACGACGATGTTCCGTTCCTGTATGATTCCTGCACTGCGGAAATTCGGGCACAGGGTCATCGGGTCATCGCCGCATTTCACCCGGTCGTTCCGTCCGGGTACGGTGAAAGCAAACAGAGCATCATCGTACTTGGCCTGGGTGGAATACTCGATGATGGTGCGGCCGCTTCGTTGCGCGATGGTTTGAACCGGGTTTTTGCCGATGTACACGCAGCTGTCCGGGACTGGAAACTTATGCTGGCGCGGTTGGCGGAATGCCGGGTTGCGCTGATTCAAAATCCGCCGCGGATACCGCCATCCGAACTGGATGAGAATGTCGCATTTCTCGATTGGCTGGCGGACAACCATTTCACCTTTCTTGGAAGCCGCGATTATTCCTTTTCGCAGGAGGGCGAGGGAATACTGGTTTCAAATCCGTCCAGCGGGCTTGGCGTTCTGACGCAACCGGACAGGCGCGTGCTGCGCACGGGAAATGAAAGTGCGAAGCTTGCTCCAGCAGCGCGCGAGTTTCTCAATCGGCCGGCTCCGCTCATCATCGCAAAATCGGGCCGGCGTTCGTCGGTGCATCGGCGCGTTCCGATGGATTACATTGGAATCAAAACCTTCGGAGCCGATGGTGGATTGACGGGAGAACGGAGGTTCGTCGGACTCTTCACATCAATTGCCTATCGCAAACTGCCCGGGGAAATCCCTTTGCTGCGGCTGAAAACCGCGCAGGTGATGGCGGGATCGGGACTGCTGCCGGCCAGCCACGATGGCAAGGCTTTGCAGCACATTCTCGATACGTTTCCACGGGACGAGCTGTTTCAGATCTCGGAAGACGAATTGCTCGCGACTGCGCTCGGGATACTGAACCTCGGAGAACGCCCGAAAGTGCGGGTATTCCTTCGTTTTGACCGCTTCGACCGCTATGTTTCGGCTCTCGTATTCATTCCGCGCGAGCGCTATAGCGGTCAGATCAGGCAGAGCATTCACGCGATACTCGCCCGGGTGTTCGATGGCCGCACGACCTCCGCCACCCCGATGCTGGACGACGAGACTCTCGCGCGGGTCCATTACATCATCGGCCGGAATCCTGGCGCGCGCCCGGATGTCGATCCCAAACAGCTGGAAGTGGAGATACGCGCCGCAATCCGGACCTGGGACGATGAATTCACCGAAGCCGTCACTGCTCAGTACGGAGACGAATGCTCCGGGATTTTGCGGCGCTATGCGGCCGCGTTCCCGGCGAGCTACCGCGATCGTTTTTCGGCGCATGAAGCGACTTCCGATATCGCCAATTTTGAGGATCTTCTGCATGAGAGGGCTGCGGCGGCAGGAGTGACAGCCAAAGTTTATACGCGCGATGGAGACTCACCCGGGACGCTGCGATTGAAACTTTTCGTCCGCGGGGGATTCATCGCCCTTTCGGAATGTCTCCCGGTTTTCGAAAATCTCGGCCTCAAGGTGATTGCCGAGGCGGCATTCGGTCTTGCACCCGATGGTGGTTCGGGCGGGACGCAAATCTCGGTTCAGGATTTTCTGATGGTGCATCCCGGAGCGGGCACAAATATCCATTCGCTGCTCGAGGATGGGTTCCACGCGGTATGGTCCGGGCGCGCGGAATCCGACGGGTTCAATAAGCTGATTCCCGCTGCGCAGCTACCTTGGCGGGACGTGATGATCCTGCGCAGTATTGCGAAATATCTGAGGCAGGCAGGACTGACATTCAGCCAGCGCTATATGGAGTCGGCGCTGGAAAACAATCCGGCCATTGCCGCGAGGCTTGTCGAACTTTTTCGGATTTCGCATGACCCCGACCTGTTCTCCGAAACCGGCGCGCGCGCGGATCAAACCCGGACAGTTCGCGAGAAGATCGAATTGGCGTTGCGGAATGTACCTTCGGCGGACGAAGACCGCATTGTCCGCGCAATGCTCAACGTGATCGATGCCATGTTGCGGACCAATTTCTTCCAGCGCGACGCAACAGGTGATTCGCCGGCCCATATCGCATTCAAGCTGGCCAGCGGACGGGTGCCCATCCTGCCGGCGCCTAAACCGCTCTACGAGATTTTTTTCTATTCGCCCATCGTCGAGGGCGTTCATTTGAGATTCGGAAAGATCGCGCGGGGTGGGATCCGGTGGTCCGACCGGGCGGAAGATTTTCGGTCTGAAGTTCTCGGTCTGGGAAAAGCGCAACAGGTGAAGAATGCAGTGATTGTGCCGGTTGGCGCCAAGGGGGGGTTCTATCCGAAACGCATCCCGGTGGGGGCGCCGCGCGAGGCGGTGCAAAGAGCCGGCATGGATGCTTATGGTCTGTTCATCGGGGCGCTTCTGGATTTGACCGACAACATCTCATCAGACGGCGGGATTGCGCCACCGGCACGGGTCATTCGTTACGATGATGACGATCCCTATCTCGTCGTTGCTGCAGACAAGGGCACGGCCAGCTTTTCGGATATTGCCAATGACATCGCCATAAGCCGCGGCTTCTGGCTTGGGGACGCCTTCGCATCAGGTGGCAGCGAAGGATACGACCATAAGAAAATCGGCATCACCGCCCGCGGCGCCTGGGAGGGCATCAGACGGCATTTCCGGGAAATGGGCCGCGATATCCAGGCGGAAACCTTCACCTGCATTGGCGTTGGCGACATGTCCGGGGACGTGTTCGGCAATGGGATGTTGTGCTCACCGCACACGAAGCTGATTGCGGCTTTCGATCACCGGCATATTTTTTTCGACCCGTCGCCGGACCCAACCGCGTCCTGGGCGGAACGGAAGCGGCTTTTCGAGTTGCCGCGCTCCTCCTGGGCCGACTACGACCCGAAGCTGATTTCATCCGGGGGCGGTGTTTTCCCGCGCTCTGCGAAGGAAGTTCTGGTTACAGAGCCGCTTCGCGCGCTGACCGGGATTGAAAAAGACCGCGCATCTCCCCAGGCGATCATTCGTGCGCTTCTGATCGCGCAGGTTGATCTGCTTTTTTTCGGGGGCATCGGCACTTTCATAAAATCGTCAAAGCAGAGCAACGCCGATGCGTCGGACAGGGAGAATGATGCCGTCCGGGTCAATGCGCGCGATGTGCTGGCGCGGGTTATCGGTGAGGGCGCGAATCTGGCGGTGACACAGCTGGGGCGCGTTGAATTTGCCCGCGAAGGCGGTCCGCAGCATCATGGCGGGCGGATCAATACGGATGCGATCGATAATTCCGCAGGCGTGGACACCTCGGACCATGAAGTAAATATCAAAGTCCTGCTAAGCGGGCCGTTGCGGCGAGGCGAGATTTCCCGTCCGGAACGCCTCGGGATCCTGATGCGGATGACCGAGGATGTCTCGCGGCAGGTTCTCGCGGACAATTATGATCAGACGCTGGCCCTGTCAGTTGCGGAATTCCGCGCCGTACGCGATCTCGATGCAGCATGGCGGTTTATCCGGGAACTCGAGCGCAAGGGGGCGCTCGACCGCGCGGTCGAAAGCTTGCCCGGCGATGATGACCTGCGCCTTCTCGCCCGGGATGGCCACGGCCTTACGCGCCCCGAACTTGCCGTGCTGCTGGCTTACGCAAAGCTGGATCTGTTCCATTCGGTGTCGGAAAGCGAATTGCCTTCCGATCCATATTTCGACGCCTGGCTTGCCCGGTATTTTCCGCCTCTCGCGGCGGAAAAATTCGCAGGCGAAATGAAACGTCATCCTTTGGCGCATGCGATCATCGCCACCCAGATCGCCAACAGAACCGTCAATCTTGCCGGACCGCTGTTTGCGCAGCGGATGCATGAACTGTCGAACGCGCCACTTTGGAGTGGTGCGCGAGCTTTCGTCATGGCAGACGGGGCATTTGGGCTTTCATCCCTGAAGTCGCGAATCTGCGGGCTGGACCTGAAAGTGCCGGCGCGGATCCAGAACGAAGTTATCGCGGAAATCTCAGAGCTTCTGCGACGACTTGGATTATGGTTCATGCTGCAATTGCCGAGTGCGCCCATTGCCGGAACAATAGAAACCTACAAATCCGGGTTTTCCGCTCTCAAAGGCCGTTTCTCCGGCCTGATTTCTCCTCTTGAAAAGCGCATCGTCGAACCTCGCATTGCAGAACTGCAGGCGTCAGGCATGCCCATGGATATTGCCGAGGACTCCGCCATCCTGCCTCTTCTGAGTGCGGTACCCGAGATCATTATGCTTGCCGAAACCCGGCGTATGAGCGTGGAGACCGCGGCACAGATCTTTTATGCCGTGGGGGCAATAACCGGCCTGGACCGGCTGCGGGGGCTCGCAAGCCGGATCGCAACGTCCGATCACTGGGACAGGTTGGCTTTGCGCAGGATGGTTGACGATCTCTACTCTGCGCAGCGCCTGATATCCTGTGAAGCCGTCACCAATGCAAACGTCACGGATGCCAGCGCTGTCGAGGACTGGCGCAATCTCCGGCGGGACGATATCGAACGTACACAGAACTTCCTCTCGGAGCTGGAGCGGACGGGTGATGCGACAATTGCGAAATTGTCGCTTGCGAACAGCCAGATACAGAAGCTCGCGGCTCAGAGAGTTACAGCGAAACGCTGACCATCACGGGTACGTGGTCGGACGGGCGGGTCCAGCCGCGCGCTTCTTTCACTACACCGTGTCCCAATGCGCATCCGCGCAAACCCCGGCTGACCCAGACATGATCGAGCCTGCGTCCGCGATCCGAAACATCCCATTCGCGCGCGCGGTAACTCCACCAGGAATAGATCTTTTCGTGATGCGGCACGAACGAGCGGGTGACATCGATCCATTCAAAGGATTCGCGGGCCGCCGAAAGAAGCTCCGTTTCAACCGGCGTGTGGCTGACCACGTTGAGCATCTGCTTGTGACTCCAGACGTCGTTTTCGAGCGGTGCAACATTAAGATCGCCGACAAGAACCATTGGGTTGTCCCGCGATTTGCCCGATTTTCGAAAGCAGTCATCCATTTCCTGCAAAAAACCGAGCTTGTGGGCAAATTTCGGATTTTGCTCCGGATCCGGAATATCGCCACCGGCCGGAACGTAGAAATTATGGATCTCCAGTCCATGCTCAAGACGCACGCTGATGTGCCGGCTGTCCACATTTCCGCAGAACTGCATGGACTCGGCGTTGCGAAATGGCAGGCGGGAGAGAATTGCGACGCCGTGATAGCCCTTTTGGCCATGGATTGCCTGATGGACATAGCCGAGCGCGCGAAATTCTTCGCGCGGAAACAGTTCGTCAATGACTTTGGTTTCCTGCAGGCACAACAGATCCGGTGCAGATGCGGCCAGAAACTTCGTCACCAGATCAATGCGCAGGCGCACGGAGTTTATATTCCAGGTAGCGATCTTGATGCTCTTCACTTTCGCGTCGGTCATTATTTACCCAGAGCCTCCAACGGCCACCGGTCTCGCGGCGGCGCATCCAGCCCGTCGGTCAGCCCCGCTGCAAGCCGCTCCAGCCCGGCCCAGGCAACCATGGCTGCGTTATCAGTACAGAGTTGCAGGGGAGGAAGCGAAAGGGAGAAATTCTGCCCGGCAGCCACCGCGGCCAACTTCTCACGGATCGCGCGATTGGCAGCAACTCCGCCAGCTGCAACGAAGCCGAACGGTCCGCTCTGAGGTTCAAACGTGGTGCGAAACCGTCGCATCGCATTGCGCACGCGATCCGCGAGCACGTCTGCGATCGACGCCTGCAGTGATGCCGCGATGTCGGCCCGCAGCACGTCGTTCAAAGGTTGGTGGTTCGCGACAATCTGACGAACTGCGGTCTTCAATCCGGAAAAGGAGAAATCAGCCCCGTCCCGGCCAAGCATTGGACGCGGCAAGGAAAATCGCCCGGGATTGCCTGCCGCTGCAATCCGCTCGATGTGAGGTCCGCCGGGATAGGGCAGTCCCAGCAGTTTCGCCGTCTTGTCGAAACATTCACCCACCGCATCGTCGATGGTCGTCCCATAGCGCTCATAGCGGGCCAGATCTTTCGCTGCGATCAGCTGACAGTGGCCGCCTGAGATCAGCAGAAGCAGGAACGGGAACGCGACCGTGTTGCAGAGCCGTACCGATAATGCATGCGCTTCGAGATGATTGACGGCGATCAGCGGTTTGCGAGCAGCGAGCGAGAGCGCCTTCGCCGCGGTCAAGCCAACCATTACACCGCCGATGAGACCTGGTCCGGCCGTGGCTGCAATGGCGTCCATATCGGCAAGTTGCAGGCCGGCTTCGGCAAGCGCCCGCCCGATCAGCCCATCCAGTAATTCGACGTGGGCCCGGGCGGCGATTTCCGGCACGACGCCGCCATAGGCCTCGTGTTCGGCGATCTGCGAATAGGTGATGTTTGAAACGATTTCACCGGGCCCGGGAGGGAAGCCGCGCACCACCGCCGCGGCGGTTTCGTCACAACTCGTTTCGAGGGCCAATACCGTCAATGCTTTTCGCAACATCAAAACGATCTATGCTATGGGCATGGACATGTCCATTTCACCTTTTCCGGTCCCATGACTGCCATCATTCGACTGGCGACCCGGGGTTCGCCGCTGGCGCTTGCGCAGGCCGCTCTCGTCCGTGAGGCGTTGGCGGAGACGCATGGCTGGGATCCGGACGAAATTGATGAAATCTGTCCAATTCGGATTTTCCGCACGAGTGGTGATCGCATCCAGGACAGGTCACTCGTCGAGTTGGGCGGCAAGGGTCTTTTTGTCAAAGAAATCGAAGACGCGCTGCTTGCCGGCGAAGCCGACATCGCCGTGCATTCGATGAAGGACCTGCCAGCGGAGCAGCCCGACGGGCTGACCATTGCAGCCGTGCTTCTGCGCGAGGAGCCGTGGGATATCTTTCTCGCCCGAGACGGCGCTCCATTCGACAAGCTCCCGGAAAATGCCCGAACTCGGCACCAGCTCGGTTCGCAGGCAAGCTCAGGCTCTGAGCCTGCGCCCTGATCTGAAGATTGTTCCGCTCAGGGGAAATGTAGAGACCCGCTTGCTGAAACTTGGCCGGGGTGCGGCAGACGCCATTATCCTCGCACAAGCTGGTCTGATCCGACTGAATCTTTCATTGCCGGACAGTGAGGTGCTTTCCGGCGAGGAATGGCTGCCCGCGCTGTGTCAGGGAATTGTGGGAATCGAGACCAGAGAGAGTGACACAACAATCCGGGAGCTCGTGGCAGAGATCGACGACCCGCAGACCCATCTGGCTTCTGCCTGCGAGCGTGGATTTTTGACAGCCCTCGATGGGTCCTGCCGCACTCCACTCGCGGGGCTGGCCTCTGTGGAGGAAGGGATGGTGCGGTTTCGGGGACAGGTCCTGACGCCGGACGGCGGGAACTCCTGGAATGTCACGCGCGCTTTTCCCTATGCGGAGCTGTCGCAGGAAACGGCCCGCGCCCAGAGCTATGCTGCAGGTGAAGGCGCTGCTCATGAGATTCGCCGGCTTGCAGGACGAAAATTTCCCCAATTCTGACGCGGCGAGGGCGGTGCGACTGCTTGTCACCCGGCCCCGCGATGACGCCGAAATATTCTCGGCAGCGCTGAAGCTGCGGGGTCACGACCCGGTGATTGCGCCTTTACTGGAAGTGCGCTTCGCTCAAGCTGCTCCAATTGCTCTTGACGGCGTGCAGGGGATTGTTGCGACCAGTGCAAACGGTATCAGAGGTTTCGCCGCGAGATCGCCGGAGCGGCAATTGACTGTCTTTGCCGTGGGTCCGCAGACGGCAGATGCCGCACGAGCCGCGGGGTTTGCCAACATCGTAAGCGCCAGCGGCGATTCCGCAGCACTGACGGCCAAAATTGCGGAGCGAGCCGATCCTGCGCGCGGAAAATTGCTGCATATCGCTGGCGCTGATACGGCGGGTCGATTGAGGGAAGCGCTCGATGCGCGTGGCTTTCGCGCCGATACCGTTGTTCTCTACAAGGCCCTTGCCGTCGAAACACTGCCCGAGGAAGCAGACGCCTGTCTCCGCAAGGATACGGTGCACGGTGTTTTGCTGTTTTCTCCAAGGTCGGCCAGCATCTTTGCCGACCTGGTCGCGCGCGCAGGTTTGCAATCTCATTGCGAAAAAGTCGCGGCATTCTGTATCAGCGCGGCAACCGCGGCGGCGCTTTCGCCGTTGCGATTTGCAAGGATCTGCGTTGCAGCCAACCCGAATCAGAGCGCCATGCTGGACCTGATTTCAGACCCGGGAACACAGAAATGAGACCGCGTTGGCGCCGCGCAGTTTCCGCAGGTGGGGTTACCGTAATAGTCGCTATGGTGGCATTGCCTGGACTTTTCCGTCATGCGCTGCCTATGCCACAGACGGTTTCCGGTCCGCCTCATCATTTTACCTCCACATCGCGCCCGAATGGTCCGGTCCGGTCCGGCGCGCCCCAGTTCAATAACACGAATGTTTTCAACTGGAACCCTCAGGTGGCAGTAACGCGTTCGTCTCCACAGCCGCGATCCGCAACGCAGGCATCGCGCGTACGGCAAGAACATTCGAACGGTGCTGCGGATTTGGCCGCACGTTTCCCGTCGCTTGCTCATCAGGTGTTTATCTCCGCGCCCCAAAACGGGTCGGAGCCGGACTATTTTGCCTGGCTGGGCAATCTCCTGAACGGCACGCCGATGCCAGCTGGAAAGTCGCAGATCCCGGCGGCTGCGGACCATCTGGCGCATGCACAAGCCGATCTTGACCGCAACGACCTCGCGGGCGCCGTCGCGGAAGTCAGGAGGATTTCCGGTCCGGCCGCGACCATCATGTATCCCTGGCTGGCGGAAGCCGAATCCCACCTCGCGCAGAACCATCCGCAGGAACGCATGAACACCCGCGTTGCGCAGAATGCGCAGCCACGTCGCACCTGGCCGAATGTCATGCCCAGCGAAATTCCGCCTTACGCGCGTGAATCCACCGGCCCCTCGTCCCGGTGACGTTCCGGGCTCATGAACAGCTGGTTCAGCGAAGGCAGCATTGATCTGGGTCACTGACATCCCGATCGCGATCGGCGAGCGTTAAATGCGTTGCGCGAGCCGAATAGAAATGCGTGTTGGTGTAAAATGGATGTTGTTGACACTTATGTTTGCAACCGGCGCTGCCATGCAAACGGCCACTGCGCGCGCGGAAGACACAATTCCGGTCCTCGTTTATCATCGCTTTGGCCCTGTCGCGACCGAACTCACGACCGTCAGAACCGAAACCTTGGCGACCGAACTTGCCTGGCTGCATGCAAATTCCATCGCAGTGCTGCCGTTGCACGAAGTCGTTGAACGGCTGAAGGCCTCAACAGCTCCAGCCCCTGCGGCGGTCGTACTAACAGCCGATGATGGCAACGAGTTCGATCTACACGGACATGTTTCCGCTCATCCGGCATTATCACATGCAGGTTACGCTGTTTGTTTATCCGTCCGCGATTTCGAATTCCAAATCAGCTTTAAGTTGGGAGCAGCTCACGGACATGCAAAAAAGCGGCCTGATTGACGTTCAGTCGCACACTTACTGGCATCCCGATTTCCGGGTTGAGAAAAACCGGCTGGATGCGCGGGAATACGAGAAATTCGTTCGCACTCAGTTGCAACTCTCGAAGTCCCGCCTCCAGGACCATTTGAGAACAACGGTCGATCTGCTCGCCTGGCCGTTTGGTCTCTTCGATCGGCAATTGGAAGGCTGGGCCGCGGAAGAAGGCTATGTAGCGGCGTTTGGCATCGAGCGGCGTCGCCTGCGCCGCGGCGACGACTTGTATGCGCTGCCGAGATTCGAAGTGACTGATGCGGACCGCGGGGCGCGTTTTGCAGCTCTTGTGCTGGGGCATTCGGGGAGTGGGGCACGCCAGTGAGCTTTTGGCCGATACTTCGGTTGCCCTTAATTGCACTTGCACTCCTTGCGGCATTCGAGCAGGCGCCGACACAAAAGGGCCGCGTCGTGGACCCGGGCGGCCGCGGTATTGCCGCTGCCATTGTTACGTCAGGAGACCGGAGCGTTGTCGCAGACGCAGAGGGAAACTTCACAATGGAAGCCGATGGTGGCGGAATCGGCGCGCGCGCGCCGGGTTATCGCGCCGTCCGCGTGAAGGCGGTGCAACAGGATATGGCGCTGATCCGATTGGCGCCGTTCACGCCGCGGGCACTTTATCTTTCGTATTATGGAATCGGCAGCAAAACCTTACGCGAAGCGGCTCTCGACCTGATCCATAAAAGCGACCGGCTGAATGCACTTGTCATCGACGTCAAGGGCGACCGTGGGCTTATCGCCTTCAAAACGGGGATTGCGCTGGCACATGAAATTGGGGCTGACAGGACTGCAACAATTCCGGAGGTATCGGCCCTGCTCAAAGAACTGCACGACTCCGGGATCTACGCGATTGCCCGGATCGTCGTATTCAAGGACGAGCCATTGGGATCCGCGCGGCCGGACCTCGCCGTCAAGACCACCACAGGATCGCTGTTTCACGATAGCGAGAATCTTGCCTGGACCGATCCGTTTCGCTCCGATGTCCGGGATTACAATATCGGTATTGCCGTCGAAGCGGCGCGGGCCGGATTTGACGAGATTCAGTTCGATTATCTGCGATTTCCGGATGCTCCGAACCTTCGCTTTTCAGAACCGAATACGATGCAGTCCCGCACAAAGGCGATCGACGGATTTCTCGCCGAAGCGCGGCGGAGATTGACGCCCTACAATGTATTTTTGGCTGCTGATGTTTTTGGCTATGTCTGCTGGAACACGGACGATACGGGCATCGGTCAGAAGCTGGAGGACATTCTTCCGTTGGTCGATTATGTTTCGCCCATGCTTTATCCGTCGGGTTTTACCTTTGGCATACCCGGTTACCGGGATCCGGTGCAGCACCCTTACGAAATCGTGCGCAATTCGCTGGAACGGGCGCGGATGCGGACGGGCGTTTCGCCAGCGCGGTTCCGTCCATGGCTGCAGGCATTCAGGGACTATGCGTTCGACCGGCGCGTTTTCGATGCCAATGAAATGGAGCCCCAACTCATTGCCGCCGAGGATTTCGGTGCGGCAGGCTGGATGATCTGGAATCCGCGAAATGTGTACAGCGATATGGGGCTCTGAAGGAGCATGAGCGGCGAGCGACAAAGGGTTCGAAGGCGTGGACGGAGGCTTTCCGTCACCTCGATGGGCGTCTTTGCCGCTGTCGCTATTGGCACAGGAAGCATGGCCCAAAATGCGACGGTCCCCGGCCGTCTTGACTCGCTGTCGGCGATCGTCGAACGCGAAATTGCGCTCCATCATATCCCGGGTGCGGTAGTACTGGCAGGCGATGCTAAGGGCGTGATCTACAGGCGCGCGTTCGGCGACCGAGTCTCTTCGCCGCAGCATCTCCCGATGACGCCAGACGCCATATTCGACCTGGCATCGCTGACCAAAGTCATCGCCACTACAACGGCCGTTATGCAGCTTAAAGAGCGTGGACTGATCGATCTGGATGCCCGGGTGACAAATTACTGGCCTGGCTTCGGCGCTCACGGCAAAGACTCGATCACCGTCCGGCAGTTATTGACCCATATGTCCGGATTGCGCCCCGATATTGATAACGCGGTGGTGTGGTCAGGCGAGCAGCAAGCGCTTGCCCGGATCGTCTCCGACCATCCAATTGCTCCACCCGGCAGCCGTTTCATTTACAGCGACCTTAATTTCATCGTGTTGGGAGAACTGGTGCATCGCATCAGCGGTGAGACGCTTGATCGCTACACGGCCGAGCGCATATTTGAGCCGTTGGGGATGCGCGACACGTCGTTCAATCCGGCCGTGGCGCAGCGCGCGCGGGTCGTGCCGACCGACAGTTCGGCCGGCACGCTGCGTTGGGGAACGGTTCAGGACCCGACGGCATACCGGATGGGTGGAATCGCAGGTCACGCGGGACTCTTTTCGACGGCCGATGACCTTGCCCGGTTTGCCCGGATGTTGTTGGGCAGGGGCTCGCGCGAGGGCGTACAGATCCTGGCGCCGGAAACCGTCGCACAGATGACCAGAGAGGCTGATCTGCCGGGCGGCCTCAAGCGGGGTCTCGGATGGGATATTGCGTCGGATTACGACAGCGGCATGTCACAGGCTTTCGGGCCCGGCTCTTATGGACATACTGGCTACACGGGCACATCGCTGTGGGTGGACCCCGGCGCCGGGGTATATCTTATCGTCCTGACCAGTCGTCTCTACCCGGACGATCATGGTGACGCACAGCCGCTCCGCAGGGAGGCCGCGACCGCGGTTGCGGCCTCCTACCGAATACACCCGGTCATGGCTGGAATCGATGTGCTGGAGAGCGAGAAATTTGCCGCCCTTCAGGGCATGACCATCGGACTGCTGACGAACCAGTCCGGTCGCGATGCCGCGGGCACCCGCACCATCGATGTTCTGGCGAATGCCCCCGGGGTAAGTCTCAGGGCAATCTTCAGTCCGGAACACGGTTTGAACGCAGATCGTGAAGGCAGAATTCCGTCGGGAACTGATCCTGCGACCGGTCTGCCGGTCCATAGCCTGTACGGTTCCGAGCGCAGGCCGGATGCGTCCATTCTCGATGGGCTCGATGCTGTGGTCGTCGATTTGCAGGACGCGGGCGTGCGCTTCTACACCTATCCGACGACCATCGCCTATCTGATGGAAGCGGCGGCAAAAAATCATGTGAAAATTGTCATTCTGGACCGGCCCAATCCTATTGCGGCCGCGGGTGCGAAGGGGCCCGTGCTCCAACCGGATTTCGAGTCGTTTACCGGTTATTACACAATGCCGGTTCAGCACGGGATGACGGTCGGCGAGCTTGCTGCGATGTTCAATGGCGAAAAACACATCGGCGCTGATCTTTCGGTAATCTCCATGCGTGGGTACCGTCCGGATTCCTGGTACGACGAAACCGGCCTTGCCTGGGTTAATCCCTCACCCAATTTGCGCTCGGTCAGTGAGGCCATTCTGTACCCCGGCATCGGCCTGGTCGAAGGCACGAATGTCAGCGTAGGCAGAGGCACGTCAAATCCGTTCGAACTGCTTGGCGCACCATGGATAGATGGTCCTGCTTTGGCTGAGTATCTCAATTCACGCGGAATTCCCGGACTGAGCTTTGAGGCGGTTCAGTTCACTCCGGATAAAGACAGATATTCGGGTCAGCTTTGCGGCGGAGTGCGAATTCACATATTGGACCGGGCACTTGTTGATGCGCCATTGCTTGGAATTGAAGTCGCTTCCGCTCTTCACAAGCTTTATGCGGAAAAATGGTCGATTACCCCGATGCTGCCGGCGCTGGGCTCATCATTGAGTTTTGCGGCGCTCAGGGCCGGAAATAATCCGCACACGATCGAATCTGACTGGAAGCAGGATCTCGCAAAATTCGAGACTGTCCGTTCGAAATACCGGATTTATTGAGTGATTTGCGTTCTGTTCGCTTCTTCGCGAACACCAGCAGAATCTGCACCACCGAACAAATTTGTCACGTGCTGCGGGAATTCTTCGCGTGATCCGTTGAGCTATCCGTGATACGGTTTCCTCTTACCGGAGGAGAGAGGGGGCTGCTCCACCGTCCGAGTCGATCAGTTGGCTGAAGGCGTGTAGCCCATGTCACAAACTGGCCCAAATGAGATGCGTCGCCGCGCCAAGCGACCGCCTGCAAGCACCAGTGATAAAATCGAAAAGCGCAGATTTGGGTCGCAATCTTTGACATTGGCGCAGAAGGCAGAGCATTTGATTGAAAATCAGCAGCAAAGGGCACGCAAATGACCGTTTACCGCTGCTATTTCAGGGATACCGCGGGCACGCAGATTGGCTGGAAGCCACTGTTGAGCGGCTCGGATTCAGGGGCCCGCAGGTCGGCGATGGCGCTGCTGCGCGATCGCAAGGAGATTTCCCGGATGGAGGTCTGGCGCGATTCCGACCTCGCGTTTCGCCTGACCCGATCTGAGCTCTCACGATGGACTTTCGACCATTAGTCCAGGTCGCGTTTCGAACGACTGTTGATCCCGTCTGGTAAGGGGCAAATCCGGAGCGCCGATCAATTCGAGTAATCCGATGAAATATTCACACTTGCTTTTAGCCGCTGTTGTGGCTTTGCCATGCAGTGCATGGGCGCGGGAATCGGGTTCCGATCTCGCCTCATTTCGCGCGCTCTACAAGGAACTGATTGAAATCAATACGACCCAGTCGGTGGGCGACTGCACAGGTGCTGCCAATGCCATGGGTGCGCACCTCAAAATGGCAGGATTCGCGCCGGGCGATATTCGTGTTGTTGTTCCTCCCGGTCATCCAAGGCGCGGCAACCTCGTTGCGGTTCTGCACGGCACGGATACGGCTGCGAAAGCCATTTTGTTGCTTGCCCATATCGATGTGGTCGAAGCGAGGCGCGAGGATTGGGATCGCGACCCGTTCAAACTGGTCGAAGAGGAAGGATATTTTTACGCGCGCGGCGCTGCGGACGATAAAGCCATGGCGGCGATCTTCACCGACTTGCTGGTGCGCTACAAGCAAGAGGGATATCGGCCGCGTCGGGACATCAAGCTTGCACTCACTTGTGGAGAGGAAACGCCGGAGGATTTTGACGGAGCGCGCTACCTCGTCGAGCACGAAAGGCCGCTAATCGACGCAGCGTTTGCAATCAACGAAAACGGCAGTGGCATTCTCGACAAGAACGGGAAACGCATCGCCATTACGATGCAGGCCGGCCAGAAGGTTCAGCAGCATTTCAAACTCGAGGTCACGAGCCCCGGAGGGATCAGTTCGGGTCCACCTAAAGATACGGCCATCTATGAAATGGGGCGCGCGCTTGCGAAGCTTGCTGCGTTCGATTTTCCACTGAATATCAGCGCAACCTCGAAAGCCTATCTCGCGGGCATGTCCCGGCTTGAGACGGGACAGAAGGCCGATGATATGCGTGCCCTGCTCGACAATCCGAACGACGCGGAAGCTGCCGCGAGGATTGAGCGGTCAGATCCGCGAATGAATTCGATGCTCCGTACGACTTGCGTCGCCGTGATGATGACGGCCGGTGAGGCGGAAAGCGCGTTGCCGCGCCGGGCAACGGCCACACTCGACTGCCACATCGTGCCCGGAGAAAGCGTTCAAGACACCGAGGCGACGCTCGCCAGGGTAATCGCTGATCCCAAAATAAGAATCGAACCTGTTGGCGATCCGGGGCTTTTTTCGCCCCCGCCGCCGATGAGCGAAAAGATACTCGGCCCGGCGCGCCGGGTTGCGGGGAAGATGTGGCCGGGCGTGCCGCTGATTCCTTACCAGGTCAATGGGGCTGACGATGGCCGCTTTCTGACGCCTGCAGGAATCCCGACCTATGGCTTGTCCGGTTTGTTCCGCGAGGCCGGCGGTGACGGTTCGCACGGCCTGAACGAACATATCCGGGTCCAGTCCCTCTATGAGGGCCGCAATTTTCTCTACTCGGTCGTGAAGGAATACGCGGAAGCGCCTTGATGCGGCTTCGATATCATTCCGGCGAGGGCAGGTCGATCGGAATACCCCGGCTGCGCGATTTGCAGATATCAAACACATGCTTTGCGATTGCCAGATCCGCCGCCGCCGTGCCGTTGTTGTTCGCGTGGTAGGTGATCTGGTCATCGCTGGTACGTCCAGGGAACGTGCCGCTGACGAGGTCGCCAAGTTCGTGGATTTTTTCCATCCGATGAGGCCGCGCTGTAGCGGTTCCATCAATCCCGCCTGCTGCTCCTGCTCGATCGATTCGCGCCAGTTGGTAATGATGAATGCGGCGCGTTCCACGGTCCGATCATCGTTTTCGCGGCGCCCGGAATTTAACCAGCCGCCTTTCACCGGGGCGTTATTCGAGCCGACCACCGTGACCAGATGTTGCCCCGCTTCCAGCCATTCTCCATTGAAAACCGGGACATTTGAGTTTGTGGCGCAGATCACGACGTCGGCGGCACGCGGAACGTCGCTGGGGTCTGCAACGGGCACGAACTCCGCATCGACCAGCTTCCCCATGCGCCTGCAGAAAGCGACTCTGTTTTCCGCATTCCGGCTGAAAACCTGGTATCTCCTGATCTTGCGCTCATTTTGCAGGGCGAGCACTTTGTGCAGTGCCTGTCCGCCGGTGCCGTATACGCCGGCAAAACGCGCATTCTTGCGCACGAGATGCCGAAAGCCGGCCCGCTGGTTGCCGCCGTGCGCAGCGCCATCAGGCTCGAATAACCGATACGTTTATCGGTGATTTCGCCAATCAGAATACCCTGCAATTGGGCGGTTTCGGAATCCCACAGCAGGTAAACGGGATGCTCGCGATAGGGATAGATTTGCCGATCCTGATCATAGCTCACGCATTCTGCCCGGGTCAGCGATCCGATGACGCGCAATCCATCCACGCCGCCGGGAAAATTTGAGACGCGGACATTTTTTCTCGAATGTACCCGGCGACGAGGCGCGTTGATCAGCGGAAAAGAAGAAGCCTCCCGGTAGCCCTGTTCGACAATATCAATCGCTTCGCCAACCGTGATGACGTCAATAAGATCCTTCGGGCGAAGTAAAAGAACGGTTTCGACGTTTTTCATGCGAGAGAATGCTTTTTAAGGAAGGTCAGCATGGCCTCGCGGCAGGCATCGGGGCGCTCGATCTGCAACAGGTGGCCCGTTTCTCCGACGGATTCATATTCATAGCCGCCTTCCAGCGCGAGCGCCCGGTTCGCTGCCGCTGTCGGCGGGGCTCCTTTCGCATCCGGATCGGCGCCAATCATCTTGACCGGGCCCCCAAACTCCCGCGCCGCAGGCCAAAGGTCGAGGGTTAAAGCCGCCAGATAGATCGAGGCTTCCAGTTCTCTCCGACAGCTTAGACGGTAACGGCCGGAATCATCCGGGCGCAGGATAGCATTGGCCATGTCGATGCGGGCCCGCGGCATCCATCGGCTCTGCGCGCGGTTGGTACAATAGCTTTGCTGCAGTTCGTCGGGTGACGAGAAACTGTCCTGCCGGGCAACCGCCCATTCCACCAGACGCAGCTCGAAATTCCGCATTGCTTCGTAATGCGGATGGCCGGGAGGCGGGACATCCGGCGGATCGAAAAGGATTAGAGCATCCCAGAGCCACTCCATCTGAACCGCCTGTTTCATACTGGCGCGCGCCGACATGGAGTGAAAAACACCAACACTCGGGCGATTGCCGAGACGGTGATTTACTTCGTGAAACACTGAGGCGATGTCCGAGGCCATCTGGCGGTAGTGATGGCCATCTGCGCCAGACGGCGTATTCCGTCCGTGATTGCGCATATCAAAAAGTATCAGATCGAAGTGATCGAGCAATGGCTCCCAAAACACGCGGTAACCGTCAATGGCAAATCCGTTCCCGTTGCTCAGAAAAAGCCGAACGCCACCGGGATTTCCACCACGGCGGATACTCAGTTGTGCGCCATCGGTCATCCTGGCGTTAAAAATGGCGGAAGGTGGAACGATGCTCATGCACAGGCGATGTTATGACGCGAGGCGGGCATCAAAAGACAGGCCAGCGTAGCTGCACAATGTCGTCAATCCGGAGGCGCTGTGAGAACCGGGCCACTGCGCGCGGAATCTGCGCGTATAATTCGTTCTCGTCGAACAACACGCACCGGCTGTCCTTCACGACTTGCTCACCGGCAACGAAGACATGGCGGACGGAATCGCCTGTCGCGCTATAAACCAGATTCGCGGCGGGGTTGAACAGCGGCTGCCATTCCGGACGTTGGGTATCAAAGAGGACGATATCGGCATCCTTACCCGGCTCGATGCTGCCGATGCGGGATGCCCAGGGCGTCAGTCTCGCGCCATTCACTGTCGCCATTTCGATTGCGGTTTCGGGAGGCATCACGCGCGGATTCAGCCTTGTTTCCTTGTACCCGCAGCATGCGAGACGCATTTCCTGTACGATATCGACAATTCCCGAGCTCGCGTGATCGGAGCCCAGCGCAACATTGACTCCGAGGGAGATCAGTTCCGGGAGCTTACCCATGACAAAATTCCCGTAGCCGTTATGCAGGCTCGAACTCGGCGCGCAAACCAGCGAAGGCTTGCGGTGAGCGAGGATTGCGACTTCCTGGGGCTCGAGCCAGCCCGAATGCACGATCAGCAGGTGTTCATCGATCACACCGAGATTCTCCAGCCGCTCGATTTCCGCCATGCCGCAGCGCGAGACACTTGAATCATGAGTTGAGTAGCTGAAGCACGCATGCGTCTGGAGAAAGGTGCCGAATTTCGACGCCAGTTCCTTCAATCCGACAATCAGTTCGTCCGAAGCATTATTCAGCCCCCGAAACGAAGCCGTCGCGGACAAGCGCGGATTCCGGCTGTTTGTATAGTGTTCCAGAACCTCTTCGGCCCGTGCGAGCGCAACCTCTGTTGTCTCGATCATACGTTGCGGCAGGATGCCGAGAACGGATTTCGTCAGATCAAAAGATGAACGCGAGACCAGCATCCTGATGCCGGTTGAAATGGCGCCTTCGACGGAGGCTTCGGGATGGTAATTCCCCGGATCAATGAAACACGTGACACCATGACGAAGCAATTCGGACGCGGCAAATTGCGCCGAAACCCGCACGTCATCCGCTTCCAGTGCTGCCTCGTAGGGATACATCCGATCGAACAGAAACGACTGCGCATTCGCTTCATCGGCCAAACCCCGGGAAAGGTGGAACGATGAATGGAGGTGCGCGTCGACAAAGCCCGGGGTGGCGACCATACCGGTGCAATCAATCACCGCAGATGCCGATCCCGAGACGTCCGAGCTTTTTCCGGCTGCGATGATCTTTCCCGTTCGCACACCGATGGACGCATCGCGAATGATGCGGCGCTGCGGATCGACCGTGATCAGCCAGCCAATATTGCGCAGCAGAAGGTCGAAATCCTGGGGCCGATGTTCAGCCGCCGACATAGTTGCATTCGTCGGCGATCTTGAGCTCCACCAGTACGTTTTCGGCGGCGGAGTCTTCGCACAGCATCGAGCGATGGGCGATTCCCTTGGGAATGAACATCATGTCGCCCTCGTGCATTGTCCTCACACCCATCTCCGTCTCCCAGCGCAGCGCGCCTTTAACGCAGATGATGATCTCATGATAATCGATGTTGCGGTGCCAGAAGCCCATGTCCTCCTTGCTGCGCTTGGAGAGGTCCACCTTCACGGTTTTGGCTTCGTATATTCGCAGAGGTGTTCCGTCGGCCTTATTGTAGTTGCTGGGCTGGAATTTCTTGTCGAAAATATTGAGCATTCGGAACATGTCCGAATTCTCTGCCACTCCGGCGTTCCGTACCGGCGGCTCATCGTGGAGAAGAACGACATTCTTCCCATTGATCGTGACGAGCTCACGAAATTTGGTTGCCGTCATGTGACTTTCCTCCTTCAGCTTCGATTCATGCGTTCAAATATGCGCGCCGGGCTGGCGGGCAGTTGAACATCCCTGACGCCGAGCGCATCGGCAATGGCATTGGCGACGCATGCAGGCACGCTCATGCAATTCCCTTCCGCCAAACCTTTGGCGCCGATTGGAGTAAAGGGCGATGGTGTTTCCATGTGCATGGTGCGGAATTCCGGAATTTCACAAGCCGTTGGAATCAGATAATCCGCGAATGTTGCCGACTGGAAAATCCCGTTCCGGTCATAAATGAATTCCTCGTAGAGCGCCGCTGCGAGTCCCTGAACAAAAGCACCCCTGATCTGCCCATCGGCGATAAGCGGGTTCAGCAGCCTGCCCGCGTCGTGCATGGAGTAATAGCGATCGACCCTGATGCTGCAACTCGCCGGGTCGATCTCGACGCCGCACATATCAAAGACAAAACCGTAGGTAAGTGAGGTGTTGATACGGTCGGAGGTGTCGGGCGGCTGCAGTTCAGGCGGATTCCAGATCGCTGTCTCGCGCAAACCCGCATCGATGTCGTCGGGCAACATCGCCGGTGACCAATGGGCCGTTCCCGCGGCACGCCCGAAGGAGATCGCATTATCGGGATTGCTGCGGCTGCGCACCATACCCTCCGCAAACTCGACGTCTTCCGGCAGAATATT
Source organism: uncultured Alphaproteobacteria bacterium (assembly GCA_963747255.1). Taxonomy (GTDB): domain Bacteria; phylum Pseudomonadota; class Alphaproteobacteria; order Micropepsales; family Micropepsaceae; genus CAIYRG01. Next base: position 52,605 of record CAVVEG010000019.1, read on the forward strand.
GAGCTGTTTTGACGCAATGCGCGCCAGTTTTTCGCGAATGCGCACCGCGGCAAAATGCACGGCAACCGCGGCGCCGGGGGAAAACCGGCAGGAGTAGTTGCCGCTCGCGATCGACCACTGGTCCTTTGCCGTATCGATTTCCAGATTGACGGAGATATTTTCCACTGTCAGGCCCAGCTGTTCGGCCACAATCTGCGATATGACCGTTTCATGGCCTTGTCCCTGCACCGGCACGTCAGCAGAAACCGAGACAGCGCCAAGCGGATCGACGTTGATGGTCGCCATTGAAATTGCGCCGTTTTTCGGCCCTGCACGCTCCCGCATTTCCGGTGTCAGCAGGGTCGAGAGATAACCCATATTGGACATTCCAGGTTCGACGACGGCCGCAAATCCGATCCCGTAGCGCCGGCCTTCGGCGCGCGCCGAATCCCGCCGGGACTTTAGTTCATCGAGCCTTCCATCACCTGTTATCAGGTTCACGGCGTGTTCGTAGTCACCCGAATCGTAAAGGGCGCCGGCCGCTGCGCGATAGGGAAAGGCGTTACCCGGGATCAGATTGCGGCGGATGACGTCAAGCGGATCGAGCTGTAGTTCTTCGGCAATGCGCTGCATCAACCTTTCCAGGGCCAGATACAGCTGCGGCCCTCCAAAGCCGCGAATGAGCGCGGCCGGTGTCTTGTTTGTCAAAACGATCCGGTTGGTGATCGCAAGATGCGAAATGGCGTAAGCCCCCGTGCTGGCGCCGTGCATCCGGTATAGCGGGCCCGGCATGGGCGCTCGCAGATATGCGCCGTAATCCTCGATTTGCTCCAAGCGCAGGGCGAGCACACGCCCGTCGTTCTTAACGGCTGCCTCCGCGATTGTGATGCGATTGGGACCTGAACTTGCCGCAGTCAGATGTTCCAGACGGTCCTCGACCCATTTCACCGGCCGGCCGGTGATTCGCGAGACCAGCGACATAAGAACGATATACGGGAATACCGATAATTTTATGCCGAAGCTGCCCCCGCTATCCGCGGGAGTGCGAAGGCGCAACTTATTGCCGGATACTCTTAGCGCGCGGGCCATTACGGGATGAGCGCTGAACGGACCCTGGAAATTCGAAAGCACGTCATAACTTCTGTCGCTCGGGCGGTATTCCGCGACGACGACGAAACATTCAAGAGGGGTGAACGAATTCCGCGGATATGCCGTGGTTAACTTGACCACTGCGTCGGCCTGCGCAAATGCCATTTCCGGATCGCCATAGATGAAATTTCTGGGGCCGATTTCGTTGCCCGGAAGTCCATCGTGCAGCCGCGGCGCGCCCGCCTTTATCGCTTCCAACGGATCGAGCACCGCAGAAAGCGGTTCGTAGTCGATTTCAACGGCTGTTGCCGCATCTTCGGCAAGATAGCGATTGGATGCGAGCACCACCGCGACCGGCTCGCCAAAATAGCGCACGCGTTCTGCAGCCAGCGACCACTGCGGCACCGGCTCTTTGACCGCGAGCAGGAAAGGATCGGACAGGCGGCGAATTTCCTCACCGGTGATCACGGCATGCACACCCGGCATGCGCAGCGCGCGGGTTTTATCGATTCCGCGAATGACGGCATGTGCGTGTGGTGAGCGCAGCACATGGGCGGACAGTGTTCGCGCGCCGACGGGAACATCGTCGGCAAAACGGCCATTTCCAGTGAGGAGCGCGAAATCCTCCTTGCGCCGTATGCTCTTTCCCAGAAGCGCAGCGCCCGTCGCTGGATCCGTGCGTGACCTGGCACCAAAATCCGCTGTGAGCGGCGCGCGGCGTACACTCATGGACTCGTCACGTCCTTTTGGGAGGTGCAAGGCCGAGTTCGGGCCAGCGGTCAAGTACGGCTGTCCGGTCGGCATCGGACGGCCAGACAGTTGGCGGGAAACGTGCCCCGCCAAGGTCGGGATCGGGGTCGTAGTCGAGGTTCATGGTCGCATCAATGAGAACGCAATTCCATTTGCCCGTGCCGAACAATGCCGCGTTGCGGTCGCGCCGGCGGGTCGAGGGGTCCAAGCCCATTCCAAAGGTGGCCGGCATGATGACAATATCGTTTTCCCCTGCGTTGACGCGATGGGCGATGGCCCAGTCCACTGCGGCATAGTCATGGATATCGATATCGTCGTCCACGACCGTTACGTGCTTGTATCTGACGTGGCCTGCGGAGCTGCCCCATAACGCATTTGCGGCCTGCTTTGCCTGGCCCCGGTAACTCTGCTGCATCTGAACGACGACATTGATGCCTGCCTGTACCGGAGGGCACCATACGCCGGTGATGCCAGGAACGCCTGCGCGGTCGAGCACATTCCAAGCCGTTGCCGAGCGCATGATTGAACTGCAGATCGCATTTTCGGAATAGCTGCCGGGAAGAGAACCTTCGATCGTTCCACGCAGGATCGGATCGTTGCGATGGGTTACGCAGGTTACGCGGATGGCCGGTTTAGGCGCGCGATCGCCGGCCACATATCCGGTAAATTCCGCAAAAGGACCTTCCATCACGTAACTTGCGGGATCGAGGCCAAGCATGCCCTCGATAACGATCTCGGCGCCGGCCGGAACATAAAGATCGGAAGTTTCGCACTTGACGAGTTCGACCGGTGCGCCACGAATCGCGCCCATCACGTCATATTCGCTGACTCCCTTCGGCACAGGCTGGCCTGCACAAAAACCCAACGCCTCTTCCCATCCGATGACGCAGGCAATCGGCATTTCCTTCGCGCCCTGCTGCTGCCATGCGGTGACATGCTGACCGATATGCTGCGCCCGCCACATCAGAATTGGAATCAGATTTGGTCCCGCCACCATGCCGCGATAAATTCCGACATTCGTGATGTTGGTAATCGGATCTTTGGTGACAATGCCCGCATAAGTGAGAATGTAACGGCCGCCATCCACGCGATTCCAAAACGGAACCGGGAATTCGAGAATATCGATGGTTTTTCCGGTGAGGATATTCTCCTTCACCGCCCCGGTGGCTACCAGTTTCGGCGGGACGCGCTCATTCAACAAAGTGCGCCCGAGTTTGACCAGTTCGCGCGGATGCGTATCGACCGGCATTCCGAGCATCATTGCCACGCGCCGGTAACTCGACAGTCCACAGCCAAAGACTTTTCTGCACCTGCTGTCCCGGCGGTTGTAATCCGTGATGTTGCTGAAGAGCAGCGCGGGTCCATCGCCCGCGCCCTGAGCCAGACGCATCACGGTACCGAGCTCGATGTTCCAATTTACCTCGGCGCCCACTTCCTTGAACTCGCCGGCGGTCTTCAGCGCTGCAATCCAGCCCCGCAGATCGCCAAACCCGGTGGGCTCCCGTTCCAGCTTCATACCTCACTCCATTCAAGTCTCGCCTGCTCTATCACGGGGGGAAAAAGCTTTCACACTGTTTTACCGTATGATACGGAGCCCCGCTAAACCAACGCCGGACAAGAGCTTTTCCGGATGCTTGCCCGAGGAGCGTCTGAGATGGAACGAAGCGCCGCAGTTTTGGCCACCACCGCAGAATCAACTGCGGCGGGTTCGACAGCGCATCTCCTCGATCTGCGGAGTACGCTTTCCTGGCTGAAGGCGCACGGTGATCTGATCGAGAGTGAGCGGCAGATCAATCCCGACCTCGAACTGACCGGCTTGCAAAAGCTGATGGACGGCGGCTGTCCGGCACTGTTTTCGAACGTGAAGGGCAAACCAGATCACCGCCTGCTGACCAATCTGTTCGGCAATATCGACGTCATGAACCGGATGTTCGGTTGGGTGTCGGACCAGGACCGAACGGTAAAACTGTCGCATGCGCTAAATCGGCCTCTGCCTCCGCGGGAGATTTCACAGGCCGATGCGGCTTGTCAGGAAGTGATAATTCCCGAGCCGGCCGACGTGAATGAATATCTGGTGCCGATCCGGCATACCGAACTTGAAAAAGAACTGACCATCGGTTCAGGCATTCGCTGTCTGACCGGGAAGGTTTTCGGTGACGGAACGGATGTCGGCTACAACCGGATGAATTTCCGCTGGGGGAATGTCGGAACATTTCAGGTCTCGCCTGGCTCTCATATGTGGCAGGTATTGGGAGATGCGCATCGCAAACGCGAACGTGTGCCGCTGACGTTCTGCTTCGGTGTACCACCCGCATGCACGCTCCTTGCGGGCGGTGCTTTCGATTACGTCATCCTTCCCTATGGCTGCGATGAATTGGGCGTAGCCGGAGCGACACAGGGCTTCCCCGTGAGGTTGGTCAGGGCGCGAACGGTAGATGCGATGGCGATTGCCGATTCCGAGATCGTGCTTGAGGGTTATGTCGACCCCCGCGATACCAGATACGAGACCGCAGAAGCCGAAGCCGATCAGGTCCAGGGCCGCCACCATTTTCATCCGGAATGGGCGGGGTACATGGGGAAATCCTACAAAGCGCCCACATTTCATGTCACCGCGGTCACGATGCGTCACCCGGTATCGAAACCCATTGTTTATGCGCTCGGGGCCCATACCCTCGATGAGCACAATATAGATACTTCGATCCGTGAAGCCGCCATGTTCGAACTGTGCAATCGCATGCAGCCGGGCATTATCCAGGACGTGAATATTCCGTACTGCATGACCGATTGGGGCGGCGCGATCATTCAGGTGAAAAAGCGCAACCGTCTGGAAGAAGGCTGGCAGCGGAACTTCATGACCGCGCTTCTGTCGACGTCACAGGGAATGCGCGTCGTCATAGCGGTCAGCGAAGACACGAATATCTACAGCATGGACGACGTGATGTGGGCGATCACCACCCGCGTGAATCCGCGGACCGACATTCTCAATCCGACGCCTGGCGGTCGCGGACAGACCTTTATGCCGGCGGAACGCATGACTGCGGGCGACAGGGAATGGACCGCATCCAACACCAGATATGAGGGCGGAATGGGTATCGATGCCACGGTACCCTATGGATATGAGAATGATTTCATGCGTCCGCAATATCCGGTGGGAAAGGTCAAACTCGAAGACTTCTTCAGCAAGGATCAGATCCAGAACGTCAGAGCACGAATGAAGGGCTGGACGGAGTTGCTGGCAAGAACGGGTCATTGAGGAACGATGCCGGATCCGTTTGGTGGGCATAAGCTCGCCGTTCCCTTTCGCAGCGTTGGGGAATCACTCGCGCTTTTTCGCCGGCGCGATCCTCGCAAAACCGCGATCACCGATCTGGACCAGAATGCCAGCATCGACTTCGAACAGCTCGATTCGGTTACGGCTGACATCGCCGCCGATCTGAGGCGGCGTGGCGTCGCCCGTGGTGACACGGTCGTGTTGCTCGCAAACGAAGTGATGGAAAAGTTGCTGCTCTGGATTGGAATCTGGCGCGCCGGCGCGGTCGTGTGCCCGATCACAGTCGAACTGCACGAAGCCCATCTCACGTTCATAACACGCCTGGTAAAACCGAAGCTGATCCTCGTTCACACAGAGCTGGATGCGACTCCTTTACGGTTCGGCGGCGCAACGGTTTGCCGTTTCGGACGCTGGCATCCGGACGCGATCAGCAGCGGTGATTATTTCAACACGCTTCGGCGTGTCGCTGGTGCGGAGGCCGATCACGATTCGAATGCGCCTCAGGAGGTGGCAGGGATGGTCTGCACGTCAGGCACGACCGACCGGCCCAAGATCGTGGTCTATGATCATGGCTGCTACTGGTTGCAGGGCCTCGACACCATAGACATGCTCGGACTCACCGGTAATGACCGGACTCTGGAGTACCGCTCTTTTGGGTGGAATTCCGCGCAAATTCTCAGCCTGCTGCCATTCCTTCAGTTGGGCCCGACAATGCATATCGCCCGCCGGTTTTCGAACAGCCGGTTTTTTGATTGGGTTCGCGATAACCGCATTACATTCGCGGCCGGAGTTCCGACCGTTCTGAACATGCTTTTGAACCGCCCCGAAGAAGAGCGCCCCAATATTCCTTCACTGAAATTGATGAGTTGCAGTTCCGCGCCGCTTGCACCCGACCAGTGGCTGCGTTTTGAACAACGCTACGGGATCGAACTGCTGCAGCTTTATGGCATGTCCGAGGCCGGATGGATCTGCGGCAATACGCATTACAAGCATCGCCTGGGAACAGTTGGGCCGCCTGCCATTCACCAGGAATTTTCCATCGTTAATCAGAGCGGCGATCCCTGCCCGCCCAACATTGAAGGCGAAGTGACGGTTGGAGGTCCACAGGTTTCCATTGGGCTGTTGCAGGATACCGGATCCATCTCGCCCGTGCGCGGCCACCGGTTCAAGAGTGGTGATTTGGCCATAATGGACGATGACGGTTTCGTCCGGATTACGGGGCGGACCAAGGACCTGATCATACGCGGCGGCATGAATATTTCGCCGGTCGAGGTTGACGCCGTTCTATTGGCCCATCCGGCACTGGCGGATGCGGCCGCAGTGGGAGTTCCCGACCCGGTCTATGGTGAGGAAGTGATCGCATTCGTAGTGCTCCGCTGGGGCGTGAGCCAGGACGAGGCGGAGATTCTGGGTTACTGCGAGAACAAGCTGCCATTACCCAAGCGCCCAAAGCGCATCATGTTTTTGCCTGAATTGCCAAAGAGCGATCGGGGAAAGGTGCTGCGCGACCGTCTTCGTGAGCAATATTTGGGTCGAGGCACAGGGGGGTAATCCTAAGTCGGAGCAGGTGGCGCCCGTTTCTTTCGGGGTGGTCAAGGCAACGTGATTTTTGGACCTCTTGGGCAATTCGGGCGTTCATCCTATGGTTCGACATGCCCATATTGCGCGCCCTAACGATCGGTTTGATTCTTGCGGCTCTTGGCCAGTCCGCTTGGGGAAAGCCATCGGGGGCGACGCACAAATCCCCACCGTCCCATCCCGTTTTACTTGAGCTCTTCACCAGCCAGGGGTGCAGCGATTGCCCGGCAGCCGATCAATTGGTGACGGAACTCGCCGGACGGAATGATGTGATCGCGCTGTCTCTTCCCATCACCTATTGGGACATTCTGGGTTGGAAGGATACCTTCGCGACCGATGCAAACACCAAGCGCCAAAAATCCTACGCTACGACGATGAACCGTTCGGCCATCTATACCCCGCAAATGATCATTGACGGGCGTCTTGATGTGGTTGGAAACCAGCGGGACCGCGTGATGCAGGCCATTGCGACGCGTGTAAGCGCCGTTCCGCGTGAATTCTCGGTGCCGATAGCTCTTCGCAAGATCTCCAACCGGATCGAGATCGCCATTCCGAAGATCAAAACCGTGCAGAAGAATGCAGCTGCAATTTGGGTAATGCGTACCCTTGACCAGGGTTCGGTTAAAATTGGCGATGGTGAAAACCGCAATCGCCAGCTCACTTATACGAACGTGGTCCGTGATCTGCAGCGTGCCGGCGAGTGGACCGGCGACGCGATGAAGATCGATATCCCGGCGAATCCTGTAAAACTCAAATTTGACGGTGTCGTCGTTATTCTGCAGGCGCAGGACTATGGTCCTGTGCTGGGAGCGGCTGTATTGCGGACATCCCCAGATCCCCTCCTCGCAAAGCCCTGACACTGCTCAATCAGCACCACCGAAGGCGCGACACCGATTTGGTGTTGCCGCTGGGATTCGATTTCCTGCGCGGGACGCGGCATTTCGATTTTGTTAACGAGCTGAGTTTACCTTCGTCGCGCATTGCAGGGGAGTTCGGGTTGCGTGGCGTGTTGACGGAGCCGACAACAAATACCGCGACTCAGCACGCCGAAGTGCTGGAAGACCTGCGGCACGCGCTTTTTGGCGCCCAGGCCATTGCATTCGACTGGTCACTCAAAGATGGGCGCATCTGCTGGGATTCCGCAAACGCCGGCCACAGCGACAGCGCCGAATTCGGCTCGATGGATCATTATGGGCCGTTTCGGATATTGCTCGATCGCGCGGCCCTGCGGCGACTGAGGACGCTTGTCGAAGAGCCATTTCCGCTTAATCCGGCGTTCATTCTGCAATTCCCGGATGGCACCGGACTAACACGCCACTGGTTCGAGATGGCCGCGGTAAGGATCCAGGGTCCGGATGGCCGCGCGGAAAAGATAAAGGGCGTCATCCGCAACACCGGAACCGGCAGAGAAGCGAGCGATCAAATGACATGGCTCGCAACAAGGGACGACCTGACCGGCCATCTCAATCGCGCAGCGTTGCGGGAAGAACTCTCCGAATTCATTGAGCGGGCTGCGCAAAATGGCGAAATGTACGGGTATCTGGTCGCCGCGGTCGATCAGCTCGGAATTATCAATCACATTCACGGGCATGATTCGGCCGACGAAGTGATTGCTTCGGTCGGAAAGCGGCTCGGTCAGGCGCTCAGGATGTCCGACTTGATCGGGCGGACGGCGGGCAACAAATTTGGAATTCTGCTGAAGCTTGGAAGCGAAGCCGAACTGGCACGCGTCGCTTCCCGGTTGCACACGGCCGTGAACGGAAAAACGGTCGACACACGCCACGGTGCGGTGCTCGCGACCATTTCCATAGGGGCTGTGCTCACGCCGCAACACGCCGGCAACGGCACGGAAGCCATGCGGCGGGCAGAAGAGGCGCTCGAAAAAGCGAAAACCTTTGGGCGAAACGGATTTGCCGTTTTCGCGCCTTCGGCGCATCGCGAGTTACAGCGCCGGCGCCTGGTTGCGGCCGGAGATGAGATCATCAAGGCGCTCGAAGAAGACCGGGTGCTGCTCGCTTATCAGCCGATCATACACGCAAAATCGCGGGTGCGCGCATTTGACGAATGCCTGCTGCGAATCCAGCGCACGGATGGCACGCTACTCTGCGCCAAAGATTTCATTCCCGCGGCCGAAACACTGGGAATGGTGCGCATGCTTGACAGGCGCGCTCTTGAATTGGCAGTGGCCGAATTGTACCGCACACCGGACCTCAAGCTCGCGATCAATGTCTCCGCCACGACGGCGGGTGATCGTTCATGGCTCATCTCATTCATCAATTATGTTCGCGAACACCGGAAGATTGCGGATCGGCTTACGGTCGAGTTGACCGAAACCGCGGCGTTGCATTGTTTCGAAGAGACGGCGCGCTTTGTCACACGCCTTCGCGACGTGGGATGCCGAGTGGCGATCGACGACTTTGGGGCTGGCCATACATCCTTCCGCAGTCTCTATGAGTTGCGATTCGATGCCGTGAAAATCGATGGAATGTATGTTGAGCACCTGAGTGAATCTGCGGAGAATCAGCTTTTCGTGCGAACGCTCGCCGAACTTGCCCGGAATTTGAAGCTGGAAACCGTCGCGGAATGGGTCAGTTCCGAGGAGGACGCAGCGCTACTGGAAGAATTCGGAATTGATTTTTTCCAGGGCCATTATTTCGGCCGTCCGGAAATCCAGCCGTCCTGGAGCCGCATCGGTCCGGTTACTGCCGCCGCCTGAAGAAATATCATTTTCGCTGGGCGAGCTCCGCGATCTGGCGCCGCATCGCCTCAACCTGATCCTTCAGTTCCTGGATGTCATCGCTGCGCGATGGGGATGGCGCGGTTTTTTGCTCGTGCGCTCGCGTGCTGTCCGGCGGGGCTTCATCGGTGGGCCCATTCCGCGTTCCCATTCCGCCGAATGGTGAGAACATGCGCATCGCACGGTCGAACATCTGGAGATTTTGCCGTGTGAGCTGCTCAAAATCGCGGTAACCGAGCTTGCCCCCCAAAGCGTCGGCAAATTTCTGACGGATGTCATTCTGGTTCCTGGCAAAACTCTCCATCGACATTTCGAGATAGGAAGGAATGAAGGCCTGCAGGCTGTCGCCATAAAAACGGATCAACTGTCGCAGGAACTGGATCGGAAGAAGATGCTGGCCTTTGTTCTCTTCTTCGAAAATGATTTGTGCGAGTACCTGGCGCGTGATGTCTTCGCCGGTTCGTGCGTCGCGAACCTCAAATTCCACTCCCTCTTTGACCATGTCGCAAAGCTGCTCAAGGGTGATGTAGGATGACGTGCCCGTGTTGTAGAGGCGCCGGTTGGCATATTTCTTGATGATAATCGGGCCCGGTGCTCCGCTTTTCTTTTCGCTCAAGAAGTTTTTTTCCCGTAGCTGATAATTGTCCGGCGCGCTGCATCTCCCGTCAGGGAGGCGGTTTCCGGGGCACCGTTCATTACACGTGCTTCTGGCCACTGCTGTCCAGACACTATTTTGCAATGCAGCATTTTTCCGTTACCAATGGCTGAACAAGCGAAACGAGGTTACGTGATGGATGTTGTGATCGCTTCCGGGGCGAGAACGCCGGTCGGGTCCTTCAATGGGGCGTTCGCGAATTTGCCGGCGCACGAGCTTGGCGCGGTGGCAATCGGCGCGGCCCTTGAGCGCGCAAAAGTCGCGCCGGCAGAAGTATCGGAGGTCATCCTGGGGCAAATTCTTACCGCCGCGCAGGGCCAGAATCCCGCAAGGCAGGCTGCAATGAAAGCCGGTGTGCCCGTCGAAACGCCGGCCTATCTGGTAAATCAATTGTGCGGTTCGGGGTTGCGGGCTGTCGCTCTTGGCTATCAGGCGATTCGAAATGGCGATGCTTCGATCGTGGTGGCCGGCGGGCAGGAATTGATGAGCATGGCGCCCCATGCCGCCCACCTTCGAGCCGGTCAGAAAATGGGGGCGCTCCAGATGGTGGATACGATGATTGTGGACGGCCTGATGGATGCCTTTCATGGCATTCACATGGGGATCACGGCCGAAAACGTGGCGCGCGAATACCAGATCACTCGCGAGGAGCAGGACCGGTTCGCCGTCGCGTCGCAAAACAAGGCTGAAGCAGCCAGGAAAAGCGGGCGTTTTCGGGATGAGATCGTGCCCGTGAACGTTCCCGAGCGCAAAGGTATAAGAACCGTAGCCGACGACGAGTATATCCGCGAGGGCGTTACGTTTGACGCGATTTCAGCCTTGCGCCCTGCCTTCGCCAGGGACGGAACCGTGACAGCGGCGAACGCCTCCGGAATCAATGACGGCGCGGCCGCTCTCGTGCTGATGGGCGGGAAGGATGCGGAAGCACGTGGCGCGACTGTGCTTGGGCGAATAGCATCCTGGGCGAGCGCCGGTGTGGACCCCAGAGTGATGGGGACCGGCCCAATTCCTTCTTCCCGGCTGGCGTTGAAGAAAGCGGGATGGAGCACATCGGAGCTCGACCTGATTGAGTCCAACGAAGCATTTGCAGCCCAGGCCTGTGCCGTAAACCGGGCACTTGCCTGGGACACCGACAGGGTCAATGTGAATGGCGGCGCGATTGCCATCGGTCATCCGGTGGGAGCTTCCGGTGGCCGGATTCTGTCACCCTGCTCTATGAAATGCAGCGTCGGAACGCGAAAAAAGGGATTGCGACGATGTGCATCGGAGGCGGCATGGGAATAGCCGTCTGCATCGAACGATAAGCGCGGAGGATCTGGTGGACCGGGTTGCGATTGTGACGGGTGGAACTCGCGGCATTGGTGCGGCCGTGTCGATCGCCTTGAAGAAAGCGGGCCGCACCGTGGTCGCCAATTACGCCCGCGATAGTGAAAAAGCCGCGCAGTTCTCATCCGAGACTGGAATTCCTGCAAGGAAATGGGATGTGTCGGATCTGGACTCCTGTGTGTCGCTGGTTGCGGCGATAGTCGACGAGTTCGGGCCGGTCGATATCCTGGTCAATAATGCCGGCATTACGCGCGACGCCACAATGCGCAAAATCACCCGCGACGCCTGGGATCAGGTGCTCGACACCAATCTTGGTGGCTGTTTCAACATGTGCAAGGCGGTGTGGGAGGGGATGCTCGCCCGGAATTTCGGCCGTATCGTGAACATCGGCTCTATCAATGGGCAGGCCGGACAATATGGGCAAGTTAATTATGCTGCGGCCAAATCGGGAATTCACGGTTTTACAAAGGCGCTGGCGCAGGAAGGCGCCGCGAAAGGAATTACCGTAAATGCAATCGCTCCCGGATATATCGATACTGAGATGGTTTCCGCGGTGCCCGGGCATGTGCTGGAAAAGATCGTAGCCCGGATACCGGTCGGCAGGTTGGGTAAGGCCGAGGAGATCGCACGCGGTGTGGTTTTCCTGGTGGCAGAGGAGGCCGGTTTTGTCACCGGCTCGACGCTGTCCATCAATGGCGGCCAGCATATGTACTAGAAAAGACCGGAATGGCCGTACTAAGCCTTGTCCAAGTTCATGAATTGACTTGCGAGCGCGCCGGGCGGCGCGTTTTTCGCAATGTCAGTTTTGCGGCTGCCAGCGGCCAGGTGATGACCCTTGAGGGACCCAATGGCGCCGGGAAATCCTCAGCCTTGCGAATCCTCGCCGGATTGCTGCCGCAAGCCGCGGGCGAGGTGCGCCTTCAGATGAGCGCGGGTTATGCCGTAACCGATGCGGATGAACGCGCGCGCCAGGTCGGCTGGATGGGACACTCGGATGGTGTGAAAGCACAGCTGACCGTGTCGGAAAATGCCCAGTTTTTCGCCGATCTTTATGGCGCCCGGATCAGCGTTGCCGGCGTGCTCGATCATGTCGGATTGAAGCGGTTGATGGCGATTCCGGCGCAATATCTCTCCGCGGGGCAGCGCCGTCGTCTTGGACTGGCGCGACTGATACTGAGCAATCGGCCGCTTTGGCTGCTCGATGAACCGCTATCGTCGCTTGATGCGGCTGGCCGGCGGCTTGCAGCGGAACTGATCGGCGAACATTGCGACGATGGCGGGATTGCGATTGTGGCCACGCACGAAACGCTCGGACTCGACGCGTTGCGTTTCTTTCTTGGCCCCCAATGAGGGCATTCAGAGCCATCCTCGTACGCGACATACGCCTTGCCTTTCGGGCGGGTGGTGGTGCATCGCTGGCCGCCGCATTTTTTGCGCTCGTCTCCGCGCTGGTTCCGTTTGGGGTAGGTGCAGACCTCGTGCTGCTTGGCCGTATTGCGGGCGGCGTACTTTGGGTGTCCGCGGCTTTGGCCGCGCTGCTGTCGCTGGACCGCCTGTTCCAGGCGGATTTCGAGGATGGCACACTCGATGTGATCGCTGTCTCGCCGCTCAGTCTCGAAGCCGCAGCAACGGCAAAAATTCTGGCGCATTGGATCACGACAGGTTTACCGCTGGTGTTGCTTTCACCAGTGCTGGGTTTGCTGCTGAATTTTCCGCCACGCGCTTATGTGGCGCTGATCGCTTCTCTTGCGATCGGGACTCCTGCTCTTTCCGGAGTCGGCGCGATCGGCGCCGCGCTGACGCTGTCTATCCGCCGCGGAGGTCTCATTCTTGCCCTGATTGTTCTCCCTCTGATAACCCCGGCGCTGATTTTCGGTGCGGGCGCAGTGGCCGACGCCCTCGAGGGAACCGGAAGGGGAGCATTTCTGTTTCTTGCGGCATTTTCGGTCGCCGCCGTAGCATTGTCTCCCTTTGCCTCGGCCGCCGGGGTCAGGCTCAATGTTGGAGGCTGATTTTATTTCACTCCCGGACAGCTTATGAAGGCGCTCATGATAACTGCTCTTGCCAACCCCAAACGCTTTTTGGATCTCTCCAGGATACTCGCTCCCTGGATGTGTGCAGTGGCGGTCATTCTGCTCGGCGTCGGATTCTACTGGTCGCTTTTCGCCACGCCTCCGGATTATCAACAGGGCCAGAGCGTAAAAATCATGTTCGTCCATGTGCCGGCCGCATGGATGGGAATCTTCGTTTACAGCGTCATGGCAGGCGCATCTCTCGTTGGGTTGGTTTTTCGCCATCCCCTGGCTGACGTTGCAGCCAAATCGGCAGCTCCTCTTGGTGCGGCGTTTACGGCGCTCGCTCTCCTCACGGGCTCGCTTTGGGGACGCCCCATGTGGGGCACTTACTGGCAGTGGGGTGACGCAAGACTGGTTTCGGAACTGATCCTGCTGTTCATTTATCTCGGCTACATAGCGCTGTGGAACGCGATTGATGATCCGGTCCGTGCCGCAAAGGCCGCCGCGGTCCTGTCGCTGGTGGGCGCTGCCGATGTTCCGGTGATCCATTTTTCGGTGGATTGGTGGAACACACTGCACCAGCCTGCGAGCATTCTGCGCCTGGGCGGCCCGACCATAGACAAGGCGTTCCTGGCGCCGCTTCTGATCATGATTTTTGGCTATACGTTCCTGTTTCTGTGGCTCTGGCTGCTGCGTATGCAGACCGAGATACTGGAACGAAGGGCGCGCTCGCTCATGATGGCCAGAGGCGCTTAAGAATGGCGAGTTTTTTCGCGATGGGCGGCTATGCCGTGTTCGTATGGCCCGCCTACGCGGTGACATTTGTGGTATTAACAGCTGCCATTGTTGTTTCGCTGCAGGCGCACACGCAGGCAAAGAAAAGCGTGCGCCAGCTTGAAGAGGAAGGGTCTGCAACGGAGGATCCACGGTGAAACGGCTCTTCTACATTATCCCGGTCGCGGTCTTCGCCGGTCTCGCTTTTCTTCTCTATATCGGGCTGTTCCAGGGCCCGCCTTCGGAATTGCCTTCTCCGCTGGTTGGAAAGTCTGCGCCTGAAATCAATCTTCCGGCGCTGGATGCGCAGGCACAGCAGTTCTCGCGTTCCGAACTGGGAGACGGGCGCCCCGTCATCGTCAATTTCTGGGCATCCTGGTGCACACCCTGCCGGCTGGAGCACCAGGCGCTGCAGGAGTTGGCTGCGCGAAAAGGAATTACGCTGTACGGAATCGATTATAAGGACAAACCCGAGAGCGCCCGCGCATTCCTCAACGAGTTGGGCAATCCTTTCCGCAAAATCGATCAGGATCAGGAAGGTCGGGTATCAATAGATTGGGGTGTGACAGGAGTTCCAGAAACTTTCGTGATTGACCCCAAAGGCATCATCAAAGTGCATTACGCGGGTCCGCTGGATGATCGGGTCATCAATCGGCTCATCCTGCCCGCACTCTCGACAGGAACTCCCTCCGCGAGCGGAAAGCCCAACGATCCGGCTACGCCCTCACAATAGAGGGGGCGAGGCGCAAGCATCAGACCGAACACAAGGTTCCGGGTCAGCGCGCCCGGCGCACCCGGCGGCCGCCATTGCGCGATGCTGACTGCGACGTCTCACCCTGTGACGCAACAATTGCAAGCATCTTTACGAACCTGGCGCGGTCCCCTGAGGACAGTCCCGCAAGCAGCATGCGTTCAACGCGGTCGCTGGCGCTCCGGGCGCTCCGGAGAGCCTTTCTGCCTCCGGCAGCAATGCGAACAGCGTTGGCCCGCTGATCGGATTCTGTGCGCTCCCGGTCCAGCAATCCCTTGTCGATCATGCGCCGGATCATTTCGGCCAATGTCGAGCGATCAATGCCGGTGAGTGCAACCAGGTCGGTCTGACTGATCCCCTCATTCTGCTCAACCGCAGCGAGGACAGTGAATTGCTGTTTCGTCAGATCACTGGCGGATGATTCCCGCGAGAACAGATCATTGGCGTATTGCACGCACCGGCGCAAAAGATGTGACGGGGACTGAGAGAGATCAAACCCGCCATTGGGCTTTCGCGGACTTCTTCCAGCCATGCACAATCCCCCCGCGAAGTTGAAATCCGATTTCGAAATCGTCCGTATCCGTCGGACTGTCTGACTTTACCCCACTCGCATCTGAACGCAACCAGTCTTGTGCAGCTTTTTATAAGGCAGAACGCCAGATTTTAGCACGATACCCCGAACTGGGATATTCAGACCGCCCAAAACGATATTCCAGAGGCCGCATGCAGGAGTCAATCAGAACTATGCCGCAATTTCCGGGATAGCGGAACCGTTCACGGTAATCCGGCGCTGCTTGGCTCGTCCTGGATCTGATGGCGGGAAATGAACGGCGCCTGAGCCATCGCAAATATCAGCGTCAACGGAAAAATCGCCCAAACCTTGAATGCCACCCAGGTGTTGGTGGACACATTGCGCCAGACAATCTCGTTAAGAATCGCAAGTCCGATAAAGAAAATTGCCCAACGCCAGGTCAGAATGCGCCACGCGGCGTCATTCAGGCGCAGAGTCTGACCGAGTACGATCTTGATGAACAGTCTGCCGAATGCGAGCCCACCCAGAAGTACTGCCGCAAACATTGCGTAGAGGATCGTCGGTTTGATCTTGATGAAAATATCATTAGAAAGCCAAAGCGTAAGGCCGCCAAAGACCAGCACAAGGGCGCCCGTGATCAGCGGCATTGGCGACAATCTGCGCTCGACCACGATTCCAACTGTGATCACAATCAACATGGCAGACATGAAAACCGCCGTCGCAGTGAAAATTCCAAACAGTGCGTTCGCTGCAAAAAAGATCAGTAGCGGACCAAGATCGAGGGCGAGTTTCAGCAAAGGATTCATGCGGCGTTCTTCGGTTTGAGGAGAATTGTTCATGGAACTCAAAACCGCCAGGCGCCTATCGTCGGACGTTCCGGTTCGTCTGCCCCCGTCAGGGCTGTCGCAAACGCAGTGGGGTCGAATGGCTGCAGATCACTGATCGTTTCCCCCACACCGACAAAATAGATTGGCAGACCGAAACGGTGCGCCAGTGCAATGAGAATCCCACCCTTCGCCGTGCCGTCGAGCTTTGTCATGATCAGCCCGGTCAGGGGGACTGCGCTGCCGAATGCCGCTACCTGAGACATGGCGTTCTGTCCGGTCGTTGCATCCAAAACAAGCAGGACTGCGTGCGGCGCATTCGGATCAATCTTTTTCACGACGCGAGCGATTTTTTGCAGTTCCGCCATCAAACCAACCTTGTTGTGAAGGCGTCCCGCGGTGTCGATCAACAGCACGTCAGCGCCCTCGACCCGTGCTGCCGAATATGCATCGAATGCCAGCGCGGCGGCATCCGCGCCGGGTTCTCGGGCGAAAACCGGAACATGTGCTCTTTCGCCCCAGATCTTCAGCTGATCGATTGCTGCGGCCCGAAAGGTGTCCGCCGCGGCAAGCCGCACTTTCTTGCCTTCAGCCGATAATTTCGCCGCGAGTTTTCCGATGGTCGTGGTTTTTCCGGTACCATTGACGCCGGCAACGAGCACCACAAATGGCTTGTGCGAGGAATCAATCGCGAAAGGTTTTGCAGAAGGCAGCAGAGACTTTGCGATGCTTTCCGCCAAAACCCTCTTCAATTCCCGCTCGGAGATTTCCATGTCGTAGCGGCCTTTGCCGACATCTGCCGCAATTTCGCGCGCGAGCCCTGTGCCCAAATCCGCCCGGATCAGGGCATCTTCCAGCGTACGGATGGTGTCCTGATCCAGCCGCTGTTTCATCAAGATGTCGGTCAGTCCGCCGGACAATTGTGTTGCCGTGCGGGAAAGTCCGGCCTTCAGGCGGGCAAACATCCCCAGCCCGGTATTGGAACCCTCGCCCTCCATCATGCGATTGCCTGCGCCCCCGTGTTCCGCGCAGGTTCCAGAACGC
This sequence comes from uncultured Alphaproteobacteria bacterium, assembly GCA_963747255.1. Taxonomy (GTDB): domain Bacteria; phylum Pseudomonadota; class Alphaproteobacteria; order Micropepsales; family Micropepsaceae; genus CAIYRG01. The sequence goes on from CAVVEG010000019.1 coordinate 69,930, forward strand.
GCGCATACAGATTCCGTCCATCCGGAGCATCAAGCCTGCCGCGCATCATTGTCCCCGGTGGGGCAAATTCTGTAACACGCACTTTGGCGAAACACGGAGTCCTGGCGATTCCCGGCTCTTCGACGAGAAGTTCCTTTTCCGTCCCGATGAGGTTCTGCGTGCGGAGGGCAAGCGCCGTTTCGCCCTTTTCCCGGAGCCTGCGCGCGCGGTCCTTGACCAGGCTCCGATCAAGCTGCGGCATCTTTGCAGCCGGTGTTCCTCTGCGGGGACTGAACGGGAAAATGTGCAGATAGCACAATCCCGCCTCATCGATCAGACGAACGGTATTTTCGAACATTGCATCCGTTTCGGTTGGAAATCCGGCAATAAGATCGGCGCCGAAAGCCGCATCAGGACGCATGCGCCTGACGCTTTCGCAGAAGCGGATCGCATCTTCGCGCGAATGCCTCCGTTTCATCCGTTTCAGGATCAAATTGTCACCCGATTGCACGGAAAGGTGAAAATGCGGCATCAGCCGCTCTTCCCCCCCGATCAAGTCAAACAGAAGACCATCAATCTCGGCAGGATCGAGGGAGGAAAGCCTGAGCCGCGGTAACTCCGGCACATGTTTCAGGAGACGTGAAACGAGGGCGCCCAAGCCGATATTTCCCGGCAAATCGCCGCCGTAAGCGGTAAGATCAACTCCGGACAGCACGATCTCACGATATCCCGCTGCGCAGAGCTGTCTCGCCTGTTCAATGACGTCCCCCATCCCGGCGCTGCGTGACGGACCTCGCCCGTATGGAATAATGCAGAACGTGCAACGATGATCGCAGCCGTTCTGAACTTGTAAAATCGCCCGTGTGCGCCCGGCAAAGCCGGATGCAAATTGTGGTGCGGTGTCTTTCGCGGAGCCAATCTCGTTGACGAGCACGCGTGGTGCACCGGAAAGAAAGTCCGGGTGGTAATGCGCCGCCTCGAGTTTCTCCCGGTTTCCCAGCACGACGCTGACCTCGGACATCGCACTGAAGCGCTCCGGTTCGATTTGTGCTGCACAACCTGTAACGATGATTTTTGCTGCGGGATGATCACGGCGCATTCTTCGGATCGTCTGGCGCGATTGTCTCACGGCTTCGCCGGTAACCGCACAGGTGTTCACGATCACCGCGTCCGTTAATCCCGACTCGGTCGCTCGCGCGCGAATGACTTCGGATTCATAGGCGTTCAGCCGACATCCGAGCGTTATGACTTCAACGGTCATGACTGCTGCACCAGCGCTCCCAAATCGGTTTCGCCGGCGAAACTGAACCGGGCAGGACCTGTCATGAGGATGTGATCGTCCTTTTCCCTCCACGCAATCTCGAGGTCGCCCCCATCGAGAGTCACGCGAACATTTCGGCCCGTAAATCCCCGCAAATTTGCAGCGACCACCGCCGCGCACGCGCCAGTGCCGCAGGCCTGCGTAATCCCGGCGCCACGTTCCCAGACACGCATCCGCAGATGGTCGTTGCCGAGTTTGGCGGCAAATTCAACGTTTGTGCGATATGGAAACCAGGGGTGGTGCTCAATTGCGGCGCCAAGTTCCCGGATCGGTGCAGTATCGGGATCATCCACGAAGAGGATGCAGTGCGGATTTCCCACCGAAACCGCAGATGCCTCGCTGAGGTAATATTGGCCAAAACCCGAGACGGGAAGCGCAAATTGCATGGTGTCAACGGCCTGAGCCATCGGGATTTCGCGCCAGTCAAGGCGCGGTTGTCCCATGTCGACGGTCACGTCACCGTTTCCCGCTGCTCGGCAGGAAAGAGGGCCTGCAGCAGTGGCTATCTCGATATTGTCGGTCTCGTGCTCGGCCATCAGCAGCCAGGCCACACATCGCGCGGCATTGCCGCAGGATTCAACTTCGCTTCCGTCAGCATTAAAAATCCGCATGAACGCGGCTGCCCCATTCGTGCCTTTTTCCATTACAATAACCTGATCGCAGCCGATGCCCCGTTTTCTGTCTGCTATTGCCCGGGCAGTAGCAGAGGTCAGCGGGATCGGGAAAACACGCCCGTCGAAAACGGCAAAATCATTTCCCAACCCGTGCATTTTCAGAAACGATGTCATGCGATGGTTATAGGGCTGCAACACGCCGCTTTCCAGCAGCGCACCATATCGGCGGCAGAACGGAGTGGCCCATGAGATTTGGGGCGATGATTTTTATCGGCGTGCTTGCCCTTGGCGCTGCGCTGATGACAGGTGGGCATGCGATGGAAAGCGACGACCCATATCTGTGGCTGGAGGACATACACGGTGCGCAGGCGCTTGCCTGGGTAAGAGAACAAAATGAAATTACCTTTACGGCGCTCAAATCCGATCCCGCTTACGCCCGGGACTACGACGCGCTGCTGAAGATTCTCGATGCCGATGACCGAATACCTGCCGGTCAACTGCACGGAGATGTGGTGCTGAATTTCTGGCAGGACAAGGACCACGTCAGAGGTGTGTGGCGGCGCACCACCATCGGTTCCTACGAAACCTCTGCGCCACAATGGGAAACTCTGCTCGATCTCGACCGGTTGTCGGCAGAGGAAGGAAAGAACTGGGTTTTCAAGGGAGCGACCTGTTCAGCCGATCTTTCGCGCTGTCTGTTGAAGCTTTCGCCCGATGGTGGCGATACGGTCATTCTGCGAGAGTTTTCGCCGCCGGAAAAACGCTTTGTGGAAGACGGCTTTTCTCTCGGGGAAGCCAAGGCCGAAGCCGCCTATATCGATCCGAATACCATCCTTTTCAGCACAGATTTCGGTACCGGCACCCTTACCAAAGCCGGATATCCGCGGATCGTGAAATTGTGGCGCCGCGGCCAAAGCCCGGGAGATGCCAAAACCGTTTTCACGGGCCAGCAGGACGATGTGATCTCTTCGCCGGCCGCGTTCCACAGTCCGGCAGGTTCGGCAGCTCTGGTCAGCCGCGCCCTGACCTATTTTGAAACCGAGTTCTATTACGTCGCACCGGACGCCGGGACTGTGCGGATCCCTCTGCCATTATCGGCAGAGCTTCAGGGCGTCATGGATGCGGGCGCGCCCGATGAGCAACTGATCGCGACATTGCGTAGCGACTGGACTCCGCCCGGCCAGCAGCAGATCGCGCAGGGTTCGTTGATCGCCTTTCCGCTGCAGACATTCCTTTCAACCGGCGAACTTCCTCGCGTGGCGGTGCTGTACAAACCGGATCGGCGGAGCGCGATCGAACATGTCGCCATAGGGCTCCATGCCGTTTATGCCGCGATCTATCGCAATGTGACCGGAAGCATTCATGCTTTTCGGCCGGATTCTTCCGGAGAGTGGCGGGATAACGAGGAAACTTTGCCGGAGGGCGGTTCAACCGGCCTGGTTTCGGCCAACGGATTTGGGCCCGATGCGTATTACAGTTTCCAGAATTTCCTCACACCGATGACGATTTATGGCGATCACGGCAGAGTGGTCACGGTCCTGAAATCGGCCCCGGCGCGCTTCGATTCGACGCCCTATGCAACGACCCAATATGAGGCAGTTTCCAGGGACGGGACCAGAATTCCGTATTTTGTCGTGCGCGCAAAAAAACCGGGCGGACCGGGGCCGATGCTGCTGTACGGCTATGGAGGGTTTGAAATTTCCCAGACTCCGTCTTACTGGGCAAGCATGGGCCAACTTCTCTTGGCGAAAGGCGGAGCTCTTGCGGTTGCAAATATCCGGGGAGGCGGCGAATTCGGTCCGGCCTGGCATCAGGCGGCGCTGAAGACGAACCGGCAAAAGGCCTATGACGATTTCATAGCTGTGGCCGAGGATATGATCAGACAGGGTCTCACCACGCCGTCGCGGCTTGGCATCATGGGCGGCTCGAATGGAGGGCTTTTGGTCGGTGCAGTCGCAGTCGAACGTCCGGACCTTTTCGGAGCAGTGGTTTGCCAGGTGCCGCTTCTCGACATGATCCGTTACCCCAAATTCGGCGCGGGCGCTTCATGGATCGCCGAATATGGCGATCCGGACAACGCCGAAGAGCGCGCAGCGATTCTCGCTTATTCGCCCTATCAGAACGTCCGGCGCGGTGTGAAATATCCACCGATCCTGTTCATCACTGCGACCTCCGATGACCGGGTGACCCCCGTCCATGCGCGAAAAATGGCAGCGAAAATGCAAAATTTCGGCGATGACGTGCTGTTCTTCGAAAGTACTGAAGGCGGACATGCGGCCGCTGCAGATCACGCCCAGGAGGCGGAAATGAATGCGCTGGCTTTCGTGTTCCTGGGTCAAAAACTCATGCTGCAACCGTGAGGTCCGATGCCATCACTCCGGCATGCTGTCATGCCGCGGGAGTTCGGTATTGTCCCTGAACCAGGGAGCGCGCGATCCCCAAAAGATAGCGCGCTCCGGTCTGGTGCCCGGATCGTCATCCAGGGAGCCTGCCGGTATTACCATTCCCGCTCCATCTCTCGTCAAATGCGGAACTTTGGAACCGCAATTGGCGCAGAATTGCAGGCCGAATCGCTTAGCTTCCGGCAGATCGTAGCGCTTTACGGCGCTTTCACCCTGTGTCCAACGGAAGTTTTCAGGTTTTGCGAAGCCGTTTGCAGCGTGGGCAGAGCCGGTCGCTTTGCGGCAGCGCGAACAGTGACAATAAACAAACCGCACAAAAGGAACTTCGACCTCATAACGAATCGTTTTGCACAAACAGCCCCCATGTACCTTCATCTCGATCAACTCCGGAATCTTCAGAACCAAATCATCATCGGTTGGAAGAGGTCCGCCATAAAGAAATTTCCATCGAAAAGGCCGGTTCAACGCGAAATTGCTGCACGGCGGAACAGATTGAGCATTTGCGATTTGAAAATTCCGCCAAATGCTCTAAATCCGCATGATCCGGAACGGCTCAGTCCCTTCCGGCCCCGCGGGTGCGGGGTCGCCCCCAGGCAGCGCAGGTGCGCCCCCTGGGGCAACCGGCGTTCGAGGTAAGCGATGTTCGACAGCCTTCAAGATCGACTGAACTCTGTTTTCGACCGGCTTCGGGGGAGAGGTGCGCTTGCCGAAACCGATGTCGATTCCGCGCTCGAGGAAATCCGAACCATCCTGCTGGATGCCGATGTCGCGCTTCCCGTGGTCAAGAGCTTCATCGCGAAGGTTCGCGAGCGGGCGATTGGCGAAGCGGTCATTCGCTCGGTTACTCCCGGCCAGCAGGTGGTCAAGATTGTCTATGACATACTGGTCGAGACGCTCGGCACCGAATCCGAGGGTTTGACGCTGGGCAGCCCGCCCGCGCCGATTTTGATGGTAGGACTTCAGGGCTCCGGCAAAACCACGACTTCCGCAAAGCTCGCAATCCTGCTGCAGGCGCGGGACAAGAAGCGGGTGCTGATGGCATCGCTGGACGTCAACCGTCCTGCGGCCATGGAGCAGCTCAGGGTTTTGGGCGAACAGACCAAGACGCCGACCCTGCCGATCCTTGCCGGCCAGCGCCCGGTCGACATCGCCAAGCGTGCGATGGCGGCAGCGCGCGTCGGCGGTTACGACGTGGTGATCCTGGATACGGCCGGCCGGCAGCATATCGACGAAGCACTGATGGCCGAAGTGGCCGAAGTGAAGAAGCTCACCCAACCGCATGAGACTCTGCTCGTCGCAGACAGTCTGACCGGTCAGGATGCGGTCAATATCGCAAAGACCTTCAATGAGCGCGTGCAAATCTCCGGGATCATCCTCACCCGTGCAGACGGCGATCAGCGCGGAGGTGCCGCACTGTCCATGCGCGAAGTTACCGGCGCCCCGATCAAGTTTCTGGGTACCGGTGAGAAGCTCGATGCGCTGGAGCCGTTTCATCCCGCCCGCGTCGCATCCCGAATCCTGGATCTGGGCGACGTCGTTTCGCTGGTCGAAAAAGCAGCGGAAACCGTTGATCGCAGCAAAGCCGAGAAGCTCGCGAAGAAACTGAAGAAAGGCGATCTCGACTTCAATGATCTCGCCGATCAGTTGTCACAGATGCGTAAGATGGGCGGCATGCAGGGCCTGCTTGGAATGTTGCCGGGCGTGGGCCGGATGAAAGATCAACTCGCAGCCGCAGGGTTCGATGACCGCCTTCTGAAACGTCAGGAGGCGATTATTTCCTCGATGACACGGAGGGAGCGGGCGAAGCCCGATATAATCAACGGCTCGCGCCGCAAGCAAATCGCTGCAGGTGCCGGCGTGGATGTTTCCGACGTGAACAAGGTGATCAAGATGCAGCGTCAGATGGCGGACGTGATGAAAAAGATCGGAAGGGGCGGCCGGGGCTTGATGCAGGCATTGGGTGGCGTCAACCCGCAGATGCTTGCGGGCTTGGGCGGCGGTGGATTGCCGCCTGTGCCTCCGGGTTTGGACGGCAAGAAATAGGATCGTGAATTCATTTTAAGGAAGGAATCGGCATGTCGTTGAAGATCAGATTGTCCCGCGGCGGCACAAAAAAGCGTCCGCACTTTCAGATTGTGATTGCGGAATCGCGCAGCCCGCGGGATGGACGTTTCATTGAGCGCATTGGCTATTACAATCCGTTGCTGCCAAAGGACCATGCCGACCGGATCAGGCTTGATCTCGAAAAGGCAAAATCTTGGCTTGGCAAAGGTGCGACCGCATCGGACCGCGTGCACCGGTTTCTCGCTGACGCCGGTTTGGTGAAGCCGGTGACGCACCATAATCCGCAGAAAATGAAGCCCAAAAAGAAGGCACAGGAACGCGCTGCGGCTGCGGCGAAGACCGCGGGCGCAGGTCCGTCGGCGGCTTGACGCCAGCATCAGTCCTGGTCGGCGTCGTCACTTCTGCCCACGGCGTCAATGGAGAAGTCAGGGTGAAGAGTTTCACCTCCGACCCTTTGGCGCTCGCGAATTATGGGTCCCTCTCGACTGAAGATGGACGCCAGTTCGGGATCACAGCGGTGCGTCGCCATCGAGCGGACGATCTGATCCTGCGGATATCGGGTGTCGAGACACGCAGCTCCGCGGAAAGCCTCAAAGGCTGCCGACTTTACGTACCACGGGCCGCGCTGCCAAATCCTGGACCGGGAGAATTTTACCATGCGGACCTTGTGGGTCTTCGCGCGGACAGCGTGGACGGCCGGGAGGTCGGCCGGGTTTCAGCCGTGCTGAATTTCCGCGCCGGAGATATTCTGGAAATCACCCTCTGTGACGGCAAAACGGAGATGATCCCGTTCTGCGATGCGCATGTTCCTGTGGTCGATTTTGAAAGGGGACGGGTAGTCGTGGATCTGCCGGTCACCGACGAAACCCCTGCATAAGCCATGTGGGCAGCAACCGTGCTGACATTGTTTCCGGAACTGTTTCCCGGCCCGCTGGGTGTGTCGCTTGGCGGCAAAGCGTTGGAAGACGGTCTGTGGTCGCTGCAGGCGATCGATCTTCGTTCGTTCGGCGTCGGGCGGCATCGTGCCGTGGACGACACTCCGTCCGGAGGGGGGGCAGGGATGGTCCTGCGCGCGGACGTGGCGGCTGCTGCAATCGATTCGGTTCGCAGTCTTGCTCCGTCTGAACGGCCCCTGATCTATCTTTCGCCCCGGGGCGCCCCCCTCAATCAACAGCGCGTTCGTCAGCTTGCTTCCGGACCCGGTGTGATCCTGTTCTCTGGGCGATTCGAGGGCCTGGACGAGCGGGTTATTGCTTTGCGTCACATGGAAGAAATCTCGGTCGGCGATTTCGTGCTTGCGGGTGGCGAAATTCCGGCGATGGCTCTGGTGGAGGCCTGTGTCCGGTTGCTGCCAGGGGTGATGGGAAGCTCCGACTCAGCGGTACAGGAAAGCTTCGAAAACGGATTGCTGGAATATCCGCAGTACACAAGGCCGCGAGTATTCGAAAACACTACGATTCCGGAAGTCCTCAACTCTGGAAACCATCAGTCGATTGCCGATTGGCGGCTGCAGGAAGCCTGGCGCGTGACAAGGGAAAGACGTCCGGATCTGTGGTCCCTCTATGAAAAGCATTCCCGATCCGCTAGAACCCGCCGCTCGCAAGGAAAATCCCGCCGGACGGGAGGACAAGATGAACCTGATTCAGACGCTTGAACGCGAACAGATGAACGCAGTCCGTGGTGGAAGGAAACTGCCGCCGTTCCGGCCTGGCGACACGCTGAAGGTTAATGTCAAGGTCGTCGACATTTCCTATGACGAGAAAACCAAACAGCAGAAGACGCGCGAACGGCTTCAGGCCTTTGAAGGCGTGTGCATCGGGCGTTCCGGAGCCGGGCTGAATGAGAGCTTCACAGTCCGGAAGATTTCCTATGGCGAAGGTGTTGAGCGCGTATTTCCGATCTATAGTCCGCTGGTGGATTCTGTTGAGGTCATCCGCCGCGGCAAAGTGCGCCGGGCGAAGCTCTATTATTTGCGGGGCCGCCGCGGCAAGGCTGCACGAATTGCCGAACGGCAGCGTGGGGTGACCGCTGGCGAGATGGCGCCAGCTGGCGAGGAAAATACGGCCGGTGCACCGGCTTCGTGAGATCCGCCAACAATTAGCACCTCGTCTGTAGTTAAATCCCGATCTGGCTGGGCGATTCGCATCTGCGCGCCGGGGCCACGTGCTTGAATGACGGCAGTTGAATGAGCAAGTCTGCTAACCGCGTCGTACCGGATCAGGTCCTCAGCCGGCCGGAGCCGCTCGCCGAGGCCGCCGGGCTTGCGCACGTGCCGTCCACGCCTTTTGCCTTTCTGCGCTTCATCATCGGCAGACATTTCCGATGGAATGTTCTGGCTTTGGTGCTGCTGGCGGGGTCGGCGACCTCGGTCGAGGCGTTCGGGCCTTATGCGCTGTCACATCTGATAAATGCGATCACGGCAGCAGCCTCCGCCCACACCGGCTTTAAGCAAGCCGTGTTGCCGTGGATGGTGCTGCTTGCTGCCATCTGGCTCGGTTCCACGTTTGCTTATCGCCTCTATGAAGCCGTGGATGTCTGTACCAGCCCGCGTATGCGGGCGCTCGCGCAGAAATATCTGTTTTCCTATCTGATGGGCCACAGTCCGCGGTTTTTTCAGGAGAATTTCGCGGGCAAGCTGGGGCAGAAAGTGAAGCAGGCCGGACAGGCGACAGTTTCGATCCTGAACATTCTCAGCTTCGAAATCACACGGGTGGCCATGCTGATGCTGGTCGGCGGAGCGCTGATGTTCAACGCCCATGCTGCCTATGCGCTCGTGCTTGCGCTGTGGGCCGTGCTCTATCTCGGCATCGTGGTTTTCCTTGCGAAGCGGTGCGTATCCCTCTCCAAGGCGTTCTCCAATGAAGTTTCCACCTCGACCGGCCGGCTGATCGACGCGATCGCAAATTCCGATCTGGTGCGTGCCTTCGCCAAGGCGGATTATGAGCGCCGCTTTCTGTCGCATTTTCTTGCTGACGAAATGAATGCGTCCCGGCGGTTGCGGACATTTCTGATTCTGATGCGCAGTTTCATGGCGGTGGCTACGTTGGCCCTGCTGATGGGACTGGTTGCGCTTGCGGGCCGCGATGCTTTGTCGGGCACGATTTCGGTCGGCGCATTCGCGATGATATTTTTCCTGGCCAACCAGATCATCCGCAGCGTTCAGGAACTCTCATACCGCATGCTGGATTATTTCGAGCAGTTGGGGACTTTGGCCGAAGCGCTCGATCTGGTCAGTCAGCAGCATGAGATCGTGGATGCACCGTCGGCGCGGCCGCTGCTGGTGCGCGCGGGTACGATCCGGTTCGAACAGGTTTGCTTTGCTCACCCGGATGGACTGCAGGTGTTCGAAAAACTGGACCTTGCAATCCGCCCGGGCGAGAAGGTTGGACTTGTTGGTCCTTCCGGCGCCGGCAAATCGACTTTGGTCAAACTGTTACGGCGCCAATTTGAACCTCAGGGGGGCCGAATCCTGATCGACGGTCAGGACATTGCACAGATCACCTGGGACTCGCTGAACGAAGCCATCGCCGAAGTGCCACAGGTGGCGAGCGTCTTTCACCGCGCCATCCGCGACAACATTCGGTACGCAAAGCCTGATGCGCCAGAAACCGATGTGACCCAGGCTGCCGTCGAAGCCTACGCGCAGGATTTCATCATCGGGCGCGCCAGCGGTTACGATACGATTGTCGGCGAACAGGGTATCAAACTCTCGGGCGGCGAGCGCCAGCGAATTGCGATCGCCCGCGCCCTCGTCAAAGACGCGCGCATTCTGGTTCTGGATGAGGCGACCTCATCGCTCGACTCCGAATCCGAACATCTGATCCAGCAGGCGCTTTGGACTTTGATGCGGGGCCGCACCGTGATCGCGATCGCGCATCGGCTGTCGACGATTGCGGGGATGGACCGCATTCTCTACCTCGAAGCCGGGCGGATCGTCGAAGATGGACCCCATCGTGAATTGCTCGCCAGAGGCGGCGCCTATGCGCGTTTGTGGAATCGTCAGATGGGCGGGTTCATCAACGCGGCCTGAGTTCTTCAGGCGTCCAGCTCCCGGTAATGCCGGAAAATGCCGTCCTGGTTGAATGGAAGGCGGCATTCGGACGCAAGATAGGGCGCGATTCGAGGGCGCAGGGCAACGCGTTCGCAGAGCTTTGGAACTGCCCTGAGCTTCCGCTCGACCCGCGCCATATTCTTCGGGAAAGCATATCGAAGCCCTTCCATCAGCTGAAACAGTGACAGATCGGCATAACTGATCCGTTTCCCGGTCAGATACGGCCCATTTCGCTGCAGCACCGTATCGAAGTAATCGAGGTATTTGGGAACCCGCTCCTGCGTGAAATGCCGTGCGGCACGCAGGGCTTCCCGCTTTTGGTCTTCGTAGTAGAGACTGGAAGCTACCGGATGATGCACGTTATGGGCTTCCGCGACCATATCGGCGATCGTCAGCTGCAGTTGGTGCACAAAGAGCCGGGCTCGTTCGTTCTTTGGCGACAAGCCGTGGCGCTGGCCAAGGTACATAAGTATATTCGCAGTCTGCGCGATTAACAGCTTTCCGCTTTTTAGAATAGGCGGCGCGAACGGTGGCTCGCTGAGGTTGGAATTCTCCAGCAGGCGCACCAGTTTCGCCATTCCAGCCTTGTCCCGCGCCACATCTTTGTAGGAGGCGCCGGCATCTTCAAGGGCGAGCCGGACGAATTCGCCTCGCCCCTGAATGGATGGCCAGTAATAAAGCTCATAAGCCATAGGCGTCCCCGCGAGACTGCGCCAGATTTGTTCTTGCCGCGGATTCGGTCTGCGGCCAAGATCAAAACCGGCTTCAGGGTTGAGAATTTGTCTGCCTGAGCGGCGGCGCGAAATCAGAGCGGGGTTGAGGAAAGATGTCCAATCAAAGCGATGTTGCAGAAATTCCGGCGGCGGCTCCGTCGGGTCGCTTCACGCGCGCTATGCTGGGCCGTTTCGCGAAACAGTTCGAAAGCTCGCCGGTTTCGTTCTCCGTTACGCTTCCGGACGGATCGGTGCAACCCTTTGGGCCGGAAGCCGCCCGCTTCAGCATCGCGCTGAAGAATTCACGTGGATTGAAGGCCATCGCCAGCCTTGATGAGGGGCTCTTTGGCGATGCCTATGTGAACGGCGATATCGACCTTGAAGGGGACATGTTGAGTCCATTTGAACTACGTGGATCGATGAAGGACGTGCATCCCCTGACCAGCATCTGGCGCTTTCTGCAGCCTTTGCTCTTCGGTCAGGTACACACGAATAAACAGGCGATAACCGCGCATTACGATATCGATCCGGAGTTCTTCCTGAGCTTTCTCGACCCGGCAACCCCCTGTTACACGCAGGGGGTGTACCTCAATCCGTTCGAAACTCTGGAAACCACAACTCTGCGGAAATTCGATTATTGCTTTCAGCAATGCGGGTTGAAACCCGGTGACGAAATTCTGGAGATCGGTCCGGGTTGGGGCGCATGGTTCGAATATGCCTCTAAACGGGGCGTGAAATGCACCGGAATCACGATCTCCGAAATTTCAAAGCGTTATCTGGAATCGCGAGCAAATGCGCTCGGCTTCGAATGGGATGTGCAGATTTGTGATCTGCTGGAATACGCGCCCGGCAGGACCTTTGACGCGATCATGATCATGGGCGTGATCGAGCACTTGCCCGACTATGCGGCCGTGCTCGGGAAATTCGAGAAGCTGATCAAGCCGGGCGGCCGGATTTTCCTCGACGGCAGTGCCTGCACCAAAAAATACGAACTTTCATCCTACATGGTGAAATACATCTATGGTGGCAACCACTCCTTTCTCGTTCTGCATGATTTTCTGGACAAGCTTGCAAGGACGAAGCTGGAGGTGACGGAGATTTTCAACGACCGCGAAAGCTATTTCCTGACTTTCCAGCAATGGGCGCGGAATTTCGACGCCAACAGGGACTTCGTGATTTAGCGCTTCGGCGATTTCAACTATCGGCGGTTCCGTCTTTATCTCTGGGGCGCGGCATATGAATTCCTGAGCCGGAGCCTCGATTGCTACCGGATGATTATTCAGGCGCCGCCGGCGCTGCGATAGCTGATGCAAAACGAGAAGGGCTCCCGTAGGGAGCCCTTCCATTGTCAAACTGCGGTGCAGGAACCGCAGGATGTCAGCTATCCGATTTCAATTCCGGCATAGGCAAGCATCCAGCCGTCTGACCGCAGATGAAGACAATGAGACACTGGATCACCTCCTTTCGTTAATTGCGCGGAATCAAAGATAAGCCGCAGTTGCGGGAGGTGCAATGCGACAGGTTTCTCGTTCGCGTGATGAGATGCGGAACCCGTGATATTCTGGTTTAATAACGCTTATGGAGGGTGGCATTATTTCCGCGGCCGAATTGCAGGCCCTGTTCCTCAGCGTGCGCGTGGCGCTGGTCGCGGTGGCGGTGGATCTTCCCTTTGCCTTCGCCGCGGCCCTCTTGCTGGCGCGCTGCAGTTTTCGCGGCAAGTGGCTGCTGGACGGAGTGATTCATCTACCGCTGGTGCTGCCGCCTGTCGCATTGGGTTACCTCCTGCTGATTTCGCTCGGAACGCGTGCGCCTATTGGCGCATTTCTGCTGGCAAATTTTGGCATCCGTTTTGTGTTCAGCTGGACGGGCGCGGCGCTTGCGTCCGCTATCCTGACTTTTCCTTTTCAGGTCAGGGCGATCCGGCTGTCGTTGGAAGCCCAGGATGCCGGACTTTCCGAGGCGGCTGGCGCGCTGGGCGCCGGCGCCATTGATCGCCTGTTCAGCCTTCATTTGCCGCTCGCTTTGCCTGGAATTCTTGCAGGGGCAATCACCGCGTTCGCGGCCTGCCTCGGCGAATTCGGCGCTATTATTACCTTTGTATCGAATATTCCTGGCGAGACGCGGACGCTACCGCTCGCTATTTACACGGCGATCCAGAGTCCCGGCGGGGAAGCGGCGGCGGCGCGGTTGGCTGCGATTTCGATCCTTCTGGCCTTGACCGGGGTTGTTTTCGCGGACATTGCCAGCCGGTACGCCCGAGCGGCAGTTGGCAGATGAAGGACGTGACGCTGAAGCACCGGCGCGGCGGCTTTAGCATCGACGCCGCCTTTGATCTGCACGGCTCAAGAGTGACTGCGCTTTTCGGGCCGTCCGGCGCCGGCAAATCGACGATTATTGGAGCGATTGCCGGACTGTTTCGGCCCGATTTCGGCCACGTCACCATCGCGGACCAGACCCTTCTCGATACTGCAACCGGAAAATGTCTGCCCCCGCAGTCGCGCGGCATCGGAGTCATGTTTCAGGATCTGCGGCTTTTTCCGCATCTCTCCGTGGAAGCAAATCTTTTGTACGGCTGGAGGCGCGCAACCCCGCGGCCCGATCGTCGCACGGCAGATGAGGTCATCGCCTTGTTGGGCTTAGCGTCCCTGCTCAAGCGCATGCCGCATCAGTTATCGGGAGGTGAACGGTCGCGTACTGCGCTTGGACGGGCGTTGCTGATGGCTCCCCGGGCGCTTTTATTGGATGAACCGCTTGCATCCCTGGACGCCTCGCGGAAAGCCGAAATCCTTCCATACCTTGAAAAGGTCGTGCGGGAATCGCGCATTCCGATGCTTTATGTCAGTCATGCGCTGGACGAGATTGCCCGGCTCGCCGACCGCATGGTTATCCTGGACCAGGGCCGCGTTGTTGCGGAGGGCCAGCTGTTTGAAGTAACAGCGCGGCTGGATCTTTTTTCCGCCGGTCATCTGATCCCGGGCTCTGTATTGCGGGCGACCATTCTCCGGCACGACGAAGATCATGATCTCACCGAGATCGGCCTCGGCGGCGAGACACTGGTCGTCCCACGTGTGGCACTTGCACCCGGAATGGAAATTCGTGTTCGAATTGACGCCGAGGATGTGATGCTTTCGCTTTCGCGGCTGGATTGGGTCAGCGCGAATAACATTTTAGCCGCGACCGTCGCAGCGGTCCGCGAGAACGGGCCCAACGCCGATATCCAATTGCAATTGACGGGTTCTCAATTGGTCGCCCGCATAACCCGCCGCTCGCTGGAACGGCTGCGCTTGCGTCCGGGTCTTCCGGTATTTGCCGTCATCAAATCGGTAACGGTTGGCGGCAGGGAAGGATGACCGGGGGCTCGGTGGCATGTTATCTACGTTTCGGCAAGTCGGCTTGCTGATCCGCCCGCGGTTGGCAAGGCGACCGCTATACATTGGAGGATCGGATGTCATACAGGGTAAGAACCGCATTCAGGGGCGTAGTGATCGGCGCCGCCCTGACCTTGTCAGTTTTCCCGTCATGGGGGCAGTCCGGCGCTCAGGGGACATGGATGGTAGCGGCCCGGACCACGACCCAAAGAACGGAAGTGGGCGTTACGGCAGCGAATGGAAAAATTTATGTGATCGGCGGCGAAGCTCTGGGCCGCCAGGATACCCCTTTGTTTCAGGAATTCGATCCTGCAACGGGCAAATGGCGGGATCTTGCGCCCATGCCAAGAGGTGCATCGCATATCGGAATTGCCGCTCTGAACGGAAAAATCTATGCCGCCGGCGGATTCACTGCGAACGTGCACAAGAACCCTCTCGATCAGTTTCTGGAATATGACATCGCAAGCAACAGTTGGCGGCAGTTGCCGCCGCTCTCGTCGCCTCTCGGCTCGGTGAGCCTCGCCGCGTTGGACGGGAAAATTCATGTCATCGGGGGGCGCGGACCGGATGGAAAGACCGTGCCAACGCACCAGGTTTATGACCCCAGGACCAACCAGTGGACGACTGCGGCACGCCTTCCGGTCGCGCGTGACCACCTCGGCATTGCGGTCGTTGACGGTGCGATTCACGTGTTCGGAGGCCGATTGAATGCCACCATCGATAATGTCGGCCTACATGATGTATACGACGCAAAAACCAACAGCTGGCAATCTCTTGCGCCCATGCCCACGCCCCGCAGCAGCGGCGCGGCGGCACTCTATCATGGACTGATCCTGTATCACGGCGGCGAGTGCAAGGATCCGGTGAAGCGCATCACCTATGATGAATTCGAAGCCTATGATCCGAAGACGGACAGTTGGCGGGAGTTGGCGAAGGCTCCGACCGGTCTGCACGCTCATGGCGCCGCGAGCATTGGCGATGTCGCGTATTTTATCGGCGGCAGCGAAGGCTGTGGCGGCGATAACCCGTCCGACGCCGTGTACGCATTCAAGATTCCCTAAGGGCCGGAACCAGGCGCTCCGCATTTTCGTACAGGATCGCGTTCATCTGGGCTTGAGACAAACCGCAGCTTTTCAGATCGGCCATATTGTCCGTATCCGACACATATGGATGATCGCTACCGAACATGACCTGGCTCAGGGGTGCGAATTTCAGCAATGCCGCAATCGTGGGCGGCGAATTCGCGTTTGCGGTTTCGTAATACAGCTTGCGGAATTCGACGTTTATGCCGTCCGGTGCGACTTTGGACAGGTCGGTCGTTTGCAGGAGACGGTTGAATCGGCCGGCGAACATCGGCACAGCACCTCCGGAATGCGAGAAAACAAATTTCACATCCGGGTAGCGACGGAAAGCGCCGGTCAGCAGAAACCCGATCACTGCGCGGGCGGTATCATAGGGAATTTCTACGAGATTGGTCTCCAGTGGCATCCCCGGAATCAACCGGGTGCAGCAGGCAGCCGCCAACGGATGGAAATAGGCGATAGCGCGTCGCCGGTTGAGTTCTTCGAATACCGGGGCAAAAGCCGCGTCGCTGACATATTTTTCCGCGTAGGAAGTCGCAAAACCGGCGCCAGCGACCTTCAGCGATTCGAAGCCATAGGCGATCTCTTTCAACGCCGCATCGACATCGGGCAAAGGCAGATATACCAGTTGAACGAAGCGCGTCGGATGATCCCGCGTCACTTCCGCACCGTACTCATTCACTTTGCGGATCGTGGCGCTGCGCATCGACGGATCGGTGCGTTCCGCAAAGCCAGTGGGGGGTGAAAGCACCGCTTTGCTGATTCCGGCTTTGTCCATGTCCTCAAGGGAATAAGCGAGATCCCAATTCAGGCCTCCTGCATCGCCTGCGCCGACACGGTTACCGGCTGCGGCGTTGACCAGAAAGGGCGGATTGAAATGGTGGTGGAAATCGATTGTCCTGGAGGTTGGGACAGCGGCAGATGCGGATAAGCCGGTCAATGCTGCAACAGCACCCACAGCCGCCCCGGATGCCAGCAGTTCACGCCGGCTCACTCCGCCGGGTGGATTCAGGGAGATCATCGATTTAATCCTCACCAGTCACATCGTTTCGGGAGCTATCGCCTGAGAACCGCAGCGCGCGACAGGCTTTCTGCGGACCAGAGCGATTTCGTATCGTAATAGGTCTCGAAGGCGGGCACATCCGACGGCAATTGAACCCAGGGCTGTTTTGAACGGACGAATATATGGACGTCCGGAGACAGAGCTGATGGTTCATCCAGAGTTCCGATGCGGACGAAACGGATATTTTCCCGGCCCCGGTAATTGCTCCACATCGCCGTGCCGCATTTGGGACAGCGGTGGATCAGGTGCGGTCGTCCGCTGTCCGTCAGTTGCGGATAGGGCCGGGTTTCCCCGGCGAGCAGTTCAACGCGATCGGCTTCAATCAGTGCATTCAGCACGAATGCGCCTCCGGTCTGCCGCTGACAATCGCGACAATGGCAACAATGGACGAACATTGGAAGGGACTGGAGACGGTACCTGACGTCGCCACAGGAACAGGAGCCTGTAAGGGATAAATCCACATCATTTCTCCAAATGAGCTCCAATGATGCGATAATCTGTACCGACAATCCGATGGAGGGCCAAGTTGGGCGGCGAAGATTTTGCTGGAGCGAAGGTTCCTGTTTCGCGGCGCGACGTGGTGCACGTGGGGACCGGGGTTGCGGCGCTTGCTGGTGCGGCGGCAGTCATCGGCAATACGGTTGCGGCCGCCGTGCAGGAACGTCCAATTCGTGCCGGCCAACCACATCCCTTTTACGACTATTCAGCGATCACCAAACGTCCGAGGCTGAAATGGCCAAATGGCGCGCGCGTCGCCGTGTTCATTGTCCCCAACGTCGAGCACTGGGACGTGAAAGACGACAAAGGACACATGGATGTGCGGAACGAACCCCGCAACGACTATGGCTTGCGCGTTGCCATCTGGCGGCTGTTCGAAATATTCGGGGACCGCGGAATCCGTACGACAATCGCACTGAACGCAGCAGTCTGCAGATTTTATCCGGAAATCATTGCGGCCTTCAGGCAGCGGGGGGACGAGCTTATGGGCCACGGGCTGACGAATTCCGAGCGGCTCGACACCCTTTCACCGGTTGCGGCCGCTGACCTTGTCCGAGAGGCAGTGACCATCATTCGCAGCTCAACAGGCGAGAGCGTGCGTGGATGGCTTGGCCCCGGATTGGCGGAAACGGATGGGACGCTCGACGCAATCAAAGCCGCCGGGCTGGAATATGTCTGCGACTGGGGTGCAGCCGATGATCAACCTTTTCGGATGAAAAACGGGCTTTATGCGGTACCTTATACGCTGGACATCAACGATATCGGATTGATCGACAGGCAGGGTACGCCCGCAGCGGAATTCGCCGCCTACATCATCGATGCTTTTGATACGCTTTACCGCGAAGGCGAGGATCAGGCGCGGGTCCTTCCCATTGCATTGCATCCATTCCTGATCGGCGCTCCCCATCGGGCGCCTCACTTGGCCAAAGCGCTGGACTACATCAAGGGCCACGACCAGGTGTGGTTCGCGCGCGGCGGCGAAATTCTCGACGCATATCGCACGGCAACTACGGGTTAGACGTCTGCCGTTCGATCGGCCACCGGATCAAAGCAAGAATCCACAGTCCGATAATATTTATGGGTGATATGGCTGCGAGGATGGCCCACCAACCGCTGTAGCCCAGCCTCCTGAGGATCATAATCGACGGAACTACGGCCAATACCGCAAGCACCGCGGCGATCGTGAGCTGCAGAGGCGAAACGTTGCGGAACATGAGAGGCACCCCCTATCGCGCTGCAAAGCCGCAGCATACCAGAATACGAAGCTTTTCATGGCCGATGACGGAAGGATACGTTAAGGTTTTTTCAAATCTGCCGAGGGAAAACACATGCGTGGTCCGCACGATCTGGGCGGTTTGGCGGCCGGCCCGGTTGATACAACGCCTCACGATATGACGTTCTGGGAAAAGCAGATCGATGCCCTCAATCTGCTGCTGGCGCAGAAGGGTTTGCGCAAAGTTGACGAGAATCGGCGGTACATCGAGATGCTGGGCGATGATGCCTACAACACGCTCTCCTATTACGAGCGCTGGACTGCGGCTCTGGCGCGTCAGTTGATAGACAAGGGCGTATTCACACAGGATGAAATTGACGCCAAAGTCGCGGAAATCCGTGGCCGACTGGGTGAGGACGCGGAGTGATGGCCGAATTCGCTCCCGGTGATCGCGTGCGCGTGCGCGAGGACTTCCCGCCAGGTCACGTCCGAACGCCGGTCTATGTGCGCGGCAAAGAGGGTGTCGTCGAACGCAAGTTCGGCAAATTCCCCAATCCGGAAGTACTCGCGCTTGGACGCGACGGAATGCCGGCGAAGGCACTTTATGAAGTTCGTTTCCTGCAGAAGGATCTTTGGCCCGATTACCATGGATCTGACCGGGATACTCTCGACATTGATATCTATGAACACTGGCTGGCGAAAATTTAATGGTGAACCGTATGCAGGAACGCCCGCATCATCACGATGAACAGGTGCATGCGCATCCGCATGCACCTCCCGCCAAAGACGAAAAGATCCACACCTATTACCAGGTGCTGGGCCTTGCCCTGAAGGAGTTGCTGATCGAGAAGGGAATTGTCACCCCCTCGGAGATACGCCACGCGATCGAATTGCGGGATTCGATTACGGCTGCGGTTGGGGCCAAGATCGTGGCGCGCGCCTGGACTGACCCCGGTTACAAAATGCGCCTGCTGGCCAATGGCAGCGAAGCCATCAGGGAGTTCGGTCTGGACATGGGCGCGGTTGAACTCATCGTGGTTGAGAATACGCCCGAGGTTCACAATGTCATCGTTTGCACTCTTTGCTCGTGCTATCCGCGCGCGGTGCTTGGCCTGCCGCCGTCCTGGTACAAGAGTCGTGAATACCGCGCTCGCACCGTGCGCGAACCTCGCGCCGTGCTGAAAGAGTTCGGAACGGAAATTCCTGAAACTACCGAAATGCGCGTCCACGATTCGACTGCGGACATACGATACCTCGTATTACCCATTCGCCCTGCCGGAACCAGTGGGCTGAATGAAGAGCAATTGGCCGCACTGGTCACGCGGGATTGCATGATCGGTGTCAGTCTGCCGCGAAAAGAATAGGCCGGAATGATGGCTCCGGCCCCCTCAGCCGCCGGCGCCATCGCCGTGGACGGGCCCGGAACAATGCAGAGCAAAGCCGGATCGATAATCCGCGTCGGCTCGTGCAATTTCATCGAAGCCTATGACTTTATCGTCTATGGCTATTACGCTTCCTATATCGCTGCCACTTTTTTCCCGGCAAAGAGCCAGTTTGCCTCCCTCATGCTGTCTCTTGTGACTTTTGGCGCCGGCTACCTGATGCGGCCGCTTGGCGCCATCCTTCTGGGTTCTTACATGGACCGGAAAGGCCGCAAACAAGGCTTGATCCTGACACTCGGTCTGATGGCCGCAGGAACTGTATCAATTGCCGTAACGCCCTCGTATGCGTCCATCGGCATGATTGCACCACTGATCGTGATTGCAGGACGACTTTTGCAGGGATTGTCGGCCGGAGCGGAGTTCGGTGGCGTCGCGATTTATCTCGCTGAGATCGCGACTCCGGGACGGCGTGGATTTTACTGTTCATGGCAAGCTGTCAGTCAGCAGATTGCGGTGGTTTTTGCCGCGCTTTTCGGGTTTACGCTGACCTGGCTTATTGCTCCTCCACAGATGCTGATCTGGGGTTGGCGAGTCCCGTTGTTTGCCGGGCTCATTGCAATCCCACTTATCCTCTGGCTCAGAAAGTCACTTGAGGAAACCGAAGTCTTCCGCCAGAGCCCGCATGTTCGGTCGATGCGCGAGGTGGTGCGGATCCTATCGGCGAATTGGAAGCTGGTGGCGAATGGAATTGCGCTGACGGTGATGACGACAACCAGCTTTTATCTGATTACCGCGTATACGCCGACATATGCGCGGGAGGCGCTTCATATGGCGCCCAGTTCAGTTTTCCTTGTCACGCTGCTGATCGGAATTTCCAATCTCGCCTGGTTACCCGTTGGAGGCATTTTGACGGACAGGATGGGAGCACGCCCATTGATGCTCGGGGTCACCGCTGCCGCTATCGCCACTGCCTATCCTGCGATGCTTTGGCTGGTGAGCGACCCAGGCTTCACGAAGCTGCTAACGGTACTGCTGATTTATTCGCTGTATTTCGGGCTGTACAATGGAGCGCTCATCCCACTGCTTGCCGATATCATGCCGCATGAGGTGCGGATCGCAGGTTTTTCACTTGCTTTTGTGACCGCCACGGCGGTGTTCGGCGGATTCACACCGGCGATTTGCACCTATCTCATCGAAATGACGGGAAACCGGGCAGCGCCCTCATTGTGGCTCTCATTTGCTGCCGCAATAAGCTTGTGTGCAGCGTGGGTGCTTCCAATGTGGACTTCCGACTTGGCACGCGTGCGTGCGCTCCCTGCCGGGTAGTCGATGCAAGGCCACGGACGCCGGTCAAAAATGGGCACGGTGATCCGCGCAGCCAGTGGCAATTTTCTCGAGCTCTATGATTACCTCGTTTACGTGTACTTCGCTGGCTACATTGCCAAAGCCTATTTTCCGGCGAGCAGCGAATCCATGTCGCTCTTGTTGGCTCTCGGAACTTACGGCGTTGCCTCAATTGCACGTCCATTCGGGGCTGTAGTCCTCGGCTCCTATATGGACCGTGCCGGGCGGCGAAAGGGGTTGCTGCTGACTTTGTCGCTGATGGCGGCGGGAACGGCTTCCGTGGCGCTGACCCCTTCATTTGCGAGCATTGGGTTATTTGCGCCGGCGATTATTACTGCGGGACGTCTGGTTCAGGGATTTTCGCTCGGCGTCGAAGCCGGTGGCGTCAACGTGTATCTGGCGGAAATCGCAACCCCCGGCAATCGCGGTTTTTATTGCGCGTGGCAGGCTGCGAGTCAGGCCCTTGGCGTGATCGCAGCAACCGCGCTCGGAGTACTCCTGACTGCCATTCTGACAGGCGAACAGATGTTCGCATGGGGCTGGCGCATCCCACTGATAGCGGGCTGTCTGATTGTTCCGGTGCTGTTCTGGTTGAGGCGGTCGCTTCCGGAAACCGACGTATTCGAACGCAGCGCACATGCCCGCTCCACGGGCGAAATCCTGCGTATTTTGGCCGCTCATTGGCCGCTGCTGCTGGCAGCTGGGGCCATGACTATCCTGAATACGACGGCCTTCTACTTCGTCAATGGATATACGCCCACTTACGGCAGCGCGGCGCTGCATCTTGCCCCCCTGGGTAATTTCGAGGTGGCGCTTGTGGTCGCACTGACAAGCTTTGTCTTATTGCCGCTTTTCGGGGCTGTTTCGGACCGGACGGGCCGCTGGCCAATTGTGTTCGGAAGCGCCTCACTCGTCATTGCGACCGTCTACCCCGCTTTATCCTGGTTGGTCGCAGCGCCGGGTTTTGGCCGGTTGTTGGCCGTTGAGACCTGGCTCGCGGTTCTGTATGCGGCCTATGCTGGCGCACTCGTACCGCTGATCGCTGAAATGATGCCCGCAAAAGTGCGAAGCTCCGGCTATTCGGTTATCCTGAGCGTGGCGAATGGACTGTTCGGCAGTTTCACTCCGGTAATCGCGACACTGCTGATTGAGACGACTGGCAACCGCGCTTCACCGGCACTCTGGTTATCGCTGACCGCGGCCATTAGCCTTGCCGCGGCTGTTTCCATGTGGCGGCTGACGCCGAAACCGGTATTGGCTGTGCTTGGGTAAGTCTTGGGGCCTAACCGAACCACAACGAAATCTGGTCCGCAGATTAACTCAAAGGCAAGCTTGGCCGTAAGCTATCCATTTGTGTTTGTTCAATTAAATGTGCAAACCTGAACGCCCCGTTCAGACATGGTTCATCTTCACAATCTGATGATGTGGAAACCTTAAGCGGCAGGGCACGGAGCTTCCGCTAACCCTTTTTGGAACAATCTGGCAGCGGCTAAGGGGCGCTCGAGCAAGCGGGCGCGTCAACGGGAAAGGTGTGTCTGTCATGAAGCGAAAGAAGTTAAAGGCCGCAATGGTCATATTGGCCATTACGGGAATGGCGGGTGAAGCCTGGGCAGAGACGGTTTGTGCAGGGGCGCAGGACCTGACCGCTCTGCAGGTTGCATCGGTTCAGCAGCAACTAATGGTCGCGGGACTGTCCTGCGAAGCCGACGATGTCACGCTCTACAATAGTTTTGTCACCGTCTACCAACGGGAACTGGTCTCCTCGGACGAGGCGTTGCAAGCCTATTTCACTCGGCGGGCTCCGGCCACGGGAAGCGAGGATTACAATTCTTTCAAAACAAGACTGGCCAACACTTACTCCCTGAGCAGCGGTGGCGACAGGCCATCATTCTGCCGACGCGCCGAACGGTTGTTCCACGATGCCCTGGCGGGCCGGAAGCAAAGCCTCGCCGCATTCGCGCTCTCGCAACCCATGGTCGTTGATGCCGATTACACGGTATGCGGTGATACCGTGAAGGGCGAGTCCTTTGCTTACGCAGCCGTCAAGGATGAACCGAACAACGAAGAACCTGTAGCCGCCGTGCCCGTGCTCGCGGCCGCACCCCCACCCAAACCTGAACCGCAGAATCCGGTGATTGTGCCGGCGCGCAACGACGCAAACACACGCTCATACGCGGAGAACCTGCCATCGGCGGTCGTTCAGCCAATCGCACCAACGCCCAGCTACCAATATCAGGCAGCGCCGGCGCCGCAGTCGAGCTGTTCGCGGATGAGCAACGGCTACCTCGACTGTTATTACGGCGATTTCCACTATTACCGTGATCCGTACGGCCGCTATCTGCCGCCACCGTCCGGTTACCGGGGGAGATATTAGGATGAGCTGGACCACCAGATCTGCTCTGGCAGCTGTTTGTATCGCAGGGGCGACGGGCATCTGTGCTGCACAGACCGCCAATCCGGCTCCGGCAACGCCTCCATCCGACTCTCCGGCTGCTGCCGCCTCGGCCCAATCGGAACCGTCAGCTGCCCCTTCCTTTGATGGAATGGTCGGCAAAAAGATGATCGCAATCGACGGTTCTACGATTTCCCTCACGCCGGCAGAGGGTGGAATCGCGCGGGAGATCGTATCCGCAAATGGGGGGATCAAAAGAACCTATTTTGCCTTTATCAATGAGAAGCTTGGAACCGTAGCAGACGCCAACGACGTCCGCAGGGTCACCGGCGTCTTTCGGCGAATCGAGAGCGGCATTGAAATTGAATATGCGGACGGCTCAACCGAAAAACTGGCTCTCAATCCGGGTGGCGGATTGACCCTGGAGACAGCAGGGGCCGCCGAGGCGGCTTGCGTTTCATGGTATCCGGAAGGGCACAGCTACAGTCTTGAGGAACGGAAAGCCGCTCTGGACGCATTTGCCGTCAAACTGGGGCTCGCCGACACTGTTAACAGGAGTGCAAAAAGCGACTGCGGCGTCAAAGCCGTACAATCCCCGGAAACAAGGACCACCACTGAGCCGCGGAACACCGTGGCCGTGGCCGAAGCCGGGGCTGGAGCAGGTGTGGGCAAAGTCAAATTGAGTGCCGGACCCGCAAACAAATCGGAAAACTCAGGCGCTGGCGCGGGAAAGCTTGCGTCAGAACCCGGTAAGCCGCTGCTTGCCATCAGACCGGTATCAGGTGCCGCACCCGCGGCACCGCCAATCCCGACACCGGCTCCCCGCGGGGTTCTGACGGCGAGTGGTAAAGCGCCCGGACTGATTACGCCTTCCACGGCCGCAATCGCGGCCGAAGCGCAAGCCATTGAGGTTCGCAAGTCAGAGGTGCATCCTATCGATCCGGAGCCTGTGGCGGCAACGAAACCCCAGATGCTCGCTTCCGCGACGCCGCCCGATTCCATTGCTCCCGACGAGCACGGAGCTTCGTCGTGTCTGTCGGTTGAAAGCAATGGCATGCATTGGGGTTTCCGCAATCATTGCGGTTACGATGTTCAGTTTGCCTATTGTCTCATGGGCGGCACTCAACTGGCGTCATGTCATGATGGAGCTGTCGCGGGCAGCGTTGCAGCGAATGGTTTTGGTGCATTGGTTGCCGATGAAAGTCTGAAAGAAACCGACGCCAGGCACGACTTCCGATGGGTGGCCTGCCAGGGAGGCGCCGGGGAGGTCATCCCGCATCTAGATCGGACAGATCCGCCATCCGGTCGTTGCGTGCGATAATCAGAACAGACGCAACGGAGAGCGGGGGGAGCATGGCCCGAATTCGGGCCATGTTTTTTTGTGCACGCTGCCCGTCAGAACCGCCGACTGAGAAACGGCGAGCGGAGCAGCCCGAAGCGCCAGGGGAGTTCTATCCCGCGAGTGATGCCGATCCGCGGCCCTCTGACCACCTCCACGTCACACGCTGTCATGAAAAGCCTGAATGGCGGCGCAAAAAGCGGTTTGCCGTCGAGCTCGCCAGTAATGCCCAGTGCCTGCGTGAGATTGCCGGGTCCAGCGCACAGTTGACGTTCAGGAACATCGCCACGGCGCTGCCGCATGCGCCCGATCCCGGCAGTCGGCTGAAGGGCGCGAACCAGGACTGCCCCGCCCAACTGCTCGCTGCCGCAGACGAAATTCAGGCACCAGTGAATGCCGTAAGAGCGGTAGATATAAGCGTGTCCCGGTGGACCAAACATAGTTTCGTTCCGAGCTGTGCGCCGCCCGCCATAGCAGTGTGACGCGGGATCGGTCTGATCATACGCCTCGGTTTCGACGACCACGCCGCCGGTGTCGGATACCAGCAAGGTCACCCCGATCAGATCGCGCGCAACCTCGACCGCATCGCGCTCAAAGAAATGTTGGGGGACGGCAGTTTCAGGGTGCATGGTGGCGGCCGGTGTTTCTCCGATTGGGGCTTATGGCCTGCGTACCATTCTGTAGCTCGCAAGCTGAGCGGATCTAAATCAGCCGGATCGGATGTGTCCGGATGACAACCGATTCCTGCCGGAGCCGGGCTTCCAATCCGTGCCGGTATTGCGACCACCAGATCTCGTCAAGCTCCCGAACCATTACTTCGAAAACGACTATTTCGTCGCGGGCGGTTTGAGTGCCGCTGCTCCAGAAGCCCTCTGCCGGCGCGCGGGTATAGGCCGTCAGCCCACTGAAGCGGGCCACGAGTTCGTCACCGATTGCGCCGTAGATTTCATGGGGAAATGGTTTTCCCTCATTGTCATAGGTCGGAAGCAAAATCTGGATCAGGTGCATGGCGTCCTTTGCGCTAACGTCCGGTGTTTGGCGAAGTTTCGGGGGTAGCGGCTAATCGCCGAATCGTTCGAGTGAAAACGGCGAAAAATCGTAACGTGTCCTGCCGTCAATCGCGATTTCCGCGACTGCCTCGCCAATCGCGGCGGAATGTTTGAAACCGTGTCCCGAGCACGCCGATACGATAATGACGCGATCGGATCGCGGGTGCCGACAAATCACAAAACCGGAATCCGGTGTCTGCGTGTAGAGGCAGGTCACGGTTTTCAGGCATTGCTCGCGGACGCCTGTGAGAAATGGGGCAACATTGTTCCGGTACATGGCGCGGATCTCCGTTGCCGAAACACCGCGCTCAACGAAATCTGGCGTCGTGGTTTTTTCATATTGCTGCGTCGCTATCTTAATTCCGCCTTCCGGACCGCCTGTGGCCGGGAAACCGTAAATCGCCTGTCCGGGCCCCTGTAATTCCCAGATATAAACGGGGCAATTTTCCGGAAGATATGGCTGCACATCATCCACCGCGAACCAGAACAACACCTGGCGCAGAACGCGAAATCGCGCGGCGTAACGGGCATCGATCAGCCCGGGAAGCCAAGCCCCCGCGCACAATATCAGTTTTCCTGCGATAACGCTTTGCCGATCGGTATGCACGACGACGCTTCCCGCGTCAGCCTCGAACCGGAGAACCGTCTCGCCGGTTCTGATTTCTGCGCCCAGGCTTCTGGCCAATTGCAGTTGTGCGGCAATGCAAACCTCGGGACGGAGGAACCCCGCATCCGGCTCGTAGTAACCGAGTTCGCCTTGACGTACCTGAAATTGTGGAAAGCGGCGACCGATTTCGGCAGCGGTCAAGACTTCATGGCGAATTCCATGACGTCTCGCCGCAGCCAGCGTATTTGCGAAAAAGTCATCGACATGCAGCTTCGCGGTTCGCTCAGGGCTGGAGATGATGAGTGCGCCAGTAATTGAGAGCAGGGTAGCGCCGGTTGCGGCTTCAAGTTCGCGCCAGATCTCGTGCGAGCGCACTGCGAAGGGCGAAAGGTGAAGACCCTCGCCAATGGCGAGCCGCGTGATGCGGGTCTCGCCATGCGAGGACCCATGCGAGTGCGGCGGCGAAAAGCGATCGATGCCGAGCACATGGCAGCGGCGCCTGGTCAATTGCCAAACCGCCGAACTGCCCATTGCGCCGAGCCCAAGTACCACAAATTCGTAACGGTCCATAATTCCGTTGTATCCCCTTTCGCGGAGAGGCAAATTCCCCTGATTGTGTTCGGCAGAGTGTGTCCCGCCATGAGCTTGCAGATCATACCGACCGGCGCCGCTTTGGGTGCCGAAATCACCGGAGTGGATTTACGCTCCGTATCCGAGGCAGAATTCCACCAAATTCGCCGTGCCTGGGTGGAACATCTGGTCCTGTTATTCCGCGGACAGAAGCTTACCGATGATGATCTGATTGCGTTCAGCCGACGCTTTGGTGCCCTTGACTGGGCGCCGATCCAGGAGACCGGGCGACGCTTTGTCGAGGGCCGTCCGGAGATCTATGTCGTTTCCAATGTGCTTGAGAACGGCGTTCCGATCGGAAGCCTGGGAGCAGGTGAAGCCGTTTGGCATACCGACATGTCGTACATTCCCGATCCGCCCAAGGCCAGCATGCTGTATGCCCTCGAGGTCCCGTCCGAGGGTGGCAACACCGGATTCGTGAACATGTACGCCGCCTATGAATCCCTTCCCCGGGATCTCAAGCAACGCGTCCAGCATCTTCGCCTGAAACACGACGGCACCTACAACAGTGGTGGCTATGTCCGGCAAGGAGTTGAGCCCGTCGATGATCCGGTGAATTCAATTGGCGCCGTGCATCCGCTGGTCTGCACGCATCCGGAATCGGGCCGGCCGGTGCTCTATCTCGGCCGCAGGCGGAACGCCTATCTGGTGGGGATTCCACTTCCGGAATCCGAAGCGTTGCTGGAGCAGATCTGGAGCTACGTCAATCGGGACGAACTGACCTGGTACAACAAATGGCGGGTCGGAGATCTTGTGATGTGGGACAACCGCTGCACCATGCACCGGCGGGATCCATTTGACGGCGGTGCGCGGCGGATCATGCATCGGACCCAGATCAAGGGCGAAGCAAGGCCCACGGCATGAATGTCCGCAAATTGCTAGCCGCCGTGCAGCTGCGGCCGCCCGGTTTCGTGCTCTTACTGCTCTGCGCGATGTATTTTCTCCTGTTCGTCAATCGCACCAATCTTGCGATTGCAGGCCCGCTGATGCAGGCCGATCTGAAACTGACCAATACCGAACTTGGTCTTGCCTTCTCAGCCTTTGCCTATCCTTACGCACTCTTTCAGCTATTCGGAGGCGTGCTGGGCGATCGATTTGGGCCACGCCTGACGCTTGGGGTCGCGACATTCGCGGTTGCGCTTGCGACCGCCTGGACAGGTGCGGCGGGTGGTCTGGCGTCACTGTTCATGGCGCGACTGGCGCTGGGCATCGGCGAGGGTGCGGCGTTTCCGACTGCGACACGTGCCATGTCGGTGTGGACGCCGCCGGGCAGGTGGGCTTTTGCACAAGGAATTACCCACACATCATCGCGCCTTGGCAACTGGGCCACCGCACTGATCGTCGCGGGCATCATTGCGCTTCTTTCCTGGCGTGCTTCTTTCTATCTTCTGGCGCCGGTGAACCTGATCTGGATGGTGGTCTGGATCTGGTATTTTCGAGATCGTCCGTCCGATCATCCGGGAATGACCGCCGATGATCTCGCGAAATTGCCGGTTCGTGAGCGTGTCTCAACCCGGAATGTGCCGTGGCTTGGTCTTGCGCGGTGCATACTGCCGATCACATGTGTGGATTTCTGTTATGGCTGGACGCTGTGGTTATTTCAGAGCTGGATACCATCTTTCTTCGTGCAGAATTACGGCCTCAATCTCGGCCGTACGGCGCTTTATTCGGCCGGGGTTCTGTTCGCTGGTGTGATCGGCGACACGCTCGGTGGCATTTCCAGCGACTTCGTTCTGAAACGTACGGGTGACGTGCGCCTGGCGCGCAGCAGCGTCATCATGACGGGATTTGCGGGGGGGTTCGTTTTCATGCTGCCGATCCTTTTCGTGCACGATCTGACGCTCGCCGCAATCTGTCTTTCACTGGCCTTCTTTTTTGCCGAACTGATTGTTGCGCCGATCTGGGCTGTGCCCATGGATATCGCACCCCGGTATGCCGGGACGGCCAGCGGCATGATGAATTTCGGCTTCGGGCTTGCCGGTATCATATCACCACTGTTCTTCGGAGTGATGATCGACCTCACCGGAACATGGACGATTCCCTTTGTGATTTCGATCGCACTATTGCTGCTGGGCGCACTACTGACGCTCAGAATTCGGCCCGATGTTCCGTTTGCGGAGAAGGAGGCACAACCCGCCGCTCGGCCAGGCTTTGCCGAAGGTCACGCGCGATGACCGCCAATCAACGACGCGGGAACGGGAAGTGCGGAACCGCAAAGCGCTTGATATCGTCCGGATAGGGCGAACTCGGGTCGGAATCGCCCGCAAGCAAAACCTGCGTCTGCCCATTTACCAGCGGATTGCGCTGGTTTTCCAGACTGGATACGTTCTCCATCCGGGGATATTGTTCCGGCCGTTTTGTGTAACGGCGCGTGACCTTCCAGGGGCCGGTAAACGCCACCGGATCTTCGACCGTGATCTCGCTTTGCAACGTTTGATCGTCGGTTTTGCGAATGCGCTCGAAAACACGCGCCTCGTCACTCAGTGCAGCGCCGGTGCGGTCAATCGGAATGCCGCCCCGGATACTTGCCGTCTGAATCAGCAGCGCGTCGCCTTCCCAGTGTCCGATCGAATAACCTTCGAAGGTCGGCCAGAGTTCATCTTTTGGCGGGAAAGGCCTTCCGTCCGTATAGATGTAGCGGACGTCCGGCCGTTCATAAATGATCCAGACCTGCTCCGGCCGGAGCACGAACTGAAGTCCACGCGCCGGCGACATCATGCGCATGATGCCACCCGGATAGCCGACCGATAGAGGGTCTGCAAATTTGCCGGGCCTTACGACATTCGCCAAAAAATCCCGGTATGCACGCTCCCATTCCGGTTTGTAGGGAGGGAAGTCTCTGGCATCGGGATTTCCGTTTGGTGAAACAGCGCCTGCCCGTTGCTCGAACAGCGTGCCTCGTCCCAACCACACACCCGTCCAGTCGGGGAGTGCGGCAAACGCCTTCGCCTTATCGCCTGCGATGCATTCGGCGGAAGCTGCAGGTCGCGGAACGGACAGTGCGGCTGCGGCTGCGAGCAGCCCGGCGCCCGCGGCGCGCCTGTCGGGATGATACTTGCCGGTCATGGCGAAACCTCGCAAAAATCAATAAGCGTTCGGACCCCTGAGGCTGAGCGTCGAGCCGTCACCTTTTTTTACTTCGATCAGGCTGCCGCCGGGACCACCACTTTTCAGCGGATGAAAGCGCAGCGAAACCTTGTCGCCCGGTTGCAGTGAGGTTGGCTTTATTCCCGCGCGAAGCAGCACGATCGGCGCAGCCGTTTCAATGCTCCACTCGACCGGAGCACCAGATGCGGCTGCGGGAACCAGAAGCTGAATCCAGGAGTGGGGATTCGTGTACTGGAATTCCTTCACGGTGCCGTTGAGGACAACTTCTTTCGTGGAATCGAACATCGCATCGGAATGATGTGCAGAAGCCGGCCACGCCGCGAACAGCATCAGGCCAAGAACAGCAAAGGCAGATTTCAGCATGGTGTTTCTCCCAGCGATTTTCGTTCAGTTTACAGCAGTTTTCCGCATTCGTCCCTGTCTCATCGTCCCGCGCCGCCCAAGCGCTTGTAGCGGGCTATCACAGCGGGCGTCGCTGCTTCAGTCAACTCGCGCATCATGACGGCCAGCTTTTCGCCGGAAATCACGCCATCGGCGGGCAGGCCCACTTTGGCAGCGTCAGCACGATAATCTCTATCGGCGCACATCTGCAGAAATGCCCGGCGCAATTCAAGAACCCGGTCCCCGGGAAGGTTGGGCGGGCCGATCAGCGGCAGCCCAAATGTTTCCATTGCCATGACGACAGTCAGCAATGGCAAATCGGACCCGGGCAAAACATCCTTCAATAACGGCAGACCCGCATGCACAGGAGTGTTCTGTAATACCGGCACAATCAGTTTTTTTTCGACAAGTTCTTCGCGCAAGCCAAAGGTGGACTCGACGGTGAAATAGCCGTCCACTTCGCCCTGCTCCATGGCCACAATGATCCGGGCACTGGAGACGTAACCTGCTACAACGCGAATGGGCAGGCCGTGTTCTGCCAACATGAAGGGCACCATCGCTGTTGGTGTAAGATTGCCCAAAGCGCCGAACACCACTGTTTTCTTTGAAGACTTAAGCTCATCGAAGTTTCTGATCCCGGTGGCAGTTCGGACATAAACAACCGAATTCACCGCACCCGGACTGCCGATATAAGTGAATTTGTCCGGGTCAAAGCGCACGCCTTCCGTGCCAATCGCGCCTTCGACAAACCATGAACGGCCAGGAACCCCGAGCGTCAGACCATCCGGAGCGATTCGCTGATAGAGGTAATTGGCGGCAACAATCCCGGCGGCGCCTTCCATATTCTGCACCAGTATGCCCGGCGCTCCGGGAATGAAGCGCGGCAGGTGGCGTGCGAACACACGTGAGTCCGTGTCCACGCCGCCGCCAGGGGCAAAACCGACGATCAGGTTCAACCGTTTGCCGTGGTAGAAAGTCTCCGCCGGAGCTGCACACGTGCGACTCTGCCAGGCGCTGGCTGCCAGCCCCGCCAGGATTGCGCGGCGGCTGGCAATTGGCCCCATGACGCAAGCTCCGGAAAGTCGCCCAGCGTAGCAGATTTGTTGCGCTCCGGCGCGATCGGCATAGACTAATGGCGAAACTGCGGGACCAGCGGCCATGCCCTCAACAACGATAAAGCATCTTCTCGCCAGTGCAGCGGCGGCGGCATTGATCGTCGCGGCGCTACCGGGCGCCGCCTCCGCACAGGCCAATAGGCCGAGCGCGGCGCCTGGACCGTCGGACCTCGCCGGGGTCGTGACGGGACGCAACGGACCGGAAGCCGGCGTATGGGTCATCGCTGAAACCACCGATCTGCCGACCAAATTCACCAAAATCGTCGTGACGGACGACCGCGGGCGCTACCTGATCCCGGATCTTCCGAAGGCGAACTACATGGTCTGGGTCCGAGGCTATGGTTTGGTCAATTCAGCACATATTGCCGCCGCACCGGGAAAATCCCTGGAGCTCACGGCAACAGATGCGCCGAGCGCAGCGGCCGCAGCGGATTACTATCCGCCCATCTACTGGTTTTCCATGTTGCATGTACCGGCGAAAAGTGAATTTCCAGTCGGCCATGTTGCCAACCAACAAGCGTGGCTGACGACTTTGAAGACCGGCGGCTGCAACGCGTGCCATGCGCTGGGCACGCCGGGAACGCGGAATCTGCCAAAACAGTTCGCGGATCAATTCACCGATCCGGTGGATGCCTGGACACGACGCATCCAGTCCGGAGGCGCACAGGGCCAGATGGCGCGCGATATCGGAACGCTCGAACCGGCTCGTGCGATCACGTTGTTCGCCGACTGGACCAATCGGGTGGCAAAAGGCGAATTGCCTTTTGCAAAGCCCGAACGGCCGAACGGGATGGAGCGGAATATCGTCATCAGCGAATGGGAATGGGGTCGTAACACCGCATATCTGCACGATGAGGTTTCCACGGACCCGCGTAATCCGCGGGTGAATGCCGGCGGAAAAATCTATGGCTCTCCGGAAGACTCTTCCGATTTCGTGCCGATCCTGGACCCCATCACCGACACTGCGACAGAAGTGAAGCACCCGGTTCGGGACCCCAAAACACCATCGACCAAACGTAATCTGTTTGCCCCATCGGTCTATTGGGGCGACAAGCCGATCTGGGACAGCCAGACCATCATGCATAATCCGATGATGGACGAAAAAGGCCGGGTGTGGTTCACCGCACGCATCCGTCCCGCTGCCAATCCGGCATTCTGCAAACAGGGATCGAACCTTCCATCAGCCAGGGCTTTTCCGCTCGAAACTTCGGGCAGGCAGTTGTCGATGTATGATCCCGCGAGCGGAAAGTTCACGTTGATCAGCACCTGCTTTTCGACGCATCACCTGAATTTCGCATATGACGCCGACAATACGCTTTGGCTGTCGGGTGGCATTGGCGGACCCGGTGTGCTCGGCTGGTTCAATCGCAAGGTCTATGATGAGACTGGCGATGAGGCGAAGGCTCAGGGTTGGACGGCCTTTGTCGTGGACACCAATGGTAACGGCAAGCGCGATGCCTATACGGAGCCTGGCCAGCCGGCCGATCCGAAAAAAGACACGCGCGTGCTGGTCACGACTTACGCGGTTTCAGTCAGCCCGTCCGACGGATCAGTTTGGGGCACCGAGGTCGCCTATCCCGGCCGTATCGTGCGCGTCGCGCCCGGGTCCAACCCGCCTGAAACGGCACTCGCCGAAGTGTATCAGGTGCCTCTCCCGGGTTTTGGCCCGCGCGGGGGCGATGTCGATTCCAACGGCATCTACTGGGTGGCCCTGTCGAGCGGCCATCTTGCAAGCTTTGACCGCCGCAAGTGCAAAGTACTGAACGGTCCCAGCGCAGCAACTG
This sequence comes from uncultured Alphaproteobacteria bacterium, assembly GCA_963747255.1. Taxonomy (GTDB): domain Bacteria; phylum Pseudomonadota; class Alphaproteobacteria; order Micropepsales; family Micropepsaceae; genus CAIYRG01. The sequence continues at coordinate 103,429 of CAVVEG010000019.1, forward strand.
GCACGCAATGCCCCGAAGGATGGAGCTTTTATGCTTTGCCCGGTCCGCAGATGCGTGATGTCCAGGACAATGGCAGCGCCGAAGCAAGCTACTACGCCTGGGTCGATCGCTTCGACAGTCTCGGCCTCGGCAAAGATGTTCCGATCGCGATGGGCAATCTGAACAGCGGCGTGCTCGCACTGGTAAACGGGAAATTTGTGCGGTTCACCGTGCCATATCCCATGGGCTTCTTTGCGAAGAATGTGGACGGACGAATTGACGATCCCGAGGCCGGGTGGAAAGGCAAGGCGCTGTGGTCCACTTATGGCAATCGCACGATGTTCCACCTTGAAGGCGGAAGGGCCAATCGTCCGCGCGCGGTCCGTTTTCAGCTTCGCCCCGATCCACTGGCGCATTGAGCCTGTCTCCCGTGCATTGCGGAAGATTCGCGGCAATGCGAAAATCGATCCGTTTGGGGAAAATTCAGGAGGGCTCTGGCATGAAACAATTCACGCTTGGGATTATTGCCCTGTCACTTTCATCCGGCGCCGCATTTGCTCAGGCCGGAGATGTATCCAAAGGGCAGGAATACTGGACGAGTCCATTGCACCAGTGCAAAAACTGCCACGGACCTGCGGGTGAGGGGGGATTTGGCCCCGATCTGGCCGGTCGAGGATTGAACGGGGCTCAGGTCTATCGTGCGGCTCATCAGCCCTGGGGCATCATGCCCGCGTTTGTCGACACGCAAATCAATCAGCAACAGGCGACAGACTTGGCGGCGTTTTTTGCAACCATGCAAAAGCGCCCCGAGCCCGCCAAATGGCGATTCGAGGCGGCGCCCAATGCTCCTGCCGGGCAGGCGATGTTGATCAATATGGGATGCGGGCAATGCCACTCGCCAAATTTCCAGGGCCCGCGCGGAAATCTCGGGGCGGTGAATGCGGATTTCGATTACTTCGCCAATCTCGTTTACAGTCACACAACCGCAACGCCGCAACACCGTGCGGCGTTGGGCGTCAATCCCGCGAATGGCGGCAATCTCGATATGGGTAATTTCAGCCGTACGAGATTGTCGGAAGCCGACCTGCGTGTGATTTATGACTGGGCACGGAATCAGATCGGATTCCGGCCTTTCCTGCAGGCTCGCATGGGCCTTGGAACACCGGGCGCCAATGGCGTCACCTATCCACTCAATGTTGCGAACAACGGCATGGCCGGAAAGGGAATCGCCGCGGAGGGCATCACAGTTGAACTGCAGATTCCGGCAGGCACGACCGTGGTTGCGGCGACGGGGGGCGGGTATCAGGGGGTCAGGGGCAACAACGCCGTTTGGATGATCCCGAGCCTCGCGGCGAAGGAACAGCAGAGCTACACGATCACGCTTTCAAAACCCGCCGGGCAGGGCGATCTCAAGGGCGCCATTCATTGGTCGAGGCCCACACCGAGTCCCGAGGATGTCGTGAACATCGCGGCAGCCCCGGCAGGCTGACCGGTCACATCGCGAGGCGCCGGGTGAGGTTCGCATCCGGCGCGTTTTTTCAGTTCATGGATGCAAGGTAGAAATATCCGACTTTGTTGTTGGCCGGGGTTCCGAACCATAGCCGTCCCTGCAAATCGGCGAAGAATTCGCGCATGGTATTTTCAGATTGCGGGAACGGAAATTCGGTGACTTTTCCGGTGCCCGGATCAAGCCTGCCGATCACATCCATATGCTCCGATGAATACCAGACGGCACCGGCTAAATCGATTCCGAGTGCATAGGGCGTCGCCTCCGGCCCGGGTAGCGGAAATTCCCTGAAGCCCTGTGTCTTCGGATCGAAGCGGCCGATTGCACCCGCCTTGAATTCCGCGAACCATACTGTTCCATCGGCGCCAATCTGGATTCGCCTGGGTCGCGCATCTGCTGTCGGCAGCTTCCACTTGGTCACTTTCAGCGTCTTCCCGTCGATTTTTCCGATCTGGCCATCCTGGGTGTATTCCGCGAACCAGCAATTGCCATCTTTATCGAGAGCCAAACCATAGGCGGTCGGCACCCCGGATATCCGCGTGAATTTTCCTGTTTTCGGATCGAAAAGCGTCATCGGCCGTCCGGTGGCCCAAACCCTGCCCTGCGTGTCCACGCGCAATGTGTGCTTGTCACCACCCGCAGTAACCCCGTCTTTTCCGGGAAGATACTGGTCCTGATATTCGGTTATTTTTGTCGTCAGGGGGTCCCAACGTCCAAGTTTGTTGGCGCCCTGTTCCGTCAGCCAAACGCTTCCGTCTGGCGCTGGAACGGCCGAATGGATTGCCGCCGTTGAATCGTTGGGAACGCGAAATTCATCGACAGAGCCGGTCCCGGGATTCAGCCGGCCAATACGGTTGGCGGCGCCGTAATATGGAATCCAGAACATTCCGTTTTTGTCCTCGACCGCGCTCCAGGGCATACGGTTCGGTTTTGGAATCTGGTATTCGACATAGACAATGTTCATCGCCTCTTCCGGAAATGTGCGGATAAGGTTCTTGTAGCCGGGCATGTCGGCCGGCGAAGGCGGCAATGCGGAATGTTCGCCAAATAGCAGATCGATATAGGACGTGACCGCATCGGCGTCGCTGTCCGAAAATGGCTGCGCTCCGTCGAGGAAGAAATGCATCGCGCCACGCATGAAATTGACGCGATCGCGCCAGCCATCGGTATCGCGCTTGAAGGAAGCCATGCGGGTTTGGAATGCGTGGCAGGCAAAGCAGCGGCCCACGAGCACGTCCTTGCCCCTGAGCACGTTATTGCCCTGTGCGGCAGGGAAGAGCCGTGTGCCCTGATATTGCGAAATATCGGTCCAGCGGACCATGTCCTTGCGCAATCGGAAGCTGTACGTCGTTACTGCCTTTGCATCCAGCGTCAGGCCGGGTTTCGGATCGGCGGCAAAACCGGGGGCTCTTACGTTCAGTTTGTATTCGCCCGCGGGCAATTCCGGCAGGCGGTAGCGGCCCTGATTGTCCGAAAGCACGCTCACCAGCATATTGGTTTGGGCATTCCCGGCCTGCACAAATGCGCCTCGAAATGGGGCACCGTCGGGCCCGGTAACTGTGCCTGAGACAGTTGCTGCCTGCGCCACGGCAATGGGCGCACATGCGAGGGCAATTGCTGTCAGCGAAAATTTTCGCATTTGCTGGCTCTCCCGGAAATCCGGGACGAAAGGTATCAGCCACCGGTTTTGCCGTCCATTCAGCCAGTCGAGTTTGCGTGTGCCGGGATGCGAGGCCCAGGCCGCATGCAACTTTGCCTTTTTGTCCGCGCTATGTCTTTTTTGCGGAGAACAACTGCACCGACAGGTCGGTATGCGAAGCGGACGGCGATTGGTCAGATTATGGATCACGGGATCCGTATTCTGGATTCTCTACTGGATCTGGGTTTTCGGCACGAAGTGTTTCCGTGCGGGGAATGGGTCGCTGTGGTGTCCTGCCGGCGGAGACCCAACCTCGACCACGATGGTCCGCACACCCGAGCTGCGCTACTGGTTTATGACAGCGCTTCCCCCAATCTGGGCACTGATCTGCGGATTCCTGTTATGGTGGGCCATTCAGGGATTCCAGCGAAAAAGCGAGCCGCCAGGCGCCGGAGATAGAAATCAGGAATCGCGTCACGCGAGCTCGAAGGACTGACCCGGTTTGGGCATCTCCACGCGGCCATCGCTGATCTTGCGGGCAAACGCGGTCATTACATCGGCATCGCCATGAACGAGAAATGTTCCTCTCCGCCCCGAAATACCGGCACGCCAATTTAACAATTCGTTCTGATCGGCATGGGCGGAAAAACCATTCACGGTGTGCACGCTGGCGCGCACGGGAACATCGTCAGAAAAGATCCGGACATGTTTCGCGCCATTGATGATGTTGCGCGCAAGCGTTCCCGCCGCGGCGTAGCCCACGAACATGATCGCTGCGGAGGGATTGCCAAGATTGTGCCGAAGATGGTGCCTTATTCGCCCGCCGGTACACATTCCCGAACCGGCCATGATCACTGCACCCGATCGCACTTCATTGATGGCCATGGAGTCAATTCTGGAGCGCACCATCTTCAGCCCAGGAACAGCGAATGGGTCCTTGTGCGCGCGTATGAGTGGTGCGAGCGCTTCGCTGTAACATTCCGGATGATGCTGGAATATCTCGGTTGCGGAGACGGCCATTGGTAAATCCAGGAACACGGAGATGGATGGCGGAATTCGGCTCTTTTCCAGGCCTTCTCTCAGAAAAAAAAGCAGTTCCTGTGCGCGCTCCAGTGCAAAAGTCGGGATCACAATATTGCCACCGCGATCGATCGTGGTCGTGATGACGGAGTAGAACTCCTCGATAGTCGCGGGGAAATCACGATGCAATCGGTCGCCATAGGTCGTTTCCATGACGATCCATTGCGCGCTTTCCGGTGTCTGTGGCGGTCGCAGCAGCGGCCGTCCGGCATTTCCGATATCGCCCGAAAAGAGGATGGTCTGGAGCGAGCCTTGCTCCCGCACTTCCAGCAGAATGCTGGCCGATCCGAGGATATGTCCGGCGTCATAAAAGGTCGCCCGAATTCCGGGTGCGATCTGGATCGGCTCGCGATACGCCGCGGTGCGGCCAAAGCGGCCCATCGCATTCGTCGCGTCAATCAGGGAGTAAAGCGGCGTGTTTGTGTTTTTGGGCGAAGCGCGGCTCCGGCGCTGCGATTCTTCTTCATGCAGATGGGCCGCATCCGTGATCACAAGCCGGGCGAGTTCTACCGTTGGGCTTGTGGCAATGATCTCGCCCGTGAAGCCCCGTTTCACCAGCAAGGGCAGGCGCCCGCAATGATCGAGATGCGCGTGCGTCAACAACACGAGATCGATCTCGTGGGCGTCGAAACCGAAAGGAGCGGCATTTTCTTCGTCGAGTTCCCGGCTTCCCTGCAGCAAACCGCAATCGACCAGGATCTTTTTCCCTGCGGCTTCGAGAAGGTGGCACGAACCCGTGACGTCACGATCCGCACCGTGGAATGACAGTCTCATCGGCCTTCTCCCTGTTCGTGCAGGAGCGGCTCGCCCTTCTTCTCGTACCAGCGCAGAATGCCCTGCCAGATTTCGATCGGTGTTTCGGCATACCAGAACAGTTCGCGATCTTCGGGATCGATCACGCCCTGCTCCAAAAAGAATTCCGGGTCGAAAGCCCGCCGCCAATAGTCTTCGCCAACGAGGACAATCGGAACCGGCGCCATTTTGCGGGTCTGTGAGAGCGCAAGGATTTCGAACAATTCATCCATCGTGCCAAAGCCGCCCGGGAACACAACCAGTGCACGGGCCCGCATCACAAAATGAAGCTTGCGCAGGGCGAAATAGTGAAAGCGCAAACAGAGTTCAGGGGTGATGTAAGGATTGGGATACTGCTCATGCGGGAGGGAGATGTTCAATCCCGCCGAAGGAGCGCCGGCCTCGTAGGCGCCGCGATTGGCCGCTTCCATGACACCGGGCCCGCCGCCTGTGGTTACGATGATGCGGCCCTCGCGGCCACGATCGCCATTGCGCCCGACCAGCCGGCCGAACTCACGCGCCAACTCGTAATATCTGCTGTTCGCGAGAAGATTCTGTTTGATCCTGTGGCGCCGTTTCAGAACGGGGCTCTCCGGGTCTGTGGCCAATTCCCTGGCGGCCCGATCGGCCGCGCGCTCCGCCGCCTCACGTTCGCAGATGCGCGTGCCTCCGAACACTACGATCGTGTGGGCAATGCGGTGCTCCCGCAGCAGTGTCTCGGCTTTGAAGTATTCAAGTTGAAGCCTGATGCCTCTCGTCTCGGGCTGTTGCAGGAAATCCAGGTCCTCGTCTGCGCGCCGGTAGCTCGGGCTGGCCAGAATTCTCTGCACCACGGCCGGCAATTCGGTTTCGGCTGCATGCGTCGGGTGCTCTTCGGGAAGCGGCCGCTGGCGCTGCGTGGGATGCGGCGGGCTGGGTACGGAGTCGCCTGTTCCGGTTTTCTCCGGCACATCAGCCACTGTTGTTCTCCTGTTGCGGGACGGAACTCGCAAAATCTGGTCCGCTCTCTTGCAGCAATCGCCCGCGTCAGCGCAAGCTGGCGATTAGATGATGTAAAGGAATTACCGATGCGAACAGGGTTGTTGGGGTCGCTTTTTGCCGTTTTGCTGTTGTGCCTGGAGGCAGCGCCCGGGTTTGGCCAAACCCCGGCACCAAGGGCAGTGATCGAAACGTCCCTGGGCAATATCGTGCTGGAACTCGACGCGGTGCACACACCCGCGACTGTGGCGAATTTTGCGCGATACGCGAATGAGGGCCATTTCGACGGCACAGTTTTCTATCGGGTTGTGCCCGGCTTCGTGATCCAGGCCGGTTCGGTCGATGCCAAAGGCGAATCGCGTTCCACGCACGATCCTATTCCGCTGGAAACGGCGAATGCTTTGTCGAATGCCCGCGGCACAATCGCAATGGCGCGCGCCGACGAGCCCAGCTCGGCGGCTGCGGAATTTTTTATCAATCTCGGGGACAATTCAGGTCTTGATCGTCAGCCGGATGATCACGACAACAAGAGCGGCTATGCCGTTTTCGGACATGTTGTGGAAGGCATGGATGTGGTGGACCGAATTGCCGCCGCGCCATTGATGGGTGGTGTGGGGCCATTTCCGGATGCAGCGCCCGCGATGCCTGTGACGATCGTCAAGGTCACGGTGCAGTAATGCAGCTAATGTTTTGAGCGGGATCTACGCTGCAACTGCAGGCGCAAGTCCTCAAGGGCCCGCAGGTAACCGAAATGCCAATAGGCTCGTTCTACGCTGCCCATTTCGTCCGGATCGGGCTCGAACACCTGGTTATCACGCAACCAGGCGGTGATTTCGCTCAAACGCCGCTCAATGCTCGCGTCGACCATTGCCCAATCCGGCGCTGCCTTTTGCCTGCCGCTCATGTTTTGCAAACGTCTGGTTCCGCGCCCTGTTCCGCGCCGGTGCGAACCAGGGTCAGGGCTGCGGCACTGCCGCCGACGCCGCATGAGTGTTGCAGGTTTCCTGCGGCGCCATTGTTCGTGACCCCCGTTCCCCGGAGGTGAGAAAGATCACACGAATTTCTTCACCTTCGGCGGAGTGGCGGTTCAGGGTTCCCCCACAGCCGATCGCCTCATTCGTCAGGATGCGGATTAAGGACGAGTACTCGCGCCAAGGCTAACTCATTTACGGCTGGTTGCGACTTCACGCCAATGGCAATGCGGAACCCGAAACGCAGGTTTTGGTGGCGCGTTTTCGCAACGGAGGCCGTGTATTCGGCCGAAGCAAAGCGAGAACGTAGCAAATCCAAAATGGAGACGACAATGAGTCGCTTGACTACATTGGCTATGGGGGTGGTCACCGCGCTGATCCTTGCTGCCCCCGGAGCCATTACTCCTGCGGCTGCCGCTGAAGACACATTCTTCGTCATCGGCGGGCCAAATCCTCCGCCCGCGCCGCCCACGGTCGTGCAGCCTGCAATGCCGCATCCCGGCATGGTTTGGCGCGAAGGCCATTATCGCTGGCGTGGTGGCCATTACACCTGGGCAAACGGCGAATGGGTGGAACCGCCTTATCACGCCGCGGCCTGGGTCCCTGGCCACTGGATTTTCAGGGATGGCCGGAACCTCTGGATCGAGGGCCACTGGGAAGGCTGATCCTCCCGGACCGAAAACCCGCAGCCACACGGCTGCGGGTTTTTCTGTGGCTCAGTCGAGGCGGAAGGCAATGGTGCTCAAAAGCGAGATGTAGGGATTGCGCGAGTCGAGCCGCGTGTGCTGGACGATGATCGGAACACTGGATTCAATCAGCGACGCGTAAGAGGTGTCGCGCGGCACGGGTTCCGGATGGGAAAGATCGTTAAATCGCAGATGCAGTGTTCTCCTGCCCTTCAAGGTCAGCCGGTATGGGCCAGCCGGTTCGCGGTTCTCAAAGAAAATCATGATTTCGATTTCTGCATCCTCATTGCTGAGGTTCAGCAGACAGGCTGCTTCATGCGACAGCAGCGCGTGATTGTCGGGATCGACGCTGCTGCCCGGGATATAGCCCTCCGGAATTGCCCACCGTCTGCTGCCGAGTCCGCTATCCATCGAACGTCAGAAACGCGCGCGGTGTTTTGTCGTTCCTGACCGGAACCAGTGGCGGCGACTCCGATTACCTCACATCCGGGACAGCTTCCAATGAAGCTGGCGGCCGCTGACGAGGTGACGCATGCGCTCCAACGCTTCCGATATTCTGGTTCAGACGCTTATCGATTGGGGCGTGAATGTCATCTTCGGGATACCGGGCGATGGCATTAATGGAATAATCGAAGCGCTGCGGAAACAGCAGGACAAGATCCGTTTCGTGCAGACGCGGCACGAGGAAGCGGCCGCATTCATGGCATGCGCCTATGCAAAATGGACGGGCCAGCTTGGGGTATGTCTGGCCACTTCCGGTCCGGGCGGCATTCATCTTCTGAACGGCCTGTATGACGCAAAACTCGACGGGCAGCCGGTCCTCGCAATCACCGGGCTGCAGTACCACGATCTGGTCGAGACCATGACGCAGCAGGACGTGGAACTGGACAAGCTGTTCATGGATGTTGCCGTCTACAATGCCCGCATCATGGGCGCGGATCATGTGGAGAATGTCGTGTCGCTCGCCTGCCGGTCTGCACTGACACGCCGCGGGGTGGCGCATGTCACGATCCCGGTCGATCTTCAGGAGGAGCCGCTGTCGCGGGACATCCGTTCGCACCGGAATATTCCGCATCACGTATCGGATGTGATGTCCTCGGCACATGGCTCGCCTTCATCAGCGCAGATCGATCTCGCGGCATCCATCCTGAACAGCGCGAAACGTCCCTGCATACTCGCGGGGCGGGGCGCGCTTGGAATTACCGGCCTGTTGACTGCGGTTGCGGATCGCATCGCCGCCCCGGTTTGCAAGCCGCTTCTCGGCAAGGCCGCGCTTCCCGATGACAGTCCATTCAGTGCCGGCGGAGTAGGACTTCTTGGCACGCGGGCCGCGCAAGAGGCATTGGAAGATTGCGATGCGCTGCTGATCGCCGGAAGCTCGTTTCCCTATATCGAGTTCTACCCGAAACCGGGTGATGCCCGAGGCATTCAGATCGACCGCGACCCGACACGCATCGGTTTGCGCTATCCGATCGAATGCGCACTTGTCGGCGATACGGGCCCGATTCTCGCGCAGCTGCTGCCGAAACTGAACACGCGCAAGGACCGCAGCTTCCTTGAAAAAGCCCAGAAAGCGACGGCGGAGTGGAATGCCCAGATGGAGGAACAGGGCACAAATCCTGCAAAGCCCATGATGCCGCAGGTGGTGGCGTATGAACTGAATAAATGTCTCAAGGATAACGCAATCATTGCGACCAATTCAGGGACGATCACGACATGGGCGGCGCGGTTTCTCGCCATGCGTGGCGACCGCAAATTTTCCTGCTCCGGCAATCTCGCCACCATGGCCTGCGGTCTTCCCTATGCAATAGCCGCCGCGATTGCCCATCCCGAACGCCAGGTTGTTGCATTTGTCGGCGACGGCGGTCTGACCATGTTGATGGGAGAACTTGCCACCTGCGTCAAATACAAGCTCGACGTGAAGATCGTGGTGATCAAGAACAATCTGCTTGGCCAGATCAAATGGGAGCAGATGGTGTTCATGGGCAACCCCGAATATGTCTGCGACCTTCAGCCCATAGATTTTGCCACGGTCGCGCGCGGTTTCGGCATTGCCGGCTTCACAATCGACGATCCGGCGCAATGCCGCGCGACCATGGCCCAGGCAATGAGCATCAAGGGGCCGGTTCTGATCGAAGCGATTGTCGATCCGCATGAGCCGCCGATGCCGCCGAAAGTATCGGTGAAGCAGGCAGCTAATTTTGCCAAGTCTCTGGCCAGGGGAACTCCGCATGCCGGAAAAATCGCGCTCACTGTTGCGTCGGACACAGTCCGCGAAATCGTCTGAGCGGGCCTTACGCGGGCCGAAAATTTCGCGCGTCGAGGTTTCGGCCTTCAAAATTCCCACCGATGCGCCGGAGTCGGACGGAACGCTGCAATGGGACAGCACCACGCTGGTTGTCGCCGAGATATCGGCCGGCGGCAAAACAGGTTTGGGCTATTCCTATTGCAGTGAAGCGGCCGCCGCGATCGTAACGGAAAATCTCGGCAAACATCTGGAAGGCGCCGATGCTTTTGCCATTCCTTCTCTCTGGGAAGCAATGGTCGGCGCGGTGCGCAATATCGGGTGGCGCGGCGTTGCCGCCAATGCGATTGCGGCAGCCGACATTGCGCTGTGGGACTTGAAAGCCAAACTGCTCGATATCGCGCTTTCCGAAGTGTTGGGCCGCGCGCAGGATCGCGTTGAAGTCTATGGAAGTGGCGGGTTCACTTCCTACAGTGATGGCCGGCTGGCCGAACAGCTGGGGCACTGGGCAAAGGATCAGGGTTGCCGTTCAGTGAAAATGAAAATCGGCAGGCAGCCCGCGGACGATCTCAGCCGCGTAAGGGTGGCGCACGCCGCGATCGGCGGCGCCCGGCTTTTTGTCGATGCGAATGGCGCCTATTCGCGCAAACAGGCGCTGGAATTTGCGCAGGATTTTGCAGAGTTCGGCATCGGCTGGTTCGAGGAGCCGGTCTCAAGCGATGATCTTGATGGGCTTCATCTGATCCGGAACCGCGCACCTGCCGTGATGGATATTGCCGCCGGCGAGTATGGCTACGAGCATTTCTATTTTCGCCGCCTGCTGGAAGCAGGCGCGGTGGATGTGCTGCAGATCGATGCGACGCGCTGTTGCGGCTATACGGGATTCCTTATGGCCGCCGCGCTGGCAAGGGCGTTCAGTGTGCCAATATCGAGCCATTGCGCGCCGGCGGTCCATCTCCCTGTCGCGGCAGCGTGTTCGCATTTGCGGCACATGGAATGGTTTCACGATCATGTCCGGATCGAACATTTGCTGTTCGATGGCGCCCCGGAAATCCACAACGGTTCTGTTGTGCCCGACCGTCAGCGTCCGGGGCATGGTCTCGAATTCAGGCGGGCGGATGCAGAAAGATACCGGATATAGGAAATGACTGCGCTTGTGACGCTTGACCATCGCCCATCGGTTCCCAAAGACGGGCCGGTGGATGCCGACAAACTGAAACAGGCGCTGAGCAGCGCGGTTTCCGGCGAGGTGCGCTTCGACGCGCAGGCGCGCGCGCTCTATGCAACCGATGCATCGAACTATCGCCAGGTACCGATTGGCGTGGTGATTCCAAAATCCGTGCAAGATGTCGAGAACACCGTTTCGATCTGCCGCGATTTCGGTGCCCCGATCACCAACCGCGGCGGCGGCACGAGCCTGGCGGGGCAATGCTGCAATGTCGCGGTGGTGATGGATTTTTCCAAATATCTCAATCGCATTCTCGAACTGAATTTGGAGGAGCGTTATGCCTGGGTTGAACCCGGCTGCGTTCTGGATGATCTCCGGCATGAGGCCGAAAAGCATAACCTGACCTTCGGCCCTGATCCGTCCACGCATAATCACAACACACTGGGCGGGATGGCGGGAAATAATTCCTGCGGCGTTCATTCGGTCATGGCGGGGCGGACGGCCGACAATATCGAAGCGCTGGAAATCCTCACCTATGAGGGGGAGAGGATGCTGGTCGGTGAAACCAGCGAAGAGGAGTACGGCCGGATTATCGCGGCGGGAGGGCGCCGCGCCGCGATTTACCGGGGTTTGCGCGAACTGATAGAAGAAAATGCGGCACTTGTCCGCCGCAAATATCCAAAAATTCCGCGGCGCGTCTCCGGCTACAATCTCGACAATCTGCTGCCGGAAAACGGGTTTCATGTCGCGCGCGGTCTTGTGGGTTCCGAAGGCACCTGCGTCACCATATTGCGGCTGAAATGCAGGCTGGTGCCGAGCCCCCCGCAGCGGGTGTTGGTGCTGCTCGGTTTTCCGGACGTCTATGCCGCGGGCGATGCGGTGGCGCAGATTCGGGCCTCCGGACCGATCGGCCTTGAGGGGATGGACCGCAAGCTCATGCAGTACTTCAGGCGAAAGAAACCTGACGAAAAGGAATCCGATCTGCTTCCGGACGGCGATGCCTGGCTGCTTGCGGAATTTGGTGGCGACACGACGGGTGAGGCGGAAAGTCAGGCGCGTGCGCTGATGTCCGAAATCCGGAAATCGACGCCGCGCCCATCCATGAAACTCGCCGTCGATCCGAAAACCCAGCGTACGTTGTGGAAATTGCGCGGCGCCGGATTGGGCGTTACCGCTCATGTGCCTCATATCGGGGCCACGCATGAGGGCTGGGAGGACTCAGCTGTCCCGCCGGAGCGCCTGGGCGACTATTTGCGTGATTTTCACCGCCTTCTTGCGCGCTATCAGTATGAAACAGCTTTGTACGGACATTTCGGCGACGGGTGCGTGCACTGCCGGATCAATTTCGATTTGGCAACACGCGACGGCGTTGCCAAATATCGCCGTTTCATAGGCGAAGCGGCGGATCTTGTCATCTCGTATGGCGGCTCGCTGTCGGGCGAGCACGGCGACGGCCAGTCCCGCGCGGCCTTGCTCGACAAGATGTTTGGCCCGGAGCTCATCCGGGCGTTCCGAAAATTCAAGGAGATCTGGGATCCGGACTGGAAGATGAATCCGGGGAAGGTGGTGCTGGCCTATTTGCCGACGGAAAATCTGCGCGAAGGACCGTCGTACCGGCCATGGTCGCCCGCGACCCGCTTTGCCTTTCCGGATGAGGAACGCGATTTCGCGAAGGCCGCCAATCGCTGCGTAGGCATCGGCCGCTGCCGCAAGCACCGCGAAGAGGCGATGTGTCCCAGCTACATGGCCACGCGCGAGGAAGCGCATTCGACGCGGGGCCGTGCGCGCCTGCTGTTCGAGATGACGCGCGGCGAGGTGATCACGGATGGATGGCAATCCGCCGCCGTGCACGATGCGCTGGACCTTTGCCTCGCCTGCAAGGCCTGCAAGCACGAATGTCCGGTCGATGTGGACATGGCGGATTACAAAGCGGAATTCATGTATCACCACTATCTGGGGCGGCTGCGGCCGCGCTCGGCCTATACGATGGGCCTGATCTGGTGGTGGGCGCGCGCGGCAAGCATCGCGCCGGCCTTGGCCAACCGGCTTTCGCATTTTGGACCCGTGGAGAGCCTCGCCAAAAGATTCGGCGGATTTGCCCCGCAGCGGGAGATCCCGCATTTCGCCAGCCCGAGCTTCCGCCGCTGGTTTCAAAACCTGCATAGACCCCCGGGCAGAGCAGGACGCCGCGTGCTCCTTTGGGTTGACACGTTCAACAATTACCTCACGCCGGAGCCGCTGAAAGCCTGTGTCACGGTGCTGGAGAGCGCCGGCTGGGATGTCGAACTCCTGCAGCAGAATGTGTGCTGCGGCCGGCCACTTTATGCATTCGGGATGCTCGATCTTGCCGGGCGGTTGTGGAAGCAAACACTCACCGCGCTGAAGCCGTACGTGGAGCAGAACATTCCGATCGTGGGGATGGAGCCGGCCTGTGTCTCTTCGTTCCGGGACGAATTGCGCCAGATGCACCCGGACGATGCGATTGCGAAAGATCTCACGTCGCGCGTCCGGCAAATCAGCGAATTTCTGCATGAAACCGGATACCGGCCCCAGCGGCTGAGCGGGCAGGCATTGCTGCATCTGCATTGCCACCATCGCTCTATTCTCGATCCCGTGGCGGAAGAGAATCTGCTGAAGGCGACTGGGATGGACGTTGAAACGCTGGATGCCGGATGCTGCGGAATGGCCGGCGATTACGGCTTCCGAAAGGAGAGCTACGACGTCTCAGTCCTTCTGGGCGAGCGTCAATTCCTTCCGAGGATCCGCCAACGCGGCAATTCTGTGGTGGTGGCGGATGGCTATTCGTGCCGCGAACAGGCGCGTCAGGGCGCAGGCTACGAGCCACTCTCATTACCCGAGTTGCTCGCGCGGCGAGGATGATACGAAGCGGGGGAGCAATTCAGCGGGCGGAAGATTCTACTTTTGGTTGTACCTCTGCATTTTTCCCGGCGCAACCGTTACAAAGTTACACTTCAGGGTTTTCCTGACGTTTCATCGATTCACAACCGTTACACCAAAAGTTACAAAGACCGCCAAAGGGCAATATTGGGGGGCAGGACTGCACATACAGGTTGAGTGCGCCGCGAGGCAGTTTTGCCAATGCTTGCCAGACACGGTGAAAGCTTCGCTTTGAAATTGCGCGGAGACGCTAGCGGTCCGAGCGGCCGCTGACAATGAACTGTTTCCTGCGCGCATTGTTAGAATTTTACCCGGCTTTGACGCTTATGCGCACGCCCCTCGCATCGCGAACGGGGTGATGGCATATTCTGCCCATGGTCGTCATTGCGATCCTGATCGTTACGTCCGGCATATGCACCCTTGTCGCCAGGCAAATGGCGCAAAAGCGCGGTTGGTCGCCCGGACTCTGGGGACTGTTAGCGGCCTTCCTTGGCCCAGTTCCGCTCGTGGCGCTCGCCTTCACGCCTAAAAACCTGGATCAGGATGACTAAAGACCTCAGGACAGAAGAGACCAGCCCGACGTGATCGGCGCGCCGTTATGGTCGGGAAGATCGCGACCGGCGGGGTTGAGGATCAAACTGTACCACTGCCTTTACTGCGAAACAGGTCGCGCAGCCACTGTTCTGCACAAGTGACAGCGCGATGCCGAACCTGGGTCTTTGCTTCGGCTCTCCTATCCACCTATCCGGAGCGACATCCGCAGGTTTCGGGCGGGCGGCAAAGGGTTTAAGGTACGGACTGCAGCTTCCTGGGGCGCCGCCATGGCGATTCCTTTCCTCCTGAATTCCAGGCCCGCGGTGTCAAGCGCGCCGCCTGACACTCCGCTGCTTTGGGTTATTCGCGAAGAACTCAAGCTCACCGGGACCAAATTCGGTTGTGGCGCCGGATTGTGCGGGGCCTGCATGGTGCATGTGGACGGGCGCCGGACATTTTCCTGCCAGACGGCGGTGTCGGAGGTGGCGGGACGTTCGGTGACCACGATCGAGGGACTTTCGCCCGACGCATCCCATCCGGTTCAGCGCGCCTGGCTCGCCGAACGCGTACCGCAATGCGGCTATTGCCAGTCCGGCCAGATCATGAGCGCCGCAGCGCTGCTGAAGGAAAATCCGCACCCGACGCGCGACGAGATCGTGCAGTACATGGACACGAATATCTGCCGTTGCGGGACCTATCCGCGCATTGTGCGCGCGATCGAACGCGCGGTTCGGGAGGGCTGAACATGGCGGGCTTGCCTTCCTCATGGTCGCGTCGGCAGGTGATGATCGGCGCCGCCGGATTTACCTTCGCGCTTGCCCTGGATGGAGTCGCTTCCGCGGATGCCGCGGCGATTTCTTCCGCAGATGGCGCAGCGAAAACTCTCAATTCGTGGGTCAGCATCGCGCCTGACGGACGGGTCTTCATCATGGCCCCTGCAATCGAAATGGGGCAGGGCTCGCTGACGTCGCTGCCGCGCATCGTCGCGGACGAACTCGATGCCGATTGGGAGAAGGTGCAAATCGTGCGGGCGCCGCCGATCGATGCGATCTATGCCAATCCGGCTTTCGGCATGCTGTACACGGCGGGCAGCAACGCGGTGACCAGCTACTTCACGCCGTTGCGGAAATTCGGGCGGCAGGTCCGAAAGATTCTGCTGGAAAATGCGGCTCAGAGATGGGGCGTTCCGGTTTCCGAATTGAGCACCGAACCTTCCGTTGTGGTTCACGAAAAATCGGGTCGCCGTCTCAGCTATGGCGAAGTTGCTGCGTTTGCCGTCGTCCCGGCGCAGGCGCCGGACATCGACCCGTCCGAGCTGAAGAAAGCGGACGAATTCCGTTACATCGGCAAGGACACGCTGCGTGTCGATCTGCCGGGCAAAGTGAGGGGCCGTGCGGAATATGGCATCGATGTTCAGGTACCGGGGATGATCTATGGCGCGGTGCTGCGCTCGCCCGTTGAGGGCGCCGCACCGGAGCGCGTGAACGATGCAGCCGCACGCGCCGTAAACGGAGTCATTGCGATTATCCGCCTACCTTATGGCGTGGGAATTCTGGCCGATACGCCGTGGTCTGCGTTTACCGCGCAGCGCGCCCTTTCCGGCGAAGTCGTCTGGACGCGCGCCGGAAGCGCCTGGGGATTTGACAGCGAGAAGGCGACGGAGGAATTCGCTGCGGCAGCGCGCGATGCGAAATCGCCCGCGAGCGTTTGGGATAAGCGCGGGGATGCGTCCGCGGAGCTTGCGCGGGCTGCGAACGTGATCGAGGCCGATTATGTCAGCGACTACGCCTACCACGCGCAGATGGAGCCTCTGAACGCGGTTGCGTCGGTTTCACCGGCCGGAGACTCGGCGGAAATCTGGTGCGGCACGCAGAGTCAGAGCATGGCGCAGGAAGCCGTCGCGAAGGTTCTCGGGATTCCCCGCGCGAACGTCAAAGTGCACGACATGCTGCTGGGTGGCGCGTTCGGGCGCCGCGGTCATCGCGATGAGGAGTTCATCGTCGACGCGGTTCTGCTGGCCAAACAGGCAGGGCGCCCGGTGAAGGTGCTGTGGACGCGCGAGGATGACGTCCATAATGGCCGCATGCGGCCGCTGTCGGCGCATCATTTGCGCGCGGGACTGGATTCCGGCGGCAGGCTGATTGCCTGGCATCAGCGGATCGCCGTCGACCGCGTTCTGCCTTTCGCGGATCCCGTGCGTTATGAGGCCGCCAAAGGCCGCGACGGCATTGTCATGCGCGGAGTCGAGCTTTCCAGTTACGACATTCCGCACGAACTGAGCGAGCAGATCTACCGCGATTCGGGTGTGCGGACCTCGCCATTGCGCGGTGTCGGCTGGACCGCGAATGTTTTCGCCGCAGAGAGTTTCGTGGATGAAGTGGCGGCCAGGCGCGGCGCCGATCCCGTCGAATTCAGGCTTGGCCTGCTGAAGAATTTTTCACGCGGCCGGAAGATCGTTGAAACCGTGGCGCAGATGGCGAAGTGGGGCGCCGCCCGCGACGGCCGTGCTCTCGGGGCAGCATTCGTCAACTATTCCAACACGCCGATCGCCGGAATTGTCGAAGTGTCGCTGGACCGCGGCAGCGGAATTATAAAGGTGCATAATATCTGGTGCGCCATCGACTGTGGTATCGCCGTCCATCCCGACAACGTCATCGCGCAAACCGAAGGCAGTATCGTGTACGGCCTCGGCATGTCGCTGCGCGAACGAATTACTGTGAAAAACGGCGCGGTCATGCAGTCCAATTTCTTTGACTATCAGGTACCGCGCATGAGCGACGTTCCGGAAATTCACGTGCAGCTGATCGCGACGGACAACCATCCGACCGGGGTGGGGCAGATGGGCACGCCCTTTGTCGGCCCGGCCATTGCCAATGCGGTGTTCCGGCTGGCAGGGGTTCGTCTGCGCCGTTCTCCGATGACGGCGGCGCGGGTGAAACAGGCGCTCGCCTGAACAGGGAACACGACCGTCGTGGTTTGCAGATGACTGCGCTCTGCGCGATTATGCGCGTTATCCAGGGAGGAAACGACAGATGAGGCTTAAGGCAGGATTGCGCGGGGCTGCGCTTGGGTTCTTCGGAGCATTCAGTCTTGCCGCGGCGGCGGATGCGCAAGGCGTCGGCGGTCCCGGCCAACCATGGCGGGGCGCCGGTCCGCAACCCTGCTTCGGCGCGGACAGCGGCGTGCTGCAATGTCCGGAAGCGCAGCGGCAATACGCCATACGCGCGGCGCGCCTGTTCGACAGCAACTCCGGCACCGTTCGCACAAACCAGGTCGTGCTGGTGAATGGCGATCGAATCAGCGATGTCGGGCCTGCCGAATCCATCCGCATCCCTGCGGGCATGCCGGTGATCGATCTGGGAAACGCCACGCTGCTGCCGGGGCTGATCGATGCGCACACGCATATGTTCGATACGCCGAAGCCCGGAATGTCGCGCGAAGCATCGACGCTCATTGCGATTCAGCATCTGCAATCCGATCTGCGCGCCGGTTTCACCACGGTCCGGGACATGAGCACGCACGGCAACGGCTATGGCGATGTCGATATCCGGGATGCGATCAATCGCGGAGAGATTGACGGCCCGCGCGCGCAGGTCTCGACCCGTGGCATTGTGTGGGGACCACCCGGCGATACCAAACCGGCCAATCCGCTTGCGAGCGCTGTGGTGCACAATGTCGAGGAAGGACGCGCCGCGGTGCGCGACCAGATTGCGCATGGCGCCGACTGGATCAAACTGTTCCCGACCGGCGCCTATTCCTTTGCACCGAATGGCGAGGCGAAATATGTGCTGACATATCCGATGCCGGTGCTGCAGGCGATGATCGACGAAACCCATCGGCTGGGACACAAGTCCGCCTGCCATGTTTATGGCGGAGAGGGCCAGAAAAACGCCATTCTCGCGGGATGCGACACGATCGAACACGCCTTCGGTCTTGATCAGGCGCAGGCCAATATGATGGTCGCCAAAGGCCTGACCTACGATCCTACATTGCAGCGTTACATCGAGCCCTATATGGACGATAACGATGACAAGGCGACCGGCGGCAAGTACCGGATGACGGCGATTTTCATCAAGGCTGTGCAACTGGCCTCGAAAACCCCTGGCATGAAAATCATGGTGGGAAGCGGAGCGGACGGCGCGACCTATGCGCATGGCACGCAGGCGCTGGATTTCGAGATGCTGGTGAAGAAGGCGGGCCTTTCGCCGGCCCGTGCGCTCCAGGGCGGCACCATTATCAATGCCGAAGTGCTGGGCTGGAAGGACCGGATCGGCTCCATCGACAAGGGCAAATTCGCGGACATCGTTGCGGTAGCCGGCGACCCGCTTGCCGACATCACGGAGCTGCAGCGGGTGAAGTTCGTGATGAAGGGCGGCAAGGTGATCCGCAACGATTTTCCGGTCGCCACGGGAACCACAACCGCGCAACGCTCGTAACCAGCGTTCACCGGAGTGGTGGGTGGATGACTTCTGCCCACCAGTGGGTCTGCTTAACTCATCTTCCCGGCGGGACATACATCGCCCGCCCTGTGGCAGCGTAGCTCAGTGATAGAGCAGGGGAATCATAACCTGTTGGGGCGAACGGGTTGCCCCACTCCGATCAGGCCTGGGTGCGCGAGCAGTTCACACCCGCTGCCGCCGCTGGAGTGTCGTGCTGTTGCTGGAGAGGCCGCGCGTGTATTGGACCATCTCGGTTTACGTGCGCCAGGGGAGTGGTTAGTGAAGATCAGTGTAGTTGTTCGCTCGAAAGATGAGGGTGATCGACTTCGATTGACCCTTACTTCCCTATCGCGCCAAAGTCAGCCCGCCGAAGTGGTGGTCGTCAATGACGGCTCCCGCGACCATACGCGCGCCGTACTGGAGGAGGCGGCGGATTGGTTGCCGCTAACGATCATTCATCACGACAGGCCCCATGGCCGCTCGGCCGCGTCCAATGCCGGAGCACGCGCGGCCACCGGGAACGTTATTGTTTTCCTCGATGGAGACACCTTGGCTGGCTCCGAGTTGGTGCAGCGGCATGCAGCGGCGCATTCCACGCACTCCGGCGTCATCGGGCGCGGAGAGGCTTTCCACCTGCGGTGCACGCGTTACTTGCTCGATCCGGAGACCGGAAGTCCGCGGGCAGGTGAGGAAGCGCGAGGGGCACGCTCAATGCCTGGCGAATTAGATCGGCAGCGGGTCACCCGGGCGCAAATTCTGGAGAATTTCGACGCGATTGCACGGCGTGCGGAACGAGGCATTTACCCGGGAGCCGGGCCGCGGCAGTTGGAGGAATCAGATCTGGACACGCTTCGAGACCATCCCGACTGCTCTGTTCTCTGGGCCGCGGCGACGGGGAGCAACCTTTCCGTTCCGCGCGAGTCCTTCCTGAAAACCGGAGGTTTCGCAGAGTGGTGTGGTATCACCGACCATCGGGAATTGGCCTTGCGTCTCTGCAAGTCCGGGCTTCGGATGGTGCCTGTCGCCGCGGCAAGGAGCTACCACCTGACACACCGCAGCGGCTGGCGCGATCCCTTGAAAGAACCGGGTTGGGAAGCACGTTTCTATGCGGCCCACCCGGTTCCCGAGGTGAAGCTGCTTGCCCTGTATTGGGCCAGTTTTTCCACGTTAAACCGTTTGCCCGCAGAGGCGCGGATCGGTTCCCTGCTGCAGCTCGAGATCGCCGCGCGCGGCGAAAGTGGTATCGACTATGATGCGGCGCGCGCCCACCTTGGCCTCCCAGCGCTGACACCAAATCCGGGCGTACTGCACTGAGTGCAATCTCCCCGATCAACATCGGTCGTTCGCGTCGGGCCGACGCTAGTCAGCCAACGTGAAGGCTTCGCCGTTCGGGCCGCGCACACTCACCGCACCAGATCCGAATTCGAACGCCCGAAGCCATTCCCGGATCTTCGCTTCCCGGCGGCGCAGCAGGCCCTGCGAAACACCGAGGCGTTTTGCCAGCATGGTATGAAAGTCAGCGCTGCGCGTATTCGCGCCGTGATTCACATAGACCATCATATGCGGGACATCAGCCAGCGGATGCAGCGCGCCGAGCCGCAGAAATTGCATGCAAACATTGCTGTCCTCTCCTAGGCTGGCTTCGGGTCCAGCTTCGGGGTAGCAGACGGGCGCCGTCGCCCTGCACATCAGGGTCGCCGGCATAACCGTCGGCGCTGCTGCCCGCCAGTTTGTCCAGTACAGCGCGCGCGTCATGCTGAAGAAGTGCATCACCTCCTGGAGGCAGACCGCCTGCGCGCGGCTCTCGGTCAACGCGGCGAGTTGCAGTTCGATGCGCTGCGGGTGGTGCAGGTCGTCGTCGTCCCACTGGCAGTGGACGTCGCCGCGGGCGCTGGCACGGCTGAGATTGCGAAGTGCACCAAGCGTCACGTTCCCAGTGGCCTCAACGATCCGGATATCGTCCCGGCCGAGTGAACGGATATACGCCGCAAGCGCCGATTTCGCCTCGACCGGTCCGTGATCGAGCACAACAATCAGCTCACGCCGTGTGTGCGTTTGCGCGCAATAGGCGGCGATTGCCCGTTTGGCAAATGGCAGGCGCTCGGTTGATGGCAGGGTGACCATGAGGCAGCTGACTTCGTCACTCACAAAGTCTCTCCTTGACGGTTGTGGAAGGAAGGCCAGAGCGAGGAATTGCATACCCGGAAAAGCTACGATAAGCAGGCCCACCGTGTCGAAGTGACCGTTGAGACATCGCCGAGACACGACTCAGAGACGACGGCCTAATAGGCTGATTTGGCAGCGTAGCTCAGTGGTAGAGCAGGGGAATCATAATCCCTTGGTCGGGGGTTCAAATCCCTCCGCTGCTACCAGCACTTAGTGTATTCCCACGGGGTCCTTTATCTCGACATCATCTCGGGTAGTTAATTCCGCAAAGTGTACCTGCGAAATTTGGGCTACGCTACCAGACGCCGAGGGGCCGATTCGCACTCTTCTCGTCTCACGTAGCGTATGTCTCCGACGATTGTTCGTCGGCTGGATTGGGAGTGGGTTTCCACAACCATAATATTGGAGGGATATCTGGACTTTATCCTGTCCTATGTGGGAGCCGCCACCTTTGCAGTACCGAATGCCAACGCGGCAATGGACGTAGTCTTCGTCCATGGTCTCGGCGGTGATCGTGTTGGCACATGGAGGTTCAGCCCCGCGGCATGCTGGCCGACCTGGGTCGCGGAGGATTTTAGCAACGCGAATGTCTTCTGCGCAGGCTATAAGGCCAGTCCCTTGGGGAGCATTCTCGGCGGTCTTGGCGCATCGCTCGGCGATATAGCTACGATGCTGGCCGATGGTTTGGTCAGCGCAAAAACCAAAAGCCCTTGTCTTGTCTTGATTGGTCACAGTCTCGGCGGGCTTGTTATCAAACAGATGCTGCGGACTTTGGCTGACTTTCCGCCCAACCGGAATCCAAGGCCCTTCTGGCGCGGGTGAAGGGGGTAATCTTCATCGCGACTCCACATCTGGGTGCAGGGCTTAGAAAATATATATATTGGGCGTGCTCGCCAAATCGCTGAAATCTGTAGCCGGGCTTGGGGCGAGCAAGGTCATAGCGGACCTCGCGCTCGGCAATGATGGGGTTCTGGAACTCGGTAATTGGTTCAAGAACTGGGCGCATCAAAATCCGACCGTGAAGGTATCGGCGTTTTACGAAATTAAGAAAACGTCTGGCAAAACAATCGTCGACAAGATGACCGCCAATCCCGGCGTCGGGGGATGCGATCCGGTCGGCGTCGACGCGAACCATATCGACATCTGTAAGCCGCCAGCGCGAGACGCGCATATTGCTGCTTCTGTTGCATCGATCTTGGCGGCGGTTTGTCCGAGCGTCTCTATCACGCCTGGCCAAACACCCGCGCTCGAAGAATCGCTGAAACTTGCAGCCGCGCCGCCGCCGAAGACGATGGCCGAGGAAATCTTGGCCGACTTCGAGTTTTTTACTGCGGTCGCGCCGGGGGATCGCCGTCCGCTAGCCCAAAAGCGATGGCCGCGCCCACATCGGCGGGCATCGGCAAGAGTTGCTCGCGCCCACTCTTGCTGCGCACGCGCAGGTGGCCGCTGTCCCAGTCGCAGTCTTCGAGTTGCAGCGCGATGATCTCCTCGAAAATGGCGATCGCGCGAAGGCCGGGAGCAGCCATCAGCATGGGCACGACCTCGGCGGGTCACAAATCGCACGCCAGCGGGTGACGGGCCTGCGCCGTTCCCGCGGCGCCTTCTGTTGCGACAGCAAGCGCGGTTGCCACTTCACCGCGATAGTCCGTAGCCAGAGCTGATCGATGCGTTCGCCGCCGCGGCGACTATGGGATCTGTCTGCCGGAACTTCATGAAGAGCCTCATCCGGTGATCGGCACATGGCCGCCTGGCATAAAGCAGTCCCTCACGAAGTGAGGAACTCACTCGCCTCAAGACGTCGGCGACGCCGACGGCGGTGCTGATACCGCTCCGATGTGCACTTCAGCCAAGATCAGCCAACACTACATCGTGCTTCGCGAGCCAATGGTCGAACGCCAGTGCGTGCCGTACTTTGATGTAAATGACGCTCGCCGTGTACTGCTGGTCGATCAACGATGTGACAAACGGACCAAGATGGCTTGTGAGCGGAACACCGGCGCGTCCGACGAGCGCCGCAGCGCTCTCATACGTTCGTTCCATGACGTTCTCCTTGCGGGCGGAATTGCCCGGCAAGGATGATCGCTATGTCCGGCGCGTTGAGCACCAACGCGCGCCAAATCAGCTCAACTGATCACGACGGGACATAGTCCGACACGGGAGATAGTCGATCCTATTGCCCGCGGGCAATAGAATTGAAAGCACCGTGCGCTACCTCGGAATCGAGGTGGACGACGCCTTGGCGATTGCCGAACAGATCGACGTCTGATGTACCCGGGCAGAGTAGTAGACATGCTCTGCCCGGCATCCTTAGCGGGGATTCGACAATACGTCGGTTTCACGCAGCCAGTTCGGGGATACGCCAATTCAGATCCGTCCAGCCGACACCGACCGCCTGGCGCACGAGCTGCATAGCGCCCACAAAGACTTTGGGCGGCATCACCATCTGCCAGACGCGGGTCATGTTCTCCCGGTCCTGGTCGCCGAGCAGCGGGAACATCCACGCGATGAGTTCCGGGTTGCGGTCATGGGGAACGGCACCGGCCATGACGCCGACTGCCTTGGCCTGGTCTGACACGGAAACACGCTCCTTGATGATGCGATACAAGTGAGACTTTTCCTTGTCGAGGTGAAGGTCGAGATGGAATTTGAACGCGGCTGTCGCACGCGCCGTCTCCCATGCGTCGTGAACGGAAACCGCATCGCTCAGAGCATCGAACGCGCGGTCAAGGCCGCGGTGGTCTTTTTCGTAGGCCTCGGCGACCAACGGCGCGACATTTTCAAGTGCAGGGAAAATAGCAATTTCCTCCCCGTGGGCGTGCCACTCCAGCACCTTGTTAAAAAACCGGAACCGCTCGATATTTGCCGCTAGCCCCAGCTTACCGCGCGCCGCATCGCGCGCCGCGGCGTCAATACCTGCCATGTCCGCCCGGAATGCATTGTGGATGGCCACTATCGCGTCAATCGGACCCGCCATTGTCGAGTTCCTTCCGTTGGATGGTTTGAATTCAATGTGGGGCTCTACAGATCCTTGTCACTGCCCCGCCAACACCATGGATGCTGTGATACGAACCAGCGGCAGCCGTCGCAATCAGCACTCTTGCCATTCAATTCTGCAAATTTGCATGATGGAGCCATGGACTGGGACGATCTTCGTTTTGTACTCGCCGTGTCGCGCACGGGCTCGGCTCTCGGAGCAGCACGGGCGCTCGGCGTCAATCAAACAACAGTCGCGCGCCGTATCGCGCACATTGAAGAGACGATCGGAGCCGACCTCTTTGAGCGAAGACAGGGTGGATACTGTGCCACGACGCTCGGCCGCGAGGTGGCGGCAACGGCGGAACGCATCGAGGCCCACATCCAGGCGCTTGAAGACGATATCGCGGCGGGACAACGGAAACTTTCGGGGGTTGTTCGCCTAACCATGAGCGAAAGACTGGCGCGTAGCGTCGTCACACCGTCTCTCGTTTCGTTTCAAAAACTACATCCCGGTGTGCGGATCGAAATGATTACCGAAGATCGGCGGCTCGACGTCGCCCGTGGCGAAGCTGACGTTGCGCTGCGTGCCGGTTCGCGCCCCGACGGCGCCGGCATCGTCATACGAAAATTGCCGCCTGTATCTTGGTCGGTCTACTGCAGCCGCGGTTACGCCGTCGAGCGAGGCGTACCGGAAACGCGTGCAGATCTTGCCTGTCACAGCATCATCGGGATGGATGGCCCAATGGGGCGATTGCCGGGACCGCTTTGGCTGTTCGAGGCCGCGCCCAATGCGGACATCCGCTTTAGGAGCAACAGTCTTACCAATCTTGTCTCAAATCTCTGCGCCGGACTCGGCGTGGCTATGCTTCCGTGCATCGTGGGCGATAACGAACCGGATCTGGTTCGCTGCATGCCGCCCCCACCGGAACTCGCCGCCGAAATGTGGCTGATTGTGCGTGAGGATTTGCGATCGGCGCCACACGTGCGCGCCTTCGCGGATTTTCTTACCGCTTACATTCATTCCATTCGAGACAAGTTCGCCGGGCAACCGGCCAACCGGCCTAGCTACTTTCCGGCGCAAAATTAGCGGCTTCGATCTTGGCAGGAGAATCTGGCGACTTGCGGAAATGTGCAAGCTCAGACGGAAATCGTGTTGACGCGCATGGCGGCCGGTGATTCATTCTTATGAATGATTCGTCCCCGAACCTTGAAAGCCCGCGAAAAGCTCCTGCGCAATTTGCCTGTGACCGGCGAGTTGCTGCGCGGCACTTTGCTGGAGCGGACGGTTCGTCATTCCGGGAACTGTCCAAAGTGCGCGCGTGGTGAAGGGCACCGGGTTTTTGTCCTGACTGTGACGTATCCCGGCGGACGCACGCGGCAGATCAGCGTGCGCCGCGAACGTGCGGATGAAGTCCGCCGCTGGCTGGAGAACTATCAGGGTCTGAAGCAGGCCATTGAAGCGATTTGCGAGCGTAATCACGAGCTGCTTCGACCGGAGCGGCGCTCGAAGGCTCGTCATGATTGAGATGCGCCGAGCCCAACTCAGCTTCGGCGACGGACTGATCGTCGAGGAAGTCCGTGATCTGCGGGAAGACTGGATGGCGCATGCCGATGAGGTCCTGGCGGACGAGGATCTGGTGACGGCTGTGTACGATGCCTTGTCGAAGCGTCATCCCAAGAGCCGCAGCCGGGGCCGCCGCGCCGCTCCGGCCGAAATGGTATTGCGGCTTCTGATCCTCAAGCATGTTCGCAACTGGAGCTATGAAGTGCTGGAGCGCGAGGTGCGCGCCAATCTGGTGTACCGGGACTTCACTCGCGTGGGCGCCGCAAAGGCGCCGGATGCCAAGACAATGGGCCGCTGGGGAACAGCGCTCGGACCCGAGACAATCGAGAAGGTTCACGCGCGGCTTGTGAAGATCGCGCTGGACAAGGGGATCGTGAAAGGCCGGCGTCTGCGCGTGGACACCACGGTGGTCGAGACCAATGTCCACTATCCAACGGATTCGAGTTTATTGGGCGACGGTGTGCGGGTGCTGATCCGCACGATGAAAAAGATCACCAAGATCGCCGGAGAGGTTGGAACGAAATTGTGCGATCGTGGCCGCAGCGTGAAGCTGCGCGTGCTCGACATTGCGCGCGCGGCTCGCGCCAAGGGCAAGCCGCATCAGGAGCGTCTGGCCCGGGCTTACGGGCAGTTACTCAACTCGACGAGCCGGGTCGTAGGACAGGCGAAACGATTCTTCGCGAAATCGTCCAGGGCGTGAAACGATCGAAAGATATCCTGGATCAACTGGCACTCGACGGCTTGCGCCAGCAAATCGATGCCATGGTTCCATTGGTCAGGCAGGTCATGAAGCAGGCCCGGGCTCGCATCTTCCGCGGCAATACCCGTTCGGAGGGCAAGCTCCTGAGCCTGTTTGAGCCCTCAACAGAAATCATCCGCAAGGGCAAGGCGGCCAAGCCCAACGAGTTCGGCAAGATGGTCAAGGTGCAGGAAGCCGAGAACCAGATCGTGACCGATTACGAAGTTTATGGCCGGCGGCCCAACGACTCGGACTTGCTGATCGCCGCCATCGAAACACACCAGACACGGCTTGGGCGCGTGCCGCGTCTGGTCGCCGCCGATGCTGCATTCTACTCCTCCAGGAACGAGGCGGCGGCAAAAGCGATGGGCGTCAAACGCGTCTGCATTCCCAACCGCTCAACCAAAAGCGCAGAGCGAAAGCGCGAACAGAAAAAGCGCTGGTTCAAAAAAGGTCAGAAGTGGCGAACCGGCTGCGAAGGCCGTATCAGCGTCGTCAAGCGCCGCCACGGGCTCAACCGTTGCCATTACAAAGGCGTCGACGGAATGCAGCGCTGGGTCGGCCTCGGCATCATCGCCGACAATGTCATCAATATCGGCCGCGCGATGCACAATCGCGACAAAGAGTAGCCGTCCTATTCACCCAAAAGATCAAAACGTAGCCCGCCCCACCAGGCGGGCTACTTTTTTGCCCGCTCCGTTGACCGCCAACTCAAAACCCGTAATTTTGCGCCGGAAAGTAGCTAGGGACGAAGCCGTCCTCGCGCAAGAAAAGCGGAAACCACGCTCGCGCCTGTCTGGTCTGACCGCCAGAGCGGCCATGATGGCAGCGAGGAAGGAAGGCGGAATCTCGCCATCAACGGCCATCCGGGACGAGCGTAGCGGTGCGCTTGCGAGGCACGAGGCTTGGGCCTACGGTTTGGCCCCGATTTCGGCAAAGGCGGGGCTCCCATGAACAGATTTCGCGGGTTGGCGGCTGGCTCTTTGCTGTCCACAGCCCTGGTTGTTTCTGGTCCGGCGCAGGCGATGGAAATACGACAGTACGACAAAATGGCGAGCCAGGATCGAAATGAATATGCAGCTGACCTCATTGATGGAACGCAGAAGGTCTTGATCGATGAGGGCAGAAGCGATCTGGCTGCGCAGGTAAATAATCTTTTCACAGAGAAACCTGCGGGCGACGATGTGCCTTTAGGCATTACAGAATTTCGCAGCAATCTGGACTTGGCGCGTATTGCCGATGCCAAGTGAGCCACACAAGATCCGAATGCACATCGGCTTGAAGTTGAAGATGCAATGCTTGTGACATTGAAGAAGAATAATTTTCCTCCGTCACAGGATTTCATAAGGGGTTTCAGAGCCGTCAACGCCAATTTCCGCCCCAAATATCCGCCTCAACAATGAACGGCTGACCGAGCACGGGGAACACGCATGAGCGGCTTAAAAGTTCTAACGGCGATATTCCTGTCGGCGGCGATGCTTGCCGCCAGCGCGGCACAGGCGATGGATATTATCCAGTTCGATCAGATGACGGCCCAGGACAGGCAGAATTTCCTGGATTCTCTGTCAAGAGACGCCGAAACGGTTCTGGCGCAGGAGGGCCGCAGCACCGATGCTCAAAAAGTACATCAGCTTTTCAATGAGATTAGGCCCGGTGATAACTTGCCAGTGGGCGAGGCTGAACTTGAACTGAATCTGGGCAACGAGCGCGTTCGCGATGCGCAAAAACACATCCAGAATCCCGATGCGCCGCGGGTGCCGGTTGAGGTCGCTCTGGCTGAGACTTTGAGCAAGAACGGTGTGCAAATAACTCCTGACTTTGTTAAAGCCTTGATGCAGCAAACCGGCACTTTCCGGCCTTAGTCGCGGCCGTAGCATGTCGGCGGCGATGCTTGCCGCCAGCGCGGCGCAGGCGATGGAAATACGGCAGTTCATCAGCCCTGGCCCTCCGATACTAAAAACGTCCGGTGTGCCCCACACACCTGACGCGGTCGGCAGGTCGCTTCACGGCGGCGGATCGCCAGGAGCGGTCATGTTCTGCGGACGCGCATACGGCGGTTCGAGTCCTAGACGGTCCACTAATCACCTTCGCCGCAGTTCGCGAACGTTCGGCTCCGCTCACAATAAGGCAGCACTGTACCTAAGTTGCCAGTAGAGGTCCCCTGTGTCTCAATGAGCCAGAGAGAAGGCTGTGGGGCCAGGGTCATGACTGTCGAAGCTATCGCAGGCGCATCACGGCCATCACAACCGTTCGCACCGCCGCATGTTTGTGACCGCAATTTCTTCCTTCTGCTGCTGGTCCTAACTTGGCTGGGCATTGTCAGTGGCTTCGGGCTGGACATGGTCAATCATATTCGCCACAGCACGCGCGCCTATCCGCTAATCGTGCATGTCCACGCGCTGCTTTTCTTAGGCTGGCTGGTGCTGCTGACCACGCAAGTGCTACTGATCCGCAACCGCCGCATAGATATGCATCGCCGCTTGGGAATGACCGCGGCCTGGATGATTCCGGTCATGGTGGTGGTTGCACTGGCAACCGCTTGGACCGTGCAACGACAGGTAGCGCTACTTCCTGGAATTCAAGACCCGCAATTCATCAGTATCAATATCACCGACATGTTGGGCTTTGCCGGGCTTGCGGGCGCGGGGCTTTTGCTGCGCCGCGATTCATCCGCCCACAAAAGGCTGATGCTGCTGTCAACGCTCTATCTCAGCACTGCCGGTTTCGCGCGACTGTGGCTATTGACTATTGGGCCGGGTGGGACAGGCAGTTTCGGGGATTCTTCCTTGCGTACAATTTTGGCGGCGATGTCCTAATCGCATTGCTTGGGCTTTACGATCTGGCGACGCGTGGCCGCTTGCATCCCGCCTATGTGCTCGGCGGCAGTTGGGTGCTGGTCAACGAGCTTGCGGCGGCATGGCTGTACTTCAGCCCCGGTTGGAAAGCGATTTCGGTCCAGATTCTGGGATTAGGCTGAGGAGAGCTATCGGGCGAGAGCCGATGTCCGTGATCTTGCCCTTCTAATCACCGATTTGAGCGGCAACACCAACACGGGAGGAGCCTGATATGGCCGAAACGATCCGACCAGCGACAGCAGCGGACGCAGACCAATGTGGACGAATATGTTTCGAGGCCTTTGCGTCCATCTGCGATGCGCATAATTTTCCGCGGGACTTTCCATCTCCTGAAATCGCGGCCGGACTCCTGGGTGGCCTGATCTCGCATCCCGGTTTTTATAGCATCGTCGCCGAGCAAGACGGAAAGACCGTTGGCTCCAACTTCCTCGATGAACGCTCCGTGGTTGTTGGGATCGGTCCGATTTCAATTGATCCTACCGTGCAGAACAAGGGGATCGGGCGAGCGTTGATGCGGGATGTCATCGATCGTGGCCGTTCGCGCGGTGCGGCCGGCATAAGGCTTTTGCAGGCCACTTACCACAATCGGTCTATGTCGCTTTACACCTCGCTCGGATTTCGCGCGCGGGAGCCTTTGTCTGTCCTGCAAGGCAAACCGCTGAATCTCGGTTTTCACGGGTACGATGTCAGGCCCGCGACATCGGCGGACGCTGCCGCCTGCAAAGCACTGTGTCACGACGTGCACGGGTTCGACCGCGGGAAAGAACTGAGCGACTCGATTGGCCAGGGTTCCGCGATGGTCGTTGAGCATCAGGGGCAGATCACCGGCTATACGACCGGCGTCGCCTTTTTCGCCCATACAGTGTGCCGTACCAATCGCGATCTTCAGGCGCTCATCGGCGCGGCACCAGAATTCGGTGGTCCGGGATTTTTGCTGCCGACCCGAAACTATGAGGTCTTCGCCTGGTGCCTGGCTAACGGCCTGCGAGTCGCGT
The DNA here is from genome assembly GCA_963747255.1 of uncultured Alphaproteobacteria bacterium. Classification (GTDB taxonomy): domain Bacteria; phylum Pseudomonadota; class Alphaproteobacteria; order Micropepsales; family Micropepsaceae; genus CAIYRG01. The sequence continues at coordinate 133,640 of CAVVEG010000019.1, forward strand.
ATCCAATGACGCTGATGACCATCGGCCTTTACAACGAGCCGGCGGGCGCCTGGATGCCTTGCGTTTTGTACTGACCGGAAGGCGCCTGGGCTTATGATAACAGATGCCCGTCAATCGCCCCATGCCTGAATGTCCGCTTATAGCGGCTGTGGAAAAACTCCCCGACACAATCCGCGTTGTGGACAGGGCGATAGTATTGTTGGTCCGGAGGCGCGGCCTTCGGATTGAGAGGCTAGCTACTTTCCGGCGCAAAATTAGCGGCTTCGATCTTGGCAGGAGAATCTGGCGACTTGCGGAAATGTGCAAGCTCAGACGGAAATCGTGTTGACGCGCATGGCGGCCGGTGATTCATTCTTATGAATGATTCGTCCCCGAACCTTGAAAGCCCGCGAAAAGCTCCTGCGCAATTTGCCTGTGACCGGCGAGTTGCTGCGCGGCACTTTGCTGGAGCGGACGGTTCGTCATTCCGGGAACTGTCCAAAGTGCGCGCGTGGTGAAGGGCACCGGGTTTTTGTCCTGACTGTGACGTATCCCGGCGGACGCACGCGGCAGATCAGCGTGCGCCGCGAACGTGCGGATGAAGTCCGCCGCTGGCTGGAGAACTATCAGGGTCTGAAGCAGGCCATTGAAGCGATTTGCGAGCGTAATCACGAGCTGCTTCGACCGGAGCGGCGCTCGAAGGCTCGTCATGATTGAGATGCGCCGAGCCCAACTCAGCTTCGGCGACGGACTGATCGTCGAGGAAGTCCGTGATCTGCGGGAAGACTGGATGGCGCATGCCGATGAGGTCCTGGCGGACGAGGATCTGGTGACGGCTGTGTACGATGCCTTGTCGAAGCGTCATCCCAAGAGCCGCAGCCGGGGCCGCCGCGCCGCTCCGGCCGAAATGGTATTGCGGCTTCTGATCCTCAAGCATGTTCGCAACTGGAGCTATGAAGTGCTGGAGCGCGAGGTGCGCGCCAATCTGGTGTACCGGGACTTCACTCGCGTGGGCGCCGCAAAGGCGCCGGATGCCAAGACAATGGGCCGCTGGGGAACAGCGCTCGGACCCGAGACAATCGAGAAGGTTCACGCGCGGCTTGTGAAGATCGCGCTGGACAAGGGGATCGTGAAAGGCCGGCGTCTGCGCGTGGACACCACGGTGGTCGAGACCAATGTCCACTATCCAACGGATTCGAGTTTATTGGGCGACGGTGTGCGGGTGCTGATCCGCACGATGAAAAAGATCACCAGGATCGCCGGAGAGGTTGGAACGAAATTGTGCGATCGTGGCCGCAGCGTGAAGCTGCGCGTGCTCGACATTGCGCGCGCGGCTCGCGCCAAGGGCAAGCCGCATCAGGAGCGTCTGGCCCGGGCTTACGGGCAGTTACTCAACTCGACGAGCCGGGTCGTAGGACAGGCGAAACAATTCTCTCGCGAAATCGTCCAGGGCGTGAAACGATCGAAAGATATCCTGGATCAACTGGCACTCGACGGCTTGCGCCAGCAAATCGATGCCATGGTTCCATTGGTCAGGCAGGTCATGAAGCAGGCCCGGGCTCGCATCTTCCGCGGCAATACCCGTTCGGAGGGCAAGCTCCTGAGCCTGTTTGAGCCCTCAACAGAAATCATCCGCAAGGGCAAGGCGGCCAAGCCCAACGAGTTCGGCAAGATGGTCAAGGTGCAGGAAGCCGAGAACCAGATCGTGACCGATTACGAAGTTTATGGCCGGCGGCCCAACGACTCGGACTTGCTGATCGCCGCCATCGAAACACACCAGACACGGCTTGGGCGCGTGCCGCGTCTGGTCGCCGCCGATGCTGCATTCTACTCCTCCAGGAACGAGGCGGCGGCAAAAGCGATGGGCGTCAAACGCGTCTGCATTCCCAACCGCTCAACCAAAAGCGCAGAGCGAAAGCGCGAACAGAAAAAGCGCTGGTTCAAAAAAGGTCAGAAGTGGCGAACCGGCTGCGAAGGCCGTATCAGCGTCGTCAAGCGCCGCCACGGGCTCAACCGTTGCCATTACAAAGGCGTCGACGGAATGCAGCGCTGGGTCGGCCTCGGCATCATCGCCGACAATGTCATCAATATCGGCCGCGCGATGCACAATCGCGACAAAGAGTAGCCGTCCTATTCACCCAAAAGATCAAAACGTAGCCCGCCCCACCAGGCGGGCTACTTTTTTGCCCGCTCCGTTGACCGCCAACTCAAAACCCGTAATTTTGCGCCGGAAAGTAGCTAGCGTGGTCGCGCCGCAGCCACAGCCGATGTCCAGCACCTTCTCGCCAGCGCGGGGCGTGGCGAATGCGAGCAGCGCCTCCGACACCGGCGCCAGGGTGATGTCGGTGTGCTCCTGTCGTGCCACCCAGGTTTGAGCGCCAAGCCCGTTCCAGAAAGCAAGCTGATCGGCGTTGAATTCCTCGAGAGTCGGCCATGCGTATCGTCCCGTGCAGCTAACGCGGAGATGCTGCACATCTAGGGACAAGAGCAGGCAAGCGGCAGCTCTAGGCCGCAATCATATGCGGTGTAGATATGTCCGCGCTTGAACTCAGCGAGAGTTCCTGAATGCGCCGTTCCAGGGGCGCGGACGATAGCAAGGAGGCGTGGCGATCAAAGCAGAACGAGGTGACACAATAGGTCATCAATGGCCCATCAAGGCAGTGCGCGCGAATGTCCAGTTTTCCCGTGAGCGGACGTTCGGTATGAATGCGGCCGAGAATCACAGAAAATGGACTGCCTTTCTGTTCTTCAGCTGGCCGCGCTCGCCGTCCGTCGTTCGGCAGCCAGCAGACGCTTGGCAATCGTCACGAACGAGAGCGCGGTAGCAGGCATCACCGCTGCATAAAGCAAAGCGGCAACGGCCAGGTCGGGTCGCTGCAGCATCGAGAACGTGATATGGCGAACGCTAGCGCGAGATTGTGCATCTCCCACCTCAAAGGTCAGCGTAATCACTTGGGCCGTCGGCAGTCCTACCAGTCGGGCGAGCCCATAGCCCATGCCCATCGACAACAGATTCTATGGTGATGACGAGAGCACCAACCGTCGCAAAGTGATCAATGATTTCTTGATAGCTAGAGACAACACCCAAGATGAGAACGAACAACATCAAGTACAAGATACATTTGCGAATCGGCTCGACTGCTGATTCGGCAAAACTCGAAAACCAAGCGCAAATGAACATGCCGAGAGTTAGAGGGGCTAAAGTGTACCCAATCAGCTCGAGCATCATCCGCGAAACGGGAAGAGCCGTGAGTTCTCCGTCCACGGCGAAGGTTTGCAGGCCGAGGTTAATAAAAAATGGAATCGTGAATATCGTGATTATGCTCGTCAGGGCCGACAGCGTGACGCATAACGGAACGTCAGCTCGGGCGGCGAACGTGTAAGCGTTTGACGTTACGCCGCTCGGGCACGAGGCGAGGATGATCAAGCCCATTGCGATGGCTGGCGGGGCGTTGAAGAGGAGAGCTAAACCAAACCCGACCAGCGGTTGTCCGATTAATGGGCGACGAGGCCGAGGGTCACCGCCTTTGGGTACACGAACACGCGTCTGAAATCGGCTAAAGTCAAATGATAAGCCGAGCCCGATCATCACGAGGCGCAATACCCACGGGATGACTGAGGAGTTAATGAAGGCCGCCTGCGAACTCAGCGCTTGCAAGAAATCCATTGCCTAATTACCCCAAAGAACCGGTCAGAGACGTCAGCTGTGGGTGACGCGCGCACAGACGAATTAAGAGGCCGCAGGTGAGAAGCGACACGATACGCGTATATCTCGGTACTTACCACGGCACCTGAATTGGCCCTCGGTGTCCACGAAATTTCCAATGGGCGCTATGTCCGTAATGGGTCAAATTGAGCCGAAGGCGGATCCCCTAGAAATGTCCGATCTAGCTCCAGAAGCGGCCGTCCCGCATCGGGCAGGGCAGCGGGCCTTCAGCAGTCTCACCAGCGATAGCGTCCATCGACGCGCACCAATTCGAACGGCTTTACTTCCGGCGCCGTAGTTTCTGGCGGGGTGACATCCATCGGCGCGTCTACCGAGCCCTTCGCCGGGACGATGATGACGCGGTGTATTTCACTCACTGAATTGTCCCGGTCGCCGCTGACGGTAACGCGCTTGTTGAACACTCCGATAGCCTTGCCCAGTAGCTCGATGGCCCTGATAGCGGCGCCGATCTGTCCGGCAGCCATGGCCCGCGCGCGAGTGTCGAGGAGCATCTTCAGGACCGCCCCCTTGTCGAGACTGGCTGCTTCGGCCGCCGGACCGGTAATCTCCTCGATCCTTGCTGCGACCTTGCTATTTTTTTTCAATCGGCACGCCGCCTCATTGATGGTCTTTGCACTCATTCTCCTCGGCGCGTAAGCCTCGCGATACGCAGCGCTCGCGTTCATCCGGCGGCAATACGCGACCGCGAACGCTTCCTGCCTGCGGGTCAGGCCCATGCTGCGCCGGTTCTGATGTTGGGGATACACAGCGTGCGCCTACAGTAGCTCGACCCCTGACTGGCCGTTCTCTTCGCGGATAACCCAGATCAGCTTTTCGAGTGCATCGATCTGTTTCGGTGTCGCCTGGATTCCCGCCTTCTCCAGCGCCCAGGGCAGTGTTCGGTAGAGCATTTGGGACAAGACAAGAGGCATCGGCACATAGACGCCGCGTCGCCACTCGGAAACGCGTGAATGCGTCAGCCGCATTTTGCGTTTCTCATTCATGCGCCGGATCGCTGCTGCAGGCGTGTTGCCGTGTGCTTCTTCCTCGGCGCGAAGCCACGATTCGACGAGTCGTTTCACGGTTTCGATCCTCATTCGAGATCACGAAATCATCAAGCATACACGTCGTGCGCAGTCGGTCACTTGCGAAGCTCCGGTCGATGCTCCCCGCAGTACCAGCGGCCGGGCTTATCGGCCAAAACACCGTAGCCGAACATGCCCCACGCCCCGCAGACTTCGCAGAAATGGATTTGGCCGTCCGAATTCGATCCGGCCGCGGCGGGCGGCGCAAGGGTTCTTCCATGGTGGTTCGCCATCGCTCGGCTGCGCGACACTGGCGACAAATTCCAGTGGCGCAATAATTGCCGGATCAGGGGGGACCTCTGCGAAAGTTGCGAAACCCGCGAAACTTGGCGTGTCTTTCGCAGCTTTCAGGGCTTTCGCAGGCGGTGCGCTCAATTCCTGACTTTCGAGAAAACCGCGAGGGTCGAATTTCGTGAAGCCCACAGCTTACTCCCGCACGATCCGCCACACGTCGCGGCGATGGTTACCGGATACAACTCCACCGCCAGGAACGCGGATCAGCCAGCCGTGATCCTCAAGCGTTGCGACAGAGGACGACGCCGCTGCTTTGGTTCGAATGCGCTCCGGACCGAGCCTGTAGATGTCGGGAAGCGAAATCAACGGTTCATTCCAGGAACGCCGCAGCCAGTGCAGTACCGATTGCGCCGTCTTCAGCCTTTCGTCGATTCGGCTTGCTCCTTCGAGCCGAAGGCCCTCGCCGGCATAGTGCTGAGCCAATTCGATTCCTGCTTCCATTTCTCGACCACTCACTTCGGCCGCTTCGATGTCCTTCACCAATGTAAGCACTGCGGCAAGACGCGCGGCATGTTCCGGCAGTTTGTTGACGAGGCCGCGAATCGGGGCGAGTTCGCCGCCATCACCAATGAGCTTTTCGAGATGGTTATAGAAGGCAATCCAAGTGCGGGCGGCAGCCGATGAAAGCGGCAACGTGCGCGGCGCCAGCGTGTTGTGAGCGCCGGATTCGAGCGGCAGGGGCAGTTCCAGAATGTCGAGCAGACGTGCGCCATAACGTTTTATCGCTGAATCGGATTCCAGCGTCGCCGCGTGCCACAACCGCGTGCCACTTGCTGTATCTGGTGCTGTAATGAGAAGCCGTGTCAGCAGCCCTTGATCGGCGAGGCACCTATCGTTGAGCAGCGTGCCTGCAACGTCGGGCTGCACCATCAGGTGCATGGCAAGACGCCGGCCGGGCAACGCTATCACGCCATCGCCGGCGCGCACGCGCTTAATAGATTCGCCGTCCCATATGCTGGACAAACCGGCCGCCGTGCGGAGCTTGGCATCGTCCGACATGCCGTGCCCGCCAACGAACTGCCCACCCTCGCTCGCGAAGATGCCGACGCTCGGCCGGCCGACCGCGAAGAGCTTGCAGAGACCCTCGAAGGTCGGTTCGGGACACGTGAGCAGCGGCGCCAGCGGCGGAACGGGTGCCGGTCCGAGTGCATCGAGCGCGGCCTTGATTCTCGCGCGGTCTCCTTTGCCTAGCTTCACCGCGTGATCGCGCGCCTTGTCCCAGGCGGCCTTGTCATTGCTATAGCCCAGCACTTCCGCGTCGCAATCGCTACGAAGCGCCTCTTCCCGCTTGCGTATCGGCCAAGCGGCTTCGTGATCCGCTGCCGACTTGCGCTCGCCCGTTGCCGCGACCGTGACGGCAAAAATCGACAGAGGCTTTTCCTGCCCTGTGGGCAGCTTGACGTTGGCGTGCCCCTGCACCGCGAGGTTTGCCGCGGCGAGCACGGATTGCCCGCAAATCGCCAGCGGCGCCTGCACCCGGTCATGGATTCCGCGTGCCGCTGGAGCGAGATCGTCGCCCAGGGCATCAGCCGGGAACGGATCGGCGCGCGGCAGCTCGCGCATCAGCGGGCGCGGTGATTCGAGTTTCACATCATCTGTCTTGTCGATCAGTATGCGAATTTTTTTGGCTCCGGCATCAAGCGGAGGCATGGTGCAAATTCTCGCGATGCTCGGGGCTTCCGAGCAAGTCGTTGAAATCGGTGTCGGGCATCTCGGGTGTGGCGATGCGCACGCGGCGACCTTCACGGAGGAACCGTTCCGCAGTCTCTCGCGCCGCGCGTTGGCCGGCGCCGCTTGCGTCATTGTCCGCGGCGATTAGCACCATTCGCGCAGTATCCGGGAGCACAAGATTGCCCAAACCAGACGTTGAGAGAGCCGCCCATGCTGTCAAACTACTCGCAGCGGCGACACTGGCGGCTGTCTCGATACCTTCCGCGAGAATGAGCCATTGATCCGTGCACGCTGCTCCAAGCCGCACGGCACCACCGCCAACGGGACCGAGAGTCGCCTTGTCCGGCTCAACATCCGCCTTCCCTGACCCGTCCGGCTTCAGGAACGTGCGATGAACTGCCACTGCGCCGTGCTCGACGTGCTCTGCGAGACCCAGCATTGCCGGGAAGCGTGCGCCGCCTGGATGCGGGCAATTCGGATGGAAGCGGAGATTCGTCCGCGCTTCTACAGGAAGGTCGTTCAAACAGATGCCGCGCGCCGCGAGATATTTCTCGGCGAAGGTTCCGGTTATCGGGCGCGCATCCCGCCAGATCGCGAGTGCGCGTGCGCGGCAATCGCGCCGGACCTGAGGAGTTTGGACGGTCTGGAAACTCAGCGGCGCAGTATCGAGTAAGCCGAGTCGGCGAAGCTCGCAAAGCACGTCCCGCATTTCGCAGCCGCCAAAACACTTCGCGAGAAGCCGTCCCCCTTCACCGTCGCGAAGTGTCAGGCTCCGGCCGCCGTGCAACGGACAACGGCAGCGCCACTCGTTGCCTTCGCGCGCGGCCCCGCCCAAGGCGCGGGCAATCGCAGCCGCCGTCACGGTGCTGTGTCCTTGCGGGCTGCTTCAAGCCCCACGACCAGTGCGCGGATGTCATCGTCGCTCTTGCCGGCGATCCGGGCACGGATGATCGCCTCAACTTCGTCATCGGGAAGGCAAGCTGCCCGCGGTCCAATTTTTACAGGCCGCGGAAGCAGACCGTTCGCCATTTTGGCGTAGCCGCCGCTTTTGGATTCCCTCAACCGCCTAAACGCGTCGGGTATCCGAACCAATGTCAGCATCGGTGTGACTCCAGTGGTTGAAACGGGCCAACTTGGGCCACTACTGGAGCGGGGAAAAAAGCGCCTATTTTCGGTTGTTAGTTCCCGCCTCCTTGTGCTGCGTCAATTCGGTCGGTTCAGGCGTTCGGTTGGCGAAGCGCGGCAACAATAGAAACTCCGGATGTTGCCGTATTGCGGTTGGCGCCGGATGAAGACTGACGCGAATGAGATCAGACACATCGTTCCGAGGCTTCGAAATCGCGGCGAAGGCGGCGCGAAGAAGACGGTCGAATTTTCCATTCTTCGTCGACACCGGCGCGGTGCCAAGCTCTTCGAACAAAATCTGACAGAGAGGACGCCAACTGATGTTCTGCGAACGCGGGCGGACGCCCTTGCTTCGTTTCGTTGGTGACGAGGGTGAGCGCATCCTCCATCACGGGCAGAAAATGCACGATTGTTTCCGCCAGTTCACCTATTCCGGCGTACCGTTGCTCGCGCAAAAAACGACGATCTGCGAAGCGGCCGAAAATCATCTTGTCCGTCAACGTGAGTTTCTTCAGGCTGTTTTGGAGCGCCTTTGCGTGATCGACGACCGCCCCAATCCTCTTTTGAACGGCCGCTGGAGTAGAACTCGTGACGGCCTTGTGATGCGCGTCATAGACTGCGAGCTCATAACAATATGCGTGCATGAATTCTGGGCTGGGATCACGCCCAAGAATTCTCGCGACTTCGTCAGTCTGCTTCCGACTAAGTCGTGCCGGCGTGATGCCGATCCCTACGAACGGGACATCGTACGTTCTTCCCTTTGCGACTTTTCTTGGCACCACCACCCCCTTTTTGAGAGGCAAGCAACCGGGCAGTTTTGCGCCGGCGAGCGATCCGCTTACCCATTAACGTTCGCGGCCGTCCTGGCAAGTTTGTGGGAAGTGCTGTTCGGTCATGTGCCCCGGTGAACGCGCGCGGCTGGGGGCAGTTTTGGGGGCAACAATAGGTACCGTCGGAAAATATACCGTGCAAACTCAAAATGTTAAGCGATCAATTCAGTAGCCTCCGCTGCTACCAGAAAAACCAGTGTCCAGCCCCGACACATAGGTAACAGAACGTTCCTAAGACATGGGTGACAACCTGGGGCCGAACGGGTTAAGCGGCGTCTCGATCCAACAGGGCTGGACCGGCCGTGTCGCCGAGTTATGCGGGTTGAACTTTCGACCTCTGCCCCGAAAAAATTGCTTGCAGACTTTGTCTGGTTGTGCGGCCAAGTCTTCAGCCTTCGTGATGGGGTCGTTCGATGGATGTGCCCCGGCGTTTCGCGAAAACCTTAAAGTGATTGTGGGCACATTGGCGCATGTGTCCCGCAGGTTTGCGGCGCGTGCTGCACAATGTTACGTTTAGGGGAATTTCGCCAAGACATTCCGTGGCTTCAGGGGCACCTCACAATGTCCGAACCTGACGACAGGACGCGCATTGCGGGCATGGCCGCGCCCGAGACCGGTACATCGCCGGAATTTGTCGGCGCGGTCCTGAACGGGATCTACGACGTGCGCCGGTTCATTGCCCGCGGGGGGATGGGCGAGGTCTATGAAGGCTCTGCGCTCAACAATGTGCGGGATCGCGTCGCTATCAAAATCATCCGCAGGGAACTCGCGAGCGACCCGAATTTGCAGCGGATGTTCAAGCAGGAAGCCGACACGTTGATGCGACTGGCCCATCCCGGGCTGGTGCAGTATCGGGTGTTCGCGCGGGATCCCGTGCTGGACGTCCTGTATATCGTGACCGAGTTTGTGGACGGCCCCACACTGGCATCCGTGCTGGCCACGCAGGAATTCGATAATCAGAGCCTCCTGGCCTTTACCGAACGTATCGCCTCGGCGCTTGCCGCGGCCCACGAACTTGACCGGTTTCACCGGGACATGTGCCCCGATAACGTTCTCCTGGCGCGCGGCCTTCTCGAACAGGCCAAAATCATCGATTTCGGCATCGTCAAGAAAACAGTTCAGGGGAACGAGACGTTCTTCACGACCCAGGGCGGTTTTGTCGGGCATATCGGCTATGCGGCGCCGGAGCAGTTCGACGATGATGATATCGGGGCCAGGACAGACATCTACAGCATGGCCCTGACGGTTCTTGCGCTTGCAGGACGGCAGCCGCCGGATATGGGAACCAGCCTTCTGAAGGCGATGAAGAAGCGCCAGAGCGTTCCCGATCTGTCGCCGCTGCCCGAGATTTTTCGTCCACTGTTTTCCCGCATGCTGGCGCCAGAACCGGCGGATCGCCCGCAATCCATGGCTGAGGTGCTTACGGAACTTGGCGAGATCGGCCGCTCGATCCGCCCGGCACCGATCCAGAAACCCGGGCTCCAGGCCAGCCGCGCGGATTCGCTCAACAGGCGCGCGAAGGTGGCCGAGGCGGAGACCCGACGCAGAAAATTTCCGCTGCTTCCGGTTCTGGGCAGCGCGGGACTTCTCGCTGCTGCCGGGGCAGGCGCGGCGTTCTGGTTCTGGCCTGCCGCTGCGCCCGAACCGGCGGCACCTGCTCCGGTCCAGGCTCAAGCGCAATCTCCGTTGCCCGCCCTTCCGGTGTCCGCCGTCCCGGCGGCGCCTTCCCTTCCGGCGCGGGACGATGTCATTCAGCGCGTGAATACCCGTCTCGCGGGAATGTCATGCCGCTGGGTGGACCCCGATTATCCGAACACCGGGTATCCCGCCGCAAAGATGCGTGTTGCGCTGTCGGGTGTCGCCGGAATGCCTGCAAATCTTGCCGCTGAAATCCAGCGGGCGGCGGCATTGCCTGCGGATCACATGCTTGATGTTGATACCAGCAAGGTCTGGCCGGTTCAGCCCGCCGCCTGCGCCGTGCTGGATGCCATTTCTCCCTTTCGCAATTCCACGGCCGGGAGCGCGCCATTGCTTCAGATGGAGCAGCCCGTATTTGCGCTTGGCCAGCCTCCCGATTGTCCGCGCGGACCGTTGAAGCAGGCCGAGGTGAAATTCACCATGAATGTCGGCAATCCAGCGAACGATTTCTCGCTGATCACTCTGCTTCCGGACGGAAGGATGCTGCAGTTGATCCCGAACAGGGCCAGCTTCGACCAGATGCGGCGGCGGACAACGGCCATCCGGAATATCGACAATAACAATTACGGAATGACGTTGTGCACGGACGAAATGGCTGCGCGCGATAGTCCGAACGGACGTTTCGGACTGATCCTTCTCAGGGGCAAGGGGCCGTTCGATCTCGGATTGAAACCCGGCGATTACGCAAAGGCCCCGGACGACCTGCCGAAGCGTTTCGCCAATCTTGCCGGCGCCAATGGCTGGCGAGCGGAAATGGCGTGGTACGAAGTCGCGGCTGCGCCGGGCGCCGCGACGGGAGCAGCATCGCAATAGCGACGGACCTTCCGCTGATGTGCCTGCTTTCCTGCTTCCGCGCCCGCGTGTAGAATTGGTATCGTCAGGGGTTGAGCCGTGGGAATAATCCGCAAGCGAAAATCCAGGGTTCCGGCCGGCGGAATTGTTCCGGCGGGAGTTCTGGCTTTTGCGTTGACCTTCATGCTTCCGCCGGGACCCGGGTCTTTCGGATCGCAGTCGATGGCCGCGGTACCCTGTATCGCCGGGATTTGCGGAGGCGAATCGCCGGCTTCGCCGCCGCCCCGCGTTTGCGACGCCCGGGAAGACGGAGCGTGGGATTTCATTCGCAACACGCGGGAAACTTCGCCGCTGCAGGATTTCATCAAACGCTATCCGGATGGATGTCACGCGAAGGAGGCAAAGGACCGACTTGCCTCTTTGAAACCACAGCCCGCACCATCTGTATCGGCCTGCGATCCGAGAGAAGACGGAGCATGGGGTACGGTGCGGAACAGCACGGAGACTGCGCGACTGAACGCTTTCCTCCAGGCGTTTCCGCGCGGTTGCCATGCGAAGGACGCGAGTGACAGGATTGCCAGCCTGAACCGCGCGGAAACACGGAAGGATGCCGCTGGAGCGAAACCACTCCAGAACGCGCAGACGAGCCAGGCGCCGGCAATATGTCCGGCAGATGCCGGTCCTAACGATCCGAAATGGGCTGCCGAATGCATCGGCCGTCTTGCGCCCGATGTTGGCAGCGCGATCCAGCAGGCGCGCGATGCCGAATCCCGGGCAAACCAGCAGGCCGCCGCAGCCCGTGCGGCGCAAATGCGGTCAGCTACGGCCGCCACCGCAGCCCGTGATGCGGAAAAACGCGCAAGAAGCCCCAGTCACCCCGGCAGCGTCGTTGTCCAGGACTTCACCGCACAAAGGCTCGGAGTTTATGCGGGAACCGTCAGCGATGGCGTCCGGCAGGGCAATGGGGTCTGGATCGCCGTCAATGGTGAACATTATGAGGGCGAGTGGAACAACGACGGCCGTAACGGTGTTGGCAAGAGTATTCCTGTTTCCGGTCCCACTTTCGAAGGTACCTGGAAAGATGGAATTCCCTGCGGGGTCGGTGTCTTGACCTGGCCGAACGGCGATCGCTATGAGGGCGATTATTGCAACGGTCACTATTCGGGTTACGGGATTTTCTATTATTCGGATTCGAACACGAACTACGCCCGCGAGAATATCGGCCAATGGACCAATGATAAGCAGACGGGGTATGGCGTACGACTTTGGGACGGCCAGAACAGGTCGGAAGGGCGCTGGCAGGACGGCGAATTGAACGGCTATGGCGCCGAGTTCGCCGCCAATGGGCAGATTCAAACGAAACTCAACATTGGCCAGCAGGGTCTTTACGAGCGGGGCGCTCTCAAAGCGGCATTAAAGCGGTAAGTCAGAACTTTTTGCGGATAAGCCAGCCGCTGAGTTTGCCCGGGCATGCCGAGTCGTATTTGTGACGGTTGCCGCCGAAGGCGATGGAAAAGACAAACGCATTCGGATCGTAATTGATGACGCTGTTCGGCCTGGCGTCAACCAGGCGCAGTTCACCGTCCCATGGATCACAGACGCAGATCGAACTGCCGATCATGGTGTGCGTCTCGTCCACGACCATGAAATGCGCGCCGCCGCTATTCCAGGCGCAGTGCACGATCACGGGCGTTCCGTCGTCCGTGGCGTTCTTTATGGCGTCGAACATGCCCGTCTGCCCGACATTCACGCACTCCCAATCACCAAGATTGAGCCTTCTCAGGACTGCGGGAAACTGCATGCCGTCGCTGTAAGTAGAGCCGTCGTAAATTGATCCGGTTACGGATGTATAGACTTTATAGACCTCGGGCTCGCTTTTAACCGCTTCGTTAATTGCCGATTTGGTGAGTTGGAAACCGGTGAATGCACCAGGGACGGTACTCACCGGAGCGAAGGATCCGACGGCCCCGATGGCCATCAGATGCTTTTTTACCTTGAAATTGACCATCAGCATGCTGGCGATGCCGCATGAGTTCGAGTTGTCCTGACCGTTTTTCAGAACCGTGTCCTGCGAGCGCACCAGGTGGGCGCTCCCGTAGCGATCAATCCGTGCGAACCAGGCCAATGGCGAGCCTCCCCAATTCGGACTGAAACAACCGTAACGGCGCGAATCTCAAACCATCGTCGCGCTCTGCAACAGCGGCTGACATGCAACGGCGACGACCGTAACATTATCCTTTCCGCCGCGATCCAGCGCAAGACGCACCAGGCTCGCAGCCATTTCTGCCGGCAAGCGTGAATCCATGATCTGTCCGATTTCTTCATCCGACAGGTGAGTGCTCAGCCCGTCGCTGCACAGCAGAAAGGTATCGCCGTCTTCCAGCTGGTCCACAATCGCATCCAGCTGCAGGGCCGGCGCTACACCCACCGCGCGCGTCAGCACGCTCCGGCGCGGATGTGTGCTCGCTTCGTCTTCGCTGATGAGCCCGGCCTCGATCATTTCCTGGACCTGGGAGTGATCGGTCGTCAAGCGGTAGAGCGCGCCGTCCCGTTGCAGATAAATGCGGCTGTCGCCGGCCCACAGAATTGCGAAATTACCGCCACAGCAATGCAGGACTGCGATCGTGCTTCCCATCGTCGCGCCGGCGCGCCGGGACTCATCCACGATTGCGCCATTCACGTCGTGGACGGCGGCATCGATCCGGGAAAAATTCGTCCTGAAGTCGTCCGTGAGAACCAGCGCCTCGAGCGATTGTTTGATCCGGTTCGAGGCCCATGCGCCGGCATGGTGTCCGCCCATTCCGTCGGCGACGAGCCAAAGCGCCGCTTCGTCACGCAGAAGCATGGAGTCTTCATTTTCGGCCCGCTTGAGGCCGATATCGCTGAGCCCGGCCGTCCTGAAATAAAATTCCGTCATTGCGTTGGCGGCGCTTCGGCAGAATGCTGCGCGGCCTTCATCGGTTCAATTTTCCAGCCCCAACGCGCAAAGTCGCAATCGAGCAGGGCCGCGCATTGCAAACCTTGCGGCAGGCTGGCGGCGCGAAAACCCAGGGGCTCCACGCCAGCCGAACCGGGACTTGACCATGCAAGGTCATCGTCCGGCTCCCCACCGGATTCGGGTGCTCCCAATGTGCCGATGCGCTCACCCAGCGAGGCAGGGTCGAAGCCATCTCCAAGGATTTCCAGCGCCAGCGCCTCGGCTCGCTCAAACCATCCATCGTTCAAATCAACCACGCCGGGGACGGACACTGCCGCAATCGTGAGGGGAAAATAGCGCCCCACCCTGTCGACACTCGGCATCAGTACGCCAGCGGCAGGGAGCACGCCGGCATGACCGGCTGCCAGTGTGAAGCGCCAGATGGGCGCCTGAAGATAAATCTCCTGCCACTGCGGACCAAGGGCGGCGCGGCTGCCGGTCATCAGTTCACCGAGGAATGCGTCCCATGAATCGACAAATGCGCGCGGCAGGTTTCGCGTGATGAAGTCGCCAAGCTGCGGAATTTTCCCAAAGCATCCGGTGGTCCCGGTCAAAGCTGTGGCACGCATTGGAACTGGGACGCATCGCGCGCGTGAAAGGGATTGCGAACGCTTTGGGCACGAAGCCGGAAGGTCGCGATGGCTCCGTTCACGTCAAATGCAACCGTCATCTGATCAGGAAGGCTTGCGTCGATGCGGGCGCGGTCCAGCAGCCGGAAGAGCGCCCACGGACCAGAGGCATCCACGCTCGCCGTTTGCCCGTTGGCGCGCGTCAGCGTCAGCTTTGCGTGGTCCGAACTGTTTTGTCCGGGCCACTGCATCCGCTGTGATGCAGTCTGACCACGTGTGACTTTCAAGACCTGACCATCGGCGTCGAAATCCACCTCATTGGCATCGCCAATTTCTGCGGGCGCCAAAGTGAATTCGGTGGTCATGCTTCCACCATTGGCGAAGAAATTGTCACGAATCCGCTGGGCCGTCTCAAATTCGACCAGCGCTGCGCGGGACAGACCAAGATCGGCGCCGTTCACTTTCTGATTGGTCCATGGCGATCGCGCCGTATCAACATAGGGTTTGAGGTTCATATTGAAGAAATTGTCCAGGATGCCGCCAGGCTTGAAGAGTTGCTGAAAATCGCCGAGCCCGGTGTCGATGGAGCTGGCCCGTGTGAAGGGATACCGCCCCTCCAGGGCCTGACGGCAGAGTGGCAACACCGTCGACGCATAAAGATCCTGAATCGACTTTCGGCTTGCGCCTGCGGCAATATCGGAAGAAGCGCCTGTCGCTTTCGCCACGATGCCGCCAAGGGGTGGCGGCAGCCTCGACGCCAACTGCCCCAGCTGCGCGATCGCGTTTCCGTTGGGAGTTGGCCCATTTGGTGGGGCGGTCGCCAACTGAGTCGAAGTGTCGGCCAGGCGCTTGAGCAAATCGTCGAGCTGCGACTGGCCGGCCTGAGCTCCGGAGACGAATTCGTGCAGCGCGCGAAAATGCGCATCAATCGCGGCTGCCGCAAGTTCAGGGCCGGCTGCCGCAGGCGCGAGACTGTTGAGCACGCCGGCAGCATTTCCGGCGGCCGAAGTGACTGCGTTTCGCGCAACTTGAGCGGCTGCGCCGGCGGCATTAGCACCATTGCCCGCAGGCCGATTCATCGTGGTTTCCTGCGCAGCGGCAATCAGAAAGATCTTCAGGGGCGAACTCGGGCCCGAAAGTCTTCCCAGGATATCGGTCGCATCCTGGGCGTTCTTGAATGGAACGACTGTGACATCGGACAGAAGTTGGTCCCATGCGGAATTGAAATCGGCGGCATAGGCGCCTGCAATCTCGTTGCGTAATTGCGTCATCGCGCCCTGATCGACAGCCGGCGCCTTATTGGGGCCCAATATCCAACGGGCTTCCGTCACCTGCTTTATGGCGCCCGGAATTTGCGGCAACAGAACCTTGTTCAAACCGTCATAGGTGAAGAATCCGGGAATGCCCTGGGAAAGCGGCTTTCCGGAGGCGCGCGTCAACACCTGATTGGCATCCGCGCCCGCATGATCGACGATCCGCCACTCGGGCAGTGCCTTCGCAGCGGCACTGTCTTTTATGGCGGCGTAGGCTCGCGCCGAAAGTGGAGTGCTCGCGACGACCTGGCGCGCCCGGGTGAGCAACGAGCCATCGAGAGCAATCGGCGTGACAGGTTGTTCAAGCAGCGCGTCCACATGCGCCGCGAGCTTCGATGAGCTGTCCGCCGGAGGAAGATTCGGGTAGGCGCGCGAGCCCCAGAGGGTCACGATCGAAGATTTGGCGAGCGCCGAATCCATCGGACCCTGGCCGCCCATCATCAGGTAGAGCGGCAGAAACACGTTCACATAATCGGGTTTGTCGATGTTGTTTTTGAGCTGGGTTTCGACACCCACGAGAAGCCTGGGCAGGAGAAAGCTGTTCAGGGCACGCCGGTAGGCGAGAACGGCCTGACTTTCGAGTTTCGGGCTCGTGTTGAGACCGAACCTCCGGATCATGGAAACGCCGGAATGCGCAGTTTCGTAGCCCGCCGGCAAGCCGCGCAGTTGATCGAGGACCGGCATCACACGGGCCACATCATCATCGCTCACTGTCGCTTAAATCAGAGGCGTCGCCGCCGCGGCATAGGCATCTTTGGCGCGCTGTTCATCCGCAATCAGCGTCCGATTGCCCAGGTAGCTGACACTCCAGGCGCCCAGCAGTATCAGGCAAATAGCCGCCACGGCCGCGAGCGCTCCGTTGCGGATCAAACGTTCCCGGCGTTCGGCGCCAGGATTTGAGCCCGCGATACTCGCCTCTTCAAAGATGACATCCGTGAGCAGGCGGGTGAGGAAATAACTCCTGCCGGTTCCGCTGAATGGCGGTGCTGCCTTTTCAGACAGCCCGAAGGCGCGTGCCATTGCGCCCGTCAGCCGGTCGATCGGTGTGCCCTCCTGAGTCGCGCTGGTGAAATAAGTGCCTCGTAGCAGCGAGCGGTCTTCAAAACGCGTCGTTTCGAATGTCTCGGAAAGAAAATCGTGCAGCAGCGATTTCAGAGTGCTGAATTGCAGAGGAAATCCGAACAGGCGGGCACGGCGGTCCGGATCGCGCTCTTCCTGCACGCGTTCGAGCAGCCGTCCATTGAGCCGCTGCACCAGCATGTCGAATTCTTTATCGAACCCCGGGACCAGATCTTCGGCGTTGCGACTGCGGTCGAGCGGGAATGTGGCGCCCCAGACATCCATGCGCCCCTGGCGGTCGAGATCATCGAAAAATTCCGTAAATCCGGCCAGGCGGTCGGCTTTGGTGAACACCACATAGACCGGCAGCCGCATGCCGAACTCCTGCTGCAGTTCGGCGAGCCGGTTTCTGATTGCGCGGGCATGTTTGGCGCGCTCAGCGGCGGACATCTGCAGCAGATCGGGTATGCCGATGGCAACCACAACGCCATTCACCGGCTGACGCGGCCGGTACTGCTTCAACAGTCTCAGGAACCCAAGCCATGCCTGTAGATCGGCAGACTGGTTGCTGTCCTGGGTTGTGTAGCGCCCTGCGGTGTCGAGCAGAATCGCGTCGTCGGAAAACCACCAGTCGCAGTTTCGGGTGCCGCCCACGCCGCGCAACGGATCCCGTCCGAATTTGTTGGACAATGGAAAGCGCAGGCCCGAATTGATCAGTGCGGTGGTTTTGCCGGATCCCGGTGGCCCGATCAGAACGTACCAGGGCAGTTGATACAAATATTGCTTGCCGCCACGGTCCCCGGATTGCGAACGCTTCAGTTCGGCGAGGGCTTCCTGCAGCCGCTCGCGCAAGACGAGAGTTTCCTCCTCGCCGCCATCGCCGCCGAAACGCGAGCGCTCACCGGCCGGCCCATCGGTTACCTGTGCAACCATTTGCGCGTTGCGGCGCGCAGCCCTGAGATCAAGAACGAGGTTTGCGACGAGCCAGCAGATGGCAACAAGGGCGACAAGCGCAAGGCGCGCCGGCTCCCCGGTAAATATTGAAATGAGTGGCGCGACAAACCAGAGCAGCAGCGCAACCGCGATCGCCCCCAAACCGGAGACGACCCAGCGAGTCGCAATCCACGAGATGATCCGTTTCGTGGCCGAAGGCTTTGAGGCGTTCTTTTCCGGCATGGGATCACCCGGCAAGTGGCTTCATGAGCACAATCTCAATGCGCCGGTTCTGCTCGCGGCCTTCTGGCGTGGTGTTCGGAGCGAGTGGCACGGAATCGCCCATCCCCTCCGCCGACACGCGCTGGGGCCGGGACAATCGGGATCGGATCAGATCGCGCGCCGCCTCGGCCCGTGCGAGCGACAACTCATAATTCGAAGGAAAGCGGATGGTGTGAATTGGCGTGCTGTCGGTGTGGCCCACAATCGTGACCTGACCTGGTTCGTCCTGGACCGCGCTGCCGATGCGTGACAGAACGTCCATGTAGCGATCGGCGATGTTCGCGCTGCCGGCGTCGAACATTGACGTGCCGGAAAGCGAGACGGTGATCGTGCGCGGATCTTCGTTCACGCGGACCAGATGTGCGGAGATCTCCGGCGCCAGGAATTGCCGCAGCCGGTCTGCGTGACTGGCGTAACTGGGCAACGCGGTGCCGCCGGCGATGTTCGGCACGCGTTCGGGCGGCAGACGTGCAAGTTCGGCAAAAACCGGATTCGAGGCTGCGCTGAGAAGCAGAGTCAGTCCGACAAATACCACCGCGAGGACCGAGGCTGCAGCGGCGGCGTACACCCACAGAGGTACCCGGCCCGGCAGCGACTTGTGGGCCGCCTGAACGCCCTGCCAATGTGGGGAGAGTTCGCGTTCGAACTCGCCGCGCTCCTGTCGGATTGCGGCGTACAGAATCTCGCGCACGCGTGCCAGTTCTGCAGCCCCGTTGGCTTGCATGCGAAGGCGTCCTTCGAACCCGAGGGACAGACACGAATACATCACTTCAAGAATATCGGCGTTGCCACGCGGCTCGCTCAAAAGCTGCTTCAGCGCGTCGAAAAACCAGTCGCCGCCCGTCACCTGGCCATGAAAGACACTGAACAGTGTCGCGGAACGCCAGGCGCTGTGCGCGCCCCACGGAGTATTCAGAACAATATCGTCCAGCAGCGCGCAAATCGACCGATGCGCAATTTGTGTCGTCCTTGCCGCAATGCCTGCCGCCCGAAGCCGATCCTGAAAGAGCTTCAAATGCTGAAGCATCTGGTCGCGCAGGACGGCAATATCGGGCTGCGTGGCCGAACCGCGCACGCGGACGGCGAGCGCGAGCAAAGGACTTGCTGCCGCGAGAATCGGGTTCGCGCCGGCGGGAATGATTTCCGAAAGTGAAATATCTTCCACCGCTGTGCCGGTGGCAGGGCGCGGCACGGGTCGCGCAACGGAAGGGCGCACCGGCATGGGCCGGATTACCGTCTTTTCGGGGTCGATCCGGAAAGGATCGCCGGGATCAGCCATCGGTCACCTCCGAATTGCCCAGAATTCCATCACAAGTCCCGGAAAGTCGCCACCGATGTGAAAGGCGAACGCTCCCGAATTGCGCATGTCGCGCCACAAGGGATCCTTTCGGTCAAGTTCGAAATAAACAGTACCCGCGTGGAACGGAATTTGGCGCGGGCTCACCGGCAATGGCCGGATGGGAATGCCCCGCACGGCGCTATTCACCAGCTTCACGATCTGTTCGACCGGCCCGATCGTCGTGAGCGCCGGGAAATTGCGCCGCACCTGTTCGTCGGCGACATCAGCCTTGACGGCGAGCACGAAATTGGCGTCGGCAAGCAGTGATTTGTCATTGAGCACGGCGATCCGCACGCCGTGGGCCCTTTCCTGCAGGGGGATCGGGACGGCGCTTTGGTCGAGAACTGCACTGAGGGCCTGACGCAACTCCATCATCACGGGCGCGAACGTGTTCTGCAGGTCGTCGTGCTGGTATTCCGAAAACGCGATCGGCCGTTTCGTGCGCGAGACAAAAGTTGCAAATTCCCCGGCCATTTCAATCAGGGTCTGGTAGAGCGCGACAGGATGCAGTTCGGCCAGACTGCCGTAATGCTGCATCAGGGGCGCGTAGCGATTGATCATCTGAAGCAGGAGGAAATTTGAAATATCGGCGACGGCGCCGACCGCCTGCGTTGCGCGACCCGCGAGTTCCTCCGCACGCTGATTAAGCAGGCCCTGAAGCTCGATGATGAAGCCGCCAAGGGCGGGAACGGCTGCGCAGGAAAGCGCCGGGGAAATATAGCGTTCGTCCAGAATCACCGCCTTGTCGTTCCGCACCTCCATGATCCGCGCGAGCCCCAGGCAGACGTAACCGGCCCGTTCGCCCGAATGCAGCGCATAGCGCAGTTGCAGTTTGCCGACGTCAAGTTCCGCGCTGGTCTCGGCGCCGGCCACCGCATCAAACGCCCGATACGGCACTGCGGCGAAACGGGCCCCCGGATCATCGCGCCCGTTTCCCGCGACCTCTACTTTGCCGGGTTGCCGCTCCGGCAGCGCGAGGTAAACAACCTCGTTGCGCACATTCGATCCCAACTCGAGTGGGACCGGGTGATTGCCGTCCGCCATCAGATCAAAAGGAGTCCCGTCGGGCAGAATTCCGCGGCATTGCGTGACACCGAACTTTCCCCCAATCAGAAGCTCGCGGCTGATCTTCAGCTCCGATACACCCCAGGCGAAGGGCGTAATGCCGGCCACGCGCTCGCGCACCAGCCTCTCAATATAGCGGTCATTCTGCTGAAAATGCTGCGGCCGCAGGAACATGCCCTCCGACCAGACAATCTTGTTGTCAGCCCCCATGCTCGCCAGAACCCACCTTTCAATGACTGAACCGGTCCGTGGCAACGATCATAGCGGGCTTCGCTATTTTCCACGAACGTATTTCCCATATGCTTCCGCGAAAGCCCGCCCGAAGCTGCCCTGGAAATCTTCTTCCAGCTCACGCGCGATTTCTGCATGCATTGTTTCATAAACTTCCCAGAGTCGCGCTTTGCGCAACCCTGGAAGTCCATCAAGAACCGAACGCTTCTCAAGCCTCCGCTCCAGACGTTCCGGATCGAGTTGCCCGAGGAGGTGCGTGAGAGCGACCTGAATCCCCGCGATGAGCGCAAGCTCATGCGCTTTGATATCCTCCAGAGCTTCACGCATTGCCTGCGGCGCGGGCATAAAGCCCTGACGCCCCCTGATCATGACCGAAAGCGCATCGCTGACCGGCAGGCGCGGCTTCAACGGATTGTTCTGCTCGGCGCCAAATACCGTCTTTTCTATCCGGAATTCCGTCTTGAACTGTTCGCGTGCCAAAAGAATGGCGCGGATACCTTCGAGTGCAGCCCGGTAGGTTTCCCCCGCAACGCGCAATTTGGCCGTGGAATTTCCGGAGTCCGGAGCCTTTGGCAGCCCTGCGCCGCGCAGGAATTCCGAGAACCCGTCCTGCGCCGGTTCGCTCTGTTTGATCGGCTCCCCGGCGGGAAGGAGATCGCCAAATATGCTTGCATCATCCGGAAGGAGCTTTCGCACCTTTGGAAAGGGAAATGCCTCTTTTTCCGCGGCAAGGTAATCCGGAGTTGTGGGTTCGCCGGAATCCTGGCCGCGGGGTGTCAGAACGGGATCTGCCTGGCCGATTGAATCGAACTCGAACTCGTCGAGAATCGGCTGCGCCGCAGTGCGCCCGAATGGCGAGACCCGTTCACCCGAATGAGGATTTGATGGAGCAAGGAAAGGATCCGATCCGCTCGCCGGATCAAATTTGAATTCGTCCAGGACCGGGCGGCTCTGGGCCGGAACGAAGTCGGGAGACTGGCCCAAATCCCGAGCTGTGGCGTTTTCCATCCGGCTGGAAAAATCCGGCGCCATGGGATCGCGGGTTATTGACGCAAAATCGGGTGCGCCTGCAAAAGTGCCGGACGCGTCATCGATTGAGACGCTGAACTCATAAGAACTCAGGTTGATCCGGTCGCCATTGGCCAGCGCAACGCGTTGACCCCTGGCGAGCCGCTGACCATTCACTTCCGAACCAAAACTGCTGGTATCGAGGATGGCGAACGCGCCCTGTTCATACATGATCCGGCAATGGTGCCGGGAAACACTCAGGTCACCGGGGAGCACCCAATCATTGTCCGGTTGCCGCCCCAGACTTGCACCGCGCCCCGCCACCACCGCGCTGTCAAACGACCTTGCCGACATTTCCCCATCGGCGGGACCTTTGACGATGGTGAGCGTAAGGTTCATCGCGCTTCTTTTCTGGTTCACCCGCCGATCAATACCGTCGGAAAGCCCACAATAATAGTTCCCCCATGTGCCGTCAGATCACCAATTCGCGCAGCCGGCATATTGGTTACGAAGACCGTCATGCTGCCCATGACGATTGTGTCGGGTGGGCCCACGCAGACAAGCGGATCGCCAACACGTGCCTGCGGCAGCGACCCCGTAATCACCGTCGGAGCACCCATGACAATCGGCCCGCCGACATGTGGAACGACGCCGGTCACCATCGGGCAGACATGCATATCCGACAGCCTCGCGGCCGGCATTCCCATCAGACAAATCCTGGACTAATTCCGCTTGTCCTCGATCCGGCCACTGCCGCCATTGGCAAGGTCGACCGCTATCTCAATATAGCGCCGGCGTTTTTGGTCCGCCAAGGCCGGATCGCTCTGAACCGCGGCCAGGGTTACCGCACCGGCGACGGCAACGCCCGACAGATGCGGCGCCGGCGGCACGGCAGGTTGGTTTGGCGGACCCAAACTGCCGCCGCTCCAGAAAGCGGCGATCGCGGCCCAGGCAGATGGTGAATCGATCGGGATTGCGTGTGCGCGGTCCATCGCTGCACGCCGATTTTCCTCAGTCGGACGGTAAACCCATCCTTCCGCCGCGCCAAGCGCAGCAACAACAGAGGCGGGGGTTGAATCTTTCACTTGCGAACGCGCGCAAAGGCAGGCCCACCACACGGCCTCCCGTTTCGGCAAAGCGAAGGCCATGAACTGCACCGCTTCATCCAAAGCCGAAGTGGAAATCAGATTCTGCATATAATCGGCAGGTGAAGTTTCTCCCGCAGGCGGCAAAACACGGCCAGCCGCTGTGGCGAGTGCACAGATTTCGGCAGCTTTCGGGGCCGTAATTTTTGTCAGCTGTCCGATTTCCACAGTGTTCACAGTGCGAGGTTCAGTTAATCAGCGTAATGCCACCCTTGAGGATGAGCATGCCGTCACCATTCACCTGCGTCATCGGACTTTTTGCGTCGAGCATGGCATTTGCCTCGATTTTGATCATGATTCCCTTGATCGTGACTCCGGTCTGATCGAGCACGATGCTGCTGCCCCCGACCTTCAGCGTGATGCTCTGCATTGCGTCGGTGTTGCTGGCGCCCAAATTGAGCTTAAGGCTGTGATCCCCCGCCTTTAGCGTGGTGCTCTGGTTCCCCATATCCAGAGTGGTGCTCTGATCGCCTGTTTTCAGCCGGGTATCCTTGTTTCCCTGATCCAGCGTTTCGGCAACGTTTCCCTGCTTGATATGCAATGTGCGATCGCCGGTATCCACGGTAAGCAGATCGTCGTGATACACGACCCGGCGAAAGTCCTTTTGGGCGTTAATGTAGATTTCTTCCGATCCCGCCTTGTCCTCGAACCGCAATTCGTTGCTCTTGTCCGCAGTGCCGGCGCTGTCCCAATTGGCGCCCCTGATGCCGCTCTGGGTCTTGTTCCCCGGTACGGAGAAGGGAAGTTTATTCTTGCCATTGTAAACCATCCCGACGATCAGCGGGTAATCGGGATCGCCGTCCAGGAATTCCACCACAACCTCGCTGTCCTTGCGCGGCAGGAACTGTGTTCCCATCTGGTTGTATGCCCAATTCTGCGCCACCCGGGCCCAGCGCGATTGGTTTTCTTCATCCCAGGGAAATTTGACCCTGGCCCGCCCATATTCATCCGGTCCATCCGTGACGATCGCGGTGTGGGGGCCTGTAATGACCGGCCGGCGCGTCGTGCGCGGCGGCCGGAAATTCAGATCGGACGGAATGCATTCAAAGTTGTTCTGGTAATTGGTCGCGATATCGAATGGCAATCCGGCGCCGTCGCGCGCCACATGCTCGACCGAAACCACCGCGTGGCTATCCGTCTCCTGGGCGGGGGCGAGAAGCGCGACTTTATTCTTGCTGGTTTTGAATTTGGTCCCCGGCGCTACCCCGATATCATGGCTGACGCCATGCACGCGCACGAATTCGACCTCGTGTTCCTCCATGCGGGAACGGGCCAGAGCCGTGCCGTCCGAGCTTGCGGCATAGCGCCCCGGAAATTCGTAGAAGGCGCGCTCAGCCAGCCCCGCGGTCTGGACTTTGCCCAGTCCTTTCGCCGTGCCCTCCATCACGTTGACGGCCTTGAAATCCCAGTCTCCGTGCTTGAAGGATGACGCACCGATTCGGTAATGCGGCTGCCACGTCTCAATCTCCTGGTAAGTATCGAGGGCCGCCGGGCCGGCTCTTGAGTAATCGGCCGCGCCGTTGCCGAGCACGATTGGGCAATTCTGTTCGCCGTGATCGAAATAGTAGAATAGACCTTCTTCTTCGAGCAAACGGGAAGCAAAGCTGAAGTCGCTTTCCAGATATTGGACGATATATTCGCGAACTGCGCCGGCGGATTTCGTCCTCGACGCGATATTTGCTTCTCCAAAAACCTGAGAGACAACGTCGGTCGATTTTTTGTCCGAGAAGATGCGGCAGCGCTGATTGAGCGTCAGCAGCCACGCAGGCGGCACCAGATCGGCCGTCTGTAACCGGTAATCACGCATAGACGTATGCAGTTGTTGGAAGCCGCCAATAATGCCGCTGAACTTGCGTATTTTGTCCCGATGGCGCAAGGCAAGCGTAAGCGGTTTGCCCAGCATCTCGCCGGGATTCAGGGAGCGGCCTTTCGTAACGATCTCAAGACGAAACCCTGACAGCGCCGACAGCTTCTCGACACCCTCGAAGGCGGTGATCATCAGCTTTTTAGGGCCGAGGTGAAACGCCTCGACCGAAATCAGTCTCCTGGTTTGATCGAATTCGATATCTTGAAGGGCAGCCAACCGGCTTCATCCGCCGGCGAGAGATAATGCCGCGATGATCCCCGCCGGGACTGGCAAAAACCCGTCACGGCCCAACAACAGCGCGGCTCCATCTCTCCAGTTCAGCATGCGATCCCCGGAATACAAAAATCAAACAGTCACCTCGCCCTTCGAGAGGTCGTATTCCGCTTTCGTGGAAGTGCCGGGTTTGTTTTCCGCCGGGGCCGGCGTGTACTCTTCGTGAATCTTTGTGTAATTCAGGCTGACCGATTCGCTCGGCCTATCCCCTCCAGAGCTTACCGAATAGCCCGAAATAAGTACTTGCGAGAGTTTGAGCTGGAGGTAAACCCGGCCTGCTTCCTTGGTGCCGGTTTGCACGAAGTCGAGCGTGACGTCCTTACCTTCGGCACCGCCAAGTGACATATGAAAAAGACCGACCGAGGCGATGTCCAATTCCTTCGTGACGGAGATTTCGCTCAAGGACGGGGCGGAGGATTCACGATCGGAGGTGTTGCCCACAGGGCTGCTGATCGCGCGGCCGACTCCCCATTGAAACGAATTCAACTGGATCCAATCCTTGTGCTTGGTCTCGGTGACGCTGCCCTTGATCCCATCGATTTGCATGTAAATTGGCATTGCTTCCCTCCGAAACTGACTTGCTGTCCGCAGCAGGGGCGCGCCGTTAATACCAATAATCCGCACGTCCGAAAACTTGCGGGCCGGTTTGCAGGCAGCACACGAGGCAGATTGAAACCTTAGGAAAAACTATACTGAAACCCGCCCATCGAGTCCACAGAAAGCCGGACATCCCGGAACGTGTCGCCGTTCGCCATCTTTTCCAGGAAGCGCGCGGAAAGCTCCGGCAACAGTCCCCGCGAAATGACGTTTTCGATATTGCGCGCGCCGCTCTCCGATTCCGTGCAGCGCACCGCGATCGAATCGATGAGCTCCGGCGTATAATCAAGGGTTGCGCCGTAATTCTCCGCGATACGTTTCCGTATCCGGCCAAGCTGCAATTTGATGATGAGCTTCAGAGTGTCCGGGCTGAGCGGAAAATAGGGCACGAGCGTCACACGTCCGAGGAAAGCAGGCTTGAAGATCTTCAGCAGGTCCGGTCGCAGGGCTTCGGCAAGACCTGCGGCATCCGGCATGGTTTCCGGATCCGCGCATAATTTCGCAATCGCGTCGGTCCCTGCGTTAGATGTCATAATGATGACCGTGTTCTTGAAATCGATGTCGCGGCCCTCCCCGTCGCGCAGTTGGCCCTTGTCGAACACCTGGTAGAAGACATCCTGAACTCCGGGATGTGCTTTCTCCATTTCATCGAGGAGGACGACACTGTATGGCCGCCGCCTGACCGCCTCCGTCAGTACACCGCCCTCGCCATATCCGACGTAACCGGGCGGCGATCCGACAAGCATCGATACCTTATGTTCCTCCTTGAATTCCGACATGTTGATAACGGTCAGGCTCTGCTGTCCGCCGTAGAGCAATTCGGCGAGTGCGAGCGCCGTCTCGGTTTTTCCCACTCCGCTTGTGCCGACCATCAGGAATACGCCGATGGGTTTCCGCGGGTCGGTCATTTTGGCCCGCGAGGTGCGCATTGCCTGCGCGATTGCTTCCAGGGCGTGGGATTGGCCGATGATGCGTTCGCTCATGATTTCCTTGAGCGACAGCACGGTCTTGATCTCGTTGGATACCATGCGGCCGAGCGGAATTCCGGTCCAGTTCGCGATCACTTCCGCAACGGCCTGGCCGTCCACATTGACGTGCACCAGCGGGTTTTCGCCCTGAACGATGATCAGCCTCTGTTTTGTGCGCTCGAAATCATCCTGAACGGCCCGGCGGTCCGGCGCGTCCGCGCGATCGCCTTCTGTCTGTTCCGCTTCCAGCTGGTCGCGAAGCTCGCGCATCCGGCCGGCCAATCGCTTCTCTTCCTCCCAGCGGCTTTCCAGATTTTGGAGCTCGCTTTCGGCGGCTGATTTATCCTTCGACAAACGATCGAGTGCGGCACCGTGATCGGAACCCGAGGCGCGTTCGCGGCCGAGAATCCCGATTTCGGTGCTGAGAAACTGTATGCGCCGGCGGCAATCCTCGACTGGAGCGGGAATCGTGTTCTGACTCATTGCCACGCGCGCGCAGGCCGTATCCAGGACACTGAGCGATTTGTCCGGAAGCTGCCGGCCCGGGATGTAACGCTTCGAGAGGCGCACAAACTCAACCACCGCCTCGTCAAGCACGCGAACTGCGTGATGCTTTTCGAGCATCCCGGCCAGACCGCGCATCATTGCAATAGCCGCCGGTTCATCCGGTTCTTCGACTTTGACCACCTGAAAGCGCCGGGCGAGGGCGGGATCGCGCTCGAAATATTTCTTGTATTCACCCCAGGTCGTCGCCGCGATGGTGCGCAGATCACCGCGCGCGAGCGCGGGTTTCAGAAGATTCGCCGCATCGCCCTGTCCGGCAGCTCCGCCTGCGCCGATCAGCGTGTGCGCCTCATCAATGAACAGAATGATCGGAGCGGGAGACGCTTTGACCTCTTCTATGACCGACTTCAGCCGGTTTTCGAATTCACCCTTCACGCCCGCGCCGGCCTGGAGCAGGCCGAGATCAAGCGTGCGAAGGGTCACGTTTTTCATCGCCTCCGGCACTTCGCCCGCGGC
Organism: uncultured Alphaproteobacteria bacterium; assembly: GCA_963747255.1. Taxonomy (GTDB): domain Bacteria; phylum Pseudomonadota; class Alphaproteobacteria; order Micropepsales; family Micropepsaceae; genus CAIYRG01. Next base: position 161,466 of record CAVVEG010000019.1, read on the forward strand.
GATTTTCAGCGCGAAACCCTCCGCGACCGCCGTTTTACCAACACCGGCTTCGCCAGTCAGAATGGGATTGTTTTGTCTTCGGCGCGTGAGGATATCGATCACCTGTCGGATTTCGCCATCGCGCCCGAGTACGGGATCGATTTTTCCCTCTTTCGCGCGCGCCGTCAGGTCTATTGTGTACTGGTCCAGGGCGCCGCCGGTGGTTGGCCCCTGCCGCTGTGCCGGCTCCGCCCCGTATGCAGCCGCGCCGGACCCTGTATCGGCTTCGGCAGTTTCGGCAGTGATCTTCGTCAATTCGCTGCGCAGCGAATCGGGCGAGATTTTGCCGAACTGCGCGGAAGCTTCCCGCGCGCCCGGCGACAGCAAGTCATCGCTCAGCAATGCCAGCAGCAGATGGCCGGAGCGTACGCGCGGCGCTCCCTGCACGAGGGAAGCCATGAGCCAGGCTTCGCGCGCGAGGGAAACAACCTGGGGCGAGAGCGCAGGAGCGCGGCTGTTTCCTGTCTTCAACCGGTCGAGCACGCGGTTCAGATCGGATGCAAGCCGCGCCTCATCGACTTCAAAAAATTTGAGACAGGCCACCAGGTCGCTTCCCCGAACATCGAGAAGCTTCAGCAGCCAGTGTTCGATCTCCACATTATAATGCGTTCGGGACAGGGTCAGCCCGGCAGCCGCTTCCAGCGCGCGCCGGCAAGGCTCGTTGAGCTTGCCCATCAGCGACTTCAGATCGATTGCTGCCACCGTGATTTCCCCGCGTGAACTCTCGTGAACTTAATCACGCTTCGCAGGATCGGGCGAGCGCGGATCAAAAGAACAAAGCCCGGAATGCGAAAAATTGATCGTTCGAATGACGTGTCACCGGATGTTCAGGAAAAAAAGGATGACGCCATCGCATTGATCGCGGTACAAGTCATGCGCCACGGGCAGACACGGGCACGAGGGTGGGATCGCCCCAGACGATTGAGCTTGAGCAATTACTTGCGCCGGTTTCTGATTCCGCACCCAGCGGCAGCAACCTGCGTGAGGATTCCTCGCCGTCATCCGCTTATCTGCGCCTGAAGGACGCCCGCAGTGCAGCGCGCCTTGCCGAAAAGCGCGCGGATGTCGAAGGCGAGAATCTCGGATTCACGGCCGACTGGAGAACGATTCTTGAACTCGCGCCGAAAGTCCTGAAGGATCAATCGAAGGATCTCGAGGTCACCGCGTGGCTGATCGAGGCGTCGGTTCGCGCGCACGGGTTTGCAGGTTTGCGCGACGGCCTAAATCTCGCGCGCCGGCTCGTGGAGCTCTATTGGGATACGCTCTACTCGCTGGAAGACGAGGAAGGAATCGCGACCAAAGTGGCGCCGTTGACGGCGTTGAATGGCGTCGACGGCGCGGGAACGCTGCTCCAGCCCATCCGCAAGATCGCCCTGACCAAAGCGGTGGGAGATGGTCCCTACGCCGTTTATCAATACGAGCAGGCGTGCAAACTGGCCGAGAGCCCGGATTCCGAAACCCGTGCCCGCCGGGAAAGCAGTGGCGCTGTCACACTCGAAGCTTTCATGGCTGCGGCCAACGGAAGCGGCGGCCCATATTACGTCACGCTGGTTGACGATATTAAGGAAAGCATCGCGGAGCTTGAACAGCTTTCAGCCGCGCTCGAGGAGCGTGCCGGGCGGGACGCACCGCCCGTATCGGCCATCCAGGGCGTGCTCGCGTCCGTTCTGGAGATGGTCCAAATCTTCGCTAAGGACTTGATCGCGCGCGCCACCCAACTCACGGCGCGCCAGGATCTCGAGCTCGCACCTTCATCCAACGGCTCGGGCGGCGTTACGGCCGCAACCGCCATTTTCACAATGAGCGGCAGTATTCGCAACCGCGACGATGCGCTTCGAATGCTTCTGCTTGTCGCAGATTATTTCCGCGAACACGAACCGCATTCGCCGATTTGCACGAGCCTCGAGGAAACGGTGCGCCGTGCGCGTTTGCCGTTTTCGGAATTGCTGCTCGAACTTCTGCCGGACCGGAGCGCCTGGAGATCTGCTTTGACGAGCGCCGGAATCAGACCACCGCCGGAAGAGTAAGTTAATCGAAGGAAAGGATTGGGTCATGGCGAGCATAAATGAAAAGCTGGAGCGGGTGCGCAAGCCTCGTGTGCATATCAAATACGAGGTCGAAACAGACGGTGCCGTCGTTGAGCGTGAATTGCCCTTCGTCGTCGGCGTCATGGGGGATTTTTCGGGTAATCCGAGCAAACCGATAGCTCCGCTGAAAGACCGGAAATTCGTCCAGATCGATCGCGACAATTTCAATGCCGTCATGTCGCGGATCGAGCCCGAACTGAATATGAAAGTGCAGAACACGCTCCGGGGCGATGGTTCGGAAATGGCCGTCCAGCTCAAATTTCGTTCGATGGACGATTTCGAGCCTGGCAGAATCGCCGAAAGCGTGCCCGCGCTCAAAAAACTGCTGGACACACGCAACCATCTTCGTGACCTGGCCAGCAAGGCTGATCTAAGCCCTGACCTGGAAGGTCTGCTGGAACGGGTGCTTCAGAACCAGGCAGATCTGAAACAACTCTCCGACGAGTTGGGGATCGGCAAATCAGGGGAGACCGAATAATGGCTACGAAACCCGCCGCTCAACGCGCCGCAGCCGAAGTCACGCAAACCGCCGGCGAAGCAAGCCTTCTCGATCAGGTCATCGGAGCCACCCGGCAGACGGACCGGGAGCAAGCGGAACTGCTGCTCAAAGCCCTCACGGAAGAAGCGCTGAAGGGCACCGTCACATTTTCCCGGAACATGACTCTCACATTCCGGAAGGCGATTGAGCTGATCGATCAGCGGCTTTCGGACCAGGTCGCCGCAATCATGCATCACCCCGATTTCCTGAAACTGGAGGGATCGTGGCGCGGATTGAATTACCTTGTGATGAATTCGGAGACCGGATCGTCGTTGAAGATCAAACTCCTGAATGTGACGAAAAAGGAGCTGGCCCGCGATCTCGCCAAGGCGGTGGAGTTCGATCAGAGCGACCTCTTCAAGAACCTGATTTACGAGCCGGAATTCGGCAGTCCGGGTGGTGAGCCTTATGGAGTTCTGATCGGTGATTACGAGTTCACGGCTCATCCCGAAGACATGGAACTGCTGACCAATATTTCGGGCGTGGCGGCGGCGTCATTCGCGCCTTTCATCAGTGCCGCGAATGCGAAAATGTTCGGACTTGAAGACTTTCGCGAACTGAAGCAGCCGCGCGACCTGAAGAAGATCTTTGAGTCGAAGGAATATGCCCGCTGGAACAGCTTCCGCGACACGGAGGATTCGGCTTTCGTAACCCTCACCATGCCCCGGGTTCTGGCGCGCGTTCCGTACGGCGAGGCCACAAAGGCGATTGATGAATTCGCCTATGAAGAAGCTCCAAGGGATGCGGGTGGTGCTCCCAGGGCGCTGGAACATGATGAGTATTGCTGGATGAATGCAGCCTATGTGCTTGGGGCGCGGCTGACCGATGCGTTCGCGCAATACGGATTCTGCACAATGATCCGGGGCGCGGAGGGCGGTGGTAAAGTGGCGAATCTCCCGAACCACACCTTCGTGACGGATGATGGCGATCTCGATATGAAGTGTCCGACCGAAATCGGGATCACCGACCGGCGCGAGTTCGAACTCTCGCAGTGCGGATTCTTCCCGCTTTCCCACTACAAGAACACCGACTACGCGGTTTTCTTCGGCGCGCAGACAACCCAAAAACCGAAAAAATACGACCGGCCGAGTGCGACAGCCAACGCGGCGATTGCTGCCCGGTTGCCTTATGTGATGGCGACTTCCCGGTTCGCGCATTTCCTCAAGGTCATTGCGCGCGACAAGATCGGGAGTTTCATGGAAGCCAGCGACTGCGGGGAATGGTTGCAGCGCTGGATCAACAATTACGTCAATGCCAGCGACAAAGCCACCGCGGAGGGCAAAGCGCGATATCCGCTGCGCGATGCGAAGATCGACGTTAAGGAAATTCCTGGCAAACCCGGCTCCTACAATGCAGTCGCGTATTTGCAGCCATGGCTGCAAATGGAAGAATTGACTACGTCCCTGCGGCTCGTAGCCAAGATTCCACAGAAAGCCTAGTGAGCCAATTTGCCGAATGAAGTTCTTGAGCTACCTGCGGATGTTCGGCTGCCGTCCGATTCTGATTCCCCTGGCGCCGCTACGGGGGAACCGAGAATCGCTGCGCGGCCGGCTGATCCGGTTACTGGAAGGCGCCGAAACGTTCAGCGATTCCGGGCGGCCTATCCGGCTGGACCGGACGGATCCCGGCGAGGCGCTTGCAGCGTGGTTTGGACCGTCACTCCGCGAACTTTGTTCCGGCCGATCGCACATTCTGGAAGCGCTTGATCGCGACATCGCGGCAATCGATGAATTGATCTCTGCCCAGGTAAACGCGATTTTGCACGCTCCGGCTTTCCAGAAACTGGAGGCCGCCTGGAGAGGGCTTCGCTACGTCACTGACATCGCGGCGGAGGTAAAGGGGGCAAAGATCCGGATTTTGCCCGCTTCGTGGAATGAAATCGTGCGCGATCTCGACCGGGCCGCCGATTTCGATCAGAGCCTGCTCTTCCAGAAAATCTATTCCGAAGAATTCGGCACGCCGGGCGGCGAGCCATTCGGGTTGCTGATCGGCGATTATGCGGTGCAGCATCAGCGGACATTCGATCACCCGACCGACGACGTCACTGCGGTCAAATCGCTTGCGTCCATTGCGGCCGCTTCGTTTGCGCCGATCATTCTCGAACTTTCACCCGCGGCATTGCAGTTGGACCATTTCGGACAACTCGGGCGCCCGCTGGATATCCGAGCGATATTCGGACAAGCACAATATCAGCGCTGGAATACGATGCGCGAAAACGAGGACCTCCGCTTTGTCGGCCTCGTGCTGCCACGCATTCTGGGGCGCCTTCCCTATGCCGACAGTGCGGCCCGGCGTGACGGTTTCCGCTTTCGCGAAGACGTTCAGCGGCTCGATGGCAGGGGTTATCTGTGGGGTAACGCCGCGTTCGCATTTGCTGCCACTGTGCTTCGCGCGTTCGCGAATTTCGGCTGGTTCGCCGACATCCGCGGTGCTCCCCGCGACCAATTGCGCGGCGGCCTTGTTGCGGGACTGTCGGTCGCATCCTTCGCCACCGATCGGCCGGGAACGGCCATAAAGCCCTCCACGGACTGTATCATCTCGGACACGCAGGAGCGTGATCTTGCGGAACTTGGATTCATCGCACTGAGGAAGGTTCCATTCACCGCGTTCTCCGTCTTCAATGAATGTCCCTCAATCTTTATGTCCGAACGTGATCGGGGAGCGGCGAAAACGAATGCGCGGATTTCCTCCATGCTTCCCTATGTGCTTTGCGTTTCACGGTTTGCGCATTTCATCAAGGTGATGGGGCGGGAGCGGATCGGATCGGTGACGACGGCGGAGGAGTTTGAGGAATTTCTTCAGAAGTGGCTCAATCGCTATTGCAATACGGGCAGCAGGTCCCTTTCGACTGAGCAGGCGCGCTATCCGCTTCGCGAAGGACTGGTTCGCGTCAAAGACGTACCCGGCAAGCCCGGTACATACTCCTGCAATGTCCATTTGTGTCCCCAATATCAGTTCGACGAGGTCGCCGCGGCATTCCGGCTGGTGACGGAGCTCGCGCCGGCGGCTTGAATGGAAAAAGGAAAGGCTGTACCCGGATGAATCCCGCCGTGCAAAACCACCTTCGGGCAGGGGAACTGGATCAGGCAATTGCCGTGATGAACGCGGAGATTCGCCAAAACCCGCTCGATGTCGAGCTCCGCGGGATGCTCGCGGAGATTCTCTGTATCGCGGGCAATCTCGAACGCGCGGATGCCATTCTCGATTCCATCAATGCCCTGGATCCGCGGGCTGCCGTAGGGGTCACTCTCTTCCGGCAGATCATTCGGGCAGAGCAGGCGCGCCAGCAATTTCTGGAACTGGGACGCCTTCCGGAGTTTGTCAGGCGTCCGGCCGGCGCAATGGAGCTCGAACTTCGCGCTGCGATCGCCTTACGTGAAGGCGATGAAGCCGAAACGGCCGCGCTGCTCGCCGAAGCGGAATCCGTGCGGCCGCATTTGGTGGGCGTCGCCGATGGAACCGCCTTCGACGATTTCCGCGATCTGGACGATCTTTCTGCAGCGCATCTGGAGGTTCTTACCGCAACCGGCAAATATTACTGGATTCCCGTTGCCGAGGTGAATTCCGTCGAATTCCGGAAACCGGAACGCCGCCGCGATTTTCTCTGGCGCCGCGCGGCGCTCTCGGTCGCGGACGGTCCGGAAGGAGAAGTTTTCATTCCTTCCGTCTATCCCGCCGGGAAAAACGGCACGGCAGCGCGATTCAGGCTGGGTTATGAAACGGATTTTGTGGGAAAGGATGGTGGACCGAAATTTGGTGTCGGATTGCGAAGCTTTCTCGTCGGCGACAGCAGCGTAACCGTTCTGGAATTGGGCAAGGTGGAATTCCGTGCCACGCCCGAAACTTCTGTCAGGCAATGATCAATTCCGATCTTCCGCTTCTTCCTTCCCTGTTGGATCGGCTGCTCGATAATGACCCCGAACAAAAGCAGGATCCGCCGCGAAGCCGTTCCGGAAATCTTGCGGCCCTGCAGGACGCGATCCGGCGCGATCTGGAAGCTTTTCTGAACACGCGCAGGTGCTGTGTTTCCCCGCCTCCGGAACTCGGTGAACTCCGGACCTCTCTCGTCGAGTACGGCGTGCCGGATTTTCTCTCCGCAAATGCGGCGTCCGAACAGGTCCGGCAGGAGTTGCGCGCCGATATCGAAGATGCCATTCGACGGTTTGAAACGCGATTTCAGTCGGTTTCCGTAACTCTTGCGGCCGGCGGCGCGGAAGCCGACCGTACGCTGAAATTCCGCATCGACGCGCTGATGTACGCCGAACCCGCTCCGGAATATGTCAGCTTCGATTCATCCCTCAATCCGGGCAGCCGGACATTCTCGGTGCTGGAGCGCCGCGATGGCTGACGATTTGCTGTCCTATTACAACCGCGAGCTGGCATATTTGCGCCGTCTCGGTGGTGAATTCGCCGAAACCCATCCCAAGATTGCCGGGCGGCTGCGGATGACGGCCGACGCGGTCGAGGATCCGCATGTGTCGCGTCTGCTGGAAGGCGTGGCATTCCTGAATGCGCGCATCCGGCAAAAAATCGATGACGATTTTCCGGAATTGACCGACGCTCTCCTGGGACAGCTTTTTCCACACTATCTGGCCCCGATTCCATCCATGACGATTGTGCAGTTTCGGGCCGCGCGCGACCTTCCGGGCAGCTACGCCGTTGCCGCCGGCACGGAATTTGAAACCGAAGCCGTTGGCGGCGAGCATTGCCGCTTTCGGACGACGCAGGATCAGACGATCTGGCCAATCGAAATCGAGTCGGCTTCCATGACGGGCAGGCCACTGGTGGCGCCTAAGAATCCGGCTGCCACCGGAAGCATGGGGACGCTGAGACTATCGCTCCGCTGCTGTTCCGCAGACATTACCTTCACGCAATTGGCGCCGCGGTCACTGCGTTTTTTCCTGCGTGGAACGCCTTCTGAGGTGTATCAGCTTTATGAACTGATCTTCAATCATACCATCTCTATTGCACTCGCAGATTCCACTTCGGATCCTGCGCCGGTGGTAATCGGGCCAGAGTCGCTACGGGCCGTGGGTTTCGGTCCCGATGAAGGCATGTTGCCGTACCCGGCACGTTCGCCCATCGGCTACCGGCTGCTGACCGAGTTTTTCAGCTTTCCGGAAAAATTCCTTTTCTTTGAGATCGACAATCTTGCGAACAAGCTGCTGCTTTCTGCAGGTTCCAGGCTCGACATCTTTTTTTACCTTAGCCGTACAGTCCAGGAACTGGAACGGAATGTCTCGGCGGATTCCTTCGCGCTGGGGTGTGTGCCCGCCGTCAATCTCTTTGCGCAGCGCGCGGAGCCCATTCCGCTCAACGAGAGCGACACGGAATACCACATTGTGCCCGACAGCCGGCGTCCCGACGCACTGGAAATCTATTCGGTGGATTCCGTCACAGCCACATCCCCGACCGGAGAGCAGGCGGGTTTTTCACCGTTCTTCGGGCTGAAGCACGCCGGCGCAACGCGCAAGCAGACGCGTTTCTGGCACGCGACACGAAGGTCTGCAGCGGGGCGTGAATCCGCTTGCGAGACCTATCTGACCTTCGTTGATCTGGATTCGGATCCCTCCATACCGGCCGAATGGGTGGCGTCCGTAGAAACCACGTGCCTGAACCGAAACCTTCCTGCGAAACTGCCGTTTGGCGGTGGCCATCCCTATTTGAAGCTGGTTCAGGACAGGCCTGAGATCGACGGCCTCGGCTGCCTCACGGCGCCGACGCAAACGCTGCGTCTTCCGGGCCGCAAGGAGGGTGCATGGCGTCTCATCTCGCATCTCACGCTGAATCATCTCTCGCTGACCGATTCCGAAACCGGAGCGGAGGGTCTGCGAGAGCTGTTACGCCTGTATGACTTCCGCGACGCACCGGAAACGCGCGCCCTGATCGACAGCATCAACAGCATCAAAGCAACGCGCAGTGTGGCGCGCGCACCGGAGCAATCAATGGGCGCATTGTGCCGCGGTCTCGAAGTTCTGGCCGAATTTGACGACCGGCGGGCCTCCGGCAGCAGTGTTTTTCTGCTTGCGGCCGTGCTGGAACGATTCATCGCCCATTACGCATCGATCAACTCCTACACACGTTTGACGGCCGTCCTTAAAGGGCGGCCTGGGATTTACCACCAATGGCCGGCCCGAGCAGGCGATCTCCACCTTCTGTGATCGAGCGGCTTCGCGCCGCGCCACAGGATTTTGGTTTCTTCCAGACGGTTCGTCTGCTTGAGCGGAGCGCCGCAATCAACGCGCGCAACACGCATGAGGCCAGTCCCGCTCACATCGGACTCGATCATGACCCGAGGCAGGAAAGCGTATTCCTCCGCTCCACTGTCGAGATGATCTTTCCACCAGCGGAAGTGATGGGCCTTGAGGAGGGTGGAAAGCACCTGGAGTTGATCACTTCGGTGATGGGGCTGCATGGACCTGGCGGCGTGCTGCCAGGTCACTACTCGCAAAGGGTTATGGAGGAGTTGCGTCACAAGAACACGGCGCTTCGCGATTTCCTCGACATATTCAATCACCGGGCGCTGTCACTTTTTCTTCGCGCCAACGAGAAGTACCGGCTGCCGCTTGCATTCGAGAGAACGGATTATGAAGGAGAAGAACTCGATCTCGGCGGCGCTCTATGCGCTGATCGGATTGTTCGATCCGGCGCTTCGCCGGAGGCAGGGGGTTGCCGATGCAACCCTCCTCTTTTATTCCGGCTATCTGTCGCAATGGCCGCGGACTGCCCGGGGGTTGAGTGATCTGTTGTCGGATTATTTTGATCAGCCGATCAGCGTCACACAATTCCAGGGACGCTGGGTTGAGCTGCCGGAATCCGAACAGACGGCGATCGGCACCCGCAAAGACGGCCAGGTCTCATATGCGCAGCTTGGAGTGAACGCGGTCGCCGGGGCAAAGATTTGGGATGTACAGGGTACCTTCCGGGTGCATCTCGGTCCCCTCGACTATGGAGAATTTTCCGCTTTCATGCCCGACGGTCCGCGAATGGCGGAGTTGGCTGCGCTGACGCGGTTCTATGCCGGCCCGGCATTGGGCTTCGACGTTCAGTTGATCCTCAAGGCCGCCGAAATTCCGGCCTTCCGGCTGACATCGGACGAAACTGCGCCAAGACTGGGCTGGAATACCTGGTTTCCCACCGGATTCCGGCGGGATGCGAGCGACGCAATTTTCCGGGTGGAATAAATCTGGAGCTGCCCCATCTGCCGGAATTGACCCAATTCCCGGCGCTTCGCCTATGATGCCGCGCAGCAAATCTTTTAGAGCAAGGTCGGCGGCGAATGGCGGGGTGGGGAAGCGGATATGTCACGGACATACCCTATTCGGAAGGTTTCTACATTTCGCAAGCGCCTCAGCATCTCGCGCTGACCGCCATCATCAACGGAATTGAACCTCCCGATCTGTCGCGCGGCTTTTCCTATTGTGAACTCGGATGCGGAAGGGGGCTGACCAGCCTGATCCTCGCGGCTACCAACCCCGATTCCCGGTTTCACGCAGTCGATTTCAATCCCGCCCATATTGCTCACGCCCAATCCCTGTCGCGCGCGGCAGAAATAGGAAACATCACCTGGCATGAGAGCGACTTCGGCGCGCTCGGACGGGACGGCGAGCTACCGCAGTTCGATATAGTCACGATGCACGGTGTCTGGAGCTGGATCGCCCCCGAACTGCAGAATTCAATTGTTCACTTCCTCCGGGAATATCTGAAGCCAGGCGGACTGCTTTACGTCAGTTACAACGCGATGCCGGCCTGGAGCCAAACCGCGCCGGTTCAGCGTATCGTCAAGGAACTTGCAGCAACGATGCCCGGCCCCAGCGATCGCGCCGTCAGCGCCGCGATCGAGATGCTGAAGCGCCTGTACGATGCCAAACTGATTCCCGAACGCTTCGAAGAAGGTGTGAGGCGCCTGACCGAGACCGCACAGCGCGGCAAGCTGACCTACCTGGCTCATGAATATCTGAATGAGCACTGGAAGCCCCTGTACCATTCTGACGTGGCCCGCGCCTTTGAACCGGCCAAACTGACCTATGCCGGTTCGGCCTCGCTGCTGCGAAATTTCGAGGATTTCCTGCTGACACCCGGACAGATATCGCTCCTGGCTGAACTGCCAGATCCCGGGATTCGTGAGGTTATCAAGGATTTTTGCGTCGAACATCCGCTGCATGAGGATGTCTATATTCGCGGCGAGAGACGGATGACCGCGAAGCGGCGGGATGAGCTTCTTAAAGATCAAGCCCTTTGCCTCATTCGTCCTGCCCCCCGGGAGATTCAGCTTCGCGGTCTGAACGATGCCGTGTGGCGGCCTCACCCCGAAGCCTATGCGCTGTTTTTCAGCATGCTCGAACGAAAGCCGCGGACGATCCGGGAATTGCTGTCGGCGCCTGAAGTTCCAGCGACATTCAACGGCAACAGCGTCGGGGTTGCTTCTCTCATGGTCGGCGGCTGTTTTGCCGCTCTGATGCGCGATCCGGAGCCCGGGGCTGTCGCCGCGTGCGCCCGATTCAACCGGCTGATCGAAGCTGCAGATGACGTCCCGCTCGACAGGGAGGTTAATATCGCAGCCGCATCGCTCGGAATCGGATTAGCGCTCTCGCCCGGCGATTTCGAACTGTACAGGAGCCTGCGGCGCGGTGAAGAACCGGATCCCGCAACCCTCGCCAGACAATTCGACAACCGCTGCAGGGCGGGAGGCGGACTTCCTGTCATCGACGGCAAAGCGCTCGAAGATCCCGCCGAAGCCATACCCGTTGTGGAGCGCGATTATGCCGGCAAGATCGACCGTCTGGTTCCTATCTGGAAGCTGACGGGCATTCTTTAGTTCAGGCCGATAACCCTGGGACGCCCGAGAGTGCGGACGCGACGGACCGCTATCGCTGCAACGTGGCGGACGGCGTCGCAGCCGTCCGCCATATTGCTTCGGATTATTCGTCAAGTACTTCGATGTAGCCCAGATGGCTCGATGTGTCCCCGGACCACCAGATCCGGTTCGGGTTGGATGGATCCAGTTCGATTCTCCTCGCATCCGATTCGGCGATCGGCAGCGAGAACTCCGTCCAGGTTTCCGTTTTCGGATCGAAGCGGGCGATTTTGTCCGCGGTCTGTTCAGTCACCCAAATAACCTTCCGCCTGGCGTCGGGGACCGGGAGATACATGCCACTGCCTTTTGTCGGAGGGTCGTAGAAGGTCATTTTACCGGTCTTCTGATCAACCTTCACGAGCTTGCCGGTCTCATGAAAGCCGACCCAGAGATTGCCGTCCCAATCGGTGCCCATCCTGCGCGGAACGTCTTTTCCCGGGGTTGGGAATTCGTCCATTTTTCCCGAAGCGGGGTCCAGCCGGCCAACTTTGTAGGCTTCCCGCTCGACGAACCAGACCCTGCCATCTCCCGCGACATCCATGCCGTAAGCGCCCGGGTTCTTCGTGGGAATATTGTACGCGACGAACTCCTTGGTCTGGATATTCAGGCCAACGATTCTGTCGCCGGCTGTTGTCCATACCATTTTCCCGTTCGGATCGACCCGCATGAAGTTGCCGCTGATCGGGCCCTTGAAGTCTTCAGGCACCAGAACTGAAGCGAACCGCTCCGTCTTCGTGTCGAACTGCAGCCAGCGGCGCGTTCCGCCGATATCGGCCATCCAGATCGAATCGCCGGCGCCGCGCGCCGGAGGACCGAGATGAGCGAGGGTGCCTGGCTTCACTCCCAATGCGGGAGGATGAATTTCGCTAAAGGTAAACGTCTTTGGATCGAATTTCGCCAGGGCATAGAGATTGAGTTCATTCGCCCATGCGACGCCGCGCGAGTCGACCGTGATGTCGTGGAATGCTGCATCAGGATTGGGACCCCCAAAATCAACCGCAATATACTTGGCGGCGTCGCCTTTCAGCAGCGTTCTCGACAAACGACCATTGGCCTCGGCTCTCGGTGCGGTGGGTGAAAAGTTTTTGGCCAGATAATCGACCACGATTTTCTGTTCCTGATCGTTCAGATCATTGGCGCCGCGTTCGTGGATGCGTTCGCGCATCCAGGTTACCTTTTGCTCCCAATTGGCGCGGGTCCATCTCTCTTGCGTCAGACGGTGCAGGAAATGGCATTGGTTGCATTTGGCCTCCACAATCGCTTTGCCTTCGCCATCCGGCAGATTCGGCGGCGGCAACTCGGAATCGAGTTCGTTCCCGGCGACGCGCCCGGGTGTCCGAACCCATCCATTCGGAACGACAGGGGCCTGTTTGTCCGTCAGCGACACATCTGCCATTGCAGGCGTGCCGGCCGTCAAAGCAATCTGCGTGGGCTTGCTCTGGAAACCATTGCCAATACCCTGCACCGTGTAATTGCCCGGGGGCAGGTTGTTCACGGTGTAATGGCCTTGTGCCTGAGCGACGACCATGAAGGTCAGCCGTCTGTCGGGGTTGAACAATTTGACATAGGCTCCAGGAAGCGCCTGGCCAGATGCGCTTTTGACCATACCCTGAACGCGGCCGCCGAGGTCTTCGGCCTGGCTCGAATGGACGCTGACAAGCAGCATTGCTGGAGCAATTGCAGCTACGATGCGACTTCCATGGCTTAACATCGCTTTTGTCCTCCCCGGCCGGAATTGGCCTGCCGGCATTATACACCCAATTTCGACATTCGGGGGCAGCACCTGTGACCGATAGGTAGCGGGTCAGACTGACCCACTACCGACCGATATGGTTACGTGCGGAACAGGCCGAACTGCTGTAGGGTGTTTTGGATCTGCGGCCTTTACTGCCGGTCTGCGTTGAGATTTTCCGGGTGCGGTCATGAACAGGACGATAAAAGTCATAGGTTCACTGAGCGGGTTGCTTGTATCGATCGCTACCGCGGCGCAGGCGCAGGGCTGGTACAATTATTCGATTCCCGGCGGGCAGGACCTTCGGTCGGGGCCTGTCTCCAACAGCTATGAAGGGTTTTATGTCGGCCCCTGGGGCGATAGCTATTACGGGTCCGTGCGAACATTTTCGATGGACCTCGGCAGCGGGGTCTCCATGGGCTTTATCACCAGCGTCTCCAACAGTCCGGGCATCGGATTTTCGGGGCTTCCGGTCAACCCTCTGGCCCCGGGGTTTGCGCTTCAGCCGGCGAATTACGCAAACGGTTTGTATTCCGATCCGGCAACGGGGATGCAGTCAAATGCCACCGCCCGGCTGTCCGTCGCTCTCGGTGGCGGCTTTTCGATGAACTTTCTGGGCGCGGTTTCCACGGGAGACGGTAACGGGTTTTATCTCGGCCCGGGAAGCGGATTCGACAATCGCATGTCCACGATGATCGGGACCGGGTTTTCCATGAATCTCGGTCATGCTGGAACGCTGAGCTTAACCGGCGGGCGTCTCGCAGAGTTTCGGCAGGTCCTGCGGGCCGATTTTGCTCGCAGGCTGCCACTGATATCAATATCTGGCCGGCCAAAGGGGCCAAAACGCGCTCCCGGGCTCGCAAGCAAGCTTCGGCGACACGGCACACACAGTTGATGTGCATTGGGGGCGATGCCGCCTTCTAATTGCACTCCAGCAACAGGAGGCCGTTTCAGAGCATGCGTTCCGGATTGCTGCCCGTCATCAACTTGGCGCCGCTCTTCCGCCACGACGGGCCGCCGCGCAAATCCGTTGCCGATGCCATTGGAAGTGCCTGTCGTGATTTGGGCTTCTTCTACGTGACGGGGCATGACATCAGCCCCGCGTTGTTTGCTGAACTGGAAAATGCCAGCCGCATATTCTTTGCTCTTCCCCAAACCGAAAAGAACGAGATCACCATGTTACATGGTGGCCGGGCCTGGCGCGGATATTTTCCGGTGGGAGGTGAGCTTACATCCGGGAAGCCGGATCAGAAGGAAGGTCTCTATTTCGGAGCGGAACTGGCGCAGGATGACCCCCGGGTTCGGCGGGGCCTGCCGTTGCACGGCGCCAATCTGTTTCCGGCGCGGCCAACGGAATTGCGCAATCTCGTGCTCGACTACATCGCGGCTGTGACGAAAACCGCAGATGCGGTCTTGGAGGGTATCGCCCTGAGCCTCCGGCTGCCGGCGGACTACTTTGCTCGTCATTATACGAACGATCCGACAATTCTTTTCCGCATCTTTCATTATCCGAGCGTCCCGGTGGATTCCCAGGACTGGGGCGTGGGTGAACACACAGACTACGGGCTTCTGACATTGCTCGCGCAGGATGCCGCTGGCGGGCTGCAGGTGAAAACTCCGCGGGGCTGGATCGATGCGCCGCCAATCGCCGGTACGCTGGTCTGCAATATCGGCGACATGCTGGATCGTCTGACGGGCGGGCTTTATCGCTCGACGCCGCATTGTGCGAAAAATGTCAGCGGGCGTGGCCGCCTGTCATTTCCGTTCTTTTTCGATCCTGCGTTTGACGCGGTGATCCGTCCTCTGCCGGAACGGGCAGCGAAAATCAGCGAAGACCGCGATACAAGGTGGGACCGACAGAGCGTGCATGGTTTCTCCGGCACATATGGCGACTATCTTCTGGGCAAAGTCTCGCACGTGTTTCCGGAATTGCGCCGGGAAGTTATTCCCTGACGTGCTGGCGCGCATATTGCTGCGCGGTCCATAATAACGTTCGTCACCTGAATCGAGGGTTTTTCATGCGACCGAAGATCGGTGTCGCGTTGGGCAGCGGAGCGGCGCGCGGCTGGACGCATATCGGAGTTCTTGAGAGCCTCGGAAAACTCGGAGTCGTTCCGGATATCGTTACGGGGACGTCGATCGGCGCTTTGGTGGGAGCGGCATTTGTCACCGGGAGGCTTTCCGCCCTCAGGACGCGAATGGAGAGTTTCAGCCGGGCTGACGTTGCTTCGTTTCTGGATCTGCGCCTCTCGACCGGCGGCCTCATTGAAGGCAGGCGTATTGAAGGTCTCCTTGACAGTCTTGAAATCCGCGGCTCGATCGAAAATCTCGTTCCCCGTTACGGCGCAGTCGCGACCGATCTTGCCTCGGGACGGGAGGTCTGGCTGCAACAAGGTCCCATCGGGCGCGCCGTGCGTGCGTCCATCGGCATGCCCGGAATATTCACGCCGGCGCGTCACGACGATAGTGGCGGCTGGCTCGTGGATGGGGGGCTGGTGAATCCCGTGCCGGTGTCGCTTGCGCGCGCCCTTGGCGCTCACATCGTAATCGCCGTGGACCTTAACTCCGAATTGCTCGGGCGCCGGTTTTTTGAATCCGGCGAGGAATCGGATTCAGCCGGTTCGGCGACACCGGGTTTGGATTCTCCGGTACCGAAATGGCTGAAGGATGCGCTTGATCCTGTGCTTGCAGCGGCGCGTCAGCAGCGGCCGTCCTTCCCAGGCTATTTTGAGGTGTTGGCCAATTCGCTCAACATCATGCAGGACAGGATCACGCGAGCACGTCTTGCAGGCGACCCACCGGATGTGATGTTGCGCCCCCGCATCGGAGAATTCAGCTGGCTGGATTTTCATCGCGCAAAGGAAGCCATCGCCGAAGGGACTGCATGCGTTGAACGCGCGGAATCGGCGATCCGGTATGCCTGCCCGGTTGCACGCTCCAAAGGCGATTCAGCCCTCTGATTGATCTCAATCCCGATCGGTTGTGAAAGACGGCGCTACCGCGAACGATAGCGTACGACTTACTGGGCCGCTCCGAATTGTCGGGTCGCCCGGGTTCGGCGGCGCGATGGCTGGAATCCGCAGCCAGTTTTCCTGACAAGCCGGGGTGTAAGGGAAGTAGGCCTGCTCCGGCTCGCAATAAAACCAGAGCGCTTTGGTCTCAAGTTCAATGTCGGATGGAGTTGCCGGCGGCCTTACCTGCCAGGGCTGCGCACACGAGGAGATGTAAGGATAATATCCGGCAGATTCGGCGCACCAGGCCCAGGATTCCATCGATGGGGGTGGACCCGAGCCTGGCGGGGGAGGCGTGACGGGCATTGGCTGCCATTCGCGCCGGCACGCCGCAACATAGGGATAAAAACCGCCGGGATCGCTGCAATAAAACCAGGCGGCGGGTAAGGGCGAAACCGGCGCTGCCGTGGGTGCATCGCCCGATGGTACGGGAAAGGGCCCCGGATAGGGCAGCGGATATGATGGTCCGGGATCAGGGATCGGATATGGAATCGGATAAGGCCCGTCCGGGTACGGATTGACGACCACGCCGCCATATTCGCCGTCCGAACCTCCGTGGTCGCCGCGCCATCCGCCGGCACCCCGATGGCCGCCACCATAGGCACGGTGGCCATGTTCGCTGCCGCCATAGCCGCCCGCGTGACCGCCGCCCCGATCGGCGGCAACCGCAAACGGCCCGCTTGCGAGTCCGGTCGCAAACGCGACAAGCGCGATTCCGTGAAAGCGCATGAAAGGATAGTAGCGGTGTGCCGGGCGTGACGCCAGATCAGACACTTGACCCGTCACGGCAGCTCCGTAACGCGCATTCCCAGTTGCGCAGTTTCCAATTACAATCGCCGACACCAGCTGTTTTTTTGCGTCCGCTCGAAAATCAAACTGTGAGGCAGCGAATGGGTAGAGCGGCTATCCCGATTGCGTCCGGGAAGAACATCCTCGTGGCCGGTCTCCTCGTGGCATTGGCATTGCCTGCGTCTGCTGCCCGCCAGACCGCGATTCCGGACTTCTCCGGAATTTGGGGACGCAACGCTTTCAACTTTGAGGCAACTGGCACGGGTCCGCAGCCACTCACGAATTTGAGGCGCGTTGGAGAAGATGCCACCCGCCCGATCATAGTCGGCGATCCGGTTCCGCTGGTCGGCGACTATCAAAATCCCATTCTCAGACCTGAAGCCGCTGCCGTCGTAAAACGGAGGGGCGAGATCTCCGCCTCGGGTCACGATTTTCCCGACCCTTCCAATCAGTGCGCGTTTTACTCGCCGCCCTATCTCTTCACGATTCAGCTGGGCATGCAGCTTCTGCAGTCGAAGGATGAGGTGGTCATTCTCTACAACCAGGATGACCAGACGCGGCATATAAGGCTGAATTCATCCCATCCACGTGATCTCAAGCCGACGCCGATGGGAGATTCGGTCGGTCATTACGAGGGCGATACGCTTGTCGTCGATACCATGGGCGTCAAGGTGCAACCCTGGACGGTGGCGGACCGCTTCGGAACGCCGCAGAGCGAGGCGATGCACATCATCGAGCGCTATCGCCTGATTGATGCGCGCGAAGCCGACGACGCGCTGAAAACGCATGAGAAAACCGCGGGTTTTGTGGCCGGGAACGGCAATGGAGCGGCCCAGATCGATCCTCGTTTCGGCACCGGGCTGCGCTTGGAGGTGCGGATCGAGGACCCCAATATCTACACGACGCCCTGGTCGGGAAACGTCACCTATATGCACGTGCGACGGGCATGGGCCGAGGTGGTCTGCGCCGAGAACAATACCGATGTGCTGCATCAGGGCTTTGAACATGTCCCCACCGCCAGCCGGGCGGATTTTTAAGCCCGTCCAGCTGCCAGAGATTTTCAACTGTCAGTATTTGGCGGGGTAAACGTCGATGAAGCCGTCGCGGTTAGGCATTTGCACCTTGACGATGGTCTCCTTGTTGAGCACGTCGCCCTCCTTGATCAGCCCGTTGAGCTGAAAAATGTAAGCGACGGTCGCATAGACCTCGTCGTTGGTGAGAGACTTCGGCCGGTCCCACGGCATCGCACGGCGCACGAAATCGAACACCATTGTCGGATAGGGCCAGAACGAGCCGACCGTCTGAACGGGCTGCTGAGGCGCCTTCAGCGTGCCTATGCCACCGAACAGACGCGGCCCACCCATGCCACCTTCGCCATTCGCCCCATGGCAGGCGGCGCATTTCTGGGCGTAAATGGCTTTGCCTTGCGCGGGTGTGCCGGAACCCGCAGGGAGCCCCTTGCCGTCCGGGAACACCGAGATGTCCCATCCGGCGGTGTCCGCTTCGCTGATGGGCTTTCCGAATTTCGGCGCATCGGCCGCGGAGGCTGCGCTGACGACAAGGGCGGCTGCACCCGCAACAGCGGTAAGCGATCTAAACATAAACATGGCTGACGGCTCCGTTCGCGGCGACGGCCCAGGAGGAAATCGCGTTCACATGGTTCATGGGAAAGGCGTTTACATTTGGTGTTCCCCGCGGCTCGCCGCGCTCGGCAATAAGTTTCTGTCGCGTGGGCTGCACATTGCCGGCTTCGTCGGTGGCGCGGCTCATGACGATCGCCGCCTGACCGCTCCAATTCCACGGCATGCGGAAGCGTGTCAGCGCCTTCGGCAGCACGGGCGCCTGCAGCGCGGCGCGCGCCCAGGACTTGCCGCCGTCGGCCGAGACTTCGACCTTCGCAATTCGTCCGTGTCCGGACCATGCGATGCCGGAGATCTGGTAATAACCGGGCGAAGGCATGGTCATGGTCGGAGACGGCCTCGTAATGATGCTCTTTACCTCCATCGGATAATAGAAGCGCCAGGACTTGCCGGATTCGAGCAGCAGCGTGTATTGGCGCGATTCGTTGATGGCCATCACAGGCGCCTCCGTCACCTTCAGACGCCTGAGAAACTTGACATTCATATTGCCTTCATAGCCGGGTACGAGCAGCCGCATCGGATAGCCATTCCAGGGCATAATGCGCTCGCCGTTCTGGTAGAACACGAGCATCGCATCATCCATCATCTTGGCGAGTGGTATGGACCGCTGCATGGTGACGCCATCCGCGCCTTCGGCAATCACCCAGGCAGCTTTTGGATCGACACCCGCTTCGTCCAGCAGCGTCGAAACGCGCACTCCAGTCCATTCCGAACAGGAAAGCAGGCCGTGCAGCGACTGCACGCTGGCTTGAAGCGGCTCTTTCGACCACATGGGCGCGGAATTACCGCCGCATTCGACGAACCGCACGTGCGACTCCATCGGATAGCGCAGAAGATCGTTGAGCGAGAAGACGAGCGGCTGCTTCACCATTCCGTGGATCACGAGCCGGTGCTTGTCCGGATCGATGTCGGGCGCGCCGGAGCGGGCGACCACGAAGTGAACGCCATTGGGCGTGATAATGCCGTCGAGCAGATGATGCGGCGTGCGCCCCTGCGAAGTTCCGATACCGTTATTGGGCGCGATCAAATGCGCAACTTTGGATTCAAAATGCGACGGCGTGGAGTAGGGCGGAACGGGTGGGCCCTCAACGAGACTCCACGGGTCGTTGGCGAGAGGCTCCGCGGCGGCGCTTGCAATCCCGCCAACGCTGCTGGTTGCCGCGGCTCCGGCAAAAACTACGCCTGACGTCAGTAATGCGCGGCGATCCAACAGACCGTTTCCCGCGACTTGTTCGATTTGCGGCGGATCCTTGCGGCGGTTTCCAGCCATGTATCTCTCCCTGATTGGCGCAGCTGCCATTGTAGCGGATTATTGCGTCGGGTCATTCGTCCCAGACGGATATCACGGCTGGGGCGTCCATTTTGCGGGACCACTACCTGTTTCACCATGGCAGCGGCGGGGTCGTTGCCCGGCCGTGCAGGCGCCATGTGGCCGGGCTTGACCCGACCACGAACGCGCCATCCGTGAGCCGAGCCCGGAAGCGCAAAGTGCTATCCGGGGTGGCGCACGTCCGCGCGCCAATGAATTATTCGCGCCGTCGACGCGGCGCTGCTGGATAGGCGGCTCGGCGGCCGCCCATGGTGAGATGAGGCGCTGACAGTGATCTGCTATTTCGCGGCGAGGATGGAGTCGAGAAGCTGCGGACCGGCCGTGGTTTCGAGATGCGGGTAACGCAGCCCGCCATGATAATCGATACTGATCGTGCGGTAGCGGTCGCCGTTCTTAACGATGAATTTGATCGGGTCCTTCGTTGTGCGGTTGTTCTTCACAATTGTCTTCAGCCGGTCGCCGTCATAAGCAATATCATTCACTGCGATGATCTGCGTTCCAACCGTAAGTCCCGCCTGGAAAGCCGGTCCTTCCCACAGAACGTCGGTCAGTCTCGCGTCGCGGCCGACGGTGAAGCCAAGAGAATAGGTCAGGTCTGTGGTTTTGCGGCGCGCTTCGGCGGCTTTGAAAAAATCGGACGGCGTATCGTTGTAGATCAGCCGGTATCCGCCGCGCGCGATGCCATCGAGAGGAGCGCCCTCACCGACGGAATCCAGTCGCTTGTGCAGGAACGCTGCCCAGTCGTGCGGTGCGACTGCATTCAACGTTTTCACCACATCCTCAAAGGTGTAGGTCGATTCCTGATATGAGCCGTCGTCGATTCCGAAGAATGCATGCGCGAAGTCGTCGAGCGATTTTTTACCGTTGCTGATCTGCCGGATGAGCGTATCGGCATCCAGCCAGATCAGTTCTCCCTCGGAATAATAATCTTCCGCGCGCTGCCAGCTGCGCCAGGGCAAAGGCCGGCGCATCGCGACGATCGGATCATTGGTGGTATCTTCGAGCGGACGCCATTCCCGTCCCTTGCGGTTGTCGTAGGCCGCAGCGGTTGCGGCGATGGCATCCAGCGCCTGCTGCGGGTTCAGCAGTCCGGAGCGCGCCGCAAGGACATATCCCCAATATTGCGTCTGCCCCTCATAAACCCAAAGCAGCGAATCGCGCATGGGTACATTGAAGCTGGGCGTCCACAGGTCGGCCGGCCGCCTGAATTTTCCATTCCAGGAATGGGTGAATTCATGCGCGAGCAAATCGCGCGTATCGGCATTTTTGTCCCACTCCGTGAAATAGGTGGGAAGCGTTCCGTTTTCGCTGGAACGGTGGTGTTCGAGTCCAATGCCTCCCATCGTGTCGGTAAGCGCCAACAGAAAATCGTAATGGTCGTAATGTTGCGACCCGAAAAGCCTGTAGGCCTGCGATACGAGATTGCGGTGTGCTCCAATCTGTTCCGGCTTGAATTCCAGATCGTCAGTACGATCGGCCATGATGTTGAGCCAAACCGGGACGGGGGTATCGCTGAGCTGAACGCGACGGAAATTGCGTCCGGCAAAAACCGGCGAATCCACGAGCGTATCCAGATCGACGGTATTGAACGATATCGCCGTACCCTGTTGCTGATGCTGCAGGGCGGATGCGATTTGCCACCCCTCGGGGAATTTAACGGTGGGCTGGAACATGATCCGCCGGGCATAAAATCCCGAGGGGTATAGCGCGACCTCGTTCCATTCCAGGTTCATCATTTCCGGTGTCATTACGATGCGGCCCTGATCGCGGTCGGTGGGCGTTGCGACCTGGAAATCGAGATCGAGTTCGGTCACGCCAGAGGGGACGACGACATGGAAGGCATATACGTCCACCGGATCGCGTGCCCATTCCACCCGCTTGCCACCGGCGCGCATTTGCAATCCGGTCAGCTGTTCGATGTGGCCGGACGGCGCGTGATTTCCCGGCAGCCAGCGGGGATACAGTAATGTCAGTGGCGCGCCGCCCGAGACCGGAACCTTTTCCTGAACATGATAGATATGCCGCACCGTGTCGGTTGCATCGACATCGAGCCCGATAGTCCCGGCCCAGGAAATATCTCTCGGCGGAGAGATTCCGTCCGGCGCGAGTGCGTCTTCGGCCATCGCCACCGTGCCCATGCTCAGCATTGAAACCAGAAGAATGAAGCTCTTCACGGTAGGCCTCCCGCGGGAATAGCAGAACAAAAGGAAAGGATTCCGCGCTTTGTCAATGGAACAGGCCAAGCACAAGGCCCTGCACCAGCAACACTGCAAGCCAGCCACCTGAATCGATCACCGTAAGGGTAAGCGGCCGCCGCTGAAATGCATTGTTAACCGCGATGGTCGTAACGACAAAACCAAGCCAGACCAGCGCGCCCGAGACCAGCCCGATGGTAATCGTCGGTCCACCCATATGACCGATAATTCCGGCCAGCATCAGGGTCATCAGCAGTTCTGCGATCAGTGACACAATCATCGGCCCCGCCGGAATACGCCGCCGGCCGTCTGCGGTTTGCATATCCGCCTCGGTCCATCCAAGGGCCCGCATCCATGGCCGGCCAAACGGCATGTACCAGATCCCATGGACCAGCCAGCTTGCGATCCATGCGGCGAGCACTCCAACCCAGTTAATGACCGGCATCTTCTCTCCCCCTTCGATGCCGAATTCCGCACCAACGTTGCCGCAGCGTCAGCCTAGCATCTTTCGGCCCGGAGTTGCCTTCCCACGGCCCATTCGTTAAAAGCCTGCGCTTTCCAGTTTCCGCACCGGAGCGCCATTGGTCCGGCGGGAAGCTTTTGCCAACCCTGACTCAGCCGGAATTACGCCATGCGCGAAACATTGGATTTGAAAGTCGAGCCCCGCGGGAAAACCGGTAAGGGCGCTGCTTACCGGGCCCGCAAGAGCGGTCTCATTCCGGGAATTGTCTATGGTGGTTCGGCGCAGCCCGTGCCGGTGCAGGTCGACGAACACACATTAAGGCGGCTGCACGGGTCGGGTGCTTTCCTGCAAACCCTGGTGATGCTTGAAATTGGTGGAGAGAAGACTCGCGTCATACCTCGCGCGGTTCAGCTGGATCCTGTGACCGATCGCCCGGTTCACGTGGATTTCCTGCGCCTGACGCCTGGGGGAAAGATTACGCTGGATATCCCGGTGCATTTCCACGGCAATGAGAATTCACCCGGATTGAAGCGGGGTGGGGTATTGAATGTGGTACGGCACGAAGTGGCGCTGCTTTGCCCGGTGGATAATATTCCGGAATTCATTGAAGGCGATCTGTCAGGGCTGGATATTGGAGACAGCCTGCATATCTCGGCATTTACTTTGCCAGAGGGCGTTCGCCCTGTGATCCGCGAACGCGATTTCACCGTTGCGACAATCGCACCGCCAACCACCTACACGGAAGAGACCCCGACGGCTGCAGCCGCCGTCGAAGGTGCAGAAGGTGCCGCTCCGGCGGAAGGCGAAGAAGGTGCTGCCGCGGCGCCAGGTGCGACACCGGCTCAGGGCGGCGCTCCAGCCAAGGCTCCGGCCGCTGGCAAAGCGCCTGACAAGAAGTGATCGCTACAGGCATCGCCTCGCGCGAAATTTAATCTCCGGACAGTCCGCCGCGGGACGCCTCACGATCCGCAGCCGGTAATGCAGCCGGCCACGAAGGATTATGCCCCAACCGATGAGCGATACTCCAATTCTGATCGCGGGGCTGGGCGATCCCGGCGAGTCTTATGCGCGCCACCGGCACAATGTCGGGTTCATGGCGGTTGACGCGGTTGCAGCGCGGCACCGTTTCACCCCTTGGCGGCCTCGTTATCGAGGACTGGTTTCGGAGGGTGCCCTTTCCGGACGAAAAACTCTGCTGCTGAAACCGATGACTTACATGAACGAAAGCGGCGCTGCGGTAGGAGAAGCCGCGCGTTATTTGAAGCTGCCGCTTCATGCCGTGGTCGTAATCCACGATGAGCTTGATCTGGCGCCCACAAAATTGCGAGCGAAAACCGGGGGCAGCGATGCGGGCCATAACGGCTTGCGTTCCATCACCGCCGCGCTCGGACCGGATTACCGCCGGGTTCGGATTGGAATTGGCCATCCGGGTGCACCCGCGGTGCTGAGTTATGTGCTCCATGATTTTTCCAAAATGGACAGGGAATGGCTTTTGCCACTGCTTGACGCGATCGCCGAGGCTGCACCATTTCTGGCCCGGGACGACGATGCCGGTTTCATGAATCGCGTCGCACTGTTGATCCGTCCGCCAAAACCGCCGAAACCCAAACCGACGGAGCGAAGCGATGGGGTTTAAGTGCGGAATCGTCGGCCTGCCAAATGTCGGTAAATCGACGCTGTTCAATGCTCTGACCCAAACAGCCGCGGCGCAGGCCGCGAATTATCCATTCTGTACAATCGATCCAAATGTCGGAGATGTCGCGGTTCCGGATGGGCGGCTTGACAAACTCACGGCCGATCGCAAAATCGGCGCAGGAGATTCCGACACGCATTACCTTCGTCGATATTGCCGGTCTGGTCCGGGGGGCGTCGAAAGGTGAAGGGCTTGGCAATCAGTTTCTCGGGAATATTCGCGAAGTCGATGCGGTGGCGCATGTGCTTCGCTGTTTTTCCGGCGGCGATGTCACGCATGTGGAGGGCCGCATTGATCCGTTGGCCGACGCCGAAACGGTCGAAACGGAATTGATGCTGGCCGATCTCGAAAGCCTGGAGCGGCGGATCACACCGATCGAAAAAAAGGCGAGGACCGGAGACAAGGAATCCATCCTCCCGTACCAGCTGATGAGCAAAGCACTGGCGCTGTTGCGCGCGGGCAGGCCTGCGCGCGAAGCGGAATTGTCGGCAGAGGAACGCGAACCCTATCGCCGGCTGGGTCTGCTGACCGAAAAGCCGGTGCTGTATGTGTGCAATGTCGATGAGCATGCCACGGACGGCGACACCGAATTGCAAAGGGTTTTCGCTATGGCGAGGGAACGCGGCGCGCGTGCGATCAGGATATCGGCAAAGATCGAAGAGGAATTGGCACAGCTTCCGCCTGAGGAGCGGAACGAATATCTCCAGACCCTCGGGCTTGCAGAACCCGGGCTGAACCGGCTTATCCGAACAGGATATGATCTACTCGGACTGATCACCTTTTTCACTGCCGGGCCGAAGGAATCGCGCGCCTGGACCGTGTCGAAAGGATCGCGCGCCCCGCAGGCGGCGGGCGTAATCCACAGCGATTTCGAGAAAGGATTTATCCGCGCCGAAGTGATTGCATATGGTGACTATGTCGCTTTTGGCGGCGAAGCGGGCGCGCGCGAGGCTGGCAAATTTCGTCTTGAGGGCAAGGAATATGTCGTCCAGGACGGCGATGTCATGCATTTTCGCTTCAATGCCTGAGTCACAATGAACGAGGTTCTTTATTTCGAAGATTTTCGCGTGGGCCAGATTATTGAATTTGGCACGCATCAGATCACTGCGGACGAGATTGTCGAGTTTGCCGCAGAGTTCGATCCGCAACCGCAGCATCTCGATGCAGTTGCGGCAAGATCGTCAATGCTGGGGGGATTGGCCGCGAGCGGCTGGCATCTCTGCGCGCTGGCCATGCGGATGATCGTGGATGGTTTATTCCACCGCACCGCCAGCATGGGCTCGCCGGGCGTGGAAGAAGTGCAATGGCGACGGCCGGTTTATGCCGGTGATCTGTTGCAGCTTCAGGCCGAGGTATTGAACGCGCGCGTATCATCGCGTCAGGATCGCGGCTATGTCCATTGCCGCTTTACGATGTCACGTCCGGGCAAAACGGGCGATCGGGAGCGGGTCATGATCTTCGTCTCCTCGATCATTTTGGGCCAGAAGAAGGGACCGCCTGATGTGGTTTGAGGATTTTCCGCTGGGCGAAAAGATTATTCTCGGCTCATACACTTTTACGGAAGAGAAGATCATCTCCTTTGCCCGCAAGTACGATCCGCAGCCATTTCACACCGACAAGGCTGCGGCGGAGAATTCGATTTATGGCGGATTGATCGCCAGCGGTTGGCATACGGCGGCGGTGTGGATGAAGCTGATGATTGCCTGGCGCCGCGCCCGGATCGCTGCCGGTGCTCCCGCGACACAGGACAATTTTGTCTCGCCCGGGGTGCGCGAGATCAAATGGCTGAAACCCGTACGGCCGGGAACGACGCTGATCTATGACAATGAGTCGATTGCTAAGCTCGATTGGCCGACACTGGCGCAATACGGACTTGTGGAAGGACGGAACGAAGCCCGCGATGAATCGGGTGCGCTGTATTACAGCTTCATCAATCGTGTTCTGATCAACCGGCGCAACCCACGATGACGGGATCAGCCCCCCAGCAGATGTGGAGCGAACCAACCGCACAGACCAAGAATGCCGCCCAGAACTCCAAAACCACCACCCGCCACTGCCAGCGCAATAAAGCCGGTTACAATAGACGTTGAGGCGAGCAGGATTCCCAGTTCGAGGGCGCCGCTCGCCATTTCATAGGTCTCCTTGGCGGCGGCCCGGTCATCGCGATGTTTTTCGATCGCCTGAGCTTTCAGCGCCAATTCCTTCCGTCCCTCACCCGTGGACGGCTCTGATTCTTCGCGTGCGGCCGTAGATTCCCAATCCGAAACGGTTTTTGCGATCTGCGCCGTATCGACTTCGGGACGCCCAGTTGTCTGCAGAGCGAGTGCGCGTGCGTCCGCCCGCAGCATGGCGGCGCGTATCGATTTGGCCTGGAAAAAAGCCCAGGTGTCGGAAGCCTCGATGGTTTGGCGCACCACATCGGTGTCTGCATTGCGACTGGCCATTTCCGTGAAGGCCAGTGCCGCGGCCATAATGGCGATCATGATGCCGATCCGCCGATGCACCGGCGTGTGGGGATGCTCGATCTCGACTTCGTGTTCCATGATATGCGGTGCTTCGTGCGGCTCGCTGAAGCCATACAACAGGCGTTTGCCCAGTCAAGCAGCGCTTTTGTGAGCCAGCCGGTTTACCTCAAGCTGGCTTCGATATTGCCCCCGTCAACCGTAATGGTTGCTGCGGTTGTCTTGTTGGCAAGCGCAAGAAACACGAAAGCCTGCGCGACATCTTCTGCAGTCACTTCGCGCCCAAGCAGATTTCCACTCATATAATCCGCTTCCGATACGCCACGCGCTTTCGCTCGCGCTGCCACCATGTCCTCCGTCAGAAGCCCGGACCGAATTCTGTCGGCATTGACCGCGTTGGACCTGATCCCGTCTTTCCCGTGGTCGAGGGCATATTGCTTGACGAGAAACAGAGTGGCGGCCTTCGGCAGGCCATAGGGTCCAAAATCTTTGCCAGGGTTCACGGCCTGTTTTGAGGTGTTGAAAAGCAGACATCCCCCGGTACCCTGCGCCTTCATAATGCGCACGGCATTCTGCGCGACAGTCTGATGGGCAAAGAAATTCAGCTCAAAGGACCGCCGCAGCGTGGCATCATCCACTTCGCCGATTTGCCCCTGCCATGCCGCCCCCGCATTGGACACAACGATATCGACACCGCCGAACCGCTCGACGGCGGCTTCGAAAGCGCTGAAAATGCTTCTGCTGCTCGTCACATCACAGGTTACCGCCAGAGCCATGCCGCCGATCTCTTTGGCAACCCGGGCTGCGGCAGCGCCATCGATGTCCAGCACGGCTATTTCCGCGCCCTGCCGCGACATTGCGATTGCCGTTGCCCGGCCGATACCCGAACCGCCGCCGGTAACCACAGCGACCTGTCGCGCCAACGGCTTCTCGGCGGCTTTTCCAAGCTTCGCCTGCTCCAGCGACCAGTATTCCACATCAAACTGATCCTCTTCCGGAATCGGTTGATACCGGCTCATCGATTCGGCGGCTGTAACAACTTCGATCGTATTCTCTGCGATGTCGGCGGCGATGGCCGCATCCCTGGCCGAAACTCCCAATCCGAACAAACCGATTCCAGGCACAAGGATGACGCGCGGATAGGGATCGAGCTCTTTTTTGATCCCGTTCACGCGAGCGTTGTTGCGGGCAAAGTAGGCATGGTAACGGTTGATGAAATCGGCCACGGCCAGCCGCACCTGATTCGACCACTCCGTCAGATTTCCGCTGGCGGGTGGTGGGACGAGCAGCGGCCAGTTTTTTGTGCGGATTGTATGGTCGGGAGTGGCGACGCCCTGCTGTGAATAGCGTGGCAGTTCCACGCCTCCGGTGTATTTCAAAATCTCCCCGTTGCTGCGAAAGCACAGGACCTGGCGCTTGAATTTGCCTTCATACATGTTCTTCTCGAGTGCCACGGCGCCGCGCAGGATTGGTGCGATCTCGCCCAGGGACGCAAGCTCCGCCGGAAGCCGCGCCTGCACGATGGTTGTCCTTCCTTCCGCCAGGCGCTCTTCCGCGAGCGACACCATTTCGATCATCAGTTCATATGAAGTGCGGGCGTCGTCTTCGAACGTGAAGATTCCGTGGCGCAGAAGAATGGCGCCGCGGACTTTTGGATTGGAATCGAAAGTCCGCGCGACACTTTTGGCAAGCGCGAAACCCGGAATTGTGTACGGAACATAGGCCATGCGTTCGCCGAAAACGTCCCGCGCGATTGATTCTCCGTCCGGTTGATCGGTGATGGCAAGCACTGCGGTTGAATGGGTGTGGTCGACGAATTTGAACGGCAGGAATGCGTGGAGCAGTGTTTCGACCGAGGGATTCGGGGCCGATGAATCCAGCAGATTGATCCGCTGATAATTGACCATGTCCTCGTCGGACAGTTTTTCGAGGGACCGAAGGCGTCGCAGCGGATCCAGTTTGACCGCAGGCAATCCTTCCGGTTCGATCGCACCCATATCCCAGCCGGAGCCCTTGACGCACAATACGTCGACCATGGCCCCGAGGAGATCGGGTGCATGCGTCTTCACGCTGGTGTTTCCGCCGCCGTGAAGCACAAGAGCAGGATCGCCCCCGAGCAGGCGTGTCGTGTAAACCCGAAGCGCCAGATCGGGTCCCACCCCCCTTGGTTCGTAACGGGCAATAAATGCTTGCGCCTCGGTGTCGGACCACAGAGACTTCATGCGAAACTCCTGTTTACGCTGAAGGGCCAGCCGCTTCGGGAAAGAGGCTGCGCAAGCCGCTTTCGCTCGCGGCACAAATTCCCCTTTCGGTTATAAATCGGCTCACGAGGCGCGCCGGCGTGACATCGAAACCCGGGTTCGCCGCAGCAGAAAAAGCGGGTGTGATTTCCACCGCGGCGATTGTTCCGTCCGGAAGACGGCCCGTGATTTGGGTAATTTCAGTTTCCGGCCGTTCCTCGATCGGGATCTCCGCGCCGGCATCAAGCCCCCAGTCGATCGTGCTTGATGGCAAAGCGACATAAAAGGGCAGTCCGTTATCCCGGGCTGCGAGCGCCTTCAAATAGGTCCCGATCTTGTTTGCGACATCACCGTTGCGTGCGACCCGGTCGGTGCCGACGATCGCCAGATCGACGCGTCCAGCCTGCATCAGGTAGCCGCCTGCGTTATCCGCGATCACCGTATGCGGCACGCCATGGCTGCCGAGTTCGAATGCGGTTAGCGCTGCGCCCTGATTGCGGGGCCGCGTTTCGTCCACCCATACATGCACGGGCAGCCCCGCATCATGCGCCATGTAAATTGGCGCAAGCGCGGTGCCCCAATCGACGCAAGCCAGCCACCCGGCATTGCAGTGTGTCAGGACATTAACGGTATCGCCCTGTTTGGCGGCTGCGGTCCGGCGCAGCAATTCGAGCCCCACTTCACCGATGCGCCTGCAGGTCTCAACGTCTTCATCGCAGATCACGGCGGCTTCGTGCCAGGCTTCTTGCGCCCGTGCTTCGCGCTTCCGGTTCAGGATGGCATTTCGCATCCGGTCCAGCGCCCAACGCAGATTGACGCCAGTCGGGCGCGTGGACAGGAGATGGGCGTGATCTCTGTCCAGCGCTTCGTCCGAAGGGTCGTCACGCACTGCAAAAGCAAGACCATAGGCAGCCGTAGCCCCGATCAAAGGCGCACCGCGAACAACCATTCTGCGGATCGCGTCCGCCGCCTCTTCGAGGTTGCGCAGGCGAATGGTTTCGAAACGATGCGGCAATTTCGTCTGATCGATGACCTCGACAGCGCTCTCGTCCGGCGCCGGCCAGATCGTCCGGTATGGTGTGCCGTTTATCTTCATGCCGGCGGAGGTTTTGTCGCTTCGACGGAGGGCCGCGCCGAAAATATGTCAAGCCAGCGCGCCAACTGCCGGTACCGGTCGCGCCAGCCGTCATTCGGCGCACGCAGATCGAGATATCCGATGGCGCAGCAAATGGCGATTTCACCAATCGTCGGATCGGCGGGAAATTTGGCCGCAGCGCGGTCGGCGGCGGCAAATGCCGCCTCGACGGCACTGGTCTGGTGTTGGATCACGGTTTGCGACCGGCTCCCTTCGGGCAGGCGGTATTCCTGATTGCGGCGCACGACTGCATCTGCGAGCCCATCGCCAAGCGCCTGCAGCGTCAGAGCCCGCCAGCGACCTTCAGCCTCCTTGAACAGTCCGGCGCGCGGGAAAAATCGTCCCTGTCCCAGGGTGTCGAGATACTCACAGATCACGCGCGAATCGTAGATGACCGAGCCATCATCGAGGACAAGCGAGGGAATCTTCCCCAGCGGATTGACGGCGCGAAAACCCGCATCGGCAGGAAGTTTGACCACCGAGTATTCGATCCTGGGGCCAAGCCCGAGTTCGTGAATGATGATGCGAGCTTTGCGCGCATAGGGGGAATTCGGGGAGTAATAAATTCGCATCAACTCAGTGGCCTCCGAATTGAACCAGCGTGGTGACTTCCTTCCCGAGCGCCCGGATCTTTTCTGCACCACCCAAATCCGGAAGATCGATCACGAAACAGCAGCCGACAACCTTGCCACCCGCTCGTTCCAGCAATTTGATCGCAGCAAAGGCGGTGCCACCCGTTGCGATCAGATCATCGACGACAATTATGTTTTCGCCTTTCAGCAGCGCATCCTGGTGAATCTCAATGCGGTCTGTGCCGTATTCCAGATCGTAATCTTCGCCCATCACCTTCCATGGCAGCTTTCCCTTTTTGCGTACCGGAATGAACCCGGTAGAAAGCTGATGCGCAACCGCGCCGCCAAGAATGAAACCGCGTGCCTCGATGCCGGCAACCTTATCGATCCGGACGCCGGCGTAAGGCTGTACCAGTTCATCGACGGCGCGACGGAAAGCGCGGGGGTTTCCAAGCAGGGTGGTGATATCGCGAAAAACGATACCCGGCCTTGGATAGTCCGGGATTGAACGGATCACTTCAGAAAAATTCATGTCAATTCCCCACCCCTTCGCCCGGTTTGCTTACGCTACTCTCCGGAATGGCGGAAGCGCGATTCCTTACCTGCTCATGTTCGGTGGCAAGCCCCGTCGAGATGCGGGAAAATTCGGGCCAGGCATGTTATGATCTGATGTAGCAGGAGGAAATCATGCGCCTGATCACCGTTATCGCAATTGCGCTTTTCTTTGGCGCCGCACCGGCTATGGCATGGCAGGAATATGTTTACCTGGACCAGGGCGTCGCGATCCAGTTTCCCGCAACTCCCAGGGCGATGCAGACTTCCTATAACTCCACGCTGGCCAAAGGTTTGCCAGCCATCATCTATTCTGCCGAAGACGATCATGTCCGGTACAGTCTGACGGCCGTCGATCTCACCAAATATCCCGACAAGGGTGCGAATTTCCTGAACGAAGCGGCGTTTCAGCTGATGCAAAAGGGAAATGTGCTGTTCACCGATTTCCCGCGCGTCTATCAGGACGTTAAAGCGATTTTTGGCGTCACTCTGGTGGTGGACCGGATGGACGGTGCGCGTGTCCGCAGCTCTCTCTATTACAACAAAGGCAGGCTTTATATTGCGGAGGCGGCCGTGCTGCCGGCACGCGGGGACAAGGACATGACGACCCCAACGCGCTTTGATCAGACAATCCGATTTCCGCCGGACGGGCGATTCGACTGACGGGCGATTCGACTGACGGGCGATTCGACTGACGGGTCAGGCAAGCACTGCTGACCCGACAGGCGCCGGTCTTTCGGCGCTCGTGGCCGTATAAAACCCGGCGCGGGCCAGACAATGCTGTTGTTAGAAGGGCGCCAGAATGTTTCCGCTGCCGTCGCCGCAGCCACGGTTCGAGCAAAGCTTTTGACCGCCGGCTGTTTTCACATTCATGATCTGGCCACCGCGTGAACCGTCCTTCATTGGACGAAAGCCGATTTGCACTTTATCGCCCGGCCTGAAGGCTTGAGGTGTCCAGCCCAGCGAGGTCAATTGCGCGGTCGAGCCGCCTTCGAAGGACCAGGTTGCGGTTTCGCCTTTGTCGTTTGCGATCACCAGATGAAGCCATGCATGCGGATTTACCAGTTCAAACTGCTTCACCGTGCCCGTCAGATAATTGACTTTGGACTGATCGAAAATAGCGAAGGAATGATGTGCGGCGGCCGGTCCGCTTAGTGCCAAAGCGGCAATTGCTGCGATGATCGAAGTTTTCGCGATCATGAATCTCCTCCGTAACGCCGCGGCAGCAGCGCTCGGTCAATCATAGCATTGCTGCACATTTTCCGGAACAGCCGCCCTTGAGCGCCGAACCGTTCAGGCCCGCCTCAGGCTACCCACGTTTTCCGTGACGCCCCGGATCAACGCAAACCGGACCTTTTCGGCCAATTCCCGATCCGTGAAGGGCTGCCGATCGAGATTCCGGCGCGTGCGGTGCAGTCTGCAAGACCGGTGACGAAGAAGGGAAGTGCCGATCGCTTTGCCTTCACCCGGCGAGCAACTCTGCGCCATTCATTCCCGAGTGCCGCTCCACTGCTTTTGGGCTCAATCACGTGATCTGGCGCATCGCGTCGTCATCATCGACAACAAGGATTCGTTCTCCCGAAGGTGCGAGCCGCAGCTCGTTGGACTCTGTTCGCGGCAGATTTGTTTCAATTCTCAGCGAATCTTCAGGGATGATGCCTAATTACCGGGCAATGCATATTTTCTGTTCAATTTGGCGACGCGGCGGCAACGCAATTTGGCTGAACTGCCAAACAAGCGGCGGCCCAAAAGCTCAGGCAGTCAATGATTTCAGAGCCATCCACATTCCAAATCCCGCGATGGCACGGTTTCTGCTGTGTCTTGCTCGGCCACATCGCCTGACGGAGCGGTCGCAAGGGGGGTTGCAAGGTATCCCGACGGAGTGCGGAGCCGACGCAGCTCATTTGTTCAACTTATAAAACGGGGTCTAACTAATGAGAAATGCAATTGGAAATAGCTCCATTTCAGCTGACGCAAGTGCTGCGCACAAGCGACGCAAAAAGCAGCTAAATGGCTCAAGATCAACCATTTGCACCCTGAGTTTTCTGTCGGCAGTGTTCGGCAGCACGGGTATGGCAGCGGCGCAGGAAGCTCCGCCTCCGATGCCACCCGCCGACATGATGATGCCTGCGCCGACGACTCCGATCTCAACGCCCGCTATCGCAGGCCCACTGTCCTATCCTTTGACGCCCTTTTCACTCGATCTGGGGCCGCTGGGAGACAAGATATACGTCGACGGCGCGATTTCAGGTCTCGCCTTTTCGCAATCACCCGCAACGGGATTTGGCTCGGACAGCAAGTCGCGGGTCGATATCTCCAACGGCCAGATATTCGTCCAAAAGGTGGATGGGCTCATCCAGTTTTTCGTACAGGGCGGGATTTATTCGCTGCCTTCGCTCGGTACGCCGTACCTGAATTCCCACCAGACCACAGAATTGACTTATGGCTGGGTGCCGCAAGGCTTTCTAAAGATCGTTCCCGCCGACAATTTCTCGTTTGAGATCGGGAAGCTGCCGACCCTGATTGGCGACGAATACACCTTCACTTTCGAGAACATGAACATATTTCGTGGATTGCTGTGGAATCAGGAGCCGGCGGTGAGCCGCGGAGTGCAGGCCAATTACACCTCCGGCCCGCTCGCTTTCTCACTGTCCCTGAACGACGGCTATTATTCCAACCGATTCAATTGGATATCCGGTTCCGCCGCGTGGACGATCGATATGGCCAATTCGGTCAGTTTCGTGGGTGGAGGCAATTTCGGCCACACCGATTATTCGACTTCGGCAACTCCATACCTTCAGAACAACGGCTCGATATTCAACATCATCTACACCCACACAGATGGCCCATGGGTGATTTCGCCTTACGTCCAGTTCACCACGGTGGGCACAGATACCCAGCTGGGCATTCTGCATGATGCCTCCACGACGGGCGTGGCCGTGCTCGCAAGCTATGGCTTCAACGATTACGTGAAACTGGCGGGCCGGATTGAATATATCGATTTAACCGGGAAAGGTTCGACGCTGGCGGATTCTACAAACCTTCTGTACGGACCTGGAAGCAGTGCTTTCTCGTTCACCATCACTCCCACCTTCCAGTATGAAATCTTCTTTGCCCGCGCCGAATATTCCTATGTCACCGCAAGTTCAGTGACCCCGGGTTTTGGTTTCGGGGCGAATGGTACGGGAAAGTCGCAAAGCCGGTTTGCGCTTGAGGCCGGCATATTGTTCTAGGGGCGGGGTCGGTCGGGGCCGTGGGGAATTTGCCCTGCGGCCCCCCTTACAAATCGCTTCCAAGCCGCGGCGTGTGTGTGTATATTAAAGGCATATCAGATTCCCCAAGCCAACGAAGGTTCGGCCCATGAAATTGCGCTCGCTCTCCGCTCTCGGTTTTTCAGTTGCGCTCGCTGCTCTTGCAGGTAGCGCTGACGCACAGGTACGGACCACTCCGCCCGGTAAATTGTTTTTTGAGGGCGATATCGTCCGGCATGCATTAATGGGTCAGCAGGGACCGTTCTGCGTTTTGCAGAACCAGTTCACGCGCGGCGAAGCGGTTGCCTGGCGCATCCGCATCCAGAAGCCCGATGGTACTGTCGCGGACAATACCGCGATCAAGAGCGTGGAAGTTCAACTTGGGAACGGGCAGAAGCTTCCGGCGGCGTACAAGGGACATGGCATGCCGGCTACTGATTATTTCTGGTCGCTGTTCTGGACTATTCCCGAGAACTTCCCGACCGGTTCGCTGGGTTACAAGGTCGTCGCGACAATGAGTGACGGCAGCATGGTCGAGTGGCAGCCCTTCACCCGCGATACGACCCAACTGATGGTCGTTCCCGGCGAGGCGCCCAAGCGGACCTGATCTCCGTTTCTATCCGAATATTCTGTTTGGAGCATGATCTGGTGACCCGGATCATGCTCCAAGTTTATTCGCGGCATAGCGACGTGCTACACTTGTCCGGTTGCACTCCAGGAGTAGCGCCATGACGGATTGCCTTTCCAGGGTGAGCGCCATCGTTTGCGCCGTTTTTGCTTTGAGCATTGCGTCGCAAACCCCTTCATTCGCGGCACTTCCATCCGCATTTGGTCCCGGGGTTAAACTCGGAGAGACGCGGGACGGATATGTCGGAACCCTCGAC
Organism: uncultured Alphaproteobacteria bacterium; assembly: GCA_963747255.1. Classification (GTDB taxonomy): domain Bacteria; phylum Pseudomonadota; class Alphaproteobacteria; order Micropepsales; family Micropepsaceae; genus CAIYRG01. The sequence continues at coordinate 196,936 of CAVVEG010000019.1, forward strand.
GTGACGCCGTTTCACGGTAAGGCGGGAGATCCGTTCACGGTCACTGGTGTGAATTTGCCGCCCAATCAGGAATTTCAACTGGTCTGGCGGACGGTGAATGGACACTGGAAGGTGGACGAGCCCTCCTACAAAGGCCGCGAGTATGTCCCCGCCAATTATCAGATGGCGAAAGTGAAGACCGATGTGGCGGGCAAGTTCAAAGCCACCTTCACGACGCCGGAAGATTTTGGCTTTGGGCACGACATTGTGCTGCAACAGGGCAGCCGGTTGCTCAATCAGGCGGGCTATTCAGTCGATATGACGGTCGAGGTGACACCAAAGAGCGGCCCGCCGGGAACCCCGATTACGGTCAGTGTGAAGGGGATCGGTTGGCGCACGCTCTACAATTCCTGGGATCTCATTTACGACAACAATTTCACCGGCTGGATGTCGGCAGTCACGACACATGGTTCGGCAAAGTTCACCATTCCGGCGACGGGGCCGAACGGCGAACATGTTCTTGAAGTCGTTCATGGCGACTTCACATTCCCGTACCGTAATCCCGAGCAAAATCCGGCGCCTGGCCGACCCAGGTTCGCCACGCTCTTCAAAGTCACGCCAGGAGCGCCTGTACTTCCCGCTCCGCCGCAACTGCAGGCGCAAAAGACAATCCGTGTATTGCCCGTGCCGGGCGAACTCGCTTCGACTCCGAATTTTTCGGCGGTTGGCGAAGCGGTGAAAGTCAGCGGTCAGGGATTTGAGCCGGGCAAAACCTACAAGCTGAGCTGGACGCATGTCGCCGGCAGCCGGGTGAGCGGTAAGGGTTATGAAGAGTTGGCGCAGGAAATCGCACAGGCAACCGCGGATCAATCCGGCAAAGTGGAGTTCAGCTTCAACACGCCGGACGATCTCGGTGGCACCCACGACCTTTGGGTTCAGGTTGGAGCGAAAAAGAAGACCGGCACGCATCTGATCAAGTCGACCGCATTGCCGCTGGATGTCGCGAAAGGACCTGTGGGCACAAAATTTACGGTGCACCTGAAAGGCGTCGGTTGGACAGAAACCGCCAATATCATGCATGTCGTCTATGACAACAATTATACGGGTTACGCCTGTGCATTTAACAGCCAGGGCGACGTGACGATTTATATGCAGGCCACGGGAACACCCGGTTGGCACTTTATCGACCTGTATCCCGGGATTTATAAGGGTGACGAACGGGAGCCGAACAACTTCCGTATACCGCAACTGACTTATTCGGCGGATCATCCGGGTGAGGATTTGCCGGCCTTCCACTTTGCATTCGAAGTGACCGCAGGCTCCGCGACACGGCAGGCCAGCCTCAACTGACATTCGGCATCAGTGAACCGGGCACAAGAAAACGGCCGCAGGCTAAGCCTGCGGCCGTTTTTGCGACGTGCGTCTTATTGTTGCGCTGTCTTCGTGTAGGCGACAGTGGCGGGCGCCGGCAATGATGCCGTGTATGAGACGATGTTGAGAATGTCGTCGCCGCTGAGCTTGGCGACGACTTTGTGCATCAAGTCCGCCATGTCACCGTGCCGGGCGCCAGCTTTGAAATCATAAAGCTGCCGCGCGATATAGCTCGGCGAACGGGCAGCGATGCCGGGGACTGAGCCCAGGCCGTTCAGGTCGTCACCGTGGCACATGGCGCAAGCCATGGTTTTTCCATTTCCGCCCGTGCTCACCAGTTCTTTGCCTTTCGCCACCGACCCAACCGGCACATAAGCAATGAAGCCTGAATGTGGATCGCGCAGCGTTTCGGTATGGGTTGCGTCAACCGGCACTTCGATGATGCGATTGCCGATCGGTTCGGTTCCAGCCTGATCACCCGTCAGGGGAATCCACATGCCGCCCTGGCTGCGCGTCTTTGGCACCGTGCCCGTTTCCTGCACGCGGATCCAGGGCGTCCATTTCATTGAAGAGAAATATGTCGCGGCCTGCACGATCTCTTCGTCCGTCATGGCCTTGGCGAAGCTCACCATCTGCTGTGTGTTCTGCTTGCGCCGTTCGGCGCTCGCCCGCATGTCGTCCTTCATGTCGTGCAGCTGGCGAATGATGTACTCTCTCGGCAATCCGGCGGGGCTGGCATTTTCCGAACGACCTTTGCCGTTGGGATAATGGCAGAGCGAGCACGCAACGATGCCGCGCGACTGATCGCCTTCCTCAACGATTTTCGGCATTGCCGGATGATCGTTCGGGAACCAGTCGGCAGGGGAAACGCGGGCTGGCGTATCGTTGTCCACACGACCCCTGATCTTGTTGAACGTGAATTGCTTGTCGGAACCGGGCAGACTCAACGTCTTCCCATCGTCACGCGCGGGCGGAACAGCGGGTTGGCCCGGAGGCGGGACACCATAAGCCCAATCGGGCATGTCGGAAGCCGCAGCGTAGAGCGCGCTGGCAGCGAGCACGGTCGTTCCCAACAGAACGGTAACCCCAAACAGTTTTTTCATCAGATCCTCCCTGGTTTCGAGCGCCTGCCGGAATGCGTCGAAGTTGAACGAAATATAACAGCTTAATCGGAGCGTGTCAGGCGGGCCTGTTGCTATAGTCATCCATAACCGGAAGGGAGCCCCCGAATGTCGTCGAGGATGAAACCGCCATTTCGCGCCGACCAGGTGGGCAGCCTTTTGCGCACATCGCCAATCGTGAACGCACGGGCGGACCGGGCGGCGAACCGGATCACCGCAGGCGAACTGAAAGCGACAGAAGACCGGGAAATCGAAAAGCTCGTCCGGAAACAGGAATCCACAGGGCTTAAGGCTGTAACCGACGGCGAATTCCGGCGAGCATGGTGGCACTTCGATTTTTTTGGGATGCTGGAAGGGGTTGAACTGCGCGATGCAGCATCGGGCATTCAGTTCCAGGGCGTCCAAACCAAAGCGCAGGCGCCCCACATCACCGGACGACTCGGCTTTCCCGAAGATCATCCAATGCTCGAGCATTTCCGTTTTTTGCGAGCCCATACACGCGCGCTGCCGAAAATGACGATCCCCAGTCCCAACGTGCTGCATTTTCGTGCGGCTTACGTCGATCCAAAGCTTTATCCGGATCGCGAAAGTCTGTTTGCGGCCCTCGGCGCGACGTGGCGGCAGGCGGTCAAGGCATTTTATGACGCGGGTTGCCGGTATTTGCAGTTCGACGACACAGCGTGGGCATATTTGTGTTCGCCCGACGAGGTCGAGCGCGCGAGACAGCGCGGCACAGATGTGAACGGATTGCCAGTGGCTTTTGCCGGACTGGTGAACGGGATTTTGGAGGCGAAACCGTCGGACATGTCGATCACCACCCATGTCTGCCGCGGCAATTTTCGCTCCACCTGGATCACATCAGGTGGCTACGAGCCGGTCGCGGAAGCTCTGCTCGGGATGTGCGATTATGACGGGTATTTTCTCGAATATGATAGTGACCGCGCTGGTGGTTTCGAACCACTGCGTTTCCTGCCGCAGGGAACGAAACAGGTTGTTCTCGGCCTGGTCACGACAAAAACCGGTGTTCTTGAATCATCGGATGTGATTACGCGGCGCATTCAGGAAGCCACAAAATATGTGGCGCCGGATCAGCTTTGCCTCAGCCCGCAATGCGGCTTCGCCAGCACGGAGGAAGGAAATCTTCTCGCTGAAAAGGAACAATGGGCGAAGCTGGAACTGATTGTGCGCATCGCAGAGAATGTCTGGGGATCCGGCTAGAGACGATCGGATTCGTCAAGGGCCACCCCGCAATAAGTGCGGGCGAGGAGTTCGGCTGCAGGGTGGGCATGCGAAAGCAGGTCGAATTCAGCGCGTTGCAGCCGGTCCGAAAAGTTGTCGCCGAGAGGATGCGTCAGCATCGTCATCCACCAGGAAAACCGCACGGCGTGCCAGGCACGCCGCAGCGAAATGGCGGAATAATTCTCCAACCCTGAATCATCGCCTTCGCGATAGTGAAGCAGCAATGCCGAAGCCAGCGCGCCCGCGTCCGCAGCCGCAAGATTAAGACCTTTTGCACCAGTGGGCGGTACGATATGTGCCGCATCACCGGCGAGAAAGAGTTGCCCGAAGCGCATGGGTTCGCAGACGAAACTGCGCAGCGGCGCGATGCTTTTCTCGATCGACACTCCTGTAACCAGATTGGCCGCACTGGATTCCGGAATGCGAAGGCTCAGTTCGTCCCAGAATCGGTGATCCGGCCATTCCGACAGGGAGTCCGAAAGCGGGCACTGAAGATAATAGCGGCTGAGAGCCCGCGATCGCATGCTGCACAGTGCAAACCCCCGCGAAGATCGCGCGTAAATCAGCTCGCTCTCGACAGGCGGCGTTTCAGATAGCACCCCGAGCCACCCGAAGGGCAGACTGCGCTCATAATGTGTCATTACAGAAGAAGGAACGCTGGCGCGGGATACACCGTGGAAGCCGTCGCATCCGGCTATGAAATCACAGGAAATCTCATGATTCCTGCCATTCTTTCTGTATGTGACGCGCGGGTTGGCCGCCGAAAAATCATGCAGCGCCACATCTTCAGCTTCGAAGATGATCTGTGCACCGTTACCGATCCGGAGGTCGTACAAGTCCCGGGTTATTTCAGTCTGTCCGTAGACAATCACACCGGTTCCGGCGAGCGCCTTCAGATCCACCCTGAACTGCTCGCCCTCAAAACAGATGCTGAATCCGTCGTGCAGCAAGGCATCCCGTTGCATGCGCGCGGCTGCGTCCGCCCGGATGAGCAGGTCCGCCGTGCGGCTTTCCAGAACGCCGGCCCGAATCCGACTCTCCACATGCCCGCGGCTGCGGCGTTCCAGTATGGTCGACTCCACACCGCCGAGATGAAGAAGTTGTGAGAGCAGGAGGCCGGCGGGGCCGCCGCCGATGATTGCGACCTGTACGCGAATGGTCACGTGGGCAACCCTCGGTCCGAGTGCGCCGCTGACATTAGACCGGCGGCGTGAGGGGAGGCCGGCCGATCTTGCTTCCCGTGGGGCAAACTGCAAATCTCGCCAAGTCCGTGCAAAACCGGCATAAAGCCGCTCGCAACGCAATCAGAAGAGGCTATTCCATGCGGACCAGCCGGCGTCACTTCGTTGCCCTTTGCTTCTCCGGAGCTGTCATTGGCTTAACGGTTCCTGGCCACGCGCAGCAGCTCACCAGAGTTCGCGTCGGCAAGGCAATCAGCTCGTCCTTTCCGTTTTCGGGCCTTGAGCTGGGCGTCAAATCTGGAATCTGGAAGGCGGCTGGGCTTGACGTGGAAATTGCAACCTTCCGGGGCGATGGCCAGCTGCAGCAGGCTCTGGCGGCCGGCTCGATTGATTTCGGCTTCGGCTCGGGCCCAGGCATGGGCTATGCCGCAAAGGGCGTGCCAGCTCATGCCGTTGCCGCGGTCGCGAACAAGCCGGCGAATATGGCGCTCGTTGTCGGCAAATCCAGCGGCGTAACGACAATTGCGGGGCTCAAAGGAAAGCGCATCGGAGTATCCACCGCAGGTTCGCTCACGGACTGGCTTGCGCGCAACATTGCAGTTTCCAACAAATGGAAGACCTCGGACATCGAAATCCTGCCGATGGGAGATATGCGGGCAAGGCTGGCCGCAATGAGATCGGGCGAGCTGACAGCTGCAGTGACGTCGGTGCAGGAAGCCTATGAAATCCAGGATAACGGACAGGGTAAGGTGCTCGCCACTTTTGCCGACGTCGTGCCACATTTCCACACACATGTGGTGTTTGCCCGGGACGCACTGATCAAGAACAACCCTGATCTCGTCCGGCGCTTTCTGAAGGCATGGTTCACGATTGCTGCCTATATGCGCGATCACCGCAGCGAGGCGGTGAAGGCGGCCGCCGATACGATGAAGCTCGATCCCAAAGTGATTGATGAAACCTACCCGATCGAAATCAGCGGGATGAATTTTGACGGAAGCTTCGATCCTGCGGCGCTTGAAGTGATCCGTGCATCCTTGAAGGATCTCGGCATATTGGACAGTGTCCCGCCCGTTTCGGCATTGCTGACTTCCGGCTTTGCGCCGGTGAAAGTCAACTGAATCGTGCCAGCAATTTCGGTTCGCAATATCACGCAAGCCTATGGGGCCGCGGGGGATCCCCGTCGCGTGGTTGCTCTGGATAACGTCTCTTTCGAGGTGACTGCGGGTGAGTTCATCACGCTACTCGGGCCCTCAGGTTGCGGAAAGAGTACTCTGCTCAACATCATCGGTGGACTATTGGAGCCCAGCGAAGGCTCGGTCGAGGTGCACGAAACAGTGGTTCGCAAGCCTTTACCGGATCAGATCGCCTATGTTTTTCAGGAAAACACGCTTTTTCCCTGGTACACGGTCGAGGAAAACTTCGCGATCGGTTTCCGCTATCGCGCGGTGCCCCGTGCGGAGTGGAAAACCCGAACGCTCGCGGCTCTCAGCTCGGTGGGCATGCAGGATTTTGCCGCACACTTTCCGAATCAGCTTTCGATAGGCATGCGGCAGCGGATAAATCTCGCGCGCGGAATTGCGTCCGGCACCGGCATACTTCTGATGGATGAACCCTTTGCCGCGCTCGACGAACAGAGCCGGATGGTATTGGGCGAAGATCTTTCGGCTCTCCTCAGCCGGACGGGCAAAACCATTGTTTTCGTTACCCATAGCCTGGCGGAGGCCGTATTTCTCTCCGACCGGATCATGGTGATGAGCGCGCGTCCGGGCCGCATCAAATCCGTGATCGCGGTTGAAGAACCGCATCCGCGGCCCCCGGAATTCATGCTTCAGGCCCGTTTCGCGGAATTGCGAAACACCTGTTACGCGCTGCTTCGCGACGAAGTCCGCACCGCCATGGCCGAGGCAAGCGCGTGATCGGAGTAGCGAATTCTGGCCCTCGCGTCGTTCAGGTGTTTTTCGCCATTGTTGCGATGGGGCTTTGGTTCGCGCTCACGCATACGGGTGCGGTCAGCCCGCTTTTTTTGCCCGCTCCCGACGCCGTTGGACAGGCATTGCTCAGGCTCGTGCAGAGCGATGAGTTTTGGAGTGCGCTCCGCATAACACTTTCGACCATAGCCGTGGCCTATGTGATTGCAGCGGGGGCCGGCCTGGTCTCAGGCTGGATCCTCACGCGATCGCCATTGTTGACCAGGACTTTCGAGCCACTGGTCAGCGGATTATTCGCGATTCCCATAACGCTGTTTTTTCCGCTCTTCATTCTCTTTTTCGGGATTGGTCCAACGTCGAAGATTGCCTATGGAGCCACCTATGCGTTTTTCCCCATCGCCCTGAATACGATCGCGGGTTTCGCGCAGGTCGATCGGCGCCTGATCAATGCAGCGCGTTCAATGGGTTTTTCGCAAGCGGGGATTTTTCGCCACGTCCTGTTTCCGGCGGCTTTTCCGGTAATTTTTACGGGATTGAGAATTGGATTCTTCGTTTGCTTTGCTTCCGTTCTGGGGGGCGAAGCCATTTCGTCGGCCTCGGGTATTGGCCATAACATCGCGCTTGCGGCTGAACTGTTCGAACCGGCGCGAATGTATGCCTGGATTTTTTGCGTTGTTGCAGCCGCGCTTGGCCTGAGCGCGTTCCTGTCCGCCGTCGAACACAAATTCCGGGAACTGTGACTTGAGTATCGCCGGATCGGATTTCATCTCGTCGGCTCGTTGGGCGAGGCAGCGGCTTACGCCAAGAGATGCGAGCTTCTTGCTCCGGTGGGGCACGCTCGCAGGATTGGTTTGTTTTTGGGAAATTGCAGCTCGAATTGCGGGCAATACCGGGCTGGTCGCCCCGCCGTCCGCTGTTCTGCGCGCGCTGCTGACCGAAGTGTTACCGGACGAGCAGATTCGGGGCGCACTTTCACTGGCGCTGTTCGAAATCATGGCGGCTTATGGACTTGCAGTTTTCGGTGGACTTCTTGTCGGCGTCGCGGTCGGCTGGACAAAACTGGGACGCAACAGCCTGTTTCCCATTGTGATGCTGTTATACGCAATTCCACAGGCCGTGCTTTTGCCCTTGTTTACCCTCGTCTTCGGTATCGGCCCGGCGGCAAAAATAGCGTTCGGGTGTAGTCACGGAATATTTCCGGTGATCGTCAACACGATAGCGGGAATGCGGAATTTAAACCCACTTTATGTTTCCGCTGCACGGTCCATGGGTGCGACGCGGAGCGACATTATCCGAAATGTGGTTTTCCCCCACATGACGGGCAGCTTTTTTGCAGGATTGCGTCTGGCCATGACGATGACATTGCTTGGAGTGATCCTCGCTGAACTTTATGTTTCCGCCGGGGGCATCGGTTATTTTACCCGGCAATTTGCCAACACATTCGATCCCGCACCGCTGTTCGCGCTTATTCTCGCGCTGGCCGTCATCGCCGTTGGAATGAATGCGCTGGTCCGGATTGTGGAACGCAGATACACGCGCTGGAAAGGCTGAAGCGGTAATGGATATTGCGGGTACGGATATCGGCGGCACATTCACCGATCTGGTGGGCTGTATCGGCGGGCGCATCGTGACGTCAAAGGCGTCAACCGTTCCTTCGGATCCGGCGGAAGGCGTCGCCGAAACGCTTCGCCTTGCGGCGTGCGATATGACAGCACTGGGCGAAATTCTGCACGGTTCGACAATAGCAATCAACACGGTGCTGGAGCGGAAAGGCGCGCGGACGGCGCTCATCACAACCAAGGGCTTCCGCGATATCTATTCCATCGGTCGCGGCAACCGAATCGAAGCCTTCAATCTGTTTTTCCATCGCCCGAAGCCACTTGTCGAACGCAGCCTCACTTTTGAAGTACCCGAGAGGATCGACGCGCGGGGAAATGTGCTGATTGCACTGGATGAACCCGCACTGGAACGCCTGATCCCCGCTTTGCGCGATTTCGAGGTGGAAGCGGTCGCAGTTTGTCTTCTGCACTCTTACGCAAATCCGGCACACGAGAGGCGGCTGGGTGCGATGCTGCGCAATGCAATGCCTGGGATGTTCGTCACGCTTTCGCATGAGATTCTGCGCGAATACCGCGAGTATGAGCGGACTTCGACGACAGTGCTGAACGCCTATGTCGGGCCGCGGGTCAAAACCTATCTCGGCCGGCTACGAGATCGGCTGAACAGTGACAAATTTCTCGGCAGGATACAGATCATGCGCTCAAATGGCGGTGTGATGTCGCTCACGCTCGCCGCGACACAGCCGGTAGCAATGATGGAATCGGGTCCCGTGGCGGGGATGATTGCCGCCGGCCATCTTGCGCGCGATCTCGCGCTCGATCGCTGCATCGGATTTGATATGGGAGGCACGACCGCAAAGACCACGCTCATCACGGGAGGGGTGCCCGCCATCGAAGAGGGTTATGTGATCGGTGGCGCCGCCAGCGGTCAGCCGATGCAGTTGCCTGTCGTCGACATCGTTGAAGTTGGAGCGGGTGGTGGCTCGATTGCCTGGATTGACGCGGACGGCGGTCTGCATGTCGGGCCCCAGAGCGCCGGTGCGGATCCCGGACCGGCCTGCTACGGCAAGGGAAATCAGCAACCGGTCGTTACCGATGCCAATCTCCTGCTGGGACGCATTAATCCGCGGCGTTTCCTCAATGGCGATATGCCGTTGGACGCAAAACTGGCCGAGCGCGCAATCGCTTCCCGGATCGCCGCGCCACTTCGGCTGAGTGTACACGATGCTGCACTGGGAATGCTTCGCATCGCCGATTCGGCAATGTCGCTGGCGGTGAGGGCGGTTTCCGTAAACAAAGGAGTTGACCCGCGCGATACCGTTCTGATCGCTTTCGGCGGAGGTGGGCCTTTGCACGCAGCGGCGATCGCCCGCGAAATCTTCATTCCGGCGATCGTGATTCCGAAACTTCCGGGGACATTTTCGGCGCTTGGAATGTTAATGGCGCCCTGGCGGCAGGATTTCGTCCGTACACTGGTGGGGCGCCTCGGTGGACTCGATACTGCGGTAGTGCAGGCGGTTTTCGCCGAGCTTGCCGCCGCTGGTGAGGATCAGTTGACGCGCGAGGAGATTCCGCGGAGTTCTGCGGATTTCGCCTTCTTCGCCGATTTGCGTTACGCGGGTCAGGAACACGCCATTCCCGTGCCGGTGGCTGGGCCGGAACTGATGACCGGCGACATCAGCCGTTTGCGCACGATGTTTCACGACGAGCATGGCAGGCGGTACAGCCAGTCTGCGCCGGATGAGTCCATGGAATGTGTCAGTCTGCGGCTGGTCGTGACGTCAGTCCGCCGGGATGGAATCGCCGAGCAGTGGCTGGGCGAACCGTGGTGCCCCGAAGCGCCGTTCGAAGAAACCCGACGCGAAGTCGTTTTCGATGATGCGTTGCATCCGGTCCGGGCACATATTCTGTGGCGCCCATCCCTGCCGGCCGGAATGACCATCGAAGGCCCGGCAGTCATCGAGGAGCCGAACGCCACAACCCTGCTGCATCCGGGCGATGCTGCGACCATTACAGAGTTCTGGACATATATTGATCCGTGTCGGCCAGGAGGGAACCGCGTGAGCCATCCTCATCCAGTGACCGTTGAGGTCGTGCGGAACGCCGTTGTAGCGTATGCAGACGAAATGGCAAACGTGCTGGCGAAATCCGCGTACAATATGATGATTTACGAGGTGCGGGATTATTGCTGCGGGCTGCTCGATTCCCGCGGGCGGATGGTTTCGCAGAACCGGGGCGGGTTGCCCATTTTCCTCGCCGATCTGGGGCCCGCCGTGGAAGACGGAATTGCGCGCTACGGGCTGGACGGTTTTGTGCCGGGCGACGTTGTGATCATGAATCATGGTGGCGTTTGCGGTCAGCATCTCAACAATGTGGTGATCTATGCGCCCTGTTTTCATCAGGAACGGGTTGCCGGTTTTGCAGCCACGCGTGCGCATTGGGTCGATATTGGCGGGATACGCCAGGGGTTTGGGTCCAGCGCCACTACGGAAATTTTCGGAGAGGGACTGCAGTTGCGCTCTCTCAAAATCTACGAAGCCGGCAAGCGCAATGAGACTCTCTGGCAAATCCTGCGCGACAATATCCGTTTTCCGGAAGCGAGCCTGGGCGATCTGCGGGCGCAGATTGCAGCGTGCAATATCGGTGTGCGCCGATATGGCGAGTTGCTGACGCGTTACGGACGCGAGACGGTGGAGGACTGCGTCCGGGTTGTCTGGGATCAGGCAGAAGCGGCCGCACGTCGCGTCGTCGAAGACATTCCGGATGGCGAATATGAGGCCGAGAGTCATCTGGATAATGATGGGCGTAATCTCGATCAGCGACTGCGCATCAAAGTGAAGGTCATTGTCAGCGGCGGTCGCATGACGGTGGATTTCGGTGAGATGCAGAAGCAGGTCGCAAGCCCGCTGAACTCGGGCAAGTCCGGCGGCCTTGCCGCGGCCCGGGTGGCATTCAAGGCCCTCACATCGCCCGCTCTGGACGTGAACGAAGGCTGCTTTCGTCCGCTCGATGTAATTCTGCCGGAAGGGACGATGTTGAGTGCAAAGCCACCGGCGGCTCTGGGGTTGTGGAGCATCGCCCTTCCGACGGTAATCGACACGATTCTCAAGGCGCTCGCGCCGGCCATGCCGGCCCACATTCCCGCAGCGCATAAAGGCGATATGGGCGGGTGCTCATTTTTTGGTTTTCGCCCCGATGGCAGCCGTTTCCTGCTGATGAATATTTTTGGTGGCGGCTGGGGTGGGCGCCCGGGCGAGGATGGTGAATCCGCAAGCGTCTCGATCTGTCAGGGCGATGTGCGCAATACACCGGTCGAACTGCAGGAAATCAAATATCCATTCATTATCGAGGAGCACGCTTTGCGTCCTGACAGCGGTGGCGCTGGCCGGCATCGTGGCGGGCTGGGCGTTGTTCTTACCTACCGGTGTCTGCAGAAGTGCAAGGCGAATATCAATCTTGAGCGGCTGACCGATCCGCCATGGGGTTTGCATGGAGGACGTGCGGGCGCAATCAATGTGGCGATCATCACGCGCGGTAATGGAGAACAGACAAGCATCCGGAAGGAGACAGAGATCGCGCTCGAGCCCGGCGACCGCGTGCGCTTTCTCACCGCCGGTGGCGGTGGTTATGGTGATCCGCGCCTGCGCAGCGAGGACGAGCTAAAGCGCGATCAAAGGGAAGGATTTTTGACCAAGGAGGGCTTGCGCGATTATGCAATGACGGGCAGGGCAGTCGCATGAGCGCCAGCATAGCAAAGAAAAGGCGGCAGAGGCTGATCCGCGCGATGGCGGAGAGCGGAATTGATTGTCTGCTGATCTACGGCAATGCCTGGCAGAGTGACTATCTGCGCTACGCCACCGATTTTGGCATTCTGGAAGGCGAAGCGCTGGCGCTAATCTCCGCGGATGGAGGGACAATTCTATTCCCTGACAGCCAACTTGAAGCGGAACGCGCGCGTGGTGAAATCGCGGAGGTGGAAGTTGTTTTTTTACCGGGCATGCTGGCCGAAGTCGAAAAGCGGCTGGAAGAACGCGGTGATGCCCGCCTTGGCTTCGCACCAAAACGCCTGATGCCGGTGCAGATCGCCGCACGCGTGCGGGATCTCGACATGACGGACGCGACGCCGATTGTCGATCGTCTGCTCATGATCAAACTTGAGTGCGAACTCGAAGCAATCCGGGCCGCGGCGCACATAGCCGATGAAGGTTACGCGATATTCCGCGCTGCGGCACGGATTGGGCGCCGTGATTACGAATTGGTGGCAGAGGTCGAAGCGTTTTTTCGCGCCCATGGAGTTGATGACAACTTCATGATCATTGGCGTGGGCGGAACAGAGGTTCGCGGCATGTCGCCCCCAATGGGTAGAGTGCTCAAGCCCGGCGACCTGGTCACAACTGAACTGACGCCCTGCATTGACGGATACTACATCCAGATTTGCCGGACACTTGTTCTGGGGCCGCCCGGCGAACCTCAACAAAAAGCCTTTGCAGTTTTCCACGATGCTCTGGAAGCGGGAATTGCTGCCGTGAAACCCGGTGCAACCGCGGCAGATGTGGCAAGGGCCGAAAACGAGATATTCCGCGCACACGGTCTCGGCGAATATGTGACCGACGCGTATACGCGCGTTCGAGGCCACGGGCTTGGTTTATTTGTCGATACAAAACCGCATATCCTGGAAAATGTGACAGTTCCGATAGAGCCCGGGATGACAATGATCGTGCATCCCAACACCTATCATCCCGATGTCGGTTATGTTGTTTTGGGAGACGCACTGATCGCAGGCTCCGATGGAGCAGAAGTGCTTACGCGCACGCCGCGCGAGTTGTTTGCGGTTGTGACGTAGGAGCAGCCATGCGCCGCGGCCTGATCGCGTGGGATCCCGGAGAACTCCCCCTCAGCACTTTGCAGGACCGCACACAACGGCTTCGTCATGCAATGAGCAATGCCGGCTGTGACGCAATTGTCCTGTACACAAACTTCATACGCTGCGCCGCCGTCTCATGGCTCACCGGATTTTCGCCCTATTGGGCCGACGGGATTCTGGTTGTCGAGCGTGACGGAGAACCCTTGTTCCTGACAACGCTGTCCAAACGGATGGGCAGTTGGATTCAAACCGTGATGCCGAACGGGAGCGTCGTCACCTCAGCCAATCCCGGGCAGCTCGCGGGCAAGCGTTTGGCCGAATCCGGCGCGCGGCGCATCGGAATTCTTGAACTGAACGATTTGCCATCATCTATTTACACGGACATTTCCGCCGCGCTGCCCGGAGCCGGCTTTGTTGACGCCTCAGAGTTTTTCGGACGAGCGCGGGCGCGGGCCGATGAGGCGGAATGCCGACTGCTGCAACATGCCAGCCGGATTGCGAAAGCCGCGCTTGGCCGGCTTGACGGATTGGCTGTGGAAAATGCGGGCAGCGCTGTTGGCGCTGTCGAAAAGTCCGCACGAATGGAGGGCGCAGAGGAGGTTTACGTCGCGATTGCGAGCGATCTCGATCGATCGCGGACATTCCTGCGGATTTCGGGTGATCGAACTCTGGGCGCCCGTTTCGCCGTGCGGGCAACGATTGCCTACAAGGGAAACTGGGTTAGACAGATCAGAACTTTTTCCCGGGATGCGCGCGATCTGATCACGATTCACCGCGCCGATCAGTGGTTTGCCCGACTGCTGGAAAGTGTGCGGTACGAAACTCCAGAGGAGGCGATTTACCGTCACGCGGCGGAATTCGGGGTCCCGGCGGTGGAAAGCTGGTTCGCAGAGGCGCCCGTTGGCACGCGGCCGCTGAGCGTCGTTGCCTCGGGCGAGGATCAACGGCCCTGCTCTGCTCCGGCGCTTGTGCTCACGGTTACTTTCGGGCTGAACGCAATGCCCTGGTGCGGCGCGGGTCTTGTGCCGCTGCAATGACTGAACTCCCGGTCCTGGAGATTTGGGCTGAATTCCTGCTGGCGCGGACCGGCGCACCCGACAACGTGCAACTCCATGTTTCGGATTTGCTTGCCTCCTTCCTGGCCGGTCTGCATACGGACGATGGAAAGGCACTGGCGCGATTGTTCCGCGAGGCAAGCGGTAGGGCAGAAATCGTGTCCGCAATTTCTGCGATCGCGCGGCAGTCGGAATGTGATGATATCGAACTGACGTCCTGCGTCACGCCGGGTGCCGTCGTGGTGCCGGTCGCGCTCGCGCATGCGCGCGAGAGCAATTCTGCCGGATTGGCCCAAGCCATCAGCAGGGGATATGAGGCCGGCATCCTCGCGGGGCGGGCGTTAGGCGGGGCAAGGGCACTGCCGAATGTCTGGCCGACACTGATGGCAGCGCCGCTGATGGCTGCCGTGACCGTTTCATTCCTGCAGCGTCAAAATAAAGCTCAACTGGTGCACGCGATGGCTCTGTCGCTGGCGGGGGTCAGCGGAAGGGTCGGGCGTCCATCCGGTACACCGTCGGGCCGCTGGGTTGCATTTGCGAGTTCCGTTGCCAGGGGAATACGCGCTGCAGAGGCAGCCGGACAGGGTTTCAAGGGTGATCCGCATTTGTGCTCGCCGCAATGGTGGGAAATCCAGGCGGGGCATAGCGTAATCACACTCTTCACCGGCAAGGATCCGCCGTGGCCCGAAATGCAAGGAAGCGAGTTCAAAGCGTTTCCGGTCGCGAGGCAAGCGGCGACGGCGATCGAAGCTTTTCAGAATCTGCTCAACAGCGGACTTGATCCAAACGCGATCGAATCCGTGGAGGTTCTTGTGCCCCGCATGAATGCGGGCATGCTGAGCCGTCCCGCAATATTGGGGGAACGGGTCAGCCTCCTGTGCAATTTGGGTTTTCAATTGGCTTGCGCGGCGTTTGCGCCAGATTTGCTTTTCGATCCCGACCGCCGGGGGGCGACGGCTGAACTCGTGGAATATTCGCGCCGGGTGACGATCAAGCCGGTGAGTGATTTCGACCGGGAGGCAACCGCTGGCATGTGGCCGGCACGAGTGGTGGTTCGGGCAGCCGGCAAAGAACACGTTGAGTATGTTGAGCGCACCCGGCTTGCTGATCCCCGGGACCATAGCGCGCAATTGCGGGAGAAATGGCGGCGGTTGTTGCAGGGTGAGGACCGCCGTGATTTTTTCGAGTATGTCGGGAATTCGCCATCCGGCGCCCATGCTATGCTATGGCAATGGGCTAAACGGCACCTCACCAAAGCCACGCAATCGGAGCTGCAGCATGAAAATCATTGACTCTCATTTCCATTGGTGGCCGCGCAGCGTGTTCGAGCGCTTTTGCAGGCGCAGCGATTATCCGAAAGCGGAGAAGAACGCGCGCGGAGGATACAATTATGTCGGTCATGAAGGTCGTCCGTCACTGAATTCCTGGACGGAATGGTTTGATCTCGACCGTCAGCTGGAACATATGGACAGCCTGGGACATGAAATCGGCGTCGTCTGTTCCATTGGCCCCTTCTCGATCTGTTTTTCCGACCTCCCGCCCGAAGAGGGTCGCGATGCCGCCATGCTGTGGAACGAGGAAATGGCAGCGGCACAGCGCCGGTACCCTGGGCGCGTATGGGCCAGCGCAGCGGTCCCATTGACCGATACACAGATCGCAATTGAAGTGCTGGATCATGCGGTCAATCGGCTCAACCTGATGGGTGTCAATATTCCGGGAAGCATTGGTCGCGACACGCGGATCGACGCAGAGCGACTCGAGCCGTTTTATGCCCGGATAGAGGAACTGGACATCCCGCTGTTCCTGCACCCGACTGACGCAGTTTTCGGCGATGATCTCGCGGGCTATGGCGGTGCGCTGCAGCTCAGCCTTGGACGGATTATCGAAGTCAGTGTCTCTGCTTCACGGCTGATGTTTTCGGGTCTTATGGAACGCCACCCGGACCTGAAGGTTGTGATGTCGCATACCGGTGGTGCGCTGCCATACCAGTCCGGACGCATGGACAAGAACGGCAAAGCCGCGAAACTCCCACGCCCCCCAAGCTATTACATCGCCCGCATGTTCACCGATACCGTGTCGCCACACTCCATGGGAATGAAATTCGCGATGGACTATTACGGCATGGATCGCGTGATGTACGGCTCGGACTACCCGTGCTGGGACCCGGCAACCGCCCTATCGCTTATCGACGCGATTGGGCTTTCCGACGACGATCGACACAAACTGTTCTATTCCAACGCGAGACGGATTCTGGGTCTTCGCGACCCGATTTCGGTCGACGTACCACAAAGCGCCGTCGCCTGATCCCGGAGCCGCAATTGCGGCGATGGCAAGGGCGAAAACGGGCGGCTCGCGAAGTCGGGAAGGAAAACCTTCTGGAGGGGAAATGCTGAAGAAATTTGCTTCCGTCGTGCCGCTTTTCGCCATGCTCGCCAGTCCAGGCGCGGCACAGAATACCGGACCGGATGCCATGGCACTCGTGCGCGCCGCCGATGCAGCAATCGGCGCCAGCAAAATCCACTCTATCCATTATGAGGGCCATGACGGATATGTGACCGTATACGGACAAAGTGGCACGTCAGATGTGCAGCATCAATGGCCGCGATACAATCTCGACAGCTTCTCGAGGGTGATCGACTACGACGCCATGTCGCTGCGGGAGGAACAACTTCACAGCCAGGGTGCCTGGCCGGAAGCGGGTGGTGGCGAACGGCCAATCACCGGCGAGCAGCGGCAGCTGCACTTTTATCGGGACGGATTTGCCTGGAACGAAAATTCCGATGGAAGCATCACCGCGGCGCCACAGGATGCACAGGAGCGAATGCTGGAGATTGTCATGACGCCGCATGGCTTCATCCGTGCCGCGGAAAAAGCGCATGATCTCAGAGCGGACGCGCACTGGGACAGTTTCAATTCCGCGCGAAAAGTGTACGCGGTGACATTCAAATATCTCGACAAATATCCGATCGCCGGCTGGATCGACGAAAACAACAATGTCGTGAAAATCACCACATGGTTCAAAAGCCCGATGGTGGGGGACGAGTATGTCGAAACACGCTATGCGCGTTACCGGGATTACAACGGATTCCGCTTCGGACCACAGATTCATCAAAGTATCGGGGTGCCGCCCGATCCCAGCTACGACTTTGTGGCTTCAACGGTCGAGATCAACGTGTCGAACGCGGCGGTTGAGGTCCCTGCCACGGTTCGCCAATCCGGCGGCAGCACGGCTGTGATCCAGACACGACAGCTTGCGCCCGGCACCTGGTTGATTGGCGGAAACGGCTATAACAGCGTGGCGCTGGAATTTGCGAATTTCTCGGCCGTCATCGAAGCGCCGCTTGATGAGGCCCGTTCACGAGCGGTTATTGCGGAAACGCACCGGCTTATTCCGAACAAGCCAATGCGTTATGTGGTCAATACGCATCACCACTACGACATTGCAGGGGGATTGCGAGGCTATGCCGCCGAGGATGTGCTGATCGTTACGCAACAGTCCAATTACGACAATTACGAATCGCTCGCACTATCCTTGCACAGCCAGCAGATCGATCCCGACTCGCAAGGCCGCGCGCCCCGTCAGGTTCACTATATCCGCATGGAAGAACACTGGACGATGACAGATGGGCAACGGAAGCTTGAAGTCTATCATGTCCAGAACCAGGATCATTCCGATGACATGCTGATGGCCTATCTGCCTGCGGAGAAGATCCTGTTCGAAAGCGACCTGTTTGAAGCGGCGCGGCCGGGCAAAGTCCCGCCGGCCAGTTCGCTCAACATGGCGCTTCTTTACAACATGGAGCGGGTGAGGATTGCACCGGAGAAAATCGTGTCCATGCGCACGGGTGAAATTCCCGTCGCGGATTTCATGCGCGCCGTCGGCGTCACCCGTATCGTGCCGCGCGGGCAAGGGCTAGACGCCCAGCTTAACGAAATGCGACCGTAAGCCCGCCTAGAAAAGGTGTTCCAGGAAAGCGCGCCAACCGCCGCGCACCGGCGTGGCCTCGGCCAATTGCCCGGCGTTACGGTCTGCAAAAAGCCGATTGGTTCCTCCGGCAATGTCGATCACGCCGCCGAGACCGCCCGTAGGCCTGCAGTTGAAATCCATACGGACCACACTTCCGCCGTTTTCCGGCAAGCCGATTGAAACTTCGCGTCCGCGCGGGAGCGCGCCGGCGAATACACCGCGGCTGCGGCCGTTATCGAATGTCGCGACCACGCTGTCGCAATTGATATCGGAATTTCGCGCTGTGAATGTGACCTCATTACCGCTGAAATTCCGGTATTCGGATTGGCCGGGCGCCACGCTCGTGAGCACAACGGATCCGACACGTTCCAGGGCAGCAAAAGCCGCTGTTGCCGATTCCAAAACAAGCACAGCCACGACCGTAACAGCGCCGGCTCTCTTCATCGAAAAACTCCATCTCCACACCTCGGCGGCTTGTTAACGGCCCGATGGTTCCTGTGTTCCAACGCTCTGAGGGAGCAGCCCTTGACCCGACAGGTTTCTCGCGCGAATCCTTCCGGGGGAGCTTCGGAAAAGCTGCGCATGAATTTTTTGGAAGATCGGGTTCTGATTGTCGGGGCCGGACCGGTTGGGCTCTGCCTCGCCCTGAAGCTGGCCAAAGAAGGCGTACCATCAACAGTTATAGAGCAGCTGCGGGACGACAATTTTCTCGACCAGGTACCGCGTGCCGGAACCAATCATGCGGCAACTCTTGAATTCTATGATGAAATCGGGCTCTACCGCCGGCTTGAGCCACGCGGCATCGTGGCTCCGCTGTTCCAATACCGGGATCGGGAAAAATCGGAACTGATCGCTGAATTCGATCATGCGGTATTGAAGGACGACACGCGTTTTCCGTTCGCCCTCCAGTGCGAGCGAATCAAGATCGTTGAAGAAGCGCTCGCCATGGCCAGGGAAACCCCGCTGGTCACGGTCATGATGGGTACTATTTTCACAGGCCTCGATCAGGATAATGATGGTGTGGCGGCATTCGTGGAGAATGAAGCGGGCGACAGGGAGCGGCTGCGCGGGCGCTACATCGTGAGTTGTGAGGGAGCGCGCAGCATTGTGCGGAAGGAGTGCGGCATCGATTTTGAAGGCTTCACCTATCCGGACCGTACACTGAACATCGAGGTGGCTTATGATTTCAGCCGCCACGGCTACGCCGATCGCAACTACATCTCAGACCCTGAAGAGTGGTCCAATCTGTTCCACTGGAAAGGTCCGCCGGAGCGTTGGCGCGTTCACTTTCCGACACAGCCGGATGAAGATCCCGATGCCTTGACCCAGCCGGATGCATTACAGACAAGATTGCAGCGTTTTCTTCCCATCGGAAAACCATTCAACATAGTGGGCTCCAACCTGTACACGGTGCATCAACGTGTGGCGGTAAAGTTTCGCCATGGCCGCGCCATTCTTGCGGGCGATTCGGCGCATGTGAACAGTCCGATCGGTGGAATGGGACTGAACAGCGGCGTTCATGACGCATTCAATCTTGCAGACAAGCTGGCTGCAATCTGGCGGGGGGAAAGCGATAGGTCGCTGCTCGACCGCTATGAAAGGCAGCGGCGCCACATTGCTCTCCAGCATACCCAGCAGCAAACCATCCGAAACAAAAAGCTTCTGGCCGAGAAGGACCCCGCCGTGCGGCGGCGAAACCACGAGGAATTGCGGCGCCAGTCTCAGGACCCGCAGCTTGCGCGCAAGTTTCTGCTCCGTTCCTCCCTGATCGAGTCCCTGCGGGAAGCCGCACGAATAACGTGAACACCCGGCGGAATTGCAGACACTCACGAATGTTCAGGTGACTTCGCACCTGACCGACTGCAACATGGATCCGCACAGGCGGTTGAGCACCCGCGCTGGTGCGATGCCCGGGGCGGCGAGTTCTGATAGAACGCAGCCTTACGGAATCCATTGCTGACGGTCTTTCGCAAACGGGGCATCGCTCCACTCGGCGGGATGGCGGGTCCTTCTTGCGTGACCGCGAAAGTTGTGGAGGCATTGCGGCCGCGCCGCTTGTCGGCGTTGCAGATTTCCGTCGCGAAGCCTTCGCGCTCGGATGCCAGGGGAGGAGTTCATGAAGCGTATCTGGTTTGCCCTTCTTGTGTCGTTGTGCGGCCCGGCGATGGCGCAGCAGAACGTGCCGCAGATTGCGTTCACATCGGTGCCGGACTTCCTCACGCTGCCACCAGGTATGAACTTCGGTGAAGTGCCGGGCGTCGCGATTAATTCAAAAGGCCATACTTTCGTCTTTACCCGGTCTAATAGCGCGAGTGGGCCGGCTTACGCGCCCACGGCTGCGCAGCTGCTGGAATTCGACCGCAACGGCCAGCTGCTTGGGGAAATCGGCAAGGGGCTTTACGGCTGGTCTTTTGCTCACAGTGTCCGGATCGACAAGTACGACAATATCTGGGCTATCGACAAAGGCTCGGACATGGTGATCAAGTTCAGCCCACAAGGCCGCGTACAGTGGGTTTTCGGGCGCCGCAAGGAGTCCGCCGAAGAGGACACAAAGCCCTGGGAGCATGTAAACCCGCCGCTCCCCGCGGTCGACGGATTGTTTCGCCAGCCAACGGACATTGCGTGGGATTCCAAGGGTAATATCTACATCACGGACGGTTACATCAATTCGCGGGTGGCGAAATACAACAGCCGGGGCGACTGGGTGAAATCGTGGGGAACCAAGGGGACACGCCCTGGACAATTCAATCTGCCCCACTCGATCGCGATCGATATGGACGACAATATTTACGTCGGCGATCGTTCCAACCGGCGGATTCAGGTGTTCGACACCGATGGCAAGTTCCTTCGAATGTTCACAATTGACGTGGCACCGGATCTCTCAACCCGTTCGGTAAATGGTGAAACACCAACCGGAGCTAAGCTTGCGCAGCTCATCGGTGCGCCGAATTCGCTTTGCATTACGGCCCCGCCCAATCAGGTGCTGTTTGTCGGCGAGACGACTTACCCCGGGCGAATTTTCAAAGTTGCCCTGGATGGAAAGGTACTGGGTGTGATCGGGCGTTCCGGCCGAAATCTGGGAGAGTTCTCGGGCGCGCATGCGCTGGCCTGTCCGTCAGAGCATGAAATCTATGCCGCCGAGACATCGAACTGGCGGGTCCAGAAACTGCTGCTGAAGTAGGAGGAGGGCAAATGCGCGGTTAGTCGCGCTGCGGGCCGGTCGTTGCTCCGGCAGTTACCTCCAGGGCGGCAGCCTCTCACTCGAGGGGTCAGGATCATGGTCCCGACAGGCCGGGCCACCGAGGCATTCACGCGTTCGGGACGCCGCAGCGCTGATTGATTTTACGCCGCGTCCGGAAAGGCGCCACCGGAAAATCCCCGCCGCGTGCGTGCGGCGGGGAAGTGTGGTGATGCGGATCGAATTACAGAGGCTTTGGTCTATCGTTCAGTTCGATCAAAGTTCCCCAGGGATCGGACACGAAGCAGATACCCGCTCCGGTCTGTTCATTTTTTGCGTAAGGACGTTCGATTTTGACACCTTGCGCCTGCAGGTTCTTGCAGAAGGTCTCGAGGTTTTTGACGTCAAATCCTATGTGGTCGAGCACCCGTCCTTTGGTTCCAACGGTTGGGGTTTCGGTTTTGGTAAACGACAGGTTGGCACCAGGAATATCCGCGGCGACATTCTGCCCGCGCATGCCAGGCTTTGCGCCGAAGAACTTTGCATACCACGCCTGGACTTTCGGAATCTGGTCCTGAGGCACATAGAAATGGATGTGGTGGTGTTTGATCGGGATGGTTTGCGTCTTGTCCTCGAGAATCTCTATTCGCAGCCCGTCCGGCGTGGTGACGAAGGCCTGATCAAGACGGCCATTGCCGCCCGGAGTGACTGGCACCCCGGCCGCTTTCCACTTCGCCATCGCTTCCTGCACGTTCGGAACAATGAAGCCGACGTGATTCACGACGGTTCCGACGGTGCCGCCGGTTGCGGGCGCAGCACCGGGACCGAGATGCAGGAACACAAAGACGCCGGGAAATTTCACGACCTGGAAGTTGCCTGCTTTCTGTGCGGTGCCGCCCATGGCGACAAGAATCTTTTTCGTCGCCTCGATATCGCGCGAATTGAGGTGCCAGTGACCCATGGTTACGCCCATTTCATTGGGCGGATAGGCTTGCGCAAAAGCCGCCTGCGGTGCGGTGCCGATGGCGAAAGCCACAAAAAGAGCCGCAATCAACTTCATCATTCTGTTTCCTCCCGTGACCGGCGCGTGCCGCGTGCCGCGCCCATCGGACCATCCTAGAACATGTCAGGCTTGGCGGGAACTGGCAGGCAAGGATTCTGCTGACCAGCGAGCGTGAGTAAGATGAGACAGACGCGGAGGTCGTTGTTGCTGCACAAAGAAGGAGGTCTCCTCCACCTTGGAAGGAGCCTCCTGTCCGGACGATCTTACCCGATTGCGACGAATACGTCGGAATCGCCGCGGCGCACCTGAAGCAGAGAAGGTTTAACCGGATTCTCTGCCTGCACCACTTTTGCAAGCGTTTGAGGCGAGTTGATAGGCTTGTTATCCACGCTCGTAATGATGTCACCCTGCTGAACGCCGGCTTCATCCGCATCGCTGCCTGTATCGACATTGGCAACAAAGAGTCCGTTGACCTTGCCATAATTCTTGTTGTCGGGCGGGATGGGCGAGAGCGTAAGTCCGGAAAGGCGCTGAGCAGGCGGTTCGGGCGCGGGGAGTTTGGATGCGGGCGAAGCCTGAGCTGTCCTGACTTCCTCAGCCGGCTGGCGCAGCACGGCACTAACCGTCAGGTTTTCGCCATTGCGGACGATTTTCAGGGCGATTTTCGTGCCGGGCGGCTTGGTGCCGATCTCCATCCGCAGTTGACCGCTTGTCTGGATCGGTTGTCCATCAAGACCGGCGACCACATCACCGGTCTTCAGACCGGCGGCGTCCGCGGCCGATCCCGACTTTACGTCCGAGATCACTGCGCCGGAAATGACGCCGTTGATTCCCATCGCATTCGCAAGCGTTGGCGTCAGATCCTGCAGGACAACGCCAAGTTCTCCACGCGAAACAGAGCCGTGGGCGATCAACTGTTTCGCCACTGCATCGGCCATATCGATCGGGATGGCAAAACCCACACCGACATTGCCGTTACTGTGTGTAAGAATTGCCGTGTTGATGCCGATCAGCCTGCCGCCCATGTCGAGCAGGGCGCCGCCGGAATTCCCCGGATTGATGGAGGCATCCGTCTGGATGAAATCTTCATAGCCCTCTATGCCAAGATTGTTGCGCCCCATCGCGCTCACGATGCCGAAGGTCGCCGCCTGTCCGACGCCAAACGGATCGCCGATCGCCACCACAAAATCCCCGACTTGCAGAGTCTTCGATTGCCCAAGCGGCAGCTGGGTGAGATTGGCGTTGGGTACCTTCAGCACCGCAACATCGGTTTTTTCGTCGCCAGCGACAAGTGTGGCCGGCAGTTCGCGGCCGTCGTTCAGCGTCACCTGGATTTTGTTCGCGTCCTGGATGACGTGATAGTTGGTCAGGATATATCCGTGTGCCGCATCATAAACCACGCCGGATCCCACAGCATGGACATGCTCGGTCAGAGGCTTGGGATTGGTGGGCAAATTGAAGAACCGGCGGAAGAACGGGTCGGAAAAGAGCGTGTTGCTGCTGCCTCCGGAATTATTGACCTGAACCGTTCCTTCCACGGAAATATTCACGACGCCCGGGGACGCCCGTTTAAGCATCGGCGCGAGCGTGGGCAACGCGGTGTTCCGGCCGCTGTCCGGAGCGACCACCGCGGTATTGGCAACCTGCGGCTGTTGGGCAGGAGCAGCGGGAGCAGTTCCTGGGGTGGTTGTGTTGGACGATTCCTGTGTGGCCGGGATGGCGTTCTGATTGCACGCAGCCAGCGCGCACCACAAAGGAAGAAGCATAAAACCTGCAGCGCGCATGCAATCGGTCCTCGTCGTTACGGCACGCGATCAAAAACGCTCGCATTTGCCTTCGAGGTGTAAACACGCTTGGGAACTGCGCGTTCCGGCGGTAATCGCGCGAAGCAGAACAGGACACAACCGGCGCCAAATTGCGCAACTCTGCCGGACCTGCCTTGCTTCGGACGCGGACCGAATTTGCGCGGTGTGCGTTACGGCTTGCTCACGGCGGATTGCATCAACCGCTCGTCTGGCGGCGCAATCCCGGTAACAAGATCGCGGATCAGCGGTTTATTCGGAAGCGGCGCAAGAGTCATCTCGTGTGGCTCCAGCCGGGCCGTGCAGGCGTAAACCACCTTTCCGTCCAATAACAAAAGACATTCCTTGCAAGCGTTGGCATTGATGCAGGAATATCGAAACGCGAGCGTCGCATCCTGCTCGGCGCGGATGCGGCACAACGCGTCGAGCACGGACTCCCCCGGCGAATACTCAATCCGGTAGCTCTGCTGAAAGCGCTGTCCATCGACGCCTCGCAATACGACCAGCGTCGCGGTGGGAATCCTCATGCCAGCCCGGTGGCGCAAGAGCGCAACGGCACGCGCCCGATCAGAATGTCGCCATGCTGGAGTCGCAGCGTCTGGTTCAAGGTCCAATCTGAGTCCATCTGCGGAAAATCCTCACGCTGATGTGCCCCACGGCTTTCCCGCCTGGCCAGCGCGGCCAGCGTCACCGCCTCTGAAACCATCAGCATGTTGCGCAGATCAAACCAGTCGCGGCGGGCGGTGGCAAATTGGCTTCCCGAAGGCGGGCGGCTTCCCAATTCCGATCGTAATCGCCCAATTTGGGAAAGGGCCGATTTCAGTCCTTCTTCCGTACGCAGCGGTCCCACATGATTGTCCATGAGCCGTTGCAGTTCCGATATGGCTGCAGGCAGGAAGCCGGGTTCGTCTGACGACCCGGCTTGCAACAGGTCGAGCTTTTCTTCCACTTCATTGTGCCGAAAATCAGGCCCTGCGGACTTCGCAAATGAAGCAGCCGAAATCCCCGCCTGTCTTCCGAATACCAGAGCCTCCGGAATAGCATTGCCAGAAAGCCGATTCGCTCCGTTCGCGCCGCCTACCGCCTCGCCTGCGGCAAAGAGGCCGGGTACGGAGCTTTGCATGTTTACCTCCACGCGGATACCCCCCATCTGGTAATGGGCAATCGGCGACACTTCGACGTCATCATGCGTCAGGTCGATGCCGTTGGCGTGGAGGCGGTCAATGATTGGCCCGAAGCTTTCACGCAATTTCGTTTCGGGGACATGCCGGAATGAGAGCCAAACTCCGCCTGCCGGAGAGCCGCGTCCGGCGTCGATCTCTTTCAGGATCGCGTATGAGGCGATGTCGCGTGTGGCACGGTAGCGGCCGCGTTCGGCCGTGTCATAACCGCCGATAAATTCACGGCCTTCGCTGTTGAGCAATTGCCCGCCGAGCTTGTAGCGGAATGGGTCCCACATGATCGGATCCATTCCGACGAGGCGTGGCGCAAGATGGCCAATGGGAAAAAACTGGACGAATTCCATGTCGATGAGCTCGGCGCCGGCGCGCAAGGCAAGCGCATAGCCATCGCCCCCCATATTTGCCGAAGCGCTGTTGCGGCGGTAAAGGCGCGTCAGCCCGCCGGTTGCAATGATGACTGCGCGTGCGCCGATCGTCACCGGCTCACCGCTTTCGAGCGAAAAACCGGCCGCGCCGCATACGATTCCATTGCGCGAGGCAAGATCGGTAATTACGAGATCGCCGATGCGCCGAATTGCGGTCCGCCGCTGCACCTGCGCGCGTAACGTGCGCGACAGTGCGGGGCCCGTATTCAGAAAATCGACATAGACGCAGCGCGGTCGATCATGCCCTGGCGCTTCCGTCTGGCGCATGCGGCCGTCATTATGCCGTGCCCAGCCGACATGCCATTCATCCAGTTGCCGGATCGCAGCGGGGGCCCGTTCGCAGAGCAGTCGCGCGAGCGCTTCATCACAAAGCGATCTTCCGGCTTTTAGCGTATCGGCAAGGTGGGATTCCCAGCTGTCCGGCACTTCCTCGCCCACCGCGGCCGCGACAGTCATTTGCGCCATCACAGTCGCGCCGCCGCGTCCGATCAGGCTGCGGTCAACAAGCAATACGGCGGCGCCAGCATCATGGGCGGCGATGCCGGCCGACATGCCCGCGCCGCCCGCGCCGATTACAAGTACTTCGGTCTGGAGATGAACGCCCGCGCTCACGCCTTGTCTTTTTTCAGCACTATCGCATCATATTCGTGGCTGTCCACAATCGCTTCCACGATGACCGGGCCATCGCTGGAAAAAGCATTTTCCAGATGCCGCCGCAGTTCGAAGGAATCGCGCGCAACACGCACCGGAGCTCCAAATATATTATCGCCGCCGATCGTGCCTCTCTCACGGACGGAAGTGCCATAGACCGGATTGCCCTTGCGTTCCTGCTTGATGCGGATCAGCGCCAGATCATTATCGGTCAGCAGCAGAATGACGACATTCAGGTTGCGGCGGATCGCAGTTGCGATTTCACCCGCAGTCATCAGGAAACCTCCGTCACCCACTACGGCGCAAACCGGTTTGCCGGGATGGATCAATTTTGCTGCGATTGCAGAGGGAATTCCAGATCCCATGGCCGACCAGCCATTGCTCATGATTTGCAATCCTGGGCACGGCGTACGCCAAGCCTGGCCGATCAGATGCGTGTGGGCGCCGACATCGCAGGTCATGATCCCGTTCGCAGGCAATACCTCGCGCAAAACCGCAAGCGCTGCCTTCGGTCCGAAAGTGCCCGGCGCCGGCGAAAGCCGCGCAAACATTTCCGCCCGGCGTGCGGCAAGCGCGCCAAAGTCCCAGGCCGAATCCCGGGGCGAGAGATCACCCAGCGCAGCGAGGGATTCTGGTATCGCGCCCACCACGTCGGTGACATCAGGAAACCTTTCACGATCAATGTCCGCAGGCACTGTATCAAGGTTGATCAGAGGGACCGCCGGCATCCAGGATTCAAAATTGAACTCGACCGGATCGTAGCCGATGGCAATCACCAGATCGGCCCGCCGATGCGTTTGACCGACAATGTCGCTGAGTGCGTGGAACAGCACGCCCGCATAACAGCGGTGGTCCTCCGCCAGAATGCCCTTGGCCATCGGCGTCAGTACGACCGGCAGCTTGTGCATTTCAGCGATAGATCTGATCTGCTTCCCGGCCCCCGCGCGCACCGCGCCCAAACCGACAGCCAGCACCGCCTGGCGCGCTTCTCCGAACCGCGCAACGGCTTCGGCGAGAACCGGGTGAGCCGGTCGCGGGGGTGATCGCGGGTGCTCGTACTGCGCGGATTCGCCGGCCGCCATTTCGGCCGAAATCCCCACCGGCAAACCGATATGGACTGGTCCGGGCCGTTCGGTCATGGCTATGCGCGCAGCGTCAAACAGGATTGAGCGCACCGCTTCGGCGCGTAACCGGGTCGTGTGTTTGGTCAGCGGCCGGAACAGGGCCTGATGGTCGATTCCCATCTGGGTTGTGCGCCCACGCAAATCTGCGGGCAATTCATCCGTGAGCGCGATTACGGGCGAACGATCGAGAAGCGCGCCGCCAACTCCCGTTGCGAGATTGGTCGCGCCCGGTCCAAAGGTGCCGAAACAAACCCCCGGTACTCCCGACAAACGGCCGCACATATCGGCCATCATGCCAGCTCCGCCTTCATGCGCCGTGAGGACAAATTCGATCCCCGGAGTGAGCCGCAACGCCTCCATGTAATCGACCCACCCGCCGCTCGGCACACCAAAGACGTGCCTTACGCCCATCTCCCGTAGGGCGCCGGCCAGGGCGAATGCGACCGTTCTGCGTTCGGACAAAGCGGAACTCGTGTACAATGAGCAGCCAGAATGGCAGCCGAAGGAGGGGAAATCCATGGTCGGGAATCAGAGATTTGTCGCCCTTTTTGTGGCGGTGGTTGCGGCACTTGGGTCGCAATCTGCTGCGGCCCAGCAGGCAGGCCGGTTCCTTGCGCCGCCGGGCCAGACGATCGCGATACGCGCCGGCCGCATGTTCGACGCCCGAAGCGGCACATTGCTCAACAACCAGGTGATCGTCGTACGCGGTGATCGCATTCTGGATGCGGGTCCGAACGCCGCTGTCCCGGCCGGCGCCCGGGTCATAGATTTGGGATCAGCCACCGTACTTCCCGGTATGATTGACGCGCATGTGCATGTGAATACCGGCGGCGAGACGCCTGCCCAGCGGGCGATTATCGCGCTGGCCAATGCGCAGGTGGACCTTGATGCCGGCTTCACCACGATCGCAGACATGGATTCGCGCGGCGGGTTCAATACCGTGGACCTGCGCGACTCCATCAACTCCGGGCTGATCACGGGCCCGCGCATGCAGGTCGTAGGCAAATCGCTCAATCCGCGGGCCACGAACTACTATGCCGATACGCAGTCGGTGCGGTTTTACCAGGGCTTCACGGAAGGCAAAAATCTGAACGGGCCCTGGCTCGCGCGTGCAGCAGTACGGGAAGCCAAGCTGCATGGTGTGGATTGGGTGAAGATCTACACAACGCAGGACTTCGAGGGTCCGGTTCATATGTGGAAGCCCGACGCGACATTGGTGAACAGTCCGTCGCTGACGCTTGAGGAAGTCCAGGCGGTCGTTGACGAAGCTCACCGGCTGGGACTGAAGGTTGCCTGCCACACCTATGGCGGTGAAGGAATGCGCAGCTGTCTCGCGGCGGGCGTGGATGCGCCGAATCATTTGCTCGAACTGGACGATGCGGGGGTCCGGGTTTTGCTGCAGAAAAAACTTCCATTTGTGTGCACGCTTGACGATCTGATCGCGTTGGAAAAGGAAGACCTGCAGGCGACCGGAGGGAGAAATTCGCGGATGAAACTCGCAGAGCAGGCGTTCCGGCGCGCGTTCGCGGCGGGGGTTCCCATCGTCTTCGGCAGTGGCGCCACTTCTGCCGCGATTCCGCATGGCAAACAGGCCAATCAGTTCGCCTATTACGTCAGATGGGGCATGACACCGGCGCAGGCGCTTCAGACGAGCTATGTCAATGCGCCCAGAATGCTGAACTACGGCTGGGAAACGCAGATTGGCAGCATCGAAAAGGGCAAATATGCCGATATTATTGCAGTCGCCGGCAACCCGCTTGCCGATGTGAGCGAAATGGAACGTGTACGGTTCGTGATGAAAGGCGGCATGGTGGTGAAGAATGATTTGGCACCACAATGAAGCGCCGAATTTTGGGTGAGTAAAACCCCCGACAGGAGGAACCAGGATCGTGCGGCACCTCTACGTTTTCGCAATTCTGTTCGCAACATGCGCGCTGGGCGCAGCACCGGCGGAAAACTTTGTTCCGGTTACGGATGCTATGCTGGAAAATCCCAATCCCGCAGACTGGCTGATGGTCAGCCGCACCTATGACGAGCAGCGCTTCAGTCCCCTGAACCAGATCAACAGGAACAATGTGGCGCAGCTTCGGATGGCCTGGGCTCGAGGGCTCCCCGGCGGGACGCAGGAATCCACGCCGATTGTCTATCGCGGCGTGATGTATCTGTTCGCGCCCGGGGCGACCATTCAGGCCGTTGATGCGACCGATGGCGACCTGGTCTGGGAATACAAGCGCAATTTTCCGAAGGGCGTGTCGGGGACCGCCGCGCGCGAGAAGAGCCTCGCGATCTGGCAGGACATGGTTTATTTCGCTGCCCCAGATGGCTTTCTTGTCGCAATCGATGCCCGTACCGGCAAGCAGCGCTGGGAAAGCAAACTCGACAATGGCGGTCAGCAGGCCGGTGGCATTCTGGTCGCCGATGGGAAGGTGATATCCAACCGGACCTGCGAACAGGCGCAGCGCGACAATTGCTTCATTGCCGCGAATGATGCGACGAACGGCAAGTTGCTGTGGAAATTCTACACAACGGCTGCGCCGGGCGAACCCGGCGGGGACAGTTGGGGAAATGTGCCCGTCGACAAACGCGCCGCGGGCCCGTGGGGGCAGGTCGGATCCTACGATCCCATGCGCAAGACGCTGTATTGGAGCGTTGCCAATCCAAATCCCTATACACGGCTGACGCGTCACGGTGCAGCGGACGCGGTTTCGATTTCCGCTCCTGCAGACCTGTTCAGCAATTCAACGGTCGCGCTCGACGTGAATACCGGAAAGCTGAACTGGTATTACCAGGAGCTCCCCGGCGACGACTGGGATGCGGACCACAATCATGAACGCATCCTGATCCACACCCGCGTCGCTCCGGATCCGAAATATGTGCGCTGGATCAATCCCGCTATCAAAGCGGGCAGCGAGCACGATATCGTACTCACCACCGCAGAAGGCGGCGGCATGTTCGCCATAGAACAGGCGACTGGACAGTTTCTTTGGTCACGGCCATTTCCGTTTGATGATCCCAATATCAACATGAATTTCATCGACGTGAAGACGGGGATCACGCGCGCCAATCCCGACAAGATGTTCAGGAAGGATGGCGACCATATCATCGGCTGCTATCACAACACACGGGCCATCATGCAGACAGCCTATGATCCGCAGAACAATTCACTTTACGTGCCGTTCCACGATCAATGCCTCTCGATGACGGCCGATGTGGAGAGTCCGACCGGCTGGGGACCGCGCGAAGGCATCCTGCGCCCCGGCGCCGATCCGGCCAAGTATATGAACATTGGCAAGATCGACGTCGCAACGGGCGAGATGAAGGTGATCTATTCGCAAGCCGCCGGAACGAATGGCTCGGCGCTGGTTACCGCGGGCGGTCTCGTTTTCTTCGGCGATCTTAACCGGCGTTTTCGGGCGCTGGACGCCGATACCGGCAAGGTGCTGTGGCAACAGGTCGTCGGCGGTATGGTGATGACGAGCACCATAACTTACGCGGTCGACGGCAAACAATATGTGATGATCTTCACCGGAGAAGGGCAGTCACTGACGAGCGGACCGCTGCGTGTTTCGGGGAAGCTGATGCCCCCCGCTGTGCGCAACGCCAGCGGAGTCTATGTGTTCGCATTGCCTTAATTCCCTGCCCGGACAGATCGCCAAAAGGAACAGGCCATGAGGGATAGTTTCACACGGCGTAAACTTCTGACGGGCGGCATCGCCACCGCTGCCGGAATCGGGGCAGCGGCGCAATTCGGCGGGCGTAATCTTCTGCTGCCGCCGGATCGCTACAGCATGCTCGGTCTTGGCGAATCCCTCACCTATTCCGTGCAGCGGCTGATCACGTCCGGTCAGTCGCTGGCACGCGAATTCCATCGCAGCGACATTTCAAAAATCCATCCGACGAATGGACCTGCGCCTATCGATGAAAATTATCGGCGCATGATCACGGATGGTTTCAAGGACTGGCGGCTCAGGGTCGAAGGCATGGTGACTCGTCCTGCTACATTTTCGCTTGACGATCTCAGGCGGTTACCTGCAGAAAATCACATCACTCTGCATGCCTGTGAACAGGGCTGGTCCTATATCGCCGAATGGACGGGTGTTAAGCTGTCCAGAATATTGGAGCTGGTGGGGACAAACCCCGGCGCGCGCTTTGTAATGTTCATACCGTTCCCGAACCCGCAGGAACACACGGGAATTGTGCGCCAGTTCTGGGACAGCATCGACATGACGGAGGCGTTGCACCCCCAAACACTGCTCGCCTACGGCATGAATGGTGATGCGCTGCCCGCCGATCACGGCGCGCCTGTTCGCCTGCGTCTGACCCGTCAGCTCGGCTACAAGAACGTCAAATATCTTTCGCGCATTGTCGTGACCGACAGCATGGAAAGATATGGTGGCACGCGCACCGGTTCACGCGCCGCGACCTGGTACGGCGGCATTTAGGGCGCCCGGCGGCTCAAGATTGTCGTTGCTTTGACGACACGCGGAGCGCCTAATTGCTTCCGAAGCAAGACGGAACCAGCGATGTCCCGCAAATCCACAGTCTTTGCAGCAGCAACAGTGCTGACGTGTATCGCCGCTGCGCCGTGTACAGCAATGTCCGTCGTCCCCTCGCCGCTGAACAGCGATGGCACGCCGCGGTTCACCGATCCTGGCGCCGCGCCACGCACATTCAGTTCCGGGCCAGGCCAGGTGACCACCACATTCGGGAGCGGTTCGTTTTCGTTCAGCGCTACTGAATCCAATGGCATGGTTCCCGGGTTCGGCAATCCGGGCTTTTATGCACCCGGCACCACGAGCCCTTATTATACGGGTCCGTCCAATTCGGGTTTTCCCGATCAGACCTTCCCCCGTCAGGTCTTGCCGAACCAACAAGTCTATCCGGGGCTGCCGTTTCAGTATGTTCCCGCTCCGGTTAACCGCGTCGATCCGAACCGCCCGCGTTAGGATTCCTGACGCGGCACGCATTCTGAATGTTCGGAATATTCGGTCGCTCACAGGAACTGCAGAGTCTTGACCGCGCACTGCGCAGCGCGGGCCTCGTTCCGTGCGGCGTTCCGGAAGCAGTCAAACTGACGACACTGAAGCAGCTCAAGGAATTCAACCTGGGCCGCAGTCCGGATTTGCATGCCATGACGCTCGCGGCGGAGCTCATTGCGTATTGCCTGCTTGGTCCGGAAGAATTCAGGCAAACCAATGGTCCCGGTCGAACCGGGAACGTCGAGGCGCGTCTCGGTGATGCGCTCGAAACCGGATATGGCCTCGACGCCCGTCTCGTCCTGTTGACCCTGCATGCAAGGCTTATTCATCCCGGCGTTGTCGAACGCTACTCTCTGTCGTCGGATTAAAAATACACCAACGGATTCACGGGCGAGCCGGTGCCCCCTTCGACAGGTAACGGCGCGAAAGTAATCAGGAACTCGTACCGGTTCAGCCGCCGCGCTGTCGCAGCGAGTTCCTCCAGATCGAGGCACTCGACAATATTGATGCCCATCCAGTTCAGCACCGCGACGTGGATCGGATTACGCATGCCTTCCCAGCCTGGGCGCGGATTCCAGTCGATGTTGAAATCGTGGCCGATGAATGAGGGCAACCGGTCATGCATCCACGGAATCGTATCGGGATAATAGCCCGCGACCTGACCCGTCCAAGGACCAAGCGCCGCACGCCTCTTCCAACGTCCGGTGTAGAGCAGCGGAATGTCTCCCGGCCCGATCTTCACACCAACTTTCTTCTCCCACGCTTCGAGATCTGCGCGGGTGATCGGCGTGTTGGGGTCAACCCAGTCCACGCCCTTGAGCTGTGCGATGTCATAGAGCACGGCCCGGGTCGTGATTCCTTTACGCCAGTTCATCACGCTGCCTTTGATGCAGCCGCTCTCCGGCGTCAGGGTTCCCTTCACGGCAACGCCATTGTACATCAGCCCGTTTTCGAAAAAGTGGCACCAGCTGTCGATATGCGCGACGGTCTGGCCGTGATAGCTGACCTGGTAATTATCCGTCGTGCCGCCGTCGGTAATCGTGTTGGTTACGCGGTGGAAAATTCCCGCGGCATTGACGTCGGCCGCTACCGTCTGAGGCTCGGCATGCGCGAGGGATATAACGATCCCGCTTTTCACCAGACGCATCGCACTCGCGACTTTTTCCGGCGTGATCAGGTTCGTCGTGCCGGCGGATTCCTGACCTTGCGGCGCCCACTTGCCCCAGGTTTTGAATTCCGTCCGCCACCTCTCATATTGCGCGCGCAGCGCGGCCGTATCGGCCGGCGGAACCGCAGCCGATTGCGCCAGTGCAGCCGGCGCAGCGTAGCTCTGCGTGCGTGTCTCCATTGCGGCAATCGAAGCGACAACCGCCAGCCCTGCACAGACTGCAATCGGTGTCAGACGAACTCGCATATTCTCCCCCGGGATTCATTTCTGCCGCAGATTACCACGGCCATATCGAAAATACGCCTGCGGCCACTCGCCGAACCACCATTTCGGAATCGCGGGGACACGAAGCTGCCAGATTTCCGTCAGGTCGAATCCAAAGTGCTGGACCAGCTGCACGCGAGAACCCGGTTTTAATTGGGACGGGCAAAGCCGACGGCACTCAGTTGAGCCGCCCCGTCTTCGGGAATTTGGTTGGTTGCGAGCCATGCGCTGAAGCATTCCCGTGTGCAGGAGTCCTGCGCAACCAGGCGTGGATCGGTCTTTCGCAGCACGACGTCAGCATTGCCGGCGCGCAGAATGAGACCAGCAGCCGTCTCATCAGCGGGCAAACTCGCGACGACGAGGGCGTGGGCCGCAGCGCCGGATACAGCGCTATTCCGGGCGATCACAAATTTTGCCTGAGGCACGGGAACCCGCGTCGCGGAAAGGATCGCTCGATCACTTTCGGCAAAGACCTGGTGCTTCCTTGAAGCCAAAAACCACACCATGTCTGCATCGAGATCCCATCCTCCCGTGCCGGGAAATGGTTTTGCCTGCGTCGGGTTTGCGAGATATGTCCGCGCATATTGTTCGATGGAATGAATGTAGGCGTTGTATTGTGGCCCGTACTGAACAAAGCCGTTGTAGTAAGCGATCAGCCCCAAAAGCAGGATTGTCGCCGCTGAAATCGAGAGTTGGGCAGCGGCCAGTGAACGAACTTCGCGGAACACGGTGTATGCGGCCGCGTAGGAGGCGGTCACGGCAGGTATCGCGTAAACCAGGTGCCAGTTTCCAAGGTATTGTCGTGCAACCGCGATCGCGGCGATGCTGCACAAACCAAAGGTGAAGATACCGGCCGGCAGCGCAATCGATGGCATGACCCGATGACGCGCGGCGGTGATGATCGCTGCAACAAGAATGAAGCATACGGCCGCTCCGGTGGCGCTTCGGGCGTTGACGCCAAACTGCGTGAAGGCGTCTGGCATACCGAGGATGGCCGATCCCAGTGCTGTGAGAATGAACAGCACGTTGCGCAGGTCGATAACCGGAATGCGTCCCAAATCGCGCATGAAGGCAAAATAGGCAATCAGCATCGCCCCAATTACGGCTTCGAGCAGCAATAGCTTCGTCGCGCGCTGCAGGTCCTGCAACGACAGGAGCACAATGGCGGCGATGAACCCGAAAAATCCGCCGGCAGAGGACAATGTGCCAAGGAAAATCAGGCCTATCGAGCCAAGCGCTTTGCGCCATTGCGCAGCCGTTCCTTCGTCATCGCGGATTCGACTGAGCGCAACCAATCCCAGGATCGGAAACAGAATCGACAGAGCAAGCGTAAACTGAAAGCCCCAAAGAAACTCCATGTAACGGGCGGGACTGAACAGAATCAGAGCGATCGAAATCGTCCACAACGCGGAACGGACAACGAAATACCGGAAGATGACCAGGAGAATTGTCCAGCACAGGAAGGTTATGACGAGAAGCGCGCGATTGTCGAAGTTCGAGAGTTCCGCAATTGGCCAATACAGAAAAAAGGGAACAACCACAGTGTGGTCATAGATCTTGTATGGCAGCAGCCGAATGATGTTGCTGATCGTAGGGCTCGCTTCGTCAAGGCGCATGACGGCACGGAGGAACAACCATTCATCGGTCAGGGGCATCGCGGTGGAAAAAGTGCCAGCGAAGGCTGTCGCGATGACAACCGGTAGGCTCAGCGCCGCAACAGCGATCCAATTGACAATGGTCGCATGGCTTTCCGATACAGCCACCCGACCATTATCGGGTCGCGCCAGGGCCGGCGATTCCAGTATCGCGGTCGGGATCTCATCCATCACGGAACCGCACGCAGCGCGAGCAGAACCGGAAGTCGCACCGTCGCAAAATGCAGTGCTTTGCTGCGCAGTTCGGCGATGTTCTCCTCCTCTGTCCCGAGCAGCTTGCCGTCCTTCATAATGGTCTGCCCCCGCGCCTTCAGCACCGCCCATGCGCTGTCCGCCCAGGCGTTTGGGTCCGCCAATCCCCGCCTGCGTGCTGACAGGAACAGTTGCTCAAACCCGCCCGTCTGCACACCGCCGCCGACAACCGGCGAGGCGAGCCAATTGATTTCGTGACCCAGTCTTGAGCTGTTCACGAGATGCGCATTGAGATCCCGGCATCGGGGCTCTGCGGCGCTGATATCGGCGTCAGATTGGGCCGGCGCAGCAAATCCCGATCCAACGAGCACCGTTGCGGCCTCGATGAGGACATTGAATGGCAACGAAGAAAGTCCCGGAGCGCGCGCGAGTTCACCCAGCGACTTTGGCCGGAACCTGTCATTTTCCAACGCATGGAGCAGCGGCTGATAAATCTCCTTTCTGAGCTCGACACGTCCCAATCCAGCCTGCACGGAGTAGGGGAAATCGGAGCACGCCGCCGTTAACACGATCCGCATTTCGCTCAGTCGTTCCAGGCGTTCGCGTCGCGACATGCGGCGCGCGCCCCGGCTGAAAATATCACGCCGGAATGGCGTGTTCAGAAAGTAATCCCGGATGGATTGCGGCAGCGCACTGTTTTCGTATGATCGAATGATCTCCAGTTGCTGCGCGGTAAAGTTCAGGTGGTCGATGCTTTCGAAAGGCGCCCCGGAACAGGCGAAGCACAGCTTCGCGCCGGCCAATCGATCATTGAGCTCCGAGAAATACATCGGCACCCATTCAAGATTTAGATATTCATGGGCGAGATAGTTGTGATCCTGCTGTTTCAGACGATCGAGCTGTTCTCTTGCACCCGGGTTTGCCAGGAAATAGCGAGCTTGAGCGTCACGCAACCGCTTCGCAAAATCGATTGAATTGTCGATTCGCCGGGCCATGGATTGGCTTTCGTTGCCGGCAATATCCGTATACAGCTTCAGAAGGTGCCGCAGCGGCATGTGGGCCGCCCAGCCTGGCAACGCATTATAGCTGATATACACCACCCCACCGACCTTCAGATTCCTGCGGATGATCTCGACAATCTCGCTTCGCACATGATCCGAGACCCAGCTCCAGATCCCGTGCAAGACGATGTAATCGAATTCGGGCAGGTCCTTGCGGTTCAGGAATTCGCTGAAGCTCTCATCATAAAATCT
Organism: uncultured Alphaproteobacteria bacterium; assembly: GCA_963747255.1. Taxonomy (GTDB): domain Bacteria; phylum Pseudomonadota; class Alphaproteobacteria; order Micropepsales; family Micropepsaceae; genus CAIYRG01. The sequence goes on from CAVVEG010000019.1 coordinate 234,075, forward strand.
GGCATCTGCGTTCGACGCATGGGCGAGGGTCTGCGCGTTGGCAGCATGCGCTGGATTGATATCCGTGCCGACGAATTGACCCGGCACAGCAGCTGCGTGAATGTTCGACGATACACCCTGGCCATAGCCCAGTTCGAGATAGCTGATCGATTTGGCGGGCGGTGGCTCATAAGAATTCAGCAGCAACAGGAATTGGATCAGGCGCGGGCCCTGTTCGCGATAATACCCGTGTATGTAATCCACTTCCGTGACGTAACCGGCACTCCAATCCATCGATACTTGTCCCTTGGTTCCGGGAGACAAATGCCCCAAATTCGGCATTGACCGGAGTTATCGCGAACAAACGACGGTTTGCAAGGATTGTCTCTTTATCGGGCAATGGAGCCGAATTTCCGGATCGACCAATGATTATCAGGAGCATTTTTCATCACGCGCAGGTCAGCCCGGATAAAATCGCAATTTACGACAACGGCTATCCCGTCACCTATTCCGGCTTTGCGCGTGCCATCACTTCCGCCCGGTACACTTTGCTGAAGGAGAGTTTGCGACCGGGAACGGTGGTTGTTCTGATGCAGGTCCCGTGCCGTCTTGACGGATGGGTGTTCGCGATTGCGCTTCGCAGTTTGGGATTTACCACACTGGCCGTGCGCTCCGTTGAAGAACTCGTCCAACTTGATGCGCGCGATATTGGCTGCATCATCACGAGCAGTCAGGACCCGATTCCAATCCGCGCCGGAGAAGCGGGCTGTAAGTTGATACGGATTCCCGATGGTCTGTTCATCGGGAAACAGGCCATCGACGTGCCGGACCTGCCGATGATCGCGTCGCCTGCCGGCAGTCATATCAGGCTGACTTCAGGAACGACGGGCGCAAGGAAGAAAGTGCTGCTTTCTGATGCTGTGATATTGGCGGAAACCCGACGCCGTAGCGCAATCTGGCAAGTCTCGCCGGATTCCATGATCGATGCCTTTTCTTTCGCGCTGTGGACGGGGCTCGGCTTTTACATCCCAAATGCCGCCTGGACTGCCGGAGCATGTGTCGTCTTTGACCAGCGGGAGCTCCAACGCTGTGAGCTGATGGACAGGATGAGTCATGCTTTCTTCACGCCGGCGATGCTTCGGGATTTCCTGCGCCCGCCCGAAAGGAAATTTCGGCAAAATCCCGATTTGCGTCTGATCGTCGGCGGAGGGCCACTCCCGCTGGAGCTCTATCGGGCTGCGACAGCCGTCACGCCGAACATATTTACAATCCTGTCGTCCGGTGAAGTCGGACCATGGGCATTTACGCGGATAGAAACGCCCGAGGACCTTTGTTCTCACACGATCGTTTCCTCGATGAAGGTGCAAGTTGTCGACGATATGGAACGGCCACTCCCGATCGGACAGATCGGGGCCGTGCGCGTCAGAGTCAATGGCGTTGCCGGCTATGTCGATAATGAGGAGGCGTCGACCAGGTTTTTCCGCGATGGGTATTTCTACCCCGGCGATCTCGGGACCTTTCTGCCAAATTCCCGGCTGGCGCTGCGTGGCCGATTCACCAACGTGATCAATGTCTCCGGTGACAAGGTTTCGGCTGAGCCGATCGAGCAGGCTCTGCAGGAAATCCTGGCCGTCGAGGACGTATGCGTTCTTTCAATTCCACGGGACGATGCCGGCGAAGAACTCCACATTGCCATTCAATCGCCCAACCCCATTGACACCGCTGCCGTGGACTTCGCCGTCAGGCAGATCATTCACGGTTTTCCCTTGGCCCGGATACATGTTTTCAAGGCATTACCCCGGGTAGAAATGGGGAAAATTGATCGCCTGAATCTCCGTGCACAGATTTGTTCGGGGCGACCCCCGGCCTGAAAGCGATTGCCCGGAACGGGACGCAATCTGCATTCTGCTTCAGTGGAACGCGGAAAGATCGCGCGATTCCGCAAGGAAGCGCCTGCGCCACTCATCTGTCAGCGAATCACGTTGCACTTCGAAACGGACCTTGCTGAAGTCAATCCGTGCCGGCTCCTCGACCCTCATGAATGTGGCGATGGCATCAATAGCCTCCTGCGGCGCGCGCTCGACTGTTTCATAAGCGAGGTAAAGGACTGGAACCCCGTTGCGCGCAAGCCAGTAACGCCAGCGGGATTGCCCTTTCAGAATGGCGATCATCGCGTTGCTCAGCCGGTCGCGGTCATACAGGGGCTCGCCACCGGGTTTCAGAAATGACGTCCATTGATCGGTTTGCGAAGCACGAACCCACGAAATCGCCTGACCAAGCAGGTCAAGCCGGTCGAGATGAATAAAGGACAGGGAGGGCAGCAGCTCGGCCCAGCGTGTAGCCTTCACCCGGTCGAATTCGACTGAATGGAGCTTGAGGCCATAAATGCCGTTGGGCGTAGCGCTCAGTTTCAGGATCGCCTGGAGCTGCCCCTCCGGGTCCGTGGGGTAATCAGCGATCCCGCGTCGGCGCATCGCCTCGACGCTGAAATACTCCGTTGGGATGCCCAGCACGCCCGTGGATGCCAAAAGACTGCACACAAAGTTGCTCCCCGACCGTCGCTCGCCAACAATGGCATACCCACGCATCCTGAATTGCCTTTCGCCTATTTTCCGACGCACATCCGGCTGATGACGTCCGCCAATTTCTCGTAATCCGCCATGACGTTGTAAATCTGGGCCGAAACGCGGAGCCAAATCCTCCCGTCATGCGCAAAGCTCGGATTTGCGACGATCCTGTGAGTTTTCCACAAAATCTGCCGCAATTCTGCGCAACCGTCGGGAGTTGCGGCAAATGGAAGCTCAACGGGCAACGGCAGCAGGGCCATGCTTCCGATCATTGATTCCGGCGTCCCCGGTCTGGTTCTCCACGATTCCGACAACAGAGCCGTCGCCTGCTTCAACAGCGTGTGGTTGTGATTGCGAATCGCCTCGTCGCCGAAACGTTCGATGAACCGGAACGCTGATGGAATCGACAGCCATGGCGTGGGATCGCGTGTACCGGTCCACTCGAAGCTCTGTGGAAAAGCGTTGCCAATATCCCAGGACAATACGGTCGGGACCAATCCGTCGTGCCGGCCGGATGCGGCCCACAAAAAGCCGCAGCCGCGCGGCGCAAAGCTCCATTTGTGAAGATTGGCCGTGTACCAGTCGGCCCCGACGGAGGCGACCTTGAGCGCGATATTTCCGGGAACATGCGCGCCGTCCACGAGAACAGGAATGCCATGCTCATGGCAAACCTTTGTCATTTCCTCAACGGGCAGGACAAGTGCTGTGGACGAAGTGACGTGATCAAGAATTGCAAGCTTTGTTCGCGATGTCAGGGCCGCCGCAACAGCCTCAATGCACTCTTGTGGTTCGGGATCCGGAAAACGCAGTAAAATGGGCCGCACATGTGCGCGTTGTCTCGCCGCAATATGTCGGGCGGCGAGCGCAACCGCGCCATAAGCCAGCGATGTGATCAGTATTTCATCGCCATCATCGAGCGAAAGGGACCGCAACACCGAATTGATGCCATCGGTGGCGTTCTCGATAAGAGCGACATCCTGCGGATCTGCCGAAAACCGGCACGCGACCTGGGCAGCAACATCCCTCCACGCATCGCGATAATCGAAGGCAAAGAACGCCCCCGGCGCTTCCTCGATGTTTTGAAGCATTTGCACGCGGCTGGAAAGCACTTCGCGTGGGCAGAGCCCGAAGCTTCCGTGATCGACATAGGTGACGTCTTCCGGGATTTCAAAGAGTTCCCGGCAATCGGGCGTCAACATGGGTCTGGACTTGTGATGGGCGTCGAATGCGTCCGGGCGCCTCTGGCGTTGTTCACGCATTCACCAGTGATGGAGGATTCCAGTTCGCCAGAGCGGCACGGTTGATCTTTCCCATCTCATTGCGGGGCAGTTCAGCGACGTAGTGCGCGGCAACACGGATGCCGGACGGCACGCAGGAGTATATAGCGGCCGCCAGTTCATCCTGCGCAATCCGCCGCCGTGACTGGATCAGTATATGGATGACGTCATATTCGCCTTCATTCCGCGACAGGACGCAAACTCCGTCGACGGATAATCTGTCCTGCAATACCTGTTCGAGAATCTCTACCGGCTTTTTTTCACCGAGGATATTGATCACGTTATTGATCCGGCCACGGAGCTCAAGCCGGCCGTCCGCCCGGAAGACACCGAGATCACCCGGATAAAAATAGCCGCCCCGGAAAAATGTTCGCGAAGCCGCCTCGTCGTCAACATAGCCGTTCGCTGTTGGCAACACCCAAATCCGCACGGCCCCAACCTGGCTCGCCAGAACCGGCACATCCCGCTCATCGACAACCTGGACCTCGACCGAGGGCTCGATCATGTGCGAACGCAGATCGTCGGGATTCTCGACCCGCGTCAGCGTCCACGGTCCGACTTCGGTTGACGCAATATAGGTGAACAGATTGGGCGCAATCAGCTCCCTTGCGGCCGACGCGAGCGCACGGGTGACCGGCCCGCCTGTTACATACACACCCAGTGCTTCGTTTAGGCGTAGCCGTTCCGGCGGCTCCCGAACCAGCGTGGTCAAATCCACCGGCGTCATGAACGCGTGCGTGATGCCGTCGATCAGCAGGGATCTGTACGCTTCGGCGCCCTGGTGGAAGATCATCGACCCTCCGACGCTCCATACGCAACACGGCAGGTAATAGCCCATTCCCGTCCAGAGTGCGCACCCGAAGATGTTCACGACAGACCGGCTTGAAATCCCACAAACTTCGATGCGCCGCCGGATGACGTCCTCGAGGGCGGCCGCATCGATCGCGACCTTTTTGCTCATGCCGGTCGTGCCGGAAGTCAGCAGGATGTGTTTGCCTTCCTGCATGGATGGGCTCGGCTGAACTGCCATCCCCCCGGGAATGTTGTTCAGGTAATAATGCTGCGGGATCCGGATCGTCTTGAATTCCGCGGTTGCCCACAAACCGGGATCAGCCAGTGTCGTAATCACACAGCCGACATTGCTGAAGGAGATTTCATCGAAAGTCTCGGGATTGCGCACCGAGGCTGTCGTCAGCCCAAGGCCGCGTAGCGCGATGCCCATGGCCCACGCATCCGGCCTGGATGTCACATCCACAAGCACCGCCGTGCTCCGCGGCGGCAGGTTCTGGGCCCTCAGGAACTCGTACGCGTGCGCAATGCAAGACGCAAACTGCGCGTAGGTCAGAGTCTGACCGTGATAATAAATCGCCGTTTTGCCGGGCTCACGGCGTGCATGTTCAAAGACTTTTTCGATAAGCATGCGATGCACCTGAACGGATAGTGCCACGTTACATCAGCCGGGCGCCGTATTTGCAAACTTCGGTTTACCAATGCCGGGATCGAGCTGGTTCCCGGCTGCGCCTTTCCGATCTGCCCGGTTGCTGTTTTCTGACATCAGATCACGCGCTGCGATGGCTTCTGTTCAAGCTGCCGGCCGGCCCTCAATTCCGGCGGAAATCTTCGTTCTGGCGGACATCCGGTCGATTTTTCCCATTTCGTTGCGCGGAATTGCGTCGATGCGATGAATCAGCGCATTGGGTGCGCTGGACAGCGCAGCCACGCGGACAAGCGCTTCGAGAACCTCGGACCGGCTGACCGCTCGCCGGGACTGGATGAGAATGTGCAAAACCTCCTCCATCGACGGACCGCGAAGCGAAAGCAGGCAGATTCCATCCGCACCCAGCATGTCCTGCATTTGCTGCTCGATGGCTTCCACCGCCCTTTTTTCGCCCCCCAGATTGGTCACGTTAGACGCGCGGCCATGCATTACAAGGCGTCCATCGCTGCGGATCTCGCCGAGATCGCCCGGATAGAAATAGCCATCCCGAAAGGATTCGCTCGTCGCCGGATCGTCACCGAGATAACCGGTCAGGCCTTCATGTGGGCGGACCCGGATCGCGCCTACCTGGCCGGCGGGCAGCGGCCGATGCAACTCATCCACGATCTGAACGTCAATTCTCGGGACAATAATATTCGATTGGAGATCGTCCGGGCATTGGATTCCTGTCAATGTCAGAATTCCGCCCTCGGTCGAGCCGATCATATGAAAAACGTTCGGCGTGAAGCGGGCCTTCGTCGCTGCCGCGAGCCCCCACGTCAATGGCGCGCCACCAACCAGCAGTCGCAGATTCGGATTGTACGGGAGCTCTCTTTCCGGCGCCGCCAGGACTTCCTCGAGTTTCATCGGGATGATGAATGCATGCGTGATGCCATCGATCTGAAACGACCGGTGCAGATTGTGCCCCTGATGAAACACGACGCCGGCGCCGACGCTCCAGGCAAACCGGGGAAAACCATATCCCGCGGCTGTCCATGGCGCGAAATCCAACGCATTGACGATCGAATCCACAGTAATTGCGTAACGCTCACACCCATATTTCAGGTAGGCCACATCGAATGCCGCGTCGCGAAGGACTTTCTTTTTCACGCCTGTCGTTCCCGAAGTGAGAAGGATGTGCCCGCCGGGGTTGACGGTCGTCGGCGTTTGGGCCGGAACGGGGCCCGCCGGTTGGCCCAGATAAAGCGGCCAGGGGATGCGCATGACTTTGCAGAGGCCATTTTCAGGCGGGAATCGGATCGCGCAATCGGCAATCGTGGTGATCACGCACCCGATATTTCCGAGACCAAGCCCGTCAAGTTCTTCGGGAATCGCGACTTCTACGGTGGTCAGCCCCAAGGCATTGAGCGCGAACCGCAGTGCCCAGGAGTCCAGCACAGATGGCACGCGCAGAAGAACCGCGATACTTCCGCGGCGCAAATTCTGGCGTGCGAGAAATCTGTGGGCATGCGATATCCAGTATGCAAATTCACCATAGGTGACGCGGAAGCCTTCGTAGTGAATGGCGACTTTGTCTGGCGCGCGCCGCGCTACCTCGAAGATTTTGTCAATAATCACTCGACCACCCGCTCAAGGCTCGGGTTAACCCACAACGCCGCGGCTACATGCTGATGCGCAACCGCTGCACCTGCGACAACTCAAGCTGCCGGTTTGTTTTCGAGCAAGCCGGAAATCTTCTTTCTGGCCGACATGCGGTCGATCTTGCCCATTTCGTTGCGCGGTATCGCATCAACAGCATGGATTTGCGCTTTTGGTGCGCTGGTTAGAGCGGCCACCCGGACGAGGGCATCCATCACTTCGCTTTGGCCGATCGTGCGCCGGGCCTGGATGAGGATATGCAGCTCCTCCTCCATCGACGGGTCTCGCAGCGCAAGCAGGCAGAAGTCATCCGCGCCGAGTCTGTCCTGCATCTGCTGCTCGATCGCCTCCACAGCACGCTTCTCGCCGCCAAGATTGATCACATTGGCCGCCCGGCCGAGCATTTCCAGGCGTCCATCCGGAAGGATTTGCCCCAAATCGCCTGGGTAGAAATATCCATCACGGAAGTAACTTCGCGATGTGGCCTCATCGTCGAGATAGCCGGTCAAGCCCTGGACCGGACGAACGCGAATCATGCCCACCTGTCCTGCGGGCAGCGGCCGGTGCGTCTCATCGACGATCTGCACGTCAGCACCGGGCACGATAATATGCGATTGCAGGTCCTCCGGCTGTTCGACCCTCGTCAGTCCCAGAGCACCACCTTCGGTCGATCCAACGGTATGGTAGACATTCGGTGTAAGGCGCGCTTTGGTCGCCGCGGTCAGCCCGGCAGTGAGCGCCGCTCCGCCGACAAAAACTGCAAGATTCGGACTGAACGGGAGTTGTCCCTCCGGCGCCGCCAGAACCTCCTCCAGCTTCATCGGAATGAAGAACGCATGCGTGATGCCGTCGATTTGAAATGAGCGGTAGAGGTCCTTCCCCGGGTGGGACACGACAGCCCCGCCCGCACTCCATGCGCACAGGGGCAAGCCGTAGCCCGCGGCAGTCCACGGTGCATAGTCGAGCGTATGCACAATCGAATTCTCCGAAATCCAGTACAACTCACAGCCACGTCTGAGTTCGGGTGGTTCGTGTTCCGCAATCCGCAGAACCTTCTTCTTGACGCCTGTGGTCCCGGAGGTCAGCAGAATATGCCCGCCCACAGGGCCAGTCGGAGGCGGCAGTTTTGGAACTCCCTCGGCCTTTTTGCCAAAAAACATGGGATTTGGGATGCGAATAAGCTTGTAACCGCCATCGACGGGTGCGATCGGGATCGGGCGGTCGGGAATGGTCGTGATCACGCAACCGACATTTCTGAACTGGAGTCCATCCAGGGCTTCGGGAGCCGGCACATCGACTGTGGTCAGTCCCAGACTGCGCAAGGCAAACCGCAACGCCCAGCAGTCCAGAACGTTTGGCACGCGCACAAAAACCGCCAGACTGCCGGCACGCAAATCCTGCCGGGCAAGAAATTCCCGCGCATACGAGATCCAGAATGCCAGTTCGCCGTAGCTGATGCGGTGATCGCGGTAATAAAGCGCCACCTTGTCGGGCTTGCTCCGCGCCAGCTCGAAAATCTTCTCGATCACGAGTTCCCCCCTCCAACACAGGATGGCGACGTTACCAGCGCCGCCAATCGAAATATAACCGCCGGCATTGCGCCGCAACGAATTTTCTCTGCAGACCCGGAACAGCCGGGACCAGAAGCCGCGGCAGCAACAGAGCGGTGCATCGTGGAAGGAAGAGATCGAATATGCTTGTTGATCTTAAGCCGAAGTTCACATCCATCAGCGTGACGCAGGGCAGCGCACCGGAGTAGCAGATTGAGTCGTCTGACCTTATTCGCCAAGGGGAATCTCGATATTCGGGATTCGCTGCATTCGCTGAGGATTGGCCGGAGCGTCGTTTGGAATGGCGTCAATGAGGTCGTCCGAATACGGTTTCCCGGCACTCTGATAAGGTTGCGCCACGAGCTATGCACGCGTTCGGATGCTCTTTGTGAAGCGCGCGGCGTTGTCCCGGCCAGCCTCGCAGAACATCCATTGCCGCTTGCCCCCTATGGCCCCGAAGTCCAGTTCAGCCAGGCATTGTTCGAGGCCGGCGCCGACGCCATCATCCTGTCGATTCTGTCGGACGTCGCGGGCAATTTGCTTCGCCACCGCGCTGAAAATTATCTTCTTTGCCCGCACAATCTGGATTCATGGGTGGCTGCAGACAGGGCTTGGCTGAAAGATGCGTTTGTCAGGGTTCCACTGCTCGACGTTGAAGATTCGATGCACAATTTCTGCAAGATCGTTGCGCGGATTCGCCACCGCTCGGACGTTCCGATACTCGTCTACAACGTGTCTTCCATAATTCCCGGTGAATGGGTCCACTGTCACACGGGTCTTGAGGACTTGTTGTCAACCCGGATTCGCCGTTTCAATCTCGCCCTGATCGAGTTGTCCCGGCAGACGGGAATTTCGATTATCGACGTTGATGCGATCTGCGCTCGCGCGGGCGCCAGGCGGTTGAAGATCGATGCGGTTCACCTGAATGCCGAAGGTTGCAGGTTGATTGCCGAGGAAGTCGTGCGGGTGCTTGAGGATCTCGGCTGTTTCGCGAAGAAGGGGTAGCGGATGTTCGTGAGCGTGATCATACGCTCCAAAGATGAAGCCGACCGGCTGCGTCTGACCCTTACGTCGCTGGCCCGGCAGTCGATGCCGGCCGAGGTGATCGTGGTCAATGACGGGTCTTCCGACCACACTCCCCAGGTTCTGGCAGAAGCGCGCACCTGGTTGAAATTCACGGTTGTGAATCACCCGAATGCGCAAGGTCGTTCCGGGGCGGCGAATGCCGGCGCCCGAATCGCGAAGGGCCAGGTCCTCCTGTTCCTGGACGGCGATACCATTGCAGGCCCCGAACTGGTCGCAAAGCATGCTGCCGCGCATTTGAGCTCAGCGCAAATTGTCGGCCGTGGCGAAACACTCCACTTCCGCGGCCCCCGTTTTTTTCGCGATCCGGAATCCGGCGCTCCTGCTCCGGGATACGAGAAGCGGTTGGCCGGCTTGCCCCCGGGCGAACTCCCGCGGATGTTGGTCACCCGGGGCGACATCATGGAGAATTTCGCTGGTCTTGAGCTGAGGGCACAACCGGGAATTTATTCCGGCGCGGTGCCACGTCGTTTGAATGAACTGGAGATGGATGCGCTGATGCATCACCCGGACTGCACCGTCCTTTGGGCAGCGGCAAGCGGACACAATCTCTCGGTAAAGCGCGACGAATTCCATCGCGTCGGAGGCTTTCACGGGCAACTCGACATTAACGAGCATCGGGAGCTCGCTCTCCGGCTGGTACAGACTGGCGGCCGGATGGTCGCGATCGCCGGCGCCCGGAGTTATCATCTCACCCGGGCCGGCTGGCGGGATCCCCTCCGGGAAACCGCGTGGGAAAAGATATTTTACCAGGCTCAACCGATCCTCGCGGTCAAGCTCCTTTCCGTGTTCTGGGCGAGTCTTAATCCTCTGCACATGATCCCGCCATCGGCTCGAATCGGATCCCTGTTGGAATTGGAGGTTGCGGCCCGGGGCGATTCCGGAATCGATTACGATGCCATACGACGCCTCATCCCTTCGCTGCCGGTTCTCGCCAGCATCAAATCATGAGCACGCCCACCTCAATCGATATCGAAGCCGTCGTCGCCGACCAGGAACGACCGGCAGTTGCCGCGGGCATGGAACAACTGGTGGAATGCCTGTACGCGGGTTGCGGCGATACCTGGACCGTTCGCGTCGCTTTGCGCCCCAATCCGGCTGCAATCGACGTGCGACGGGCGCAAATCATCATTGCCTCTTTTGTCCCGGAGGTTGCATCAGACGAGCCTTTGAGGCAGCTTGAGAAGCGTTGGCGCGCCACTCTTTCGTTGCTGGTTCAAGCCGGAATTCCCCGCATCTTTGTTGGCACCGTGTTTCGCCATGTTGCAAACCAGATTGGTCAAAAAGACGGGACGATTGAGCGCATCCGCCGGCTCAACATGCTGGCAATCGAATTGTCTCATGACCTCGGAATCGGCGTGGTCGATATCGATCGGGCTTTTGCCCATTGGGGCGCGCGTGCGCTCCAAACGGATTATCGTCTGACGGGTCGGATCGCTGCGGAGGTCGCGGGTCATACGATGGTCGCGAGCATGCTTTCGATTGGACTCGACGGGATTGTGCCGGCTGAAATCCAGGAGCGGGCAAGACAATTCCACGGCGATCTCTGGACCATGGACAGGCGGATACAGCGCCGGATCCATGCGGGCGCTCAGGGGGCCTGAGGCCAAATGGATTCAGTCGGGATGTTGCGCCGGATGATGTTGATCCGGGCGTTCGAGGACGCGCTCGCACGCCACCCTGATCACGGGTTTCAACTGTTCTCGTCCGGTGAAGAGGCGGTTGCAGTTGGCGTATGCGCCGCATTGAGCCCGGAGGATCAATTGCTTTCGAGCGGCCGCTCGATCGGCCCGGCTCTCGCGCGGGGCCTGGAGCCGGGGCTGGTCATGGCCGAATTGCTCGGCAAATCCGTTGGGCCTTGCGGCGGAAAGGGCGGGCGCGGCCATCTCGCATCTCCGTCAGCCGGTTTCTTTGGCGCCCATGCAGTGGTCGGCGGAAATATCAGCATCGCGGCCGGCGTCGCACTTTCAATGCAAATGCAGACCCGAAGCGCAATCGCGGCCTGTATCTTCGGCGACGGCGCCTGCGGCTCGGGAGTACTGCATGAAACCCTCAATATTGCGGGAATCTGGAAGCTCCCACTGTTGTTTGTATGCGACAACAACCAGTACTCGGTCTCGACCCCGCGATCCGGCGTGCTCGCCCCGGGCAAATTGTCGGATCTGGCAATGCCGTTTGGAATTCCGGGTGTGACCGTCGATGGCATGGATGTGATCGCCGTCCGGGATGCGGCCATTGCCTTCGCCAGTCGCACTCGATTGGGGGAGGGGCCCGCTTTCCTCGAATGTGTCTCTTACCGCTTCGCCACCCATTCGACAGCAACCCGCGAAACCCGAATCCCGGCCGAAATCGCCTCTTACAAACAACGCTGCCCGATACTTCGTCTCGCCGCGCAGCTGGAGTCCGGGGGCATTTTCAGCCGGGACGCTTTTGTCCGCTTGCAAGGTGAGGTGGACGACATTGTGTTGAACGCTGTCCGCTTTGCCGATGCCGCGCCATACCCGGCGGTTTCCGGGGTGCTGACCGATGTCGGCTGATTCCCCGGGGCCGTTCGTCAGGGTTTTTTTCCGTGAAGCGATTGCGCGGGCCTTGCGTGAAGAAATGCGTCGCAACGAACGGGTCATGGTGATCGGCCAGGATGTCGGGCCGATGGGTGGTTCGTACAAGGAATTTGCCGGGCTCTATGAGGAGTTCGGTCCGGCACGTGTCCGAAATATGCCGGTTGCCGAGGCGGCCATGGTCGGATTGGGAATCGGAGCCGCCGCTGCCGGAATGAGGCCTTTGGTCAGCGTCACCTATATGGATTTCCTGATGCTGGGCCTTGATGCACTGGTCAATTACGGCGCAAAGCTGCGCTACAAGACCGGCGGCCAGCTCAGGGCTCCGGTTGTGATCAAGGCGACGGCCGGCGCGAAAGGGCAGGGGGTGGCGCACTCGCAGTGTATTGAGGCGTGGCTGATGGCGGTGCCGGGTTTGACGATAGTCGCGCCGGCAACGGCCGCCGATGCTTACGGACTGATGAAATCGGCTCTCAGGAAGGATGGCCCCGTTTTGTTCGTTGATCACAAACGCCTGTTCCCGACTACCGGTGATGTGCCGGTGGCGGAATTACCGGTACCGATCGGAAAAGCAACGATCACCGGCCGCGGTACCGATATCACGATTGTCACCCATTCCTACATGACGCGAATTGCGCGGAGTGCAGCCCTGCAACTCGCCGCCGAGGGCATTTCCGTGGAGATTGTCGACCTCAGAACCCTTGCGCCTCTGGACATGGCGACCATATGCAAATCCGTAGCGCGGACGCGGGCCCTGGTCACTCTGGAAGAGGGGCAGATCACCTGCGGCGTGGGGGCTGAAGTCGCTTTTCGCGTTCGGGAGGAAGTCGGTGACGTCCGGGTCGCCCGTGTTGGTGCTCTCCCGGCTCCGGTTTCATTCAACCCTGTCCTTGAGGCGGCGGTCGTCCCGGATACCGGGCGGGTGATTCACGCCGTTCGAACCCTTCTCGCCGCGTAAGCAGCCAGCCATGTTTTACAAGCTTGTCGTACCCGGGCCGCTGGAGGACGTTGAGGAAGTGCGGGTGCTTGAATGGCACGGCGCTCCCGGACGGGTTTTCGCAACGGGCGAGTTGATCGTCGAACTGGAGACGCATAAGGCGTTGGTTGAAGTGAGGGCGGCACAGCCGGGGATATTGCGCCGCATCGAATGCGCTGCGGGCAGTTGGCAGAGGGTCGGGGAGCCCCTCGCGATCCTGAGCAGTGATCCCGTCGAGGACCTGCCCGAATCGCCACAGGATCCGGCCCCATTATTGGTTGAATTCGAGGTGACGTGATTCTGCCTGACGCGGTGCAGAGCCGAAGCCGCGGATTTTGAGGGCGCGAAGTATGCGAACGATCTCCGCCCGCAGTTCAGCCTGCAACAACCCACTGGAATGGATGCCATCCGGCAGGTGACTGGCTGCACCCAAATCGACGGCGATGGCGTCCAGATCGACAATTGACACCTCGCGCATTCCGGCGAGGTCGTGCAGTATCAGATTCAATTCCTTGCTGCGGACAGTGGACAGGGTAAGGCCCAGTGGACGGTCGAACGATTGATAGTTGTGGATGGCGTCGGTCGCGGATGTCGACATCGTGTTCACAACAAGAAATCGCGTGTTCAGTTTCGCGCGCGCCGTATCGATCAGATGGCAATAATCCCGCAAAATATCATCAGGACCGCGCCTGATCGGCTCGAAATTGGCCTTCAGCCATGCGCGCACCGCGGGCCCCGCATGGGCGATGCGAAAACTGTGACAGTTCAGGCTGTATCCCAGCCGGCGGTGACGCAGAACGGCCGGGGCTTCGGAGCTGAGCGAGAGAATGACGGCGTCCGCAGCCCCGGTTCGCTGCAATCCCTCACGGGTCAGGATATCGAAATGCTGGGTCAGCGGTGACAGTTGCAGCGCGCCCAGCAACGAACCGGCAAAAATCCAGTCTGAAGCTGCCGGAACGATTCCGCCGTTGGTGAACGTCCTGGCGAAATCCGCGGCGATCGCTTCGCAATCGGCGGGCGTACGGAGCAATTGTTCGGTCACAATCCGTGCCGATGGGACCAGGGAGTTGTCGGGTAGATGAACGAAGTGAGCAGGACCGGAAAGGGCTTCGAACAGTTCGGTGAACGCAGACCGTTCGCCGCGAATGACGCCTGCAAGCTCGCAGATTCCCAAACTCAGCACTGTCCCGAATTCATTACCGCCGTCGGTCCACCATGCGCGGCTGCGCTGTAGCCAACCCGTGAGAAGGCCCGCATGGCTTTCCGTGTTGTCCGCCATTCGCATCCCGGCAAGCAGGAGCAGTCGAAGTCCTGAATCCGCGCCGGAACCAGGTTCTGCACCCGGCAGGCAATCGATATGGGCAATCACGAAATCAGGAGTCCAGCGCAACCAGTAATAGTGCTGGTCCAGGGCGCCGCCCCGCGAGGCGTCGGGGGCTATGCGCAGCCGGCCGGCAAACCGGGGAGCAAATGCCACCTGAAGGTCGCGCATCTCGTCAGCGAAAGGATTCGCTGTGCGCCCCTCTCGGGCCTGACCCATCAGGCCAATATTGCAATAGCCAATGATCTCGCCCGGCCGGCACAGATGGCCGTCCTGACAAAGCCAGCGAATGCCCGAACGAAGCGTCACAAAACCATCGGCCGCCAAAGGCCCAAGACACAATGGAACAGTGGTCATGGCCCGTCGGCACTCCACCAGTCGCTTTGATCCAGTATGCCGGCGATGGAGACGCGCACAGCACGGCCGGGTTCGCCGTCGAGCGGTTCATCAGGGTCCGTGCTGAATTGGGCGAGAACCTCGTCGGCCGCGACTTGCGCTCCCGGCTTCACGCACAACCGGCGCAGCCACGCCCGCTCGCGAAGTACGATGCGGTAATGCGAGATCGGAGGGCAATCATGAGCGACTGCCGCGCTGAGATCGACTGAAAGGTCAAGAATTCTGGCTCCCAAACCGAGTACCATCCCTTCTCCGGAGTAAAGTTTTCGGACCACCGCCGTTGTCATGTATTCGTTGATCCGGGGCAATTTCAGCGTCAAAAGCACGATGGATGATCTCGAAGCGGCGGTTCCGGGCGTTTTGCATCACCGCCTGCAAGGTGCTTCTGTGTCAAGGTGTCGGATGGAATCGGCTTCAATGGTCGCCCAACTCGGACTTCGCGGCGATCCCGGATACCGCACCGTCCGGGAAGACAGAATTATCGCGTGGCTGCTGCTGAATGGTTGGGCGTGCGATCTCGCGGATGGTGATGAAGGCCGTCTCGCCTGCGAGGCCCGTGATGCATTGAACAGGTGGGTCAGCCAGGGGCTTCCCTGCGGGATGCAGGCCGGCGAACGCGTGTTTGATCCTGCTGAGGTCATGAACTTCTTCGTCCTGGCCGGCAGCCGCAATGAAGATCCGTTCTGGGAAGAACATTATATTGCGACGGGCCGTAAACTGGTCCTCGCGCACCACCAGACAGATGTGTCTTTCGCGGCTCCTCCCGCTCCGGCGAGTCTTGGAACCGGTCGTTTTGCCGTGACGCTGTTGCGGGACTTCAATCTCGATGCGCATCTTCCTGGCTCGCGAGTCCATCTTCGCTTGCCCGTTCCCTGGGAAGACGAGTCCCTGTGCAATCTGGCGACTGCTCCGATTGCCCCGCCGGAAATCGGGGTGGATTTCTCGATCGCGCCGGGAAGGCTGGATGCAACCCTCGCGGTTCCACCGCGACGCAGCGTGACATTGGGGCTCGAAATGTCGTTCACGGCGCATCCGGCATTGACCACGGAGGGCGCCGCTCAGCTCGCGACCGCGGATTTCGAACTTTACACGCGGCCCCGCGAGGGCCTGGTGAATGTCAGCGACAGGATTCGGGGATTGGCCGGGGAGCTTGCAGGGGACCTCGAGGCATCGTCTGCGGTGCAGCGATTCTGGAGCTTTATGCTGGAAAGCTTCCATATGGGAGCCGTCCACTACGATGAGCTCAATCCTGCAGCGCCCACCGACCGGGCCCTGGAAACAGGGTGGTTCGACTGCCAGATGGCATCTGCGCTGCTGGTTGCACTCTGCCGGGCGCGCGGTATTCCCGCACGAATGATCAGCGGTTATCTGCTGTTTACTGCGAGCCCGACCTACCACTACTGGGCAGAAATATGGTTGCCGGAACGGGGCTGGATGCCGTTCGATCCCACCTGCATTGGGCTCTCCGCCAACGGGCGTGATCACGCGTGGCGGGACTATTTCGTCGGACAACTGGATTACCGGATGAAGACCCAGTGTCTGCCGCGGCTTTTCGACAAAAGCCCTTCTCTGCATATGCCGAGGTCCTGGCATCTTTTGACGCGGCGGAGCGACGGCGGCGCGGAGACAGGCATTTTTGCCAACGGCTCGGGTGCCTTCGTTTACCGGGACCGGGTCAGCGTCAGGCGCGTCGCAGACCCGCTTCAGGGCTCTGCGATCCGCACAGGGTAAACGCGGCGCCATTGCAACCTTCAACGGTTACGCGGCCGGCGCCGAAATCGAACGGCGCGAGACGGGCGCGCAACTCCTGTTCGCGGCGGCGAAGCAATCCTTTCGATACTCCAAGCCTCGTCGCCAGCATGCGATGATGATCCTCGCTGCACGTATTCCCGCCATGATGGTTGTAAAGATAGAGATGTGGCGTGCCGGTCAGCGTGTGGAATGTCTGCTGTTGCTGAAGCTGTCTGATAACCGCGCTATCCTCGCCGCACGCGGATTCCGGGCCGGTTTCAGGATAACGCATGGGCGCCGATTTCCGGCACATCAGCGTTGGCGGGACGCCCTTGTCGGGTGTGGCACGCCAATTTGTGCAGTAGAGCGCGCGATCGCCAACAAAATAGTGCATGACCTCCTCGAGGCAGATCGCCTGTCCACCTGACGAGAGCAAACTCCGCAGTTGCCGCTGAATTCTTTCCGGATGGTACCAGTCGTCGTCGTCCCATTGGCAAAGAACGTCACCATCCGCCGCATCGCAGCTCAGGTTGCGCAGCCCACCCAGCGAATGTTTTGTTCCCGGTTCAATGATCCGGATATCGCTTCGGCAAAGTGAAGCGACATGCAGTCCAATCTCGTCCCTTCCGTCCGCGGCTTTGGGATCGATAACGATCACCAGTTCCCGCCGCGAATGAGTTTGCCGGCAATAGTCGTCGATACTTCGCCTGATTTGATGAAATCGGCCCCTGGTGGCGAGGGTCACCATCAGGCAACTGACCGCAACCTCTTCACAGTCCGGATTTCCGCGTGGTTCGCCCAGCCGTTTGTGTCCACAATGAATCCGCATCCACCCTACCAGACAGATGAAAAATCTGGCGAGTGAATGCTTCCGGAAACAATCGCCGCAAAAGTCCAGGGCGGCACGCGTTCGGCCTCCGCACCGCATGTCTGCTTATGGTTGACAGCCTGATGCAGCGAATGCACTGACGGACGCATAGCTTTGAGGGAAACTGTTGCCGTGAATCTGGCAACCATATTCCGGCATGCGCATGTCAACCCCGAAAAAATCGCGATGGTTGATGGCGGGCTCAGCACCAGTTATGGCGAATTTGCCTACTGGATTGCCCAGACGCGTGACTTCCTTGTACGGCAGGAGCTTGAACCCGGAACTGTTGCGGTTCTGCTTTCAATAAACCGCCGTCTCGATTTCTGGGCTTTCGCTTTGGCGCTCAGAAGCCTCGGGCTGACAACACTCAGCTATTTTGTCCATGACTCAGCACCGCCCGACGTCTACGCCTCGCTCCGCGCCCGCAACATCTCATGCATCGTTACCACGCTGCCCGTTGACCCCCGCCCATTTGGCTCTCCGGATCGCGGTTTCAGGCTCATCCGCATCCCGGATGGACTGTTTGCCGGCCAACAGCATGGTCCATTGCCGCAAGCTCCGCTTACGGCCATCCCTGAAGGCGGCCATATCCGGCTGACTTCCGGAACCACCGGCGTCAGCAAGAAAGTATTGCTCACTTCAAACGTGATCGGCGCCGAAAGTCTGCGTCGCGCCGCGTTCTGGTCGATATCGCCGGAATCGGTCGTGAACGCCTTTCATTTCGCAGTCTGGTCGGGGCTCGGCTTTTTTGTCCCGACTGCGGCTTGGGTGGTTGGCGCGTCGGTCGTTTTTGCCGATACGCCGGAAACCCAATGCGCAAGCCTGGCCGGCTGCTCTCACGTGTTCACCACTCCCGCTCATCTCCTGGAG
Organism: uncultured Alphaproteobacteria bacterium; assembly: GCA_963747255.1. GTDB lineage: Bacteria > Pseudomonadota > Alphaproteobacteria > Micropepsales > Micropepsaceae > CAIYRG01. The sequence continues at coordinate 252,327 of CAVVEG010000019.1, forward strand.
CTGCTGCGTGCGTCGGGCGCTGATTCAACCGTGAACACCCGCATGAGGTTGTTCGTGGGCGCGGGCTCGCTCCCAGTTGCTGTTTATCGCGCGGCAAGAGCAACCCTGACCTCGCGCATATACACGGTAATATCGTCCACCGAAGTCGGGCCCTGGGCGCTTACGCCGATCGGGAAGGAAGAAGACCTGGGCGCTCACGTGATCCATCCAACGGTGGAAGTGCAGGTCGTGGACGAGGCGCGGAATCCGGTTCCCTCCGAACGAATTGGCGCGGTTCGAATCCGCACCAATGGCATCACGGACTATTTCGAAGACGACCATCACTCGGCGGCGTTTTTCCGCGATGGATCTTTTATCCCGGTGATCTTGGCATGTTCCGGCCCGACGGGCGTTTTGTGATGTGTGGCCGCAGCACCAACATCATCAACCTGGCGGGCGAAAAAATTCCCGCCGAGCTGCTGGAGCAGGGACTTCAGGACCGGCTTGGACTCGACGGCATTTGCGCGTTTTCCTCGCCCGATGAGGGCGGCGAAGAGACACTGCATGTCGTGGTTGAATACGGCGCGGGCCCCCGGGCGGACGAGATCATCGCAACCGTGGCGGCGATACTGAACAGGGTCGCGCCCGTACGGGTACATTTTGCCGCAATTCCACGAAATGAATTGGGCAAGATAAACCGGTCGGCGGTCATGCTTTTGACCCGCGATCGGTTACGGACCGGAAGCCAATGATGCCCGGGCTCTCCGGCATCATGGGCGACCGGGTTCAGTTCCGGGTCGCCGTGGCCATTGCGGCCACAATCTCTTTCAGGGCAAGGCGGTCGACTTTACCCAGTTCATTTCGGGGGATTTCCTTGAGCATGTGCACGTGGGGTGTGGGGATTCCCGGGAAAAAACCCGCGATCAGGGCCGCGACTTTGCCGGCATCCAGCCTGCCGCCAGTCTGGATAACGGCGTGCAGCTCCTCGTGAATCGCCGCTCCGGGTATTGACAGAAGGCAGACCGCTTCGGCCGGCAGCTTCTCCTGAAGCTCCTGTTCGATTGGTTCGGCCCCGATCTTGTCGCCCATGACATTCAGGACGCTGCTGGCGCGACCCTGCAGGACCAGACGGCCGTCCTGCCGGAAGCACCCGACATCGCCCGGGTGGAAATAGCCTTGCCGGAAAACTTCGGCCGAAGCGGTCGGATCGCCGAGATAGCCGGTGGCTTGCTCTGGAGTGCGAATCCGGATCGCGCCCGTCTGGCTGGCGGCCAGAAGATTTCCCGCCGTATCGACGATCTCGACGTCGGCGGAATCGAGTATGTCGTGTGATCCGAGATCGGAGTTGTCTTCGATTCTGGTCAGGGCCCACGGACCGACCTCGGTAGAAGCGACCACCGTATAGATTTGTGGCGTAAGCGATTCTCTTGCCGCCGTGGCCAGCGCGGCGGTCAAAGGCGCGGCGGACACGATCAGCTTCATGTCCGGATTTTTCCGGATCTCTGCCGCGGGCGCCTTCAGGATTTGCGAAAGTGAAGCCGGGGTGCAGACGGCGTGGGTTATTCCATCGATATGAAGCGACCGGTGCGGATCGGCTTTCTCATAAAAAACAGCAGTACCCCCCTCGCTCCAGGCGGCGGCCGGTATCTTGTAGCCTCCGCCGGTCCATATCGGGAAATGAAACACATTGACGACGGACTCCGGCGAAATGAAGTAAACCTCGCTCTGCCGGCGGGCGATGATCGACTCGGTGGCGGTATCGAACAGGATTTTCTTTTTTTTCCCGGTCGTGCCCGAAGTCACCAGAATATGGCCGCCCATCGGGGCTTCCCAATTCGGCGCTTGCGTCGTTCCTTCCATGGATTTGCCCAGGAACATCCGCCGGGGAATCTGCATGATCTTGCACCCGGGCCCCCCGGCAGCGATGCGGATGGGCTGGTCGCGAATTGGCGTGATCACGCAACCGATGTTGCGCAGGCCAATTTCATCGAGCGCTTCAACTCCCGGTACTGCAACGGTATGCAGGCCAAGGCTCCGTAGCGCCAGCAGGAAGACCCAGTTGTCCGTCTTGCATGTCAGATCCAGAAGAATCGCAACGCTGCCCGCCCGCAATTGCTGATTGGCAAGGAATTCCCGGGCGCCTGCGATCCAATGTGCAAATTCGGCGTAGGTAACGCGGTAGCCGCTTTCGTGAATGGCGACTTTCCGCGGCTGCGACTGTGCATGTCCGAAAATCCTCTGAAGTAACAAGCGACGGTCCCGTTTGCTGCTGCATTTCGTGACTACCGCCATATGAAGCGCAGGTCCACCGCTTCGTCATCCTCGCCTGCCCAGAAGGTTTCGGGCGGCGGCAACAGGGCGGTATAGGATGCGCGCCGCTGATTTTTACGAGATTGTGGTACATCGTATGCAGAGCGAAAGATCGGGGTTCAAATGAAATTGGCCGAGCTGGCCTCGAAGCAGTTCATTCCGCCGGGTGACGAGCTCCGGCGCTTTTCCGTATTCGTCATCGTCGGCATTGTCGCCGCCGCCGGCTCGCTCGTCTCACGCGGGCTGTTCAGCCCCGTCCTTCCGTTCGAACTCGCGGTGGTGATTGCGCAAATCGTCGGCGTCGTGATTGCCTTTTCGCTGAACCGCGTTCTTGTATTCACCAGCTTTGCCGGCTCGCTCGCCGGCGCGTTCCGGCGCTTCTTTCTGGTCAATGTCTTTTCGCTCGGCCTGGTAACGGCGATCAGCGCCCTGTTTTATCGGACCGCGCTGCCGCTCGTCGGATGGACTCTTTACCCCGACTACGTGGCGCACTTCATTGGTCTTGCCGCCTCGACGTTCCCGAGCTATTTCGGCCATCGCTTCTATTCGTTCCGGCGATAGGGCATCCGCAGGCGCGGGCCGGGGCACCCATCCCTTATCGCGCCGGCGGGTTGTTGCGGTGCATCACGAAAATGGATCCCGGCGCCTGCGCCCATGGCGCCCATCGCGGCACCGGATAGGTTCGAATCCTCGAATAGCCGGTCAGCTTTGGCATTTCCGCGATGCGCCCCGAAAACACCAGATACTCCCGGCTCCTGTACCAGGTGTCGATCCGGTTGGGATCGCCGTACACGCCGAAGGATGTCGGCGCATTATAAACCCAACCGGCATCGATGGTGTCGGCCAATACGTGATCCTGCTGGATCAGGTCCTGCAATGCGACCCACTGAGCGCGTTTCTCGGCGAGGAAGTCGTGCGTGCCGAGAATCGAATAAACCGCAATCACGGCGAGCAGCGTGCTGCTTACCGTGATTGCCCAGCGTGGGATCGGTTGTGTGGTTTCCACGCTCGCCCGGAGTCGCATGCAGAGAAAGATCACCAGGCACGGCACCACGGGAATGATGTAGCGGTCGAATTGCGTGCCCCTTGGCAGGAGCGCCAGCGATCCCAGCAGGGCAAGCGCGGTGACGCCGGCGAACAGGGCAATCGCGGCAGACGTCTTTCCAGTCTGCCACGCGATCATAAGCCCGGTTACGAGCAATGCGGCAACCAGAGTCAGCGCCCCAAAAGCCGACAGGAAACTGATAAATGGCCAAAACCAGCCAGGTGGCGGCACGCCCTGCACATCGACGCCGCCAAGCGTCCAGGCTTCAATGATATTGTTGCTCCAGACCGGCATCTGCGGCCCGAACCAGGTCAGCAGCAGGGAAAACGCCAGCAGCCAGCCCCAGACCGACAGGGCGACTTCGTGGACAATCCTGTTCGTGAACTGCGCCACCACCAGAAGCGACAGCGGCAGCAGGAAAAAACCGAGATAATAAGCGCACTCGACGCCAAACCACGGCAATTCCCCGGCAAGTTGCAGAACTCCCGAGTTGCGCACATTCGAAAGCATGAATCCGATCTGGCGGCCGAAATCGGCCGGCAGGATGCCGAAATAGCTGAGACCGGTCTGGAACAGTATCTGCAGCACGACAAAAGCGGCAAACGGCAGGAAGGAGAGCGCCGCGTTTTGCCAGCCCAACGGCGCGAGCGACAGCCGGGCGGCGCCAAATCCCAGCGGTATCGCCATTCCCACCTGCCGGCAGAAAAGGGCCGCAATCGTCGTCCACCACCCGAGCTTGAGCGGAACCGCCGATTCACCCGCCAATCCGCGCCGTCAGGAAAAGGATGGCAACCGTCTGCATCGCTGTGTACGGAACATCGGACATGAAGCTTGCGGACAGCACGAAGGCCAGCGGGTTGAACAGAAGCGTCAGCGCGCCTGCGAGCGCGACCCAGGGCCTGCATCCGAAATTCCGCAGCGTGAGATAGAGCGCGCCGGCGGCGATCAGGGCCAGCACCTCGGTGGAAATTCGCAATACGGTGTAACTCAGCCCGAACGGCAACGCGAAAATCGTCCCCCAGGCGAATTGCGAAACGAGGTTGGCCGCGGCCCAATCCGAATAAACCAGCCGGCCGTGCTCAACCAGCGCTTTCACCGACGAGAAATATGCCCAGTCATCGGCAATCGGAAAATCGCCCACGGGATCGATGACGATCAGCGCCACCACCCAGACCTGCAGAATCAGCAGGAGCGCGTATCCGTCGGCCGGCAGCCAGGAAACCAGTATTCCCCGTCCCGGTCGTTCCGACGGCAGCATGCGCGAAGAAGCTCTCAGTTCACCGGTCTGCATGATCGAACCAATCAATCTTTTCGCGCCCGGCCTTGCGGCGGGGTGTTGCGGTGCATCACGACAATCGATCCGGGCGCCTGTGCCCACGGCGCCCACCGCTCAACCGGATAGAACCGCAACGGTGAATAGCCGCCGGCCGTCAGGATTCCGGCAATGCGCTCCGAATAAACAAGATAGTCCTGGGTTCTGAACCAGGTCCCCATCTGTTTGGGATCGCCATAAACGCCGAAGGATGTGGGTGCATTATAGACCCAGCCGGCGTCGATGGTGTCGGCCAGCACATGGTCGTTCCGGACCAGATCCTGCACGGCGGTCCATTGCGCGCGCTTTTCGGCCAGATAGTCGTGCGTGCCCAGCACCGAATAGATGCCTGTGGCGACCAGCGCTGCGCCGCTCAGGATGGAAGCCCATACCGGTATGGCCTGTCGGGCTGTGCCGGTACCGCGGAGCCCCATGGAAACGAGAATGATGCCGCAGGGAATAACCGGGATGATGTAGCGATCGAACCGCATTCCGGGTTGCAGAAGCGCCATCGAGCCGAGCAGCGCAAGCGCGGTTACCCCGGCGAAAATTCCGGCCGCCGCCCCCGTATCCGTGCGGCGTTGTCCGGCAATTGAGATTCCCGCCAGCGCCAGCGCGGGCAGCATGGCCAGAGCGCCGAACACGGCGAAAACCGTGATCACGGGCCAGAGAAAACCGGAAGGCGGTACGCCCGCAATGTCCGGACCGCCCAGCGACCACAAATTGATGGTATTCGACCAGATCGGCATTTGCGGGCCGAACCACACCAGCAACAGCGTCAACCCGATCAGCCATGTCCACAGCAGCGTCGCCGCGCCGCGCGGCAGTGCGCGTGAAAATTGCGCGATCGCCAGAATGCTCAGGGGCAGGAGAAACAGACCGAGATAATACCAGCAGTCCAGAACGAACCGGAGCGTGTCGATGACAAGCTGTATCGCCGACGATTCGCGGATATGGGTCCCTATGGAATCGATTTGCCGCGCAAACTCGGCGGGCCTCATCTTCAGGAAATCGAGACCCGCCTGGAACGCAATCTGCAATGCTGCGAACCCGGCGAAGGGAAGAATGGCGAAAGCGAATTTGCTCGCGCCAAGACGCTCCCTGGCGAGTTTCGCGGCGCCAAATCCCAGTGGAATGGCCATTGCGACCTGCCGGCAAAACAACGCCAGCACGGCGGTCCACCAGCCGGCCCTGAGCTGCAAGCCCGATTCCGTTCGCAGCGCGCCGATCAGGAACAGCATCGCCACCGCCTGCATTGCGGTGTACGGAACATCGGACATGAAGCTCGCCGACAACGGGACAACCAGCGGGTTGAAGAGGAAGATCAGCGCGCCGGACAGGGCGATGCCGGGCCGGCAATCAAGCTTCAGCAGGGTCAGATAGACTGCGCCGGCCGCGACGAGCGACAGCACTTCGGTGGAAAACCGCAAAACCGTGTAGCTGACGCCGAAGGGCCACGCGAACAGCGCCCCCCAGGCAATCTGCGAAACGAGATTTGCCGCCGTCCAGTCCGAATATTCGAACCGGCCATGCTCGATCACCGACCGGACCGACACAAGATAGGCCCAGTCATCGATGATCGGAAAATCGCCGATCGGGTTGACAACGACAAGCGTAACCAGCCAGCACTGCGCGATCACGAACAGCGCATAACCGTTCGTCGCCGTCCACCACTGCGGGCGCCAATGCGGGCGAAGCGCAAAGCCCTGCGGTGCAGCATCCGCCGCAGGCAGCGCCCCTTCCGGGTGGAACGTCCTCATACGCGAGACTGTCCCCTTGCATAGGCTTCACGCGCGCCATTCCCGGCGCCGGGTTGGCTTTTCGTGGGCTTACGCCCGCGCGCCGGCCACCGCCCGCACCGGCGGCGCGATACGGCTCTCCGCAATCCGCTGCATCTCCCGGCAGAACAGACTTGGGTCGCCCTTGAAGAATGCCTTGTCGAGGTCGCTTGCCAGCGCAATGTTGCGGCACGTCTGGCGCCACTCGACATCGTCGATCAACCGCACCGCCGCGCCGACATATCCGTCCACATTCTTCGCGATCAGGTCCGGCGGAAGACCCATCCGGACGAAATAGGCCGCGTCGGCATGCGCATGCGCCTCCTCGCCGTCAAGGCAAACGCCGGGGATACCCAACCGCACCGTGTCGATGATGCTGTTCATGTTGCCGTATGGGAACGGGCAGAGGAACAGGTCGCAGAGCCCCAGGCGCTCCATATAGACGGCATAGGGATATTCCGTGTGGACCACCGCTTCCGGCAAACGCTCACGCACTTTGCGCTTCAGGCATGAGGAGGAGAGTCCCACCGCGGCCAGCGGATAGAAGTGGAATTCCACTTCCTTGCGCGCGGCCACCTGAATGCGGTGAAGTGCGTCGAACAGCCGCGAGTTCAGCTTCATCACCGAAGCCGGAATCGCCACGCGCACCTTTCCATCGCCATTCGGATCGGGTCGCAGCCGGTCGCGCGCCCGCATGACCTGCAGTTCGGCATCGCGCCGTGGCACATAGGGCATTCCCTTCGCCGGGACCAGCGCCAGCGTCTCCGAATAGCATGCCGGAGACACAACGAAATCGTCCGGCAGGATCATATAGTCGATCGCCGGGCTCATGGTGGTTGCCGTATGCCCGAAGGAAGTGCATTGCACGCGGGCGAGCCTCAGCGTGGCCAGCGCAATGGTGTGCGGCGACATCCCCACGCCCAGATGGAATACCACCGCCGGCCGCAAATTCAGGATCTCGTCCGCGGCGGCCTTGATCACCTCGAAGATGCCGGTCTTCGGATACATGATCACTTCGTCGAAGATTTCCCGGATCGGCGGCGTTACCTGATGCTCGTAACAGAGGCCGACGACATAAAAGGCTTCCTTCAGCGCCCGCACCGCGCTGGAATGGGTGCGGTGAACCGAATGGCCCTCGGTGAAATGTTCGGTCACGACCACCAGCACCGGCCGGCCGTCTTTCACCGCCGGTTCCTCGCCGGACCATTCGCGGCAGCCGACCTTCAGGCAGGCGCGCCGCAACTGCGCGTTCATGTCCGCCTTGATCGCATGCTTCTTCGGCGTAATGGCATAGCTGCAATGCATATAGGGTTCGACCAGACGCTGCAGCGTGATGTCGCCCAGCGTCACGTCGTTCATCTTGCCGGGCAGCCATTCCAGGATGTGTTCGCGGAAGGCGAATTCGGCCTCCGTGAAACAATAGCGCGTGCCGAGATAATTCAGGAACGCCACCGTGGTCGCGGCAGGATTGGCCCGGAAGCACTCGTCCAGATCGAAGCGGAATCCGGAAGGCGAAAACACCGTGAACAGCTTCAGCAGCTTGTCGCCGCCGAACTGGTATGCCTTCTCGCCCGGGCGCTGCCCGATCAGCGGCAGCAGATAGCCCGATGACTGGAATCCGCTGGAGGCGAAGATCAGCACGATCCAGCGGTGAAAGAGCATCAGATTCTCATATTGCGGCGGAGAGAGTTCCAGCGCGGGATCGCAGATAAGCTGCGCGAAGGCGGCGGCAAAACGTGTCGCGAAAACCTCCAGCCGCTCCTCCTCGGTGAGCACCGCCTGGGGCAATTGCCAGTTCACGCCCTGCAGGCTGCCGTAATGCTCGTCGATTTTCTGCAGGATCTGCAGCGCGTGCAGAATCGCCAAATTCAGGTCGCGATACGTGACGCTGCGTTCGAAATCCTCGAGTGAGGGCAGGGGAGGCGTGTTCATGAACTCAACCGTTTCTGTGAAGGGTGGAACGCTTCAGTTGCGTCGGGGCGGGCTCACCCCGGCGCATGGGCTAGCTCTCCGCCGGCCGCTGCGCGACCAGCGCCGGCCCGGCGCCGATATAATCCGGGTACTGCTTTTCCGACACCAGCCCGGACAGCAGCACGTCATCGATCTCGCGCTTCAGTTTCGCGCGCCAGTCGCTGCGCAGGAACACCGACCGGGAAAGCACGATGAACTCGTCGTCGAAGGAATGTTCGGCTTCCTTGCGCCGGATCCGCTCCTCGATTTCCCATATCCCGCGATTGACCGAAGCGAGCCGGTCCTTGAGGTCCGGAATCCGCGAATCGCGCGCAAGCTGATCGTAGAATCCCTGCAGGCCCGAAAGTTCGTAACGGACATTGTCGAGCGCGGGCTCCGTGGTCAGCCGCTCCAGCTTCAGCTCCAGGATCGTCATGCGGTCGATCAGCTCGCCCCAGGACAGCCGCACGGTCGGCGTCGCGGCTTCCGGGATCACCATGCCCTGTTCGGCCAGTTTCTTCCGCACGTTCCGCGCCGCCTCATGGGCGATGCGCCCGAATACGCCCGTCCAGTTGTCCACTTCGGCCTGCCGGAACAGCCGCACCGTCGGGTACCAGGGCGTGTCGTCGCGGCCGAGCAGCCAGCGCCAGTCGGCAATGTGCTTGAGCGCAAGAAAGGTCGGGCAGGCAAGCGCGCCGGCAAGATGCGCCACCGCGGTGTCGGACGTAATCACCAGATCCATCAACCGCATCACCGCCGCGGTGTCGAGGAACCCGTCGGTGCCGCCGTCGAAATCGTCCCCCAGCGTTTCGACCCGGAAATCGGCCGGCAGATTGGCGATCTGCTCGATGCCGTAATTCTTCTGCAGGCTGATCAGCCGCACCCCGGGGATGCGCGCCACCGGCGCGAATTCCCGCAGCGGGAACGAGCGGCCATTGTCCACCGCGCCCGCGGCATTGCCCTGCCAGGCGATTCCGATCCTGAATCCGCTCGGCCCGATGCGCGCTTTCCATTTCGCCATCCGCTTCGCATCCGCCGGAATATAGGGCACCTGATTGGGCACATTATCCGGCCGTGTACGGAACACATAGGCCAGACTCATCAGCGCGATGTTGTAGTCGTAAGGCGTCGCGCGGATCGATGCGGTTGTCAGCGTGACGCCGGGCAGCGCCGCCTGCATCAGCGCGGTGATCCGCTCGTCCACGACGAGCGTGACCTCCGCGCCCTGCTGCTGCATCAGGGGGATGTAGCGGATGAACTGGATCTTGTCGCCGTTGCCCTGCTCGCCATAGACGCAGATCTTCTTTCCCCCGAGCGGCTGCCCGGTCCATTGCTCGCCGCTGACGCGCGGGCGCTTGCCTTCGTCCTGCTTGCGCCGCCAGCGCGTCTCGTAACCTTCCCAGCCATTCTCCCAGTCCCCGATGCTGAGCAGCAGCAGCGAACGATTCCAGAAAGCCTCGACATATTCGGGCTTCAGTTCGTAGGACTTGTTGTACATCGCCAGGGCTTCGTCGATATGCCCGGCTTCCTTCAGCGCGTTGCCCAGATTGCTGTAGGCTTCGGCATAACCCGGTTTCAGCTCCAGCGCTTTGCGGTAGCTTGCGATCGACGCATCGATCTTCCGCATTTCCTTGAGCGTGATGGCGCGATTGTTGTACGCCTCGGCGAAATCCGGCTTCAGGTCGATGGCGCGGTTATACGAGGCCAGCGCCTCGGCATAGCGGTTCAGCGCCTGCAGCGCATTGCCGCGGTTGTTGAAGGCGTCGGCAAAATCCGGCCGCAGCTCGAGCGCCTTGTCATAACTTTTCAGGGCATCGTCGAGCTTCTTCATCTCCTGAAGGATGTTGCCCTGGTTGTTGTACGCATCCGGATAGTTCGGCCGGATCGCGATCGCCCGCTCCAGGCTCTTCAGCGCCTCGTTGTAGCGTTTCAGTTCCTGCAGCAGATTGGCGCGGTTCGCGAAGGCTTCGGGATAATCCGGGCGAAGCGCCACCGCCTGGTCGTAATTCTGCAGCGCCTCGGCCTGGCGCTTCAGCTCTTTCAGAAGATTGCCGCGGTTGTTGAATGCTTCCGGATAGTTCGGGCGAAGCTCGATCGCCCGGTTATAGCTGACGAGCCCCTCCTCGAAGCGCTTCAGCCGTTGCAGCGCATTGCCGCGATTGCTGTAGGCCTCGGCATAATTCGGCCGCTGCGCGATCGCCTTGTCGTAGGATTGCAGCGCCTCTTCGATCCGGCCCAGTTCCTGCAGTGCGTTGCCGCGATTGTTCCAGGCTTCCGTGAATTCGGGGCGCGGCCGCCAGCGCCTGATCGTAGCTTGTCAGCGCTTCGGCATAACGGCGCATCTCCTGGAAGGCGTTGCCGCGGTTGTTGCACGCCTCGGCATTGGCGTTCCGCTTCTCCAACGCCTGATTGTAGTTCGCCACCGCTTCGGAGAACCGGCCCATGGCCTGATAGGCGTTGCCGCGATTGTTCAGCGCCTCGGGATAATCGGGCCGCAGCGCCAGCGCCCGGTCGTAATCGTCGATCGCTTCCTGCAATCGCCCGAGCTTTTGCAGCGTATTGGCGCGATTGTTCCAGGCTTCCGCGTAATCCGGTTTCTGTTGAAGCGACCGGTCGTAATCGGCCAGCGCCTCGTTGAAACGCTCCATCGACTGCAGAACATTGCCCCGGTTGTTATAGGCCTGCGGATAATCGGGTTTGAGCGCGAGGGCGCGCGTGCAGGCCTCCAGCGCCTCGCCATAACGGCGAAGGCGCTCGAGGATCAGGCCGCGATTGCTGTACAGTTCCGCGCTCGAGGCATCCACGGCAAGGGCGGCGTCCAGCAGCCGGATGGCATCCTCGTCCCGTCCCTGCTGATAGCGCAACACGCCAAGATAATGCAGCGCCTCAAAATTTGCCGGCGCCTGTCCGAGGACCGCGTCGTAGAGCTTCTCCGCCTCCGCGAAGTTGCCTCCGGAGTGGAGTTGAACGGCCTGTTGCAGCAGAGAGGGCGAAATTTGCGACATGCAAACCGATTAGCAGAGCCAGGAACTTCCTGTCACGGTACTTTTTCACCGCGCGATTGCCGCATCGGTCAACTTTTCAGCCCCGCCAACGCAGCGCGCTCTCCCGCCCGCTGCCCGCTCTCGCCGCGTGAAGTCGATTGGCCGGGACGATGCGGCGGTCCGGTCCGGCCCATCGATCGAATTTCGGGCCATGTCCCGGTGGTCCCGCATCGTCGCCGGCGACTTCGTGCAGTCGCGCGCCCCCGCGACTCCGTTGCGGGATGACACGCGGCCGTCCATTCGACCCTGCGCCGCCCTCCATCGCCACGACTCATTATTACTGGCGGCAGTCTCGAGTTCCGTTAACCGAAGCGAACGGACGGGCGCGCCCCTGCCGGTTGCCCTCCGTCAGTGAGGGCTGGATGGCCGAGGGAACCCGCGCGAAAAAGTGGAACCCGAATCACATCGCAACACACGGCCAACGAGGGGTTGCCGCCGCAACGCGCCATTAACCATGCGGGCGGGGACGTGAATATTCCATGACATTCGCCAAATCGCGCGAGCACCGTGGATGGTCCAGTCCGGATCCCACAACAGTCTGACAGGCATTGATTTTTTCAAATTGTTCCGTCCCCGGACGGGCTCGGGCGCATCGCAACTGCGCCAGTGGCGATTTTGACAAATGAGCCTTGCGGCTTAAACGCATCTGTGCAACTCTCCGCCACGCGAGGGGAAAAGGGAGCCGGGGGGCCAATCCAAAAATACCTGTAAAAACAACGGTACGATTACGCAATCGCTGCAGCGATCGCGCTGATCGTATTTTCTTCTCGCAAAGACGTCTGTTTGCGTTGTCGGCATGTGCTTAACGGCGAAATCAAAAAAGAAGGTTTTTCAAATGCTTAAATCATCGACGAAGACCGCGGGGAATTCGAAGAACAAGTCGGCGCTGAAAGGAAAAGGGCGGCTCGCAACACTGTTGCTGGCATCCGCCGGTTCCACCGCGCTGGCAATCGCCCTCACAGCGGTATCGTCGCCTGCACATGCAGTGGTCTGCACAATCACGCGCACCGGCAGTCCGTGGACGATCGACTGTCCGCCCGGTGCTGACACCGCGACCGACGCTGACGTGGCCAACGCTCCGTGGCCTGGCACGAACGCGTATAATTCAACCAATAATCTCCAGGTCACTGTCGAACCCGGCGCAACGGTCCTTCCGGACAACGGTACCTGGTATTTCGGCAACAGCAACGACGGCAACAACAGCGGCGGATCCTTCAATTTCGTCAGCGGCTCCGGCAACATTCTGACGGCGGTCTCGACCATCAACGGCAATATCGCCGTGGCCGGCAATGTGCAGTTTCAGACCAACAATGCCGATTTCACCAATTGGGGGCACATCACCGGCACTGTCGGCATCGGCGCCGATTCCGGGTGCTCCTCGTCGAGCCTCTGGATGGGCGGCAATGTCAGCTTCTACAACGGCCCGGCCGCTGTAATCGGCGGCGATGTCACGGTATTCAGCGGCAGCACCGTCGCGAATCCGTCCGGCTGGCAGTATTTCGACAATGAAGGCCAGATGGGCGGCAATGTGCTGCTCAGCACGGCGGGCTCAACCATGCCGTCCGTTCCGAATAACAACCCTGGCACCTTTTCCGCTACGACGGTCGGATTCACCGTTTATTCGAACCTTACCGGCGGCAACTACATTTCGTCGGTCACGTATAATGGCGGAGCGATCACCGCGATCAACGGGCCGGGCACGACAACGGTGCTGGGCTCATTCGAGGTCTATGCCAATTCCGGCGCCAATGTCACCAATGGCGGCAATATCGGCGGGCCGGTGGTTGCCCAGGATTCAGTGCAGAATAGCTGGACCACGATCAGCTATATCGACAACATTCATGCCTCGACCGCCAACAGTACCTTGAGCGTCACCGATACCACGGTCACCGGCGGCAACATCGTCACGCGCAATGCCTACACGACCCGTGGCACGCTCACGTCCAGCAGCGACGTAACCTCCTCGTCGACATCGTCGGCGGGCACCACCGCTGTCCTCGTCAACAGCGGCACCATCGGCAACTCTACGATGCCGAAGACCAATGTGCTCGTTAATGGCGATCAGAATGCGTCCGGAACCAACAGCGGGACGATCTTCGGTAATGTCACGGTCGAATCGTTCAACTTTGTCGGTAATGCCTCGACTGCCCATGCGGTCAGCGGCTTCTGGAACGCCTCTCACTCATCGGTCGAGGTCACCAACTATACCGGCAATACCTCGGGCCCCTTCTATCTCGCCTCGTCGTCGAGCACTGGAACGTATACGAGCGGGTTCTCTTCCTCCACGGTCGGGACCAACTCCTATAATTCGCTCGGCGGCAATGCCAGCCTGGTGAATTCCGGTAACATCACCGGCGATGTGACGGTGATGGCGGCCGATACCGCGTCGCTCGTCAATACCGGGACGATTCTGGTCGATCCGTCGGTGACCGCCAATGTCATGAATTCCAACTTCACCTTCGCCTCCTCTTACGTGACCAACACCACGTCGAACGAGGTATCGACTTACACGGGCGCGAATGTCAGCGCCGGCAATTTCATCCAGACCTTTGGTTTTTCGGGGACTTCCGGCTGGAGCAGCGCCTTCACCGGCAGCTTCAGTGGCGGTTGCGTGACCACCGGCGGCGTCGCGACGCTGAACAATGGCGCCAATGGCAATATCGCAAGCTCGGTCACGGTTATCGGCCAGGCGATCGGCAATGTGGTCAATGCCGGCCTGATCATGGGCGACGCAAACGTCCAGGCCTTCTCCTTCGCCACTACCGCGGGCGGCAATTTCAACTTCGGCAGCTTTGGCAATACCGAAACCAGCCGCACGGTTGCGATCAACACCGGTACGAATGTCGCCTATAACTCTCCCGGCTTCACGATTCTCTCGGCCACCTCATTTGCCATCTCAGGCGGATCGTCCTTCAGCGGCAACAGCTTCTCGACGGTAACCTATACCGGCGGCGTCGCCGGCCTCGTCAATTCCGGCAACATCACCGGCGATGTGACGGTAGAAGGCGTCAGCAGCGCAACCCTGATCAATACCGGCCAGATTGACGATCCCCTCGTGACCGCCAATGCGTTCAACACTTCGTTCAGCGACGTTTTCGGCAGCGCGACCTCGCATAATTCCGTCACGACCGGCAATTATACCGGCGCCTATGATTCCACCGGCAATTTCATCCAGACCACGCTCGGCAGCACTCTGTCGGTATTCAGCCAGACATCTTTTGATACAAATACCTCGACATCCACGAGCACCGGCGGCATCGCCTATCTCAACAATGGCGCCAACGCCACGATCGGCAACGGCAATCTGAGTCTTTTCCCCAGCGTGATCGTGACCGGTCAGGCATCGGCCAATCTCACCAATGCGGGGATCATCTATTCCTCCCATGTTGACGTCTCGGCGCTGGCCTACGGCTGGTCAACCGCAAGCGCCGGCACCTTCGGCTGCATGTCGAGCTTCTCCGCCAATTCCTATAGCGTCACCAATACCGGCAATAATACGACCCAGGGCGCTGGCGGCCTTCTGCTCAGTCAGGGCTTCAGCGCGACATCGGTCAGCGCCGATGCGACCTCGCACAGCTACTCCTATGCGACGGCCTATTCCGGCGGTGTTGCCAGTGTCGTCAATACCGGCGTCATCGACCCGCCGAGCGGAAGCCTGGAAGTTATCGGCGTCGCTTCGGCGACGCTCAACAATTCCGGCAACATCACCGAAACCTATATCAACGTCAGCGCGGATGTAACCAACAGCGCCGGCAACCACACGAGCTCCCTTGTCTCCTCGCTGTTCAGCGCCACGGCGTCCGATTCGATTATTACCTATGTCGGCAATGCCACGGTCACGAGCACGACGATAAGCGGCAATTTCAGCCACGGGAGCGCAACCAGCACCGCATCTTCGGCTAACTTTGTGTCTGCCGGCGGCAGTGCGTCGCTGGTCAATTCCGGCAACATCACCGGCGGGGGATCGTTCCTCACCATCACCGTCTCCGCCGACCAGACCGCGACATTGACCAATAGCGGCAATATCCTCGGTTTCGGCAATCTCACGGCCGGCGGCGTCCAGATCTATGTGGCCGCAAGGTCCGGCACTTCCGTTGACAGCTACGCCTCGCAGTCGAGCGGCAATTTCACGGAGTTGAGCGGTGGCTCCTCGGTCTATGTGAATACCGGCAATGCGACTCCGAATTACTTCGCGACCTCGGTCACCACCGATTCGTTGAATTGGATGCATGTCACGAATACCGCTTCCAGCGATAGCGGCGCCCTGCTCGGCGGCGTGGCCAGCCTGACCAATTCCGGCAATATCGCCGGCGGCGTCTCACTCGGCGGCGTTGCCCTGGCCAGCCTGACCAATTCCGGCTTCATCGGCGAATCCTTCGGCCTGGTCGCGGTGAGGGCGAGCCAGGATGCGTCCTCCGCCAGTTCCATCTTCTCGAACACGGTCGCGGGTGGCGAATCCTATAACGCGACGTTCTCCGGCAACTTCGCAACCAATTTTGTCAGTGCCTCTGCGGGCAGCTTCACCAACACGACGATCAGTTCTGACTCGAGGACATCCTTCTACGCCTCGACCGGCGGCAATGCCTCGCTGGTCAATTCGGGGAATATCGGATTTTCCGCATCTCCCCATATGACGGTGCAGGTTGTGGCCGACGGGGTCAGCGCCACCGCGGTCAACAGCGGCAATATCTTCGGCTGCATCACGGTCTTCGCCAACGCCTTCGTGTCGTCAGACGCGACGTCCCATACCTTCTCCTTCCAGTCGAATGATGCCTATAGCGGCTTCTTAAGCCAGAACGTCTCGGGCAACATCGTCACCGGCAGTTCGACCTATTCGGCCGCCTTCGGCTCGTCGACGTCAAGCGCCACCGGTTGCGTGTCCTTCACCAATGTCACGGGCGGCATCGCAGCGCTGACCAATACCGGGGACATCACCGGCAATGCGGGCGTCTTCGGCAATGCCAGCGCGTCGCTGATCAATACCATCAACGGCAATCTCACCGGCGTGATCGGCGGCAATGTCACCGTCAACAGCGTGGCGGTGAATACCTCCAATATCGAAAATCAGACGACCTTTACCTCGGTTCAGGTCACCACCAGCAGCAACGGCGCCTCCACCACGAACAGCGTCACCGGCCAGTTCAGCGTCACCCTCACGACCGCACGGACGGTCGGGTGCATGACCTCGTCGTCAACGGCCTTCACCTCCACGGCGGTGTCGCAGCCGGCCATGGCGACCCTGATCAATGACGGGCAGATCGGCAGCAAGACCAATTACGTGCAGGTGAATGTCTTCGCCGACGGTTCCGCGACTGCGACCAACACCGGCACGATCTATGGCTGCCTGAGCGTTGCCGCAACCGCATGGTCGATCGTGACGGTGGGCACGACGAATTTTGTCGCGACGAGTTCGGACACGGTGAACACCTACAGCGTGAACATGTCCGGCGGCAATGTGGTCGTCGGCAATGTGGTTACGCCTTATGTCGCCTATACGCCGACTTCCAACTCGCTGGAGACCAGGACGGCATCGTGGACATCGGCCTATAGCAACAGCTTCAACTATAATGTGACCGGCGGCGTCGGCAATCTCACCAATACCGGCAAGATTTACGGAGCCGTTGCGGTCTCGGGGCCGGCCGGCGCAACTCTGTACAACAACGGCAATATCACCGGCCTGATTCCGCCGACCGATACCCTTGGCTATGTCAGGGTCAGCAGCGACGCCAGCAATACGGCAAGCGCAAACAGCTACATCGCCACATCCAGCTTTATGGACTCGGCTGCCTTTAGCGCAACGCAGGTCCAGGCCCTCGATGGCGGCGGCAATGTCATTGCCACCACCTATGGCAGCGCCAACACACAATTGTTCAGCGGTTCGAGCAGCTCGTCCGGCTCAAGCAGTCAGACCACGATTGCGGCAGGCACCAATGCCAGCCTGTTCAACGACACCAAGGGCCGTATCGGCACCGGTTCCAACACGCAGACGATCAATATCACCGTCAGCGCCGACCAGAACGCCACTGCCACCAACTCCGGCCTCATCTGGGCCACCAGCGTCGATGTGGTGGCGAAGGGGTTCAGCAACTCGACCTCCAACAGCTGGAGCAATATCGGCACATCCACCGACGCGCGCAGCGACAGCTCCACCACTATCAGCACGCCGGGCAACGCCTACACATCCTATCTGCAGACCAGCACCCATGCCGACTCCTCGGCGTGGATGACGGCCACCTCAACCACCTCCGTGTTCTCGAGCACCTCGCTCGGCGGCAATGCCAGCCTTGTCAACAACACCAGCGGCGTGATGATTGTCGAGAATCTCGATGTTCATGGCGCCGGGACGGCATCCTTCGTCAATTCGGGCGTCATCGGGCCTGAGACCCAGGGTCCGGTGCATTACTACAACATCGTCAGTGTGGCGCTGAATTCGCTCGATGTGAGCGGCTCGGCCAGCATGGCCACGTTCGCCGGCAGCAATACGTCCAGCATCAGCGGGACTCTGTCCGGGACGAACCTGACCTCGAGCACTGCTGCGGCCGGTTCCAACAGCTACACCTTCACGGCGGTTTCGTCGGACAGCCACTCCTATGTTACTTCCGGCGGCAACGCAACTCTGGTCAACAACGCGAGCGGCGTGATCGGCGGCTACCCCGTCACCCTGCAAGTGCTCGCCAATCAGGTCGCAACCGCATTGAACAGCGGTGAAATCGACGGCAACCTCAGCGTTGCCGCAGGCGGTGGCATATTGACCAGTGCCGAAGTCTGGAATTCCGCAAACGCTACGGCTTCGAACTACAGCAACAATTCGGCCACGGTGCGGATCGGCAATGCCTCGCTTGGCAACCTGACCTACACGTCCACGGTCAGTGACGTTGCCAGCAATCAGCAGTCGTCATCGTTCTCGCATGCCAGCTCCAATTCAATCACGATCACCAGCGGCAACGCATCGGTCACCAATGCGGCGGGCGCGAAGATCACCGGCAATGTCACCGTGGGTGCGCCATTCGGGGCGACCCTGGTCAATTCCGGCACCATCGGCGGCGTCGCCACCTCGGGCGGCAATATCGGCCAGATGGTTCTGGTCACGAGCGCGCCCTCCGGCTTCCTTGGTCATAGCATCGCGCCTGCCAATTCGTCCGATTCCGTCTTCACCTTCGGGAACGCCTCGGCCTCCGGCGCGCAGACCTATACCGCGTCCTCGGTGTTCGGTCCGGATTTCAACATCACCAGCTCCTACAGCTTTGCGGCATTCCAGACCGGCAGTTTCCTGTCGGTATCGTCCGGCAACTTCTCCGTGACGCAGATTGGCGGACCGGCATCGCTCGTCAACAATGCCGGCGGAACGATCGGTTCGAGAAACCTTCCGATGACCGTGGTCGTGGATTCGACCGGTGGATCTTCGGTTGTTAATAACGGCACCATCTGGGGGACCGTGATCGTCGGCCAGACGAGCTCCGAGCAGTTCAATTCCTTCTCAACCTCCTATGACTCCTACAGCGCGAACTCCGCAACTTTGACCAATGACGCCTGGTCCCGGACGACGCTCAGTCCGTGGGATACCGCCAACACGACGGGCAGCTACAACGTCGTCGTTCCGACTGCATGGGCCAATGTCACCAGCGGCAATTTCGCCAGTGCGAGCAGCCATTTCGCCTTCGACACCGTATCGAGCGTGAACGGGCCTGTGAGCTACTCGGGCAGCGGCAATGTCTATGGCGGGCTGGAACTCTACTCGCCGGGCAATATCACGGTAACCAATGCCGGCACGATCGGCGCGCCGCAGGGCGGTGGTTACCTGACGATTCAGTCTGTCGGCCAGTTCCAAAGCCAGGACGTCAGCAGCTACTTCCTCAGCAATACCAGCGCCTGGATGGACTCCAATGTGTCCACCAATGGCACGGCCTGGACGCTGAGCCATAACGACAGCTCCAGCGCGACCAGCAACACGATGATGGCGCATTCGGAGACGACGAATGGCGGCAACGCCACGCTGATCAATTCGGGCACAATTGGCGGTAACGCGAGTACGCCGAATTCAGGTGCAGGTGATCGGACCTGCCGGCGCCTACGCCAACAACAGCGGCACGATCAAGGGCGACATCACCGTCTCATCGGACGGCTCGAACTACATGTCGTTCTCGACGCTGACCGGAACGGATACCAGCAGCGTCAGTACTGTCAGCCTCTACAAGAGCGGCAAGGGCGGCGGGCTGCAGTCCTCGACCGGCACGACGCTGATCGCGGGTACAACTTCATCGAGCAGTTCCTCGGTGACCATGCCAACGGGCGGCAATGCCACGCTGGTCAATTCCGGCACCGTTGCCGGCGGCGCCTTCGTGTTCGCCGACAAGAACGCACTCGTGACCAACAGCGGCGCGATCTGGGGCGAGGTCGAACTTGTGGCATCGGCGGAGTTTGTGTCGACCCAGTCAATGGTGACGGGCGTCGCGACCTCGACCATCTCGTTCACGGTGAACCCGATCTCCGGAAGCAGCACCACGACCTCGATCCAGATCGCAACCGGAAGCATTGTCTCGTCCGGTACGCGGATGAGTACGGGCGGCAACGCCACCCTGATCAACAGCGGCTCGATCGGACTGCTGGTGGGCACCAGCAGCGGTAACTTGTCTGTCTGGGCAGAGCCCAACACCGGGTATCCGCCGGATGTCATCCTGTGGGCGGACCAGTACGCCAATGTCACCAATTCCGGCAGCATTCTCGGTAACGTGAGCGAGCACATCACCGGCTGGTCGGCAAGCTCGAAAGATACGTCGAACTTCGCGAATTCTGCGACAACGACAACGATCACTGCGCCCAGCATCGCCGGCAATGGCAGCATGGTCACCATCGTGAACCAGTTCGTGTCCTCGGGGACCGAAAACTTCACTTTCTCATCGGCCGACACCGGCGGGACGGCGGTGCTGACCAATAACGGCAATATCGGCCAGAGCTTCTCGTCGAGCCTGCGTTCCGGCGGCGGCGTGGTTGGCGGCGGCGGCGTGTACCTCTACGGCGAGGCAGGCGCTACGCTGACCAATAATGGACTGATCGGTACCGATGCGATCGTCTCGGCTGATGCCTACTCGTACTCGACCACATCGACGAGCGTCGGCACGTCAACCGGAACCTTCACCACGGTTGAGGTCTCGAACTCGCTGACGGTGACCTCCACGACCGTGGGTACGGTGGTCAACAGCTTCTCATCGAGCAGCACGAAGATCGAGACGCCGATCGGCGGATTTGCGGTCATCATCAACAGCAAGGGCGCCACCATCGGCCTCGACGAGCTCAACGGGTCCGAACAGCCGGTACCGACGGGTGCCCGAATCATTGCCTCGGGCGATGCGGGGGCCCTCATCAACAATGCAGGGACCATCCAGGGTGTGTCGGTGGACGCCTTCTCCTTTGCGTTCACTTATACGACCGTCGAGTCCGATTCCGGCACGCTGACACTCAGCGAGAATTCGGCCGGCTGCATGTCCCTGACGCCCGTAGGCGGCACCTCGGTGAACACGACCAGCGTGACGGCGCTTGCGGGTGGTGGGACGGCAACCATCATCAACACCGGCAAGATGCTTTCCAGCGCGAATGTCATCTTCGACATGGGTTGCAACGCCTCATCGACTTTGCTGGGCATCCAGGCCTGCGGCCAGAGCGGCACGCTGAGGGTGGAGGCGAACTCCTACGGCAACGCCACCGTGATCAACGCCAAGGGCGCGTTGATTGTGGGCAACGTGGATGCCGAATCGGGCGGCAATTCGACCTTCAGTTCGGTAACGTCAACCAAGACCTACAACCCGTTCGGTCTCGACACCGATACGCGCACGTCTGTTGTGACGGGCAACTGGAGCGGTGGTACCGCGCTCGTCGATAACGCCGGGAATATCGGCGGCTATATGGCCGTGTTCCCCGGCATCGGCAACGGAACGCTGGTCGGCGGCAATGTCTGGTCCAGCGGTTACACGGCGGGCATCATCATCAACCGGCCGGGCGCCGCGATCCTGGGCAGTGCAAGCGCAAATTCTTCCTTCCAGAACTACGCGCTCAATGCGACCAAGGTCTCGACTGGGCCCGGTGTCTGTTATCCGAGTGGTTTCGGCAACGGTTGCCTGTCGTGCAACCCGACGTCCAGCGACACATTCGTCGAAAATGTGAGCTTCGTTGGCGGCGCCGCTGTTCTTGACAACTACGGCTATATCGGCGGCAGCGCCGATGCGGGGCGGCTGAACGGCGCGCTCAACTTCGCCACCACGAACAGTTCCACCTGGGGTGGCGTGCAATCGGCCAACCTGACCAACGAGCAGGGCGCCTATGTCGGCGGTGATGTCAGCGCCAATTCGCTGTTCATCGGCGTCAACAACGTCAACGGCAATGTGACGAGCCCGCTTTATGGCGGCTTCGCCACTATCATCAACAAGGGCGTTGTGAATGGCGGCTTTACCGTAACGTCGCTGCTGGGGAGCACGCTGCTCAATACGGCGAGCGCCCAGTTGAACGCCGAAAACGACTACAAGAGCTATATGCTGACCATCAACGGGCAGAACAGCTTCACCAACTACGGCACGATCGGGTCGGTGTCGTATGGAAACATTACCGGTCCGAATGCGCTGCTCTCATACGTGACGAGTCTCCTCGGCATTCCGAGCGAAACCGCCACAATCGAGTTCAGCGGCAATACGACGGCGGTGAACTACGGCATTGTCACCAATGATCTCGTGTTCTCAAACGTTCCGCAGGGCGAACTCAATCCGAACGGCGCGACGGGCAATGCGACCTTCACGTTCGGGCAGGGATCGGTCCTGACCGGCGATATCAACGATACCGCCGATCTGCCGGCCGGAGAAAGCTACGCCAACCTGACGATCAACTTCTCGGGTGTGTCGGGCATTCCGGGCAACACAAGTCTGCCGGGCGGCGGCATCTATCAGGGTAACATCTGGTACACCACGGCGACCAATGTCACGGCGCCTGGCCGCTGGATCCTGACCGGAAGCAATCTGTATCTCGGTCAGGCCACCATTAATAACCCGGGCAGCGGACCAATCGCGTGGTTGCAGATCGGAACACCGCTGAACTACTTCCTCAGCAATCCGGGTCAGCTGCTCGATGTGATTATCGGGGCCAATATGGACCCGCTGCAGGGACTGGATCCGTGGATCGGCAACTCGGCGGTCAATCCGGCGGTGAACAGCGTATCGTCCTCGCTGACATCGAACCTGATCAGCGCGATCAAGAATAATCCGGTGGTTACGGGCAACATCTCGATCGGCACCAACGGCGGACTGGAGGGCCAGGCGATCGTCATCGGCTCGGTCTCCAACAGCGGCTACCTTTTGCCGGGCTGGATGCTGCCGAACAACACTTCGAGCACCTTGGTGAATCTGATTGCCAATACCAACCAGATCCTGCCAGGGCAGTTCGAAATCAGTTCGAACTACACGCAGACTGCGACCGGTAACTTCCTGACCAACTTCGCACCGTCCATCAACCGGCCGCCGGCGAAGTTCGAGGGTACACAGGCCGGACCTTTCGCACCGACCACCTTCTGGCTCAGCGTGGCTCCGTTCCAGCCCGACCTGACGCCGAGCTCGTCGATCGTCGTCGACAAGGACGCGACCATCAACGGTACGGTTGATGTCTACGTGCAGACCAGCGGCCTCTACGTGAACGGCGACACCCGGCACATCGTGTACGATGTCGGGAATCTGACGCTTGCCACGACGGCCAAGACGACACAGACATTCGCATCGCCCTTTGTACATTTCGGTCTGGCGACGGGTAATGCGACGGTCACCACGGTTGCCGGGATCCAGAACTACAAGACTCTGGATCTGGTGGTGCAACGTTCCAGCTACGGCAGCGTGGCGAATGTCAACCTGCCGGCCGGCGATCCCAACGTCAACGCAGGGTCGGTCGGCGCAGCACTCGACAGTGCCGTTCCGGTGGTGGCGAGCGAAATCTCTGGCGCAAACGGGTATGTGTTCCCGAACATCACCGCCTTCAACAACGCCCAGGACATGGCCGGATTCCTTTCCGACCTGGATTGGCGCTCGGGCAATGCCAGTAACGCGGCGGCCATTATCAGCGGTATCGTGCCGTCCGGTTACGCCGCACTGCTCGCCGTCGATACCGGCGAAGGTTTCCGGAATGAAGTGAACACGCACCTTCTCGACGCGCGCGGTGAAGGTTCTGTGGGAGATCCGCTGGCCAGTGCATTCATTCAGGCTTACGGGATCTCACAGAGGGTGAATTCCACCTCCAACGGCCAGGGTCTCGTTGGCGACGTCTCCGGTTTGTCTGCCGGTATCGACGTCCAGGCCACCGATGCTGCGGTCATTGGTTTTGCTGCCGGCTGGTCGCACACTTCGCTGGGTGGCAATCAGGACTTTGGTGGCGGCATCAATGCGATCCAGGGCGGCATCTACAGCACAGTGGAGTTTGGCGAGTTCTATCTGGACGCCACGGTGTGGGAGAACATGGTGCATGGCTCCGTAACCCGTAGCATGCCCGTGCTCGGACGCATGGCACAGGCTTCGTACAAGGATAATGAGTTCCGGGCCGATGTCGAAGCCGGGTATCGCTTCAACTTCATGGACAACTACGGGATCGACAATCTCGGCGTTACACCGTTTGCTGCCTTCCATTACCGTGGTGTGGATCTCGGCAACTTCAGCGAAATCGGAGCAGGTGGGCTCGGCGTCGATCTGAAGACGCTCAGCCACGACATCTTCCAACCCGAGTTGGGCGTGACGGCAGACGGGCTGTATCACATCTCACCGCTGGTCATGGTCAAGCCACTGGTCGGAATCGGCATCGGGTTTGGCGACGCAGCTAACTCGATCCTCGCGGCGTTCCAGGGTGGAGGAAGTCCGTTCACGATTATCGGCCCGCAGAAGAATGGCGCATACATCGCGCCGCAGGCCGGACTGCAATTCCAGATCGGACCTGTCTACTCGCTGTCTCTCTCGTACAGGGGAGCGATTGGTCAGGGAAGAGAATCGGAAGGCGGGTGGATTACCTTCAAGGGCGTCTGGTAACAACTGTCCTGCAAAATTGGACGCGGACCGTCAGGTTCGCGTCCTTTTTATTGGATCTCTGCCGGGCGCGTCAGTGCAGGTTACGTCACCATTTCCGGCCTGCGCTTCAAATCAACCGGCTGAAACCGTGACCGCGTTGTAGGGACGCATCCGCGTTACTTGACATCGAAGCGGTTAGTTGACACTGAAAAAAGCCGTCGGTCGCATGTCGGGCAGGACATGCGGATGCATTGCATTTGGCATGGCATAAGTTGTGTGTGTGAGTTCACGCATTGCGCGAGGCGCAGTGGCCAGAGGGAGGCAAGATGTCTGAAGCTGAAGCACCGAGAATGCCGATGTTTTATCGCGCTCCGACGGCTCTCAGTTCACGCGAGCACGCCCACCTCGCGGTCACACGAAAGCGCAATTACTCGTTCAGCGCGAAGGTGAATTCCATACCGGTGGTTCTGAATGAGGTGCCTCTGCTTATTCCGCATTATCCTGTTGCCTTCACGCTCGGCGACGAGCCGATGCTGATGGCAATTGTGGGCGCCCGCAACGACGAAAATCTGTTCGTGGACGAGGAGGGCAATTGGGAACAGGGCCGCTACATTCCCGCCTATGTCCGGCGTTTTCCCTTTGTGCTGATCGAGCCGCCCGACCATAATTTCAGGCTCGCCGCCGAAATGGACTCGGGTTTTTTCGGCGTTGAGGGAGATCGTCTGTTCGAAGATGGACGTCCCACCCAATACTCCGTTGACGTTTTCCGCTTCTGCATGGAGTTGCAGCAGGCGTTCGGCCCGACGCAGGAATTTTGCCGCGCCGTGCATGACAAGGGGTTGTTGAAGTCGAAGCGGAGCAACATGACAACGCCGAGCGGCAGGAGTTTCAGCGTAAGCGGATTTGCCGGTGTCGATGTCGAGGATCTCAATCAGCTCGACAACCGCACGGCGAACCTCTGGCGCAAACAGGGCTGGCTTGCTACCCTTTATTGGCATGTTGGTTCTCTCGGGCAGCTGAACCAATATCCGGTCCGTTTGGACGGGGCGCTCCGGGAGACGGCTGACGCCGGCGAAAAAGGCGTGACTGTCCACGCCGAATGACCGGTCGGGTTGCGGCCCGCGATGACGAAAACCGTGCGGGTAGTTCATCAGTTTTCTTTTCAGGAGATGTTTGGTGATTAAAGGACTGACACTGCGCCATGTGTATATCGGCAATGCCGCGCTTCTGGGCGTGCTGCTGAGCGTGGGATTGGGATTTTTCCTGGGCCGTGAATTTCCCGCCGGGCGGGGCGGGCCAGCCGCGCCGCCTCCGCCGCAACTGCCCCCGGGCGTCACCCGGCTGCCCCAGACAAACTTTCAGGCCTGGGCGCTGAATTGTCTTCAGAACGCGCAGGGCGCGAAGCATTGCGATCTCACGATGCGCGCCTTTGATCCGAAACAGAATGGCGTGGTCCTGCAGGTGGTCGCCACCAAGGGCGGAAATGGCAAAACGCTGCTCGCGATCCTCACGCCAAACAATGCCAGGCTGACCTCGGGCGTACGCGTGATCTTCGGCAATCAGGGGACGACTATTCCGTTCCAGAACTGCACGGTGCAGGCATGCCAGGCGCTGACGGCGCTTGACGGACCAATGCTGTATTACCTGAACACACAGCCGAACGTTCGCGTCGCTTACAACATCGCGTCGGGCCAGCCGGTGAATTATCAACTGCCGACGGCCGGGTTCGACAAAGGGTATGCCGCCTGGCAGTCCCAGGAAGGCGGCCTGCCGGAGATTCCCACCACCGCACCGCAGCCCGTCCAGCAGGCGAACCCTG
Organism: uncultured Alphaproteobacteria bacterium; assembly: GCA_963747255.1. Classification (GTDB taxonomy): domain Bacteria; phylum Pseudomonadota; class Alphaproteobacteria; order Micropepsales; family Micropepsaceae; genus CAIYRG01. The sequence continues at coordinate 278,583 of CAVVEG010000019.1, forward strand.
CAGCTGCGGCAGCCGGAGCGAAGCCGGCAGGTGCGGCTGCAGCGAAACCTGCAACCCCGGCTGCGGCAGCGGTGAAAAAGGCGACGGAATAGACCGGGCCGATACGTGCCAGAGAAACCAGCCCCGGCGACCTTGTCCGACTACGATGTCGAGTGTGACTGGTATCTGCTGGGGACCTGCAATTACCGCTGCAGTTACTGCTTTCTGTCGGTGGAGGCGCTGGGGTCAAAGCTGCGGCGGGTTGCCACGCCCGAGCAGTGGAATGCGGCATTCGCGGCGACGAAAAAACGCTGGCTGATTCACATCACCGGCGGAGAGCCGACGGTTCACCCCGACTTCGTCGAAATCTGCGCCCTGTTGACGCGCAATCACGTGATTTCGGTCAACTCCAATCTGTCGCGTCCTTCGGTGCGTGCCATGGCAGAGCGTGTCGATCCGCTGCGTGTCAGCTTTGTCAATGCCGGTATTCACATGGACGAGCGGGCGCGGCATTCGGGCTTCGACGGATTCTTCGGCAATGCACGTTTTCTGCAGGACGCGGGTTTTCGCGTGCTGGTGACCGCCGTCGCAACCCCGGAAGTGATCGCGAAGCTTCCCGCGCTCGCAGCCGAATGCGTGTCGGCAGGCCTGCAACTTGCGCCCAAAGTGCTGCGCGGCGGTTATGCGGGACAGCATTATCCGGCGGCCTATACTCCCCAGGAGCGCCAGATTCTGCGCCAGGCGATCGCATTCGCCCGCGAGCATTACGCTTCACGCTATGCCGGCTGGCCGCCGCCCTCGATCGATGTCCTCTCCGACCACGAATTGCTGGACGGGATTCCCGCTTTTACCGGACGACCGTGCAGCGCGGGATTCCGTTTCGTTGCGATGGATCCACGAGGAGGCGTGTACCGCTGCGGCGGTGCAATTCCGGAGCTCGGCAATCTCCTGACCGGCAGTTTGCGGCTGAGAAGCGAACCGAGCCCCTGTGATCGGCGATACTGCGTTTATTTCTGCAAAAAATACACGGCCGATGCCGCTCACTTCGCGCGGGAAGAGAACGCGCGCAGCGTGGCTGTGAATTGACGATCTGTGCGAGACCGCCCCTGCGGGCAGGGCATCAACCCGACTAAATCCCGGCTGTGCAAAACGCGCCAATGGCACCGAAAATTCACGCGATCGTCTTTTGCTGGCCGGGGAAAGTTCCTGACGCCCAGCGCATCTGCGCCTCGATTTCCAGCAGCGCCGACAAGGTCACCGTGATCGATGCATCCGCCGATCCGGCGGAGGAGCCCCGCAATTGCGACTGGATCAAAATCAATCCCGATTCCTATTTCGGGCATCAGTTCGTGCATGCGCTGCGCGTGTTCGAGCACGATGTGATGTTGCAAATTCAGGCCGACGCATCACACCCCGACTGGGGGGCGGTTGTCGAAGCCTGCCGGCATCGCTTCGAATCCCTGCCCGAACTCGGGATCTGGGGTCCCGATATCGATTTCACGACCTGGCCCACGAAACGCGTGAAATTGTTCGACACCGGTGATCCGCAGCTTGTTGGCATCGTGCAGTCCGATTGCATCGTCTGGGCGCTGCGGAGACCGGTGGTCGAATTCCTGAAGCAATTCGACTACACGAACAACAATCTCGGTTATGGCATCGATTGGGCGGCGATTGCGCATTGCTACGCGACGAATGCGCTGGTGCTGCGGGACCTGTCACTCCGGATTCGCCATCCGATGGGAAGCGGCTACAGCCACGAACAGGCGCATCGTCAGATGTGGGGCTTCCTCAATCAGATGGACCAGAGGGAAAGGATTCAGTTCGCGCTGTTGTGGGCCTATATCGGGGCGCGCGATCTGGCCGGTCCGGGCATTGCGCCAAAGTTCGCCGGCGCACCTGCACGGTAGAGATACGCACCAGATGTATCGGGAAATGACGGTGTCGGGCTGGGGACGCGTGAAAGCCGGAACCGCGATGGTTGCGCGACCCGAGCGTGTTCGCGATGTGTATCAGCTGTTCGACCATGCGGGTGATCGACAGATCTGCGCGCGCGGCGCGGGCCGATCCTATGGCGATTGCGGGCTCAATTCCGGCGGCATTCTGGTCGATACGGAACGCCTCGCGAGAATTCTGTCTTTCGACGAACGGAGCGGTGAGATTGCCGTCGAGCCCGGAGTGAGTTTCGAACGGCTGCTGCGGGTGTTTCTGCCGCGCAACTGGCTGGTGCCGGTAAGCCCGGGGACCGCTTTTGTCACGGTCGGCGGCGCGATCGCAAACGACGTCCACGGAAAGAACCACGAGCGCGCGGGAAGCTTCGGCCAGCATGTTCTCGGGATCGAGGTCGTCACGCCCGATGGCTCCCTGCATCAGCTCAGTCCGGACAGCAATCCCGGGTGGTTCCGCGCCACGATTGGCGGAATGGGCCTGACCGGAATGGTCACGCGGATTGCGTTTCGGATGATGCGCGTTCCCGGGCCAGGTGTCATCGTGACGGAAAAGAGAATCCCTGACCTGGATGCTTTCTTTTCGGCAATGGAGGAGGCGAAGGATTCGACCTATTCGGTGGGCTGGATCGATGCGCTCGCGCGCGGCAAATCCACTGGACGCGGTATTCTGGAAACCGCCGAACCCGCGGCAAGCCCGTGCGCGCGCAGAAAGCCTGGTCCCGATGTTGCGATCGATTTTCCCGGTTTTGCGCTGAATGGGCTGACCACTGCGGCGTTCAACGCACTTTATTATCGCACTGTTCCGGCCGGCGGCCGGGTTGTTGCGCGGCATTATGCAGATTTTCTCTATCCGCTTGACCGCATCGGCCACTGGAACCGGATTTACGGCCGGCGCGGTTTTCATCAGCTGCAATGCGTGATTCCCGGCTCCCAGGGGCCGAAAGCGATCGCTCAGCTTCTGGACGGAATTTCGCGCGCGCGGGCGGCATCGTTTCTGGCCGTGATCAAGCGGTTGGGGACCGCGAACCGCGCAGGCTTTCTGTCGTTCCCGATGCAGGGATATACGCTGGCCGTTGATTTTCCGAATGGCCCGGGTGTGATCGCTCTTTATGCAGATCTGGCGCGCATTGTCCGGGATCACGGCGGACGGATCTATCTCGCCAAGGACGCACTGCTTTCGCCGGACGATTTCGAATCCATGTATCCCGAATTGCCGCGGTTTCGCGATGCGGCTGCGCAGATGGATCCCAAAGGCCGGATGGGGTCCGACATCGACCGGCGACTCAAGATCCGGCAACCAGCATGAGCAGACCGGAGACATGGCTGGTTTTGGGAGGATCCTCGGCCGTCGGCCGCGCGATCGCGCTGGCAGCGGCAGAACGCGGTTCCGACGTGATCATTGCCGGCCGCGATCTGGAGGATTTGGAAAGCACGGCGGCCGATATTCGCATTTCAGCCGGCCGGCAGGCGGCGGCGCTCTCCTTTGACGCTCTCGCCCCGGGCTCGCACGCGGCTTTCGCCGCCAGTGTGGCCGAGCAGTCCGGGATACTCAATGTGGCGCTCGTTTTTGCAGTGATGCCGTCGCAATCGGAAATCGATCTGGACCCGGACAAAGCGGTTGCCTGCATCGACGGATCATTCACCGGAGCCGTATCGATTCTCCATTACCTCGCCCCACATCTGGAGAAGAAGGGCGCCGGGACGGTGATCGTCTTCGGCTCGGTTGCGGGGGATCGCGGCCGGCTCAAGAACTATGTTTATGGCGGCGCGAAAGCCGGACTGCACGTATATCTGTCCGGATTGCGCAATCGGCTGGCGCGAAAGGGCGTGCATGTGATGACGGTCAAGCCGGGATTCATCGACACCGCAATGACATGGGGCATGCCGGGAATGTTTCTTGTCGCGAAGCCGGATGATGTCGCGCGGGCTTGTCTCGCGGCCGCCGCAAAGCGCGTCGATGTCCTGTACGTGCCCTGGTTCTGGCGCTGGATCATGGTGGTCATCCGTGCCATTCCGGAGAGGATTTTTAAAAGGCTAAGTTTTTGAAGAACGACCGTTTGCATTACCTGGAACGGCATAGCATCGCGGGCCGGGCATGAAGATAGTCGTCACCGGCGCGGCGGGTCTCGTCGGCCAAAATCTGATTCCGCGGCTCAAGGCCCGCGGGTATCGCAATATTCTGGCGATCGACAAACATATCGCCAACAGCGCCATATTGCGCGAACTGCACCCGGATATCGACGTGTTGTTATGCGATCTCGCCGCTGACGACGGTTGGCAGAAGATGGTCGGAGATGCCGACATTGTCATTCTTGGGCATGCACAGATCGGCGGATTGGACAAAGCCAGCTTCACCGCAAATAACGTAACGGCAACCAAACGTCTTCTTGACGCGATTCGCCAGCGGGCGCCGTTTGTGATCCATATAAGCTCGTCGGTTGTGAATTCGGCTGCGGAGGACTGGTATACCGAAACCAAGGAAGCGCAGGAGAAACTGGTCCGCCATTCAGGTTTGCCGTCGGTCATCCTGCGCCCCACACTGATGTTCGGCTGGTTCGACCGGAAACATCTCGGCTGGCTTGCGCGCTACATGGCACGACACCGGCTGTTTCCGGTTCCGGGGCACGGTCGCTACCTGCGGCAACCGCTATATGCCGGTGATTTCTGCGATATCGTGATCTCCTGTATTGAGAACCGGCCGCGTGAAAAGGATTACAACATCTCGGGTCTCGAGCGGATCGATTACATCGACCTCATGCGGGCTGTGCGGGATGCATGCGGCGCGACTACGCGCATCATACGGATTCCCTATTCGATGTTCTGGATACTGCTTTGTGTTTACGGATTATTCGATCGCAATCCCCCCTTTACGACCAAACAGCTTGAAGCGCTGGTCACGCCGGATGTGTTCGATGTGATCGACTGGCCCGGGATTTTCGGCGTGCGTGCAACTCCGATGAAACAGGCGCTCGCCAATTCTTTCCGCCACCCCGTGTTCTCAAAAATCGTGCTGGAGTTCTGATGAGTCGCGTTGTTGTCATCGGCGCCGGCGCCATGGGATTGGCGGCTGCATTCCATGCGGTGAAGCGCGGTCACGACGTGACCGTGCTGGAAGCGGCCCCGGAACCCGGCGGGATGGCCGCCCATTTCGACCTCGGCGGCATTTCGATTGAGCGGTTCTATCATTTCGTGTGCAAGTCCGACCGCCCGACCTTCGAATTATTGTCCGAATTGGGGCTCGCCGGCAAAATGCAATGGCGCCCCACAACCATGGGCTATTTCGTCAATGGCCGGTTGTACAAATGGGGCGATCCCGTTTCCCTGCTCACCTTTCCCGAAATCTCCCTGGTCCAGAAACTGCGCTACGGCGCGATGATGTATCTGTCCAGCAGGAGGCGTGATGCCGGTGAATTGGAAAATCTGCCGGCAAAGCAGTGGATCACGGCCTGGTGCGGTGAAGAACTTTACCGGAAGCTGTGGGCGCCATTATTCGACTTCAAATTTTACGAATTCGCCGACAACATCTCCGCGGCCTGGGTGTGGACGCGCATCAAGCGAGTGGGCACATCGCGCCGCTCGATATTCCAGGAAGAGCTTGGCTACATCGAGGGCGGGTCGCAAACACTGGTGGACGCGCTCACGCAGGCGATTTCCGAACACGGCGGTAAACTGCACCTGAGTTGCGCCGCGTCACGGATCAACTGCGAACAGGGCAAAGTGGTCGGCGTGAGTGCCGGCGGCGGATATTTTCCGGCGGATGCCGTGATTTGCACCGTCCCAACGCCCTATGTCAGCCGGCTTGTTCCCGATATGCCTGCCGGCGAGCGCGAAGCCTATGACCGTATCGCGAATGTCGGCGTTGTCTGCGTCGTGTTTCGTCTTCGCCGCCGGGTCACACCGCACTTCTGGGTCAATATTTCCGATCCGCGCTTCGGCATTCCCGGCATCATCGAGTTCTCACATTTGCGGCCGGTCCAGGACACGGTCGTTTTTGTTCCGTGGTACATGCCGGCAACCCACGCCAAATTCTCCCGGGCGGATGGGGAGTTTCTGTCGGATACTCTGGGATTCCTGAAACTGATCAATCCGGCGCTATCCGAGAGCGACGTTGTGGCAAGCCATGTCGGGCGGCTGCGGCATGCGCAGCCGGTCTGTCCCCCCGGATTTGCAGCGATGCTTCCCCCCATAGAGACCAGCATTCGCGGACTGCAGATTGCCGATACGTGTTCTTATTACCCTGAAGACCGGGGCATTGCCGAAAGCGTGCGCATCGGAAAATTGATGTCAGGACGGGTTGGATGACGAAACAGCCTCATAATGCCAGGGCGACAAACATCGCCATGACGGCGCCCAGGAAAAGACTGATCCGATCCCTGAGCGCAAACACGACAGGATCGTCATTCAGGATCGCCCGATGAGCGAACAGCCAGATCCGCAACTGCCAGGCAAAGACCGGCGCAGGCACGGCGTAAAGCCATAGCGGATTTGAATACGCGCCGGACAGAAGCGCGTCACTCGTCACAAACAGCAGGAGCACGACCAGAGACGCGAGCGTGCTCGCAACGCCGAAGGCAAGCACCAGCGGCCAGTCATCGCTTTGGTAACCACGGCCCGGAAGGGCCGAACCTGGTACGACATAGGCGGAGCGGATTTCGCCGTAGCGCTTGGCGAGAGCCAGCGAAAAGAAGAATACAAGTGAAAAGGCAAGCAGCCAGGGCGATTGCCTGAGACCGAGCACAGCGGCGCCCATGACAAGGCGCGTGGTGAACAGCGCGGCTACGATCATGACATCGAGAAATGGCGCCCGCTTCAGTCCAAACGAGTAGGCGAGCGTTCCAACCAGATAGACCGCCAGCCACGTGGCAAACGGCGGCGACAGCGCCACCCCGGCTGCCATTGCGCCGATGATCATCACGACAGCCGCGGAAAGGCCAAATCCCGGCGAGAGCGTTCCGGACGCGAATGCCCGTTTGTATTTGGTGGGGTGCATCCGGTCGGCGTCGAGATCGGCGAGATCATTGATGAGGTAGGTGGCCGAAGTGAGCAGCGAGAGAATGCAGAATGCGAGCACGGAAGTGAGAATATTCGTCGTGTGCGAATAGGCATGGCCCAAAAACAGCGGCAGGAAAATCAGGACGTTCTTGGACCATTGGTGCGGCCGCAGCGCACCCAGGAAGCTGCGCCAGCGACTGCCGGGGCTGTCCATGCGGGCGAGAATCGGCACGCCGGCTTTTTCGACGGCTTTTGCGATACGGTTTCCGGCGTCGCACAGGATGGCGCCTCGCGCGGCGAGAAACACCGGAAGGTCGGCCGCGCTGTCTCCGGCGTAGATGAAATCTCCCGGGAGGTGCTTGTTCAGCCACGCGAGTTTGTGCGCACCTTTGAGATTGCTCGTGCCGCTGCTGCCCGCAACAATATCGAACACGCCGATTCCGGAGGCGATTTCTTCTGCAAGCCCCTGGTCCGCGGCGGTGAGCAGATGAATCTTCCGCTTGCCGATCTTTTCCGCCCTGAGGAAATCGATCAGTTCGCGGCGCTGCGGAAGCATGGATGACGCCAGCGGCCGGTGGGTATTGACATTGCGTTTAAAGGCGACGCGGCCAAACGGCAGGAAAGTCAGCGCACGAAGAGCCGCCAGCGGGTTGCGAAACAAAAGCCGGATGAAGCTTTCCTGCAGCGTGTCGGTCAGGACCACGGTCCCGTCCAGATCCACGATCAACGGAATATCGGGGCCTATGGCAATATCCATGTTCACGACTGCCGGTACGGGGTCAGAACCTGACATCCCCCGGCCTCGCCCAGCGACCTGCGGCCGGACACAAATTGGCGGATCTCTGCCTGGTTCGCGGCGTAGTTTGCAGCCTGATCGGCACAATAAACGATCGCGCCAAGCGGCGAATCCCCCAGGTATTGCTGGGGATTCGCGAAAATCCTGTTCACACTGTCGGGTAGCGCACTGAACGGAATCGTCAACGCCCTGCGTTCGGCATGAAAGGCGATCGCAGAATTCCAGTCGTCTCCAATGATCAGCAGGCTTGTGTCGGGCGTGGTCAACCGTTTCGCCAGCGATCCGACAGCGAACTGCCGGCTTCCGGAATAGTCCGCGGTGATAACGCGTGCGAACCCATTGTCGAAATATATCAACTGTCCCACAACAATAATGGCGAGCAGGCCGGTGGCAAGCGACGGTCGCCGGGACTCGACCAGGGCGGCCAGGCCAAGTCCGGCGGCCGCCAGCAAAAACAGCGCATTCGCGTACTGATAGTAGTTATGTTCGATATGAAGGTTGGTGAAAATCAGCATGGGCGCGAAAAAGCCCAGTATGGTCAGTGCAAGCAGATACGCATATTTCCGCGATACCAGCGCCGCACCACCGGCGAGCAGGGCAGGAATGAGGCTGAAGCCGAAGATATCCGGAAGCATGCAATTCGATATCGCGCCGAGCCAGAATTGGCTCGAGAAGCGTTGCGCCAGAGTGCCGAAATTCCACGTGGTTAGAGCCTCCGACGTGAGTTGGCTGCCCAGCAGGTTCGCAAGTTTCAGGTGATCGCTGTAAATGACCCAGACGCCGCCCGCGATCACCGGAACAGTTCCCAGGGCGGCCGCGATCGCAAGGACGCGGATTTTCCCCGGGTTCAGGCCGCTCCGCAACCCCGCGGCCGCTGAATCAACGAATGCGATCCCGCCGAGAATCCCGAAAGCGGCGAAGGTTGTGGGCTTCACGAGAACGGCGAGCGCCCCAAAGCAAAGCACAATCCACGCGTCGCGCGAGGAATGATTCCGGAGGTATTGCACCAGGTAGGCGAGCCATCCCGCGGCGAAGAACAACGCGCAGGATTCCATCATGACCGTGCGGCTCCAATAGATGTATATCGGCGCCGCCAGCAGCAATATTGCCATGATGAGATAATCGACAAGGCCGAGCCCCAGATTCCTGAACAGGACGCGGATCGGCCACAGCAAAGCTGCGTAAAACGCAAAGGAAAGCAGACGCCCTCCTGCTTCGAACGGAACGCCGATCAGCCGCAGCGCTGCGAGCAGATATTGATAGACGGGGAATTCGAAGGGAATCGACCAGGGAAACCCGAGCACGGGTGTCTGGTAAGCAAGGAGTGGCCCGCCTCGCCAGATCCAATAGGCCGTGATCGCCGTCTGCGTTTGCCGGAACTGGTGAAGATCGGCAATCGGCTGATTGAGGCCTGCGAAGAGCCAGTACAGCGAATGAATGGCAACCAACGCAAGGATGTCCGCCAGTACCACCAGCAGGACGGTTCGATACCGCATTGAAACCGGAACCGCCGGAGAAAAGTCCGGTAATCGTGACGCGACTAATTCCATCGGAAATCTGGCCACCCCAAAATCAGACGCGATCAGCCCTCGCTGCCCCAACGCCTCGCCCAAGCCAGACTGTTGTGAACGCTCAATCTGCGGCGCGATGCTGGGCCGCTGACCCGCCCGATATTAGCCTTACTCCGGAGCCTCTGAAAAGTCGCCTCCGGTTTCTGCATCCTGGTGTAATCGACGCGGGTTTCCAACTCTGGTAAGCACCACAGGGTCCGAGGGCAGTCAGGTTTGAATCCCACAGGCGATGAATAATCCGGTTTTGAGAGTCATCTCTCGCCCAATCGAGATTACTCCGCAAAGTCACATTGTCCTTTGCGTAGCCCGGAACGAATCGCTGCGGCTTCCCTATCTTCTCATGCACTACCGGAAACTGGGTTTCGACCGCTTCATTTTCGTGGACAACGGTTCCACGGACGGGACAACGGAGTTCCTTCTGCAGCAATCCGACTGCTCTGTTCTTTATACCGAAGATCATTTCGGCGCGGGCCCAGGCGCCGGACTGGTGTGGAAGAACTCCATCCTGGACCGCTTCTGCGATGGCCGCTGGGTCCTGGTTGCCGACGCGGACGAGCTCCTCGTTTGGCCAGGAAGTGAGAGTGAGCCGATCCAGTCGCTTACGGGCAAGTTCGACCGCGCTGGCTCGGAAGTTCTGTTCACGGTCATGCTCGACATGTATTCCGAAAAGCCCTTCGGACAGATCGGTTACAGGCCCGGGCTGCCTTTCACGGATTACGCCCCGTGGTTCGACCGTGGCCCATATACACTTCTTTCGGCGGCGCCCTTTCCATTTCGCCAGATCGATGGCGGCGTTCGCGCGAGGCTGTACCGCGCGCATGGATTGACTTCCGCTCCGCCGGTCATGAGCAAGGTTCCGCTGGTGAAATGGCGGGGTGGCCAACGCTTCATCATTGCGCAGCACGCGTTGCTCAATCCGGCTCCGCTGGCGCCCATGCAGGCGGCGCTGCTGCACTTCAAGATGTTCGATGATCTGCCGCTCAAATGCGACATTGAAGTGCAACGCGGCGAATATTGGGCACAGGCGCGCGAATACCGCACACTCGGTTCGTTCATCCAGAGCACGCCCACAAGATCGTTTTTCGATCCGTTGGTTTCGGTGCGATATCAGAATACGGAGCAGTTGAGGTCCATGGGATTGATCACCCCGTTTGGGTCGCCTCTCCCGCCTGTGCCGCGCTCGTAAAAGGTCGCTGATTGGGACGGAAGGCGTACTGAATCAGGCGCGACACTTTCGGCAGTTGCGCCCCTGGGCATGAGCATTCTTACTTGCGAACGGGATATCTGGTAGCTGTCCGATCGGAGAGCTTTCGCAAATCGATACCCAGCCGTGAATCTCGAAACGATCTTCCGGTATGCTCATGAAACGCCCGGCAACGCCGCGATTTTCGAGCGCGGGCAACGCGTCACTTATCGTGAATTCGCATTCTGGATAGACTGGGCCCGGCGCTACCTCGAACAGCAGGCGATTCCGCCCGGAACCACTGCCGTGCTGGCCGGGATCAAATGCCGTCTCGACGGATGGGCATTTGCCATTGCGCTACGAAGCCTCGGGCTGACAACCCTGTCGATAGGTTCGCTCGAGGAATTGAGCGGACTCGGAATTCCCGATATTGGCTGCGTCATAACCACGAGCGCAAGCGACCCGCCCCTTTCCCCCGCAAAGCCCGGATGCAAGCTGATCAGGATCGGCGAAGGTTTGTTTCTTGGGCGCGAGGCTGGACCCGTCCCCGGCTTGCCGACGATTGATTCGCCTCCGGGCGGGCATATCCGCCTGACGTCCGGTACAACCGGGACCCGCAAGAAGGTTCTTCTCGATCATCCGGTGATCGTGGCGGGAAGCTTTCGTCGCGCAGATATTTTTTCGTTCTCGAATGCGTCCGTTGCGAACGTGCTCGGTTTCGCCATGTGGACAGGAATTGGATTTTTTGTCCCCTGTTCAGCCTGGGCAGCAGGTGGTGCGGTCGTGTTTCACCTGATGCCCGACACCCAACGCTCCACGCTGGATCTCAGCACGCATCTGTTTACGGTTCCGAAAACCCTGCTGGAATTTCTGCAGGCTCCGCCATTGGAGACCCGAAAGAACGATAGGCTGGAATTGTCCTGCGCAGGTGGCGCCCTGACGCCGGCGCTTTATTCTGCTGCAAAAACCTCCCTGACATCGCGGATTTCGACCGCGATCTCTTCGACCGAGGTGGGACTGTGGGCATTCACGCGAATCGAATCACCCGAGGATCTGATTTCACACAGGATTCTCCCGTCCGCCGAGGTCCAGATCGTGGACGATGATGACCTGCCGGTCGCAACCGGCCAGGCCGGTGGGGTCAGAATTCGCACCACCGGGATCACAGGCTATCTCGGCGAGCCCGAAGCGACGGCTGCTTATTTCCGCAATGGTTATTTCTATTCGGGCGATCTCGGATCGTTTCGGGCGGACGGCCGTCTTGTGCTGCATGGCCGAAGGAGCAACGTGATCAATGTCCTCGGGCAGAAGCTGTCTGCGGAAGTGCTGGAGCAGGGTCTGCAGAACCGACTCGGGGTGGAAGGTGTGTGCGTGTTTGCGGCGCCGGGTGAAAACGATATCGAACAGCTGCATATCGGAATTGAATCACAACGGCCAATCGGTAGCGATGAAATCGCCATTGCGCTCAATTCCGAACTGGGCAGGGCTGAGGCGGCGGTCATTCACTTCATGAAGGCAATCCCGCGCAACGACACCGGCAAGATCGATCGCGCTGCGCTGAAGCGTATGTGGGTGATGCGCGACACATAGTGCGCCGAATGCCTTGTCATCGAACACACGATTGCGAGTTCATGTTGCGGATGCACCTGGCGAGAGCGGCCGATTGCCAATGTTCCGGGACTGTCGAGGCGCTCAGGAGCGTGCCTGCGCGACCGCCACCACCACGTTCACACACATCGCGAGCAGGACCGTATTGAAAATGAATGAGACGATTCCGTGCCCGAGGGTCAGGCGGCGCATGGATGTCGATGTGATTTGCACGTCGGCAACCTGAGCCGTCATTCCCACCACAAAAGAATAGTACAGAAAATCCCAGGGACCCGGTTCTTGATCTCCGGGGAAACGCAGGCCGCCGGAGCCTGCTGCGGCGGGTTCGGAGGCAAGGCGTGAATAATAAAAATGCGCATAATGGAGCGATGCACTGGTGTGCAGGACAAGCCAGCCGAGAGGTGCGCTCATCAGCGAAACGAGAAGGAGGAGACCATCCGGTTTCCTGCCGCTATTCAGGAGCAGGAAAATGGAGGCAATGCTGAAACATATTGTCGTCAGCGTAATGATCATAATAAGAAATAGGCCTTCGTCTTCGTCGTCGGCCCAATCCCGGAATCGTGCAGTCGGAGAGCGTAGCGCGAGCCCCCCTATGAGAATGAGATAGACGAGGTAGAACGTATCGGCGGCAATGGCGAAGCGCAAATTTGCCGATTGTCCGCGCGAAAAAACGAATGCCATCGCGCCCATGAACACCGCAACGTAAAACCAGCGGTGGCGCCGGAAATGTCGAAAGAAGATATTCATCGGCGCATCATGGGTCGTCGCGACCCGTCATAAGTGTTCAGAAATCCGGCTTCCTGGCGACCGGGATCGGAAACTCATCGCCCGCAGGGGCGACATTGTTTTCGGCGCAGGCTTCTTCGGAAAGCGCAGCCGGTTCCCGTACCGGATGGAACAGTTCAATCGCCGACCACGGTGCGTTGAACGCTCCGGGATCATCCACCGTGAAGCTCACCTGCAGCATCTTGCCGTCGTTGATCACTTTGTAGCGCTCGACCACGTGCAGCTGCGATGTGTGCGGCACGGCATAATTATCGTCGGTCAGCGTCTTCTCGTTGAACCCGATGGTGTCCACCACGAGTTCGTCGCCTTCATAACGGCCGACCGATTCGCCATACCACGACGGCGCCGGATGCGGGGAATGGGGCACGTTCATGTACACATGGCGCACTTGCGTGTCGGCCTGCGCAATGATCAGGACCTCTTTCGGGGTCTGGATGAAATAAAGCGGTTCATTTTCGCCGGGACCGCCATAAAGCAAAAATTCCGGTACCCCGCCCGGCATGCATTTCGACCGCGACGTTTCGCGCAGGTGCCCTGCGATTATCTCGTCATTGGCCTTTTTGATGTACTCGGCAACCCAGGGCTTCAGATTGGGATTGGACGTGTCGCCGAGATGCAGTGGTCCGCGCCGCAGATTGCCGTCCGCATCGGGGGCAGCCACAATTACCGGATGCGCCTTGTCATATGTGACAGGGCCGAGACCCGACTTGGGCGGAAAGAAATCGAGACCGTTTCGTGCCCAGGGGCGGTCGAGTGAACTGAAATTGGGAATGACCGGTCCGTCTTGAGGCTCCGCGGCGAAGGACCCGGTCGCAAACAGAAGCCCGATCGCAAAACCCGAAAATACGAATCGCATCAATCCATTCTCTCCCGTTGAAACTGGAACCAGAGTTTCGATAGTCCTAAATCCTTCGTGCTGGAACCGGCAGTCCGGTGCTCTTCAGTTGCACCGCGCCCAGTGTCGAATGGGTCGTGAAATAGAGCGTCTTCCAATCATTGCCGCCGAACGCGATGTTGGTGGTCTGCGGCTGGCCATGCACGATGCGGCCAAGCTTCTTGCCCGACGGATCCACGACATAGATGCCGCCGGAGCCGCCGGTGTACACATTTCCCGCCGTGTCCACTTTGATACCGTCCGGACCACCGGGCTCGGGTCCTTTGAGGTCGACAAAGACCCGCTGACTCTGGTTCGCGAGAAGACCGTTTGGCATCACGTCAAATGCATGGATCTGCACCCGCCGTAAATCGACGATATAGAGGGTTTTTTCGTCCGGAGAGAAGGCGAGACCGTTCGGCAGAAAGAGATCGCGTGTAAGCAGATTGACCGTGCCCAGATCGGGCGACACACGATACACGCCGTTGAAATCGAGGTCCCAGGCCTGCGGCAGAGCGGGGATGTTCCATGGATCGGAGAAGTAGACAGACCCGTCCGATTTCACCACAACGTCGTTGGGCTTGTTGAGACGTCTGCCCTGATAGGCATTGGCGATAACCGTGAAACTCCCGTCCGCCTCTTCCCGCGTGACGCGGCGTGCGATGCCTTCACATGAGACCAGCCGCCCCTGCAGGTCGCGGGTGTGGCCGTTCGCGCCATTCGTCTTCTCGCGATAGATGCTGGTGCCCTTGCCGGGCGTATATTGGATCACCTGATTGTCGCCAATGGAGCTGAAAAGCAGAAAGCCGCCTTCCTTCCACCACACTGGTCCTTCGGTGTTGCCGCCCCCACCGAAACCGGTGGCCAGCGTACGGATCGGTTCGGAAGTGGAAACGATCCTGTCGAAATCAGGATCGAATTGCTCGATGCGCGGCTTCAGTTCGGCCGCGCTGGCACGCCCAAAACCGCCCGTCGCCAGCGTAACGCCGGCGGCTGCGAGCTCCAACATCCCTCGTCGCGAAATAATCTGCCCAACGCGCATGCGTTCCCCATCGAGCTTGCGCCACCGGAAAATGCAACAGCCGGAAACATATCACGGGGATATGCGAACGCACACAAGGGGGCGGAATTGCACCGTTCATCCGTGCCGTGTTCGCTCAAATGCGATCTGCGGCACTCTGAAGTCAATCCCGGCGGGTGCCGAAATCAGAAATCAGGCCTGCCCGCGTGCGGCACCGGCGGGCTGTCTTTTCCAAAGTAGGAAAACGGATTCTCGGCGCAGCTGCGCTCGACCAGAGGACCGGCTACGGTCGCGCCCGAATTGAGGCCCGGCGGCAGTTTGCGTTCGGCTCGTCCCGGTTCAACCCGTCCGTAAGAAATACGCGCATCCCAGGGAACCGTGAACGCACCCGGATCTTCGACATGCACCCGCACCTCCAACCGGTCGCCCCCGGAAGCGAGCCTGAACCGCTCGGTCATATGGATTTTGTCTGTATGCGGAGTGAAAAACCGGTCGACCGGAGCCGTCGCTGCGATGCCGATCGTGTCGACGACCAGTTCGTCGCCTTCGTAATGGCCGATTGATTCCCCGCTCCAGGAAGGCTTGACCTGCCCGGAATGCGCGGCTGTAAGGTAGATGTGGCGAAACTGGTGGTCGTCCTGATTGATGATGATCACCCTGTCCGGCGCCTGTACAAAAAAATATGGCTGATTGGGAGTGCGAACGAGAAATGCTGCGCCGCCGATAGGCCCGCAGTCGATCCCAAGGCTTGGAGCCCGACCCGACAGCACGAGCTCGTTGCGTTTTCGCAGTGCCTCGCGTGTCCAGGGCTGAAGGATGGGATTGCTCAGATCCGCCAGCGGCAGCGTAACCTGGCGGCCGGTTCTGCGGAATTCGTCATTGCCAACCCCGGGATGCAATGGGTCCGGCGTTATAGGTCCTGCGCCCGGGCCGGACGGCTGATATCCGTTTGGGTTCATCAGCCAACCGACACCGGGATTGGGCCCGAAGTCCGGCACCGGGCCAGCGGATGCTTGCGTGCTTGCCGTTACGACAGACGCCGCGATGAAGCATGCACACTTCGATGCTAAGGCCATCCGCTCCTCCAATGTCGATCGGGCGCCGGGCAGCGCGGCCGGGTGACGGAAAACCCGGGCATTATAACAATCGGTTCTGAAAAACCGACCCTGTGGAAACAGGGTGGATAGGAGAATTCAAGCCCCGGAAGATAATCATTCGTCCAGGAACGACTTAGTCGCGCATTTGCGCGGCTAAGTCGGAAACCGACGGACACAGTGCGGACACGAAAATTCGCGAAACGCAGCAGGTTACGCGCGAGCGGCCGAGGACCTTCAGGTTTTTGTCGGCGGTCCAGATCGCCCTTTCCTCATTGGGCTAGCAAGGAACGAATTCTTGACTAAGCCGCGCGACTAGTAAAGTGTTCGTTCCTACGCTCGTTGCAAGGGACGATCTCGTTCCTGGCTGCCAGTCTTGGGAACCAAGGCGTTCCGCGCCCAGATGCCAGGAGCCGATGACGAAGCGCATCACGGGACGATGCGAGCAGATTACCGCTGGCGGGGAGAAGATCGAGGCATTCGTTCCTTTCGACCTGCCACCCGCAGATCCACCCCTCGCCATCGATGCCAATCTCGAACGGCGCCTGCGCGACGCCGAGTGGGCGCTCGCTCGACTTGAACTCGCCGGTGAGATGGTCCCTTCACTCGACTGGTTCATCTATGGGTTCGCTCGGAAGGAAGCCGTCGTCTCATCGCAAATCGAGGGCACGCAAGCAACGCTGGTGGACCTTCTCACGTTCGAGGCCGAAGAAAAGCCTGCGCCCAATGCCGACATCGAAGAGATTACCAACTACCTCGACGCTCTGACATACGCGCGGGCAGAACTCGCGTCCGAGCATGGCCTGCCGGTCTCCGTGCGGCTGCTAAACGAGGCTCACCGGCGGTTGACGCAAGGCGTGCGCGGGTCCGGCAAGCAACCCGGCGAAGTACGCCGCAGCCAGAACTGGCTCGGCGGCACCAGGCCCGGAAATGCCGTTTATGTCCCACCTCCACCGGAGAAACTGCCCCAGCTGCTCAGCGCAGTCGAGAAATACATCCATGCGGACGATCCTGTGCCGAAGCTCGTGCGCGCGGGCCTCCTGCATGTGCAGTTCGAAACCATTCATCCTTATCTTGACGGAAATGGGCGCATCGGGCGGCTCCTCATTGCGCTGCTGCTGCAACACTGGGGCCTGTTGAGCGCGCCGCTCCTGTACCTGAGTCTTTTTTTCAAACGTAATCGCGAAGAATATTATCGTCGCCTCAATCTTGTGCGGATCGAAGGTGATTGGGAGGGCTGGATCGATTTTTTTCTTCAGGGCGTCGCCGCGATATCCGATGAAGCCGTCGGATCGGCGCGCGAATTATTCAGCCTGGTTCATGGAGACCGCGTGAGATTGCTTGCCGTGGAGTCTGCGTCGGTGTCGGTTGTACGGCTGTTCGAACAACTCCCACGCCACCCGATTGTGACCGTCGCTACCGCCATGAAATTGATTGACGCGAGCAAGCCCACAGCAGCGCGCGCTGTCGAAGTCCTGGTTGATTTGGAGGTCCTTGCCGAGACGACCGGAAAAAGGCGCGACCGCAGCTTCGCTTATCGAGCATATATGGAGCGCCTGCGGACAGGGACGGAATTGCCGAGCCGGCCGTGAAGCGCCATCCCTCTGATAGCTGTACACCGCAACTCTGGTAATTTCCGGAATGTGGAACTACAGTTTATATCCGTACACAGAATAGCGTATCAGCAGCACTCACTCGGAAGCACTTCGTCCAGCATGCGCACTGCGTCAAGCAGCACTTTGCGCGTTCCCGCCAGTTGGTTTGGCTGCGCACTGGTTCGGATGGGCTTCGATGGCAGCGGCAAGCGAGCCAATCTCGCCCATCGTCAGAAAACCTCGCGCTCGTTCTCGACATTGCGGTGGAAGGATGCCGCCGGGTTCTCCGGCCGCATTCCCTGGAGGCGGATCGCGTGATTGAACATCTTGCGCAGCACTTCGCCCGCGAACCGGCGTCGGCCGCGAGCTGCGAAGCTGTTTCTTGCGCTTGTACTTCGGCGATTGTTTCGAAGAGTGCTTGCGTCCGGCGGCAATTTTGGCGAGCAGTTTGTCCACGTCCGTGGACGTGATGTCGGCCACCTTCCGCGGACCCCATTCCGGTTCGACCAGTTTGCCCAGCATCGAAATCTGGTCATCGCCATTGCGTTTGGCCAGCTTCGGCACATGCTCCTCGATGTAGCGGTCGATCAGCTCTTTGACTGTTGCAGCCTCGCGCGCCGTCTGCTGCTTTTCCAGTGGATCGTCTCCATCATCGATCCGGCGTTTCAGTTCTCGAGCCTTTTCCCGCGCGGCGGTAACGGACCAATCGGGCCATGAGCCAATCGTGATCCGGCGCGCGCGGCCCGCGACACGGTAAGTCTGGATGAATGATTTCGCACCGACTTCCGTAACCCGCAACCCGAACAGGGCCACCTCATCATCGGCTGGCTCTGTCGTCCGGACGAAACGTTCTGTGAGATGCACTCTCATCTTGCTCATGAGCCGAGTGAGGCTCGGATGAATCCGCGGAGCAAGATGCTCTGTTTGCTGCGGGGCTATTTAGGCCGAAATCGGCGGAAACGGGTGCAACTTCTACTTCGTCTCATACACCAGATATTCGCCGCCCTGCCCCGTCGGTTGGCGGACCGAAGATACGAACAGCTTTCCCAATTCTGGCGCGAGCAGTCCATCCCGGCCGCCAGGCCCCGACGCGTAGCTAGCGATTCGCTCGTAGTGGTCGGCGTCCCGTGGCTGGATCACCTCGATGATCCCTGGAGCCCCGGGTAAGTTCTGCATGGATGAAAGAACATAGAGACGGCTCTTGCCGGGATCGTAGAACATATCGTCCGAGCTGGATTCCGGCGTGGCCGGGATCTTCGTCACCTGCTTGCCGCCCTCGGTATCTATGACGGAAATGTAGCCGGGGCTGTTGCGGCAGAACACGAAAATCCGATGGTGATCTTCATCGAGCGCCATCGGATAATTCTCACACCCCGGATTGGACCAGCGGGCAAGCACCTTGTTCGTGTCGAGATCCGCGACGACGACATAATGATCGTCGGGAGAATTGATGAAAATCCGGTGTCCCTTCTGTTCGAGTTGAAGCGATTCCGGGTGCCCGCTGGTCGGGATGACGCCGACCTTGTTGCCATCCGGGTCCAGAACCGCCACCCCGCCATCCTTCACGCCTTGCCTGGCCTGCACCTTGCCATTGAGAAATTTCTCTCCACCATAGTCAACGAGCACGTGGCGACGGCGCGCGTCGTAGCGAATGTTGTCGGCATCCGAGGACAGCTGCACCGTTTTCTGAAGTACGAATGTGGTGCCATCAAAGATTTTCACCGTCCCGTCGCCCTGGTTGGAAACAAACAGACGATTGACAGACGGGACGTAATAGGAATTCTGCGGGTGATTGAGCGACTTGACCTCTTTGGCCACCTTGTTCGTCTTGAGATCGATGACCACGAGTGTGTTGTTGCCAAAGCCGGAGGAAAACAGCCGCTGACCCGTGAGATCGATGCTGGTGTGATCGATCCGCGCATCGATACCGGGCAGAGGGATCCGGCCAGCGAATGTCAACAGAGGCGGTCTTGGGGACTGCGGTGCTGGTTGGCCGAACGCCAAGCCGGACATGACGAGCAGTTGCAACGCTGTGGCAGATGCGAGACGCGTCCTCATGTTTTCCTCCCGCCGAGTGTATCGGAATGGACCACCGCGCATTTTCGGTCGATTGCCGCCGGGTGTCCATGGGCAACCCGTATTCCCCTGCAATCAGAAACGGATGTATCCTCGGGAGGGCCACCCAGGGAAGGAACCCTGTAGCCGATTGAGGAGAAACATCGGTATGCGGAGCAAGTCATGCAAGATCGCTGGTGCATTCCTGACCGCCGCATTTTCCAGCCTCACCGCAGCGGCCGTCTGCGCCGCAGCGGCGCCGCAAATTTCGCCCGGTAACCCCTTGGTGGCCGGGTCGCGCGAGCTGCCACCGCTGGAACTGGTTCAGCAGATTCCCGTCCCGGATGTTGCCGGACGCATCGACCATATGTCGGCCAACGCCAAAGCTCGCCTGCTGGTTTTCGCGGAACTTGGGAACCACACGGTTGGGATCGCCAACACATTCGACGACCGGGTTGTGCGAACGCTGAAGGGCCTCAATGAGCCCCAGGGTGTGCTCTACGTCCCGGGGTTCGAGAAGATTTTTGTCGCGAATGCCGGAAACCGCACAGTCAATATTTTTGACGCCAGGACGTACGCACTGCGCAAGGCGATTGAGCTTGGCGAAGACCCAGACAATGTCCGCTGGGATGAGGCTGCCAAACGCGTTTATGTCGGTTATGGCGAAGACGGCACCGGCGCCATCGCGGCATTTGACCCCGCGACCGAAACCCATGTCGGTAAGGATCTCAAAACCGACGGTGGTCATCCGGAATCCTTTCAGCTCGAAAAGAAAGGTACACGGATCTTCGTAAATGTACCCTCCGACGACAGCACCGTGCAGGTGCTGGACCGCAAGGACGGCAAATTGATCAAGTGGAGTCTGAACGGCGCCAAGGCAAATTTTCCGATGGCCCTCGACGAAGAAAACCATCGACTTTTTATCGGCACGCGCAGACCGCCGCTGTTGATCGTGCTCGATACCGATACGGGCAAAGAAGTCGCACGCCTGCCGGCAGTGGGATTGACCGATGACCTGTTTTACGACGCCGAACGCAAGCGAATCTATTTCATCGGCGGAGAGGGCCTTATCCGGGTGTACCAGCAGGATGGGCCAAATCGCTATCAGATCAAGGCCGATATTCCGACCGCGGTTGGAGTGCGCACCGGCAACCTCTCCGGCACCAATCTGTTCGTCGGAGTGCCGGCGATCGGATCGCAACCGGCACAAATATGGACCTATGCGATACCGGATTGAAACAAGGCTATGGTCGGTTACTCTGGTTGCGGCAGCAATCGGAGCATTGACGTCCGGCGTCGTGTTCGCCCAGCCGGACGGTTCAGGCGCACCCCTGACTCTCGTGCAACGAATTCCAATGCCTGGCGTGAGCGGGCGAATGGATCATCTGGGTATCGACCTGAAAGGTCACCGGCTGTTTGCCGCTGCGCTCGGGGATGACCAGAACACCGTCGAAGTCATCGATTATCAGGCCGGGAAGCGGATTTTCAGCATCCGTGGTCAGAGCAAACCGCAAGGCGTGTTCTATTCTCCGGATTTCGGGAATGTGTTCGTCGCCAACGGAGGCGACGGGACCTACAAAGTGTTTCGCGGCGACAATTACCAGCTCGTTTCCAGCGGTCCACTGGGCATGAACCCGAATCACGTCGGCTACGACTTCACAACAAAATACCTGTACGTGGGATATCGCGATGCCGCATCGGGACACCTTGCGATTATCGACACCGGCAACGGTCAGCACATCGGCGACATCACAACCGATGCACTTCCGGGCGGGATCAAGCTCGAAAGCGAGGGACCGCGGATCTTCGTGACTCTGCAGGGAGAAAAGAAGCTTGGTGTCCTCGACCGCAACGGGCACGAACAGATCGCGACGTGGCCACTCACGCAACTCGTCCAGTCACTGGCGCTCGACGAAACCCATCACCGGCTCTTCGCGGGAGGCCGGGTCCCGGCCAGGTTCTTTGTCTTCGACACGGATTCAGGCAAACAAATCGCAGCACTTGATTGCGTGTCGGGCATTGATGACCTTTGGTACGACGCTTCCCGCAAGCGCATCTATGCAACCGGCATTGACGGAATTGCGGTCTATGATCAGCAGGATGCCGATCACTACACGCCGATGACAAAGATAGTCAGTGCGGAGGGAGCGGCGACGTCCATCTGGGCTTCGTCTGTTGACCGGTTGTTCGTATCGGCTCCGAAATCGGGTGCCCGCGACGCGGCGATTCTGGTTTTTGCGCCACATTGAAAATCCGGCCGTGGGAGACCGGAAAATCGCTCGAGCTACACGAGTTCAGGAAGATCAAAAGGAGGACAGGATGAAGAACCGGTTGGCACTCTGTTTTGCGCTCGTTTTGTTGCCTGGCCTTGCGGCCGCGCAAGCGCCGGCTCCCCTGAAGCTCTCCGCCCGTATTCCGCTCGCCAATGTCAACGGGCGCATCGACCACATGGGTGTGGACATTGATGGCCAGCGGATCTTGGCCACCGCGTTCGACAATCACACGCTTGAAGTGATCGACCTTCGCGCCGGCAAGCAGGTGGCAACTATCCCCAATCTGGATGAACCGCAGGGCGCATTTTATGACGCCGCGGGCAAACGCCTCTTCGTCGCGTCAGGCGGCGACGGCACGGCCAAAGTCTTTAACGGCGCCTCGTTCCAGCTCATGACCACGGCGAAGCTCGGTCAGGACGCGGACAATGTTCGCTTCGACGCAAGGCGGAGCCACGTACTCGTCGGTTATGGCGGTGAAAAATTCCTTTATGGCAAGGCCACTCGCGAACAGGGCGACGGCGCTATCGGCATTCTCGATCTGTCCGGCAAAGTCGTCGCGCGGATTCCGACCGCTGCCCATCCGGAATCATTCCAGCTGGAAAAAACCGGCAACCGCGTTTTCATCAATGTGCCGGATAAAATGGAAATCCAGGTCGCGGACCTCGCCACCAACAGGACGATCGCACATTGGCCCACAACTGGCTGTTCGGACAATTTTCCTATGCAGCTGGACGAGGCCCATCATCGGCTGTTCGTCGCCTGCCGCGGCCCCGGATCATTAATGGCCTTCGATACAGCGACCGGAAAACAGGTCGCAAATGTCAAATTCGCCCCGGATGTTTTCTCGGACGATATGTTTTACGACGCCGCCAAGAGCCGCATCTATTTGATCGGCCGTGCTTCAGGTGGTGCAGACGGACGCGCTCCCTCTGCTGGTTTCGTGGAGGTCTTCCGTCAAACCGATCCGAACCGGTACGAGAAGATCGCAACGCTTCCAACTGGATGGGGCGCGCAAACCGGCTGGTTCGTGCCGGAATGGAGCAAGCTGATCATAGCAACTCGCCGCCAGGACGCCACCCGTCCCGGCGAAATATTGGTCTACGACGCGCAATAATCGGCGGTTCCATAGATGTATCAGGTGCAATGATGAGACGCTCTTTGCTGGTGATTCCCCTCGTTCAGGTCTGCATTTATGGATGCGATCAACAAACCAATTCCGTCTCGGATCGCCAGCAAATCGTCGAGCGTTGCTCGGCGCTAGTGTCGCAGAACCAGTACAAAGATGCTGTCGCCTGCTTTCAACCTTTCGAACATGATGCCAAACCTGACCGGCAAACCGCGGCTGCGGCTTACCAACTGGCACAGTTGTATGAGTCGGGCCAAGGCACCCCAGCCGACCTGGATCACGCCGTACGCTTGTACAAACTCGCAGCCGGGCTGGGGACGGTCGCTCCCGAAACTGCGCAGCAAGCCTCGGTGGCTGCAACCAAGCTCATAAACAAAATGAGGCAGGCGGAAGAACCCTAGATGTTTAGTCCCGGCATTTGATGGAGAGGATCGAACGTAAATCGTTCGGGCTCTTTTGTCCAGATCTTGCAGATGTGTTCGTAGGGCGTGAGGCCTTTGAGGGTCTTGAGTCGCTTCGCGAAGTTGTAAGCGCTGACAAAGTCGCCGAGATGGCTTCGGAGTTGCGCGTGCGTCTCGTAGTAAATCGCTTGACCGTCGCCTCCTTGATGGTGCGGTTCATGCGCTCGACCTGACCGTTGGTCCAAGGGTGCTTGGGCTTGGTGAGGCGATGATCGATGTCGTTTTGCGCGCAAGCGAGTTCGAAGGCGTGAGCGCGGAAGATCTCGTGCCGCTCGAGCATGGCCTTGATCTCGGCCGGTCTCCAGCAATTGCCGCCGGGCTCAGTGAAGTGGGTGCCATTGTCGGTCAGGACCGTGTGGATTACCACTTTGCGGCCTTCAACAGGTGCAAACTCGAACCGTTCCGCGCTACACTCTGTCGGCATCGGGATTTCCCTCGAAACACTCGAAAAGCGCTTTCGCAAAACGACTTTCCGTGATTCGGAATCCCGATGCACGCATCCGTTTGAGAATTCCGGGCTAGGTCAAACCCGCAGAGGCCGCGAGGCACTCGCTATCAGCGATGCATTCGATTTGAAGCATTGAACCTGACAAGCTTGGTTGAGCCGATTCGCGGGAACCAGTGGACTATTTATATCGTAACGGATATAGAATTACGTGAAGCCTGTTTCGTTCCTTGGCGATTCGCTCGATGCCGTCCGCTCATTTCCGGACGGCGCACGTAGAGCGGTCGGTTACCAAATCGAGCGGGTTCAGCGTGGCCTTGATCCAGACGACTGGAAGCCGATGAAAACCGTCGGCGCCGGCGTCCGGGAGGTTCGGGTTCGCGAAACCACGGGCGCGTTTCGGGTAATCTACATCGCCACGCTTGCAGAGGCCGTCTATGTGCTTCATGCGTTTCAGAAGAGGTCGCGGGCCACTTCGAAACGCGATCTTGATCTCGCTGCGGAGCGGTTCAAGAAACTGATTTGGAGGCTCCGGCAATGAGGGAACAGCAGTTCAAGAACGTCTGGGATGCGATCGAAAGCTCGTCGGAAGAGGCGGCGAATATGAAGGCGCGCTCGGATGTGCTCATCGCCATTCGAAAGACCATCGACAATTGGAACGTCACGCAGGCCGCTGCCGCCAAGCGATTGGGCATCACCCAGCCACGCCTGAACGATCTGATGCGGGGCCGGATCAATAAATTTAGCCTGGACGCGTTGACGAATCTCGCCGCGCGCGCTGGTCTGTTGGTCCGCGTAAAGGTAATTCGGTCGGCGGCTTAAGCGTTTGGTGCTCTGTCCTCGGCGCCCGAACTGACCGCTCGCTCAACTTTGCCTTGCCGCTTTTCCAATTGAGCCAATGTTCACGGTTTTGTGCTGCGTGGCGGAAATGCACCACAGCGCATCAGGATTTGAGGCGGGCACCGTGCCTTCAATTTCGTATAGCCGATTACTACCGAAGAACACGGCGGCTATCATGTGACTTCCGTCGTTGCCAACGACGTTGAGGTATCGACCGTAATTTCGTTGAACGCGAGCCTGAATATCGAGCTTGACGTCGTCTTTTTCACGAGCCCATCAACCGCCTGACCAATGGCTGTCGTCTGGTCGATTCCGGCGTTCGCGAATTCGATCACAGCAACCTGGAATAACCCCGTCTCCTGCCGAACCGAATAGAGCGTTTCCGTGACGGCGGTCCCATTGGCAGCCTTGAATGGCATCGTTGCCACTGTCGGCTGGCTCGGAAACGACACGGCGAATTGCTGGTCGGGATAAGTGTATTCCTGCCACGTCGATTGGGCTTCGACGCCGGTCGCAAGCAATGTGGCTGCCGTTGCGATTATCCGTCTCCGTTTGACGGCCCATGCCGAAGTAGAGAACGTAGAAAGCTTGGCGATGCTGCGGGGGGTGACGCAGTACGGCGTGAACTTGCTTCGTTTACCGCCAGGCGCTTGGTCCGGCCAACGGCATTGGCATTCTGAAGCGGACGAATTTCCGCCAACGCCTCCGCAGCGCCGCTATAGAGCTTCCGCTTTAATTCCATTTCAGTTCCTTGCAGGATCAATTCCGCCCAGCGCATCGCCGTCGCCACCTGGCGCGGGCGCCCCCGTCGCATCGCTGCCGGGCCCACTGCTGCCGGATGCGTTCTCGCCCGTGGGCTGCATGTTCATCGGGCGCAACAGCACGTCGGCGCCGGCAATCGGATCGAAGCCTTCCAGCCGCCGCGCCTCGTTTTGAGTCATCCAGCCGGTGGCAATCGCGAGCCGATATCCGGATGGGAGAACAATACGACCATCGCGGCAATGTCAGTCTTGCTGGCGAGATCAAGACCAATCCAGCAGCGCTGGCCGGTGAAGGACTCGATATCGAGTGCGGGATTGGCGCACCGCTCCCACGCACGCATATCCATCCAGCTTACGTCGGCATTGATCTGAAGCACGTCGTGCAAGCCTAAGGGCGAGACGGCAGCTTTCATCGCCGGCGCTCATCTCCGACACCCCACGGCCGGAATCAGCGGAATCGGTTTTGTCTTCCGAACCCTCGTTGCTTCGTATGCCTCGATGTCTTCGATGCGGTAAGTCGATTGCTGTCGCGCGAGCGATCTCCGATACTCGCGATAGTTTGGCAATTGGGGCGTTTCTCAGAGGCCCACTGGTGGGGCTTACGGTTTTTTGCACCGCAGGGCAGACAATTCGGTGCATTTCAAAACTGCTTGGCTATGCCGGGCCCGAATACCAGCGCATATGCTAATCTCGCGTGTCAGCCCGTCGGGGGCGGCGGTCGCAACTCGCCGTTTCGGAAGGCAAATGTGAAAGGAGCTTTGATTAGTGAAAGAGAGAATAAACTACTGTAGCGATGGTCTGAAACTGTCCGGAATACTTTCCAAGCCTGACAATGCCAGGAAAGGAAGCAATCTTCCTGGTGTCGTGCTTGTGCCGGGTTTCATGAGCACTGCGGACGCTTTCTTTCCCGGGTTCGCTGACGAGTTTACCGCAGCAGGCTTTGTCTCCCTGACTATGGATTTCAGAGGATTCGGAGAGAGCGAAGGCGTCCGCGGCGAGGTAATTCCATACCTGCAGATCTATGACGCCAGCAACGCCATCTCCTGCTTGCAATCCAGACCAGAAGTGAATCCTGACAAGATCGCGTTATTGGGCGTCAGCCTGGGAGGTGGAGAGGTAGCGTACATAGCGGCCCGAGACCGGCGCGTAAAAGCGGTTGCCTCCATGGTCCTGGTCGGTGATGGCGAGCGGCGAATGCGAAGATTTCGAACCGAGCAGGAGTGGGCAACTCTCATGCAAAAGGTTCAAGAGGACAGAATTAACAGGGCTTTGACGGGCAAGTCCAAAGACTTCCATGGGTTCCTGGACAAGGGAACCGATTCGGTACTGATCATGCCTCCTGAGCTGACCTCTTCCCTGAAGGATGCTGAACAGGTGGAAAAGGAAAAAGGCAACAGGACAACGCTGGCGACCGTTGATGGGTGGCTGGACTACAAGCCCGAAGAAATTATCGACAGGGTGGCTCCGACACCAATTCTCTTCGTTCAAGCGGAGAAGGACGAGCTCGAGGCCGACGATGCCGATAGGTTATATAATAAGGCTAAGGAGCCGAAGAAGCTCTTCACGCTAAAAGGCGGCGTCCACTTCGATGTGTATGGGAAAAGGACAGATGAAGCGATGAAACCGGTCCTCGAATGGTTCAAACAGTACCTTCAATAAATCAATGCCGGCGCTAGTACCTCTGCACAGAGGAAATGACGGGTTGGAGTTTGGGCAAGTTTTCGGGTTGGACGAGCAGTTGGATGCTTCGCGCGACGCCTGGCTCGCGTCTGATCAGTTTCCGTCGTTCGAGCGTCAGCACCATCTGGTGGACGGAAGGCGGGCTGACTGCGAAGAAGCGTTGCATGTCGGCTTCGGCGGGCGGTCGCCCCATCAGCAAAGTGTAGGCATGAATGAAGGCCAGATATTGACCTTGCTTGCCGGTGAAGCATGGTTTTGGGGTCGCGGCATTCACGTCACATAGTTTGATTTAACTGGGCCTCGAATTACAAGGAGGCCCCTGATGAATATCCGTTATCGCGTGGATCTGATGGCCGAGGAACGAGACGAACTGAGCCAGCTTTTGAGCGCGGGCAAGCATGCCGCGCGAAAATTGAAACGGGCTCAAATCCTGTTGGCCGCCGATGCCGGCGCCAGCGACGAGGAGATCGCAAGGACAATCGGCGTCGGCGGCTCCACGGTCTATCGGACCAAGCGTCGCTTCGTAGAAGTCAGCCTGGAAGCCGCTCTCAGCGAAGAGCCGCGTCCGGGAGCCGAACGCAAGCTCTCCGGCAACGAACAGGCGCTATTGATCGCAACCGCCTGCTCGAAGCCGCCTGCCGGACGTGCCCGTTGGACGCTGGAGCTTTTGGCAAATGAGATAGTCAGGCTGACCTGGCATGAAAGCCTATCCCGCGAAACAGTGCGCCGGAGGTTGGAGGAAAACGACCTCAAGCCGTGGCGCAGGGATATGTGGTGCATTCCCAAAGTCGACGCCGAGTACGTTGCCCGCATGGAGGATGTGCTTGATCTCTACAATGAGGAGCCCGATCCAAAGCGCCCGGTCGTCTGCTTCGACGAAAGCCCGACCCAGCTCATCGGCGAGGTGCGAGCGCCCATCCCGGCCAAGCCAGGACAACTCGAGCGCTTCGACTGCGAATATCGGCGGAACGGCACGGCCAACCTCTTCGTCTTCCTCGATGCACATAGCTCATGGCGCAAGGTGAAGGTCACAGACCGGCGCGCGGCAGAGGACTTCGCAACCTGCATGCGCGAGCTTTCCGACGTTCACTTTCCTGAGGCCGAGAAAATCCGGGTCGTGCTGGACAATCTCTCAACCCATTCCCCGAGCGCTCTCTATCAGGCATTCCCGGCACCGGAGGCGCGGCGCATCCTGCGCCGGCTGGAGTTCCACTTCACGCCCAGGCACGCGAGCTGGCTCAACATGGTCGAAATCGAAATCGGAGTCCTGCGATGCCAATGCCTCGACCGGCGCATCGACAGTCGCGAGCTCCTGGAATTGGAAATCGCGCTCTGGGAACACCAGCGAAACCAAAGCGGGACCCGCATCAAATGGATGTTCACCGCCGAAAAGGCTCGGACCAAAATGGCCCGCGCCTACCCAATCCCGCTCAACGAGTCATAATCTCTGTGCAGAGGTACTCTCATGATTGCTGTCAATGACCTCTGGGATAGAAAATGACCCGCCGATTTCGATCGACGGCCGAGGCAGTTGTACGACGGATATGCGATGCAGGAGGCAGGACTTAAACGTCGGTCAACAATCTCTCATCCGCGGGTCGAGCCGCATGACCTTGCTTCGTTTGGGGCTGCCTCTGTCTAGATGACGAGCGTCAAAGGCTCAAAGTACCCATGAGGGCTCCCCGGCATTGTCCTACCCCCAGCGCCGCATGCCACGCCGAGGCTGATCTTGGGTTTGCGATCTCCTTCTTCTGGTGGCCTGTTAAGTCATGGTCACGCCGCCTCTGGCGCGGATTGAATTGCGCAGGCGATCGACCAGATGAAGCCCACCATCTCGCGGGCGATAGCGACATTGACGACATTGGCGGTCTTGCCGCGCGCGGTCAGCCGGCGATATCGGGCGCAGAGCCGAACTTGCGCTTTCCACCCGATATCGCGAACGGCTTTTGGCAGCGCCTCGATCCGATCGACCTTGTGACGGCCGATGCGCGCTCTCATGCGGTAAAGCTGAGGCGCCCTCGACCAGCGCACGCCGGACATGGCTGTTGCCTGTCTTGGTGATGCCTGTTCGCCGGGCGGTCTCGCCACTTGATCGCTCGCCCGGGACCAGGCCGAAATAGGCCATGAGCTGGCGCGGGTTTGAGAAGCGTGTGAAGTCGCCAACTTCCGCGACCAGCACCACCGCGTTGAGCAGCGCAATACCTCGCATCGCCTGCAAGGCGTCAACAACTGGGCGCA
>CAVVEG010000020.1:0-26236 GCA_963747255.1 uncultured Alphaproteobacteria bacterium
TGTCGCATGACGAATTCCCTCAAATTGCCGGACGAATTACCCGGTCAGAAATCCGGCTTCTCCGCGGTGGGTACGTGGTAGTCGAAGATATTTGAGGTATTGTTCTCTGAACAGATGTTTTCGATCGGCTCCTGCCGCACCCGGCGATAGCGCCGCATCGCAGTCCATGGCTTATAGAAGGTCCCGGGATCGTCCACAGTGAACACCGATTCCATCATCTGGCCGCCCTCGACCTTTCTCCAACGCTCGATGACATGCAGCTTTTCGGTGTGCGGCGTACGGTAAATGTCGGCTACCGTCTTGTCGTTCAAACCGATGGTGTCGATGACGAGTGTATCGCCTTCGTAATGTCCGACCAATTCGCCATACCAGGACGATGCCGGGTTCGGCGAGTGCGGCACGTCCATATAGACATGCCGGACCTGCTGGTCGCCGGTGAAATACAAAAGTACCTCCTTCGGCGTCTGCAGAAATACGACGGGGTTCGGACCGCCATATGCCATGAACATTGGAACGCCACCCGGCAGACAACTCGATTGCGGGGTGAAGGCGCTCTTCCTGCCGGCGAGGATTTCGCCGATATCCTTTTTCATGCGCTCCTTCGCCCAGGGCATCAGGTTCGGGTTCGCCAAATCAGCAATCCGAAAGGTCGGTTGCGCATCCGTTCCGTTGGGCACGAAAGGGTGATCCGGATCGCTGACCACGGGACCAGGCTGACGGCCCGGATCAGCCTCGAAATATGGCCCTGCCCCATTGAGGCCCACCCAGCCAATGAGGTTCGAAGAGAAGTCCGGTAGCGCGGCGTTTTGTGCAACCGGGGACGAGATTGTCGTGGCGGCTAGCAGGGCGGCAATTGAGGCTGCGATGACCTTTGGGTTCCGAATTCTCGGAGACATATGCCCCTCCCGATTTTTGCCCATGTTCACAGGCTTGTTTGATCAGTTCGTCATGACGACGCTCTCGATCAAAGGACCCATCGAGCCTTCGCGATCGAAATTCCAGATCGTGTCCGAGATGCGTTTCCCCTGGCCCGGTTTCAGAATGGATCGCGTGTTGCGCTCGAATTTTGCTTCGGCGTCGGCACGCTGCATCGGCCGGCTCAATGAACCCGGTAAGTCGTCCACACGCTCGGTTACGACCCGTCCGTCGTCCAGGGTTGCCGTTACGCTATTGGGACTTTTTGCCGGCTCCAAAGCCGTCATGGCCGGGTCTTCGCGCACGGTAATCAGTTTGAGCAGCGCCAGAGCCCTGGAATCCCGGAGCGCTTCGGGCGCGTAGCTTGCTTTCGTGATTGTGCCGTCAAGCATCGAACGCGCAACGATATAGGGCAGGCTGTGGTCGGCTGTTTCGGAAGTCGCGGGCGCCCAGCGTTCGGGCATGCTTCCGGCCATCAGCCAGCCAAGATGGGTGGATTTCACCTCGATTGCCCGGATTCGCGACAGGTCGCCGATGGATTGGGCGAGCCTCGCAGCCGCCGGGATCGCAGTCTGCGTCTGAGCCTGCGCAGGATAGGATTTAATCGCGCAATCATTGATCCGAAAGCGTGCGTTCCGGCCGCCGAATCTGGCCGTATCAATGTGCAAGGGCCCGGAGACCTGCTTGAAAAATCCGGCTTCGCCCTCGAAAATCGGGGATGGTCCGGTGATCCCGTTTTGGGCGAGCAGAGCGGCGAATATCGCGTTGCGCGCCGCCTCCGGACCGGCCAGACCTTTCCAGTTCGAGAGCGTCCCGAAACGGGTTTGATTCATGGCAATGTGGCCGCTGAGCGCGATGTTAACGGCTTCCGTCAGTTTTGCGGGTGGCAGTTTCATCAGCTTTCCCGCAGCGAGTGCCCCGGAAATCAGGCCATAAGTTGGATGATCCCAGCCGCGGGTATCCAGATATGCAGCGTCTAGAAAGCGGCATTCGATCTCATAGGCGACAGCGATGGAGAGAAGACAATCCGCGCCGGAGGAAGCCGCCGAATTCTGCCGCTGCCAGGCAAACCGCGATGTTGTCGCTGGGGTGACCGGTTTGGAGACCGGTATAGACATCGTTCATGTCGTCGGCACGAATCCCCGCGCCATTCGCAAAAACCGCCCGTTCGAGGCTCGCCCGGCGTCTGGAGCCAATGATGGTGGCTGCATTGCCACCGTCGGCGAGAGCAAGGTTGCGCACCGCGCGGACCGGTTCTTCCTGGTAAGCAGCGAGCGCGCAGCCCAGCAAATCGAGCAGGTGTATCTTCGTCCTTTCAATCGTGCCTGAATCGAGATCTGCGAAGCGTACGGAATCCACATAATCGGCAATCCGCCGCGCCAGCGGCATTTCGCCTGTTCCAGACTGTACGGCAACCGCGCCGGCCGGAACCAGTGTCGGAGCGGCTGCAATACCCGCTGCAACTGATAGAAGAACGCGTCGATTGAAGTCCATCACCACCCCCAACAGGTACCCGAAATGTTGCTCAGGATTTTCGGCAGTCTTCACGTTTCCTTCATGCCGGCCGGGCTGATAATCTACGCTGAAGAAATGAAAACACGAAGGCCGCGCGTTGAGCGGGAAAAACAGATGAACCACAGGGGCTTCGCCATCATAGCCGTAAGCTTTCTTGTATCGGCAGCGGCAATGGCCGAGACAAGTGATCGGCCGTCTCCGGATTGGATCACCACGACAAATCAGCCGTGCAAAGTCTGGAATCCAGAACCCCAGGCCGACAAATCCGTCACGTGGTCTGGAGGATGCAAGGATGGCCTGGCATCCGGGAAAGGCATTCTGCGGTGGACGGAAAACGGCAAGCCGGATGTGGAATTCGATGGTGAATACAAAAACGGGAAGCGCAACGGACCCGGTGTCATGATCACCCCGGATGGAGAGCGCCTCGAGGGCGTGTGGGTGGACGACAAACTTCTGTCTGGTGACGGCGGACCGATTTGACCGTGAAGGTCGAATCCCGTTGGGCAGTGTTGAACCCGGAAATCGGCTCGCCCCTCGCGGGGGTATGACGCGTCCAGCCCCGATGATCGGAATATATTGAATGAGTTGCTCCGCGGAGCGGAGCCGGCCGTCTATCGTCGTTTATGCGCCAGGCGATCAGCCAGGCTCAGACGGTCCGATTGGCGATCCACATCTGTCCGCAAAGCCCGTCGATGAAGGACCACAGGGGCAATGCCACCCACCACCGTGACCAGTCGATAAAGCCTGCCATTTCCATTTCCGGCCAGCACCGTAGCGGCGACCAGGAAGAAAAAATTGCCGACCAGCGGACCAAGAACCGGCCCCATCCAAAACGCAGTTACCGCCATGAACGCGTAAATGAAATCCATATCGGTACTGCCCACCGCGTGAAATTTGGGGCCTTCGCTCGCAGCAGGCGAAGGCCCCATGGACGGGTGCGAGCCGACGACTTGGGAGGGTGCCGCTCGCAAGGAAACTGTACCTCAGCGGCCGCGATTTCTGCTGTGACAATGTTCAGACAAAGACACCGAAGCACTCGGCCGGAAGGCGGACGACCTTCGCCCGCAGACCAGTTATGCGCCCGGTTCATCTCAGTTGACGCAGTAATCCTTTTTCAGGGCGCAAGCCTTCTCGGTATCCGCTGCGCCCTTGTCGGTTTGCTGAAGGCGGTAATAGGAAAAGCTGCGCATATTATACGCGTCAGCATTCATCGGATCCGCCTGGATCGCGACCGAGAGATCGTCGATGGCGGCCTGATACTGCATTTGCTCGAATTTTATTGCACCACGGCGGAAATGAGAGTCGCCATCATCAGGCTTCAATTTGATCGCCGCGTCGAAATCAGCCAAAGCCTGGTCCTGCTGTCCCTTCCGAAGGTAAGCAATTCCGCGGCTGCCATAGTCGTAATAGAGCATGGGACTCGGCGGCTTCGCCTCGATAATTGCGGTGAAAAGACGAATTGCCTGGTCATCGTCGTTCTTCGACAACACCTCGAGGGCCGCGGTCTCCTGCGGAGTAAAGATCGGCTTAGGCGGCGGTGGCACATCGGGCGGCGGCGTGGCGCTCGCCACCTTTACGTCCGGATTCAGGAAAACCATTACGGCGGTCCCGGTCTGTTTTCCCTTATCGTCATAAACCTGCTCCCGGAAAGTGAGCGTGGTCCCGTCGGCGGAAAGCGCGCGCGTACCGAGCGCTGCGATCCCTCTGCCTTTCGAATATTGGTAGCTGACGACGGCATTGTTCTCCCGCGTCCATGTCCCCAAATCATATCCCGGCATGCCGTCAATCGGGTGCGCTTTGCCGTCGGGAATGGCATTGTAGGTTGCCTTGATGGGCTTGCCGTCGGCATCCACACCCTCGAACGTCATCACCGGCTGTCCGGCTTTGGGGATGGTCAGCGTCATGTTCCTGTAGCGCGACGGCCCGGGCGTGAAGGTCGACTTCTCGGGAACGAATTTCCAGGTCCCGGCCAGCGGATTGTTTTGCGCCGCCGCGAGTTGCGGAACGAGGGCCGCAAACATCGCAAGGATCACGACGGCGAAACGCCGGGCGGAGGCAAAACCTGCAATGATCATTGGCTCTTCCTCACTAAAAGCGCTCTGCAATATCGCAGCATGGCAATGAGGGCAAGCGATGCCAGCGCGCCGGCAATTCATGATATTCCACGTGGACACAGGTTGCGCCCAGGTCATCGGGGTCACGTACTTTTTGTGTCAACAGATTTCAGCGCGTCGAGAAAATTGCGTCTGAACACCCGGAGCGATTCAAGCCGCACCGGCGAAGGATGCGCGGTTTCCAGTTTGATTTGTGGGTTGGTGTTGATCTCGTAGATCTGGATTTGGCCGCCCACCAGCCCGAAATCCACTCGCCCATATTCGATGCCTGCAATGTCGAAAGCACGGGCCACGGCGGGACCGTACGGATTGTCGCGCACAATGCGCAATTCATCTTCGTAAAGGTCGGGCGGGGTGATCCCGAGTTTTCCGTCCTTGGCGATCCATTGCGTATCATGGACACAGGTGTGAGCGACGCTAAGCGGCCCGATCCGAAAGCAGGACAGTTTACGGTACAGGCCGGGCCGCACGGGTTCGGCCATGAATTCGACAATCAGAAGCCGGCTTCGCGGCAAACCGCTGGCGACAGCGCGCTCAATTCCCTCGTACAGCGTCTCAACCAATTCATAAAGTTCCGGCAGTGGACCGGCATGCGTGCCCTCGGTACGCAGGAACACCGGCCAACGCTGCGGCAGAACCCCTTCCTCGACGCGCCAGGCATTAAATCGATTGATTCCCTTCAGGAACAGCTCGCGCAGCAGGCCCGAACGGCTCAACACGCGTGCCGGGTCGGTCAAGACGGTCCCGCTCTGATTCCGCAGCTGCCGATAGAGTTCCGCGGCTATGGTCAGCATTTCGGTCGGCAGGCGGTCGAGATCCGTGAATATATAGGTCGCCCGCGGAATTTCGCGGAGACCGGGTAGCGTATCGTATGTCCGAATGTCGATTTCAGAGTCCGGGCTCGGCGCCGGCCAATGCGCGATGGGTATAGTCGTGTTCCCGGCAAACCAGAAAAACGATCATCGCCGATTGCCCGGCATTAGCACGCGCCCTTTGCCCATCGCATCTCACCATACTCGTTGAAATCGCCGCCACTGTCCTTTATCGTCGGGGAAATGCTCGATTGCGAGGGGGGTATGCCGGATGTGCGAAGGTGAGACTCGGAAAGTGGCGCTCGACTGGTCGCGACTGCTTGGTTTCGATCAGGTCGATGCTTCTGCGTGCCAACCAGGCGATATTCGCGATCCGCGTCTTTCCGGACTGCACGCGAAAGAAGGGATCAAGACCGGCCCGAAAATTGGCCAAAAGGCTGGTTCGAAACTTGGCGTCAAAGCCGGGGTTAAACCTGGGATAAAGTTCGGCCGTTAATTCCGGGCTGAGCCATTCGCGCGGTTGTCTGGGTGCGATGATCGCGGCCGCTGATTTCGACATCACCGGTTTTGATTCGAGTGCGTCTCGCGGGCGCGCGGTGAATGCCCGAATGCGGGGGCGGCTGCGCGACAGCCTGAATTACATCCTCGATCAGGCGAACGGGCATCTGGAGATTCCGCGTACGGATTTGGACGGCTTTTTGCTTCGCCTGAAAAGTGGCCCCGTATCACCGCTGGTATTCGGGGCCTATTGTGATCTCGTATTCGCCTTCAACGGCAACCGCCTGGACGAGGCGGAGCGGTTGCTGAAGGAAATCGCGGCGGCCCCGAATGTTGACGACGGCCCTCGCGTAATCGAGCTCGGCGATCCGGAAGAGGATCCGCATGCGGATCGTTACTGCCGTCTCGTCGATAGCGATCCCGGCATGGCGATCGTCATTTCCCCGCCCGGAGAGGCCGCGGCCAATCTGCGTGAACTGATCTCCAATGCCTTTGCGCTCATCGACGCCGGCAACCCGTCGCTTGCCGGGGAGATCCGCGCGATCGTGCGCGAGATTGTGCTGGCTTACGGCGCCGAGGACGCCGCGGGGATGAAGTTCGATGGCGTGTCGACATTCATGCTGTGGGGCGGTGTCGTGCTGAATGTCACGGGTTATGAGACCACAATCGAAGTGGTTCAGGCGCTGGCGCATGAGAGCGGGCATAATCTGCTATTCGGGCTCTGCGCCTATGGTCCTCTGCAGGTGAATGAGGACAGTGAGCGCTATCCTTCACCGTTGCGAAACGATCTCCGTCCCATGGATGGAAATCGTACATGCCGTTTATGTCACCGCGCGCATGCATCAATCGATACAGCGCCTGATGGATGCGGGCGTTCTGGACCGGGCGCAAATGGACGAAGCAATCCGCGCCAATGCAACCAACCTCCGGTATTTCGCGTCCGGAATGGAGACGATCCGGCGGCATGCGCGCCTGACACCGCTGGGGCAAACAGTCATGGCCGGCGCGGAGGAATACATGCGCGCCTTCGGGACAGGCTGAGAGTTGGCCTTGACGCAATCGAGGTGGCGTGCGGGCACCGGAAAAGTCAAGCCAAGTGGTTGCCGGAGAAAAACAATTCCATTTCGACCTCGAAGCCTTACCAACAACGCTACCAACAACTGCTTTTAGACACCGGATATAACGCCCCTTTTCGAATTGAAAAATATTTGTGGGTCTGCTGTCCGGGGGAATTCCCTTCGCTTCGGATGCCCTGCGAACATCAATGGTCACCTGTGGGCGAACGACCGCGACCAGACCGTTATGAGCCGCCTCTGAAAAGCTGGACCGCAGAGTGCGACTATGGATGACGCCAGAGCTGCTATGTTTGCGAAGGTCGAGGCTCATGGAAGGAACGTCATATGAGATTCAAACTGTTCACCGCCGACAACGCCGGAGATGCCGAGACTGCGGTGAATGATTGGTTGGAACAGGCGAAAGAAGTCGTCATCCACAAAAGCGAAACAAAGCTTCACACAATCAAAGAGAAGGGGCTGGACGTACTCGCCGTGACCGTGTCGGTCTGGTACGATTGATTTTCAACCCCAAAGCTCAAATTCTTCGGCGACAAGCTTTCTGTGCAAACCGCAATTGTGCCGTGGCGTGGCCGCAGAGGTCGATGCGATGGGTCTTGGCATCGGCGGCTCGGCGATCTTTTGCCGCGCATCTGCCGAACAGGCGCTCCGTTCGCTCGAAACTCGCCTGATGATCCGTGTTGTCGCCGCTGTGAACAGGCCAACTTTTGAAGTACCCGGCGAGTGTACAGTGCGGGTTAGGTCCCATGTTACGGTGTCGGACAGATTTTCGTGACTGAAAAAACAAATGCGATCCTGTGTGACGGTGATGGGTTGATCGCGCGGCGTCCATTCCTGGTTGGAATGGCCGCGCTCGGTGCAGAACTTGCGGCGGTTCCGGTCGTGGCCGCGGCCGTACCATCCGGCAGCCG
Organism: uncultured Alphaproteobacteria bacterium; assembly: GCA_963747255.1. Classification (GTDB taxonomy): domain Bacteria; phylum Pseudomonadota; class Alphaproteobacteria; order Micropepsales; family Micropepsaceae; genus CAIYRG01. The sequence goes on from CAVVEG010000020.1 coordinate 7,839, forward strand.
CGCGGACTTATTCGCGAGCAGTGCGATTCGGAGCGGCAAGGCGCCGCACTTTACGATCCTGCATACCGCGGACATTCACGCTCAGCTGCACACGCATGATGAGTTTTTTTTTGAGAACGGACGAGCCGTTTACAGAAAGCGTGGCGGCTTTGCGGTCCTCAAAAGCATGATCGATCATTTGCGGGCTGAAAACCCGGGCAATACTATCCTGATCGACGGCGGCGACTGCTTTCAGGGCGGCGGAGTTGCGGCGCTAAGCGAGGGCCGTGCGCTCGTACCGTTGATGAACAGGATCAGTTACGACCTGGTTATCCCGGGGAACTGGGAGGTCGTTTACGGCAAGGAACGGCTTATCGAAAATCTCGCGGCATATAGCGCACATAAGATCTGCGCGAATATGTTCCATGCATCCTATCCGAAGGGCGCCGGGATCAGTGCTGATCCCAATGCCCGGCGCAAAGGCGAACTCATCTTCCCACCCTATTGGACGAAGCAGCTGGGGAGCATGAAGATCGGATTTATCGGATATAACGACCCGATGACCGCGACCCGGCAGTCGCCCGCTTACAGTAACGGAATCGCATACGGGAAACCGCAAGCCAGTCTCAGCAGATACATCCGTATCCTGCGCGAGAATGAGCGCTGCGGAATGGTGTTTCTGGTGACGCATCTGGGACTTGCTCAACAGGTCGATCTGGCGAACCAACCGGAAGCCCGGGGCGCTGACTTCATCCTGGGTGCCGATACGCATGAACGTGTCCGAGAGCCGATCACTGCAAAATACAGCCGGGTGACTGAGCCAGGATCCTTTGGCTCATTCATATCGCGGCTCGATTTCGTTGTCGAAGAAGGAAGAGTGAAGGAAACAAGGTACGAGCTTCTCGACGTTGATCCGAAGAAGTACCCGGCGGACGAAGGCATGCTCGATCTGGTCTCTTCGGTTAGTGCTCCGTACAAGGATCTGTTGCAAAAAGTACTCGGAAGCACGCGCACAACGCTCGTCCGCTACTACGTGATCGAAAATCCAATGGATAATCTGATAACCGATGCGATCATGTGGAAACTGAAGCCCGACATCGCATTGAGCAACGGGTTCCGCTTCTGTCCTCCGCTTGTAGCCGACGGGAAAATGCCCAGACCGATCACTGAGGATGACCTTTGGAGCATGATCCCCGTAGATAGCGAGGCAAGGTACGGCGAAGCGACCGGACGGCAGATATGGGATTGGCTGGAGAAGGAGCTGGACAACGTGTTTGCGAAGAATCCGGCCGATCGCTTCGGCGGCTGGGTCGTACGCTTCAAGGGGATGACGGCCAATTTCACCAAAGGAAACGATTTTGGAAAACGCGTGAACTGGATCAGAATCGCGGAACGTCCCATCGATCTGCGAAAGACTTATCTTCTGGCGGCATGCGAGCGCAAGGGCGATCCCCCAACAACTTTGTGCCGAATGCAAAACGTCGCACGCCCGCGGCGCGCCAATATCACCATGCATCGAATTCTGCGGGAATATTTTTTGGCGTTTTCGCCGGTTTCACCGGGGATCGAAGGCCGCCTTACCGCGACTGACGCGCCACAGACCCTGTTAAGCCAGCTGGAAGGCTATCATTACAGCTTTCGCTGATTTCAGCTCAGCGGCAGATATCTGCGGAGGACTTCCCGGGCCGGTGTGACACATTCTTCGGCCAGTGTAGCGCGGATCCTGATGCGGCCGAAGAGGCGCTGAACGCGCCGGAGCCGAAGGACGGTCTGTTCAGCACGCTCGCATTCCTGGGCAAGCCGGCGACGCAGCGCAGTCTGGCCTTCCTTCTCAGTTTCAGCCAAAAACTGCAGCAGCATGCTTGCGGCAGCCGAGGCGTTGGCGCAGGGGTGGGCACGCAAGAGCCGCCGTGACCGACTGAACACGGCGCTTTGGGGGATTGGGCGGCCGTGAAGGCAGGGAGATCGATATGGCTGCGACTGTAAAAGTTGGACACAGTCTGCAACATCTGCGCTGCTGGAATAGCGCCCGCCCGCTACTAGCCGTCGAAAACCAGCAACGGATAAACTCTGTGGAATGGAGAAACCAATGATGCGTTGGCAAATGATGGTTGCGTTGGTGGCGTTTGCTTTTGGGGCGATGCCCGCTCAGGCGCAGACGGTCCCCGCATATGTCACCGCGGCTGTCGGTGACGCGAACCGCCCTGCCGCCGACAGGATGCGTGACATCAACCGCAAACCTGCGGAATCGATCGCCTTCGCCGGCGTCAAGCCAGGCGACAAAGTGGTCGATTTTCTGGCTGGAGGCGGTTACTTCACACGGATCCTGAGCAAGGTCGTTGGACCACAAGGGCATGTCTACGCCACCGCACCTGCTGCTTCGATGGGCGCGGGCTCCATGGGCGGCATGCCGATGGGCGGGGCCACAAAGCAAGGCGGCAACATGCCGATGGGGGGCGCACAAGGCAGCGCTATGCCGATGGGCGGCACGGGGATGGCCGACGGGCTAAAGGCAATCACCGGCAATCCCGCTTACCCCAATGTCACCGAGTTGATGCAGTCACCGTCAAAACTGATGGTGAATGAACCGGTGGATGTTGTCTGGACGGCACAAAATTATCACGATCTGCACAATCCTGGCGCTTATCACGCCGAAGATATCGCGGCCTTCAACAGGAGCGTGTTCGACGCGCTCAAACCCGGCGGCGTGTTCCTTGTGATCGATTACGTGGCGGCGCCCGGTTCCGGCTTCACACAATCGCCGACGCTGCATCGGGGCGATCCGGAAGCGACGAAGGCGGAGATTCTCAAAGCCGGTTTCGTTTTCGAGGGAGAAGACAAAGTACTTTCGCGACCGAATGATCCCCACACCATGCGCGCTCACGAACAGGACGATCAGTTCATGTTCCGCTTCCGCAAGCCGAAATGATAGCGCATGACGCTTTGGCTGGGGGGCCGCGAGGTGCGGCTGATATGTATCACGGGCCTGGACATGGATCGACCTGCTCTCAATGGGCAACGTTGACCGGATTCTGCCAGCGCATGGTGATCGTACAACGCGCTCCGACGTGAAAGAATTTGCAGCCATGCTGCGCGATGAATACACGACCGTAAGCACGAGCTCCCGCCAGCAGCTCATGGAACGGGGCACGTTAACGGCACACACGTGCAGCCGAGGCCGTGGCTGGTGGACAACTTGCATCGGCCATTGTTTGATCCACGCGAGGAACGCATGCCGAACTACAGCAAGAGCCGTGACGCGATCGCCAAGCTGAATCCCGAGCAATTTCGCGTCACCCAGCAAAGCGGGACCGAGCCTCCCGGTACCGGCGAGTATCTCCACAACAAGGAGCCTGGCATCTATGTCGACATTGTCTCCGGTGAACCGCTGTTCGCTTCATCGGACAAATATGAAATCGGGCTGCGGCTGGCCGAGTTTCACCAAGGCCCTGGAGCCGGCGAATGTCACCGAATTGCGCGACACTTCCCATGGCATGATGCGGACCGAGCTGCGCTCGAAGTATGGCGACAGCCATCTCGGGCATGTGTTTCCGGACGGGCCGCGCGAACGCGGCGGCTTGCGCTATTGCATCAATTCCGCTTCGCTGCGCTTCGTGCATCGCGACGACATGGAAGCCGAAGGTTACGGCGCCTATCTCGACCAGGTGGAGGACAACAGATGAACAGCGAACGGGCCGTGCTGGCCGGCGGCTGCTTTTGGGGGATGCAGGATCTTGTCCGCCGCATCGACGGCGTGATTTCAACCCGCGTCGGTTATAGCGGCGGCGACGTGAAGAACGCGACCTACCGCAACCACGGCACCCATGCCGAAGCGATCGAAATCGTCTTCGACCCGTCGAAGCTGAGCTACCGGAAGCTGCTCGAATTCTTCTTCCAGATCCACGACCCGACGACAACGAATCGCCAGGGCAACGATATTGGAACGAGCTATCGTTCGGCGATTTTCTATACGAGCGACGGTCAGAAGCGCGTCGCCGAGGATACGATCGCCGATGTCGACGCCTCGGGGCTCTGGCCCGCGAAAGTCGTGACCGAACTCGCGCCGGCAGGTGATTTCTGGGAAGCCGAACCGGAGCACCAGGATTATCTCGAGCGGTATCCGAACGGCTACACCTGCCACTTCGTCCGGCCGGGTTGGAAGTTGCCGGCGAGGAACAACGGGGAGCTGCGCAGGGCTTGATCCGTAGCGAGAGTAGTTTGCGGCTCCCGGGGAATGATAACGCCGCTAATTCTTCCGCTTCGTCAGTGCGCGCGAACGGGTGAGCGTCTCTCCGGGATTATGACCGATCGCGTACGAAATGGGCCGGCGAATTGCTGCCCGCACCGTGGCCGATCGCACAATAGGTATTGAACAGCGCGCCTCCGTCCTGCGCTTTCGCCGGTGCAGCGCAGAACCCCGCCCCAACCAGAATCAAGCCAATCGTCACGCGCAATTTCATGTTAAGCCCCGTCCCAAACTCTCGACGAATGGTGCTACACTTTTCGCGCCGGCGCTTGAATCGGTGGGCGGTGTCCGCCCTTGCGGTAAGGATCAGGAGCGAAGCAGATTGAAGCTATGGTTTGGTCCGGGCGCAGTGATTGTTGCCCTGCTCGGCGCCGGGGCCATGTTGTCGCCCGCGTCCGGCACGGCAGCGAATCCCGCAACCAGTCTTGCGCCGAGCAATGTGGTTGGCTGGATTGCCACATCGACCGAATTCTTCCCGCCAGCATCCGGCACTGGCCCGGTGCGCCAGGATCCCGCCTATCCGCATGTCAGCAACGAGGAGTATCGCGCCACCGGCAGACAGCCGACATTGCAGATCGCGGACCTCAGCAATCCGATTCTTCAGCCCTGGGTGAAACGGGATCTGCGCAGGCGCAACGAACTGGTTCTTGCGGGCAAAGGCGATTTGAGCCCGGCGGTGAACTGCTGGCCCGTCGGGGTCCCCGGTTTCTTGCTGCTGACGATACAGCCGGTGTTTTTCATTCCGGGCCGGAAAGAGATCGTGATGGTCTGGCAGGGAGATCACCACCAGATGCGCCGTGTCTATCTAGCCGACGGGCATTCGCCGCGAGTCAAGCCATCATGGTTCGGGGAATCAATCGGCCATTACGAGGGCGATACCCTGGTCGTCGATACCATCGGCCTTAACGCCAGGACCGTCACCGATTTCTTTTTCACGCCGCATACGGATAAATTACATGTGGTGGAACGCTTTAGCGTCCTTGCGGGCGGCAGAACGATGGAGGTAAGGATTCACGTCGAGGATCCGGGCGCATTCACGGTGCCGTGGGACGCAGTCCAGCGCTATCGTCGCGTGGAGCCGGGAGTTGCGGAAAACGACACGCCGCTCAGTCCTATCTCAGGATCGACGGCGGCAGGGCCTTTGATCGAACGAATCTGTGCCGAAAATGCGCACAACTATTTCGGCGGTGGTATCTCGCCCATCCCGCAAGCAGAAAGGCCTGATTTCTGAACGCCGGCCCACCCGGGTACTTAGTGTCCGTCCGTCGACTTTGCGAGTCGCGAGAATCGATTAGCGGGAGCAGCGGCTTGAAAAGTAGGAATCTGTTGTGATTCCTTATGTGGCACCGATTCGTTTTGGAGGTGCCGCTGTGGACGGCCGAAAATCGCCCCCGCTACAACCGCGACAAGCTGCGTTATCCGAGCGATCTGACCGACGAGGAATGGGCACTTGTCGAACCGCTCATTCCGCCCGGCAAGCGTGGCGGCGGCAAGCGGACCGTTGTCATGCGCAATGTCATGAACGGCATCATGTACATTCTGAGCACGGGTTGTCAGTGGCGAGCGATCCCAAAAGACCTGCCGCCGCGCAGCACGCTGTTCGACTACCTCGATCTCTGGAGTTGGGACGGCACGCTGGAGCGCGTTCATCGCGCGCTCTATGTGAAGTGCAGAGAACGGGAAGAGCGGGAGGCCATGCGTACAAGCCTTGTCCAGGCACTCTAGTATTGCAGAGGATATGGCAACCATGATCGCCATTGAGCAGGTCGATCACCTCGGCATCCGGGTGACCGACAAAGCGCAAGCGCTCGCCTTCTATTCCAGGCTTGGATTTAAAATCGAGCACGAAGTCGATTTCGATGCAGTTGTAATCATCAAGAATTCAGCTGGGGTCGAGCTGAACCTGATCGTCAACGGCGCCAACTTCACAGGCGGCAAGAACATCCTGATGGATGTTCCGGAAAAGCACCCCGGCTTCACGCATGTGGCTTTTCGCGTCGCCGACATCCGCCACACCATCGCCGTCCTGAAGGAAACCGGCACCGCCATCACGCAGGGTCCGGTGACGTTCGGTGACGGCCATGTTTCGGTGTTTGTGCGCGACCCCGACCGAAACGTCATCGAACTGCGGTCGCGCCTTGATCCGGGCACAGCCGAGAAGATCGAGGGTCTAGTTTTCTATGATCCAAAGGGATAGGCGACGCTGCTTCGTCCATTAGACTGCATGGCGTATTTGGATCACGTTGCGTCTTGGCAAGCCTGCCTGTCTGCGTTGGCATTTAGGGGCGAAGCGGTCATCGTGCAGGGAAAGCGACGAGAACTCCCGCGCCTGTCTGGTTTGACCCTCAGAGCGGCCATGCTGGGATCGTGGGAGGACGGCGGAGTCTCTTAAGCGTTCTTGGGCGCCGGCCCCGTACGGGATGGTGGGCGCGGCAAGAGGGGCCGGCGTCGAAGAACGCCTTATACAAGGAAACCGCGGGCAAGCGCGTGGGTTATGGGGATTTGAACGCGGCGGTTGGTTCGCTATGGAAGCTGCAGTATCGGTCGCGAGGCACCCGCGGTCTAACGAAGGCCGTTGCGGCGCTGCGGCTGGCACAATGGTCTGTCATTAGAGTGCGTTGAGTCGCGGCTGGGAGAGCTTCGGGACGAGCGTCACCGCTGACGGTGGTTGACCATCGAGGCAAGGCAGCAAAGAGATCGATCTTCCGCATCGCCATCATGATGTGTCGCACCATTGAGGCGCCGGTGCACGCGACCATACTTTGGGTATGGTGCCACGTTCGAAAACCTCGACGAGGATCATGGGGCCGCCGCAGCAAGGACAAGGGATTGGTGGCATCGGCTCAGTCAGTGCTTTGGCTGGCGCGGGCTCTGGATGCGCCGCGTCGGCGAGCCGTCCACGACACCAAGAGCTGACATTGTGACGAACCCGCTCTGAATCTACACTTCCTGCTAAACCAGATGGCGGAACGGAGGATGATGATGGACCGCAGAACACTTCTTCAGGCTGGCGTGCCCGCTGCTGTCGCCGCATCGATCGGAGTATCATCGGCGGCTGACGCCGCCGTTCGTGCCGGCACCGGCGCGAGGCCTATCCGCATTCTTTTCCTCGACCATGCGCCGCACAAGCAGAGCGCAGACCGATTGTATGATCCGACCCCGATAGAACGGCTGCTGAATTCTTACGCGAGTCCCGGCACCAAAATCGAAATCGGTTACCCCGACAATTATGACGGCTCGAAAGTCGGACTCTTGCTCGGCGAGCAGGACAAGCTTAACGGCCTCGATCACTTGATGGCAGCGCCGGCGCTCATCCGCAAGATTTTTTGGGCTCAACAAAACGGCTACGATGCTGTGATCCAGAGCAACACGTTCGATCCGGGCGTGGAAGGCGGCAGGCTGGCGGTTGGTATACCCATCATCGGTCCGTTCCGCACCGCGATGCACACTGCTTTAATGCTCTGCGATCGTATCGGCGTAACGACGCCGCTTGCATCGGATGTCCCACAGACGCGGCGTATTTTGCGCGCCTATGGGTTGGAATCCTTCGTCGCCGATATCAAACCCGTTGGAGTGTACGGCAAGGATATCCAGAGGCGTAAAAATGAACTTTTCGACGCCGCTGCGAAAGCGATGCGCTCACTCGTCAACGATTCCGGTGCGCAAATCATCGTGCCACTGGGCGGAGCACTGATCCCCTACGTAGTCGATCCAAACGACTTGGCCAAAGCCGCGGGCGTGCCGGTACTCAATACCAAAGCAATTGCCATTCGTTTTGCTGAAGCCTGCGTCGCATTCGGCATGACACAATCCCCGGTCGCCTATCCGCACGCCGCGTTGACGATGCAAGATTTTCAGGATCGCTTATGAGTTGAGGGAGGACTTCGATGAGCGAAAACTCGAGCAGGCGTGAGTTTGTGAAGGTTACCACATTGGCGGCTTCGGGATTGCTCGCAGCTGCTCAAGCGGCTACGGCCGCACCCCAACCTGCGGTCGCGCCGCGCAGCATGGGGGCGCGCTTTCGGGCTCTGATGAACAGTGCCGAACCGCTAATCTGCCCCGGCGCCTTCGACATATTGTCGGCGCGTCTGTGCGCGTTGCACGGATTCAACGGTGCCTTTATCGGCAGCAGCGTTATCAATCAGGCATTTGCCGGCCTGCCTGATCAGGCCATCGTTACGGTTTCGGAGATCGTGGAATATGACAGCGTCATCGCCTCGAATGTGGACATACCTATTCTCGCGGATGTGGACGATTTCGGCGCCACGCCTCTGAATGTCTATCGCTTCGCAAAGCAGGCGGAGCGGGGCGGAATCGGCTGCGCCGCATTCGATGACCGGCTGCCTATGAACCGCGCCACCAATTATGCGGTACCGGGGCCGATGCCGGTAGCCCGCATGATCGACAATATCCATGCAGCGGCGGATGCGCGGACGGACATGGTCATTATCGCGCGCTGTCTTGCCCCGGATCGCGCGGAAATGCTGGACCGCGCCGCCGCCTATGCGGAAGCCGGCGCCGATGCCATCTGGCTCGGATTGCCGGCGCCGCAGGATTACGCCCGCGCGGCCGGAATGATCCGCAAGCCCCTAATGGCCGGAGTGGGCAACGCCCGAATTCCGGCAACGGCAGAGGCCATGAAGGCCGCACGAATTACCGTCGGGCAGGCCGTAACCATGGTGAACATTGCTCTGGGCGGCGTGGACAGGGCTCTTGCCGAACTGAATACCACGGGGCGAATGTCCGAAGCTCAAAGGACCGCGCTCAGCCGGGAGACCTCAGAGAAGATCGAGCAAGTCGCGCAGCTCAACGCGCGCTCACGAAAATACAATCTGCCGGGCGGCGGCTCGCCTGCAGAACGGTAAGCACTTTGGATTAGCCGGAATTTGACGATTGCCTTGCCCTACGCATGTCGCGGAAGCGTCAATAACGCAGCATCGGAGATGTCTGTGCTTGGTCCGATTAGCGTTCAAGAGCGACTGTTCTAGAATACGAGGCGCTGTTCGCTTGCTCGTCATCAGCTGACCCCGCCATTTCCCAGCGTCGCATCGTCGACTAATCTGGACGTAGTATCGGCCAGCCCGATCGCAAGAGGAGGAGATCATGAAGGCAGCAACTGCACTCATCGCCTTGGCCTTCGGATTTGCGAGCCCGGTTGCGGCAGCGGAGATCACGGTGCTTTCGACGGGAGGTGCGCGGGCCGTGATGACGAGCCTCGTTCCCGAATATGAGCGGACATCAGGCGACAAGGTGACAATCACCTTCGCTACGCCGGGTGAGATGCGGGACAAGCTGGTGAGGGGCGAAACGGCCGATGTCGCGGTCGGGATCGCGGCGATTATCTCCGATGTCGAGAAGGCCGGCCGGATTTCTTCCGGAAGCCGCGCCGAATTTGCTGCAAGCTATGTCGGGGTGGTCATGCGCGCCGGCACACCCAAGATCGACCTCTCGACACCCGAGGCGATCAAGCGCGCGGTCGTTGGCGCAAAGACAGTTGTGCTATCGGACCCGAAAGCCGGCACGCAGCTCGGCGCAACCTTCATAGCGGCCGGAGAGTGGCTTGGATTCGGAACGGAACTCAAATCGCGCGTGAAGTTCATCTTGGGTCCCGGCTCCGACGTAGCCCAGGCGGTGGCGAACGGCGAGGCTGATCTGGGCGTTACGCTGATCAGTGAAATTCTGCCGGTGTCTGGCGCAACGCTCGTCGATGAGTTACCTGCCGATGTCATGCCCCCGACCGTGATGTACGCATTTGAAGTGGGCGGGGCGCACAATCCCGAGACCGCAAAGAAATTTCTCGCTTTTCTCCGTTCTCAAAAAGCAAAAATGCTGATCGAGGCGAAAGGGATGAAACCGCCCAAGGAATGAGACTGGCGATTAAACAGACTAATTCGCATTCACGCCAGCCGCTGTTCTAATCTCTCCAGTCTCACCGAATCGGTGATGTTTGCGCCACGTCCTTGTGTGGATGGCTTCCGCGTTGCAAGGGTTGACTCGATGTTTTTTGCGTTTTGGTCGGGTGCAGTCTTGTGTCCGGCCTTTTGATGCGGTCGTACAAGACCGCTGGCCCTGATGGTATCCGCGGGCAAGGTCCCATTCTGGTTATCGGGCTGTGACACCCTGGACATGACTCGGGTTGTCCTCATCCCCGGTCTGACCGGTTCGCCATCACATCGCATCGTCCTCGCAACCTCTGAAGCTGGTTTTGGTTCGCCTGGCTTTTCCTATCGGGTGAATGCTGCCTAAGCGACCGCTACGCCGGCGGGTTGAGGCACGCAGTAAATCCCGCCGCGAGCCATGATCGCCCAGATTACCCGCGCCGCCTTGTTGGCAAGCGCGACCGTGACCAGGCGGGCCGGTTTTCGCGATAGCAGAGCGGCAAGCCAACGGTTGACCGCATCGGACTTGTACTTCGCGCGCCGGACCAGCGAAGTCATGCCGACGACGAGAAGCCGGCGCAAATATTTGTCGCCCATCTTCGATATCCTCCCAAGCCGTTCCCTGCCGCCGCTCGAATGCTGCAGCGGCGTGAGGCCCAGCCAGGCGGCAAACTGTCGTCCGGAGCGGAACTGATGCGGGTCGGTCACCGAAGCGGCGAACGCTGTGGCACAGATGGTGCCCACTCCCGGGATCGTCGCAAGCCGACGGGCGATGTCGCTCGATCGGTACCAGGCGAGGAGTTCCCGTTCGATCTCTCCCAGCCGCGCCTGCAGATCGAGTATCTGCCCGGCCAGGCTCGCAATCATCTTTGCCGCCAGCGCCGGTATGCCGGGCATGCCGCCCGTCGCAATACGCTCGGCGAGGCTCAGCGCGTGCGTGATCCCACGCCGTATCTCAATGCCAAACTCCGCCAGCAGACCACGGATCATGTTGACCAACTGGGTGCGCTGCTTGACCAAGAGGTCACGCGTCCGATGGACCGTCAGCGCCGCCTGCTGCTCACACGACTTGATCGCGACGTACCGCATCGTCGGACGCGATACCGCCTCGCAGATCGCCTCGGCGTCGCTCGCGTCGGTCTTCCCGCGCTTGACATATGGCTTCACATAGGCCGGGGGCATCAGACGCACCTGGTGACCAAACTTGCTGATCTCGCGCGCCCAATAGTGGCTCGTCCCGCATGCCTCGATGCCCACCAGACATGGATCGAGCCCTTCAAAAAATCTTAGCACCTGCGCCCGGCGCATCGCCTTGCGCACAACAACTTCTCCCGCACCGTTGATGGCGTGGACCTGAAAAACGTTCTTGGCCAGATCGAGGCCGACGGTGGTAATTTCCATGGCGGGTGGCTCCCTTCGCTCGTGGTTGCTTGATCGCTTCCACACTTTGGCACTCTGATGCCGGGAGCGGGAGCCATCCACCCCATCTGGTTAGCATTGAAGAGCGACGTCTCCTGATAACCTCGCGCAGTTCGCCTTGTCGCCAAACTCGGACCGAATGTTGCCGGTTCGAGAAAATCTGCCGAACCCGATGATCTTGAGTTGAATTCGTCAGCACTTTTTTCCGGGGTCTGGACGTCAGAGGTAGTATGATGTGTTTCGTGTACAGACCCAGGGAGTGGGAGGGCGGTCATGAAGGTGCTGATGTCACTGGGAGTCGTCATCACGTTATCACTGGCCGGCGGAAGCATTGAAGCAAAGGCAGCTGGCTGTGAGGCGATCCGCGACGTTCATTTCATCTGCGATCAACTAGGTCCTGAGGATCTCGCTGCTGTCCCGGGGTCTGATTGGATTCTCGCGTCTGGTATGGTGGCGAACGGCGCCATCCGTCTCATCAACCTGCGCGATAAGAGCACGACCGTGCTTTTCCCGAGTGCGGCGGCTAGAGAGCGACCGAACAAGAAAACGTATGAATCATGCCCTGGGCCGATCGGCTCTGAAGGCGACAAATTTAGAGCGCACGGCCTCTATCTGCGCCCTGGACAGAACGCGGTCCACACGCTCTACGTCGTTCATCATGGCGGCAGGGAATCGATCGAAGTTTTCGAATTGGACGCCCGGCCCAAGGTCCCTACGTTGACCTGGATCGGATGTGCGGTTGCGCCCGATCCAATCGGCTTGAACTCTGTCGTTGGTCTGTCCGACGGCGGTTTTATCACCACAAACTTTTTGCCGCGGGGCACTGATGCGGCTGCGCGCGAACGGATGATGGCGGGCGAAATCAACGGCGAGGTCTGGGAATGGCATCCGGGCATCGGATGGAACAAAGTGCCAGGTAGCGAAGCAGCCGGTCCGAACGGTTTGGAGATCTCCAAAGACGGCAAGTGGCTGTACATTGGCGGATGGGGCAGCCAATCTTTCATTCGCTTGTCGCGCGGGCAAACGCCAGTCAAGAGGGACAGTGTTCCGGTTGGCTTTCGGCTCGATAATCTCCGATGGGCCCCGGACGGTACGCTGCTTGCCGCGGGCCAAGGAGGGACCGCGCCTTCGCAGACATCGAACGTTGTGAAGGTCGATCCGACCACGCTGAGGGTCCAGGAACTCATTCGCCACTCCGATATCGACGGGTTCGGCGTCAGTACCGTCGCCATTCAGGTCGCCAACGAACTTTGGCTCGGTTCGGTACGCGGCGATCGCATCGCGATCTTTCCGCTCGTCCAGTCACCGCCGTCGCGGTAGAGCGATAACGCCGGCTGAACTTGCCGGGCGAAGAACGAAGATTAAGAGCACGAGCCTTCGGCCGCGTTACCCGAAGATTTTTGGTTCAATCACTCGCTTGTTCGCGATGCGGCACGGAAGAGACAGATGCAAATCGCTTGGCGGAATTACTTAGCAGCGGCTGTGTTTGGCCTTATCCCAACGGCAGGCTTCATGTCGCGAGCGGCGGCAACAGACACCACTGTTTCCATTCCTGACTTCTCCGGCCACTGGGCGCGACAATATATCGGTTTTGAGCCTCCGCTTTCGGGGCCCGGTCCCATCATTAATCGGTCGCGCCTACTCGGCCAGAGCAACCTCAATGAGTTTGTTGGCGATTACACGAACCCAATCCTGAAACCGCAGGCAGCGGAGATTGTGAAGAGGCAGGGCGAATTGGAGCTCAAAGGGTTGGTTGCCCCTAACCCGTCAAACCAGTGCCTGCCGATGTCACCGCCCTATATTTTGCAGCGCCAGGAAATCCAGGTGCTGCAGCAGAAGAGCCGGGTCACCATCATTTACGCCGAAGATCAACAAACGCGTCGCGTGCGCCTGAACAGCGAACATCCCGCACGGGTGATTCCGAGTTGGTATGGGGATTCAGTCGGGCACTTCGAAGGCGACACGCTGGTCGTCGATACTGTTGGCATTAAGGTTGGGCCGCATTCGATGGTGGATTCCTATGGCACGCCATATAGCGAAGCCTTGCATCTCATCGAGCGCTACCGGCTGATTGATTACGAGGCCAGTTTAGCCGCCGCCGAACGTAGCGAGCGGGAAAATCGCCGCCTCGCTCCCGACAACATCGCAGCCGGCAACGGTGTGGCGATCGACGCGAATTACAGGGGCAAGGCATTGCAAGTCGAGTTTAAGGTCGAAGACCCGAACGTTTTCACCACGCCGTGGTCGGCAATCACCACCTATTGGCACGGTTCGGCCGAGTGGGCCGAACGCGTCTGCGCCGAAAATGTTGAAGGATATTACGCGGGGCTAAACACCGCAGTACCGATGGCCGACAGACCGGATTTTTGATCCGCGTCAGATTGCCTGGCCGGTGGAAGATGCCATCGTTCCGTCGCTCGCCGGTGCACGCCTCGTACCGCTCCGAACAAGGACGCCGCGCATCATAATTGGGTACGAACGCGAAGGTCTCATAACGGTCAATCTCGCTCGATCCGTGGCGTCGGCTCCATGCCCGTTCAGGGTTGGACAACGCATCACCAGTGCATGACGCGATTTCGCTTTATCGGCAAAAATGAGCATTCGCCATGGAGCGACTGGCGTGCCCGTAGCCGCTCACGATGATAGTTGGACTGCACATAACGATCGGCAACGCCAGTCACAGGCTTAATAACTGCGAGGTGCGGGCGTTTACGCCGATCTCAACAACCGGCCGTGCCCTGCTATTGGGGTCCAGCAATTCAGGCGTGTCAGCACGTTTCGGATCATTGCTGAAACATTGGTGATCACGGGTCGGCCGAATTCCCCTTCGAGCGCTTCGGCCACGGGCTGGGAAAGCCAGGCGCCACCGCCGATGTAAAGTCCATCGGCCTCAGGCAAATCACGCAGCGCCTGGCGACCGAGCGCATAGGCGAGGTCAATATTGTCAACGCCGGACATGCTCTGAAACTGCGATGGCGCAAGCACTTTCGACGCAACGCCCTCGATCGCAATATTCATCCGTACAAAGAACTCGCCGAGCGTTGCATTCATCGCATCCGTCCATTTGTTGGCGAGCGCGATGCGAGCGATGCCCAAATGCTTTGCCGCTTCAACAACGCCCAAAATTGAAGAGGTTGCCGGCCGCCCGGTGTAGTTCGCCATGTGAGCGATCAGGCGATCATGTGCCGCAACCCCGATCAATGCCGGTAACGGCACGCCCGATTGCATGACGATATCGACACGACGCTCCATCAGCCTATCGAGATAAGTGTCAATCGGCGCGAACACGCGCTCCACATCCTTGCCCGTGAACTCGGCCAGTCCCACGGGAATCATCACCAGCATGATGCGGTCATTGACCAGCCGGTAGAACTCGTAGGCGCCGTTGTCGATGACCGGAAGTGGTGTCAACACGCCGATTTTTCGCTTCGGCAGATCGTCTTCGAACATTTTCCCCCCCCGATACCGCGGCTACCTGCGCAGGAACACATCCCGGTAGAGTTTCGACCAATGTGCGAATTCCTGCACATAATTGGGGCGGTTGCCGAGATAAAGTTTGTGTTCCGGTTTGGCCCCGGTCTGACTGTTGATATCGAATTGAGCCGAGCCGTAGCCGAGTTGGCCATAAAGCCGCTGACCATCCTGCGACAGCAGATAATCGATCAGCAACATGGCAGCATGGGGCGAAGGCGCGGCACGAGCGAGCGCCACTGCGGTGTCGGTCACCGGCACCGGGCCGGGCGCCACCCAATGAAGTGGCGCACCTCTGGCAACACTTGCCTCGACATGGGAGTTGTAGATCGTCGGCGACAGCGTTACTTCGCCCGAGATGATCAGATTGGCCAGCGCCCGCGCCGTCACCGGATAAATGCGGATATTCTGCTCACCCAGCCTGCGCACGAAATCCTCACCCCTGGTCAGCGCGAGCGTCGCGACAAAATTCGATGCCGTCGAAACCGAGCCGGACATGGCCATGCGTCCGCGCCATTCGGGCGCGAGCAGATCGTCATAGCTCTGCGGTCCGCGCGCAGGCGGGATCACCTTCGTGTTGGATCCGATGCCGATATAGGATTTGCGCACGACGACCCAATGGCGCTCGTGCTCGATTGCGGCGGGATCGTACCCCGTCGTGTCCGGTGACCGGAAGGGCTGGAGGATGTTTGCGCCGCGGATCAGGATCAGACCCTCCGACGACAGTTCGAACATGTCGATCTTTGTGTAACCGGCGCGGTATTCCTCGATTGCGCGGCGTGCGATGTCGGCTTGCGTACCGCGTTGCACGGTCACTTTGAGGAAGGGATATTTGCGCTCAAATCCCTGAATGAGCGGTTCGATTTGCGTGCCCGTCGTATATAGCAGTAGACCGCGCTCGCGTTTTGCGCCGGTCTCCAGCATGACCTGCCGGTCGCTGCGCGAGTAATTCGCTATCGTGTCGACGGCATTGGATGATTGCGCGTGGGATTTCACGGGCCATCCGGCGAGCGCCGCCGGAAGAATCAGGCCCAGTTCCCTGCGCGATATCGGCATTTCCGATCTCCGCCACGGTCACAATAGGGGCAGACCGTTCAGCGCCCGTCTTTCGACGCGATTTGCACGAAGAAGCCGTCAGGATCTCTGAGATTGACCGTCGAGCCACCGGTATTGGCCTGATATGAATTTCTCGCTTTGGCGTCCGGAAGCTCACTGTTGATTTTGTCAGCGAGGCGTTTGGCAGCAACCCGATCCATATGGTCGACTGCCACCGCGAAATGTGTGATCACGCCCTTCTGTCGTGCCACTGAATCGATGCTGATGTACCCGTCAGGCAAGTCCATATGGATACCCGTCCCGGCGTCCGTGGCCGGCCAGCCCCTTGTGACCCCGAAAAGTCGTTCATAAAACGCGAAGGAACGCGGAACATCGCTGACCGTTAGCCCCACGTGGTTGACGGACAAGCCGCGAACAATCGGAGTGGGAGCCGGGGCGGCATTCTGCGCCAAGGCGCTCTGTGGCAAGACCAATACGGCCAGCGCCTGGACAAGATGCCGTCGCGTCATCCCGCCGCGTTCATACTGATCGAATAATGAATCAATCACGGAATCCATTGGCGTTTCCTCCTTCGCACTGAATCAAAACAAAAAGAGCAGCCCTGTGCCGCGGCGAAGTCATGCGAGCTGCGCCCGTCGACATTCAAAAGTCTGGCGTGTCGTCCGTGGGGATCGCAGCGTCACGGTTGCCGTAATATTCATGGGTGTTCTCTGCGCACACATTCTCGACCCAGATATCGTCGGCCTTGCTATAGGTCGCTGTGCCGGACCATGGCGTGTTGAAGACGTTGGGATCTTCCACGGTGAACTCAATCTGCAAGCCCTTGCCCTGATAATTCTCGTCAATGCCCGCGGCCTGGGGCGTAGCCAGCGACGTCAGCCCACCGACCGTCGTGACATTGCGCTCGCGCGCCGCCTTCGTCTCCTCGTAACTGATCAGCCGATAACGCTCCACCACGTGCAGATCCTTGCTGTAGGGGCTTCCGGCCCGATCGATGGCGTTGATTGCGCCCACCTTCATCCCGATCGTGTCGACGACCAGCGCATCACCTTCGTAATGGCCAATAGAATCGCCGTGCCAGGTGGGCGTGAGGTTTGCGGGGTGCGTGCTTCCGATCCGAACCCGGCGGACCTCATGGTCCTGCATATACATCAGGAGGACCTCGTCCTTTTTCTGCACAAGCTGCATCTCACGAACGCGGAAGATCAGGGGCGGCACCATCGGCCAGCAGGTTTCGGACGGAGTGGGATAGGGCTTGCCCGCCTGCACGCTTTCATAGCGCTGCTTCACGATCGCCGCGGCCGCAGGTTTGAGAATGGGGCTGGTGTAGGCTGGCGGCGCGTTGCTCCCGCGGGGCGGATCGCGTAAAGGTCCCGGCCCCGACGCAGGCGGCTCCAGCTCGAAGGTCGTACGCGCCCAGGCGCCGGACAGATCGGGGGCAGACGCCGCCGCGACGGCGCTCGCCGCAGACACGAGCATCGAGCTGCAAAGCAAACTTGCAAGCAAGCCACCATGCTTCATGAACGCCTCCAGTGTTTAGAATTCCAGTTTGTCCGCCCTCGGGACTGAGCTGGCTTTTGTGACCTGGGTTGAACGTTAGCTTTCAGCACAGACAACTTCCCGCAAACTGGTCCCGCACGATAACACTGGGGCTGTCATTCCTGGAATTCCCCTCCTTTCCGGAATGGCAAATTGGGGTCAATCTCGCCAGATCGGTGATGTCTGCGTTACGGCCGCTCAGTGGTCAAAAGCGACCGTTTCAGATTACGTGGGGCAGTTCGCTTCCTCGCCAACTCCAGACGTTCCTGGACTGGCTTAACTGCACTCGAAATCGTCGCCGGTGGTGGGGGTGGCAGAACTCCGGCCAACCGCGGGTGCGCTTTAGCGCGGTTGCGCGACTAAAAATCCGCGACGTTGGCAGTCGGCAGTTGAACGTCCTCTTCTGTGCCGTATTTGTGCGGATTTTCGCCGCAGACATCTTCAGGCCAGAGGCTAAACCCCTTCGCAGCCGGTGGGACCTGCCGGCCATAGGTCACCGTCGCGGACCAGGCTGTCGTGAAGACGTTCGGATCAAGTGATCTACTGCGAAAGAATCCGCGCTGCACGAAATGCGGCTGGCGCGGTGGACTGCTTCAGGTGCCGTCGCATCACACGGCCGAGACGCCTTATCTGCCGTTTCCAGCCGAGCACGGAATTGCGCAGCGCTGCGGCGGGCTGCGGGGTAGCCGAAATTGCCTCCCGTGATGTCCGCCTGATGTCCATGTGCGGTCTGTTGATACCTTGTAGTTGTTGACTTTATTGCGAGCGTGCCGCCTGCGTCACTCGAACACGCGACCCCATCATTACGA
>CAVVEG010000021.1:0-128885 GCA_963747255.1 uncultured Alphaproteobacteria bacterium
CAAGGTCCCTACGTTGACCTGGATCGGATGTGCGGTTGCGCCTGATCCAATCGGCTTGAACTCTGTCGTTGGTCTGTCCGACGGCGAATTATCACCACAAACTTTTTGCCGCGGGGCACTGATGCGGCTGCGCGCGAACGGATGATGGCGGGCGAAATCAACGGCGAGGTCTGGGAATGGCATCCGGGCATCGGATGGAACAAAGTGCCAGGTAGCGAAGCAGCCGGTCCGAACAGTTTGGAATCTCCAAAGACGGCAAGTGGCTGTACATTGGCGGATGGGGCAGCCAATCTTTCATTCGCTTGTCGCGCGGGCAAACGCCAGTCAAGAGGGACAGTGTTCCGGTTGGCTTTCGGCTCGATAATCTCCGATGGGCCCCGGACGATACGCTGCTTGCCGCGGGCCAAGGAGGGACCGCGCCTTCGCAGACATCGAACGTTGTGAAGGTCGATCCGACCACGCTGAGGGTCCAGGAACTCATTCGCCACTCCGATATCGACGGGTTCGGCGTCAGTACCGTCGCCATTCAGGTCGCCAACGAACTTTGGCTCGGTTCGGTACGCGGCGATCGCATCGCGATCTTTCCGCTCGTCCAGTCACCGCCGTCGCGGTAGAGCGATAACGCCGGCTGAACTTGCCGGGCGAAGAACGAAGATTAAGAGCACGAGCCTTCGGCCGCGTTACCCGAAGATTTTGGTTCAATCACTCGCTTGTTCGCGATGCGGCACGGAAGAGACAGATGCAAATCGCTGGCGGAATTACTTAGCAGCGGCTGTGTTTGGCCTTATCCCAACGGCAGGCTTCATGTCGCGAGCGGCGGCAACAGACACCACTGTTTCCATTCCTGACTTCTCCGGCCACTGGGCGCGACAATATATCGGTTTTGAGCCTCCGCTTTCGGGGCCCGGTCCCATCATTAATCGGTCGCGCCTACTCGGCCAGAGCAACCTCAATGAGTTTGTTGGCGATTACACGACCCAATCCTGAAACCGCAGGCAGCGGAGATTGTGAAGAGGCAGGGCGAATTGGAGCTCAAAGGGTTGGTTGCCCCTAACCCGTCAAACCAGTGCCTGCCGATGTCACCGCCCTATATTTTGCAGCGCCAGGAAATCCAGGTGCTGCAGCAGAAGAGCCGGGTCACCATCATTTACGCCGAAAATCAACAAACGCGTCGCGTGCGCCTGAACAGCGAACATCCCGCAAGGGTGATTCCGTTGGTATGGGGATCAGTCGGGCACTTCAAAGGCGACACGCTGGTCGTCGATACTGTTGGCATTAAGGTTGGGCCGCATTCGATGGTGGATTCCTGGCAGCCATAAGCGAAACCTTGCATCTCATCGAGCGCTACCGGCTGATTGATTACGAGGCCAGTTTAGCCGCCGCCGAACGTAGCGAGCGGGAAAATCGCCGCCTCGCTCCCGACAACATCGCAGCCGGCAACGGTGTGGCGATCACGCGAATTACAGGGGCAAGGCATTGCAAGTCGAGTTTAAGGTCGAAGACCCGAACGTTTTCACCACGCCGTGGTCGGCAATCACCACCTATTGGCACGGTTCGGCCGAGTAGCCAACGCGTCTGCGCCGAAAATGTTGAAGGATATTACGCGGGGCTAAACACCGCAGTACCGATGGCCGACAGCCGGATTTTTGATCCGCGTCAGATTCCTGGCCGGTGGAAGATGCCATCGTTCCGTCGCTCGCCGGTGCACGCCTCGTACCGCTCCGAACAAGGACGCCGCGCATCATAATTGGGTACGAACGCGAAGGTCTCATAACGGTCAATCTCGCTCGATCCGGGGTCGGCTCCATGCCCGTCAGGGTTGGACAACGCATCACCAGTGCATGACGCGATTTCGCTTTATCGGCAAAAATGAGCATTCGCCATGGAGCGACTGGCGTGCCCGTAGCCGCTCACGATGATAGTCGACTGCACATAACGATCGGCAACGCCAGTCACAGGCTTAATAACTGCGAGGTGCGGGCGTTTACGACGATCCCGACAACCGGGCGTGCCCTGCTATTGGGGTCCAGCAATTCAGGCGTGTCAGCACGTTTCGGATCATTGCTGAAACATTGGTGATCACGGGTCGGCCGAATTCCCCTTCGAGCGCTTCGGCCACGGGCTGGGAAAGCCAGGCGCCACCGCCGATGTAAAGTCCATCGGCCTCAGGCAAATCACGCAGCGCCTGGCGACCGAGCGCATAGGCGAGGTCAATATTGTCAACGCCGGACATGCTCTGAAACTGCGATGGCGCAAGCACTTTCGACGCAACGCCCTGGATCGCAATATTCATCCGTACAAAGAACTCGCCGAGCGTTGCATTCATCGCATCCGTCCATTTGTTGGCGAGCGCGATGCGAGCGATGCCCAAATGCTTTGCCGCTTCAACAACGCCCAAAATTGAAGAGGTTGCCGGCCGCCCGGTGTAGTTCGCCATGTGAGCGATCAGGCGTCATGTGCCGCAACCCCGATCAATGCCGGTAACGGCACGCCCGATTGCATGACGATATCGACACGACGCTCCATCAGCCTATCGAGATAAGTGTCGATCGGCGCGAACTCGCGCTCCATATCCTTGCCCGTGAACTCGGCCAGTCCCACGGGAATCATCACCAGCATGATGCGGTCATTGACCAGCCGGTAGAACTCGTAGGCGCCGTTGTCGATGACCGGAAGCGGTGTCAACACGCCGATTTTTGGCTTCGGCAGTCGTCTCGAACATTTTCCCCCCCCGATACCGCGGCTACCTGCGCAGGAACACATCCCAGTAAGTTGACCAATGTGCGAATTCCTGCACATAATTGGGGCGGTTGCCGAGATAAAGTTTGTGTTCCGGTTTGGCCCCGGTCTGACTGTTGATATCGAATCGAGCCGAGCCGTAGCCGAGTTGGCCATAAAGCCGCTGACCATCCTGCGACAGCAGATAATCGATCAGCAACATGGCAGCATGGGGCGAAGGCGCGGCACGAGCGAGCGCCACTGCGGTGTCGGTCACCGGCACCGGGCCGGGCGCCACCCAATGAAGTGGCGCACCTCTGGCAACACTTGCCTCGACATGGAAGTTGTAGATCGTCGGCGACAGCGTTACTTCGCCCGAGATGATCAGATTGGCCAGCGCCCGCGCCGTCACCGGATAAATGCGGATATTCTGCTCACCCAGCCTGCGCACGAAATCCTCACCCCTGGTCAGCGCGAGCGTCGCGACAAAATTCGATGCCGTCGAAACCGAGCCGGACATGGCCATGCGTCCGCGCCATTCGGGCGCGAGCAGATCGTCATAGCTCTGCGGTCCGCGCGCAGGCGGGATCACCTTCGTGTTGGATCCGATGCCGATATAGGATTCGCGCACGACGACCCAATGGCGCTCGTGCTCGATTGCGGCGGGATCGTACCCCGTCGTGTCCGGTGACCGGAAGGGCTGGAGGATGTTTGCGCCGCGGATCAGGATCAGACCCTCCGACGACAGTTCGAACATGTCGATCTTTGTGTAACCGGCGCGGTATTCCTCGATTGCGCGGCGTGCGATGTCGGCTTGCGTACCGCGTTGCACGGTCACTTTGAGGAAGGGATATTTGCGCTCAAATCCCTGAATGAGCGGTTCGATTTGCGTGCCCGTCGTATATAGCAGTAGACCGCGCTCGCGTTTTGCGCCGGTCTCCAGCATGACCTGCCGGTCGCTGCGCGAGTAATTCGCTATCGTGTCGACGGCATTGGATGATTGCGCGTGGGATTTCACGGGCCATCCGGCGAGCGCCGCCGGAAGAATCAGGCCCAGTTCCCTGCGCGATATCGGCATTTCCGATCTCCGCCACGGTCACAATAGGGGCAGACCGTTCAGCGCCCGTCTTTCGACGCGATTTGCACGAAGAAGCCGTCAGGATCTCTGAGATTGACCGTCGAGCCACCGGTATTGGCCTGATATGAATTTCTCGCTTTGGCGTCCGGAAGCTCACTGTTGATTTTGTCAGCGAGGCGTTTGGCAGCAACCCGATCCATATGGTCGACTGCCACCGCGAAATGTGTGATCACGCCCTTCTGTCGTGCCACTGAATCGATGCTGATGTACCCGTCAGGCAAGTCCATATGGATACCCGTCCCGGCGTCCGTGGCCGGCCAGCCCCTTGTGACCCCGAAAAGTCGTTCATAAAACGCGAAGGAACGTGGAACATCGCTGACCGTTAGCCCCACGTGGTTGACGGACAAGCCGCGAACAATCGGAGTGGGAGCCGGGGCGGCATTCTGCGCCAAGGCGCTCTGTGGCAAGACCAATACGGCCAGCGCCTGGACAAGATGCCGTCGCGTCATCCCGCCGCGTTCATACTGATCGAATAATAAATCAATCACGGAATCCATTGGCGTTTCCTCCTTCGCACTGAATCAAAACAAAAAGAGCAGCCCTGTGCCGCGGCGAAGTCATGCGAGCTGCGCCCGTCGACATTCAAAAGTCTGGCGTGTCGTCCGTGGGGATCGCAGCGTCACGGTTGCCGTAATATTCATGGGTGTTCTCTGCGCACACATTCTCGACCCAGATATCGTCGGCCTTGCTATAGGTCGCTGTGCCGGACCATGGCGTGTTGAAGACGTTGGGATCTTCCACGGTGAACTCAATCTGCAAGCCCTTGCCCTGATAATTCTCGTCAATGCCCGCGGCCTGGGGCGTAGCCAGCGACGTCAGCCCACCGACCGTCGTGACATTGCGCTCGCGCGCCGCCTTCGTCTCCTCGTAACTGATCAGCCGATAACGCTCCACCACGTGCAGATCCTTGCTGTAGGGGCTTCCGGCCCGATCGATGGCGTTGATTGCGCCCACCTTCATCCCGATCGTGTCGACGACCAGCGCATCACCTTCGTAATGGCCAATAGAATCGCCGTGCCAGGTGGGCGTGAGGTTTGCGGGGTGCGTGCTTCCGATCCGAACCCGGCGGACCTCATGGTCCTGCATATACATCAGGAGGACCTCGTCCTTTTTCTGCACAAGCTGCATCTCACGAACGCGGAAGATCAGGGGCGGCACCATCGGCCAGCAGGTTTCGGACGGAGTGGGATAGGGCTTGCCCGCCTGCACGCTTTCATAGCGCTGCTTCACGATCGCCGCGGCCGCAGGTTTGAGAATGGGGCTGGTGTAGGCTGGCGGCGCGTTGCTCCCGCGGGGCGGATCGCGTAAAGGTCCCGGCCCCGACGCAGGCGGCTCCAGCTCGAAGGTCGTACGCGCCCAGGCGCCGGACAGATCGGGGGCAGACGCCGCCGCGACGGCGCTCGCCGCAGACACGAGCATCGAGCTGCAAAGCAAACTTGCAAGCAAGCCACCATGCTTCATGAACGCCTCCAGTGTTTAGAATTCCAGTTTGTCCGCCCTCGGGACTGAGCTGGCTTTTGTGACCTGGGTTGAACGTTAGCTTTCAGCACAGACAACTTCCCGCAAACTGGTCCCGCACGATAACACTGGGGCTGTCATTCCTGGAATTCCCCTCCTTTCCGGAATGGCAAATTGGGGTCAATCTCGCCAGATCGGTGATGTCTGCGTTACGGCCGCTCAGTGGTCAAAAGCGACCGTTTCAGATTACGTGGGGCAGTTCGCTTCCTCGCCAACTCCAGACGTTCCTGGACTGGCTTAACTGCACTCGAAATCGTCGCCGGTGGTGGGGGTGGCAGAACTCCGGCCAACCGCGGGTGCGCTTTAGCGCGGTTGCGCGACTAAAAATCCGCGACGTTGGCAGTCGGCAGTTGAACGTCCTCTTCTGTGCCGTATTTGTGCGGATTTTCGCCGCAGACATCTTCAGGCCAGAGGCTAAACCCCTTCGCAGCCGGTGGGACCTGCCGGCCATAGGTCACCGTCGCGGACCAGGCTGTCGTGAAGACGTTCGGATCAAGTGATCTACTGCGAAAGAATCCGCGCTGCACGAAATGCGGCTGGCGCGGTGGACTGCTTCAGGTGCCGTCGCATCACACGGCCGAGACGCCTTATCTGCCGTTTCCAGCCGAGCACGGAATTGCGCAGCGCTGCGGCGGGCTGCGGGGTAGCCGAAATTGCCTCCCGTGATGTCCGCCTGATGTCCATGTGCGGTTTGTTGTCGCATTATGTGGACGATTTAAACCCGCAGCAAATCGCGTGATACCTTGTAGTTGTTGACTTTATTGCGAGCGTGCCGCCTGCGTGACTCGAACACGCGACCCCATCATTACGAATGATGTGCTCTACCGGCTGAGCTAAGGCGGCAAAAACTTTTGGCGCGGAGAAAATAGGCGGAAGGCGACGCGTTGCGCAAGCCAGGCGCCCGGACATCCGCAGCAGCGACCGGTAGGCTGGACTATCAGACGCGGAGGAAATCTGAATGTCCGTTGAGCAATTGTCACCTGCCTATGAAGCGGCGAGGGCCGAGTGGCAGAACGCGCGCCTTTCTCCGCTGTGGGAAAGCGCGGTGGCGTTCAGCGAGCGCGCCGCTGCGCCCAAACCGCTGTACTGGTCCTGGGGCAAAATCCGGCCCCTGATCGACAAGGCGATCGAACTGGTTTCGCCACGCGATGTCGAACGTCGCGTGCTGATGTTCACCGATCCGGAGATCAACGGCTCCCGCCGCGCGGCAACCACCAGAGGGCTGAATGCCGGGCTGCAGATACTTCTGCCGGGCGAAACGGCGCGGCCGCACCGCCATTCCATGGACGCGATCCGTTTCGTTCTGGAGGGCGAGGGGGCGGTAACCGTCGTCAACGGCAAGGAATATCCCATGACAGAAGGAGATTTGATTCTGACGCCTGGCTGGTGTTGGCACGAGCATGTCCACCGCGGCTCAGCGCCCATGATCTGGATTGACGGGTTGAACAGCCCCTTGCATCGCTATCTCGGCACGGCGGAATTCGAGCCCGGGCCACCTGCGGAGCTGCATCGCAGCGCCCCTGATGCGGCATTCTCCGTGCCTGGAATTCTGCCTTTGACGGACAGCGACAACAGCCTGCATTCACCGGTTTTCCGGTATGGCTATGCAGCAGCGCGTGCAGGCGCGGAGGCGGCGCCGGTGGGCAGGGACGGATCCCGCCGCGTCCGCTACATCAATCCGGCCACCGGCGGCCCGGCGATGGCGCTGATGGACCATCAACTCGTGCAGCTGGATGCGAATGTGACCACCCTTCCCTTTCGCTCCAACTTTAACGCCATTTGCGTGGTTGTGGAGGGACATGGCGCCTCAAGTGTCGGAAACGAGAGTTTTGCCTGGGGACCGAAGGATGTTTTCACACTGCCGCAGGGAAACTGGATAACCCATCACGCTGGTGACACCATCGCACGATTGTTCGTTTACTCGGACCGCGAAGTGTATCTGCGCCTCGACCTGCTGAAAGAGGAATATGGAAACAGCGCAGCGGCGGGTTAGGAGATCTCTATTGCAGCCGTGGCTCGAGCTTGCGGCAGGCCTCGATAAGCCCTCTGACGGCATCTACCGATTTGTCGAACATCGCCCGCTCATTTGCCGCGAGCTCGAGTTCCACGATGCGCTCCACGCCCGATGCTCCAATTACGGCGGGCACGCCGACATAAAGATCCCTGAGACCATATTTGCCATCAACATGCGCGGCGCAGGGAAGCACACGCTTTTTGTCGCGCAAATAGGATTCGGCCATGGCGATTGCCGAGGACGCGGGGGCGTAATAGGCCGATCCCGTTTTCAGAAGCCCGACAATCTCGGCGCCCCCATCGCGTGTTCTCTGGGTCAATGCGTCCAGCCTGGCCTGTGAAATCCATCCCATTTCGACGAGCTCCGGCAGCGGAATCCCCGCCACGGTCGAAAATCTGGGCATCGGGACCATTGTGTCGCCATGGCCGCCCAGCACAAAGGCCGAGACGTCTTCCACCGAAACGTGGAGTTCTTCCGCGAGAAAATGCCGAAACCGCGCGGAGTCGAGCACGCCGGCCATGCCGACCACTTTCGTGTGCGGCAACCCGCAGAACTGCCGGAGCGCCCAAACCATTGCGTCGAGCGGATTGGTTATGCAGATCACGAAAGCGTCCGGCGCGTGATTGCGAATGCCCTCGCCGACCTGACTCATCACACCAAGATTCTTGACGAGCAAATCATCGCGGCTCATGCCCGGCTTCCGCGCAAACCCCGCCGTAACGATCACAACGTCGCAGCCTTCGATGTCGCTGTAGCTGTTCGTGCCCTTGAAGCTTGCATCGAACCCCTCAACCGGAGCCGATTGCGCGATGTCCAGCGACTTACCCTGGGGCAGACCTTCGACCACATCGAACAGCACAACGTCGCCAAGTTCCTTCAGCCCAATGAGGTGAGCGAGCGTACCGCCGATCTGGCCACCGCCGATCAGCGCGATTCTATTGCGGGACATGAAGGCTCCTTTGCCGGGGGAATTTGAGATCAGCTAGTTAGCTGCGTCCCGGTCCGCTCGCAAGCGGCGCAATCGCCCTGTGTGACGCGGCGGAATGGCTTCCCTTCAGGCAGGATCCCGGCAGATTCCTGCCCTGGCCAGGATGTCTTTGAGTTCGGCCGGCATGAACGGCTTTTGCAGGACGGGAGCATCCCGGTACTTCTCGGGAAGACCCGCTTTCCCGTACCCTGTCGCGAACACGAATGGTATTCCCCGCCGCTCGAGCAATTCGGCAACCGGCAAGACGTCTTTCCCGTGCAGCTGGACGTCCAGGATGGCGCCATCGAAATTGTCGGCTTCAACCCGAGTCAACGCCTCGTCCACCGTGCCCGCGACGCCGGCGACCTCGATACCCAGGAACTCAAGGGCATCTTCGAGGGCCATGCCGACCAGAGCTTCATCTTCAACGATGAGAACGCGCTGTGAATTCGCCCTCGCCACGGTACTCGCAGCCATTGCGCAGGTGGTCGGGTTCAAGCTTTTTCTCCGGCAGCCTTTCCAGCAATTCCTCCAAACGCTTAATCAATGGTTTTGTTCCCTGGGAACCGACTGGAAGCAGGGTACGTTGCCGGTCCGGAGGCAGCCATGTCCGGTATATCGAATTCATCCCCGAAGACACTCGCGCTGACGCGCCGGCTGGACCTGCATTACGTAACGAGGGAACAGCTGACGATTGAACGGCGGCGGGGCGAACGCGGTTTTACGTACTGGTCGCCCGATGGCAGCGAAATACGCAACCAGGCGATGCTGCGGCGCTTTGCAGGCCTTGCCGTACCGCCGGCCTATGACGATGTGCGCTTCAGTCCGGACGAGCGTACGCATCTTCAGGCGGCCGGACGCGACGGTGCCGGACGGCTGCAATACCGGTATCATCCCGAGTGGCGGAAAATTCGCGAAGCAGCCAAGGCGAAACGTCTTGCGGCGCTGGCTTCCGTAATGCCCAAAATCAGACGCGCCATCACGCAGCATCTTGGCGGAGAAGCGCCAACCCGGGAGTTCGCACTCGCAGCCGCCATCGAACTCGTAGGAGCAAGCGCCATCAGGCCCGGCAGCGAAGAATACGCGCGGCAGCACGGAACCCGCGGCGCGTTGACACTGCTGAAATCAAATGTGCGCGTCACGGGTGAGGAGATCTCACTCGTTTTTCGCGGTAAGGGCGGAAAGGCGATCTGCAAGAGGTTCAGGTCCGCGCGCGTCGCCGCTGCCATACCGGTTTTGCGAACGCTCCATGGCCCGCGCCTGTTTCAGTATCGCACCGAAAGCGGGGAGATCCGGCGGGCAACGGCAAAAGACGTCAACACCTTCCTGCGCGATATCGCAGGGACAAATGTCTCCCTGAAGGACTTTCGAACCCTGTCGGCATCTGCCGCGGTGCTGGAGAACCTGGCTCGCACGGTGCCGGCATCCAGCGAACGAAAACGCCGCAAGCAGGTCCTGGAAGCGGTAAAGGCGGCAGCCGAGGATCTTGCCAACACACCTGCCGTTTGCCGCAAATCCTATGTTCATGAAGCGATTGTGAGCGCTTTCGAGAAGGGCAGGCTTGAAGCTTTCGCGGTTATGCTGAAATCCCGCCACTCACGCGCGAAATGCGAACGCTTTCTGGCGCAGGTTGTGGCGGCATCAGGGCTGTAGCGGAGCCGGCACAAGCCCCAGGCGCTGCATCAGCCTGCGATCCCGTTCTTCGGACGGATTTGGCGTGGTGAGCAGGCGAGGTCCGTAAAAAATCGAGTTTGCGCCTGCGAGAAACGCAAGCGTCTGGGCTTCATCGCTCATCTCTTCACGTCCGGCGGAGAGGCGTATCGCGGATTTGGGCATTGTGATTCTCGCCACCGCGATTGTTCTGACGAAGTCAAGCGCATCGATGGCCGGACGGTCCGCGAGGGGCGTACCATCCACCCGAACCAGCGCATTGATCGGAACGGATTCCGGATGCTCCGGAAGGTTCGCAAGCGTCGCGATCAGGCCAGCGCGGTCCTGTTCGCTTTCGCCCATCCCGATTATACCGCCGCAGCATACGCGGATACCCGCGGCACGAACATGGGCCAGGGTCTCCAGCCGCTCCTGATAAGAACGTGTACTGATGATCTGGCCGTAATATTCCGGCGACGTATCCAGGTTATGGTTGTAATAATCAAGACCGGCTTCCCTCAGCCTGGTGGCTTGCGGTCCGCTCAGCATGCCCAGCGTCGCACAGGTCTCCAGGCCCAGTTCGCGAACGCCCGCGATCATTGCGCATACGTCATCAAGGTCGCGGTCTTTCGGTTCGCGCCACGCCGCGCCCATGCAAAAGCGGGAAGCCCCGGATTGTTTTGCCCCCTGCGCCGCATCCAGCACCGCAGACACGTCCACGATCTTTCCGGCTTTAACTCCAGTTTTGTAACGCGCGCTCTGGGGACAGTAAGCGCAATCCTCGGGACAGCCGCCCGTCTTTATCGACAAAAGCGTGGAAATCTGCACATGCCGGCTGTTGAAATATTTCCGGTGCAGTGTCTGGGCCCGGAATATCAAATCCGCAAACGGCAAACCAAACAGCAGACACACTTCGTCTGCGGTCCAGTCGTGCCGGATTTCGTTATCCATGGCCCGCGACCTATCGCGATCAGCGCGCGAAGGCAAGTCGGGTGACCCGTCCGATGGTCAGCCGAAACGGCCGGTGATGTAATTCTCGGTCTGCTTCAGCGACGGCGCGGTGAACAGCTTCTCGGTAACATCGAATTCGATCAGTTCGCCGAGAAACATGAAGGCCGAATAATCGGAG
This sequence comes from uncultured Alphaproteobacteria bacterium, assembly GCA_963747255.1. GTDB lineage: Bacteria > Pseudomonadota > Alphaproteobacteria > Micropepsales > Micropepsaceae > CAIYRG01. Next base: position 11,135 of record CAVVEG010000021.1, read on the forward strand.
ACACGCGAGGCCTGCTGCATGTTGTGTGTCACGATGGCGATCGTGTAGTCCTCGGTCAGTTCATTGATCAGTTCTTCGATCTTGGCGGTAGAGATCGGATCGAGCGCAGAGCAGGGCTCGTCGAACAGAATCAATTCAGGCTCGATCGCAACCGACCGCGCGATGCACAACCGCTGCTGCTGGCCGCCCGAAAGCGATGTTCCGCTGGCGTGAAGCTTGTCTTTGACCTCGTCCCAGAGAGCGGCGCGCCGGAGTGCCTCCTCAATGCGCCCCTCCAGTTCGGACTTGGCATGTCTGTGATAGAGCTGCAGACCAAAGGCGATATTGTCGAATATCGTCATCGGAAACGGGGTCGGCTTCTGGAACACCATTCCCACCTTGGCGCGCAACATTGTCACGTCCACGCCGCTTGCCAGGATGTTCTGGCCGTCGAGCAGCACTTCTCCTTCCGCATGCTGATCCGGGTACATTTCATAAATGCGGTTCAGAACGCGCAATAAAGTGGATTTGCCGCAGCCGGACGGACCGATGAAAGCGGTTACCTTGTTCCGATAGATCGGCAGCGTGATGTTCTTCAGTGCTTTATATTTTCCATAATAAAACGAGAGGTTATTGATGGCGACCTTGACGTTTCCGCTGCTTCCGTTGGTTCCGTTGCCTGGGGACATTTCTGCTACTCCGAACGCAATTCAACCGCACGGGCGGTGATCGACAAAATCAGCACGGTCATTGTGATCAGCAGAGCCCCTGACCAGGCGAGCCGATGCCAGTCTGCGTAGGGACTCAGTGCCATCTGGAAGATCGCCGCCGGCAAACTCGCCATGGGTGCATTGGGATCGAGGCTCCAGAACTGATTGTTGAGCGCGGTGAAAAGAAGCGGAGCGGTTTCGCCCGAAATGCGCGCCACCGCGAGCAGCACGCCGGTGACGATGCCGGCGCGTGCCGCGCGCCAGGTCACCTGCCGAATGATCGTGGAACGGGCGGCGCCAAGTGCCGCCGCGGCTTCGCGCAGTGTGTTCGGGATCAGAAGCAGCATGTTTTCGGTGGTGCGCACGACCACCGGAATGACGATGGTGGCCAGCGCAACACCGCCGGCCCACGCCGAAAAGTGGCCCATCGGCAGGACCATCACATCATAGATGAAAAGGCCCAGAATGATTGATGGGGCCGAGAGTAGAATGTCGTTGACAAACCGGACCACGAAACCAAGCCGCCCGTGCCTGCCATATTCGCCGAGATAGGTCCCCGCCATCAGCCCGATTGGTGTCCCGATAACGACCGCAAAAACACTCATCATCAGGCTACCGACGATCGCGTTGACAAGGCCACCCGAGGCAGCCGGTGGTGGGGTCGATTCGGTGAATACCGCCAGGTTCAGTCCGGTGAAGCCCTGATACAGCAACGCGCCGAGGATCAACGCCAGCCAACCCAGACCGAACAGCGTCGCCGCGACCGACAGGGACATGAAAACCGCGCTGCGGGCGCGCCGGCGAAAATAAAGACTCTTATTCACGACCGCCCCCCGGCACGCAGCCGCATCCGGTACAGCATGTATTGCGCAGCTCCCAGCACGACGACGGTGACAAAGAACAGAATCAATCCGAGTTCAATCAGGGACGGCCCGTAGAGCGGCCCGACGGCTTCGGTAAATTCATTGGCAATGGCAGCGGAGATCGTGGTGCCGGGAGCCAGCAGCGAGCTCGAAATGCGGTGCGCGTTACCGATAACGAAGGTCACCGCCATGGTTTCGCCAAGGGCTCGGCCGAGCGCGAGCATGATGCCGCCGACCACGCCGCCGCTCGCATAGGGCAGGACCACATTGTACTCGACTTCCCAAATGGTCGCTCCCAGACCATATGCCGCCTCCTTGAGGACCGGCGGCACAGTCAGAAAAACGTCGCGCGTGACAGCTGTTATGAAGGGCAGCACCATGATCGCGAGGATCAGGCCCGCGGTGAAGATTCCAATTCCAAAGGGAGGCCCGGCAAACAGATCGGAAAGCACCGGCACGTTTTGAAACGCGGCGATCACCGGCGGAAAGATGAATTTCTGCAGAAATGGTGCGAGAATGAACAGGCCCCAGATGCCGTAGATGATGCTCGGGATCCCGGCGAGAAGCTCGATGGCGATCCCGATCGGCCTGCGAATCTGGCGCGGACACAGTTCCGTAAGAAAGATTGCAATTCCGATTCCGACCGGGACCGCAATCAGCATGGCGAGCATCGAAGTCACGACCGTCCCATAGATCGGCGCGACGGCGCCAAATTTCTGCGTCACCGGATTCCATATCTCGGACCAGAGGAAAGAAAATCCGAAGGCCTGGATTGCCGGCCACGCGCCATAGGTGAGCGCAACCATGATGCCAATGAACATGACCAGCACGCCGGCGGCACTGGCAAGAGCGAAGAAGTGGAAGGTGCGGTCAGACCCGAGAGAACCCGGCATGCTGCTGGTGACCAGCTTCGGTGTGGCGTGTGCGTTCAATGCCAGATCGACCACGGAAAATGAATATCCTGCTGAAAAGGGCGGGAGGGCCGCTCATGGACTCGGCCAACCCGCCCGTCATCTTCAACATCAACCCGAGTTCCGGAACAGCCGGGTGTCGGACCGAAACAGATCAGGGATTGACGCCCTGGATTTGCTTCCAGCTGGCCTCAATCCTCGACACGACAGGCTGCGGCAGAGGAATGTAATCGAGATCCTGGGCCATCTTCCCGCCATTCGCATAGGCCCATTTGAAGAATTTCAGGGCTTCCGAGGCGGCCGCCGGATTTGGCGGATTCTTCGGCACCAGGATGAAGGTGGGATTTTCGATCGGCCATGTGTTGGCGCCCGGCTGATCGGTCAGGATCATGTAGAAATGATCGGCATGTTCCCAGTCGGCGCTTGCAGCCGCCGACTGGAACGATGCCATCGTCGGGCTGACGATCTTACCGTCCCGGTTCACCATTTTGGTGTAGGGCAGCTTGTTTTGCGCAGCATAAGCATATTCGACATAGCCGATGGATCCCGCGGTCTGAGCGACATTTCCGGCCACGCCTTCGTTGCCTTTGGCGCCGATGCCGACCGGCCAATCAACCGAAACCGCAGCGCCGACCTTGTCGCCCCATTCCTTGCTGACCTTCGAAAGATAGTTCGCGAAGATGAAAGTGGTGCCTGATCCGTCGGAACGATGCACGACAGCGACCGCCGCGTTGGGCAGATTGACCCTCGGGTTCAGCTTCTTGATGGCGGCATCATCCCATTTCGTGATCTTGCCGAGGTAAATATTGGCCAGCGTCAAACCGTCGAGAACGATGGTGTTCGAGGGGATTCCCGGAAGATTGTAAACAAGGACCTCCGCGCCGACGACGGTCGGGAACATGACGAGTCCGTTCTTCTCCAGGTCCGCAGCAGTCATCGGCATGTCGGACGCGCCGAATGTCACGGTGTGGGCTTCGATCTGGGCAATGCCCCCGCCAGAGCCGATCGACTGGTAATTCAGACCTGTGCCGGTCTGGGCTTTGTAAGCGGCTGCCCATTTCGAATAGATGGGGAAGGGGAAGGTTGCCCCCGCCCCCGAAATATCGGCGGCAAGAACGGCACCCGTTACTGCCGTGGCGGCCGCGATTGCGAGCGCCCCAGCCACAAATTTGTTGAGGAACTTCATTGCGCTTTACCTCTCCGGATTGGCTGTAGCATGCAGGATAGCGGACCTCGTCCGCGCCCATGCTCTGGCCCAGAAGTACGCAACGCATGTCACTGTTAAACGAAGCTTTTATGACGGCGGCAACGGGGCGCTAAGATGCTGTTGCCAATTACAAATCAGGACGCCAGCTGTGCTGGCGCCCTGATTTGCGAAGAACCTTTTAACAATAGAACCCTGGCCTGGATCTCAGGGCTTTGCGATGTGCCAGACCATCCCCCGGCCATCGCCCTGGGTATCGCCGGCCTTTGCGTCCAGATGCCAGTAATACAAGGGCTTTCCCTTGTAGGCCCATTGCTTGCTGCCATCATCGCGGGTGACGACGGTGTATTCGCCCATGTCCTTGTCGCCGCCTTCCGCTTTTAGTGCGGGCCAGTTCACCACGCACATGCCGTTGCAGGAAGACTTGTTGGCTTGCTTGTCATTATCCCAAGTGTACAGGGTCATTCCCTTTGCATCCGTCAGCATGCCGTTGTTGACCTTGATGGGGCCAGGCATGGCTGCCAATGCGAATCCGCCGGCAGCGATTGAGGCAATCGCAGCCGAAGCGATGAATGTGGTTACGCGCATGAAATCCTTCTCCCCAGAAATGTTGCCGGACAAGAGCGCCAGGATGGTATCCTCCACTCCCGCGGCTGAATTACCACAAACCCGTACGCGGAGCCATGGCGCAAGCCTGACCTGTGGTGCTAGCTTGAATTTCGCAGCACCAGAGGCCGATTGAGATGGAGCGCAGCACTCTTGCCGCTGTCGCAGCGGTTGCGACGATAGCGTTTTCCGGCGGCCTTGATAGCCCCGCCCATGCCGCGCCACCCTTTACGGTCTCGTCTTCCTCATTTTCCGACGGAGGCATGCTCAACCGGAAAAATGCCGCCGATGATCCCATGCGCATGTGCGGCGGACAAAATATCTCGCCTGCGCTCGCGTGGTCGAATGCGCCCGCCAAAACCAGGAGCTTCGTTGTATTCATGCAGGACCCGGACGGCCTGCTTGGGCAGGGTGTGTCACATTGGCTCGGCTATGGCATTCCCGCGAATGTCACGTCGTTCGCGGAGGGGGAAATCACAAGAGGTTCCAAAAATTTCATTGGTGGCAAGGGCACCCGGGATAACGCGCTGTATATCGGACCTTGCCCGCCGGTCGGCGAGGCGCCGCATCATTACGTGTTTACCGTCGTCGCCACCGATCTCGATCCACAATCGCTCAGGCCCGGAATGACCCGCGACGAAGTCTATGCTGCAATCAGGGGACACACGCTGGGCGGTACGACCATTATCGGAAAATACGCGCGATAAAGGGCGGTCTCGTCGCGCAGACGCGGCTCACGCGGCCGAGGCGGTCGATTCCAGTTCCCGGGAGCGTGATTCCGGCCCGTGAGCGCCTTCCGCATTTGCGGCCGGTTGCGATTCATCACGCGGAAGACTCACGCAGAACGAGGTTCCTGAACCGACTGTGCTGGATACCCGTATCGAGCCGCCATGCGCATTGCAGATCGACTTCACGATCGCGAGTCCAAGTCCGGCACCAACATCGCCACGATTCGTCGAGACCCGATAAAACCGGTCGAAAATATATTCCCGACTCTCGGGAGCAATGCCTATGCCGGTATCGGAAATCGTCAGGCGGGCGCTGTCGCCACTGGTCGTGACGTCAACCGCAACATGACCACCGGGAACGTTATATTTGATGCCGTTGTCCAGCAGATTGACAAGGACCTGCTTCAGGCGATCGCGATCACCTGTCACCATGGTCTTACTGCCGGTGGGAATCTCAAGCGTCACATTTTTTTCCGCGGCCAGCAGCTGCATCTGTTCGACTGTTTCGGTGGCAAGCGCATGGAGATCGACGCTGGAATAAGCACGTTGTCCTGACGGATGATCCATCCGGGACAAGGTCAGTAGGCTGTCCACGATCTTGGTCAAACGATCGACTTCATCGAGGACATTTCCCACCGCGCTTTCCACTTCAGTCGTGAATCCGCCGGCAGCGAGCGCAAATTCCAGCTCTCCCTGAATGATCGCTAGCGGTGTGCGCAATTCGTGAGCGGCATCGGACGAAAAACGGTTCGCATGCTGATAGGCGCTGTCGAGCCGATCAAGCATGCGGTTGAGCGCGAGCCCCAGAGCTTCCACGCGATCGGCCGTCCCCAATAACGGCAACCGCTTGCGTGGATTCTTGAAACTGATGTCTTCGGCGGCCTGAATCATCAGTTCGACAGGTGATAGCGCCCGACGGATCAGGAGGTAACCTGCAGCCGCGGCTGCAAAAAGCAGCACCGGCAGACCAATCAGCAGCGAGCTTACAAGACTGAACTCCATGCCCTTGGCAAAAGCATTCGACTGGCCCGATTCGATGATTACGACGCGTCCATCGGGCAAAGCGAAACGCCGGGCATAGATCATGAGGAGTCCGTAGTTGCGGGACTCCGTTCCGTCTACCGCATCCGTAAGAGGAACATTGCTCGCAGCGAAACCGCCGTCTGCAGGCTCTCCGGACCGGTAGATGACTTTTCCATTCACGCGGATTCGAAAAAAGCGATCAAGGGGAACCGGGTCGAATCTCTGCTCCATCAGCGTATTCACCTGGGCAGGATTGGAAACGACCCCCTTAATGATGTTCCAGGCTTCTGTCGCGCGCGCGGCGGTGTTCGTCAGCACCGTCTCACCCGTGTAGCGCTCGAAACTGATGACGGTGAACAGTGAAAACGAAGCCCCAAGCACCAGCAGCAGGCCGCAATAAAGGGCGACGAGCCGGAAGGTGATCGAGCGCCAGTTCATCATTTCGAATGCGGATCAAGAGAGTAACCGAGGCCACGCACTGTTCGGATCAGTTTCGGTTCGAATCCCTCGTCGATCTTATGCCGCAAATGGCCGATATAAACATCGACAATGTTGGTCAACCCCTCGAAGGACTGATCCCAGATACGTTCGACGATCATTGATCGCGACAATGTACGGCCAGCGTGCAGGAACATGTACTCCAGCAGAGAATATTCCTTCGGACTGAGCTCGATGCGCTTCCCGCCGCGTCGGACCTGACGCGTCAGCCGGTTAAGTTCCAGATCGTCGATTTTGAGGACGTTGTCCTGCACCAGCGGTCCGCGGCGGAGAAGCGCCTGGACGCGAATCGTGAGTTCGGCGAGTGCAAAGGGTTTGGTAAGATAATCGTCGGCGCCCGCTTCGAAATTCTCGATCTTGCTGTCGATGTCGCCGCGCGCGGTAATGATCAGGATGGGCATTTTCCGATGCTGTTCGCGGATCTGTCGCAGCAGTGTCGTTCCGGAGCCGTCGGGCAGTTGCAGATCCAGTATGATCAAATCGTAGTGATACGATTTTACATGATCGAGTGCGTCGCGGGCCTTCGATACGCCGTCCACCGAAAATCCCTCGGTCTTCAGACTGCGCCCAATGATGTCCAGCAGCCGCTCTTCGTCTTCGATCGCAAGAATACGCATACCACTCCACCCCGTCGATCTATGGTCCGATTTCCCCAACAAATGCGAAACCGGTGAAAGGCACCAACCGGCCCCCGGAAACACTTCCTGGTGCCGGGCAGGATTGCCGCGCACCGCTCCGCGACGGTTAAAATCCGTCGACTGAAATATATATCCGAACACCGCAAACCTGCCGCAGGTCCGGTGATCACATAATCGAATTTTAATCTCGCCTATACGGTGAATTCAGGATCCCCGTCTAAGTAGTCAGGCCGCATAATCGAATATCGGGACATAACCGCTGCAGATTGATTGGCCAACCTGCCCCGCCAAGGGGTGTTTTTGGCAAAGCTACAGCGATTCACGTATCATTAGCCGCTTCCGATCAAGGCCGTCATAGCCTGGAGGCAAATATATCCGCCGCCGGAATGGCGCTTGGCGGGCGTTCAAGAGGAGGACGCAATGGCGGCAATTGTCCGCATCGCGCTCAAATACCGGATCACCCCGATCGTCCTTGCGATCTTCATCATACTGTTCGGCGTGCTCGCTGCGCTCCGCACGCCCGCCGACATTTTCCCGGACATCAGGATTCCGGTCATTGCAGTTGTCTGGACATATCGCGGTCTCGCGCCGGATGAAATGGCAGGGCGCGTCGTTTATTATTACGAGCGACAGCTTCCGACTTATGTGAACGATATCGAGCATATCGAAAGCCAGTCGCTATTCGGAATCGGCATCGTAAAGATCTTCTTCCGGCCCGAGGCTGATATCCGGACCGCGACCGCCGAAGTCACCTCCGTTTCGCAAACCGTCCTGAAGCAACTCCCGGCGGGAATCACGCCTCCGCTGATCCTGAATTACAATGCGTCCACTGTACCGATTTTGCAGCTTGCGTTGTCGAGCGCGGGTCTGTCCGAACAGCAGATTTACGACATCGGGCAAAACTTCATTCGTCCGGGACTCGCCACCGTGCAAGGTGTTGCGGTTCCGTCTCCGTACGGCGGAAAAGAACGGCAAATCCAGATTGACCTCGACCCGCAAGCGCTGCAGGCAAAGCACCTCTCGGCGGAAGACGTCGAAAATGCCATCGCGGCGCAAAACCAAATTCTTCCGGCCGGCACCACGAAAATCGGAACATTCGAGTACAACGTCAAACTGAACGACAGCCCCGTTGCCGTGGACGAACTGAACGATCTGCCGGTGGCGTATCAAAACGGAACGACGATTTACATTCGCGACATCGGTCATGTTCGCGACGGCTTTCCGCCGCAGCGCAATCTGGTCCGGGTGGACGGTCGCCGTTCGGCGCTCATGAGCATCCTCAAAAGCGGCAGCGTATCCACGCTTGATATCGTCAATGATGTAAAGGCGCTGTTGCCGCGTATGCGCGAAGCATTGCCGAGTAATCTTCGAATCGATCCTTTTTCCGATCAGTCGATTTTCGTGAAAGCCGCGATTACGGATGTCGTGCGCGAAGGAATTGTCGCCGCCGCCCTGACCAGCCTGATGATCCTGATCTTTCTTGGCAGCTGGCGCTCGACATTGATCATCGCGACATCCATTCCGCTGGCTATTCTCGCGTCCATTGCCGGCCTCTCGGCGATGGGACAGACGCTGAACTTGATGACACTGGGAGGCCTTGCGCTCGCGGTCGGAATCCTTGTCGATGACGCGACCGTCACGATTGAGAACATCAACTGGCATCTGGAACAGGGCAAACCCGTTCAAACGGCGATCTTCGACGGCGCGCAGCAGATCGTTGGGCCGGCTTTCGTGTCCCTGATTTCAATCTGCATCGTCTTCGTTCCGATGTTCTTCTTCCCCGGAATTTCGGGGTTTCTGTTCGCGCCGATGGCCGAAGCGGTGGTTTTCGCGCTCATTGCGTCCTTTGTTCTGTCGAGAACGCTGGTGCCTGTTATGGCAAATTTTCTGCTCAAGGCACACGGCACGCAGCATACGATCGATGTCATGCGCGAGCATGATGCCGAGGCGGGCATTCGGCGGACCCGCAATCCGTTCGTCATGATCCAGCATGCATTTTCCCGGCGTTTCGACCGGATGCGGGTCTCGTACAGCCACCTTCTGGAATTGGCCGTGGCCCGGCGCCGCGCCTTTCTCATTGGTTTTGCCGCGCTTGTCGTGGCCTCCTTCGCCCTGTTCCCCTATCTGGGCCAGGATTTCTTCCCCTCTGTCGATTCGGGCCAGATGAATATTCACGTCCGTGCCCCGATCGGGACGCGGATTGAGGAGACGGCGGCATTGTTCGACCGGGTTGAATCGAAAATCCGCAGCGTCATCCCTGCAAAGGATGTCGCCACCATCGTGGATAATATCGGCTTGCCGGTCAGCGGTCAGAACCGCGCCTATTCGAATGACGGAGGCGTTGGCCCGGAGGATGGAGATATCCTCGTCGGCCTTAACGCCGATCACGCCCCTACCGATGATTACGTAAAAGAACTGCGCAGAGTTCTTCCGCAAAGCTTCCCTGGCAGCCAATTCGCCTTTCTGCCGGCGGATATCGTCAGCCAGATCCTCAATTTCGGAGCGCCCGCACCTATTGATGTCATCGTCGCTGGACCGAACAGAGCGGCCAACGAGAGCTATGCACAGGAGTTGCTGCGGGGGATCGCGAAAATCCCCGGGACGGCCGATATCCGGCTGGAGCAATCATCCCATTACCCGGAACTGGCGATTGACATCGACCGCACCCGCGCCGCCGCGGTTGGTGTGACCGAAAGGGATGTGACGAACAGCCTGATCGTCAATCTGGCGAGCAGTTTCCAGGTTGCGCCGGCATTCTGGCTCGACCCGCGAAACGGTGCCTCCTATCCCATTGTGGCGCAGACACCGCAGTACCGGCTCAATTCGCTGTCGAAAATGGAAAACATTCCGGTTACGGGCGGCGGCGCCGGAAAGATGCAGGTCCTTGGCGCGCTGGGCACGATCCGCCGCGAAAACAGCGATGCCATCGTCTCACATTACGCCATTCAGCCCGCCATTGACGTTTACGGCACGACACAGGGACGGGATCTCGGCGCGGTCGCCGGCGACATTCAGAAGCTGATCGACAGCACGGCAAAAGACCGCCCGAAAGGTTCAACCGTGACATTGCGTGGGCAGACGCAGACGATGCGAACCTCGTTCCAGGGGCTGTCCTTTGGTTTGGCCGAGGCCATTGTTCTGATTTACCTGCTGATCGTGATAAACTTCCAGTCATGGATTGATCCGTTGGTGATTGTGGGCGCGCTTCCGGCGGCGCTGGCGGGAATCGTCTGGATGCTGTTCGCGACCGACACCACTTTGAGCGTTCCGGCTCTCACCGGCGCGATCATGTGCATGGGTGTGGCGACCGCGAACAGCGTTCTGGTGATCAGCTTTGCACGTGAGCGCCTGGCGGCAACCGGCGATTCGGCCAAATCGGCGATTGAGGCGGGCGTGACAAGGTTCCGTCCGGTGTTGATGACCGCTCTGGCGATGATCATCGGAATGTCGCCGATGGCGCTGGGTCTGGGTCAGGGCGGAGAACAGAACGCACCTTTGGGCCGCGCGGTCATTGGCGGACTGATCGTTGCCACAATAGCCACGCTGTTTTTTGTTCCGGTGGCGTTCAGCGTTGTCCATCGCCGCGACCGCAGCAAAGCCGAATCGGGATTGCCGCTGCTGTATGGCCGGGGGGATGAGGGATTTGTCCCCGCGGAATGAACGATGCGGACGCGTAGCGGCCCCGATCAATACTGAATATTGCGATATTTTCAGGAGAGGACCATGACCCCGCCCAGCGATCCGGCAGACCCGAAAAGGAAAGCCGTAAGGACCGTGCGCAGCATCGCGCTGGTGGCCGCCGTGATGGCGATTGCCATCGTGGCCCACGGGATGATGGCGAGAATGCAGGCCAGTGCCGATCAGGTGACGGTGGCGGCTGAACAGTCCGTCCCGACGGTTGGCGTCATTCACCCTCTGGCCGGTGCCGGATCGAATGCGCTGACGCTTCCCGGCAATCTGCAGGCTTTTTACTCAGCCCAGATTTATGCCCGCGTTCCGGGATATCTCACGAAGTGGTACCAGGATATCGGCGCACATGTTCACAAAGGCGAGTTGCTTGCCGATATCGACACTCCTGAACTCGATCAGCAGATCGAACAGGCAAAAGCCGATGTCGCAAACGCCCAGGCGGCGCGGCAGTTGGCCGACACGACAAATCAGCGCTGGGAGCATCTGGTCGCCATCGGCGCAGTCGCCAAACAGGACGCGGATAACAAAGCCGGCGATCTCGCCGTCAAAACCGCCGCTCTCGTCTCAGCCAAGGCAAATCTTGACCGCCTGGTCGCCACCAAAGCATTTGCGCAAATCACGGCTCCTTTTGACGGGATTGTGACGCAGCGTACAACCGACATCGGAGCCCTCGTCAATCCGGGAGCAGGCGCAGCTGGATCGCTTCTGTTTGTGGTCGCCGACCTGCAAAAAATCCGGGTTTACGTTCAGGTGCCGCAGAATTATTCCGCGCGTATTCGGGGCAATCTCACGGCCGATCTGACCCTGCCCGAGTATCCTGGTGAGAAATTCGCGGCACGCCTGGTATCGACCTCGAATGCCATTGACGGCCAAAGCAACTCCCTTCTCGTGGAACTGGAAGCCGACAACGCTTCGGGAAAATTGAAGCCGGGCGAATATGCGGAGGTGAGTTTTAGATTGCCCGCGGATTCAGGGATGCTGACCATTCCGGCTAGCGCGCTGTTGTTTCGCGCCGATGGACTGCGGGTGGCAACGGTTGAGGGTGGGAATCATGTCCTGCTCAAAACCGTGACGGTCTCCGAAGATCTCGGAACCACCGTCCGCGTGAGTTCAGGATTGACCCCCTCTGACATGGTGATCGACAATCCGCCGGATTCCATCACCACGGGCGACGTCGTGCGCGTCAGCGCGCCCCCACCTCCGGCGCCTGCCAACCTGGCAGCAACTGCGCCTTAGAGCTCGCTCTACTCTGCCGGCGTCGCAGCCATTGCCGCTCTGCCCGCGGGTTCATTGCTCCGGCTTCTGAGGAGGATCTGCCACACCGACAGCGCGAAGCAGGCCATTCCTCCAAGGACGATGAATTCGCTGATCGCAAGCGGCGCGATATATTGCGGCTGCTCGCCGTATTTCAGCACCATCGCGAGCGAAGGAAACAGGATAATCACGCCGACATTGTTGAGCCAGAATGTCGTCCAGGCCAGTCTGCGGGAGGCATCGCGCGCAAGCGCATAAAAGGTCCCGTACAACGCCATCGTGACCCAGCCGAGCAGATTGAGATGGGCGTGCGCAGGGTACAGCTTAAAATCATCCGCTGCTCCCATATAGATTCCGAGCCCCATTCCGATCAGCACGTAAATCGGAGCAACGGCAAAAAACCACAAAGCGACTCGCGGCATGGCATCCCTCCTCCCGGGTAACAGCGGCCGAACGCTAACCCGACTTGGGACGTCGCTCAATCCCTGAAGTTCCGGTCGGAAAGTGAGAAAACTCTGCCGCGTAAGCAGCTCCGGCTTCAGTAAACGGCCGATCTCACGGAAGGTCGTTGATCCGCTGTGACGAGGCCGTCCCCCGGTATGGAATTTCCCACCGTGGCCTTGTCAGCTGCGCTTTCCAAATTCCTCTTTCGCGATCCTGAGAGCGGACATCGAATTGGGCCATCCGGAATAGAAAGCAAGGTGCGTGATCAGTTCGATCAACTCCTCCTTACGAAGGCCATTATCCAGAGCACGCCGAAGATGAAACGGCAACTGCTCCGTTCGATTCAACGCGATCAGCGCCGTCACTGTCGCCAGGCTGCGGTCACGCTGCGACAATTCCGGCCGTTGCCAGACATCTCCGAACAAAATCTTGTCGGTGAGTTCAACCAGCTTTGGTGCAAAATCGCCGAACATGTCTGCGGCTACGGAACGTTGACTCATCTGCCTGCTCCTGTGTGAATTTCCGGTTACAGCAAACCCGACGCGGGCGACCCATGCAACGCAGGATTCAAGGTCATAAAACAGGCCGGGTTCTCACCCGGCCTGTTTCAGCATCCGGATACCCCGCCCTTAATGGGTCCCGGCATCCGCGGTTTGCTGCTGCGGCATTCCGGTGGGACTCAGTTTTCCGTCCAGGCGATCCAGAGCATATGCAAGCTGGAAGTCATCATACTTCTTGCCTTCTTCAGGATGGATCGCGGGGACATTGTTCCTGGGCTGGGCCCCCTCGGCGTCCAGATGGCCTGCGAGAGAAGCTTCGCTGCGAATTGCAGAATGATCCTGCTGCGCCTGGTCGGCTGCCGTGAGATTGGACACGGCTACATCCGGCGCGATCCCGACCGCCTGAATGGAGCGGCCCGAAGGCGTATAGTAACGCGCGGTCGTCAGCCGGAGTGCTCCTCCGTCCTTTCCGCCGAGCGGGATGATCGTCTGCACAGAACCTTTGCCGAACGACATATCGCCAATCACGGTGGCTCGATGATTATCCTGAAGTGCGCCCGCAAGAATCTCTGCCGCAGATGCCGTCCCGCCATTGATCAGCACCTCGATCGGCTTTCCGCCGGTGAGATCGCCGCTACCCTTCACGTCGAAGCGTTCCGAATCCTGAGGATTGCGTCCGCGAGTCGAAACAACGATACCGTCGTTGAGAAAATCGCTTGAGACCCTGATTGCCTGATCGAGCAGTCCGCCGGGATCATTCCGCAGGTCGATGACGTACCCGCGCAGACTTGGTCCAAGCTTTGCGTTGAATTGGGCAATCGCGTTTCTCACGCCGGAATCCGCATTCTCGCTGAATGAGGTGAGGCGGATATAGCCGATATCGCCCTTGACCTCCGCCTTGACACTTTGAACCGGAATCACGGCGCGCGTCATTGTCACTTCGAATGGCTGCTTCTCGCCTGAACGAAGCATTGTCAGAGTGACTTTTGATCCGCCGGGGCCGCGCATGCGTTCGACGGCGTCATTCAGCGGCACGCCTTGCAGGTTCACGCCGTCAATCGCCGAAATAAAGTCGCCGGTCTTTATTCCGGCATGGGAAGCCGGCGTATCGTCCATGGCCGTTACGACTTTGACCAGGCCATTGTCCTGCGTGACTTCAAGGCCCACGCCACCGAATTGGCCGGTTGTCTGAATTTGCATGTCGGCCATTTCTTTCGGATCCATATAAGCCGAATGCGGATCGAGCGAGCTGACCATTCCATTGATGGCAGCAGTGACAAGTTCCGAATCGCCGACCGGACGGACGTAATTCGCGCGCACACGTTCAAAAGCTTCGCGGAAAAGATCGAACCCGCGGTAACCGGTGGTATCGGCTGCCTGCGCAGCGGGAAACAATGCCAATGCACTGACCAAACCAGCCGCGACGCCCAGCCCGGCGGATACAAAATGTCTCATGCTCTACCTTTGCCTTTGTAGTGGAAGCTGAACCGGGGGCATTTCACCCACAATGTCTCCGACCCGAACTCAACCTTTTGTCCGGCCGAAAATGGATTACCGCTATGGAAAACGATGTGCCGTAGCAGCTATCGCGGCAGGATGATACGCGGAAGTCTTTGAATATCAATGCGAAACGCAAGTTTCGGCAGCTGACTTCCTACACAACTGCGCTATCAGGGAACCAAAACGGGGCGAGCCTTTCCGAAAATTTCAAACTACGATACGCGGTGATATTGCGGTGGAAGAACGTTCCGGTAATCGGAGCGGCCAAGCGCTTTCGCAGCGTGAAATGGCCAGTGCGGATCGTCGAGCATCGCCCGCGCCAGCAGGACAATATCGGCCTGACCATCGCGGATAATGCCGTCCGCCTGTTGCGGCTCCGTGATCTGCCAACTTACGGCGACCGGTATTCCAACTTCCCGTCGCACGCGTTCGGCTATGGGCGCCATAAACCCCGGGCCGTACGGCACTCCGGAAACATCGGGGCTATTTCCGCCAAGACTGGGATCGATCAGATCCAGCCCCAGGCACTTCAGCCGACGGACCAGTTCAATCGACTCCTCAATCGGTTGACCGTCGGGGCGAAAATCGCTCATCCCCAGGCGTACCGAAAGAACCAGACGCCCGGGCCAGACCTCGCGTACCGCTCTGAATGTCTCGAGTGCAAAGCGTGCGCGACCCTCGAAATTTCCTCCATACTCATCCACCCGGCGATTTGCGATCGGCGAAAAGAAGCTCTGCGCGAGATACCCGTGTGCGAAGTGAAGCTCGAGCCATTCGAAGCCGGTCTCCAGCGCTCGCCTGGCTGCAGAAGCGAAATTTGCCTGAATACGGGCGATATCCGCTTTGCTCATCTGCACGGGAGCGCGATTGAGCGCGCCCCCGAACGGAATTGGCGATGGCCCAATGGGCTGCCAGCGATCCGGATGACCTTCGGGCAGATTTCCCACACCGGTCCAGGGCGCAGAGGCGGATGCTTTCCGCCCGGCATGGGCAAGTTGGATGCCGGGTATTGCGCCCTGGGACTTTATGAAGCGGACAATAGGCGCGAATTTTTCGGCATGAGCATCGGACCACAGTCCGGTGCACCCCGGGGTAATCCGTCCTTCAGGTTCGACTGCGGTTGCTTCGGCGATAACCAGGGCGGCGCCCCCAATTGCACGCGCACCGAGATGGACAAGATGCCAGTCGGACGGGAAACCGCCCTGCGCCGAATACTGGCACATTGGTGAAACGCCGATCCGGTTCCTGAGCATCACATCGTTAAGAGCGAAAGGTAAGAAGAGAGATGCCATCGAAAATTTCCCGTTGCGCGAGGGCTCTTCTTATCCGAAGTCGTGGAATGCCAGGCAATGCCGCTCCGATCGCGGGAGCAGCATTCCTCCACAAGGCCGTGTGGATTTCCCCGATCCGGGGCAGACTGGTGTTCCCGAATCCGGGCAGAAACAAACTGCTGCTGCTGATCTGCACGGTCCTCACGAGCTGCATCAGCATCGATGAGCGGTCAATTCGTCCCGGAGTGTTCGATCTGTCAACGCCTGCCAACGGGTTCATAAACAGCGAGCAACGCGCCAGAATCATCCTTGGTATGCGCGCCCGGGAGCTTTGTCCCCACGGATTTGACCGCCTCAGCGAGAGCCGTATCGTCGACGCACGCGCGCTCGAAACCATGATTTGGCGCGTTGCGTGCCGCGCGTGATTGCTTGTGAACAAGAATCCGCGCAGGGGGTGGCCATGGCGTAAATGGTGTATCCCGGGCCGGCAAATTCACACGAGGGGAAAATGGTCCAGAGCGCGGCCGCACGGTCAATGAGCCAGAGTGAAAAACGCCTGCTGGATATCATCCGGCAGAAATCTTTCCTGAAAGGCCAGTTCAAACTCGCTTCGGGGGCCATGAGTGACTACTACCTTGATATGAAGCCAACCAGCTTCGATCCTGAAGGCGCCTCCCTCATTGGTGAAATCATCTGTCGTATGCTCGCAGAGGACCGCGATGCGAACGCGATCGGAGGATTGGAGCTCGGGGCAGTGCCGATCGTCGCCGCCGTCTGCGCGCGAAGCTGGCCCGATCATCCGGTCAGCGGTTTTGTCGTGCGAAAGGAAAAAAAAGGACACGGAACCGATCAAAAGATCGACGGCAACTTCAAACCTGGATCGAAAGTGGTTCTGATCGAAGATGTGACGACCAGGGGCGGATCGGTCATGCAGGCGGTGCGCGCGGTCCGCGCGCAAGGCGCGGAAATCAAGCGCATCATCACCATCGTGGACCGGCTGGAAGGCGCGAAGGACAATCTGAAAAAGGAAGGTCTTGAACTCGACGCGATCTTCACCACCGCGGATCTGCTGTCTTAGCTATTCCGCGGAAGCCGGCACATTGCGGGTGAGCAATCCGCTGGTCCACGAACTCGCGATATCAAGATAGCCGTAAATGACCGGCGTGATGTAGAGCGTCAGAGCCTGGGAAACGATCAGGCCGCCGACGACGGCGAGGCCCAGCGGTTGACGGCCTGCACCGCCCTGTCCCCAGCCAAAAGCAATGGGCATGCTGCCCATCAGGGCCGCCAACGTCGTCATCATGATGGGGCGGAAGCGGATCAGGGCCGCCTCGGTAATTGCGGTATGGGCATCGATCCCGTGTTCGCGCTCCCGGACAAGCGCAAAATCGATCATCATGATCGCGTTCTTCTTCACGATCCCGACCAGCATGATGATCCCGACAAAGGCATAAAGCGTCAGCGGCAGGCCGAAGAGATACAGGGTCAGCAAAGCACCGGTCGCTGCGGACGGAAGTCCCGACAGGATCGTCAGCGGGTGGATGAAGCTTTCGTATAAAATTCCGAGCACGATATAAACGACGAGAACTGCCCCCAGCAGCAGGAAGCCCATTCCCTGGACCGAATCCTGGAAGGCCCGCGCAGTACCCTGGAAATCCGCTTGCACAGTGGCCGGCATTCCAATCTGTTCCTTCACTTGTTCGATCCTGTCCAGCGCGTCGCTGAGGGCGACGCCCGGCGGAAGGCTGAAGGAAATTGTCACGGCTGGCAGCTGTCCAAAATGATTGACTGCAAGTGGCGACGTTCCATTCGAAAGTTTCGCGACCGCGCCAAAGGGCACAAGGGAACTGGCCCCGGCAGCCCCAAAAGGAAGCAGACCGCTATTGGACCCGACACCGGTCAGATACAGGCGGCCAAGCGATTCGGCGTCCTGCTGATACTGTGGCAACAGCTCGAGTATGACCCGGATCTGATCGGCATTGGTGTTGATCAATGAAATCTGCTGGCCGCCGAAGGAGGCACCGAGCGCAGTCTCAATCTCCTGCATCGAGATGCCCAATGCAGCAGCCCTGTCGCGATCCACATCGACATGCAGCGAGGGCGTCGACAAATCCAGATCGCTGCTCACATCCAGCAGGCCGGGAACCTTCGACAGTGCTTCCTGGAATCTGGTTGCGAACGGGTAGAGTTCGCCGGGATCCGTATCCTGCAGCGTGTATTGGTATTGTGCCTTGCTGACGAGTCCGCCGATGGTCAGAATCGGACGGTTCTGCAGATAAATATTGATCCCTGGAATCTGCGCAAATTTTCGTCTCAGTTCCGTCATGACGCCGTCGATCGACGGGCGCTGTGAGCGAGGCTTCAGCGCGATTCGGAACATCCCCTGATTTGAACCACCGCGAGTGCCCCCAAATCCCACCGATGACATGGCGCTCGACACATTGGGATCCGACCAGAGAATTTGCGCCGCCTGCATCTGGTGACGCATCATTTCCCCGAATGAAATGCCGTTGGCGCCCTCCGTAATAGCGAGGAGTTGGCCGATATCGTCGCTGGGCAGAAAATCCTCGGGCAACGCGCGAAATAACATGACCGTCGTGACAAGACTCGCCGCAAACACGGAAAGCACCACGCGTTTGTGGGTGAGCGCCCAGTTCAGCGAACGCGCATAGCCATTGCGCATGGCGAGAAAGCCCGCTTCGGTCCAACGGTAAAACGCGCCATGGTGTTTCTCCCCATCCGCGCTCGCCGCGGTCAGCATCCGGCTGCACAGCATTGGGGTCAGCGTGATCGAAACGAGGCCCGAGACGAAGATTGCAATAACGATAGTGACTGCGAATTCATGCAGCAGTCGTCCGACAATGCCGCCCATGAATAAAATCGGAATGAAAACAGCTGCCAGGGACAGCGTCATCGACAGGATGGTGAAGCCGATTTCACGCGAACCCCGAAGCGCCGCGAAGTATGGGTTCTCGCCTGCCTCGACATGACGCATGATGTTTTCCAGCATCACGATCGCATCATCGACGACGAATCCGACGCACAGCGTCAGTGCCATGAGCGAGAGATTATCCAGCGTGTAGCCGAACAGGGACATGCCGGCGAACGTCCCGGCAATCGTGATCGGAAGGGCGATCGAAGGAATAAAGGTTGCTGACGCGGTGCGCAGAAACAGAAAAATAACGCCGACGACGAGAAGCGTCGCGACCAGCAGCGTCGTTTGCACATCGTGAACCGCAGCGCGGATGGAATCGCTGCGATCGAGCGTCAATTCCACATTGATCGATTGTGGCAGTTGCGCCCGGATGCGCGGCATCACCTCTTTGACGCGGTCGATCAGGCCAATCGTATTGACGCCCGGCTGCCGGTTCACGCCGAGAATTATGCCGAGCCGGCCGTTATACAGTCCCGCAAGGCGCGGATTGTCCACTCCGTCAATGACTTTGGCCACATCGGCGAAGCGCACCGGCGCGCCATTTCGGTAGGTGATGATCTGGCGCAGGTAGTCGCTTGCCGTCACAAGCTGACCCTTCGCCTGGATTACAGAGGCGCGGGAACGGCCATCGAGCTGTCCGGTTGCCAGATCGACATTGGCGTTTCGCACCGCGTTCGCGACCTGGTCGATGCCGATCCCGCGCACCGCCAGCGCAAAGGGATCAACCTGGATGCGCACGGCCGGATGTGCCTGCCCAAAAACATCCACATTCGCAACACCATCGATTGTGGACAATCCCCGAACAATGATGGTCTCGGCGTACTCATCCAGTTGCGCCAAAGGCAGTGTCGGTGACGTGACGGTAATTTGCAGGACGCTGGCCTCGCCCGGGTTGATCTTCCGCACCGCCGGCGGGGCCGGCAAGTTGTTTGGCAGTTGCCTTGCAGCTTCCGAAATCGCGCCCTGAACATCCTGCTGCGCGGCATCGATGTTTCGGTCGAGCTTGAATTGCAGCGTGATCTGCGTGTTTCCCAGCACGTTGACCGAACTCATCGAATCAAGACCGGGAATCAGTGAGAACTGCCCCTCGAGCGGGGTCGCAACCGCGGACGCCATGGTTTCCGAATCGGCGCCCGGCAGATTTGCCGATACCACAAGAGTCGGAAAATCGACCGTCGGCAATTCGGCCTCGGGGAGTACGACGTAGCCGAACACGCCTGCGAACAGTAGCGCCAACGTAATGAGAATGGTCATTACGGGACGCTTGATAAAAATCTCGGAAATATTCATCCCGTGTTCAGCCGCCCACAATGCGGATCTGTCGCCCGCTGTCTCCCGGTATAGGTGGAGGCGACCCCGGTCCGCCGCAATTCGTCAGGCGGTGACCGGGATCAGGTTGCCCCAGCAGGGGGTTTACCGCGTCCCGCCGGGAACATCCAGCGGGTCCAGGTTGATCGCGACTCTGTCCGGATACGAGCTATAGAAGTAATCCACCGGTCCGAAGTCGCCCAACAGAAATCCCGCCGTGCCCAAAGCATTATCGTCGGCAATCAGAACCACGCGTTTATCCTTGTATCCGGCAGCGGAACAAAAGATTTCGAGCGATTCCCGGCTTTTCGGAACAGTCAGGACCTTGCGGCCCGGATCGTAGATGCCGGTGGGCGTCGCAGCCTCAAATGCGGTGCACTGAGCCGTTGCCGGAGTGATATCCACCGCGATGTCCTGCATTTGCGCGTTCCGCGGACCGGCGTCGTGCATGAACGTACATCCGCCGAGAACCAGGGGCGCCATTGCGATCAGCCAGGAAGATTTCACTGCATTCTCCAATTCTGTCGGCCAGCCGGTTGGCTGCGCCTCCGAACACAGGGAATAGAGCAAAGCAGCGCCCTTGCACAATATCAGGAGCCTTCGGGAATCAGCGCCCGGATTGAGCCGTTACCGGGCCTGTCCGGGGAACACGGCCCGAAAACGCCTCGCTCAAAAACCGTCCGGCGAGCGCAAGGCCAAAGGGATCGATGCCGTGCGCAAGACCTTTGCTCATGTGCCATTGCACGGGTACGCCCAATCCCGCCAGGCCATTTGCCGCCATGAACAACGATTGTGGCGGCACAACCTGATCGGCATCTCCGTGAACCAGCAGCGTCGGTGGTCGTGGAGTGCCGGCGGGCACGGTATCGGCACCGACCAGAAAGCCGGAAAAGCCAACTATGGCTGCCGGAGGCGGGTTGCGCCGCAGACCCACGTAAAGAGACATGACGGTACCCTGGCTGAAGCCCACCAGCGCCACTTTATGGGATGGCAATCCAAGACGACTCAGTTCGGCATCGATAAAACTGTCCAGCAGCGGGGCGGTCGCTTGCGCGCCGCGCAATGCTTCATCCGGATCGATGCGGGAGAGCGGAAACCATTGATAACCAGGGCCCATTGGAAGACGCTGCGGCGCATCAGGAGCAACGAATGCCGCGTGCGGGAGATAATTTCGCCAATGTGGCGCCAACCCAATCAGATCATTCCCGTCCGAACCATAGCCGTGGCACAGCACAACCAGCTGGCCGGGCGGTCCGGACGCAGGGGCAACGCGCGGGCCATCGATGGTGCTCATGGGGCAGATCCGTAGGTCTGGATGTGCCCCATGATTGTCACCCGCTTCGCTCCAAGTCCAACGGGATTTCTCCACATCGGGCCACGCCTATGCGGCACTCATCGCGTTTCGGGCGGCCAGGGAAAGGCATGGCAGATTTCTGCTTCGGATCGAAGATATAGATCTGGGCCGATGCCGTTCCGAGTTCGAGCAGGCGATCTTCGAAGACCTTGCGTGGCTCGGAATAAGCTGGGAAGAGCCGGTGCGGCGCCAATCCCGGCACTTCGGCGACTATGCGGGCGCTGTCGCGCAACTCGAGACTCGTGGACTGGTTTATCCCTGTTTCTGCACCAGAAAAGATATTGCCGCTGAAATTGCGCGCGCCTCGGTTGCTCCGCAGGCTGGCGAATTGTCGCCTGCACTTTATCCGGGTACCTGCCGGTCTCTGACGCAGGAACAACGGGCGGAGCGAATTGATGCCGGAATTCCTTACGCGCTTACGGCTGGACCACGCGAAGGCGCTTGATTCCATTGAGCCGAGGGAACTCGGGTTTGAGGAAATGGGCCACGGTCCACACGGGGAAACCGGCTACCAGCGCGCCTGTCCGGAGTTCTTCGGCGATATCGTTTTGGCGCGCAAGGGCCTTCCAGCCAGTTATCACGTTGCGGTCGTAAACGATGATGCGTTGCAAGGTGTTACGCTTGTCACGCGCGGTGAAGATCTTTATCCGGCCACGCCCATTCAGATCCTGCTCCAGGCGCTGTTGGATTTGCCGACGCCGCGTTATGCGCATCACCGCCTGATCCTCGACAGCCAGGGACGAAAGTTCTCAAAACGCGACGGTGCCGTGGCCCTGCGCAGCTTTCGCCTTTCGGGCGCAAAACCGGACGATATCTGCCGGCTTATCGGCTTGTAACCGCATCACACAAAGTTTGGCTCTTGCCATGGCTCCGGCCATTATTCTGCTGCAAGCTGGCGGGACACGGGAACCCTTGCGGACGACAGGCGCTCAATGCGGCAACTCAGGATCAACGCAGTTCTCGGCCTCGCCCTTCTCGTTTTCAGTGGACCGGCGATAGCCGCCAATCCTGCAGCCGATCTCAACAAAGTCCTGAATGATTATCGCGCAGCGGAGCAAAAACTCCCAAGGGATGCCGATCTGAAATTCGCGGAAGACGGCTCGAAAATCTACAACCCGAATGGCGCACTGGCTTCAGTCGCAGCGCAGCGCCAGATCAATCAGGATACCCGTGCCCGATTGGAGCAAATCAATTCGTCCGACCTGAAACCGCAGGACAAGCTGACCTATCAGATCTTCCACTGGGCCCTTGAAGATGAGCAACGCGAACTGGAGCCGGACATCGCGGAGCTGTCCGATTTATTGCCCTTGAACCAATTCGATGGCCCGCAGATCAGCTTTCCGCGTCAAATCGCATGGCGCACGGACAATCCATGGAATCGCCCGCGCGACTACGATAACGCGATCCGCCGCATCCTCAATTTCACCCGCTGGGCCGATGGTGCGATAGCCAGAATGCGCGAAGGGCTGAGACGCGGAGTTGTCCAGCCGCGCGCGATCGTCGAGCGTGTCCTCGGTCAGATCGATAGTTCGCTATCGAGGATTTCGGACAAAGCCAGTTCATGGAGCCGGTGAAAGCCATCCCGGCCGCAATCACGGGAAAGGAGCGCGCCCGGGTCGAAGACGCTTACCGCGCCGCTGTTTCCGGCGAGTTGATCCCTGCCTATCGCAGGTTTTCGCAATTTCTGAAAACCGAATATCTGCCGCACGCCGTCGATGCACCAGGGCTGGGCTCTGTCCCAGGGGGTAAAGAGCTTTATCTCTACCTCGTTAAGACCGAGACCACGTCCGACCTGACGCCGGACCAAATTCATGCCCTGGGCCTGCAGGAGTTGAGCCGTATCGAAGCGCAAATGGAGCAGGCCAAGAACGATGCCGGATTTCGTGGCTCGCTTGCGGAGTTTCGCCAATATCTGCACAGCAATCCGAAATTCAAATTCAAGGATCGCGCTGCGATGCTGGCCGAATTCAACCGCGTGAGGACAGCGGTAAGCGAGCACCTGCAAATGTTTTTCAGTGTTACTCCGGAGATACCTCTGTCCTTCCGCTTTTATGATTCCTTCGCGGCGCCTGACAAACCGGCGGCTGAATATGCAGCCGGCTCGGCAGACGGTAAACAACCGGGGGTCGTTTACCTGAACGACTGGGACTTGCCGGAGCGGCCAACTTATACGAGCGAAGTTCTGGAGTTGCACGAAGGCATACCGGGGCACCATCTGCAGGTTTCGATCGCGATGCAGAATCGCGATTTGCCGCGCTTCCGGCGCTTTCGCGCGGAGACCGCCTTCGTTGAGGGCTGGGCCCTGTACGCGGAAACCCTGGGTCCGCAATTTGGGCTGTACAGCGACCCTTTCCAGAAATTTGGCGCGCTGTCGTTCGATGCCTGGCGTGCCAGCAGGCTGGTTGTGGATACCGGGATTCACTGGTTGAACTGGAGCCGCGAAGACGCGGTTCAGTTCCTCACGTCGCACACAGCCCTGTCACGAACCGAGGCCGAGGAAGAGGTGGACCGCTATACGGTACTTCCGGCCCAGGCGCTCGCCTATAAAATCGGAGAACGTGAAATCCTCGACCTGCGGGATCGCGCGGAGAGCGCGCTCGGTGAAAAATTCGATCTCAAGCGCTTCCATGACGCGTTGTTGAAGGACGGGGCGATGCCGCTTCCGATTCTGAACCAGAAGATGATGCACTGGATCGAACTGGAGAAAAGCGCCTGATCTTCATTGCGCTGACTGGCCGCGAAGTGGATTGCACAGCCCGCGCGTGCCGGGCAAATTGACGCTCATGGACCAGCAGCACCCCATTGATCGCTTGCAAGCACTTATCGAGTCGCGGCGGAATTCAGCCGCAAGCACTTCCTACACTGCGAGTTTGCTGGCCAAAGGCACGCTTGAATGCGCGAAAAAGCTGGGCGAAGAGGCGATTGAGACAGCCCTGGCGGCAGCAACCGCGGACAAGCCCGCTCTGATTCGGGAATCTGCCGATCTGCTGTACCACCTGATCGTTCTCTGGGCAGCGGCCGGTATTCAGCCCGCCGATATCTATGCCGAGCTTCGCCTCCGCGAAGCTCAATCGGGGCTGGAGGAAAAGTCCGCGCGTCGCCGCTGACGGAGTGAAGCGTCAGGCGACGCCATTGTGATTTTCGCCCGAAATCGAGCGAACGAGGTCAAGAATTCGACGGCGAACTTTCGTGTCCTTGATGCTCATGAACGCCGTGCTCAGCTGAATTCCCTCATTACTGGAGAGAAAATCCATCACCGCCGAGGAACGAGCGCCGCCGGCCTCTCCGGAAGCCTGAACACCGTCCACTCCCTCGTAGAAGAATCCGATGGGCACGCCCAGAATTTCTGCGACTTCAAACAGCCGCCCCGCGCCGATGCGATTGATCCCCCGTTCGTATTTCTGAACCTGCTGAAATGTGAGGCCGAGCAGCTCCCCCAAACGTTCCTGAACTCATGCCGATGAGCATGCGTCTCAGGCGGACGCGGTAGCCGACATGCGCGTCAACCGGATTGGCCTTCTTTTTAGGCAACTTGGTTCCTTTCGTGTGGTGATACGTCCCGTACTGTCGGAATATTTCGTCTTTTCTTTGACGGCAAGGTCCTTATTCCCGGTATTCGAATTGGTGTGACAACGAAATATTCCGGACAAAGAGGAAAGGCATGCCGGGGACTAAGTCAAGGCTTCGTTCCCTGGTGCGGCCACAGGGCCAGCACACAACATAAAAATATCAGCGTGAGAAGTATGGCATTACCGTAACGTGCAAATGGGGTTACCGGCAGACCAACCGGCAGGTTCGAATCGATGTAGCCACGCAACCCCAGATCGAGGCGTGAGCGAATCCGCCCATAACCATCGATCACAACCGAAATCCCGCTATTCGCGGCACGAGCGATCGGCAAGCCTTCCTCAATCGCCCGTACGCGCGCAATCAGAAGATGCTGCTTCGGACCGGCATCGGGTCCAAACCAGGAATCGTCGGTCATGTTTACGAGCCAAAGGGGTCTTGGATTGCCGGTCACCATCCGTGGAAAAATGATTTCATAGCAAATCAGTGGCGTAACCGGCGGCGCTCCGGGTACTGAAAAAGTGCGCGGCCCGGGTCCGGAGGAGAACCCGGAATTTGCTGCGATTTCCGTCAGTCCTATGGACCGCAGGGTCCTTTCGAAAGGCAGATATTCGCCGAACGGGACGAGATGAAACTTGTCGGAGCTTGCGAGAAGTTTACCGCCGGCCCCGAACATCGCGAACGAGTTGAAAAATCGGGTTTGGCCGCCGCTTTGCACAACCCGAACATTACCTGTCATCAATACCGCGCCCTTTGCCGTGACCTGAGCGATTTGGGCAAGTGCTGCCGGGACCTGTTCCAGCGGAAACGGCGGCGCGGCTTCGGGCCAGATGATATGGGTCGGCATCTGCGGCGATGGAACTATGGAAAGACTGATCAACCTTTGCCAGTTTCGAACCGTCAGGCGTGGATCGTATTTTTCCGGCTGGGGCGTGTCCGGCTGCACAATCCTCAGCCGGACACCCGGAACCGTTGCATCGCTTGCGGTCGCGAGACGCGCTTCGCCATCCGCCCAAAGAGCGGCAAAGAACACAAACATCACAACCGGCAGGGCGCGCTCGCGGTTGTCATGCCCACGCGCAAAAACGGCAAGAGATGCCCCGAACAGCAGCGTCAACAACGAAAGGCCGTAGGCGCCGAAGATGGACGCGCTCTGCAAAATCGCCGTGGAAGCGGCCCAACCATAGGCCGGAAGATTCCACGGAAACCCCGTCAGTACATGACCGCGTAACCATTCAACCACTGCGAAAATTACAGCAAAGGCAAAAATGCGGCGTACGCCGGGTCTCCACAGGAGAACACACAGTAACGCGCCCGCGCCGAAGAACAGGCCGAGGCCGCCGGGCAGCAATATGGCGACAAAGGGCAGTTCCCAGGCGTGAGCCTGCGCATCAACCAGAAATGCGTAGCCGATCCAATACAGACCGACGAGAAAAAAGCCAAATCCGTAGCACCAGCCGATCCACCAGGCGGTGCGAAGCTTGTGCGGGCTTCCGGAGATCCCGTCGAGCAGCAGGACAAAACCCGCATAAGACAGAAGCAGTAGCGGAAAGAGGCGGAAAGGCTCGAAAGCCAAAGCACCAGCCGCGCCCGTAGCAGCCGCGAGGGCCAGACGGCGAAACCCGCGCAAATGCAACGGGAGCGAGGCGAGTTTGTCCGCCAGTGCAAGAGAAACGCGCAAAATCAGTCGGCCGGCGTCAGGGTAGCGGTTGAAAGCGGCCGAATTCTGAGACGCTTCGCATGTCGCGGGTCAGCTTCCAGGATCTCGAATTCCAGGCCGGCGTGAGAAACAACTTCACCCCGAACCGGCACGCGACCAAGATGTACCGCGACCAGACCGCCGAGCGTGTCTACGTCCTCTTCATGTTGCATTTTGGTCAAGTCGATACCGGTGCGTTCCTTGAAATCCTCAAGGGTCACCCGCGCGTCGGCATCGTACTTTCCGTCAGGTCGCATAATGATATCGGGTGGCTCTTCGGTATCGTGTTCGTCACCGATTTCGCCGACAATCTGTTCCACGAGATCCTCGATCGAGACAAGTCCATCCGTGCCCCCATACTCGTCCACCACCAGTGCGAGATGAATCCGGCTGGCCTGCATGCGCATAAGCAGGTCCAGCGCCGGCATTGCGGCCGGCACAAACAACAGCTCCCGCTTCAGTTTTGTAATGGGCGTGTGCGGCCAGATCAGCTGACCCTCAGGGCCCGGTTCGACCAGCCCCAGCACATCTTTGATGTGAACCATACCGAGTGGATCATCGAGCGTCTCGCGATAGACCGGAAGTCTCGAATGCTGCGCTTCACGAAACATGGTTATCAATTCCGAAAGCGACGTCTGCTCCTCGACCGCAACAATATCCGCTCGCGGGACCATGACATCCGAAACCGATAACCCGCCAAAATTCAGCAGATTCGCCAACATCAGGCGTTCCTGCGAACTCAGCTCCTGCGCCTCGCGTTCGCTTTCCTCAATGACTTCCTCAAGGCTCTCCCGCATCGTGGAGTTTCGGCGCAAAGCCTTGATCAACTCTGCAACACGTTCGGCCAATTCGGTCAGCAGAGGCCGCGACCCGGTGTTGGACGACGGCGTGCCACTACGGACACCACCGCTCTGCTCGGACTGAGACGTGGGAGATCCCGGAACGGTTGTGTTCATTGGGCCGGCATTCTCGGACATGGCGCCAATTTATGCCGCTTCGGCCGACGACGTACAGGGACCGTGGCATAAGGATTGCGGAACCCCATTCGCGCCAATAGCGATATCTCCAGATTTTCCATGACAACCGCGTCTTCGGGAACTTCATGGTCATGTCCCGCGAGGTGCAAAACGCCGTGAATTGTCAGGTGGGCGGCGTGTTCGGCCAGGCTCTTGTTTTGTGCCGCAGCTTCCCGGCACAAAATCTGATATCCAAGCGCGATGTCTCCAAAATAGGCAGACGCAGCCGAAAGCACCGGGAACGAGAGCACATTCGTGGTCTTATGCCGATTGCGAAACTGCGCTGTTCAGATCCCGGAGGCGCTTGTCATCTGCGAGCAGCACGGAAACGGAAGGCTGTTTTCGCTTGCCGCCCACTTCTTTCATGGCCAGCCGTGCGGCCCGGCGGAGTGTTCGGATCACAGCGGCGTCTGCACGCCACATCGGCTCTTCGACGATGATTGTCACCGCAGGTGCCGTCATGCGCCCGCGACCGGAATCCAATCGGCTCATGTCCTTTCCGGTTTGGACTTTCCCTGCCGGAGGGCTTTTGGCGCATGTTCGTGCAGCTCGTATGCCGCGACGATCCGGGTAACGAGTGCATGCCTCACGATATCGGCCGCAGAAAACCGCGCGAACCCCACGCCTTCGACACCTTCGAGATAGCGCCGTGCCTGATCGAGACCTTCTGGCCCCTCCGGCAGATCGCTTTGGGAAGGATCGGCCGTGACCACCATTCGGGAGTCCTCGCCGAGACGGGTAAGAAACATCTTCATCTGGGAAGGCGTGCAGTTCTGCGCTTCGTCGAGAATGATGAAGGAGCGCGATAATGTCCGGCCTCGCATGAAAGCAAGCGGAGCCACTTCGATCGTGCCCTGCTCCATGAGCCTGGTGCAACGATCCCCGAGAACTTCGAACAGAGCGTCGTAGAGCGGCCGCAAATACGGATCGATCTTCTCCTTCAGATCACCCGGCAGGAAACCAAGCCTTTCACCGGCTTCAAGCGCTGGCCGCGACAAGATCAGCCGTTCCACTTTTCGCTCGTGCAGCAAATGTGCCCCGAACGCGGCTGCCAGATATGTCTTGCCGGTACCGGCCGGACCCAAACCGAACACAAGTTCGTTATGGCGCATCTGTTCGATGTAATGGGCCTGAGCTGCCGATCGAATCCTCGTCGATTTCGCCGGTGAGGTCCGCAGCCGTCCGCCAAATTCTTCCGACGCTTGCCGCGGATTGACACCGGGGGTGGTCAAGCCGATTTCCGCATCGACATCGGCCAGCGCCAACTCTTCGCCGGTCTCAAGGCGCTCATATAATGTCTTCAGGATTGTTGCCGCCCGCTCTCTCGCTTCCGCCCGCCCCTCGATCGAGATCAGATTCCCGCGTTGGGCGAGCCGCACACCGAGCTTCTGCTCAATTCGGACAAAATTCCGGCCATGGCTCCCTGCCAGCAGCGGCAGCAAACCGTTCTGCCTGAATTCCAGGGTCACGTGCTCGCTCGCGAGGTCCTGCGGGGCGAGCCTGGCGTGGCGTTGATTCAATGCGCCGCCGCCTCCGCCGGTTCAGGTTTGGCCTTCACAAGTTCACCACGCAGGCTGTTGGGCAGCACCATGGAAATCCTCACAGGACGAATCTCACCAATATAGGATGCGGCGCCGTCCACATGAACCGGCTGCAGATAAGGAGTGCGGCCGGCAGCCTGTGCCGGGAGCCGCCCGGCCCGGTCAAGCAATACCGGCAGAATCCGGTCCTGCATGGTCCTGTTAAACGCTTGCGCCTGCGCCGAAAGCAGCGCCTGCAGAATTTGAAGACGCGCCGCCTTCACGTCTTCGGGAATTTGCGCATCCAGTGTCGCTGCTGGCGTTCCGGGACGGGCGCTGTACTTGAACGAAAAGGCCTGTGCAAATCCGGTCTGGCGAACCAGATCCAGGGTGGCTTCGAAATCGGCGTCGCTTTCCCCGGGAAACCCGACGATAAAATCCGAAGAAAGAGCGATATCCGTCCGCACACGCCTTATCTGTTCCACGATTCGCAAATACGCCTCGCATCCATGGCCCCGATTCATGCGCTTGAGAACGGCGTCGGATCCGGACTGTACCGGCAGGTGAAGATAGGGCATCAATTTGGGTTCATCGCCATGAACCGCAATGAGGTCATCTGTCATGTCGCGCGGATGACTGGTCGTGTAGCGGAGACGTTCAAGCGAAGGGATGGTGGCAAGCCTGCGCAAAAGCCGTGCCAGGTTCCAGGGATTTCCGTCCGGGCCTTCGCCACGATACGCATTGACGTTTTGCCCGAGCAGCGTGATTTCGCACACACCGCGATCCACGAGCTGCCGTGCCTCCTGCTCGATCTGTAGCACGGAGCGCGAGAACTCTGCCCCTCGCGTGTAGGGAACGACGCAAAAAGTGCAGAACTTATCGCAACCTTCCTGAACCGTAAGAAATGCAGACGGCCCCGGGCCAATTCTCTCCTTCGGCAGCGCTTCGAATTTCTCGCGGGCTGGAAAGTCCAGCGCAACCGCCTTGCCGCCCTCTCGCGACAATCGCTCGAGAAGTTCGGGCAGGCGGTGATACGATTGAGACCCTACCACGATGTCCACGGCAGGTTGTCGCGCCATGATTTCGGCGCCTTCGGCCTGGGCTACACAGCCGGCTACCGCGATCACAAGATTGGTTCCGGTAGCAGCGCTGCGATCTTTGAGCCGCCGGAACCTGCCCAGATCGGAATAAACCTTCTCAGTAGCCTTTTCCCGTATGTGGCATGTATTCAGGATTACCAGGTCGGCGCCTTCGGCATTGCCAATCTGCGCATATCCCAAAGGAACAAGCAGCTCCGCGATCCGCGCAGAGTCATAGACATTCATCTGACAGCCGTAAGTTTCGATATAGAGCTTCTTGTTCATGAAATCCGGTTCAACCTGCCCTCTTCCGGGCGCTTCATCACGCAGCCTTGTCGGCCCTTTTACCGCTCTTCCTGACGGGTCTCGACTGGCGCTTTCCCGGTGCAAACGCAGCCCCAAGCCTTTCACCGCTTAAAGCACGGATGACACCCTTCCTTACCGCGTTTTCGCAAAGAACCGAGATATCCTTTCTGTGTTTCACCTGACCCAGCGTAACCACCGGGTGAAACTCAACCACGACGTCAATCGGCCCCATTTTCAGTGCTTCCCAGAGATGTGGCACCAGTTCCATATCTCCGTACCAGGCGAAAAAGGGCCGATTTTCCCGCCCCATCGGTATCCCATGCAGGCCCGTATAGGCAATCGAGACCGGCTGGACAGGCACCGATGCATGAGCCCCGGAGTCAAGATGTAAACCGGCGGCCGAGATCAGCGCGCTTCTGAACGGAAGGACACGATTGCCGTCACTGGAGGTCCCTTCCGGAAAGATGACCAACGCATCGCCTTCATTCAGCCGTCTCCGGATGATTTCGCGATTGGCGAGAGTCTGCGTGCGCTCGCGGCGCACAAAAACGCACCGCTGCATGCGCGCCAGCGTGCCAAAGAACGGCCAGCGATTCACTTCGCTCTTTGCGACAAAGGACACCGGCCAGATCGCGGATAAAATCGGTATATCGAGCCAACCGGCATGGTTTGCCGTCATCAGGACACCGCCCCGCGCGGGTTGACCGAATAGCGAAATCCTGATGCCGAAGAGTCGGCAGACGAAGGCGTGATAGCGTTGCGGCAATCTGCGCCGCAACTGCAGGCGCAATCGGATCGCAAGCCATTGCACGGGGAGCAGGACGAAAGTCACGATCAGGAAAACCGCAATGATCAGGAATGCGCGAAAGCGGATCATCGGGATTCGTACGCTCTGTTAACCACTGCGTTCCGATTTCTTGCCGCCTTTCGGAATACCGTAAAGTTCAAGCCTGTGATCGATAAGCTCGAAGCCCAGTTCTTCCGCCACCCGGCGCTGCAGTTTCTCGATTTCTTCATTCACAAACTCGATCACCCTGCCGGTTGAGACGTCGATCAGATGATCATGATGCTCGCTTGTCTCCTCATAGCGGGAACGGCCGTCCCTGAAATCGTGACGCTCCAGAATCCCGGCATCCTCGAACAGCTTGACCGTACGGTACACTGTCGCAATCGAAATGTGTGGATCGACCGCGGACGCACGGCGGTAGAGCTCCTCAGCATCCGGATGATCATAGGCTTCGGCGACGACCCGCGCGATCACCCGCCGCTGCTCGGTCATGCGCAGCCCCTTCTCCACACACGCTTTCTCGATCCGATTGAGCTGTTCATCCGTCCGGTTCACGTCAAGTCTCTCCGGCTAAACGACAGCGGAACGCTGCGATCATTGCCACTTGCAGGCGCTACTGTTGCCGCCCACAGGTCACTTTACAGCATCACGCGCGCAATTGGATACAACCCGCTGACAGCGCTGCGCGATACGAATTACGGCAAGACCCGGCACAGGATCAGAGCGCCGGCAGCCGGACCACTCGTTGAAACGTAATATCCAAGCCGTTTCCCCGTTTGATGAAAACCGCGGCTGGCATAGAGTTCCAGCGCAGCCTGATTGGTTTCGCAGACTTCCAGAAACAACCTGCGAGCCCCCCTGAGGCGGGCTTCATGCATGCTCGCATCGAGCAACATCATCGCCAATCCCTTTCGGCGAGCCTCCGGCACGGTACCCAATGTCAGGATTTCGCCCTCGTCCGCGGCGGTCCGGGCGATAACAAAGCTCTCAATGTTTTCTGTATCGGATGATTTCGCGAGATAGCCAAATGCGGCGCTGCTTTCCAGGAGTTTGCGAAATGAATCCTCGCCCCACGGTCTCTCGAAACAGCATTCGTGAATGAGAGCGAGCGCTGCAGCGTCGTCGGGCATCGCTGGTCGAAATTCCAGCTTCACCGAACCTGACCAACGGGTGGTTTGGCATCGGGTGGTCTGAGATACAGTGGCCTTGCCACTCCGGAGTAGGGCCGCCGTGCCGCAAGCGCGGCAAGCACCACGGCGCTCGGCTGCCGGACACCGCTGTCGCCCGGGCGATATCCGGCAGATTTCAACAGCGGCAGAGCCAATTCCGCTGCAGTTCCTGCGAGCACGGGTGCAAATCCAAACCGATCGGGAATGGTTGAAACAGACGACGGCAAATCGACAAGGGGAAGCAGTTGCGGTTCGATCAGCAACTGCCCCCCGGCTGCCGAAGCTGAGAGATAGACCTCTCCCCGCTTCGCGTCAGCCACCGCAATCGCCCAGCTTGCGTCGGGAAACAAGCCAAGCGCTTCCTCCGCCATCACCTCGAGTGTCGTCACTCCGGCAACGGGTATTTTCAACGCGACACCAAGCGCCCTCGCAAAGGCCAGCCCTACCCGCTGTCCTGTGAATGTGCCGGGCCCGGTGGTCACGGCAATTCTTCCGAGTTCGCCGAATTCCAGACCGGCCTGAAGCATGATCCGCTGAACCATCGGCGCGAGACTCTCAGCGTGTCCCCGCAGCATCGGCTGGCGCTCGTGCGCGAGAACCTGATCGCCGGAAAGCACCGCCGCCGAGCAGACGCCAAGAGCCGTCTCGACAGCCAGGATATTCACTCCGGGCGAGGCCTATAAAATCCGGCAGGCTGCATCGAAATCAAGCCGGCCCGCGCGCGGCCGCAACGAGCGGCCGTCGCCATGACCCAGATTGCACAGCAGATTGGACTTGATGTTCGTACCGGCGAAAAATTCCCGGTCCACGCCGGCGTTGTCAAAGCCTGACATCGGCCCGCAATCGAGCCCCAAAGCGCGTGCGGCGATGATGAAATAACCGGCCTGCAGAGTCCCATTGCGAAACGCCGCCTCTTCCAGTTCGGCAGGGCTGCGCTTCTGCCACGAGTCCCGGGCGCCTGGATTTGGACTGAGGTTCGGCATGAATTCGTAAAAGGAAAGATCATAACCGATGATGGCTGTGACCGGCGCGGTCATGGTCTGTTCGACATTGCCGGGGTTCACGTGAGGCTTGAGCCGGTTCTTGGCGTCCGCCGACACCACCAACCAAAATCGCGCCGGAGACGTATTGTTTGTCGTTGGCGCCCATTTCGCGAGATCGTAAATCGCGGCCAGAAGTTCCCGCTCCACCGGCTCCGGCCGCCATGAACGATGCGTGCGGGCATCGCGAAAAAGAACATCGAGGATTTCGTCACCGACCGGTTTCGTCACGATTTTCGCGCCTCCAATGCAGGCGGCCGACGCCGGCGCATCTCTATTGCGTCCCAGATCAGCGATGCCGCATCCGGTCCGCCGAATCGCTTCAGCTCCTGTATCCCGGTCGGCGAGGTTACGTTGATTTCCGTGAGATAATCCCCGATCACGTCGATTCCGGCGAAGATCAGACCACGCCGCTTCAGTTCGGGTCCGATTGTGGAGCAAATCGCCCGGTCGCGCGCAGATAATTCTACAGCTTCTGCACGGCCACCGACATGCATGTTAGAGCGCGCTTCCCCTGGCGCCGGAACGCGATTGATTGCGCCAGCCGGTTCCCCCTCCACGAGAATAATCCGCTTGTCGCCTTTGCGCACTTCGGGGACATAGCGCTGCACGACCACAGGTTCGCGATAGAACAGAGTGAACACTTCTAGCAGCGCGTTGAGATTCTCGTCGTCCGGTTTGAGCCTGAAAACGCCGGCGCCCCCATTTCCGTAAAGTGGTTTCAACACAATGTCCCGGTGGGCATCGCGAAAGGCCCGTATCTCCTCGCGGTCGGAGGTGACCAGGGTCGGAGGCATTACCCCTTCGAATTGCATTACAAACAGCTTTTCCGGTGCATTTCGCACGTGAAAAGGATCGTTTACGACCAGCGTGGCAGGATGGATTCGCTCCAGAACATGCGTCGCGGTGATATAGGCCATGTCGAACGGCGGATCCTGGCGCATCAGCACGACATCGGCTTCGGCGAGCGCGTATATCGATACCGGTCCCAGTGCGAAATGATCGCCGCGAATGTTCCGGACTTCGAGTGGCCTCACTCTGGCGACAACTCCGGAATCGCGCAGCGACAGGTCGCGAGGCCCATAGTAGAACAGCCTGTGCCCGCGCGCCTGCGCCTCGATGGCCAGGGCAAATGTCGAGTCGCCCGTAATGTCGATCCGTTCAATCGGATCCATCTGAATGGCGACGTTCAGCGGCATGGGTGATTGGTGTCTAGTTCAGGCGCCGCTTGAGCGCGTGGAGCGCAAAGGCTGCCTCATTGCAGACGTCATCGCCGCTCGCACCAGCCTTCAGGCAATTTTCATAAGCCCTTTGGGCTCCGGATAATGCACCCGCCGATTCCTGGATCTTGCCCAATTCCAGCCAAAGGATGCTGCGACGCGGCGCGATCAGCGCCATACGATGCAGGATTTCAGCGGCCCGTCCGGCTTCCCGCATCTTCAGCGCCCGGTTCTTGATATTGTTCAGCAGGCGCAGCAGCACATCGGAATCGCTCACCGCGTTAAACGGATCCGGCTGTTCGCCCGTCCCGGATTCGCGCAGATGCAACGAGGCGCCGAACCGCGAGGGCCCAAGCGAATCGCGGTCGATGATGGCTCCCCCGTTGAACGGGTCGATTACGGCTTCGCTTCCTTTCACCTGGACGCGCAGCAGAAAATGCCCCGGAGAGAACAGTCCGCAGGCTTCTATGCGGTTCGCCCGTGCGGCGTGGATATACAGAATTCCCAGCGCCACGGGCAGTCCCCGGCGGCGCTCTATCACCGTCATGAGGTCCGCGTTGTCCGGATCGTCATAGTTCGAGCGCTCGCCCTCATATCCGTAACGGCCGGCAATCACCGAAGCGAGTGCATCCGATGCGCCGCCCGCATCCCGGACAAACACAAACTCGGCCCGGACGGCTTCTGCCAGTTCGGTCAGATGCGCAACAAATGGCTCCAGTTTTTTATCCGGATGATCGAGCGCGGCCATCATGAGTGCCGCCGTTGCCAGGTCGTAAGGCCCGTCACCCGATTGACCAAGCCTCTGCAAATATTCTGCAGGCGAAGCTTCCGGCTTTGCGGCGATGATCGAGCTCAGCTGATTCATGCCTCAACCACCCCCGCCGAACCCGTAGCGGGTCGGATCATCCTTGAGCACGACATAATCCTCCACTCGCTTCACCCCACTGAGATTCCGTGCGTGCTCCACCACGCGATCCACTTCGGCCTGATTCTGGCCTACACCCATCACATACACCACGCCATGAACCACATCCGTTGTGTAATTCACATCCTTAATCGACCCATCGGCGAGCAGGGCAATGGCCAATTGGGTCTTTATGATGAAATCCGTCGGAGCATCAAGCCAACCGGAATTCTCCGTCACGTCCATGGCGTTGTCGACTTTTCGCACCCCGTCGATGCTCCAGGCCATCCGCGTAGCCGTGAGGCGGTCATCGGGCGTTTCGACTCGTCCTGCCAGCAGCACACGCCCTTCCACAACGGTGGTAGACACCCGCAGGAACAGGCCCGGTGCATCGTTTGCCAGTTTCGCATCGAGTTCGGTTTTTATCCGCACATCGTCGATGGCGTTTCCGATTGTTCGCTCCTGACGGACAACGGAAACCCCCGCTGCAGCTCCTCCCGCAGCGGCCCAGATACAGCCGGACAGCAATGGAACGAACAGCAATGGTGCTATGCGGAGCAAAAAACTGGCCACGGTACAAACCCTCCGAATCAACAACTTGGCCGCCAGGCATCCCGGACATGGCGGGGCCATCGGCGCGGTATGATCAGCATAGTGTCGAATTGGACGGCTTTGTGGCGTAATGCAGGTCGCGACCGCAAGAATAGTTCGGCGGCCCGCGCAATTCGCGCGCGCTGACGCATGCCAAGAGCCTCCTGTGCATCTCTTTCCGTGCGGCGCGCCTTTACCTCGATGAAGCAAATCGGGCCGGAAGGCGCGATCGCAACCAGATCGATTTCGCCAACCGGCGTTTTGACCCGCCGGCCGATGACCCTGTAAAATTTGCAGGCGAGCGCGAAGGCGGCGAGTGCTTCACCGCGCCTGCCGTGTATCTCGGCAGCTCTTCGCCTGTCATTCACCGCCGTCAATCCTGTGCCCTCCCAGAGCCAACGCGCGCGCATAGACCTCCTTGCGGCGACCGCGCGTGGCTTCCGCAACCAGAGTTGCGGCGGCCTTTACCGGCATGAATTGTAACGCCTGCCGTAAAAGCGAATCGGTGAGAAACAAATCGGGTCCCGCAGGCTCGACCGGAGGACCGACGAGAACGACGATCTCGCCTTTGGCAGGTACAACCAGGTAATGCGATGCAAGCTGTTGCAGCGGGCCCCTCTTTGTCTCCTCGTGCAATTTCGTTATCTCACGCGCGACCACGGCGATGCGGTCGCCGAGTATTTGCGCCATGTCCGCCAGACTGTCCGCCAATCTCTGTGCGGACTCCAGTATGACAAGTGTCCCCGGAATAGGCCGCAACTCTTTCAGCGTCTCTCGCCTTTCGCCGCCCCGCGGAGGCAGAAAGCCGGCAAAGAAAAACCGGTCAACGGGGACGCCTGCGACGCTCAGCGCCGCTATGATTGCGGACGGACCGGGAACCGGCAACACGGAAAGGCCTTCGTCGCGTGCGGCCTTGACCAGCCGATAGCCGGGATCGGATATGAGTGGCGTACCCGCATCGCTGACAAACGCAAGCCGCTGGCCCTCTCGCAGTCGCTGAAGCAGTTTTGGGCCGGCAGCGGCCGCATTATGGTCGTTATAAATTAATAAAGGGCGGCTAATTCCGTAGATGGCCAACAGCCGCGCCGTAACCCGCGTATCTTCAGCCACAATGGCATCGCAATTTCGCAGCACATTCAGCGCCCGGATCGTGATGTCGCCTGCATTTCCAATTGGCGTGGCCGTTATGTAGAGTCCCGGCGAAAGCGGTTCTACGGAGGAGTGCTCGGGTGCATTTTGTCGGGGATCGCCAGCGGGCGCCATATCCGGCGACTCCTATTGGATAGATGCGAATGACATTCCGATTCTCTGCCATTGCTTATGGGCTGGCCATAGGGGTTTTCCTGGCGGGATGCCAAACGCCGCTGCCCCCGCCGCCCCCGAGGATTGCGACCGTTGCCGCGCCCATGGCGCCTTTGATGCGGCCAGTTCCGCCGCCCCCCCCGAAACCGCCGGTCATGGACCAGCCAAATTTCTACCGCCTCCGCAACACGTCCTCCGGTGAGGTCCCGGCCCGGGTCGCGCTGCTATTGCCTTTATCCAGCCCCTCCGCGGAAAACAGGGCCGTCGCACAGGCGCTCGAACGGGCCGCCGAGCTGGCCATTTTCGACGCCAAAACGCCCCGGATATTGCTGATGCCGCGAGACGACGGCGGCACCCCTGAGAAAGCCGTGGCCGCGGCAACAAAGGCCATCAGTGATGGCGCCGAGATCATCGTGGGACCGCTGTTTGCTTCCTCTGTCACTGCAATCGCTCCGGTGGCCCGGGCCAAACATGTTCCTGTAATCGCTTTTTCCAGCGACCGCGCCGTAGGGGGCGCAGGCGTCTTTCTCCTCAGCTTTCAGCCCGAGACCGAAGTGAACCGGATCGTCAGCTATGCCGTCCAAAGCGGCCACAGCAATTTTGCCGCGCTGATCCCGAATTCTGCCTATGGCGACAAAGTATCGGGCGCGTTCGGCGATTCAGTGATGCGCGCGGGAGGCCGGATTGCGGGGCTGGAGCGCTTTGCCGAACGGCCGGAAGTTGTAGGTCCGGCCGCACAGGCCTCGGTGAAGACCGGGGCGGATGCAATCCTGATTGCAGAAGGCGGCGCAATGTTGCAGGCCGCCGCCCCCGCTTTCGCGCTCGCCGGGGCGAAGGACCGAAAAGTGCAACTTCTGGGAACCGGCTTGTGGGACGATCCCGCCATCACGCATGAGCCAATGCTGCTGAATGGCTGGTTCGCGGCACCTGCACCCGATTCCTTTGCGGCCTTTTCGATGCATTACCGAGCCGTTTACAAGGCCTCGCCGCCGCGGATCGGGACCCTCGCCTATGACGCACTCGCATTGGTTGCGCTGCTGTCTAATGGCCGGCCCTATGAACGATTTACCGATGCCGCCCTTACCGATCCGAATGGGTTCTCCGGAATTGACGGCATATTCCGCTTCCGCCCGGATGGATCGGCAGAACGCGGTCTGGCGGTGCTACAGGTCGGTACCAACGGGTTCTCCGTCCTCGATCCTGCTCCAAAAACTTTTCCGCGCACCGGTTTCTGACACCCCTTCACGGTGCGTCGGCAATGCATGGCCGAAGCGAATCGGCCAACTGACGCGTGATCCGATTCAGTACAAGACGGCCGGCATCCGTCGCGCGCAGATTACGATCCGTCACCCTGACCAGCCCCAGCTCTTGCAACGCATTCAGGCACTCAATGGATGGTGCTATTCCCCATCTTGCCCCAAATTGCACGAGGTCCATGCCTTCGCTGATCCTCATATTCATCAGCAAATGCTCGCGTGCCGCATCGCCCGAACTCAATTCGACGGAGGAAAATCCCTGCCCGTCTGAAATCACCCGTGAAGCCCATCTTTCCGGAAGCCGTTCCGATTCGGTTGAGAACCGGCGCCCATCCCGCGTCAGTCGCCCATGAGCGCCCGGGCCAATTCCGGCATAATCGCCATATCTCCAATACAGCAGATTGTGCCGGCTTTCCCTTCCGGGTGCAGCGTAATTCGAGACCTCGTAGGAGTTCAGTCCGGCCGCCCTGCATTTCTGCTGAGTCGAATTCGTAAAGCTCCACCGCAATATCGTCATCCGGCAAAACAAGCCTGCCCTGACGGTGAAGTGTTGCGAACGCGGTACCTTGTTCTATCGTAAGTTGGTAAAGCGATAGGTGTTCGGTTTTGTATTCAAACGCAACTTCGAGCTCTTTTTCCCAGGACGAAGTTGTCTGTCCGGGCCGGGCGTAGATCAAATCGAAATTCACCCGCGGAAAGATCTCAGTCGCCAATGCGACGGCTCTCCTTGCCTCACTGGCTGAATGCAGGCGGCCCAGAAATATAAGTGATCTGTCGTCGAAAGATTGAACGCCGATCGAAGTCCGGTTGACACCAGCCGCCCGGTAACCGCGAAAACGGGTCTGTTCGACGCTGTTCGGATTTGCCTCGAGGGTGATCTCCGCATCCGGTGCGATTGGCCAAAGCCCCGAGACGGCCGTGAGGATGGCTTCCGTTGCGCCGGCGCTCATCAGCGATGGCGTTCCGCCGCCAAAAAATATGCTTTCCACCAGCGGCCGATCGGACTGCATCCCTGCCACCACCTGCAAATCCGCAAGGATCAGACGCACCCATTCAGCCTCGTCTATTCGATCGCGCACATGGGAGTTGAAGTCGCAATACGGGCATTTCGCGGCACAGAACGGCCAATGAATATAAATGCCGAACCGGTTCATCAGCCAGATGCCGGCCCGAATACCGCCGAAACCAGTTTTGCAAACGCTCTGGCCCGATGGGACATGGCGTGTTTGCTGTGCGGTTCCATTTCACCGAATGTCTGGCGATATCCCTCGGGAATGAAAATCGGGTCGTAGCCAAACCCCCGCTCACCTCGGGGTGGGAAAGCAAGGGTTCCGAAAACCCGCCCTTCGAACAGTTCAGTTTCGTGTTCTGGCGCGGCGAGCGCCAGGACACAGACAAACCAGGCCCGAAAATCCCTTTCGCCCTTTTCCTTCAACGCGCTTTCAATTCGCGCCATTGCAAACCGGAAGTCCTTAGTGGGGCCGGCCCAGCGCGCGGAATGAATTCCTGGTGCTCCACCAAGCGCGGCAACACAAAGTCCGGAATCGTCAGCCAGTGCCACGTCGCCCGTTTCGTTGGCTGCCGATTCGGCCTTGATTCTGGCATTCTCCGAAAAACTGCCGCCCGTCTCTTCTGGTTCCGGCAAACCAAGTTCAACCGCACCTGCGGTTCGTACCCCAAAAGGATTCAACAGGGCGTCTATCTCTGCAACTTTCCCGGGATTGTGACTGGCAATGACAAGCTTGTCGCCGGGGCCAATGCGAATCAAAGCTTCAGAGCCTTTTTCTGCAGCGCAACCAGTTCGGATGTGCCCTTTCGCGCCAGCGTCAAAAGTTCGGTGAATTGCGCTTCGCTGAATGGAGCACCCTCGGCCGTACCCTGTATTTCAACCAATCCACCACTCCCGGTCAGCACAAAATTGGCGTCCGTCTCAGCAGCTGAATCCTCCGGGTAGTCGAGGTCGAGCACAGCCCTGTGCTGAAAAATCCCGCAGGAAATCGCCGCCACATGATCCTTGATCGCGTGCCGCGAGATCAGCTTCGTGCCGAGCATGAAACTGATGCACTGGTACAGCGCGACAAAGCCTCCCGTGATCGATGCTGTTCGGGTTCCTCCATCGGCCTGAATGACATCGCAATCGATAATAATCTGTCTTTCGCCCAGGAGCTCCAACGCCGTGATTGCCCGCAGTGACCGGCCGATCAGACGCTGTATCTCCTGCGTTCTTCCGGACTGACGGCCTGCCGCCGCCTCGCGCCTGGTGCGTTCCTGGGTCGCACCGTGGCATCATCCCGTATTCGGCCGTAACCCAGCCTTTTCCGGAGCCGCGAAGAAACGGCGGAGGTTGATTTTCCAGACTGGCAGTACAGAGCACATGGGTTTCCCCGTACTTAACCAGACAGGATCCCTCGGCATATTTCAGAAAGGACGGTTCGAGGGTGACGAGCCGCATTTCGTCCGGCCGGCGGCCGGAGGGACGGGAGCTGACCATGGCATCTCTTGAAGTTCTGGGACGGCACCGTTACCTACCGGCCGGACAGTGTATGTGCAATTCCCATGAAAGCCACGGCGCTGAGTATTGGCAGCAGAGTGATGGAATCTCCGGCTTCTCTGACATCCATTGAATTCCTGGCGCGGGAGCTTGGAACACGTCCGCGTGAAGTCTTCCGTCATCTGGTCGAAGCCTATCTCAGTTCCGGCGAGCCCGTTGGATCCCGCACCCTCTCGCAGCGGCTTCCGGTGGCACTCTCTCCCGCCTCGATTCGGAACGTGATGGCAGACCTCGAGCGGATGGGCCTGCTCTATGCGCCACATACGAGCGCAGGACGAGTGCCGACCGAGAAAGGTCTCAGGCTGTTTGTGGATGGCATGCTGCAGATCGGCGATCTGTCATCGGAGGAGAGGCTCGCAATCGAGGAAAGGCTGACGCGCTCGGGGAGGCCGTTGGAGGACGTGCTCGGTCAGGCGGCGAGTCTGCTGTCGGGCCTTTCGCATTGCGCCGGGCTGCTTGTCGCCGCGAAGCAGGAAGTTCCTCTGAAGCACATTGAATTTGTCTCGATTGGCCCGGGGCGCGCCCTGGCCATTCTGGTCGGCGAAGGCGGTACGGTTGAAAACCGTTTGATCGAAATTCCTCAAGGTCTCCCGCCATCGGCATTGATAGAGGCATCGAATTATCTCTCGGCCCGGCTGCAGGGCCGTACAATCGAAGCAGCGAAAAGCGAAATCCTCCGGGAACTCGATCAGCAACGGGCCGAACTCGATCAACTGACGGCGCGCGTCGTTGCAGAAGGTCTCGCCACGCTCTCCGCGCGCCCTCACGACAGCAGCGATCCTGCGGGTGACAAGATCCTGATCGTCAGAGGCGCCTCCAATCTGCTGGAAGAGATCGATGCCGTGAACGACCTCGCGCGTGTTCGTACGCTGTTTGACGATATCGAACGAAAGAACGAGCTCATCAGTCTGCTCGAGATCGCAGTTACAGGTGAGGGTGTGCGAGTGTTCATCGGTTCGGAAAACAAGCTGTTTTCGCTGTCCGGCTCGTCGCTGGTCGCGGCGCCTTACGCCGATGCCAAAGGAAAGGTGCTCGGTGTTATAGGCGTGATAGGTCCGACCCGTCTCAATTATGCGCGGATAGTGCCGATGGTGGACTACACCGCGAAAATCGTGGGCCGCATTCTGGCCTGACTATTCTGGCGCGCCCGGGAAAGCGGTGCGCTCAACGAGGAGATCTCATGTCCGCGGAAAACGACAATGATGCTTTGCCGGAGGAACTGCAGCAGCCCGCTGGCAATGATGATGAATCCGAACTGGTCAAAGAGCTGACAGTTCTCCAGGCCGAAGCGGAGGCGCACAAGGATCGCGCGTTACGCGCGCTGGCAGAGGTGGAAAACGTCCGCAAACGTCTGGAGCGCGAACGTGATGAGGCACGAACCTATAGCGTGACCCGATTTGCGCGCGACATGCTGACGGTCGCGGATAATCTTGGCCGGGCGCTTGCTGCCTTCACCCCGGAAATCCGGGCAAAAACCGATGAATCGCTCAGGGCGGTTATGGACGGCGTCGAAGCAACCGAACGCGAGCTGAAGGCAGCACTCTCACGCCACGGCGTAAAAGCGATTGAGGCGGAGGGCCGGCGGTTCGACCCGCACCTGCACCAGGCCATCGCGGAAGTTCCGGCGGGGGGCGCAGAACCCGGCACAGTCATTCACGTGGTCCAGCACGGCTACACGATTGGTGATCGCCTGCTGCGCCCGGCAATGGTAACGGTTGCAAAATCGGGGGGAACTCAGCCATCGGGTACTGCTGCGCAGCAACAAAGGAACGGAGCTGAAAGCGGCAATTAAGCCGAATAATCGCGAAGCTTCTGCCAGCATCGCCTTTCCGATTTCTTCCCATCGTGAAGCGTTCTAGTCTGCCGGCGCTACGTCGCCGGAAGTCGCCGAATGAACCCCCTCCGCATTACGGTTGCCGGTGCGACCGGCCGCATGGGCCGGACACTGATCCGGGCATTGGCGGAAGCCGAAGACCTGAAACTGGCTTTTGCTCTCGAGCGGACCGGGCATCCGGCGATGGGGAATGATGCAGGTGCTCTTGCAGGATTTCCGCCGATGGAAGTGCCGGTCACCGATGATCCGGTGGCTGCACTGGGTGCATCGGATGCCGTCCTCGATTTCACGGCGCCTGCCGGAAGCGTTGCGCTCGCCGAGTGTGCGGCCCGGGCAGGCATTGTTCATGTTATCGGCACAACAGGATACTCTGCCGAGGATCTCGGGCGCGTGACGGCCGCAGCCCGCCAGACAGTCATTATAAAATCCGGAAATATGAGCCTCGGTGTCAATCTGCTGGCAGCACTGGTGCGGGAGGCAGCCAAAGCCCTGCCCAACTATGATGTCGAAATCCTCGAGATGCATCATCGCATGAAGGTGGACGCACCTTCGGGGACAGCCCTGATGCTGGGGGAGGCCGCCGCGGAAGGCCGCGGAATCACGCTCGGCGGACACGAATTGCGAGGCCGCGACGGCAATACCGGCGCGCGGCCCGATGGCGCGATCGGATTCTCTTCCCTCCGGGGCGGCACCGTCGTGGGGGATCATCTCGTTACACTGGCCGGACCGTTCGAGAGAATAGAACTTGCGCACCGCGCGGAAGACCGGATGATCTTTGCCCGGGGTGCGCTTGCGGCGGCGCGCTGGGGCTATGGTAAAAGACCGGGTCTGTATTCGATGGCCGATGTTCTTGGCTTGTCGCCATAGGGATACTCACGGATGACGCGGTGAAGCTGACGCGGATTTCCATTTGCCTGTTCCTGGCGGCCCTTCTGTCCGGCGCCCGCGCAATGGCGCCACCGGAAATCCTGACGCCGCGCGCGCTGTCAAAGAACGATCCCTACAATCAATGCAATGGCTCGGATTCGGATGCCGCCCTTGCCGGCTGCACGGCCATCATCGAGGCGCGGGACAGCACGCCTCGCGCCCGCGTTTCGGCGCTTGCCAATCGCGGCACTGCATATCTCAATCGCGGGGACCTCGACCGTGCGATTGCAGATCTTGACCGGGCTGTAACGCTCGATTCGGCAAATTCAACGGCTCTGGACGCCCGAGGCAATTATTATCACGTCAGGGGCGACGATAAGCGCGCAATGGAGGACTTCGATCGCGCCGTGAGCGCAAATCCTCGGGATTCTTCGGCCCTCTTGCAGCGGGCCAATTTCTTCCTGCTCGCCAACGATGC
Source organism: uncultured Alphaproteobacteria bacterium (assembly GCA_963747255.1). Classification (GTDB taxonomy): domain Bacteria; phylum Pseudomonadota; class Alphaproteobacteria; order Micropepsales; family Micropepsaceae; genus CAIYRG01. The sequence goes on from CAVVEG010000021.1 coordinate 55,737, forward strand.
TGAAAAAGCCATCGCCGATTTCAACCGGGCCATTGTTCTGGATGCCCGAAATCCGGCTGCTTTCGCAAACCGCGGCGAGGCCTACCGCGTTATCGGCGAAAACGACCGGGCGATCGAAAATTACAATCAGGCGCTAAAACTCGATCCAAAAATGGCAGCGGCCTATGACGACCGTGGATTGGCCCTTGTAGCCAAAGGCAATTTTACTCTGGCACTTGATGATTTCAATGAGGCGCTGAAGCTCGATCCCAAATTCGTATCGGTGTACGCGCATCGTGCGCAGGCCTATGAGGCGCCAGGCGATCGCGATCGCGCTTTTGCCGATATCGATGAGGCGCTGCGGGCCGATGGCAACAATGCGACGCAATATTTTACGCGCGGAAATATTTACCTGGCGCGCGATGATCTCGATCACGCCATTGAAGACTACAGCCACGCAATCAGGATCGAAGGGGGCTATGCCGACGCGTATGGCAATCGCGGAACGGCTTACGCGCGCAAAGGCAACTACGACAGGGCAATCTCTGACTATGGCATCGCAATCCGGTTGAACCCCGGCTTGCCCGATGTGTACTCCAACCGCGGTCTTGCTCTCCTGAAAATCGGCGAACTGGCCCGCGCAGTCGATGATTTCAACAACGCGCTTCGCATCGACCCAAAAGATGCGCTCAGCCTGTATAATCGCGGCGTTGCCAGGCAAAAGCAGGGAAACCAGATCGCAGGCGATCTCGATATCGCTGCTGCGCGCGCGATGGACCCCAATGCAGGAAAATAGCCTCTAATCCGTACACGCTGCTTCCAGCGCGAGCAGTGCGCGCTTGCGTGCTTCGCCCCACCGATATCCGCCAAGTGCGCCCGTCGCGGTAATCACGCGATGACAGGGGATCAGCAGCGCAATGGGATTTCGCGCGATCGCCGATGCGGTTGCGCGCGCCGCGCGCCGGCTGCAAAGCTGCTCTGCAAGCGCGCCATAGGCAGTTACCGAACCCGGAGGAATGGCCAGCAGCGCCTTCCAAACATTGATTTGCCAGGGGGTTCCGGAAAGTCGAAGCGGAAGCGCAGTTTTTTCCCCGGCCGAACCAAATATCCTGCTGGCGTAGTACTCTGTCGCATCCTGGTTGGCCACAAAGCGCGCCTCCGGCCAGCGCGCTGCCATATCCGCAAATTGCGTCTCTGCCTCCGTTTCTCCGCCAAACGAAAGGCCGCACAAACCTTCCTCGGTCACGGCCAGCAACGCGCGGCCAAGCAATGACGCATGCCATCCATATGAGATCGTCAGCCCGGCGCCACGCCTCGCGTAGTTTCCGGGTGTCATGGCTTCAATCTTCAGCGCGAGATCATGCAAGCGGGACGGCCCCGATAAACCCGCATCCAGCGAAGCGTCGAGAACCGGATTCCCGGCTTCCAGGGCGCACTTTGCACGCTCCAGTGTCAAATGCGCAATAAAGGCCTTTGGGCTGACACCTGCCAGACGGGTAAACTCACGCTGAAAATGCCAGGGCGAGAGGCCCGCAATTGCGGCGGCTTCGTCAAGCGTGGGCTGCCGGCGAAAATGGGTCGCAAGAAAGAGCAGCGCCCGCGAGATTCGTTGGTAACCCGAACCGGTGTCTGCCAACCGGATGTCTGCAACATTCGCCATGAAATGACCGTACGGGGACCAAATGGATGTGGCGACCCGTTTCTTGCTATTCGGAAGGGAGCGCGATGCGCGCGTCCCGCAATGCCTGCCTCAGAGCTTCCGCCAGTTTTGTGCGCTCCTCGGCGCCGAGAAATGACCCGACGATCCAACGCTTCCCATGCAGAACCAGCGCGAGTTCCGCGCCAAGCAATTCGGGGTCATCGTGATCCACACGAACCCAGTACGGATTGATCTCTTCGCGCCGCGTATGGCCGCCTGCCGCCATCCGCTCGATGACGAGGGAATCTGAAGTAAGCCTCAGATATTCCCGGCGCCTGCTTGCGCGCACGCTGGCGCGCATCGCCCATGCGAGCAGCACCACGTCCAGACCAAAAAATGGAGTAACGGGCCAGGCGCCATGCAAGGCAAACATGAACCCTGTGACAAAGCTCACGACCGCAGCAAACCCTATTACCAGCGCGATGCCCTGGGGCCCCAATGGCCGGTTCGGTTCGATGGTCGCTTCCAGAAATACCCGCTTGCCCATACTCGGAATACCCGCCGGATTATTCGACAGAACTTGCCCAAACCGCAACCTTAGCCGCAACGGCGGTGGAATTCGACCCGTCCGCCATGGTCGGTCCACCAGGGATCATTGAGGGCGAGAGCGCACGGATCTGTCAGTGTTCCAACCGTGACCTCCGAACCCGGGTCGCGCGACGTTCCATCGGTGATAACGGCAGGGGCCGGGTAAACCACCCTGGCTGTAACCGCACCGCCCGCATCCGGTGTCGTACAGGAAGAGAGCAACAGGGCGGCGCTACACATCAGGAATGCAAGCCGGTTCAATTCGGACATTGTTTTGATGCTTTGGTTGCCTCCGCTTGGAAACGGCGCGCGTTGTGGATTGTTCCGGGTTATGCGCTCCCGCGACAGCTGCGAAGCCGCTATAAGCCGGCAATGGGGCGCCCGTTCAAACCGCGCGAAATTGAGGAATTTTTCTCGCGGTTCGCGGCGGCCAACCCGAACCCGCGCTCCGAACTCGAATACCGGAACGCCTACACGCTGCTGGTCGCCGTCGTTTTGTCGGCACAGGCGACCGACAGGGGCGTCAACAAAGCGACGTCCCGTATTTTTCCCAAAATTGATTCTGCGGAAAAGATGCTTCGTTTCGGGGAAGAGAACCTGCGCGAGGCCATCAAGACGATCGGGCTTTATCGCAATAAGGCGAAGAATGTTATCGCTCTGTCAAAGACGCTGGTCGAAAACTACGGTGGACAGGTACCGCAAAACCGGGACGAACTCGAACAATTGCCCGGTGTTGGACGTAAAACGGCAAATGTCGTTCTGAACGTGGCTTTCGGTTGGCCGGTCATCGCGGTCGATACGCATATTTTTCGCGTGGCCAACAGGACCAGCCTTGCGCCCGGAAAGAACCCTCGTGAAGTCGAAGACCGGCTGGAAAAAATCGTCCCGGAAAAATTCAAACTGCATGCCCATCATTGGCTGATCCTGCACGGCCGTTACGTCTGTATCGCGCGCAAGCCAAACTGTCCGGCTTGCATTGTCGCGGATCTTTGCCGTTACAGGCCGAAGACAGAGCCGGCGGGCAGCACCGCGGCGAGCGAACGGAAAATGATCAAGGCTGCGGGACGGCGGGATTCATGAGGCCCCGCGGGGTGCTTTCCACGCGTTGTTCCAGAGTTTTCAGGCACACGGGATCAGCCGCCATATCCATTCCCCGCGGCAAGGTTTCCGTATAGCGCAGCTGTAACATCGGGCCCTCGCGCTGCATGAAAAAGAACACCGCACAACGTTGACTATCGTAACGCCACAGTTCGGTATCCATTTCACGACGAATAAAATCCGGATTGCCGAACCGCGCGCGGAGAGCCGCGCCCTCGGCCGGAATCGGCGCCGGCATGCGAACCGGCTCTGGCACGGGTGGAACTGGAGCCACCGGCATTATAACCGGAGGCTCCTGGATCGCCGGCTCAGGCGGCGGAGGCTCCGGCACCACGGCAGCCGGCAGATTCTCAGGTGTTGCGGCGGGAGCCCCGGCCGCCGGCGGGGGTGCGGCAGCAAGGTTCGCGCGTGGCGTCATGCAGCCGGAAATTCCGCAGCAAACCAGCAACAGGGGCACAGAAAGGTTTCTCTTGATTGGCAACTTACTCGACCATCACCGGCCGCATCCTTATAAACCCCGCGGCGAGCCTGCCGCTATAGGGTGCGTATGCAACAGCTCTTCGACGTGATTGGAATCGGCAATGCGATCGTGGACGTGATCATCGCGGTTTCCGATACGTTTCTGCTGGAGCACAGCATCGCGAAATCCGTCATGACCCTGGTGGACGAAGTCCACGCGGCACGTCTGATCGCAGCGGCAGAAAATCCGGTAGAGAGTTCCGGAGGTTCTGCCGCGAATACCATGGCCGGACTGGCATCATTCGGCAGTAAAACCTGGTTCATTGGAAAAGTCAGACATGACAGGTTGGGTGATGCATTTGCACGCGATCTGGCGCGCATCGGCGTCTATTACGAAACCGCCATGGCGAAAACCGGCCCAACCACCGCCTGCTGCATCATCGCGGTTACACCCGATGGCCATCGCAGCATGAACACATATCTTGGCGCCTGCAGAGAATTGACACCCAATGATATCGATGCAGCGAGGATAGCAAGCGGCGGCGTTCTCTATGTCGAAGGTTATTTGTGGGACGATGAGAGATCAAAGGCCGCAATCCGCAAGGCCATAATGGCCGCCCGGACAAGCGGCAGAAAAGTCGCATTTACCCTGTCAGATCCCTTTTGCGTCGGACGATACCGCTCGGAATTCCTGCACTTGCTCAGGAGCGATATCGATATTCTGTTTGCCAATGAGGAGGAGGCCAAAACTCTGTTTGGCGTAGCCGATTTTCAATCCGCGCTCGAGCAGGCGCGCGACTGGCCGGGAACGGCCGTTCTGACCCGGTCGGAAAAGGGTTGTGTTGTGGCGGCGCCTGCGGGAGAAATCCACGTCCTCGAAGCTGATCCCGTTTCCCGCGTCGTCGATACGACCGGTGCGGGAGATCAGTTCGCGGCAGGATTCCTGCACGGCCTTGCCCGGGGATTCGATCTCGCATCCTGCGCGCGATTGGGCTCACTCGCTGCAGCCGAGGTGATTTCCCACTATGGCGGCCGGCCGCACCAGTCCTTCAGCGCATTGGCAGAAAGAGCCGGATTTTAAGCCTTACTCCCCTATCGCGTGCATGACGACGGTCCGGTGGTGCGGCGCATCACGATGTTCGAACAGATAAATTGCCTGCCACGTGCCCAGAACCGGCGCGCCGCCGGAAACCGGAACCGACAATGAAGTCTGCGTCAACGCCGCGCGGATGTGGCCGGGCATATCGTCGGGACCTTCCGTCATGTGGCGATAATTCGCGGCCCGCGGGGCCAGCCTTGCGAATGCGTCCTCCAGATCCTTCAGGACATCCGGATCTGCATTCTCCTGGATCAGCAGGGATGCCGACGTATGCTGAATAAACAGCGTCAGCAGGCCCGCCTGGATTTGCGCGGACGCGACAAAATTCCTGCTGCGGTCGGTGATGTCCGTGAATTTGCGCCCGGAGACTGCAATCGTGATGTGCTCCAGCCGCTGCTTCATCACCGGGCTCCGGAGAATTTCCGTTTGCGAAGTGCGACATAGAAAGCGCCGCAGCCGCCATGCCTTGCATGGGCTTCACGGATGCCCATGACCAGATCCTGCAGCTCTGGCCCGCTCAGCCACAGCCGCAGATGCGGCCGCAACACTCCCCCCTTGCCGGTGATAACCAAAACCAGGTTCCTGCCATCCCCATAGGACCTGGAAAGAAATGACACCAACATGCGGTAGGCACTGTCATAATTGTGCCCATGCAGATCAATGCGGGCTTCGGGGTCGAGTCTGCCGCGCCTTAAGCGGGACTCCGTGTGGCCGCTGATAAGAGGCGCGGTCGGGCCGCTTTCGACAAATTCAGGCGTGCGCTGTGAGGGCAAAGCCAAGAATGCTTTGCGATGCAATCCTCCGGGCGAAATTGCCATCGGGCGACGCTCCAGTGGCTTCGCATCCCGAACCGCATGCCGGAAAAGAGCGGCCTCTTCCTCCGAAATCAGTGCCCGGTGACGATTCATGACAACGGAATATTGCGGTGTGAGCTGATATGCGCGGCGACGACTCGCGGGAGCAGCACCGTCATGCGAGCGGCGTTTTTCATTCGGCCCGCAATGGCGGCGGCATCCGGGCCAACCCCCCAATACACATCGCCACGCAACGGTCCGACGATCGCACCGCCGGTGTCCTGTGCAATTAACAGGCGATCGAAAACGCGGTCCTGCTTTTTCGGGTCAGGATCGGGAGCGGAGCCCTCCAGCCAGATCGGCACACCAAGCGCGTGATATGACCGGTCCACCGCAAGGCTTGCGCCAGGCGTCAGGGCTACCCCCTCCGCACCAACAGAGCCCTCCCGGGGATCCCCGATCGGCTTCTCCGAGAAGAAGACATACGACTCGTTTGCATCCATGACGTCCCGTGCCTGATCCGGATGTGCGATCAGCCACGACCGGATCGCCGGAAGTGAAATTTCCTCGCTGACAAGTTCGCCGCGCTCCAGCAATACAGCACCAATCGCCGTATATGGCTGTCCGTTCTGGCCCGCATAGGCGGCGCGCACCACAGTGCCATCGTCAAGGGCCACGCGCCCCGAGCCCTGGATCTGCAGGAAGAACGCATCGATCGGGTCATCCACATAAAACAGCGGCTGGGCCGGAATCCCCTCGCGCTCGATCTCCGCGCGGGCCGGATACGGTACGTAGCGCATCATCATCATCGACATCATCATCCGGCTTGCGAATGAACTGCCCGCCTCCAAATCGCGAAGCACGGCGCCATTTACGGTGACAAGATCCGATGGAACCCCGTAGATCGGTGTTTGATACGCGCCGTGCCGTATTCGGCTGCCCCTCAATTCCGGTTCGTAATAACCGGTGAAAAATCCGGCGCTGTCCCCGGATTTCGATAGCCGCACCGGTACAAACTCAGCCTCGAAATATTTTCGCGCTGCATTGATCGTTAAAACGCCCCCATCCGCTGCTTGCCGGCACGCGTAACTCCATTCGCCGACCGTACCGGCATATCCAACACCTCCCAGCGAGACATCGGCTGCTTTGTCCAATATTGCGGCGCAGGAACGGCGGAAGGCATCCAATGCCAGACGCGGATCGCTGCTGTTCCACCCTTCGAGATCGGCAAAATTCACCATATCCATGGTCAGAACCGGCCGGGCTATGGCAGGCACGGCCGACCCTTCGGCTGCGTTTCCTGTGGAAGTGGGCGGGGCTAAGTCAGGCCGCGCAGGTGAACCGTGATCGGTGCTGCACGCCGTCAACAGAAGAATGATCAGCGTACCGGCGAAGCGCCGCAAAGAAGTTCGGCTGCGGTCCGTCTTCCTTCGCGACACTTAGGGCTGCGCGGTCGTCGAAACGAGGGTCCAGTTTGGGTTACTGGCGCGCGCCTCCCGGGCAAACGTCCACAATTCTACGATGTCGTGCGGCGTCTTGGCGTCGCCCTCGATCAGCGCCCCGTTTTGATCGTAACCCGCAAGCATGACCTGGCTGTTGAACGCTACGGTGATTTCGGCCGTTTGTCCCTTCATCTCGGCGGCGGTGATCTTGGCCGATTTCAGCGACAGGAAGGTAAAATCCACGCGTTCTTTCCTGGCTTCTCGTTCTCTGATCGCGCGGTCAAAGGTCTCGAAAACTTCCGTGGAAAGCAGCGGCCGCAGCACATCGCGTTCGGCCCGCGCAAATGCCGTTACGATCATCTCATAGGCCGCGCGGGCGCCGGACAGGAAATGCTCGGCGTCGAAGGTCCGGTCATAAAGTTTGAGATCAAGAAGAGCCCGTGAAAGCCCCGCCGCGTTACCGCTTGAAGGCCCGGAAACGCCGGGCCGTTCCGGCAGGCTGACAACATTCTCCTTGGCGGAAGCTTTGGGATTTGCGCGGGCCGCATCCGGCATCCGAAGCTGTTCGTCGCGGGAGCGTTCGTTCCCGGTGCGGCGCCCCAGCACCGAATACAGGCGAAACGCAATAAAGCCTGCGAGCAGCGCAAGGAGAACGACGTCGAAGAACTGATAATTGTTCATTAAGTCGCGCCTGCCCGGCTGATTTCCCAGAGCTGCTGGAAAACAATGCCAGAGTTACCCCCGGCCCACATATAACCTAATCCCTGGGCGTGCCCCGGTCCAGCACGCCGTTCCCGCTTTTGGCGGCGGGTCACACTTATATTGCTGCAAGTGTCCACGCCACAACGTTCTGTGGCATTGCGCTTGTCACGCTTGCGCGATCCGTGGTAGCGGCGAGCACCGATAATCCCTCCTCACCCCCACAAGAGAAAGCGACGATGGCTGACAGCAACACCCCCAATGGCGACGCCAGCCCGATCCCTACACAATCGACGGGCGCGGAAGGCCAAATGCCCAGCCTGCAGATCATCTCGCAATACATAAAAGATCTTTCTTTCGAAAATCCCTCGATGGGCGTCAATGTTCAGCGGCCGCAAATAGAATTTACCGTGGATCTTCAGGCCCGGCGGATACAGGAGAACGGACCGTTTGAAGTCATTCTGAAAATGCGGGTGAGCGCCAAGCAGGAGGAAAAACCCGTATTTCTGCTGGAAATCGCCTATGGCGGGCTGTTCGTGCTGGAACGGGTTCCTGAAGAAGTGCTGCAGCCGATGCTGCTGATCGAATGTCCGAGACTGATGTTCCCGTTTGTCCGTCGCGTGGTATCGGATCTGATCAGCGATGGCGGTTTGCCACCGCTGATGATCGAACCCATCGACTTCTCCGCTCTATACCGCAGCCGCATGATGGAAGCGCAGCGCCAGCAGCAGGACGCGCCACGAACGGTTTAAGCCAACGCGATCTGCCAGTTCCAAACCACGTCGCCTTCGATTTCTTCAGCGACGAAACGGGCGTGAGCGGCCATTTCCTCTGAAGACAGCCTTTCCGGCAATGGAACCGCCCGCGCGGCACGTTCACTTCGGGTGATCGCATTGACGGCAGTTCCGTCATCGCCCGGGGCCAGTGCGAGCCGCGCCTGACGGCCGCCAATGAGCTCCAGGTAAACCTGTGCGAGCAGCTCCGCATCGATACGCGCGCCGTGTTTCGTGCGTCCCGACAGGTCGAGATTGAAGCGCCGGCAAAGATCATTCAGAGAACATGATGACCCGGGAAAGCGCCGCCGTGCCAGCGCCAGCGTATCCGTGCTTCGGGATGCCGGAAACGGAAGCCGGTCCAGCCGAGCGAGTTCCGAGTTAAGGAATTTGAGGTCAAATTCCGCATTATGGATAACCAGACGCGAGTCGCCGATAAAATCGAGCAGCGGATCGGCAATCTGGGAAAACACCGGCGCACCGCGGAGCTTTTCCCCGTCCAGGCCGTGAATGGCTACGGCCTCGGGAGGAATATCCCGTTCCGGCTGGATGAGAGTGTGAAAGAATTTGCCTGTTGGAAGTCTGCGGTCCAGCTCTATGCAACAGATCTCGACCAACCGATGACCTTTTTCAACTTCCAGTCCTGTGGTTTCGGTATCGAGGACAATCTCACGCATCGGCCTGCCGTTTTCGCGCCCGCTGAAGCAATTCCGCAGCGACTCGCCGGACTTCGTGGAAAGCCTGCGCCAACCCTTTATCCGTCTCAATCACAAAATCGGCTTTTGCACGCTTTTCCGCGTCCGGCAGCTGGCGCGCCTCCAAAAGCGTGAATTTTTCACGTGTCATTCCAGGGCGCGCCAATACGCGTCGCTCCTGTACCTCTCGGGGTGCTGACACAACTATGATCGCGTCAACGGCATCTTCAGCGCCCGTTTCAAAGAGGAGCGGGATATCGAGGATGACCAGCGGTTCTCCGCGTGCGCCAGCAGAACGAACGAAATCATCGCGCACTTTGCGCACCAAAGGATGGACGATCGATTCAAGCCGCTCAAAACCTGAGGCGTCCTTTACCAGCTCCGCAGCCAATGCGGCGCGATCTACGCGTCCGTTGCTCACGGCGCCAGGAAACGCGCCACCAATGGGCGTAACGGCCATCCCGCCGATGTCGTATAGTTCGCGCACCACAGCGTCCGAATCGAGGACCGGAATCCCAAGACGGGCAAACAGCTTTCCCGTCTCGGTCTTGCCCATTCCGATTGAGCCCGTAAGCCCGGCCACATACGCGCTTCGTGCCGAAGCATCAGGCAAGGCCAAGCTCTTTCAGAAGCCGGGCACGAAGATCACCAGTGACAGCGGGTCTGACGCCAAACCACGCTTCAAAGGCTGGAACCGCCTGGTGCATCAACATCCCCAATCCGTCCATGGTTGGCCGGCCGGTTCGTTCCGCGTCGCGCAGCAGAACTGTTCGTGCGGGATTGTAAACAATATCGGCGACGGCGGCCTCGGGCGGCAGATTTGTCAAAGGCAGTTCGAGAGACGGGTTTCCTTTCATTCCAAGGCTCGTTGTGTTGACGAGCAGCCTGGCGTCCGCAAAGGCACTCATCCAATCGCCCCAATCCAGCACGCGACAGAGAACTCTTCGGGCAAAAATTGCCGCCACGGCTTCTGCGCGTTGCCGGGTCCGGTTAATTACGCGTATCTCGCCGAAGCCGGTTTGCTGAAGCGCCAGAATGACTCCCCTGGCTGCGCCGCCTGCGCCAAGCACGACCGCGGAACCGGTCTTTAGCTGCTGAACATCGAACGTCGTGCGCAGGCTTTCGCCAAAACCCTGCACATCGGTATTGGCCCCGCTGATCCGATTGCCGGCGAAGACCAACAGATTCACGGCGCCTGTAACAGTGGCATTCTCATCGAGCCGTTCCGCCAGCGCCGCTGCGGCTTGTTTATGCGGGACGGTGACGTTAACGCCTGCAAAGCCCATCAATGGAAGCACATGAATGCTGCGGGAGAAATTTTCCGGGGACACAGGCAAAGCGACGTAATTACCGGTGATCCCGTATTGTTTCAGCCAGTATTGGTGGATTACCGGACTTAGCGAGTGCGCAACTGGCCAGCCAACCACACCCGCGAGTTTTCCGTTCATGTCGGAATGATCCCCAGATTCCGCAGCGCACCCAGGACCGGAACAAGCGGCAAACCGCGAATCGAGAAGCAGTCCCCGGATATTTCGCTGAAAAGCTGAACGCCACGCCCCTCAATTCGATAGCACCCAACCGAACCAAGGATTTCCGGAATTTCAGCCGAGATATACTCATCGAGAAAATGCGCGGACAATTTTCGCATCTGCAATGTTGCCGAGTTGGACTTCCGCCATAGCGGAACACTGTCCCGCATGATTACGGCCGATGAAATCAGCTGATGCTCCCGGCCCGACAGAGTCTCCAGGGTTTGCCGCGCCTCAGTTTCGGTAGCCGCCTTGCTGAAGATCCGTCCTTCACACACAAGTACTTGGTCAGCCCCCAGTATGAACGTGCCGGGCATGTGGCTGCTGACAGATAATGATTTGGCCTCGGCCAATTCCTGGGCAATGCCGTAGGCATCCTTGCCCGCGTCAATCAACAGCGATTTCAACAGTTCTTCGTCGAGCGAAGGCACTGCGACGGTTACAGAAACACCGGCTGCCTCCAGCATCATGCGCCTGCTTGCGCTGGAAGACGCCAGCACAAACGCGCTGTTCATCAGGTAACATTCCTCTCGGCAAGCAGATTGAGGATGGCAGCGGCGGTTTCTTCGATTGATCGGCGCGTTACGTCAATCGTCGGCCATTGGTAGCGCTCAAACAGACGGCGTGTCATCGTCAGCTCCGCCCGGATTGCGTCTTCGTCCACATAATCCGAACTCTTCGTCTCGCCCATTGTACTTAGACGATTCCGTCGAATCTGCAGTAACCGCTCTGGCGACAGCCACAGCCCGACGAACAGAGGTTTGGGCAATTTAAAGAGATGCTCGGGCGGAGGAACCCCTGGAATGATCGGGATATTTCCGCTGCGCACTCCTCGGATCGCAAGATAAATACTCGTGGGTGTCTTGGAACTGCGGCTTACGCCGACAAGAATTACATCCGCCTCGGCCAAGTTCTTCAGATTTTGCCCGTCGTCGTGTTGTATGGCGAAATTCAGGGCTTCCACGCGCTCCTGATAACGCGAATCCATCTCATGCTGGGCTCCCGGACGGTGTGTCTCCTCGGCGCCAAGGTATTTCTTCATCGCTTCCACGGCCGGATCGAGAATCGAAACGCAGGGAAGCTTCAGCTTCCCGCATTCCTCCTCAAGGACGCGAAGGAGGGCCGGATTGACAAGAGTCGAAAACACTATCCCCGGGTTCGCCGCGATATGCTGAAGCGCTCGCCTCAGTTGGTTTTCGCTGCGGACAAGCGAATAGATATGTTCACGCGCAACTGCACCCTCGAACTGAGCGCTCACCGCCTTGGCAACGATATTTAGCGTTTCGCCCGTTGAGTCCGATATCATGTGCAGATGATATTCACGGACTGCCGACATTATCCCAAAAGAACCCACAACCGTTCACCGCAAATTGGTTCAGCCGCTGCGAACAGGGATATCTTCCATGATATCCCCAACCCGTACTCAGACCAGAAAATTCGAAATTCCCAAGTTAAGCAGGGGAATCCGCGTCTCTCCCCTCAACTCTCCACAGACTTGTCGCTACAACACCATTAACATCATCTCTTAAAGAGCAAGTATTGTTTAGGACATGAAAAAATTGGTGCCTGTTCCTGCCCTGATCTCGGTTCTCGAACGAAAACCCGTCTGGCCTCCTCCAATCTGGTTGATGAGACAGGCAGGGCGCTATCTCCCGGAATATCAGGCTATTCGAAAGAAAGCCGGCTCGTTCTGGACCATGTGCATGACGCCCGAGCTTGCGGTGGAAGTCACGATGCAGCCGATCCGGCGCTTTGATTTTGATGCCGCGATTCTGTTTTCAGACATCCTTGTCATTCCGCATGCACTGGGTCAGGAGGTTCGGTTTGAAGATGGGACGGGCCCGGTTCTGGGAGACTATTCAGGAATTGCGGGTCTCTGCCGTGACCGGTTGGAATGGCAGAAGAAATTATCGCCAGTGTTCTCTGCGATGGCTGCTACCCGCAAAGCCCTCACGCCGGATAAAGCGTTGATTGGCTTCGCAGGGGCGCCCTGGACGCTTGCTGCCTATATGTTGCAGGGCAGAGGGTCGGTCGATCAGCGTGCAGCGAAACTGTTGGGATATTCTGGCGCGCCCGGGTTTCTGGAACTTCTTGATGTGCTGGTGGATGCGGTAGCGCTTCACTTGTTGAGGCAGTTGGAGAATGGCGCCGATATGGTGCAGATCTTCGACAGCTGGGCCGGCGGCTTACCGGATCGGGAATTCTTCAATTGGGTCATCAAACCGACCAGTGCAATTGTCGCGCGGGTTCGTGAACAGATAAGCAATGCACGCGTCATTGGTTTTCCGCGGGCCGCGACGCAAAATCAGTATGAACGCTACGCCGCTGATACCGGTGTTGACTGCGTCAGTATCGATACCGCGACGTCGATGGAGTGGGCCACAGGAGCCTTGGGAAGCCGGGTCTCGCTTCAAGGCAATCTGGACCCAATCGCACTGATCGCGGGCGGAGATGCTCTCAATCGCGCCGCTGACGACATTTTATCGCAAGCCAGAGGAACGCCTCATATCTTCAATCTGGGGCATGGCGTCTTGCCGGAGACACCTTTGAACAATGTGGCAAAACTTGTGGAGCACGTCCGGGGTACGGCGTGAAGATAGCGGTCGTCCTTTTCAACCTCGGCGGGCCGGATTCGTTAGAAGCAGTTCAACCGTTCCTGGAGAATCTGTTTGGCGATCCGGCGATTATCTCGATGCCGGCGATTCTTCGACGGCCTCTGGCAAAGCTGATCGCAGCACGGCGAGCACCTTTGGCGCGAAAGATCTATGAGGAACTGGGTGGAAAATCGCCGATTTTCCCGGAGACCAGACGTCAGGGGGAATCGCTCAAGACCGAACTGGGTGTGCGGGGCATCAGCGCGGAATATTTTATCGCGATGCGCTGTTGGCACCCGTTCACGAAAGAAGCGATTGAAATGGTAAGGGCCTTTGCACCCGATCGGGTGGTGCTTTTGCCTCTTTACCCACAATATTCGACGACAACCACCCGATCGTCACTCGCCGAATGGCGAAGGGAGAGTGCGCGGTTTCAACTGAATATTCGGTCACATGTGATTTGTTGTTATCCATTTCAAACCGGTTTTGTGAACGCGCTTTCTGATATCCTGGCGCGAGGCTTTCAACGGACAAAGCCGGAGGTTTCCTATCGTGTTCTGTTTTCAGCCCACGGTTTGCCGAAGCGGACGATCGAAAAGGGTGATCCCTATCAGTGGCAGGTCGAGCAAACTGTAAGAGCAGTTGTGGAATCTCTGAAAGGCAGAAGTTTTGAATGGCAAATCTGCTATCAGAGCCGCGTGGGTCCCCTGGAATGGATTGGACCGGGAACCGATTCCGAGGTACGGCGGGCGGGAGCAGAGGGCAGGGGTTTGATCATTCTGCCCATTGCGTTTGTCTCCGAGCATTCTGAAACGCTCGTTGAACTCGATATCGAATATCTCAATTTGGCCGAACGGTCCGGCGTACGGGACTATATCCGCCTTCCTGCAGTCGGTACCCATCCGCTGTTTATCAAAGGGCTTGCGGATCTCGTCGAAGCTGCGTTGGCCTCGGCTGTGCCTGTAACCTGTGCGCCGGAACGGATTTGTCCGGTTGGCCGGATTTGCGAGCAGGAAAAGCGCGCATGACGGTTCAAGCGCTTGGCCCGTTCTACCCGTGGATCAAAGCTTTCCACATCATCGCCGTAATCGCCTGGATGGCGGGCATGTTATACCTGCCGCGGCTGTTCTTTTATCACTGTGAGGCGGTGCCCGGCAGCGTGGATTCGGAACGCTTCAAGCGCATGGAGAAGCGCCTCCTCCGGATTATTATCAATCCGTCAATGATCGCTGTTTGGGCCTTGGGACTGACCCTTGCGTTTACGCCGCAGAGCGGTGGGCCGAACCAGGGCTGGCTGATGGCGAAGGTGACGCTGGTGCTTTGCATGTCGGGATTGCAAGGCTTGTTTTCCCGCTGGCGTCGGGCGTTTGCAGAGGATCGGAATACCCACGGCAAGCGCTTTTACGCAGCCTGGAATGAGTTACCAGCTGTTCTGATGATGGCGATTGTAATCCTGGTCGTTGTCAAACCTTTTTGAACAGAAGCACTCTGACCGCGAGGGGGATTGCAAGCGGCCGGAATCCCGATACTATGGGGCCGTTCTTCGATTTGCGCGCCTCGGGCAATTGGCCGGAAATTAACGGCTGGAGGCGCAAAATCTCCCAACTCGAACGGCACGGTCGGCAGTTCACCCTCGGGATATCCCGGCATTGCCATCATGATGAGCCCCAACCCTCTGCAGGTACGCGTCCAATGACCATTCAGTCCGGCCTCCAGGCCATGAAGCTTCGGGACCTGAAAATCAAGAAGCCGAATGAGCTGCTTGAGTTTGCAGAGGATCTGGAGATCGAAAACGCTTCGTCCATGCGCAAACAGGACATGATGTTCGCGATTCTAAAGGAATTGGCGGAACGGAATGTCGAAATCAATGGCGACGGTGTGCTGGAGATTCTGCAGGACGGCTTTGGTTTTCTTCGCAGCCCGGAATCGAATTATCTGGCGGGACCTGACGACATCTATGTTTCACCCTCGCAAATTCGCCGCTTCGGCCTCCGTACGGGAGATACTGTAGAAGGCCCGATCCGCAGTCCCAAAGACGGTGAGCGTTATTTCGCCCTGCTTAAAGTCTCGACGATCAATTTCGAGGATCCGGAATCGGGGAAGCACAAGGTCCACTTTGATAATCTCACGCCGCTCTATCCCACACGACGGTTTGTGATGGAACTGGAGGACCCGACCATCAAAGACAAAACCGGGCGCGTGATCGATATCGTTGCTCCCCTGGGTATGGGTCAGAGGGCATTGATCACGGCGCAGCCGCGCACCGGAAAAACCGTGATACTCCAGAACATCGCCAAGGCGCTCGCGGTAAACCATCCGGACTGTTATCTGATTGTGCTCCTCATCGATGAACGCCCTGAAGAAGTCACCGACATGCAACGCTCGGTGAAGGGAGAGGTGATTTCATCCACTTTTGACGAACCCGCATCACGTCACGTGCAGGTCGCGGAGATGGTGATCGAAAAGGCGAAGAGGCTGGTCGAACACAAGAGGGATGTCATTATCCTGCTGGATTCGATCACGCGTCTCGGTCGGGCCTACAACACCGTTGTCCCCTCATCGGGCAAGGTCCTGACGGGCGGCGTTGATGCCAATGCGCTGCAACGGCCGAAGCGGTTTTTCGGGGCAGCCCGGAATATCGAGGAAGGTGGCTCGCTGACGATTATTGCCACCGCGCTGATCGATACCGGTTCGAGAATGGACGAAGTCATCTTTGAAGAATTCAAGGGAACCGGCAATTCCGAAATTATTCTCGACCGCAAAGTGGCGGACAAGCGCGTCTTCCCCGCGATCGACATACTGCGCTCAGGTACCCGCAAGGACGAGCTCCTGGTCGACAAGGCGACGCTCGCAAAAATGTACGTTCTGCGGCGCATTCTTGCCCCCATGGGCACCATTGATGCGATCGAGTTCCTGCTCGAGAAATTGCGGCAGACCAAGAGCAACGACGATTTCTTCGAAAGCATGAATACCTGAAGCGGAAGACTTACGGCGTTCTGCCGGCATCCAGGCGGCCGGTGAGCGCGATGCGCCATCCGGAGACGAAGAAATATCCCGCCATAACTCCGCCGATTACCAGATCGGGTATGTTGGAACGGGTCGCGAAGACGGCCGCGGCCGCAGCGATGACGGCAATGTTGCCGACGCAATCGGTTCGACTCAGGCGCCACAAGGGACCGATTCCGGTCAGGATTTTTCGCTGGGCGAGAACAATCGCGCCGGCGGCGAGGTCGGCCGCAAGTGCGACAAGGCCAATCACCGTCATGGCAAACGGGTGGGGCAGGCTGCCGAAATAAAACCTGCGAACCGCGATCAGGCAGACCAGTGCGCCCAATAGCGCCATGACAAAGCCCTGCAGCTGAACGGTCCAGCGTTGCCGCGTGATGGTGCCCGATGTCACCCAAAGTGAAAATCCTGCGGTGATGGAATGCTGAACGAATGACAGGGCGTCCGCTGCCATTGCCGTTGACCCCGCCGGCACCGCGATCATGCTCTCAATGAACCCCATCATCCCGGTGATGAGGGCAATCAGCGCCAATGCGACCCGTTCATTCTGCAACATCGCGTCGATTGGCCTGTGATTTCAGCACGTCCTGGTGAGAGAGCGATTGGCAGGGCAAAAGGTTCATCAGGGCAGCAATACCGTCGCGCCCGTGGTTGCCCGCGAATGAAGCGCTTCATGGGCGGCACGGACATCCGCGAGTTTGAAACGCTGATTGACCGCAACCTTGACAGCGCCCGAGGCGATCACTCCAAACAGGTCGTTTGCGGTCTCTCTCAATTCGCGCATATCGCGCGCATAATGCGCGAGCGTAGGTCGCGTCAGGTAAAGCGACCCCTTCTGACTCAACAGCAAGGGTTCAAATGGTGGAACTGCGCCGGAAGAATTGCCGAAATAGACCAGCAAACCCCGAACCGCCAGACAGTCGAGCGATCCCATGAAGGTATCTTTGCCGATGGAGTCATAGACTACGGGAACACCTGTGCCACCGGTGATCTCGCGTACGCGTTTGACCCAATCTTCCTTGCGTGGGTTCAGAACATGGGCACAGCCATTGTCTCTGGCCAGCGAAACCTTTTCCTCGGACCCGACGGTGCCGATCACGGTAACCCCAAGATGGCGCGCCCATTGCGAGGCGATCAGACCCACGCCCCCCGCGGCCGAATGGAAGAGGATCGTTTCTCCGGATTTGACCTGGTAGGTCGCCTTGAGGAGATATCGGGCGGTCAGCCCCTTGAGTAATGCCGCAGCCGCGGTCTCGTCCGGGATACCGGGAGGCAGCGGGACTGCGGTCCAGGCCGGAATATTGGCGGCTTCGGCATAGGAGCCGCGCACCATGCAATAGGCGACACGGTCGCCGGCGCGCAGGTCGGTGACAGTTGCTCCGACCGCTTCGACCACTCCTGCCGCCTCGGAGCCAAGTCCGGCCGGAAGCGGCAGTGGGTACAGCCCCGCCCTGTGGTAGGTATCGATGAAGTTCACCCCAATGACTGTGTGCCGCACGCGGACCTGGCCGGGTGCAGGCGGCGGCAGATCCACATCCTCGTAGGAGAGGACTTCAGGACCACCCGTCTTATGGACTCGGACGGCCTTCACCGGTCTTATCCGAGATACTGACGGAAGAAAGCGTCCGTTCGCGAATTGGCGAGATCGGCGCAAGCCTTGTCATAATGTTGGCCGCCTTCGCGGGCAAAAGCGTGATCCATTTCCGGATAGACATGGATCGTGACCAGAGCGTTACCTTTCAGGCCATCGATAATCTGCTTCTGTGCCTCGGGCGGGCAATATTGATCCTTCGCGGCGATGTGCAACATGAGCGGTTTGCGAATCTTTGCCGCTTCATTCAGCCGGTTCTGAAGATTTACCCCGTAATAGCCGACGGAGGCATCGGCATCGGTGCGCGTTGCCGACAGGAAGGCGAGCTGTCCACCGAGGCAATAGCCGACCGTGCCGGCCTTGCCGGTACAGCCGCTGACCTCGCGCAGGTAGCGCAGCGAGGCTTGTATGTCGCTAACACCTTGGTCCACGTCAAAGCGCTGCATCAGACCAAAGGCCTTACCCCAGTCCTCCTGCGTCTTATCGGTCAACTGCACGCCCGGTTCGAGGCGCCAGAACAGATCGGGGGCGAGCGCGAAACGGCCGCGCGCGGCATGCTGATCGCAGATCTTTCGGACGACGTCATTCACGCCGAAAATTTCCTGGATCACAATGACACCCGGGCCTTGCCCGGATGCAGGACTGGCCAAATAAGCGCCAAAGGAACCATCTGTAGCGCGAACCGAAATATCCTTGCCGTTCATATGGAATTCTCCCGTTGGCCCAAAACTGAAGCGCGCGCACCATAGCGAGTCAAGTCAACTGCGGCCA
This sequence comes from uncultured Alphaproteobacteria bacterium, assembly GCA_963747255.1. Taxonomy (GTDB): domain Bacteria; phylum Pseudomonadota; class Alphaproteobacteria; order Micropepsales; family Micropepsaceae; genus CAIYRG01. The sequence goes on from CAVVEG010000021.1 coordinate 74,493, forward strand.
TCCCGCGCGCTAGGCGGTTCCGGCCGATTTGGCCAGGGGCGAATTTTCCGGAAATTTCAGCACCTGCGCAACGATCGCAGGATTGGTAATCGGCGGAGAGCAGGACATGCCGCCACATATATACGCGGTTGGCTGTCCGTCCTGCATGGTTTTGCCCGCTGCGGGATGTCCGGCCGGCAGTTGCTGTCCCGGCGGGACGGTCATTAGAAGACGATTGGGCACGCTGCGGCTTCGCACCGCCTTGAGGAGAGTTCTGGGTTCTGGAATCGGCGAGAGGACCGCAAACAATCACTTCGAGGCAGGACGTGCAGAATTCAAAATTGTTCAGATAAGTGCCCATCTGCAGATAATGGCTGCCAACGTCGCCGGCGAATGCCTGAATCAGCGTGTTGGCCCGTTCGGCATAGTGCTGGTCAACTGTGGCGTAGAACAATCGCGCATGGACGCCGATCATGACACCATTCGCCGAGGGAGTTTGCGTATCGAATGCGGTACGCATTCGCACCTGATCCGTCACATCGGGGTTCCGGGAAAAAACATAGCCGCCCTGAATCACATCCCAGAACTCCCGATCCAGCGTGGCAGTCCAGGCCAGAGCGCGCTCCAGGAACGGGCGCTCGCCCGTTGCTTCCCAGAGTGAGAGGGCGGCGCGGGCCATGAATGCATATCCGTCCGCGAAGGCTTGATGCTGCCTTTGGCCGGCCCGATAGGAATGGTACAGACGCTCGTCTTCGCCGAGTTTGTCGCAGATGAAAGCGAAGCCACGGCTGGCAGCCTGTACCCAGTCATCGCGCTCGAAGGCGGCGCCAGCGTTTGCAAGACTGGCAATCATCAGGCCATTCCAGTCTGCGAGAACTTTGTCATCGCGCCCCGGCCGAACGCGTTTTTCACGAGCCTCCCGCAGGATCAGCCTCTGGCGTGTGAAAACCGGTTCCTCGGTCTCTGTCCATCCCTGAAGATTCATCACACGATGGAGGATGTTCAGGCCGGAGGGCTTTCCGTCCTGGGGGAAATTGCCGTCCCGCGTGACGCCATAGGCCTGCTTGAACCGATCCACCGGCGTGCCGGCGAGAAGGGAATCGATTTCTTCTTCGGTCCAGACGTAGAACTTCCCTTCCTCCCCTTCGGAGTCGGCATCGAGACTGGAGGCGAAACCGGCGCCTTCAACCAGCATCTCACGCAGAGCCCAACCGATCGTTTCGTCCACGCGCGTCCGGAGAACCGGCTGCTTTCCGTCCTGCCAGACCAGCGTCATGATATCGATCAGCTGCGCGTTGTCGTACAGCATCTTCTCGAAATGCGGCACGAGCCATTGTTCGTCTACGGAGTATCGTGAAAAGCCCCCGCCGGCATGATCGAAAAGTCCGCCGCGTCCCATGTTGTCAAGCGCACAGAGGACCTGCGACAGATGCTGCGGCATCCCGGTGCGGAGATATGCGCGCCACAGCAATTCGATCAGTGGAACATTGGGAAATTTCGGCGCGCCGATCATCCCGCCATAGAACATGTCAAAACTCTGCGCTGTTGCGATTGCAACGCGGTCGAGTTTGAGCATATCGAAACTGCCGGTGCGATTCTGATACCAAGCGCGCTCGAACTGATCGGCTATCTGGCGCACATTGGGCGCGACCATATCCGGCGATTCATGAAAACGCTGCGCAAGGTCGCGGAGGACAGTCTTGAACGCGGGCCGGCCGAAGCCAGCTTCACGCGGGTAATAGGTTCCGGCCCAGAAGGGCTCGCCTTTGGGCGTCAGGAAAGCATTGAGCGGCCAACCGCCTCCCTGGCCCATCATTGCGGGGACTCGCTGCAACCAGTTGTCGATGTCGGGACGTTCTTCGCGGTCCACCTTCACACAGACGAACAGTTCGTTCATCAGCGTAGCGGTTTCCGGATCCTCAAAACTCTCATGCGCCATGACATGGCACCAATGACACGCCGCATAACCGATCGAGACCAGGATCGGACGGTTGCTGCGCTGGGCTTCCGTGAGTACTTCTGTGCTCCACGGCCTCCAGTGCACGGGGTTGTCCTTGTGCTGCAGCAGATATGGACTGGTTTCGTTGGCAAGCAGATTGGCCATGGGGTCCGGGCATTGGCGGCAGGGAAATTGCTCTTATTCTCGTAGGACTTCTTTTACCTGGTCACAAGGCGGATCGGTCAGTGACGAAGCGGCAATCTGCACGGGATACGATTTTTGCCTTGTCAACGGCTGCGGGAACGGCAGGAATCGCTGTGATCCGTATCTCCGGACCGAATGCTGTGGAAGTTTTCCGTCTGACCAAAACCGGGCGCGAGCCGAAATTCGATCGACGAGCGGAGATTAGACGACTGATCGATAAATCGAACGGCGATCAGATTGACGACACTCTTCTCATCTGGTTTCCCGCTCCGGGATCCTACACCGGCGAGAATGTTGTGGAGTTGCAAGTACATGGCGGACGGGCAATCGTCAGCAGGGTGCTTTCCGCGCTTTCGAAACTACCGGAGTTTCGTCCGGCCGAGCCCGGAGAATTCACCCGCCGCGCGGTGGAAAATGGACGGATGGACCTCACGCGCGCGGAAGCGGTCGCTGACCTGATTTACGCCGATACCGAAGGGCAGCGGAAATTGGCCTTGCGGCAATACGACGGCTCCCTCGCGAACCTCTATGGGACCTGGCGGGACCGGTTGATCAGGGCGGCGGCCTGGCTGGAAGCAAACATCGACTTCCCGGACGAGGAGGTGCCGGACAATGCGTGGGAGACGGGCAGGAACCATATGCGGGAACTGCTTCATGAAATCAGTAGGCACCTGCACGATGAACACCGCGGGGAAATCACACGGGAAGGCTTTCAGGTCGCAGTAATTGGTCCCCCCAATGCCGGCAAGAGCTCGCTGGTCAATTCACTGGCCCGGCGGGACGTCGCAATCGTTTCGCCCGTTCCGGGCACGACGCGGGATATCATCGAGGTAAAACTGGACCTCGGCGGCTACGCAGTGGTTCTGGCGGATACTGCCGGTTTGCGGGTTTCAAGCGAGCCGGTCGAAATGGAAGGTGTCAGGCGCGCAAGGGAAAGGGCGGCAGCGGCAGATTTCAGGCTTTTGGTTTTGGACGGTTCAAAGGCGGCAGACGACTTTCCGGAGATCGAGGCAGCACACCTTGTGGTCCTCAACAAGTCGGACCTTGTAACAAGGCGGCAGGAGGCTCGATTGTATGTTTCAGCCAAAACCGGTGAAGGGCTGGATGACCTGATTCGACAATTGAGCGGCGAGGCGGCAAAGCAGGACACCAGCGGGTCCGGTCCGTTGCTGACGCGTGCCCGCCATCGTTACGCTTTGGAGGAGGTTGCGGCCAGAATTGAGCTGGCGCTGGAAGAGCAGTCGCCGGAACTCGCGGCGGAGCATTTGCGGGTTGCGCTGCGCGGGATCGGGCGCATCACGGGCTCAGTGGACCTGGATGAACTCCTCGACGTCGTCTTTCGGGATTTTTGCATTGGGAAGTGATGTTTCACGTGAAACAATTGCAGGATGAAGATGTTTGATGTGATCGTCATTGGGGGCGGGCACGCGGGGTGCGAAGCGGCATCGGCCGCTGCACGGGCGGGCGCACAAACGCTTCTTCTGACGCATAGCCGCAAGACCATCGGGGAGATGTCCTGCAATCCGGCAATAGGCGGATTGGGCAAAGGTCATCTGGTTCGCGAAATCGATGCGCTCGATGGGTTGATGGGAAGCGTGGCCGACCAGGCGGGTATTCAGTTTCGAATGCTGAACCAGCGTAAAGGGCCGGCTGTGCGGGGTCCGCGGGCGCAAGCAGACCGAAAGCTCTACCGGGCAGCCATGCAAAGCACGCTCAACGAATTTGTGGGCCTGACGATTTTGGAAGGTGCCGCGGGCGATTTGCTGGTGCAGAGCGGACGAGCGGCCGGAGTTGTGACGGAGCAAGGTCAGGAGATTCGTTCAGGGGCCGTAGTTGTGACCACGGGGACGTTCCTGGGTGGTCTGATTCATATCGGTGAGAAGCACATTCAAGCGGGCCGCGTGGGCGAAAACCCCTCGATCCAGTTGTCCCGCACCCTGGCGCGCTTCCGACTCGCAATGTCGCGCCTCAAGACCGGGACGCCACCGCGGCTGGATGGAAGGACCATCGACTGGACGACGCTTCAGATTCAGCCGGGCGACGATCCTCCCATACCGTTTTCCTTCCTCACCACGAAAATCCAAACCCCGCAGGTGGTCTGCCACATCACCCAGACAACCACGGGCACGCACGACATCATCCGCGCAAATTTGCACCGGTCACCGATGTATTCCGGTCAAATCCAGAGTTCGGGGCCGCGTTACTGCCCCTCGATCGAGGACAAGGTGGTCCGTTTTGCGGGGCGCGACAGCCACCAGATCTTTCTGGAGCCGGAGGGGTTGGATGACGATACGATTTATCCCAATGGAATTTCCACATCCTTGCCCGAAGACGTCCAGCAGGATTTCCTGAAAACCATTCCGGGACTTGAACGCGCGGCGGTTCTGCGCCCCGGTTATGCAATTGAATACGACTTTGTGGATCCGCGGGAGCTATCCTCCGCGCTTGAAGTCAAGAAACTGCCGCGGCTGTTTTTGGCGGGCCAGATCAACGGCACGACCGGCTACGAAGAGGCGGCGGCGCAAGGCCTGATCGCCGGCCTGAATGCGGCGCGCCTGGCAGCGGGAGGCCAGCCGCTCGTCCTCGATCGATCGCAGGCTTATATCGGCGTCCTGATCGATGATCTCGTGACGCGCGGCGTTTCAGAGCCGTACCGCATGTTCACATCCCGTGCCGAATACCGGCTCAGCTTGCGGGCCGACAATGCCGATCTGCGAATCACGCCCGTGGGACTGCATGCCGGAATTGTCGGGCCGGTGCGGGCAAAATCATTTCAGGAGAAGGTCCGGCAGCTTGAGCATGCCCGAATGGTCGCCGGGAGGCTTCAACTTGGGTCCGCGGAAGCCAGCCGGTTTGGAATTGCGGTCAGACAGGACGGCATCCGACGGAATGCCATGGAACTGCTTTCCTTGCCAGGAGTGACGTTGCAACGCCTCAGCGCAGTATGGCCTGAACTGAAAAAGGTGCCTCCAAATATCGCGGAACAGCTTGAGATTGACGCGCACTATGCCGGCTATCTGGACCGGCAGCAGGAAGATATTGCGTCCTTCCACCGCGACGAGTCGCTGGTCATTCCCGATCAGATCGATTACGGCGACATAAAGGGATTGTCGACGGAATGTCGGCTGAAACTAAGCACCGTGCGGCCGCGAACTTTGGGACAGGCGTCCCGGATCGATGGTATCACGCCTGCGGCGCTCACATTGGTCCTGGCGGCAATCCGGCACGCCGCCAACCCGGTCCGCCATGCTGCGTCTGCATGAAGGGCCTTTTGGTCCCGATCAATTTGCCGCGGCCGCCAATGTTTCACGTGAAACACTTGCCCGACTGAAACTGTTCGCCGCCATGCTGACGGACTGGAACGCGAGACAGAATCTCGTTTCGCGCGCGTCGTTGGAACATGTCTGGTTGCGGCACTTCTGGGACTCTGCTCAGTTGGCCCAGTTCGTGCCCATTGAAGCAAGGTCTCTGGTCGACCTCGGCAGCGGCGCAGGATTTCCCGGTCTTGTTCTGGCGGAACTTCTTCGTTCCCGCAGTGTGCACATTGTGCTTTATGAATCGACGGAAAAGAAAAGGACGTTTCTGGGGGCAGTCGCAAAGCGTCTGGACTTGGCCGTTGAGATACGCGGACAGCGCATTGAAGAAGCCCAACCGCAGTCATTTGATGTGATTACCGCTCGTGCTTGCGCGCCACTGACGGGATTGCTTGGTTATGCACAACCATTTTGGGGTTCGGCGAGCGTGGGTTTATTTCTGAAGGGACAAAATGTTGGGGATGAATTGACCGAGGCCCATAAATATTGGAGGATGTCGATCCAAAAACATCCGAGCCGATCCAGTTTGACCGGTGTCGTGCTCGAAATTCGGGGGCTGAGCCGTGTGGCGCCAAATCGAACGAGCCGTGAGCACTGATATCGAGCGGCGATTCCGCATCCTCGCCGTCGCGAATCAGAAAGGCGGAGTGGGAAAGACAACTACAACGATCAATCTTGGTACCGCGCTATCGGCGGTAGGCGAGAAAGTTTTGATCCTTGACATGGACCCGCAGGGCAACGCTTCCACTGGCTTGGGCCTGGCTCGCAGCGAACGCAAGCTTACGACCTATGACGTTCTCACCGGAAACGCCCTCCTCTGGGAGGCAATCTACCCGACGAGAATCCCTGGCCTTAGTCTCGTCCCGTCGACCCAGGATTTGTCAGGCGCCGAACCCGAATTGATGAATGAGCCACGGAGGAATTTCCGCCTCCGCGACGCCTTTGAATCCTTCGCGTCGACCGACCCGGATATTTCCTACGTTCTTATCGACTGCCCGCCGGCACTCACGTTGCTGACAGTCAACGCCCTGGTGGCATCAGATGCCGTGGTTGTGCCTCTGGTTTGTGAATTCTTCCCGCTCGAGGGATTAAGCCAACTGATCAATACCATTGAACTGGTCAAGACGGGCCTTAATCCGAAGCTGGAGATCCAAGGCGTCGTCCTAACAATGTTCGATAAAAGGAACAGCCTCACAGAGCAGGTGGCGGCCGATGTGCGGGCGCATTTTGGCGAAAAGGTCTATCAGACGGTAATTCCGCGAAATGTCCGCGTCTCCGAGGCCCCGAGTCACGGGCTTCCGGCGCTGATTTACGATGTCAAATGTGCCGGCAGTCAGGCCTACATAAAACTGGCCGCCGAAGTCATACAGCGTGAGCGGCGCCTGAGCGAGATGGCGGCGTAACAATGAACGAAGCCCAACCACGCGGTTCCAGAAGCTTGGGGCGAGGGCTTTCGGCGCTCCTTGGCGATGACTCAGAGGCCACGCCCGGGCGTACCGAAGCGTTGCGCTCCCGAACGCTGCCGGTTGCTTTTCTGCGACCCAATCCGCTTCAGCCCCGGCGCAATTTTGACGAAGAAGAACTTACGGGCCTGAGCGAGTTGATCGCCGAAAAAGGGGTGCTGCAACCAATTCTGGTGCGGCCGACCGCCAAACACGACAGTTACGAAATCATCGCGGGAGAACGCCGCTGGCGTGCAGCGCAGCGCGCCAAGCTGCACGAAGTACCCGTGCTGGTGCGGGAATTCAGCGATGCGGAATCGCTGGAGATCGCGATCATCGAAAATGTCCAGCGTAGCAATCTCAATCCCATCGAGGAGGCGGCCGGTTACCAGGAATTGGTTGACCGGTTCAATTATACCCAGGAACAGCTTGCGCGCGTGATCGGAAAGAGCCGGAGCCATATCGCCAACCTGCTGCGGCTGCTGAAATTGTCTCCACGCATTCAGGGGCTTCTGCGGGAAGGAAAAATATCCGCGGGGCACGCGCGGACACTCGTCACGGCAGGCGATCCGGAAACGCTTGTCGATCAAATCCTGGCGCAGGGACTGAATGTCCGGGATGTCGAAAAAAAAGCAAGACAGGCCCGCACCGGCCAGACGCCGGCTCCCAAAGACGCAGACACCAGGGCGCTTGAACATTCGCTTTCAGATGCTCTGGGACTTTCTGTGGCGATCGATCATGCGGGACAAAAAGGTGGTACACTGACTATTCGTTACCGCAATCTCGAACAGCTCGATCAGGTCATTCGCCTGCTGCAGGGACCGCTTTGACAGGCATTATCCGGCTGCCGATAACGCGGCCGCCGGATCGATCCTCCCGTCATACAATGCGCGTCCGATCACAACACCGGCGATCGGAGCTCCCGATGTTTTCAGCCGCCGGATATCGTCGGTGCTGCTGACTCCGCCGCTGGCAATCACGGGAATCGTTACGGACAGCGCCAATGCAGCGGTGGCCGTCACATTCACGCCTTGCAGCATGCCGTCGCGGCTGATGTCGGTGAAAACAATTGCCGCTATGCCTACATTCTCGTAACGCTGAGCGAGTTCAGATGCCGGAACACCGGAATCGGACGTCCATCCATCGACTGCGACGACGCTGTCACGCGCATCGATTGCGACGGCCACGCGGCCGGGAAATCGTCGCGAAGCATCCCCGACGATGGCCGGATCACGCACGGCTGCGGTGCCCAGAATAACCCTGGAAACACCTGCAGTCAGCCACGACTCAACCGTCGCAATATCGCGAATTCCGCCTCCGAGCTGAACCGGTATCCGGACTGCCGAGACAATTTCCCGGATCGCCGGTCCGTTTACGGCTGCACCCGAAATCGCGCCATTCAGGTCCACGACGTGCAGCCATTGGAAACCCGCAGCTTCAAAACTGCGCGCCTGGGAAACGGGATCATTGTTGAACACTGTCGATTGCGCCATATCGCCCTGGCGCAGACGAACGCAGTTTCCGTCCTTCAGATCGATTGCCGGGAATACGATCATCCGGCTAGGGCCGCCAACAAAGGAAGCGCTCCAGGAAAGCGAGCCCTTCCGCCTGACTTTTTTCGGGATGAAATTGCGTACCGGCAATATTGTCGCGGCCGACAACGGCGGGAATTGAGCCGCCATATTCCGTGGTTGCAAGGATATGCGACGGATTTTCCGGCCGCAGGTAATAGGAGTGCACGAAATACACGTCCGTATTGTCCGTCATGCCTTCAAACAGCTTGTGCGGCTGAAGGATGGAAAGCGAATTCCAGCCCATGTGCGGAATCTTCAGATCCGGTTCGAGCGGAGCAATGCGCACCACTTCACCCGGAATCCATCCAAGACCGCGGCAGGCCTCGTGTTCCCGGCCCCATTCGGCCAGCAACTGCATTCCGACGCAAATACCCAGGAAGGGAACGCGGCGACGCAAAACCGCATCATCCAATGCTCCAAGCATGCCGTCGATTGAAGACAACCCACGCATGCAATCGGCAAAAGCGCCAACGCCGGGAAGAACAATGCGCTCCGCCTCCGAAACCAGATCGGGGTCGGCGGTTATGACAACCTGATGCTCCGTGTGCGTCGTTTCGGCCGCGCGATCGAGCGCTTTTGCCGCTGAACGCAGGTTGCCAGAACCATAATCGATCAGCGCGACGGTCGGCATCAGTCGGCATCCATCTTAAGCGCCGCGATGAACGCTTCCTGGGGAATCTCGACGCTTCCGAACTGGCGCATCTTCTTTTTCCCCTCCTTCTGCTTATCCAGAAGCTTGCGCTTTCTCGTGATGTCGCCGCCGTAGCACTTCGCCGTAACGTCCTTTCGCAGGGCCTTGATGGTTTCGCGCGCGATGATCTTGCCGCCAATCGCTGCCTGCACCGGAATCTGAAACAGATGCCTTGGAATCAGATCTTTCAGCCTTTCACACATCGCGCGTCCGCGGGCTTCGGCGCGCGAGCGGTGGACAATCATGGACAGGGCGTCAACCGGCTCGCCATTTACAAGGATCGACATCTTGACGAGTTCGCCTTCGCGATAGCCCTCGATGTGGTAATCAAAACTGGCATAGCCGCGCGAGACGGATTTCAGGCGGTCGTAAAAGTCAAAGACGACCTCGTTCAGGGGTAATTCATAGACCACCATTGCCCGCGCGCCGGCATAAGTGAGCTCAACCTGGCGTCCGCGGCGATCTTCACAAAGCTTGAGGACGGCCCCCAAATGTTCATCGGGAACCAGGATGGTGGCCCGAATCCAAGGCTCCTCGATAAAGGCGATCTGCACCGGATCCGGCATATCGGCAGGATTGTGCAATTCGCGAACCGGTCCGTTGTTGAGATGGATTCGGTAAATCACCGAAGGGGCGGTTGCGATCAGATCAATGCCGAACTCGCGGTCGAGCCTTTCGCGAATGATCTCCAGATGCAGCAGTCCGAGGAAACCGCAACGGAAACCGAAACCCAAAGCGGCCGATGTTTCGGTCTCGAAGGTGAAACTCGCGTCATTCAGATGAAGCTTGCCCAGGGCATCGCGCAAGGCCTCGAATTCTGCTGCATCGACAGGAAACAACCCGCAAAAAACCACCTGCTGCGCCGGCTTGAATCCGGGGAGGGGGAATTCCGTTCCACGTTTTTCGTCGGTAATCGTGTCCCCCACCTGCGCGTCGGCAACCTGTTTGATTGCGGCAGTGAGAAATCCGACGTCTCCGGGACCCAGGCAGTCCGCCATTTCCTGTTTGGGCGTGAATACGCCCACCCGGTCCACCTGATAGCTTGCGTTTGCAGCCATCATGTGGATGCGCTGGCCCTTCTTTAGTTCGCCGTCCACAATGCGAACCAGCACGACAACTCCGAGATAGGAATCGTACCAGGAGTCGATGAGCAGCGCCTTCAGCGGGGCATCGGTCAGCCCTTTCGGGCTGGGCAGCCGGTTTACAATGGCCTCGAGCACCTGATCGACGTTCAGTCCGGTCTTGGCAGAAATCGGAATGGCGCCGGAGGCGTCCAGACCGATCACGTCCTCAATCTGCTGCCGCACCCGTTCCGGTTCTGCTGCGGGCAGATCGACTTTGTTCAGCACGGGGACGATCTCCAGCCCCGCGTCTATCGCCTGATAAACATTTGCCAGCGTCTGTGCTTCCACGCCCTGGCTCGCGTCGACCACGAGCAGTGCGCCTTCGCAAGCCGCGAGGCAGCGTGATACTTCGTACGCAAAGTCCACGTGGCCCGGCGTATCCATCAGGTTCAGGACGAAATCCTCCCCGTTCAAAGCCCGGTATTTGAGTCGCACGGTCTGAGCCTTGATGGTGATTCCGCGCTCCCGCTCGATATCCATGGAATCGAGCACCTGATCTTTCATTTCGCGCGCGGTCAGTCCGCCGCAAAACTGGATCAATCGATCGGCAAGGGTGGATTTCCCGTGATCGATATGGGCGACAATGGAAAAATTCCGGATATGTGCGAGGTCGGGCATGGAACCTTGACAGATAGAGAGCGGAAGCCTGCAGGTCCAGTACGCGCCGGCCGAAGCCTTGTTCACCCGGCGCTGGAGGCCCGTCCCGGTAAAAAGGGCAGCCAGAAGTCCCTGGGCTTTGCGCGCAATATCCCCACCGCTGTAACCAGCGATCCCACACCCCAGACGTACCAGCCTGGTCTGATCCCTGCCCGAAAATCAAAGTCGAGCGCCAGTACGCGGATGACGGGAGCATGGAAGGCAATCCGGAATGCAATCGCTTCGCCGGCAAAAACGAGCGCGCCGACAGCGAACCATGAAGCCGCAATGGTCCAGATCGGGAACTCGCCGTTCGGGACAAATTTCCAGTGCAAAACCCGATATAGCATCAGCCAGACGAATATTCCGCCCATGACGGTGGGCTCGAAGACTTCAAGTTTCGACTGCATGAAATAATGGATGCTTCCCAGCACAGCGATGGGAAACACAAACCGGTGCAAGCGTCGCCAACGGATACCGCCCAACCGCCGCACCATGTAATTGTTCGAAGTGACGGCAAGCGCCGCAAGTCCAAGCCAGGCAGCGAATCCAATTGTCAGATAATAGCGCAGGACAATTTCGGAGGCGACTTTGCCCAAGTCGAACATCTGATCGGCGATATACAATAGAAGGTGGAGCGCAATGTAGCAGAAGCAGCCGACGCCCAGCATCCTTCGGATATCGACCAGCGGTGCGTAGCGCGCGATCCGCCGCATCGGCGTGACAAACAGGGAAAGCATGAGGAAGCGGATCGCCCACAATCCGGCCTCGTGAATGGCTTCGGTGCGTGGTCGTGGGCCAAGATCATGCCGCAAGGCGAACCACGCCAGCGCCAATGCCGGAGCAATCAGCAGAGCGAGAGTTGCTGCCCGAAGGGGCGAGAATCTCCCGCGCCGGTCATGCCAGAGGGCCATGAGTCCCCCATGGCGTGAGGCGCCGGAGCCTGGCCGCAAGGTGAAACGGGCATGGAGTCGGATTGCCGCGCATGGCCACCAGTTTAGCTTCTCAAAACTCCGCCGGTTGCTTTACCGACAGCCCTCACGATTTTTTGCGCAACTTCACCGATCTCGGCTTCCGTCATGGTGCGTTCGTGTGGCTGAATCCTGACGGCGATTGCGAGTGATTTCCTGCCTTCCGGCACGCCTTTTCCCTCATAGACGTCGAAAACTTCGACAGTCTCGATCAGCCTTCGCTCGGCGCCGCGGGCGGCCTTCACCACTTGATCGGCACTGATATTGCTTTCGAGCACAAAGGCGAAATCCCGCTCAACCGGCATCAGACCGGGTGCATCCAGTTTGGGACGTGTTTTGCTGGTCCGGGATTTTGCCGGAGGCAATGCGTCAAGAAAAATCTCAAACCCTGAAACAGGTCCCTTCAGATCGAAAGTCCTGATGATTCGGGGATGGAGTTCCCCGAAATAAGCGAGTGGCCGCGCGCCCGCGGAAATCGTCCCGGAGCGGCCCGGATGGTACCATTGGGCAGCTCCGGCTTTGACCAAAGCCGATTGAACTCCCGGCCAGACTGAATCGAGTGCCGCCAGCGCGTCGCCTTTGGCAGCAAATATGTCCGGCCGGACCACGTTTTTCGTCCAGTGACGCGCAGGTTCACCGGCGCGGATACCGGCCGCAATACTGGATTGAGCGCCGGGATGGCCGGATTCAAATTGCGCGCCAAGTTCGAACAATTGGACATGCGCGATTCCCCTGGCCTGATTGCGTGCAGCCGCCGCCAGGAGAGAAGGCAATAATGAGGGCCGCAGAGAATCGAGATCGGCTGAAATCGGGTTTTCCAATTCGCGCGCTTCATCGCCTCCGCCAAACGGAACGGCGTGGTCTCGCCGAATGAATGAATAATGCACACCCTCGGCAAAACCGCGGGCCGCCAGAGCGCGCCGGGCAAGCCCTGCACGGTTCTGCAGTTCCGTGACCACCGGACGGGCGATGGCATGAGGGCGCGCCATGGGCGTGGATGGGACCTTATCGAGCCCGTGGATTCGAACCACTTCCTCCACGAGATCAGCCTTTTCGTGCACGTCGGAGCGCCACGAGGGCGGCGTGACCTCCGTGCCGTCTGCGTCACTGATTTCAAAACCGAGCCGTTGCAGAATTTCACCGATGCTTTCGCGCGGCAGATCCAGACCTCCAAGCCGTTTGACTTCGGAGGGATCAAACCGGATCGCGCGGCGCCATTCCGGCACGCGCCCTGCGATCACGATTTCCGACGCCTCACCGCCACACAATTGGATGATCAGACGGGTGGCAAGCTCAAGCCCCGGAAGCACGAATTCAGGATCGACGCCACGCTCAAAGCGATAGCGCGCATCGGAAACAATGCCCAGGAGCCGGCCCGTCCGCGCGGTGCGGACCGGATCGAACAGGGCGGATTCGAGGAAGATTGCGGTCGTTGCATCCGTGCAGCTGCTATCTTCCCCACCCATGACGCCGGCAATTCCGCGGGCCGCGGCGCCATCGGCGATGACCAGCATTTCCGGATCGAGGCAGTAGTTTTTTCCATCCAGCGCAAGCAATGTCTCGCCGCGATGCGCGAGCCTCGCGCGCATCACGCCCTCCAATCTGGCCGCATCGAAAGCATGCAGTGGTCTGCCCCAACCATGTGCGACATAGTTTGTGATGTCGACGACGGCAGAGATCGGCCTCAAACCCGCCGATGACAGACGGTTTTGCAACCATTCGGGACTGGGACCATTCTTCAAGCCGCGGATGACCCGTCCGGCAAAAATCGGGCAAGCCGACTCTTTCCCGGGCGGGAGTTCGAGCGAAATGGCCACGGGCGAGCGGAATTTTCCCGGAAAGGGTGAAAGGGCAAAACGGTTCAAAAGCCCTGTTCCCGCTGCCGCCAAATCACGCGCGATTCCGTGTACTGATGTACAATCGCCGCGATTTGGCGTGATCGCCACATCGAGAATAGCGTCGTCGAGTCCAAGTGCGGTGGCGGCGGGCGTGCCCGTTGCGAATCGCTCCGGCAATTCGATGATGCCGTCATGCTCGTCCGAAAGCTGTAACTCTCTTTCCGAACAAAGCATGCCCTGCGATTCGACGCCGCGTATGCTGGCGACTTTCAGGGTGATCCCGGAACCCGGAATATAGGTTCCCGGTGGCGCGAAAACCCCGGTCAGGCCGGTACGCGCGTTGGGGGCGCCGCAAACCACCTGAGCTATTCCGTCTCCGGTATCGACCCGGCAAATGCGAAGGCGGTCGGCATTCGGATGGGGTTCAGCAGAAAGGACACGCGCAACTCTAAAGGCGGCAAGCGTCGCGGCTTTGTCGTCGATCCTCTCCACCTCCAGGCCAAGATTCGTAGCCGCTTCGGCAATAGCCGCGGGATCGGCCTCGGTCGAGAGATGTTCCTTCAGCCAGGACACGGAGAATTTCATTGGCTGAGCCCCTCATGCAGGGCTGCGATGTCCAGCGCCGCAAAGCCATAATGTCTCAGCCAGCGGAGGTCGGATTCGAAAAATGGCCGAAGGTCCGGAATTCCATATTTCAGCATCGCCAGACGATCGATGCCGAATCCGAAAGCGAAACCCTGATACGTCGCCGGATCGATCCCGCACAATGTCAGGACGCGCGGATGCACCATTCCGGCTCCGGCGACCTCCATCCAGTCCGTTCCCTCGCCGAATCGGACCTGCCCGCCCGAACGGTCGCACTGAATATCCACCTCGACAGAGGGCTCGGTGAACGGAAAATACGAGGGCCGCAGCCTCATCCGAATTGCGGGGACTTCGAAGAAAGCCTTGCAGAACTCTTCAAGGATCCACTTGAGATGACCCAGATGCGTTTCCGTATCGATCACCAGCCCTTCAACCTGATGGAACATCGGTGAGTGAGTCGCATCGGAATCGCGGCGATAGGTGCGTCCTGGCGCAATGATCCGGATAGGCGGTTTCTGGGCCAGCATCGTCCGCACCTGAACCGGGCTGGTATGGGTGCGCAGAAGAGGGCGAGTCCCGTCCGCCTGCGCTTTCAGGTAAAACGTGTCGTGCATCTGACGGGCGGGATGTTCCGGCGGTATATTCAGTCTCGTGAAATTGTAATCGTCGCTTTCGAGATCCGGCCCTTCGGCCACTTTGAAGTCGAGATCTGCGAAGATTGCGATTAACTGATCGCGGACGTGGCTGACCGGGTGCACATTGCCTTTGGAACCAGCCGGTGCGGGAAGGGTCACGTCAACCCGTTCCGTCAACAGCCTGGCGTCGAGGATCTGATTCTCAAGCTGCTCTTTGCGCGCGGCAATCGCCTGCGTCACCCGATCGCGCAGCCCGTTCAGCAGGGGTCCCTGAACTTTGCGTTGCTCCGGCGTCATCGCGCCGAGGGTCTTCAACAGCTCCGCGACAGTTCCCTTTTTGCCAAGCGCCGCGACGCGCAGCTCTTCGAGCGCGCGTTGCTCCCGGGCGGCGGCGATTTGCTGCATCAAATCGCGCTCAAGCTGGTCAATGTCGGTCATGGAGGCGTGTTCTCACAGGCTCGCGGGCGCGGGCAAGAAGCGTTCCTGCAGGCGAGCGCGCGTCAGACGGCCGAAACAGCCCGATCCACCAGCGCCTTGAACCCGGCAGGGTCGCCAACGGCGATATCGGCAAGGATCTTGCGATCGATTTCAACCCCTGCCGAGGCCAATCCACTGATCAGCCTGCTATAGGTCAGGCCATGCTCGCGGGCCGCGGCGTTGATCCGCTGAATCCAAAGGGCGCGGAAATTGCGCTTTCTCAGCTTCCGGCCGATATACGCATGCTGCAGGGAACGATCCACAGCCGCATTGGCGCTCGTGATGTTGTTCTTGCGGCGCCCATAAAACCCCTTGGCTTGCTTGAGAACGCGTTTGCGGCGTAGCCGGGATGCAACCGAACGGGGAGCTTTTGACATAGCAGCCTCCGTCAGCCCGAATAAGGCATCCAGCGCTTGACGCGCTGGGTTTCAGAGTCGGAGAGAACAGTGGTGCCGCGCAGGGTGCGGATCTGCTCGTTCGAGCGCTTGATCATGCCATGGCGTTTGCCTGCCTGACCGGCTTTGACTTTCCCTGACGCAGTAAAACGAAAGCGCTTTTTGGCGCCCGATTTCGTCTTTAGTTTGGGCATTTTGCGCCTCCTTGCGCGAATTCCGGGAAACCCGGAACCATTTGGAGCCGAAACCTTCGCCCGGTCGCGACCGGGCCGATGCTTCGACGGAAATGTCTGAACCGCCACGGCAGCCCTTGGCCGGGCGGTTCGGAAGCGGGGCCTTATACGCGTTGCGCAGAGTTTTGCAAGCGTTGCCGGGTACTGGCCGGTTTTGAGTGGCCGAATTAGGCCAGTACCCGTTGCCGCATGTGATCGCCTATATTGCCGTCCGCATTTACCTTCATCTGCGGGGGCTGCCATCATGACTCTGTTTGACGAATTCAAAAAATTTGCGATGCGCGGCAACGCCATCGATCTCGCGGTTGGTGTCGTCATCGGCGCGGCCTTCGGGGCGATTGTGAATTCGCTGGTGAAGGACATCATCAACCCGCCTTTGGGTTTGCTCATCGGCGGGATCGACTTCTCGAATTTTTTTCTCGTCCTGAAAGGCGCCGGGCCTTATTCCACGCTCAAAAATGCGCAGGACGCTGGCGCCGTCGTCCTGACTTACGGTCTTTTTATTAACGCGGTGATCAATTTCGCCATTGTTGCGGCGGCGCTCTTCCTGATCGTCCGGCAGATCAACAAGTTGACCACGCCGAAACCAGGTGAACCGCCCCCTCCGCCCCCTGATATTCAGCTGTTGACGGAAATCCGGGATCTCCTGAAATCACGCGCGTGAGGCCGATCTGCTCCAAACTGCCGAGGCCGTTCAAATCTTTTCCGAGAGTGCAATGGCGGTGCGACAGCAGGCGCGGATCGCAGAAGTGAGCAGGCGATAGGCCGGTGTTTCGCGGGCGCCATGGTCGATTGCGAGATCGCGATGCGCCAGCTCATCTGCGCGAAAATTCGTGATCGTGCTCTTCAGCCCGGATTCATGCTCAGGCATGGTCTCGACCTGTTTTCGGTAATGGCCGTCGATCACGTCCTCGACTGCAACGGTGCAGGCCATGGCGACATTTTCACCCATCGCCGCGGTCAAAGCGCCGAGCGCAAAACCTGCGATGCTCCACAGCGGTTCGAGTACCGTCGGACGAACGCCGCGGTCTTTCATCAATCTGTTGAAAGCGGCAAAATGCTTTTCTTCCTGATCGGCCATGCGGCGGATCGCTTCGGCCGGAGCGCTTCTTCGTCGTCCCAGAACCGCGAGTTGTCCCTGATAAATCCGTAGCGCTCCAAATTCCCCTGCGTGATCCACACGGATCATCGCATGCACGTCGGCGTCGGCACTGTCCGTGCCCGGAGCCCTGGGCCGCGGCCCGCGCCGACTGGAGTTCTTCCGGAAAATCGGTCATCAACTGAATTTGTTTCTTTGCAGCATCAGCCCTGCGAGCGCGGCCGAGCCGAACGAGAAGATCGCATTGTAGCCGGCCAGCGAAATACCAAAAAGCCGCCATTGAGCCTCATCACAACGTACGATCTGCAGAGGTTTGAATTCCTCCTGTCCGGGGACGTAACCGAAACCTGTGCATTGGGCAGGCCCAGGCCAGAGCTTCCACTCAACTCCCGCATGAAACACACCAAGCGCGCCTGACAGAACGAGACCCGCGAGGGCTCCGATTGCCATTGGCCCCGCCCAACGTGCGGGCAGAACGTCGGTCCATACGAGAATGCCGCCGATCAGGCCTACTGCAACTGCAAAACCGTGCGGCCATCTTTGCCAAAGGCACATTTCGCAGGGCGCCAATCCTCCGATGTATTGAAAAGCCAAGGCTCCGCTCAGCAGGATCAGGCTTGCGGACCCCGCGAGAATTGCTGCCGCCGCAGCCTTTGAAATCTGTCCTGTCAAGTGCTCATCAGCGTGGGCAGTCATTGCTTCAGTCTGCCCCAGACCTGGCAACTTGCCAACTGCTGAAAAGTTGTACCGATTTGCCAAAAATCGTTGTGTGTTCGGAAAACCGTACAGCATGGATCAGTTTGCCGATCGAGGTAAAATATCTTTGTTTCAGAATAACTTATTTTGATTGCATGAGGGCCGGATTTTGCGCTTGTACGGCGCAGGAGCGAGGGGCTAAACGATGGTGACAGGGGGCGCACCCCTCGTGGAATGCGCATCACCAAGACCGGAAATTGTGATTGGATTGGACGACGTCTTCTGCAGTGAGGGGACCCGCGGCATGAGTGTGCATAGAAGAAGAGAAGAAGGAAGCACGACCCCGACCCGTCGGGTCAAACGCGAACTTCTCAAGATCGACGGGAAGACTGTCGAAGTGATTCTTCGGACAAATCCGCGCGCGCGTCGCTTCATCGTCAAAGTGGATCCTTCGACGGGCGAAGTGTCCGTCGTCGCGCCGACCACACGTTCCCTGGACCGCGCCCTTGATTTCGCGCGCAAAGAAAAGGACTGGATCGCCGGACGGCTCGCCACGATTCCAGAGCCGGTGCATCTTGAACTGGGCGCCAGCCTGTTGTTCAGGGGCGTTGGATACGTCATTCGCTCAGGCGAAAGTCGGCGGACTCCGGTTTGGATCGACCGGGACGCCGTGCGACCGACCATCAGGGTCGGAGGAAGCCCCGAATATTCTTCCCGCCGCGTGCTCGACTGGCTGAAGCGTGAAGCGCGCCGCAGAATTGACGAACGCGTTTCATATTACGCGACCCAGCTCGGAGTTCGTCCTCGCCGGATCACGATCCGGGACACCTCGAGCCGGTGGGGGTCATGCTCATCAGCGCGCAGTCTGTCTTTTTCCTGGCGGCTGATCCTGGCCCCTCCGGCGGTACTTGATTATGTGGTCGCGCACGAAGTCGCGCATTTGCGCGAATTGAATTACCGGCCGCGTTTCTGGCGTCTTGTCGAGTTGCTCGGACCTGAAATTGATTCAAGCCAGGCCTGGCTTTCGGAACATGGCGCGTTGTTGCACCGTTACGCCCCCCGGGCTCGCACGCTTCAGTAGGGATATCAGCGCGCGCCGAAGATTGCGGTGCCGACGCGCACATGCGTTGCGCCGAAGCGAATCGCCAATTCGAAATCATCGCTCATCCCCATGCTGAGGAATTCCAGGCCGGCTTCCTTCGCGAGCTTCTTCAACAGGGCAAAATGCAGCGCGGGCTCCTCGCTCATGGGTGGAATGCACATCAGCCCGATCACCGGCAGATCAAGTCTGTCGCGGCAAAAATGCACGAATCCGACAGCTTCCCGTGGTGCGATACCCGACTTTTGCGGTTCTTCCCCCGTATTCACCTGCACAAACAGCTGAAGCCTGCGCCCGGACTTGTCCAGCTCAGTTCTTAGCGCCTCGGCCAGCCGGGGCCGGTCCAGCGAATGGATGACATCAAAAATCTCCACCGCATCGCGCACCTTGTTACTTTGCAATGGGCCGATGAGATGAAGTTCGATTTCCGGGTAATGAAGTCTCAACGCCGGCCATTTCGCCTTGGCTTCCTGGACCCGGTTTTCTCCGAAAGCGCGCTGACCGGCTTTCAGCACCGGGATGATCCGCTCGGGCGAAAGCGTCTTCGTTACGGCGATCAATCGAATAGCGGGCGCGGGCGAAATGGCAGAGCGCTTCGCCTGCTCGATCCGCTCGAGAACGGACTTGAGATTTCCGGCCGGGTCTGGCGAAACAGTGATGTCGCGGGAGATGGGAAATGGCATCGGAGTTGGAGGCAGCTAGGTTAGCAAGGCTCACCCGCACGCTCAATCACTTCGCGCATCTTCCACCGCTGATCCTGATGACAGACGAGGAGCGATTGCCGGATCCGATTGTTGCGGCAAAGCGCTTGCCCCGCGGTTGCGCGGTTATTGTAAGGCACCGGAACCGTGACTCCCGGAAGTTATTGGCCATCGGGTTACGGCCGGTCACCAGAGAATGCAGTCTGCTCCTACTGATTTCCGAAGACGGAGAATTGGCCGATCGGCTCGGCGCTGATGGCTTGCACTTACCCGAATGCATGGCTCGGACTGCAGGTCACTGGAGGGCGCTTCGCCCGTCATGGCTGATTACCGCCGCAGCACATTCCGCGCGGGCCGTTGCGTTGGCGGCGCAAGCTGGTTCGGATGCGGTATTGCTGGGCCCGATTTTTCCAACACGCAGTCACGGAGATCGCGCAAATATCGGCGTGCCACGGGGGCTTGCGATAGCCAGGGAAGCTTCGGTCCCGGTCTATGCGCTGGGGGGCGTTAATGCCCGGAACGCCCGGCGGCTTGCGAACTCCTCTTTCGCCGGATTTGCCGCAATCGACGGTCTGGCTGACACTCATAAGGAATAGGAAAGGCCGATATAGCCGGCGTCCATCCTGATCTCGGGCTCGCGATTGTTGAAGATTCCGGCATTCCGGGCGTAGTGATACCACTGCCAGCCGCCGGTCAGGATTATTGCCGGTGTGAACTGATATCCAATCGTTGTCTGGTAACCCGTGATGCCATAGTCGACCGGGCCTGTCGCGTGGGCTACGGAGGTTTCCGCTCCCAATCGCCATGAGCCTTTTTCAACCGTGGCTGAAAAGTGTCCGCCCTCGGTTCTGGAACCGGCAAATACGTCATACACGTCCAGCAGCCACGCGTTCGTTGAGCGGTATGCTCCCCCAACCGTGAGCTTTGTTTCGTCAATCGTGTAAGCAAACTCCGCGCCCGCGGACCAATCGTACAGATCGCTTCCCTGAACGGAGCTCTGCCTTTGTGTCCCGTGCGCGTAGCCAGCGGACAGACCCATTGCAATGCCCGAAATGTAACCGGTGTAATTCGCTGCGACTTCCCAGATATCGTGCTGCGCATTTCCATTGTTCTGAGGGTTGCCGGTCCAGGGCAGCGGCGTTCTGACGGTTTCCGGTGTGAAAGAGACACCGAGCTGAAGTCCGAACAACCGGGGCGCGAGATAATTCAGTTTTGCGTAGTTGGACGAAGTTTGAACCGCGGTAACCTGTTTGAAAAATCGGCCGAAGTCCCGGCCGGTATTCGGATCGCGGAACAGGGAAATCGCGCGCCCTTCCAAGCTGACCTGCGGATCGACCTCCGGCCCGGTCAGCGCGAGCGCATATGCGGCCCCGTCGTTCTGGCCGGCCTCCAACCGCCCAAATCCGGTTTGCACAAAAGCAAACAGACGTTCGACCGTATCGTTGTCGTAGATGTCGCCGGCCAGTGGATCATGAAGCAGCAGCAATTCGGTGCGGGCGCCATATACCACTCCGTTGTCGAGGGTTCGCTGGACCCGCAGCCAGGACCGGAGTTCTCCACTGGCCTGGGCTCGGGCGTTCCCATGAGAATCCGCCGGGCCACCCTGTTGAGTTGCATAGGACAAAGCGCCGCCGGCGAACCCTCCGGCTGTGACATCAATATCTCCGAAATTTAAATTGAGAGGCTCAGCCGGCAGGATGGTGCTCGCCGTTCCGTCTTCTGCTGCGCGTGCGCCTGATCCCATGATCGCGAATGACAGGCTGAGGCACAATGCGCGCGCATTCATTTTCCGACTCCCCGTCCGGGGATCACTAAGCATCGGCGTTCACAACGGCAACCGCAAAACCGGCTTTCGTTGCGTGTTGCACGATGCATCAGTATAAGTTGCGGTGGGATTTGGGAATTTTCGCATGCGCCTCGCTACAGCTGCCGCGGTCATCGCGTTTTTTGCAACTTCAGGCTCGGCAATGGCTGCCGACTGTACCAAAGGCCTGTTGTGGCCCTATGTCCGCAACCCGGGAGATTGTCTAACGGACGCCGAAATTATGGCTGGCCAGACGGGCGTCTACTCCGGCGCTGCAACGACCACAGTCGATGTGAGCAGCATAAAGCCACCACCGGCTCCGTCTCCAAGCGAGCAGCCGATCAAAGGCCCCGACTGCGACCGAAGCTGGTTCTGGCCGTTTGGAAGCGACAGCGACTGCAAGCCGGTGGTCCAGACACCGGAGACGAAAGGCCCGGCAGCGGCAGAACCTGCTGCAAAACCGGATGGCGCCAAATCGGCTGCGGCCGTTCCCCCCGCCGTTCCTGCACCCATACCTGTAGCCGCGAGCACACGTCCGGCGACACCGGTTGCGCAAGCGACCGCTTCGCCCGCCGCGACGACAGCGTCCTGTGGCAAGGGCTTGTTCTGGCCCTTCGTGCGGGATTCCGGCGACTGTCCGTCAGCGACGGACAAGGGCAAATCCGGTACGGCATCCGCTCCGGTGAATGCGCCGCCGCCGACGCCAATTCCCGCCGCAGCTCCGCAGCCAGCGCTCGCCACGCCGGTTGCACAGACGACAACTTCTCCCGCCGCGACGACGGCGTCCTGCGGCAAGGGCTTGTTCTGGCCTTTCGTGCGGGATTCCGGCGACTGTCCGTCAGCGACGGACAAGGGCAAATCCGGTACGGCATCCGCTCCGGTGAATGCGCCGCCGCCGACGCCAATTCCCGCCGCAGCCCCGCAGCCAGCGCTCGCCACGCCGGTTGCACAGACGACAACTTCTTCCGCCGCGACAACAGCGTCCTGCGGCAAGGGTTTGTTCTGGCCTTTCGTGCGGGATTCCGGCGACTGTCCGTCAGCGACGGACAAGGGCAAATCCGGTACGGCATCCGCTCCGGTGAATGCGCCGACGCCGACGCCAATTTCCGCCGCAACTCCGCAGCCAGCGCTCGCCACGCCGGTTGCACAGACGACAACTTCTCCCGCCGCGACGACAGCGTCCTGCGGCAAGGGCTTGTTCTGGCCCTTCGTGCGGGATTCCGGCGACTGTTCGACGAAGATAGAGAAAACCAGCGGCACAAGCGCCGCCCCGATGCAGACACGCGAGCCAGTGGTGACGCCGGTTGCCACAACATCTGAAACTGCGAATGCCGGCGCGGCTTCAGCTCCTGCAGCGCCGGCGGAAAGCGTGCCCGCGGCGGGCGCGCCAGCTTGTCACAAAGGAGTGTTTTGGCCGTTTGTGCGCGAACCGGGCGATTGCGCAACCGAGGCCGATAAAGCGCCCGGGCGCGGTGGCTAGAATCAGGCTTCCCGCCCGGCAGGTTTTGTGGGCGATTGCGTCACCCGTTGCCGAGTGACTATAAGCGGTGGAGGCTTTGCCGGTCAGGCGGTTGTCCGCCGGGAGGCAAGCATTCTGACCGCAGTTGATAGGACGTTTTTGATGCGGACGATTATCTTAGCCGCTTGTGCTCTGGCGCTGGTTGGGTGCAGCTCGGATGATTCCATGAAAGATGCGCCGGTTGCGACCGCCAGTACGGGAAGCTCGACACCCTGGTATTGGCCATTTGGCGGCGGCGACAGCATGGCCGACGATTCGACGGGTGGCGCGCCACAGCTCGGTGTGAACACCTATTTATGGCGAGCAACCCTTGATACGCTGAATTTCATGCCTCTGGCCTCTGCCGATCCTGTCGGCGGGGTAATCATCAGTGATTGGTACGCTGCGCCCGATAAACCTGACGAGCGCATCAAGGTAAACGTCTATATCCTGGACAAACGCCTGCGCGCCGATGCGCTGAAAGTGACGGTCTTTCGTCAGGTGCGGAACGCAGGCGGCTGGGCGGATGCACAGGTCAATCCCGATACCGGGGTGAAGCTTGAAAATGCGATTCTGTCCCATGCGAGGGAATTGCGGCTCTCGACCTCGCCACAATAATAATCGTCGTCCGCGAAATGCCGCCCCGCCGGCGCGGAATCAGTCCGGTTCCTCGTTCCGCGTTCGGCGCCATGCTCTTGATCCCATGACCCGAGGGTGCCGTGTCGCGCTATAATCCGAAGCAATCAGAGCCCCACTGGCAGTCTGAATGGGAAGCGCGCAGCAGTTTCTGCGCCGTGAACGGATCCGCTCTGCCGAAATACTACGTTCTGGAGATGTTTCCGTATCCGTCGGGCCGTATCCATATGGGCCACGTGCGGAACTACACGATGGGCGATGTCATCGCGCGATTTCAAGCGCGCTCAGGGGTTCAATGTTCTTCACCCCATGGGTTGGGACGCCTTCGGTCTGCCGGCTGAAAATGCGGCGCGCGAAAAGAATGTGCATCCGCGCGAATGGACCTACGCAAATATCGCGGCCATGCGGCAGCAGCTCAAACGCATGGGACTTGCGATCGACTGGTCGCGCGAATTCGCAACCTGTGATCCGGGATATTACGCGCTGCAGCAGCGCCTTTTTCTTGACCTGTTCCGCGAGGGTCTGGTTTACCGTGCCGAAGCCGACGTGAACTGGGATCCGGTCGATCAGACGGTACTGGCCAATGAGCAGGTCATCGAGGGTCGCGGATGGCGCTCCGGCGCCGTCGTGGAACGCCGAAAACTGGCACAGTGGTTTTTCAGGATCACCGCGTTCGCAGATGATCTCCTGAACGCCCTCGATACGCTTGATAAGTGGCCGGAAAAAGTCCGGATCATGCAGAAGAACTGGATAGGCAGGTCGGAAGGCCTGCGCTTCTCGTTTGAGCTCGAGAACACGCCGGGTTCGGAGATTGAGGTTTTTTCCACCAGGCCCGACACTCTGTTCGGCGCGAGCTTTATCGCGCTTTCACCCGATCACCCGTTGGTCGAGCGCATGTCGGCCCGCAATCCGGCTCTGGCTGCCTTCGTACGAGAGTGTCATCGGGGCGGCACGGCGGAAGAAACAATCGAAACAGCTGAAAAGCTCGGCTTTGATACCGGGATCAGGGCGTTGCATCCGTTCGATCGGAACTGGCGCCTGCCGGTCTATGTCGCGAATTTCGTATTGATGGCCTATGGAACAGGGGCGATTTTCGGCTGTCCGGCACATGATCAGCGCGATCTCGAATTCGCGCGCAAGTACCGCCTGCCGGTTCTTCCAGTCGTTATTCCGGAAGGGGCGGATCCCCGGAGCTTCAGCATCGGTGAAGAAGCTTATGTCGGGCCCGGCCGACTTGCCCATTCGCGATTTCTGGACGGGCAGGACGTGGACAGCGCAAAAACCGAGGTGGCGCGACGGCTGGAAAGCGCCGGGAGGGGGACGCGCACAGTTCATTACAGATTGCGTGACTGGCTGGTCTCGCGCCAGCGCTACTGGGGCTGTCCCATTCCTGTTGTCCATTGTCCATCCTGCGGCACGGCTCCCGTCCGCGCGCAAGACTTGCCGGTCATGCTGCCCGACGATGCCAACTTCGACCAGCCTGGAAACCCGTTGGCCAATCACCCGAACTGGAAACATACCGGGTGTCCGCAATGTGGCGGCCCGGCGACCCGGGAAACCGACACGCTCGACACATTCGTGGATTCATCCTGGTATTTTGCGCGCTTTACCAACCCTGATGCGGCGGCGCCTGTGGACCGGCAAGCCGCGCATTACTGGATGCCGGTCGATCAGTATATTGGCGGGGTTGAGCACGCAATTCTGCATCTTCTCTATGCCCGGTTTTTCACCCGCGCAATCGCCCGGGCCGGCGAGCTTTCCGTGCTCGAACCATTTGCAGGTCTGTTTACCCAGGGCATGGTCTGCCACGAGACCTATCGGGATGAAGACGGCGATTGGCTTCTGCCCGAAGAAGTGGAAAAGCGGGAGGGCGCTGCGTTCCGGCGTGGAAGCGATCGGCCGGTGACGATCGGACCATCGGAGAAGATGTCGAAGTCGAAAAAGAATGTGGTGGCGCCGGAGGCGATCATCGACGTCTTTGGCGCGGACGCCATCCGCTGGTTCATGCTGTCGGATACTCCGCCGGAGCGCGATATCGAATGGACACAGGAGGGTGCCGAAGGCTGCTGGCGGTTCGTCCAGCGAATCCACCGTTTGGTGAATGAGGCCAGAGATCCTTCTGCCGGCGCAGCAGAAGATCCCGGGGCGACATTGCAACTTCGTCGCGCGGCGCATCGGGCCATCGCTGCAGTGACAGAGGACCTGAATGCGTTGCGCTTCAATCGCGCCGTGGCGCAGATTTACACCCTGGCCAATGCCATCCAGAGCGCAAACGGGGCGAGCGCCGACGCGCAGCGTGAAGCGATCGAGATACTTGTTTTGCTGATCGGCCCGATGATGCCACATCTTGCGGAGACCTGCTGGCAAGAACTGGGCAAGACAATGCTTGTGGTATCTGCCCGCTGGCCAGGCGCAGATCCGAGTCTTGTCGCCCGGGATACGGTGGTGATCGCCGTTCAGGTGAACGGAAAGCGGCGTGGCGAAATTGAAATTGCGAAGGAATCCGCAGAGGAGGACGTGCGGGAGAGTGCACTCGCTTTGGACGCCGTGCAGCGGGCACTGCAGGGCAAAACGCCCCGGCGGGTGATTGTTGTGCCCGGCCGGATCGTCAACGTAGTCGCATGATGAGAGCAGGCACTTTCCGGCATCGCATTTTCGCCTCCTGCGTGGCGGGTGCTGCGGGAATTCTGTCCGCCTGCGGATTTCATCCGCTTTATGGAAATGCGGGGGCAGGGTTGGGTGTCGCAGGCACCCTGTCGGAAGTCTATGTAGAGCCTATTCCCGATCGGGTTGGCTATCAGTTGCGCAATCACCTGCTGGACCTGTTCAACGTCACCGGTCGAGGCGAGGACGCAGCCTATCGGTTGAAGCTGTCGCTCAATGAAGCGGAACAGGCGGTGGCTTTGCAGACCAATACCAACATCACGCGATACAATTATACGCTCAGGGCGCATTACGAATTGATTCCAAAAGGCAGCACGGAAGCCGCGACAACAGGCGAGCTCATGACCCTCACCGCGTACAATGTTGCAGCGGCGCCATATTTGTACGCGACGGTAACAGCGGAACGGGATGCGAAGGACCGGGCGGCGAGCGATCTCGCCGAACGGATCCGCATTGCAATCGCCGTATATCTTCGCGCCCAGGCAGGGAAGGCGCACTGAGGCGCGATGGAAGTAAAGCCGTCGCAGATCGATCGCTTTGTCGCAAGGCCGCCCGATGGGCTGGCAGCGGCTCTTGTCTTCGGCCCGGATCAGGGAGTGGTTCGCGAACGCGCGAACGCACTCGCCAGAACGGCTGCCCCTGATTTGTCGGATCCTTTCCGCGTGAGTGAATTGGATGAATCCAAGATCGTGGCAGACCCGGCCTGCCTATGGGATGAAGCCGCTGCCATTTCCATGACCGGCGGACGGCGGGTGGTTCGGATCCGGGATGCCGGAAATGGAATTTCGGCGGCGATGTCGCGATTTCTGGAAGACCCAAAAGGTGATGCTCTGATCGTGCTCGAGGCAGGCGATCTTGCCAGGAGCGGCAGTCTCCGGCAATTGTTTGCCCGTTCTGAAAATGCGGCCGCCATCGGTTGTTACGCAGACACTGCCCAAACGCTGGAATCGCTGATCCGGGCAGTTTTAAAGGCGGAGGGTCTGGAGATTGGTCCCGATGCGCTGACCATGCTCGTGTCGCGGCTTGGATCGGATCGTGGGGTCACCCGATCGGAGCTGGAAAAACTGACACTCTATGCAATGGGAGAAAAGGTCGTCACGGAATCGCATATCGATGCGGTTACAGGGGACGAGTCTGCTCTCAGAATTGATGAAATCGCAGATTCCGCCGGACTGGGCGATTATATCGGCCTGGACCGCGCGCTGGTCCGGTTGTGGGCGGCCGGGATCGCTCCGGGGACGGTTCTGCGCCGGATGATGGCGCATTTTCAGCAGCTTCTTACGATATGGGAAGAAGTTGCGCGCGGAACGGATTCGGCCGAAGCCATCAAGAGACTGCGGCCACCCATTCATTTTTCCCGCAGCCGGAATTTCCTCATGCAGATTTCACGCTGGAACAGCGAGAGATTACTGCAGGCGCTTAAACAGCTATACGAGGCTGAATCCCTCACCCGGACTACCGGTGTCCCGGAACAGGCCGCCTGTTCCCGCACTCTGTTCACCGTGGCCGCCCTGGCGCGACCAGAGCGCCGCTGATGCTGAAAGTGCGCGTCATTCCCTGTCTCGATGTGAAGGACGGGCGCGTCGTCAAAGGCGTGAAATTCCTCGCGTTGCGGGATGCCGGAGACCCGGTAGAGCAGGCGATGATCTACGACGCTGCAGGAGCAGATGAAATATGCTTTCTGGATATCACGGCAAGTCACGAAAAACGTCCGATTCTGCTCGACGTTGTGGAACGCACGGCATCGGTCTGCTTCATGCCGCTGACCGTAGGAGGAGGAATCCGCACCATTGCGGATATCCGCGCATTGTTGCTGGCCGGAGCAGACAAGGTGTCGATCAATACCGAGGCAGTACGGCGTCCGGAATTTGTTCGCGAAGCAGCGGCAAAGTTCGGGTCCCAATGCATTGTTGCGGCAATTGACGCGAAGCGAGCCGGTGAGCGCTTTGAAGTTTTCACCCATGGCGGGCGGCAGGCGACGGGAATTGATGCCGTGGATCACGCCGTGCGCCTCACCAAGCTGGGGGCCGGCGAAGTGCTTCTCACTTCGATGGATCGCGACGGTACGCGGGGGGGATATGATATCGAATTGACGCGGGCGATCTCGGATGCCGTTTCGGTGCCCGTGATCGCATCGGGCGGGGTTGGGTCTGTCGATGACATGGTGGCGGGCATTACGGAGGGCCGCGCCAATGCGGTTCTGGCCGCTTCCATTTTCCATTTCGGCGAAGTGACGATCCGTGAGGCCAAGATGCGTTTGGCCGCTGCGGGTCTGCCCGTGCGCCTCTGAAGGGTCGTTATTCTCTCATCCGGTCAGGCCAAGCTTCGTGTTTGCGCGGTTCTTTCCGGGAGTGCTGAACAATCTCAACAAAAGGTTTATGCGACCGAATCAGGTGAATAATCGTTCGCATTGGGGTGACGAACGGCTTTTCGCAAGCTTTGGGCAGGCGTAGGGTTCAAACAGGGGAGAAAGATATGAACCGCCTCGTATTAGCGATTGCAGCGCTCGCGGGGACGCTGCAATCAGGCTGGGTTTCAGCCCAGTCGGTTTCGATCGCACCGGGTGTCGATTCGTCTGCAGGGCCGACAACCTACAATGTGCGGGAAATGGATTTCGATCTCTGGTGTCAGCAAACGCAACGTTATGACGCGGACCGGTGCACGGCCCGGCGGCTTGAAGATGTCAAGGCGTTCGAGGATTACCGCACGGCGGTCGAACGCTATGAACTCGACCATCTGAAGCAACTTCAGAAGGACGAGACTTTTCGCGCCCAGACGACGCGAGATCCTTTGCAGAATGTGCAGGGAAAGCAGGACGGGCTGCCGTAGCTCACCCCCACGGACCGCGTGTGTAGCGGCCAAATAGCGGGAATTGCGACAGCAAGGGCGTGAGCGCCAAACCAAGCACGAACCCGCCGACATGCGCCATCCAGGCGGTACCGGGCGCACCCGGCGAGGTGGTAAAGGCGTTCAGCACCTGCAGCAGAAACCAGAACCCGACCACATAGAATGCGGAAATTTTGGTCGGGTACAGCAGAATGCCCAGCGGGATGATGACCGTTATCCGGGTTCGCGGATAAATCAGCACATAGGATGCCAAAACCCCTGAAATCGCGCCCGAGGCGCCCAGCATCGGCACAGCGGAGTCGGGATTGACAAGACCCTCCGACAACGCGGCAGCCACACCGCAGACGAGGTAAAAAAACAGAAAGCGCGCGTGGCCCATCGCGTCTTCGACGTTATTTCCGAATATCCAGAGATAAAGCATGTTTCCGCCGATATGCAGGAAACCGCCATGCATGAACATCGACGTGAATATCGTCACCCACGGCCATAGTCCGTGTACTGCAGTATCTGTTTCGCCAAACAGGTTTCTCGGCACGAAGCCGAGCGTGAAGATCAAAGCCTGGGAATCGCGTTCGTCGAATGTCAGTTGCCAGAAAAATACCGCCACACACGCAGCGATCAGCGCCCAGGTTATGAAAGGGGTAAGGCGCGTAGGGTTCTCATCGGAGATGGGAATCATTGAATTCAATTCTGCCGGAATAGCGGACAAACAAACAGATTAAGTGCAAGTTTATGCAATTGGTTGTCAGAATTGGTCCGGCCTGAAAAATCCAACCCCGCGCTCGCGGCCGAAAGCCGCAGCATGAACCGGCAGTGCGGGCAGGCTTCTCCGGCCGCGCTCAGGGGCTGATATCAGGGGAGGCGGCGTTATCCGTCGCCGGAGTAGCGCATCTGTCCGTTATAGACTTTGCCGATCTGGTCACGCCGTCGCTTCAATCGGGCAGCTTCGTCGTGCAGGCGCGCGCGGTTTGCCGCTTCGATTGCCTGATCGAAATTACCTCGCGCTTCCTCATACCGGCTTCGCGCACCCTGCGGCCGTGACTCGCGCATGGCTTCATAAGCTGCCTCGGCAAACGCCTCGAGCCGTACAAGGTCGACCCGGGCGGCAATTGCTGCCTCATCAAGAACCCGGGAAGACGGACTCAGCCGTCGTACGGATCCCATTCGCTTGCGCCACCAATCGAGGATGGACATGATACGCTCCTGCGCCCCCGCAACCAGGGCCGGATTTTAGAACGAGAATTAAGCCACTCCAACAGCCCCCTGTGGACAACTGTCGCGGTTCAAACTCGGTCGTCCCGTCAAAGTTCCTGCTGCGCAAACAAAGTGGCAATAAATCCTTCCGCGAAGTTCGCCCCGGGAGGATCGCGGATCAAGGGCCATATGGCGAAATGGCTTAAACCTGCACGCAGGTGGACCGGTACATAATGGCGTTTGTTCCAGATCAGCAGTCCCGGCGGCAACCTTTGCTCAATGCGCCGCCCATCGTTTTGTGGATGATCGCGGGGCTGATTCTGTGTCACGCCATACGGATCGCGCTGCCGGGCGGCTTGCCGGACCTGTTGCTGGACCAATACGCCCTCATTCCCGCCCGTTATGCAGGTGCCATCGCGCATGGTGCAACCCAGAGCGGGATCGCAGCCCTCATCATTTCCCTGGTTACGTATATGCTGCTGCATGCCGATTTTACCCATCTCGGCGTCAATTGCCTGTGGCTGCTGGTTTTTGGTCCCGTGGTCGCGCGGAGGTTGAAGGCCTTGGGGTTCCTGACGTTTTTTACGCTTTGCGGTGTTGCAGCCGCGCTCGTTCACCTGGCCTTTTACTGGGGCTCTCCGGTCGCTGTGATCGGGGCCAGCGGAGCAATTTCCGGGCTGATGGGGGCCGGAATGCGCATCCTGTACGGTCAGGCTTATGAGCAGCCCGATGGGTTGGCGCCGATAGTTTCCAAACCAATTCTCATGTTCTCGCTGGTCTGGACAATCGTGAACATTGTCAGCGGTGTATTGCGAATCGGAGTGACGGGCGACGTCACGTTGGTCGCCTGGGTTGCGCATCTTGGAGGCTATTTTGCGGGTCTATTCACAATTGCCCTGTTCACCCGCGGTACCCTGCAGGGCTCGCGGCTCTCGCGATATTGACGCGCCCGAAAGCTTAGCGGGCAGCGGCATCTCTGATATTTTTCCGGGGGATGAAGTAAATTGCGGCTCAATCGCAGCAGTCGGGTGCGCAGCTGCGTAATCAGAGAGGGCAGCCAAGTTGAAGATCAGAAGGTTCGTTTTGCTGGCGATGGTGCCAGTCGCCTGCGCCATTGCGGCCGAGGCGGCCGAAGTCCGGTCGCGGACAACAGGTCAGGT
Organism: uncultured Alphaproteobacteria bacterium; assembly: GCA_963747255.1. Classification (GTDB taxonomy): domain Bacteria; phylum Pseudomonadota; class Alphaproteobacteria; order Micropepsales; family Micropepsaceae; genus CAIYRG01. Next base: position 105,928 of record CAVVEG010000021.1, read on the forward strand.
CAGCGAGGCCCCCAACCGCGCGATTTTCGGACGCTGGGGGGTCGATCTTTCCGGAGCTGACAGCAAGACAAAACCTGGCGACGACTTCTTCCGCTATGCGAATGGCAGCTGGTATGACCGAGCCATTATCCCGGCGGATCGTACCAGCACCGGCTCGTTCCTCGATCTCGAGATCCAGAGCGAGGACAAAGTCCGCGCAATCGTGGACAGTCTTGAATCGCAAGCGGGGCAATTGACTCCGGATGAGCAACGGGTTCGCGATCTCTATCGCAGTTACGTCGATACGACGCGACTCGATCAGCTGGGTCTCGCGCCCGCGCAGACCGTTCTGACCGCTATCGATTTCAGTCCGTACTCTGGATGACGTGGCCCGGCTGATGGGATCGGTCCAGATGGGGACCAAAGCCCTGTTCCGTTCGGGTATTGGCATCGACGATAAAAATCCCGATTCCTATGCTGTGTTCGTTGGCCAGGGTGGATTGGGCCTTCCCGATCGCGACTATTATCTTTTGAACGACAAAGCGATTACCGCAGCGCGTGATGGCTATCGCGCCTACATCGCGAAAATCTTCGATCTTGCCCAGATTCCCGGCGGCGCAGAAAAGATGGAAGGGATCTTCAAACTCGAGACGGAGATCGCAAAGCTGCAGTGGGCGCGCGCCGAGCGCCGCAATGCCGACAAGGTTTACAATCCGATGACCGTGGCCGAGCTGGAGCGTTCCGCCCCCGGTTTTCCCTGGCGCGGTTTCCTCGCTGAACAAGGCATTCCCGGCACGTCGGACGGCTCCCGACGTGTCATTGTGGGCGAGAACACCGCTTTTCCCGCTTTGGCCGCCCTTTTCGCGAATACGCCGGTGCAAACCTGGCGCGATTATCTGACGTTTCATTATCTCTCGGATCATGCCTCGTATTTGCCGGCTCGCTTCGATCAGGCGCGATTTGAATTTTTCGGCAAGATTTTGGGTGGACAGAAAGAACAGTTGGCGCGGGAAAAACGGGGGGTTCTTTTCCTCGACGGGGTGATGGGCCAGGGGGTTGGCAGGATTTTTGTTGCGCGATACTTCCCACCCGAAGCGAAGGCAAAAGCACAGGCGCTTGTCGCGAACCTGATAGCGATCTACCGGCAACGGATCGAGGCGGCGGATTGGATGTCGCCCGCGACGCGCCAACAGGCCCTGGAAAAGCTCACCAGGCTGAATGTCAAAATCGGTTATCCGGACAAATGGCGCGACTATTCGAAACTTCGCGTCGATACTGGTGATCTGCTGGGAAATGACGAACGTGCCGGCGAATTCGAGTGGAACCGGAAGCTGGTCCGTCTTGACCAGCCGGTGGATCGCAGCGAATGGGGAATGTCGCCGCAGACCGTCAACGCCTATTACAATCAATCGCTGAACGAGATCGTCTTCCCCGCTGCCATTTTGCAGCCGCCGTTTTTCGACCCGAACGCGGATGATGCGGTCAATTACGGTGGAATCGGCGCGGTCATCGGACACGAGATCAGTCATGCCTTTGATGACCAGGGCAGCAAGTATGACGCCTCGGGTGCGCTGAAAAATTGGTGGACTACCGAGGATCGCCAGAATTTCGATGCGCGCACCGGCGCTCTGGCAAAGCAGTTCAGCGGTTACGCGCCCCTGCCCGGTCTGTTCGTGAACGGACAGCTGACGCTTGGGGAAAACATCGCGGACCTTGCCGGCGTGACCGTGGCGCAGTCTGCCTACCATCTGTCACTGAACGGAAAACCGGCTCCGGTGCTCGATGGCTATACGGGAGACCAGCGCTTCTTCCTCGGATATGCGCAGGTCTGGCGCTACAAGGCCCAGGAGCAGACGACGCGGCAGCGACTGCTCTCGGATCCGCACAGCCCGCCGCAGTTTCGGGTCGACGGAACGGTGCGCAACACCGATGCGTGGTACAGCGCCTTTGACGTGAAACCCGGCGACGCACTGTATTTGTCCCCGGAAATGCGCGTTCACCTTTGGTAATGGCCCCCCCGTTCAGCGGCCGTTGCGCTTGCTTTGACCGCCGGGGCGGGCTAACGCTTGCCAAAATCGGTCCGGCCGGGAGAATGCCTGGGCAGTCCGTGCAGGCGGGGGCGGAAGCCTGCAAACAGTGGAGCAATCAAAGCTCGGTCTTCTGATGCGCGCCCGGCGCCAGCGGGGACATTGTAATCGATGGAGTTCTAATGTCCGAAGCCATCAGTGAAGCGATCAGTTCAAAACCGCTTTCGCGCGGATGGGATGCGCGTCGAATTGCCATCATCTCCGGATTGGCCGTGCTCCTGCTCGTGGCCGGAGGGCTCATCACGCTGGTCGGTCAGAGACTGCTCGGCGGCGGTTCGACGAATGAGGTCCGCATCACCACTTTTCAGGACTGGCGGGTGATCTGTCCAGCGCTCACCGCAGCCACGCCAAATTGCGCGCTTACCTCGGACGTTATGCGGGATACCGGCGGAGTGCTTCTGACCCTGTCCCTCACAGATCCAACTCCCGGCAGCACCTTGTCGATGACCGTGCCGCATGGCGTTCTGCTTGACCCCGGGATTGCACTCACTATCGGCAACGAGCCGATGCGGCTGCGGCCTTACGAGACCTGCACCAATGTCGGGTGCATTGCGTTGGTCACCGTGGATGCCGATACGCTGAAGGCGCTGCAGTCCAATATGGGCGGACAAGTCAGCGTCGCTGCGCCGAACAATGCCCAGCCCGTCAATATTCCCTTCTCGCTCAAGGGATTCGCCGAGGGCTATGCGACGCTGGTGCGCGAACATGCGAGGCGGACTGGATTTTTCCGGTTCCTGTCCTGACCGGCCGAAGATCAAGAGGATATCCGCTATGCTTCGTCTGAGTTTCAGTGCCGCTGTCGCCACCGGATTGCTTCTGCCGGTCATTTCCATGGCGCAGGCTGCCGCGCCCGCTGCCGCGCCACCTCCGGCTGCGCCGCCGACTGCTGCTGCCGCGCCATCTCCGGCTGCGCCGGCTCCGGCCGATCAGGCAGCCGCGGCTCAGGCCGCACAGCAGTTCTCGATCAATCAGAACGTCGGCGACTGGGTTGTTCGTTGCGTGCTGGCCACCGTGAAGAGCCCCGCACCGTGTGAAGTACTGCAGGTCACGGTCAACAGGGACAATAAGCAACGGCTGTCGAGTTTCTCCATCGCCTATGTGCCGAGCCGCGATGCTTATGCAATCCAGGTTGTCGTGCCCACAGGCGTTGCACTGGCCAAGGGATTGCTGCTCGGCAATTCCCCAAACGGCATGAAATTCACGCGTTGCGAACGCGACGGATGCTATGTGGAAGCCGTAATCGACAATACGGTGGTCACAACTCTGGGCAAAGCCGGCAAGGCCACCCAAATTGCAGTGGTTCCCTATGGCAAGACCGACCAGATCAAATTCCCCGTTTCGCTCAACGGCTTCACGGAAGCGATGGACCGTATGAAGAGTTATTCGAAGGATCGTGCCGTCGCGCTTCCGCCGCCACCCGCCCAGCCTGGCGCAGCGGCTCCGGCGGCTGCAGCGCCGCGCGCCCCGGCCGCGCGCAAATAGGCCGTTTGGGTTCAGGGCTGTTTCCTGATGGGCGTCAAGCCTGCCTTGCTGATCGACGGCCAGACGGAAGGCGCGCTGATCGTGGCGATGAATGCGCGGGCTTCAATCTTGTGGCCACTCGTCGCCGGAATGGCCACCACATAAACCGTTGGACTCTGGACCGCATCCGGCAAAGGTCCGGCGATTTTGACACCCGCATTGGGCAGCATTTCACTGATGAAGGTCAGTCCCAGATCGGCATTTCCGGACGCCACTGCGTCCGCGATTTCGGATCCCATATTGCCGAAAACCGCTTTTTTCCGGATCGCATCGGCGATGCCGAGCCGCTGGAACAATCCTTCGAGATAGACGCCCGATGTGCCGCCGGATTTCGGATCGACGAGCGCAACGGAATGCGCAGCCAGCATCGCGCGCTTGAAAGCATCGGGCGTAGAAAGGTCGGGAGACGCAGCGCCGCGTCGTACTGAAACGCCGATCAGCGCTGTTGCAAGTTCAACCCGGCTACCCGGATCGATCAGCTTTTCATTCTCAAGCTGATCCATGCCCTGGGCCGATACCATGATGATGTCGGCTTTTTCTCCGGCGCGCATTCGCTTCTGCAAAGCCCCGGTCGTATCGACGATATAATTCAGTCTGTGTCCGGTCCGGTACGCAAAGTCCGCACCCACTTCCCGGAATGTTGTCGCCATGGAGCCACCGACGAGCAGGGTCAAGTCTGCAGCTTTGGCCTGAGAGGCGGCAAGCAATGCGGCGGTTGCGATCAGGATGATGTTCCGTCCCATTGACTTCTCCCGGATGGCAAGTGCTGAAGTATAGCAGCGCTCGACGTGCCCGGCAGTGGCCTCAGCCAACGACCGCGACAGATCAAAAGTCGTTCACCTTCGCCCGTTATGCTGCAGAAGTCAGGCGAAGGCGGGTGTTGCACACGGCCTGACATCCTATACTGACGAACGCCGAAGGTGGTTCGAATGAGCGATACGCATAACCACGCTTGGACTCACGACCACGTCTATCTGGGTGCAGGTCACGAGCGCGCCGAAGCACGTACGCGTCTGGTGGTCTATTTGACGGCCGCATTCATGATCGTGGAAACGGCGGCCGGCCTGATATTCGGGTCGATGGCGCTGCTGGCCGACGGTGTGCATATGGCAACCCATGTTGGCGCTCTCGGGCTGGCTGCCTGGGCGTACTGGATGGCGCGCCGGCATGCACGAAACCGGCAATTCTCCTTTGGTTCCGGCAAATTCGGCGATCTTGCCGGATTCGCAAGCGCGCTGGTGCTGGGGATCATTTCATTGGCAATTGCAGTCGATTTGGCGATGCGATTCTTCACGCCGGTGGCGATCCATTATGCCGAGGCGCTGATTGTCGGGGCCGTAGGACTGGGGGTCAACATCATCAGTGCAGTCGCATTGGCGGAAGGTGAGCACGATGCGGATGATCCGGGGCATCACCACGATTACAATCTGCGGGCCGCCTATGTGCATGTACTTGCCGATGCTGCCACGTCGCTGTTGGCATTGGCGGCGCTCGCGGCGGGCCTGTTTCTGGGCTGGCGAATTCTTGACCCTGTGGTCGGCGTCCTCGGCGCGATTGTGATCGGCCGCTGGTCAATCCTGTTGATGCAACAGTCCGGCCGCGTTCTTCTGGATATGGAGGACGACCCGACGCTGGCCGAAGACATTCGCAAGATGCTGGAAGATGAGGTCGGGGCCAGCATTTCCGACATGCATCTTTGGCGGCTTGGCCCGGGTCACCGGGGGTTGATTGTCTCGATTATCAGCGCCGTTCCGCTTTCCGCGGATGACATTAAAAACGAAATCCGGCGGCGGCATTCGGGCCTGTCGCATGTGACGGTCGAAATTTCCGTTTGTTCCGGCTGCACGCCAGCAGCTTAATGCGGCCGGGCGGATCCTGTCAGCGCGGCAAAAGGCCTTCGCGCTGTAAACGCTTGCGTTGGAGCTTGCGGTACCGGCGGATTGCCTCCGCACGTTCGCGGGCACGCTTCTCCGACGGTTTTTCGTAATGACCCCTCAGTTTCATCTCGCGAAAGATGCCTTCCCGTTGCATCTTCTTTTTCAGTGCTTTCAGCGCCTGATCAATATTGTTGTCGCGAACGATGATTTGCAAAAGGGGCTCCTGATTCAATCCGGCGCGGTTCGTATCAGAACAGGATCATCCTGTCCATCGCAGCCATGGCATGAAACGCCCGAAAAACGGGAAGGTTACGAAGGAGGCAGCAATGCGCAGTAAAACCGTTCTGACATTGTCGGATGCACAATCCATTGCGATGGCAGCGCGCGCCGAAGCCAATCGGCGCAGCTGGGCCGTTACGATCGCTGTCGTGGATGACGCCGGGCTGTTGCTGTTACTGGAGCGTGCCGATGGCGCGCGACCGCAAACCTCCGAAATTGCCACTTTGAAGGCACGCTCTGCTGCGGTTACGCAGCGCTCCGGCAAAGTCTGGGAAGATGCCGTCAAGAATCGGCCGGGGGTGCTGAATTTCCCGGATGCCTTTCCCATTCAGGGCGGTGTGCCCATTGTACTCCAAGGAGAAGTCGTTGGCGGTGTTGGAGTTTCCGGAGTGCAAAGTCACGAAGACGAGCAGGTGGCCATCGCCGGCATTGCCGCTCTCGGGCTGTGAGGCCATATTCGGCCGATGGCAATTCTCAAAATCGCCCGCATGGGTCACCCGGTACTCGCGGGTATGTGTGCGCCGGTCCGCGATCCGGCCGCGCCGGAAATAAGGCGCCTGATCGCCGACATGATCGAAACCATGGAAGACGCCAATGGCGCGGGGCTCGCGGCGCCGCAGGTGCATGCGCCTCTGCGGCTGGTGATTTTTCAGGCTCCGGCAGAACGCGGCCCAGACAGGCACGAGGAAACGGAGAGTTTCGATCACACGGCCGGGCTGACTGTACTGATCAATCCTGTGGTTGAAGTGGTCGAACCGGCGCTCGAAGGGGGGTGGGAAGGCTGTCTCTCGGTGCCGGGCATGCGCGGTTGGGTCGAGCGTCCGCGACACATCCGCTATTCCGGTTACGATGCGGACGGAGAACGTGTCCAGCGCAACGCCAGAGGTTTCCATGCCCGCGTGGTGCAGCACGAATGCGATCACATTAACGGCATTCTTTATCCGCAGCGGATGCGGGACCTATCAAAACTGGTGTTTGAAAGCGAATTCCGGCACTGGATCGATCAGGTGGACGAAAAACGGGCAGCGCAATGAGCGATCTGGTCCGCGAACGCGTACTGCGCGAGTCGCTGACGGATATTCTGCAAACCGGTTTTTCCCAGGAGACGCTTGCTGCCGCCGCTTCCAGAGCGGGCATCTCGCGGCGCGAATTAAACGATGCGTTTCCCAATGGACCGGCCACGCTCGTGGAAGCTTTTTCCAATTGGGCGGATCGGTTGATGGCTGAAAAGATGGCGGCCGAACCCGAACAGGCCCATTTGCGGGAACGCATTGCAGCGGCGGTGAGAACACGCATTGAAGTGCACAAGGGCGCCGCGCGCCGGGCAGCGGCATTTCTGGCTTTGCCGCACAATGCCCCTTTGGGTGCGAAGCTGATGATGCGAAGCGTGGATGCGATGTGGCGCGCAGCCGGAGATCGATCCACCGATTTCTCCTGGTACACCAAGCGCGCGATTCTCGCAGGTGTTTATGGTGCGACCTTTGCGTATTGGCTCAGCGATTCCAGCGAAGGGAATTCCGCAACCTGGACGTTTCTTGGCCATCGCATCGATGAGGTCATGCAGATCGAAAAATTCCGCAGCTCCGCCATGAAAGCGATGGGGAATCTGCCCGATCCGCTCGGACTGCTCAGATCATTCCGCAGCGGACGATAGCGGACTCAGGGTCGTGACGTGGCCCATTTTCCGCCCCGGCCGCACGACACGTTTTCCGTAAACATGAAGGCCAGATTGGCCCGCAAAGCCGCGCCAGTCCTCCATTTCCCCGCCGATGATATTCTGCATCACGGCATTGGAATGGCGCCCGGTACTGCCCAGCGGCCAGCCTGCAACGGCACGAATATGCTGTTCGAACTGACTGACGGCACAGGCTTCAAGCGTCCAATGACCGGAATTGTGAACCCTTGGTGCAATCTCGTTAATGATCAATTGACCATCTTGCGTGACGAACATCTCTACGCCCAGCACACCGACATAATCCAGGGCATCGGCTATGCGATGCGCCATGGCGACGGCTTCTTGCGCTGCGCCGCCGTCCAGGCCCGCGGGGACGGTTGATCTGCGAAGAATGTGGTTTTCATGTTCGTTTCGAACAACGTCGTACGCAGCGAACGCGCCATCGGAACCGCGCACCGCGACCACGGAGGCCTCGAAGGCAAAGTCCACAAAGCCTTCCAGAATGGACGGGACGCCACCGAGCTCGGCAAAGGCTTGCGCCGTCTGATCCGCACTTGTCACGATCCTTTGACCTTTACCGTCGTAACCAAGTGTTCGCGTTTTCAGCACGGCGCGACCCGTCAACTGCTCGAAGGAATGTCTTGCACTCCTTTGATCGGCAACATCGCGAAAAGGCGCGGTCGCCAGCCCCACTCCATTGACGAAGGATTTTTCCAGCAGGCGATCCTGCGCGATGCGCAGCGGTTCCGGGCCCGGCGCCACAAAAACGTGTCGCAGCAGCTCGCGTACGGTTTCGTCGGGGACATTCTCGAACTCGAATGTGACCGCATCACAGGAATGCGCGAACCTGGCCAGCGCGGCTTTGTCGCGAAAGGACGCGCGGGTCGTTTGGGTGGCGACGTAGAAAGCGCAGGATTCGGTTTCATCGGCATAAACATGGGTTTTCAAACCCAGCCGCGCTGCGGCAAGCGCAAGCATGCGCCCGAGTTGACCGCCGCCCAGAATCCCTATGGTAGAACCCGGAGCCAGGGGTTCCCGCCTGTGCCGAGGTGACGTCACCGCTTCTTCTTTTCGCTGGCTACGGGAAGACGCGGAACAGAGCGCGTCTGACGTTTCCGCCAGCGCTCCAGTCGCGCGCGCAATTCGGCGTCGTTGTTCGCCAGGAGTGCCGCAGCGAAGAGGCCGGCATTTTTTGCGCCCGCTTCCCCGATCGCGAAAGTCGCAACCGGTATGCCACCCGGCATCTGTGCGATTGACAACAGACTGTCGAGGCCTTTGAGAGCACGGCTTTCAACGGGTACACCGAGCACAGGCAGTGTTGTCATGGAGGCGGTCATGCCCGGGAGGTGCGCCGCGCCTCCCGCACCGGCAATAATAGCCTTCAGGCCGCGTCCTGCGGCGTCCTTTGCATATTGATAAAGCCGGTCCGGAGTGCGGTGAGCCGAAACCACGCGGCTCTCGAATGGAATCCTCAATTCGGCAAGGATTGCCGCGGCAGCCTGAAGGGTCGGCCAATCCGACCGGCTTCCCATGATAATTCCGACGAGGGGACGCGCTGAAGGCCGGCTATTTGGCATATTCTGTGAGTGGCTTCCCTGAAAAGGCGCGCGGCGAAGCGGCGGATTATAGGGAACCGGAACTTCGAGGGAAGCGAATTCCGCCGCTTTGCGGGTTTGAACCTTGCGTGTCATTTTTGAGGAGCGATGAGTGATTCGAAGTCGAAATCCCTGAAGGCGAAAGCCGGGCCTGGCAAGGCCAACGCTGGTGTGGCCGGCCGGGGGCATCCTGTTGCCGGGAAGGGCGTTTCCGAGGTCGATCTGACTCCGGGGGTGAGCGCCGCGATCTCGGACCTGCTGCAGGAAATCCGCAGACTGGAAGAGCGCTTGCAGGAGTCGCAGTCGCGCGTGGACGAACTGCTGAGAACGGCAGATCAGGACATGCTGCTTCCCGTGCTCAATCGGCGCGCCTCGATGCGCGAGGTGGCCCGGTTCATTGCCTTTGCGGAACGCTACGGCACATTATCCAGTCTGCTTTATCTCGATATCAACGGGTTCAAGGCAATCAACGACGCGCATGGTCATGCCGCCGGCGATTTTGTGTTGCGGTATTTTTGTGAATTTCTGGCGGGGAATATTCGCAGCAGCGATATTCTGTCCCGAATGGGCGGCGATGAATTCGCGATCATCTTTCCCGCTACCACTGCGCAACAGGCAATGGACAAAGGCAAGCTTCTTTCGGCGCTTTTGACCGACCGGCCACCGGTTTGGGACGGCAAACCGCTGAGGCTGACTTTTGCCTGTGGGGTCTGCCAGATCGTTGCAGATTTGACGGCTGAAGATGTGCTGGCCGAAGCCGACCGGGGGATGTATGCAGCCAAGCGCGATTCAGCCTCAATCGCGTTCGCCCGCGGTCCCTCAGGCGGTGATGTCGGGTAACAGATTGTCTTCGATACGGGCGATCAGATCCTTGAGCAGAAGTTTGCGCTTCTTCAGTCTGGTCAGCTGAATTTGATCGCAGTGCGCCGAGGTGGCGACCGCGCAGATCGCCGCGTCAAGATCACCGTGTTCCTGCCTGAGTTCCGCGAGTCTCGCCCGCAGCTCCAGTTCTTCTTCGTCGGTCATGGCAGAGGAGACGCTCCTCCGGGCCCCGCGTCGCGATTTTAGAGCCGGCCCTGCGGATAGCCAAGCAAAACCCCCCGCGGGGGAGACACTCTGGCTGTGCTGTTGCGGTATGGGGATCGATTTTCCAGATTACAAGGGATGACAAACCCCGTTTTTGGGTGTTCTAATTCCAGCCCCTTGAACAGCAGAATGAGGGAGAAGCGATGGCCTTACAGTCTCATCTCAGTGAAATCGCAGACAAACACCGGAGAGTTCAGGAACTGATCGAAGCCGAAATGGCCCATTCCGGTTGGGACGAAATGCGTATCGCGGCTTTGAAAAAAGAAAAGTTGCGTTTGAAAGACGAACTCGAAAGACTCCGAACCGACGGACACTAGGCACACGACGCTCCGCCAGGCGCGTGCAGGTTCAAAAAAGAGCGCGGGCCTGTTCGCGCAGGCGGAACTTCTGAATCTTTCCTGTGGTGGTCTTTGGCAATTCGCCGAAAACAACGATGCGGGGGCATTTGAAGTGCGCGAGATTGTCCCGGCAGAAGGCGATTAAATCGGCTTCCGAGACGGCTTCGAAGCCAGGCTTCTTCTCGACGAAAGCACACGGAGTTTCGCCCCACCTGTCATCGGGCTTTGCGACAACCGCTGCGAACATCACGGCGGGATGGCGATAGAGGGTGTTTTCCACCTCGATCGAGGAAATGTTCTCGCCCCCCGAGATGATGATGTCCTTCGAACGGTCTTTCAGTTGAATGTACCCGTCGGGGTGCATCACCCCGAGATCGCCGGAGTGGAACCAGCCTCCCGCCAGTGCTTCCTGCGTTGCCTCCGGGTTTTTCAGATACCCCTTCATCACGATATTGCCCCGAAACATCACCTCGCCGAGCGTCTGTCCGTCGGCCGAAACAGGCTGTATGGTCGATGGGTCCAATACCGATAGCTCTTCGAGCGCGGGATAGGGCACACCCTGCCGAATCCTTTTGGCTCCCCGCTCTGCCGCAGGCAATCCATCCCATTCAGGATGCCACTCATTGACGGTGGCCGGCCCATATGTCTCCGTCAGGCCATAGACATGCGTGAGATCGAAGCCGGACTGCAGCATCGCGATCAGCATGGCTTCCGGCGGCGGGGCTGCGGCGTGGATGAAATTGACGCGGTGATCGAAATCGGCGCTTTTCCGCAGAGGTCGCGTTCACAAGCATGGCCATTACGGTAGGGGCGCCCGCCAGCTGGGTAACTCTGTGTTCGGAAATCGCGGCATAGATGTCGGAGGCCCGGACCCAACGCAGACACACATGCGTTCCGGCCGTGAGCGCCAGCGTCCAGGGAAAGCACCAGCCGTTGCAGTGGAACATCGGCAATGTCCACAGATAAACGGGCCGTTCGGAGATGCGGCAGGTAAGCGTATTTGAATAACCCATCAGTGCAGCGCCGCGGTGGTGGCACACGACGCCTTTGGGGATGCCAGTCGTGCCGGAGGTATAATTCAGAGAGATGGCGTCCCATTCATCATCAGGCATCGCCCAGTCGAACTGCGGATCGCCACCGGACAGGAACTCCTCGTAATCGGAAACACGCCCGATTTCCCCGGAGAACGGGAATTCCGGATCGTCATAGATGATCAATCGGGGAGTTACTTTGGCCAGTTTCAGCGCGGCAGCCGCGCAGGCGGCAAACTCCCGGTCCGCGATAAACAGTTTTGCTTCCGCGTGATCGAGCATGAACGCGATCGATGCCGCATCCAGCCGGGTGTTGAGCGCGTTGAGCACGCAGCCGGCCATTGGTACGCCATGATGGGCCTCCAGCATTGCCGGTGTGTTGGAGAGCAGGACCGACACGGTATCGCCGCGCCCAAGGCCGGATCGCGCGAGAGCCGAGGCGAAACGCCGTGAACGGGCATAAAACTCCGCGTAGGAATAGCGGCGTTTGCCATGAATAATGGCGGTGGTTTCCGGACAGGCGAGTGCGGCCCGGCGCAAAAAGGTCAGCGGCGTCAGTGGCTGAAAATTGGCCGCAGTCCGGTCGAGATTGAGATCATAAATGCTCGCGGCAGAACTCCGAAACCGCAGATTTGGCGCTGGTCGCGGCACAGGCCTGACCGTTCGATGTGGCGGGCGCCTTCTGCCGGCGGGCGCAGGGACAGAGAGAATTTGCCGAAAGGACGATTTGGCCCGTGGCGGTTTTGTTTTCTTTGCAAGCGCAGATTTCGGGTCTCCCCGACGCGCGGTTTTCGCCTTAAGCCCTTTGGCTTTTATCTTCTTTGCCGGCTTCGCGGTTGCTTTTGTTGTTTTTTTTCTGCCCTTCCCGGTTCGTTTGGCCATGTCCACTCTTGCACCATCAAAGCGGCCGGAAAACTACAGCATGCCCGGATCAAAATGAATCCCTCGTCCGCGTTTCCCTTGACCGGGGGAAAACCAAACCCGAAAAGAGTTTATGACCATAGGTACTGCGAACGCGAAGGTTGGCTGGTTTCGAAGCCTGTATGACTGGATGATGGCGAATGCGACCGGCCGTCACGCCTGGTCCGCTTTGTTCGGTTTCGCCTTTGCGGAAAGCTCGTTTTTCCCGCTTCCACCCGACCTGCTGCTGATTCCGATGGTGCTCGCCGATCGCCGGCGTGCCCTGCTTATCGCCTTCGTTTGCACCGCAGGCTCCGTCATGGGCGGCATGCTGGGATACGCGATCGGGTCACTGCTGTTCGAACTCGGTGGGAAAATGGCTGATCTCGGTTTATGGCTCAGGGGATCTTGCGGCTTTCCGGGCGGCTTACGCGAAATGGGGTCAATGGATCATCCTGTTTCAGGGACTGACACCGATCCCGTACAAGATCGTAACCATCGCGACGGGCTTCGCCGGATTCCCCTTTGGACTTTTTGTCCTGATGTCGGCAATCACGCGGGGCTTCCGCTATTTTACCGAAGCCGGACTGCTCTACGTATTTGGCGAACCGATTCGCGGCTTTATTGAACGCCGTTTTAAACTGGCGCTGTTTACTGCCTTCGCATTGATCGTAGCGGGGTTTGTTCTGATACGGTACGCAATCTAGCATTACAGTTGCTTGTTTTGTTGATCTCTAAATCCATGGGCAACCATGATTCGGGAGGTCATGGATGTCCGGTGCATCGATTGAGACGACGTTAGAGGCTTGGGCGTCGTCATTGCGCGATGTGAAAGCGCGTATTCGATTGTTGTTTACGCAGGAGCGGGTAGCGGCGTCGGCAGGCTTGTTCCTGGACGGTTTGCTTGGGGATGAGCGGCGCAAGACGGGCTGGATGCGCGCGGAAGCGGCGGGCGATCCCGGTCCGTGGCGCCAGCAGGCGATCCTGGGCCGCGGGCGGTGGGACGCGGATGCGTTGCGCGACATCGTGCGCGATTACGCGCTGGAAACGCTTGCTGATGAGGATGCGGTTCTCGTCATTGACGAGACCGGTTTTTTGAAGCAGGGCAAGGTTTCGTGCGGGGTTGCACGCCAGTACACGGGCTCGGCGGGTAAGATCACCAACTGCCAGATCGGCGTCTTCGCCTCCTATGTGTCGCGTCACGGCCACGCCTTCATCGACCGGGCGCTTTATCTGCCGAAAGATTGGACGGACGATCCCGAGCGCCTGAAGACGGCGCATGTGCCGGACGATGAGGGCTTTGCGACGAAACCCCAGATCGCACGCCGGATGATCGCGCGTGCGATCGCCGCAAAGGTCCCGTTCTCTTTTGTCGCGGCGGACAGCGTGTATGGCACCGGGGACATCGAGAGCGCCCTGCGCAAGGCAGGCAAGGGCTATGTCCTGGGCGTCGCCTCCAACCACGTGTTCCGTTCTTGGGGCAAGAAGCAGCGGGTTGGCGGGACGGCCGGAAAGATCGCGCAAAATCTTCCACAAAACACCTGGCGGCGCCTGTCGGCGGGCGAAGGAACCAAGGGGCCGCGCCTGCATGACTGGGCCTATCTCGAACTGGCCGATCTCGATGCCGGCCAATACAACAGCGTTCTCGCCGGGGCGTGGACGCGAGGCCTTCTGATCCGCCGCAACATTGCCGACGGCGACCTTGCGTTCTTCTCTACGTGGTGCCCCAAGGGCACGCCCATGGAAAAGCTGGTATCGGTCGAAGGCCATCGCTGGGCCATCGAAGAAAGCTTTGAAGCCGCCAAGAACGAACTCGGCCTCGATCACAATGAAAGCCGCTCCTGGCATGGTTGGCACCGGCATGTGTCGCTGGTCATGCTCGCCTTCGCCATGATGGCCGCCATCCGGCATCGCGCCAATGTTCCGCCGCTGCCCAAAAAAACGATGCTCCGTCTTCGGACCAAACAGCGCTCCTGATCCGATGGTCGGTCCAGGAAATCCGCCGCATCGCCATGAAACTCGCGCAACGGCGCATCCAGCCCGCCCACGTCATCGCATGGTCTTTATGGCGCCGCGCCCATCAAGCCGAAGCGCGCCGCGCGCACCTCAAAAGGAAAAGGCAACTGTAATGCTAGGGTCAAAACCCATAAGGCGGCCCCCGACGCGACCGCTTCCGACCCGATTCCGGACATCAACCGAGTCGAGTGGTTCGTCAGGGATTCGCCATGTGTGGACGGCTCCCATTTGGCAAGAGCTTTTTGCGTGTTCTGCGGTAGAGGTCGGTGCTGCCATGTGTTCGGCCTGTTGATGCGGCTTCACATGCCGCTGGCCATAGTGCCATCCGCGAAGACCGGTCCCGACCAAGAGCACGCGCTCGGGGCGCGCTGGCGATAATGGGTTTTCCGGGTTCGGGGTTTCGACCACTTTTCGCATTACATGCTGTCTGCCCTTCCCAAGCTGTGTCGCGCCGCTTTCGCTGCGCTCATTCGATTATGCCGCCTGCAGCAAGGGCTCCCGATAATGTTCACCCGTGGTCATGATCGCCCAGATCATCCGGGCGGTCTTATTGGCGAGAGCGGCGGCAGCGACCTTCGTCTGACGCCTTGCCATCAACCGCACCAGCCAGTGCCGCTTCGTGCCATGCCGTTCGGCGTATCGGATGACCGCCATGGCACCCACGAACAGCAACTGTCGCAGATATCTGTTGCCCTGCTTGGTGATGCCGCCCAGGCGCTCCTTTCCGCCACTGGAGCTCTGGCGCGGAACGAGCCCAATCCAAGCGGCGAGGTTGCGGCCGGACTTGAACATTCCAGGGTCTGGCACCGCCGCGACCATCGCGCTCGCAAGCAGCGGGCCGACACCGGGAATAGCCATCAGGCGTTTCGCACTCTCGCTACGGCGAACGTCGGCAACGATGGCCCGGTCGAGTTCGAGGATATGTGCCTTCACCATGGAGAGCTGCTCCACCAACATCCGCAGGCAGCTCCTCGATGCGTCTGGAAGGCGGGCCGCTTCATCCTGACGGATGATCTCAACAAGCAGTTCCAACCCCTTTCGGCCAATCGGCGCCACGATGCCGATCTCCGCCATGTGCGCACGGATGGTGTTGGCCAACTTCGTGCGCTGGCGCATCACCATCTGACGGGTCTTGTGCAGAACCATGATGCTCTGCTGCTCCGGCGACTTCACCGGAACGAAGCGCATGGTCGGCCGGGTTACGGCTTCACAGATCGCCTCGGCATCCGCAGCATCGTTCTTCTGCCGCTTCACGTAGGGCTTCACATAGGCTGCCGGCATGAGCCGGACATCGTGACCCAGCGCACCGATCTCGCGTGCCCAAAAATGCGAACTCGCGCAGGCTTCAATGCCGACGACGCATGGCGGTTGTTTCGCGAAGAAGCTCAGAACCTGTGATCGCCGCAACCGCCGCTGAACCACGATCGCGCCGTTCTTTCCAATCCCATGCACTTGAAACACCGACTTCGCGATATCCAAGCCAATCGTTGCCATCTGTTCCATGTCCATCCTCCCAGCCTATGTTGGCGGTTAGAATAAACCGCCGAAGACCGGGAGCCGTCCACGACACCAAGAGCTGACATCAACAGGTGTACCAACAGGCATCGAACGGCAGAAACGTTGTGGTCGGTTTTTGTCGTGGCTACCTGAGACCGTTCGCCTGCGTAATGCCCATGAACCGGGCGTAGGGGCGCGCGCAGAAAACTGACGCAGCACATCACCGACCGCTTTGCGGAACAGGCTCTCGGCAACTTTGGCCGAGGAGCTTCATCTGGCCGGTGTCGAGTTCGTCGCGGTGGTGTTTGCGGAGCGTCTTCGGGCGCTGCTTACGGCTGTGGCTTTTGCACGAAAGTTGCGAAGACGTAGTCGACCAGAGCTTTGATCTCGTCGGCGGTCAAGATCGCCGGAATGACCGAGTCGGCGGGTCTCGACCCCAACGGCATGCCATAGCATTGAACCGTGGTGTAGGCGCCCTTTAGCCAGGCCGGCATGGGCGTCCCCTGAAGCCCGCAGCTCACGATCATGATCATCGTCGCTTTGTCGAGCACAGTGGTCGTGAGGGCGGGGCCGATAGGGTAGTCGCCACCGTCGCCCCCCTGAGCCCTGCTACCATGACAATTGTAGCACCCGGCCCGGTTCCAGGCGTTCTGGCCGGCAGCGAGGTCCGAGCTGTTCTGTGCCATGACGGGAACACCCAGTCCGACAGAGGCGGCAAGCGCCAGCATGCAGAGACGCAGATGGCCGCGCATGCCACTCATTCCAGCACCTCTGCGATGGATGGTTTCTGGTCGACTGGCGGCATGAAGTGCTCTTGCGGCAGCTCTACGGCCATCAGGAGCCGGAGGCCGATGGGCCTGGTCGCATCGAGATGATCCCGAAAGGGCATACGCTGGAGTCCTGAGGCATGCAGCACGTAGTGGTCACCGACCACCCTCATCTGTGCCACACCATCTCCCCCAGTCGTGGCCCGGTAGGGGCCCACGATGAGGTTGATCCCTTTGAGCGGTGCCCCGCTTTCCCGGTCGACGGCCTCTATACGGATTTCACGGTCCGGCGCTGCGACCGTGCGGACGCGCATAGCCAGCGACCCCGGAGCATGCGCGATCCCGCTGTTCGAGCCGGGGGACTCCACCATCCACTGGTGCAGGCTGATGTCCGCTGGCGCTACAGCCTGGACCTTCGCGAAATAGAGTGCGCCGGTGCCCGGCCAGACTGCGTCGCCAAGCCTGCCTGAGGCAACGACGGTGCCTGCCTGGTCAAGGACGACGAAGCTGCGGTTGGCGAGATTACAACCGCACGAGCATTTGAGGCCGACATGGAAGCTGAAGGCATCGCCGGCCGTGGTCGCCGAGGGGACGTCCCAGACATTGAGATAGGCGTCGTGGGCCTTGACGCTGCAGCGGGCCTCGGCCCTGGCTCCTGCATGGGCGACGCCATCGCTCTCGGCAGCCGTCAGTACGGCGCTGTATCCGTATTCGCCGAGTTCGGCCGGGGCGGTCACGATAATCTCGGCGCCGAAGCCGTCTTCTTCGAGGGCGGCGAGCGGCGCGCTGCCAATCTCACGGCCATCAGCGTCATGAAACGAAATCTGATCACCCGAAAGATCGTAGTCTTCGGGGCATTCTGCCACAGCCTTGAGGGTCAGCTCGGCGCTGGCGTCGACTTCCTGGGGCGAAATCGACAGGCTCAGGGAAACGGGAAAAAGCACAGCTTCCTGACCATTCATGGATAGGTCCTTATCCGAAAATGCTTCGGCCCGGTTGCTTCGAGCGGGCCCACATAGCGCCCTCGCCGATGGCGGGGCGTGTCGGCGGGCCACATGGCCCGCCGACATCACGCATCGTCAGGTCAGGCGGCCCGTTCGGCAGCAGCGTGCGTCCCCGCGATATAGCCACTGACACACGCGCGGCCGATGCCGTGCTGCCGGCCGCCGCCGGAGGCCTCGCCGCCGGCATAAAGGCCCGGAATAGGCTTCCCATATATGTCGATGACCTGGCAATTGCCGTCGATTTTCAGTCCGCCATAGGAATCGTTGACGGCCAACGGGATCAGCGCGGCATAGAATGGCGCCCTGGCGATCTTGTGCATCACTGGCTTCTCGAAGTCAGTGTCCTTGCCGGCGTCGGCGAAGGCGTTGAACCTGGCGACGGTTTCCTCGAGATATTTGAGCGGCATGTGCTGGAACCGGTTGCCCATCACCAACCGGGCAAGCTCAGCAAGCGTATCCGCCTTGAAGAAGGTCCCGTTCGGGGGATCGGCGATATAGGGATAACGGAGCGGCCATTTATTGGCATCGACCGCTGCCTGGTCGAAGATCGCCCAGACCGGCCCCGAGGAGTAGTCCGGAGCGTGCGAGCCTTCGTTCATGGCCATCGCCGCGTCCGAGCCAGGCCCCGAGATATAGCTCGAGCGGACATGCTTCACGCTGGCGTTCCGCCAATCGAGGGGGGTGAAGGGCCTGGTGGTCCCGGCCGAGCCTAAGGGGTACTTGGCTTCCGCACTGCGTTCGCGGCCGGTCGATATCTCGTCGTGGAAGCGCTTGCCGACCTGGTTGACGGCAATGATGTATTCCCAGCCTGCGGTTCCGATGTTGATGCCGAAGGAACCGATGAACTCGAACGCCGGGTGCCCCGGCATCACCTTGTCCATAACGTCGCTGACGGCCAGAATGCTGTTAAGCTTCGGGGTGGCCAGGGAGTGACCGTAGGACTGGAAAAGACCGCCGAGGCCTGCCCCGACTTTCATGCCGGCCAGAATGCCGCTCGCGTCCTCGTGGAGCGGGCCCATCAGGCCGGTGCTGTACTGCATGGAAGGTTCGCTCATCCGCGGGTCGAATTGGGTGCGGAACGGAATGTTGCCCATGAAGCCACCGGTCCCCACAACCACCGCCCTGCGAGCGCGGATGTAGATGACCTGCTTTCGTTCGTCGATATTGCCGTTGCTCCAGAAGCTCTCCAGCCGTTTGCCCGTCTTGGGACTGAAGCGCGGCGTGTAGCTTGCCTTGACACCGATAATCCTGCCGAAATCGCCACCCTCGCGGATGATTTCGTCCAGGTGCCGGTTCATCATGAACCTGACGCCCGCCTTGCGGGCGGCGTATTCGACGGAGCGCGAGATGACGTAGCCGCCGCCTACGCAACCAGGAGCGCCCCAGGCGTCAGCCGGTGCGCCGGGGGCACCGCAGGTTTGGGGGTTGAAGGGTGATTGTCTTTCCTCCGCCAGGTTGCCGGCATCTTCCTGGGTGATCGTCCCCGCCTCGATGTCCGTCTTGGCGCCGAGCTTCATGATCGAATAAGCGGCCCGCCCCTTGGTCATGCCGCCGCCCATGTGCGTAGTGGTAATGCGCGACCAGCGCACATGGTTGTCCGTCAGGAACTGGCGGGTCGCGGCCGCGTTGTCGGCCCACCCCCGCTGGAATGCGCGCGAGTTGTAGCGATAGTCGGCAACCGCGCCGTTGCCGACGACGGACCAGTCGGTGGTATCGCGAAACAACGTCTCGGGGTCGTCCGTCAGATCCTCTTTCGCCAGCAGCGGGGCGGTCAGCCATCCGTCGGGATCGGGACGGCCCAGGCGATCGCGTTCCTGGACGTGGTCGCCGCCGCCGAACGACGACTGTCCGCCGTTATGCGACAATTTCCCGCCGATATCGAAGTTCTGCTCGATGACCAGCACATCGGCGCCCAGGTCATGGGCGCGCTTCGCCGCCACAATTCCGGTCCCACCGGAGCCGCACACGATCACGTCCGCCTCGTAGTCCCAGCGAATGTCAGCGGGGGCCGGTTGCGCCTGTGCCTTGCCAGGGGCCGACAGGATGGCCGCGCCCAATCCGGCGGCAGCGCCCGTCTTGACCAAGTCGCGCCGGCTGACGGCCTTCTGATCCCGAAGCTCGGCGACCTTTGTTTCGCGTCTTTAGCCATGACTATTTTCCTCCTGGGTAAGCCAAGCACTGGCCCGCGTGGATATGGCGACGCTTCAACTCGGCGAAGAAGTTGCCCATGCCCTAATCCGCAATTTGGCCGGAACGATAACATTCCAGACAGGAACTCGATAAGGGGGGTGGGCGCCAAGCTTATGGCTGGGTTGGGTCACGTCCCGCCTTGGCAAGCCTGCCTGTCCACGTCGGCTTTTAGAGGCGAAGCGGTCCCCGCGTAAGGAAAGCGGACAACGCGTCCGCGCCCGTCTGGTTTGATTTCAAACAAGGACTTGAGCCGCCCGCCGAGCCGCGTCTAGAATACAATCAATCGCAGTCATCCGCTTCGGAGCGACGCAACTCTCAGTTCACCTGAAGCAGTCCCTGTTAAGGTCTTGAGAAATCCCCCAGAGTACCCGCCTTATGGGTTTTGACCCTGGATGTCCGGATTATTCCTCGTCGGCGTCGCCTGCCATTCCCGAAGTGGTCTCTTCGACCGTCTCAGGGTCTCTGACGGTTTTCGTGCGGCACGGGGCTTGCGGTTCGCGGCCCGGCCAACCACGAAATCGAGTTCGATCTGCGTGCAAAGCCCCAACGTCACCGGATCGACCGCCTTGATATTCGGTGACTTCCAGTGCCCGCGATCGCAGATCTTGGCGATGGTCGCTTTCGTCGTGCCGATCAGCTTCATGATATCGGCGTCGGTCAACTCCGGGTAATTCCGCAACAGCCAATAAATCGCATCGGGTTTGTCCTGCCGCTTCGACACGGGCGTGTAGCGCGGCGTCTTCTTCGCTTTGATGTGCGGCAGCTTGTATTTGGACGAGGCGATTCGCAGGCGGTAGTCGGGATCCTTCTCTCGTCTTCGATTTCTTCGCGGGTCAATTGCCCGGTTGCGATCGGATCAATCCCCTTGATGCCCTTTGCCACGTCCTCGTCGGCGATCCCTTTGACTTCCAGCGGGTGCATCCCGCAGAAATCGGCCATCTGCTCGAAGCTGAGCGAAGTGTTGTCAATCAGCCAGACGGCTGTCGCTTTCGGCATCAGGGGTTTGTCAGACATAGAGTTTTTCCTTTCGTGAGGGGCTTCTCACACCCCACCTCGCTCGCCAGCACATCTTTCGAGGAAGGTCTCTTTTTTAGCGGGGAACCCGCGGCATGCAAATAAAAATCACGCGGCCAGCAAAATCTTCCCGATATGTGCGCTCTTCGCGCATGATCTGATGCGCAGTTTCGGCCTGCCCGAGGGGTAGCGTGCGGTAGGTGACCGGCTTCAGCCGGGCCGTTTCGAACAGCGGCCAGACCTCCCGCGCCAAATGATCCCGGATGAGCGCCTTTTCCAAGTCCGGCCGGCCCCGGAGACCGGTAGCTGTGAGTGTGAGAAGGCGCGCCTGGACAATGCGGAAATCGACTTCCACTTTCGGGCCTTTTTGATAGGCGATGTTTACCACCCGCCCGCCACGCGCCAGGGCGTTGAGATTACGCATCACATAGTCGCCGCCGACCATGTCCAGGATCACGTCCACGCCACGGCCTTTCGTTCCCTGTTTCACCAGTTCGACAAAGTCTTCCGTCCGGTAATTGATAGCGTGGGTTGCGCCGAGCGCGGCGCAGGCCGCGCATTTTTCCGGGCTTCCTGCGGTTGTAAAGACGCGATGCCCGCGCGCGTGCATCAGCTGGATTGCGGCGGTGCCAATTCCGCTTTGTGCCGCCATGCACAAGAAAGCTCTCGCCGGGCCGCAGCCGCGCTGTGTCAAAGACATTGCTCCACACGGTGAAATAGACTTCCGCCAGCCCGCCTGCATCTTCCACACTGACGCCGGCCGGAACCGGTAACGTGCAGAGGGCGGAAGCGACAGCATATTGGGCATAGCCGCCGCCCGCCAGCAACGCGCAGACGCCATCACCCTCCCGAAACCCCGTCACAGCCTGATCCAGCGCCACCACTGTGCCCGGACATTTCAAGCCCCGGGGTCTCGGGTGCGCCGGCAGGCGGCGGGTGATGGCCCTGTACCTCAAGCAAATCGGCCCGGTTTACGCCGGCTGTCGCAACTTTGATCAGGATTTGTCCCGGCCCGGGATTTGGCACCAAAATTTCATTGAGGTGCATTTCGCGGGCCCGGCCGCGGTTCTTTCGATTGCGATTGCTGCCATTGTCCGTGGAATCGTCATGGTAAGGGCTTTCTTGCTCTGCACTGGTTTTGTGGCCAAGATTAGAGCCCTTTCCGATGGGAAGGAATCGGAAAGGCAATCGGGATTTTTCGACTTCCGGACCTTCCGAGTGGCGACTTGGCCGGAAGAGACTTGGAACAAAGGCACCCGGTGATGGCCATTGATCTCGACGAACTCGCACCGCGCAAGCCCAAAACCGATATTGTGCTTGGCGAGGATCTGTCGCCATTCTCGGCCCATGAACTCGAAAAACGCATCGCGGCACTCGAGGGGGAGATTGTCAGGGCGAAAGAAGCGCTGCGCGCCCGCGCGGCGACAAAAAATGCCGCGGATGCTTTCTTCAAACGCGGATGAGAACACGGCACAAGGCGAACACGCCGGGTGACTGGTATGTGGACACCAGCTGTACCGACTGCTCGGCCTCGCGCACCGTCGCCCCAGGTCTGATCGTTGAGCGCGACGGGCAATCGGTCTTTGCCCGCCAGCCTGAAACGGCAGAAGAGCTGCGCATGGCCTGGCGCGCGCGGCTGCTTTGTCCGACCGCATCAATTCGCACGGAACAGAAATCATCGGGGGTTCCGGACGCCGGGTTTCCCGAGGCGATGACGCAGAATGTTTGGCGCCTCGGCTACAACGCGGCGAGTGCTGCGGGCGCGCACTCCTTTCTCGTTCAGAGCGCCAGCGGGAATTTCATGATCAACTCGCCGCGCTGGACAATTCATGTCGTCGATGCGGTGCAAGAGCGCGGCGGGCTCAAGGGAGTCCTGCTCACCCATCGTGATGATGTTGGAGATGCCGGAAAATATGCCAGGCATTTCGGTGCGGAGGTTTGGATCCATCATGACGACCGGGACCGCGCGCCTTTCGCAAATCATCTCATCCGGGGATATGAGCCGGAGAGGATCACCGAAGATCTCCTCGTCATTCCGGTACCCGGCCATACCAGGGGGAGTGTCGCTTATCTCTATGGCGATCGATGCCTTTTTACCGGCG
>CAVVEG010000022.1:0-122076 GCA_963747255.1 uncultured Alphaproteobacteria bacterium
TTAGGGCTCGTTGGGAAACAATTGCTACGGGCTGAGGGCTTTCGGGGTAATGGTATAATTCCATTCGCCGTGGAATTCGTGTCGAATGATGTTGACGGCTGCGAGTTCGGCGTCGTTGACGACGATGCCGGCCTGGTAGGAATTGGGATCGATCTCGGCGCGAACGTTGAGGCCGTTTTTCGTGGTGGTCGCGGCGATCAGTTCGACAATGACTTGATGGCTGATCAAGGGTTTGCCGCGCCAGTTCTGGGTGATGGACGAGAACAGGCGGTGCTCGATCTTGTTCCATTGTGTGCTGCAGAAACATATGAGGAAAGGAGTAATGCCCCGAAATCATATGGAAGCTGATTGAAAGATGATGGTCGGCCCATCGGCATCGACTTTCAGGAGTAGGTGTCAAACCACCCCAAGCCGCTGCGGTTAAGAGTCGCGGTGGTGAGCGTTGGGGCTAAAGTGCGGGGAATACCTGTGCTGGTAAGTGTCAGAGAGACGAGCGCAAGCAAACCTTCCGCTGACGCGTCGTTAGGATCAAGTTGTCGTCGAAACCAGAGGCGAGTGGAACTTCTGGGAGAAGCCTGCCGGGAGCCCTGATTACTGGGCAGGCGGCGACCGGCGTAAAGGGGGCGTGAATCTGACACAGGCTTTCAAACGGAACTGCAGGAACCAGTCGCTTCAATGCCAAGGGAGAAGTGCAAGTGGTTGAAGCCACGAGGCGAGCGTACCGATGTGGAGCACTGGGGCGGACCGGTCCGTACGAGCAATGAAGACCCTGTAATGGGGTCGGAGCAAAGGGATCGGGTCAGGTGGTTGAATTCAGCGTGCAACCGGAAACGGGATGAAGCGATGGATGCAACAAAGATGAAGCCGTTCAATATTGACAAGAAGCTAGTGTACGACGGCTACAAAGCGGTCAAAGCCAATGCGGGTGCAGCCGGAGTTGATAAGCAGACGCTTGAGGAATTCGACAAGGATCTGATGAGAAATCTCTATAAGATCTGGAATCGGATGAGTTCTGGCTGCTACTTTCCACCACCGGTACGCGCTGTCGCCATTCCTAAAAAGACGGGCGGACAGCGCATTTTAGGTGTGCCCACAGTGGCGGATCGTGTGGCTCAAATGGTGGTGAAGCAGGTCTTGGAAAGGACGCTGGAGCCCCTCTTCATGGCGGATTCCTACGGTTATCGACCCAACAAGTCGGCGTTGGATGCCATAGAAATCACGAGCCGGCGATGCCGGCAGCATGACTGGGTTTTAGAGTTCGACATCCGCGGCCTGTTTGATAACATTGACCACACGTTGCTCATGCGCGCCGTTCGCAAACACGTAAAGTGCACATGGGTCCTTCTGTACATCGAGAGGTGGCTGAAGGCGCCGATGGAACTTGAGGAAGGAAGGCGGGTGGAAAGAACCCGTGGAACTCCTCAAGGCGGTGTTGTCAGCCCAGTGCTGGCGAATCTGTTCATGCACTACGCGTTTGATGCTTGGATGGCGCGAGAGTATCCGGACCTTCCATGGTGCCGGTATGCAGATGATGGATTGGTGCACTGCCGAACGGAAGCCGAAGCTCTTGCTATGAAAGCAGCGCTGGCAACCCGGCTGGCGGAATGCCAACTAGAAATGCATCCGGAAAAGACCAAGATCGTCTACTGCAAGGACGGGCGACGCAAAGGCAATTATCCGAATACGAAGTTTGACTTCCTCGGATACTGCTTCAGGACAAGGGCAGCCATAAATCGTAATCGCAAATTGTTTACGGGATATGGACCTCAAGCCAGCGCGTCATCCCTCAAAGCCATGCGGCAGAAAATCCGGGAGCTAAAACTACGCAGACGCACACATGTGCGGTTGGCGGATATCGCCCGAGATATCAACCCAATCCTACAGGGTTGGTTGAACTACTATGGCCGTTACTCCCCAGCAGCACTGCATTCGGTGTGGAAGTACGTCAACGCCACATTGATCGCGTGGGCGATGCGTAAGTACAAGCGCTATGCAGGACGCAAAATACAGGCTGGCCAAATGATTGGTTCCATTGCCAACAAGCGGCGCAGACTGTTCGTACATTGGCATCAAAGCAGTATCGGCGCGTTTGCCTGATGGGAGCGGTGTGAGTTGAGAACTCACGCACCGTTCTGCGAGAGGCCGGAGGTGCAATCCCTTCGGCCTACTCCCCTGCTGGTTCCCGGCGGGCAGTGGCAGACCTTGATGGTTAGTCCGAGTTCGTCGGCGAGTTTCTGCAGCTCGAATTTCCACAGACGCACGCGCGAGCCGTTGCTGCCGCCGCCGTCGGCGGTGATCATCAGGCGTCTGGCGGGATAGCGCTCGCGGCCGATCGTTCTGCCACCAGCGGCGGATGGCGTTGACGGCGAAGCCCGCGGTATCGTGGTCGATCCCGACGCTGACCCAGCCGAGTTGGCGGCGATATCATAGACGCCATAAGGCACGGCGCGGCCGAGCTTGGATCGAGAAGTCGTGCACATTGACCTGATCGGCTTGCCCTTGGGGCGCCATTCGCGGCCGGCGTTCTTGAAATCGCCGACCAATTCCTTCTTCTTGGTGTCGACCGAGATCGTCGGCTCGCTCGGCGCCAGGGCCGCCTTGACCGCGTCGTTGATGTAGTGGAATTGCGCGTCGCGATCGATGTGTGGCCGCCTTCCCGCGTCTTGCGGTTGGCTTGCAGGCTGATAGCCCATCTCCCGCAAAAGGCCGCCGACCACGTCGGCACAAACCTCGTGCCCCATCGCCGCCAGCTCCCTGGCGAGGTTACGCAGGCTCATGGACGTCCACAACAGCGGCTGCATCGGATCGCCGCGTGTCACAGGTTCAACGAGCGCCTCCAGATCGGACACAAGGGTCGGATCCTGAGAGACTTTACTCTTGCGCCCGCCACCCGGCTTACGCATGCGTCCGGGCGGAGCAGAGACCTTGTGCGAGACGTCCGAAAATCCCCGGTAGATCGTGGAGCGCGCCAAGCCGCTGATCCGCGACATCGCGCTCACCCCGCCATGTCCCAGCGACTGTGCTTCCAGCGCAACAAAGCGGCGGCGGCTCTGTTCATTCAGAACAGATGCCATCTGACGATAGCGTCGCCTTGCCTCGCCAACCCGCGCACCGCAAATCATCCCGCAACTCTACAACCCGCAATTCCCCGATGTAAATCCTGCCAGCGTTTTTCTTCTCCAGGCGTGGCAGAATTGACTCAGTTATTTAACCGTGCGCCCTTAGCATTGGGGTCGTCGCAGTGTTGAGCGTCAGTCCCTCCATGTCGAATGTGGGCTCGACGCCGATAGAGCCGGGAACATCTCTGACCAAAGGCCCGTGCCTTGCGCTATCATTTAATGGGGCTTTGCAGCACACCGGTGGCCGATTCGGGTTACGCTCCGCCTTGGCAAGTTGGCCTGTCTACGTTGGTTTTTAAAGGCGCAAATCCGTCCTCGTGCAGAGAAAGCGAACAACACGCGCACCCGTCTGGGTTTGATTTTAAGAGCGGCCATGATGGGATGAAGGTAGGACAGCGGGGGATCGCCAAAAGCGGCCCTTGCTGTTCGGCCGGTGGCGCTATCGGTTTCTGCCGAACGTTCGACTGAAGAAGTCGTCCTTGTTCCATTGAGGCCTCGTCCTCGTTTGAGCGACGATGTACCCAAGAGCAAAGCTGAATCTCGTCTCCTTCGCTCCGGATTCCCAATTCAAAGATTGGTTTAGGTCATCGTTGGGCATGTGGTAGCGAGTGGCGTACCACGTGTTGGCCAAAGCCAGCGCATTCACCTTCGGATCCACCGCCTTCGTGCCTGTCCTTAAAAATAGCGCCGGAATTCCACGCCTTACGAATGAATAGTGATCGCTCCTTCTGAACCAATTCTGTTCGGGTTGCGTATCCGGCGTTGCCTCCAGCCCGGCGATGGCAGCCGCTTCCGCTACTGAGGCGCCCAGGCTTGAGTGTTCAGCACCAACGACGACAACATCCCGAGCGTCGTAGAGGATGCTGAGGCCGTCCATATTGATATCAGCGACGATCTGCGACCGCGGAACAGTCGGATTCGCCGCAAAGTAATCGGATCCCAAGAGTCCCTTTTCCTCAGCCGTTGGAGCGAGAAAAATGATCGATCGACGCGGACGCGAAGCCACGCGCGTGAACGCTCGCGCGATTTCGATTAATGCAGCCGCACCGGAGGCATTGTCACGGGCGCCATTGTAGATGGCATCACCGTTGACGGGCTCACCTATACCGAGATGATCGAGATGAGCACTGTAGACAACATATTCGTTTCGCAGCTGCGGATCGGATCCGCGCAGCATTGCAATGACGTTCGGACTCGTAACGTCCGAATGGCGGGAGGTTACCCGAATTGACGCGGAGATCGGGAGCGCTGAGGCATTAACAGGCGTGGGTCCAGAGAACAACTTGTGCGTGCCTGTCAAGCTCAGTACCGCCATGGTGCTGATGCCGTTCGTTCTACCGTTCAGGGTACCGCCTTGCCCGATCCAAGCCATTGTCGGTGTCGTGGAATTTCGCAAGATCCGCGCGTAAGGCTGGACGGTCTCTGTTTCCATGTCGCGCAACCGCAGCGCCCCAATCGCGCCATGCGCGACTGCGTTTTGTAACTTGTCTTCTTCATTAGCAAAGTGGGCCCGCTCCGTTATCGGCAGTTGCGATTGAGCGCCCGGAAGAAACGCCACGATCTTGCCGTGGACGTCCATTCCTCTGTAGTCGTCGATCCCGAACTCGGGCGCAGTCACACCATGACCGACAAAGACGATCTCGCCACGGATGGACGCCGTCCGATGTTGGCGATCTCCCACGCCGAAATAATCCTCTCCGTACACAAGAGCTTCTTCGCGCCCATATCGAGTGACTTCTGATCGAAGTCTCAGCCGGCTCGATGACGACGCTCCGAAACCGGACCGGCTGAAAATAGGTCCCGTTCACGCCGGCGGGCTCGAGGCCCATAGCCTCGAATTGTGCGGCTACATACTTAGCAGCAAGATCGTAACCGCGACTGCCGGTGCCACGACCCTCCAAAAGGTCATCAGCAAGAAACTCGACATGTGCCCGAATTCCATCGGCCCGGATCGAATTCCATCGCGGCGGTTTCGGCGTGATCGGCACCCGCCACCGCACCAGGCCACAAGAGAAAACAGCACAAAACGATGATTTTCTTCGCCCGATGCATCGCGGACCTCCACATAGGGGGCACATACACGCCATCATGTTGGTCCGGCGGGAGGAGATCAATACGACATCGGTGTCTGCTTGGGATCAACCGCGCGGGATCGAGAGGTGCGGCGGGTCCGCTTAAGCCTTGAAGAATGACCCTTGCATGGCGCAGTTCGCTTCGTCGCCAAAGCAGTCGGAAGGCTAGGATTGTCCCTCTTAGAAGTAGGGGTTCTCTGCAGTCGGAATCGTTGTGTCCTTGTTGGCGTAATATTCGTGGGTGTTTTCAGCACAAACGTATTCCACCCAATCATCCTTCACGTGCCGGTAAGTGACGGAAGCAGACCACGGCGTCGTGAAAACATCGGGATCGTCTACAGTGAACTCGATCTGGAGCCCATTTCTGTAACTACGATCTATGATCACAACTCCCGGTGGCCCTCCTACACGGCCGTATTCCTTCTCGTGCTGCTCCGCCGCCTGGTTCGCGACTTCGCGATCTATCAGCCGGAAACGTTCCACCAGATGGAGGGTCTTGCTGTATGGCGTACGTAACGTAACGGTCGACCATTGAAAGCGGTCCGACTTTGAAACCTACTGTGTCGACAACCAGCGTGTCGCCCTCATAGCGACCGACGGAATCCCCATACTGCGACGGCGTGACAGCTGAAGGATGTCTCTGGTTTAAGCGTATGTGGCGGACCCCTTGGTCCTGCGGATACAGGATAAGCACTTGACCCTTTACCTGCAGGATTTCCAATTGCAGCCCCATCGCGTGGGAGTAGGGCGGCGTGTAAGGACCACACTGGTTGCTGGCATCCGGAAAATCGCCACCGCGCGATAGCTCCCCTCGCCGACGCACCACGTCCGCCGCCTCCGGCTTGAGTATGGGATTCGTGAAATCGCCGACGCGGAAGCGCGGGTCGCTCGCACCGTTTCGCAGACGCACACTATTCGTCACGGGATGAGGCCCTGACGAAGACGGTGCAAAATCAAAGGAATTCCGCCCCCACATGCCGGAGAGATCGGGGAAAGTCTGCGCCTCGACGCCGACAATGTGCGGCGAACCGAAGAATGGGAAGACAATGAGTAAGGCGATGATCTTTGGAACGCAGCGCAGTAGATCAACCCCGACATTTCAATCGCCCACGAGTATATCAGGCACTTCGAATAAGTCCTGCAGCAGTCGAAGATCACGTCGAGTTCGCACACGTTGGGACGTCGCCTATGGGTCAATCTCGCCGGATCGCTGATGTCTGCGTTAGGTCCGGTTAGCGCTCAAGAGCGACGATTACAGAGGACGTGGCGCAGTTCGCTTTGTCGCCACGAGCGGTCGTTCCGTATTGTGCTAGCAGCCCAACGGTATCGCCGTTGAGGCGAAAAGAAGGCCCGCGCGATCGGGCCTTCCGGAATACGAACTGCGTGCCGTCTCAGTTGATGGCAAAGCAGTAGAACTTGCCCGCACCGCCGGTGGCGATGAGGCCCGCCTTCGTGCAGTCGCGGCTCATATGCGCCGAATTCCACGACACGTTGCCGTTTCCGTTCCGGTCGTGATGGCCGAGCATCGCGCGATTGGTCGCGGTGTCCGAAGTCCAGTTGTTGCACGTATGATCGAGACCGTCGGTAAATGCTCGGCCGTCGGAGTCCGAACCCGTCAGCATGTCGTGCTCATTGGGCATGTCACCGAAGCCGTTCACCATCGCGCCCTTCTCGGTAAGCGCCGAGGTCTTGCGGATGGTATTGCGGTCGCGCGCTTGGTCGCCATGAAGATCGGCAACGTTGCTGGCGATCATCTGACCCTTGGCGTTGTACCAGGGTCCCGGCCCGATGCGGCCGCGCGCGTTTACTGCGGGCGTATTGCCTTGGGCCTGCTGGCTCAAATAGGCGTGCCAGGTCTTGTTACCCGCGCCGGCTGCAGTAGCAAGGTTCTGGCAAATCTGGTCGGCGCCGGCGAGGCCACCGAGATTTCCGGTGCCTGGAACGGTGCTGGTGACGAAGAAGCTCATTGGCTGCTGAGGAGCTTGGGCTGCCAATACGGCGGCCGACCCCGCGAGTGTGAGTCCAATGGCGGAAAGAATTATCCTTCTGTTCATAAGCGTACCCCTGGGTTGATTGTCATTAATCCAACTCGCGTCCTGAGCCACATGGATGATGAGCGGCCCCGTCGTACGACCCCAAGACTACCGGAATGCGCCCTGATCTCCAAAATCCGTCGCGACCGCCAACGGCGAATTTTGCCGCGAGATCAGCCGTGTCGGCCGTGATCTTGATGTCAATATTGCTTACGGCTCGGCATGGTCCCGATTTTCAGTTCTGAGGCTTCGTTGCGGAGCGCAAAAGCAATGAACAGATTTCGTTGCTTCCAAACGTGGGCCGCTGCGCCTGTCAGGCTAATTCTTAAACTGATAAAGTGGGCGCCTGAGTCGACTGCTTCCAACCTGATTTCCAGACATCAGCCGAGTCGAAGTCGTTGGTAAAGAAATTCGCCAATTTCGGATTCGGACACAGCGCAGAGTTTACGGTTCCTCTCTGAGGAACGACCTGATCTGGGTCAACAAATGGCTCCCCAACAACTGTTACCGTTCTGGTGTTTTGCTCTTGCTCTTGGATCGAGGCAGCCCGATGCTCGAATACGACGTGACCGCCAAACGCATGGACACGCACGGCAGCGTCGCGCGCTGCAAGGACGCCAACATCGTCCTCGATACCGACGTAAGCGGGCGCCCCGACGCGTTCAATCCAGCCGAACTCCTCCTCGCTGCGGTTGCCGCCTGCATGATCAAGGGGATTGAGCGCGTCACGCCGATGTTGAAGTTCAATCTCCGTGGAGTGGAGGTGAAGCTTCACGGCGTACGTCAGGACAGCCCACCGATGATGGTCTCAATCGACTACCAGCTCATCGTTGATACCGACGAAGACGATCGCAGGCTTGAGTTGTTACATACCAACGTCCGAAAATTCGGGACTATCTCGAATACTGTAGCGCTGGCCACAAAGCTCAATGGCCGAATCGTCCGCGCTGCCAAAAAACGCTCCGTGAGCCGAGCCTGATGGCGTCGGGGCACGGCCGCCTGTCCATGTCAGCGTTTATGGGCGACGCGATCCTCGGGTAGGGGACGCGGACAACACGCCCGCGCCCGTCTGGTTTAGCCCGGTGAGCGGCCATGATCGCAGCAACGAACAGCGGCGGGGTTATCGCCAAAAGCGGTCGTTCGCCGGTAAAGCGAAGCCCGCTCTCGGTTACCCTGTCAGTTCTGCTGCAATCGTTCGGCGACCCTCTCCGGCATATCGATCTGAAACGGTGGCGCAGAGCGTCGCCGCAAGCATCCCGCGTCTCGTCATCATGAAACACTCTCTCCTGATGTCATAAACGGTCCTTGGACCAGGCATAGGCGCTAGAGGTCCCGCGTCGGCGAGATTAGACTAAGGTAACGTCACAACGTTAGTGGGAGACCAATATGCGGTTCGCACTCGTAAAGGAGATCAGCGTTGCGGCTGGCAGCCTGATTTCGACTGCGATCTTTGTCAATTCCGCGACGGCGCAAGGCGACGGGGCGACGGTTCCGGACTTGACTGGAACCTGGGGTCGCAATGCCTTTTTCCTCGAGCTGCCGTCGTCCGGTTCTGGTCCTGTCACCTTTCGGCTGAGAACCCCCATTGGCACCATGGATGTTCTCAAGGGTTACATCGGCGATTACACAAACCCAATTCTCAAACCTGAGGCTACGGCGGTCATCAAGAAACTTGGCGACGCTTCGTTGGGTGGAAGAACCTTTCCAACTCCTCACGACCAGTGCTGGCCAGAACCGACGCCTTTCGTTTTAGGAGCGCAGCTGGGAGTTCAGTTGCTGCAAGCGAAGGATGAAGTAGTCCTGCTTTATCTGTCAGATCACATGGTGCGTCACGTGCGGCTGAACGTTCCGCACGCCGCGCGCGTAATCCCGACTTGGCAGGGCGATTCCGTAGGCCATTACGAGGCAGATGCATTGGTGATCGACACCGTTGGCGTGAAGGTTGGCCCACTCTCAATGGTCGACCTCTACGGTACACCCCATAGTAGCGCCCTTCATGTTGTCGAGCGCTATCGATTGATTGATGGAATGGATGCACGCGACGCGCAACGGCGGCACGAAAGCAAGTATTTTCCGCCTGGCATTCCAAACCCGCTGATGAATGAATACGGGAGAGGCAATATCGACCCGGATGTCGGCAAGAAGGGATTGCAGGCCGAAATAACGGTCGACGACCCAAGCATGTTTACCACGACATGGTCTGGCCTTGTCACCTATCGGCGCGTAATCGGAGACTGGCCGGAAGCGGTTTGCGCAGAGAACCGTCGGGAATATTACAACAATAAAGACTCCGAAGTGCCTCAGGCTGACAAACAGGACTTCTGAAGCGCCCACATCGACGTTGCCATCGAAGGTCCCTTCAGGTTCGTCTTCGGACCGACGCGGCATTCAGGAATGCCAATTTTCCCAAGAGCGCGCGTTTCGAACGGCCCCGCGAAGACGCCTACTGCCCACGGGCGAGTCCGCTTTGAGGGTCACGTCCCGCAATGCAACGGCACCTTCGCCAAGTCTGTTACGGGTCACGACTGCCTTGGCAAATCCTCCTGCGTACGTCGGCTCTTAGGCGTGAAGCTGCTCTCCTGCAAGAAAAGCGAAAAACACCACGCGCCCGTCGGGTTTGGCTTCAACATCAGCCGTGATGGCATCAGGACAGGACGGCGAGATTTCGCCAATAAGGAGACAGTCGGCAGGACCGGCTCACGGCCCATGTACATTTGAGCGTTCGGGGGTGTAGTGGACTCGAACCTGTGACCCGCTGCAAAGGAGCGGGGCGGTTCAATGGACAACCAATCCGCACCATGGACGATCCCGCGGCTCTGCTGCAACACGCCGAGACGCTCCTCGCGCAAGGCCCCAGCGATGCAGCGCTCGCCCTGCTGACCAACGCAGTGCAGCGATTTCCAAATCACGCAGTGCTGGCGTGCCGTCACTCCGACGCGCTGCATTTGGCGCGGCAGTTCGGCCGAGCGACTGATGGATATCGGCGCGCATTGATGCTGGATCATGGCTTGGTCGATGCGTGGTATGGCCTCGGCAATTGCCTCCTGTCCGGTCGCGCGCATGGCGCGGCTGCCGAGGCATTGGAACGCGCGATAATTCTGCGACCGGACGCTGCGGGCATCCGCTGCAACCTGGCCGAAACGCTGTTTCAGCTTGGCCGCGTCGACGAGGCGGTGCGGCATTATGTCGAGGCAGCCGACAGGGGCACGCCCGAGATTCGCACGGTCGCACTGGAGGCGCTCGCCTGCATCGCACCGGGCGCGACCATTATGAACAATGGCAGCGTGCTCGCGTTGCGCCGTCGCTGGGCAAAGGAGATCAGCCGGGGCATCGAACCGCTCGTCGCGGTGCCGCACGATGCGGGACGCAAGTTGCGAGTTGGTTATATCTCCGGCTTTTTCGGCACACGCAACTGGATGAAGCCCGTGTTCGGCGTAATTAATCAACATGACCGTTCGCGTTTCGAAATACATCTGCTCTCGGACGGCGGCGATCCGGCGGAGAGCTGCGGCTATCAGGATCACGCCGACGATTTCATCTGGCGGACCGCCGATGTCTCCAATGAGAGATTGGCAAGACGGATTGTCGAAGCGGGATTGGATGTGCTGGTCGATCTGAATGGTTACTCGGCGCCACGCCGGTTGCCGCTGTTCATGTATCGGTCAGCCCGGCGGCAGATCGCCTGGTTCAACGGCTACGCCACAACAGGCATATCGGCGTTCGATTGCCTGGTCGGCAACTCCGCGGTGCTACCGCCGGACGAGGAACCGTTCTACACCGAGCGCATCCATCGCGTGCCTGGGAGTTATCTCGCCTTCACCGTGGGCTATCCCGTACCGGACGTAACGCTGCCTTCCTCCATCGCCGATGGCCGGATCACGTTCGGCTGTCTCGCTTCGTCTTATAAGCTGACTGATGCGACGATCAACTCGTGGTCGCACATCCTGCGTGCCACGCCACAGGCAAGGCTGTTGCTGAAGAATTCCCGTCTTGACAATGCATCGAACCGCGACGCGTTGCTTGCACGTTTCGCGAGCCGCGGCATTACCCCGGACAGGCTGTGCCTCGAAGGTAGCGACGAGCATTTCCGTTTTCTGCAAGCCTACGGCCGGATCGACATCGCTCTCGATCCTTTTCCGTACAATGGAGGCACGACGACAACAGAAGCGCTTTGGCAAGGGGTGCCGGTGCTCAGCTTCAATGGCGACCGTTGGGCCAGCCGCACCAGCCGCTCGCTGCTACTGGCCGCAGGCTTGTCGGATTGGGTGAGGCGCGACAAAGCTGATTACGTCGCCGCTGCGATCCGTCTGGCGCTCGACCCGGAAACGCCGAAGCAACTGGCGAATATGCGCGGTGGCATGCGTGACCGGTTGCTGGTGAGTCCGGTTTGCGATTGCAAAGCTCTGTGCCGGGAGTTGGAAGCCCTGTATCTTTCAATCTGCGGTGCGGGTCTGCCTCCACCCTCTGCGGGGTAGGAAACCGCGACTCGGTGATCTTTGTTTTCGCTCCCCGCTGTGTCCAAAAATGCCGAGCTATCCCGGAAACGGTCGAACAATGCGAAGTACCGGCTGCCTCAGCAACGCATCAGAGGCCACTCGCCAGATCAGCGACGTCTGCGTCATGTCTGCTTAGCGTTCAAGAGCGACGGTTCCAGATTACGTGCCCACGCCTTTCAACCCGGACGCGCCGTCATCAGATAGACAAGCGCGAGGATGCTGATGCCGCTCAGGCCCGATGCGAGACGATGCGTGGGCAAATCCAGCAACGCGTCCAGTTCCGGCCCCGGTGCGGCCGATGCCGCAATGACCTTTGCTTGCCAGGGATTGTGCATGAGAAATCCCGAAAGGATCAGCACGGCGAAGGCGGCGTAGGAGTACAGCAACCACGGCGCTGTCATATTTAGTCCGTACACGCCGGCCAGCGCCGCGCCGGCCGCGGCGGTCAGTATCCAGCCAAGACCACCGGCGATGAGAAGCGGCCGCGCGGCGCTGAACACGACATTGATGGTTTTTGCATCCGGAGTGCGGGCGATGCGGTCGGAAAATATGCCGATGCCAGCCGTGAAGGCGAAGGAAAACACGAAAAGAAGAATATGAAAGAAGAAAAGCAACTCTGTCATTCGGGCGCTCCTGCACGCGAAATCGCGCGAAGAAGTTATCAGAAAGCTCGAGACCTTTCCCGGCAGAGTTCACCGGCAGTCCGAATCGGTGATGTCTACGATATGTCCGCTTGGACTCTCAGAAATCCGACTTGTCGGCCTTTGGCAGGTCGGAATCCCTGTTGTTGTAGTATTCGTGCGGGTTCTCGGCGCAGATGCTTTCCGGGAGCAGGTCCGGATTGGGTGCATAGGTCAGCGTTGCGGTAAAGGGCGCCGTGAACACACCCACGTCCTCGACCGTCACTTGCACTTGCAGGAACTTGCCACTGTGCTTGCTCCAAACATCGCCAGCGAACATCCAGTTTTCCTTCTTGTTCCGCTCGATGGCATCTTTGACATCTTCGTAATCGCGCAGCCGGTAACGTTCCACAACGTGCAATTTATCTGTATACGGCGTTCCGAAGAGATCCTGCATTGCATATGGGCGGTCGGTTTTGACCCCGACGGTATCGACGACGAGTGTATCGCCCTCGTAGTGGCCGACCAAATCGCCGTACCAGGAGGGGCGCAGCGGGTTCGGGTGTGAGGCGTTCAGCCTGATGCGGCGCACTTCGTTCTGCGGGCTGGAGTACACGAGCGTGACCCTGTCCTTTTCCTGCAGCACCGCGACTATGAAGTTCTTGAAGGTGAAGGGCATCGGCATTGGCCAGCACTGGTTCGAGGGATTGGGAAACGCAATTCCGGCAAGCGACATTTCGCCGAACTTCCTGACGGTCTCCGCCGCCCATGGCTGCAGGATCGGATTTTTGTAGTCCCCGACCAGCTGGTCGTAGTCGCTGACCCCGGGCGTGCCCGCCGGCAGGACCTGCCCGCCATCCGAATTCGTTGGCGACTGCGTCCAGCGCGACAAATTCGTTATTGGTCTGGGGCCCGATGCGGGCGGCTCGAACCAGGGAAAGACGGGATGCTGCCACGTTCCGGAAAAATCAGGGACGGCGGCTGTCTGTGTTGTGCCACCCGCTACGCCGTCGGACAGCGATGTTTGCGCAATCGCGGGCACAGCAGCCGACGCCGCCAGAATCACATAGAACAGAAAGACGCGCCTCAGTGGCATGGCTTACCCGTTTGTCTGCAGCGTCCTTCAGGTTGTGGCGAAGAAATCGCCCATGCCCAGGACCGGAGTCTGACGGCACACGATAACATTGGAAGTGCGCCTCCTGAAACTTCGTTTTGATTCCGGAACGACCGCGTTGGTCAATTTCCGGCAAGGCTCGCGATGATCAGTCCTCAGAGTTGTCCGGAAACATCATACTGGATTGCAAAGTTTTCGCAGCATGAGGCGGATTGATGCGAGGCGCATGAATGCCAGCGCCTTGCGATTGAGGTTCTCCCAATCCTTGGCCAACCTTCTGCATCGGTTCAGCCACGCGATGGTACGTTCGACGATCCATCGTTTGGGCAGCACGACGAAGGCGTGCAGTTCATTGCGCTTGACGATTTCGATGACCCAGCTTCCGCTCGCAGCGGCTGCCATCGCGGCGCGCGGTCCCTGATAGCCCGCATCGGCATAGATGCGCAGAATGAACGGAAACAAGGCACGCGTGCGTTTGTCGAGGACGAGCGCGACACCGTCGCGATCCTGGATGCCGGCGGAATGAACGACAGCGCTCAACAACAGACCGAGCGTATCTACGAGAAGGTGGCGCTTCTTGCCCTTGATCTTCTTTCCGGCATCGTAGCCATGCGGATCGATGTACGGCCCCCTTTTTCGGCGCTTTTCACGCTCTGGCTGTCGATGATCGCGGCGCTGGGGCTTGCTTCTCGCTCTTCTCGCTCTCTGCATTCCACATAGAGCGCGTGATGGATGCGTTCCAGCGTGCCGTCCCAACTCCAGAGATCAAGATAGTCGAACAACGTGCTGCGTGCCGGGAGGTCTTTCGGGATCGCCCGCCACTGGCAGCCCGTGCTCAAGACATACATGATGCCATTCATCACATCGCGCACATTGACATGACGCTTGTTGCCTCCGCGCTTGGCCGGTGGAATCAGCGGCGCAACAAGTGCCCATTCCTCATCCGTCAGATCGCTCGGGTAACGCAGTCGGCTGCGGTCGTATCGCTTGCGGTTTTTTGCCGTCCACATTGGTGACCATCCTCGAATCAGGGCCACCTCTCTTGAATCACAAACGATTCATCCGATTCAATATGTTCCGGGACAGACACTCAGAAATCCGGCCTGGATGCGGCCGGTATCATTTCGTCCTGATTTCTATAATAAACATGCGGGTTTTCTGCGCAGGCGATTTCCGGCCATACCTTCGGGCCACGTCCGTAAGTCATGGTCGCCGTCCAGGGCGTCGTGAAGACGCCCTCATCGTAGACCGTGTATGTGAGCTGGAGGTATTTGCCCCGGTAGTTTCGGTCGAGCCCCTGGTTGACGGGAAGATTCTCTTTTGCATTCCGTTGCAATCCGTCTTTCGCCTCTTCGTAGCTGATGAGCCGATAGCGTTCGACCATGTGCAGGGCTTCGGTGAACGGCGTACCGAACAGATCGAGCATGGCAAAGGAGCGGTCGGTCTTGATTCCGACGGTGTCGATCACCAGCGTGTCGCCTTCGTAGTGGCCCACGGAATCGCCGTACCAGGACGGCGTCACGTGCGCGGGATGCCGCTGGTTCATGCGCACGTGACGGACTTCGTGATCCTGCTCGTAAAGCATTGTGATGTCGTCCGGTCTCTGCAGCAGCTGGAGTCCAAAATTCTTGTAAATGAATGGCCCGGGTTCGGGCCAACATTGATTGGCCGGGTTCGGATACAAAGTACCGGCCAGGGACATTTCGCCGAACTTCTTCACAATTGCCGCGGCCCCGGGCTTCAGGATTGGATTGGTGTAATCGCCGACCAGTTGGTCGGGATTGCTCACGCCATCGCGTCGCGACAGGTTCGTGATCACCGTGGGCCCCGATGACAGCGGCTCGGGGCCAGGGAGGGAGGGGTGCCACCAAATGCCGGAGAAATCCGGGAGCGGTGCGGCTTTCGCAATGTGGGCCGTACCAGCCGCGGGCGGGCGCGTTTGTCCAAAGCCAGGCGTCGCGGCCGCTGCTGCCAAAATCACAATCGCCAGCGTCACAACAATGGCTTTCCGGTGCATGACGATCTGTCCATAGCGCTTAGCTGGTATGGTGGCGCATCAGCCACAAATCCGTCAATCACGGCTGGCTGTGCACTGCTGAAAGCTGGTCCCCCGCCAGGAACCTCCGTTTCGCGAACGCGTGGCCGCAGCCGGTCTTCGGGTCATGTTCGAACGCACGGGCCTCGCGCACCCATCTTCGCTCGCGTGACGGGTCAACTGACTATCGACATGAATTTTCTTGCGTGCCACAGTTTTGTATGGCTTCGCGTAAAGGGGGATATTTGTGATCAGTGCAGCGGGACAGACGGTCGATCCGGTTTCACCAAGGCGCGTTGGCGCGTTTCTCCAAAATGGAGGATACATGGGAAAGGTGGAGAAAGCGGAAAGCGCTTGCCGCGTCTGCAGCGACTCCGAGGGAAAGAACTTCGACGTCTATTTCCACCCGCCATCCGGAGATGAAACCGCTGCCGCTACTAACATCCAGATTGTGTCGACATTCAGATTGGGGAAAGATGAGTTCGACCCGATCCTTCGCATTTGCAATACCTTTAACCGGGAGTTTCGGTTCGCGAAAGCGTCCGTCTCCGGCGATGCAATTTATTTTGAACTGGATTTGGGCTGTGCCGACGGCGCCAGCGACGTGTCGCTCGGGAAGTTTTTTGTGACGTATCGCCAACTGCTGAACCAATTCCTGGCCAGGGTTCAAACTCCCTCCTGAGAACCATGCAACACCCACTCCCCAGAAAAGGATTGGCCTGCATAAAGTCCGGCCGATGCACTTCGCATGGCATGTTGACGGCTCGCACACGAACGTCGCCCGATCGGCGATTGATCAGATATCGCGTCTCGCCAACCGCAGGCAGTGTCAGGATTGCCCTCGATCGTGCCTGGATAAAGTTATGATCTCAACCTTCTTCAGCGCTATGGCTGCAGCCAAACACTTGTCACAGATGTTCACGATGATTCTGGAACCGTCGATCGGATCGAAGACGGTAGAACCGTAGTGACCCTTGGCAACAAATTCGACGCCTCGCAGTGGATGGTTTTCATCTGAACCAAAATTTTTAAGTTTGCAGCCACAAACGATGCACGGCAGGGACTGTGGGAGTTCATTCGCACCATTCGAGTTGAACGCCTTACGGATTGACGGCGCGCTACCGCTTCTGGCGTGGCCCTTTGATTTGATCATGGATTCACTCTCGATTGATCTCGATCTCCAGGCTGGGGTCACGTTTCCAGTCCATTGAACGGGCGCGAACGTAGACGGCCGTCGAACCAGGTTCCGTGTACGTCTCCTCCCAGCGATACCAATATTCGAGCACACGTTTCGTTACGCTCGTCATCGATGGGTCGGCGCCACAGCACCCCACATTCGGCGGATCGCTATATTGAATTCTGTGGCTTCGGACAAGCTCGGCGAGCTTTTGCCATTGAGTATTATGGCCAACTATCGCAATGGCCTCATTCGCTCCTTTCTGATCGATGGCAACGATGAATGGTTGCCCACAGTCCTGGCAGGCGATTTCAAGAAGGGCGCATTCGTGCGCATGGATGTTTGCAATTCGGTCAGGCGCAAAGTCGCAGTATCGCGGCACGCCCTGTTCGTCGAACCACCGCGGCGGCTGGGCGATGCGGGAAAGGATGTCGCCATAATGGGTAAACATGGTGGACTTTCGATTTCGATGAGGAATTGAGCAGGTCAATTGATATCGCAACTTCAACGGCCGGATCCATTGTCCACCGTCCACGATCCCGTTAATCGTGTCGGCTGCAGCGGCAGGAATTGAGCCATGAAAACGCGAATAACGCTGGGTCCAAAGGATGCAGCCTTTGTGGTCCGCGAGGATGGCAAATTGAACCTGATCTTGCCTTCAAGAGAAGATGACGATGAGGTGCCGGACGATGAGCTGGCGCTAAGCACTTTTGCGGCTGCATTCCATGATGACCGGGTGCGTGAGTTGCTGTGGAAGATTTTGATCGAGAATCGGCAACATTAAATCCATGAAAACAGACAAAGTGACCCGCATTGAAGTCATCGATCACAGTACAGACAGCACAGGCCGGGCATCGGCGCGGATTGCGACCCACTCAGGGTCGTTTATTACTTTGTACGGATTGAGCCGCGCCGCAGCCCCCGCCGTAACGCTCCAAACGCGCCAACAGGCCGAATGCGGGCACCTCTTGCGCGCCGGTCGTAACCCATGAATATTACGAGGCGAAAAAGGCGTCTTTGAACGGCGCGGGTCACATATTCCCTGGAAAGAGTGTGAACAGACGCAAGTCGACCGGAAACAGGCCTAAACCCGGGAATCAGGTCAGCAGGGAATGCCAAAGGTCACGACAGTTGCAGCAAAGCCGAGAATTCTGATTGCACTGACCGATCTGGGAAAAGTAACGGAGCGAGCCTATTGCGGTGTAGGCTTTTCGTTCGACGGGCCAGCGACGACATGGGAGCTGACCGACTCAGACGCAACTGGTGTTGAGGGGCTGTGCGCGCTGGACGAGGCCGCAAAGCGCGATATCGATCGTGTTCTCGGCAATCTGGCGGCCAAAGCACCGCATACGGCTTTTCGTGCCGTATTATCGGGTATAGCGCCACAGCATTCCGGCTTTGGGTCGAAGACTGCATTGCTGCT
The DNA here is from genome assembly GCA_963747255.1 of uncultured Alphaproteobacteria bacterium. Taxonomy (GTDB): domain Bacteria; phylum Pseudomonadota; class Alphaproteobacteria; order Micropepsales; family Micropepsaceae; genus CAIYRG01. Next base: position 18,090 of record CAVVEG010000022.1, read on the forward strand.
GGGGTTGCTGGAAGGCGCAAATCGCCATTGTGGGCTCGGTTTGCCGGCGCGAACCTTACAGTTGCTAAGCGGACGCGGCGGAGCATCGGGTGTCGGGTCGCACGCCTTCTTCATGGGGGGCGTTGTGTGGGACGCGGGACACCCCACAAATACTGTCGGGGCGCTTCTTCCGTCGAGCGCAAGGGTGGGAGTTGGACCACCGCCTCTCGCAGCCCGTTGGAATTTTCCTGCGAGCTGGCGTGTACTGACGTTTCTTCCAAACGATCCGAAGACTGCGGGTGCGGAAGAAATTCGTTTCTTCAGCCAGAACACGCCGCTGCCTCCCGATGAGATCGATTGGACGCTGCGGGCGATCTACCATGCGGTAATACCCGGCTTTGCGATCGAAGATCTGGGACTGCTGGCCGCCGGTTTGCGCGCCCTTCACGAGAGAGGCTTCAAGGAGCGTGCTTTGGTGCTGCGAAGCCAGAATACCCGCGACTTTCTCAATTTTGCTTTGACCGAACTGGGGGCCGCGGTCGGAGTAAGCAGTCTTGGTCCGGGCGTATATGCAATTTTGCATGAGCGCGATCGGGGACTCCGCTCTGAACTTGTGGCCGCCGGAAAAAAATGGGGGTTGCCCCTGCATTCGGATTCGCCGGGATGGAACGCCGGTCATTTGGTGAGTTCGCGGTGAAACTGGCTTATGAACGCCTTCGCGGCGTCGCAGGCTCCCTTGACGATTAACCCCTTTGTCACCGTACTCGTCGCCATTGGCTACAAGTGCGCGGGTAAGACTACCTTCGCGGAGTATCTGGCAACCCGGGAAGGCTTTCGGACGTTTGAGGGCAGTACGTCCTTCAGGAGCCTCGCTGCAGATTTTGGGCGAGATGTTGCATCCCCGAAGAAGGCCATCGAATTTCTCACCGACAGAGGCATGGATGCGGTGGCCCGGGAGATTGCCAGCCACATCGACAACGGCGGGCAGACTGTCAATGTCGTGAGTGGGCTCAGGACAATTGAAGATTTGTTATTCTTTCGGCGGAAATTTTCCTGCGTATACGTCGTATGGGTCGACGCGGATGCGCGGCTGCGGTTTGAACGACATCTCACGCGCGGCAGGGACAGGGAATTGACTACGCTGGAGGCCCTTAAAATGCAGGATGAAGAGCAGCAGTCCTTCGGGGTAATGCGGGTCGCGCCCGAGTTGGCCGACACGGTAGTCATAAATGACGGTTCGATGCTTCAATATCAACGAAAGATCGACGACGTGCTGGTGGCAATTCGGAACAATCCGGCGGGCATGGCAGGCCGACGGGGTGGAAAGCGCCATCGTGCTCTTCGCGCATTGGCCACTTTTGATGGTGCGGCAACTTGCGAAGAAATCGCCGCGGCTGGCGAGGCAGCAGGAGACTCCATGCGGAAGTGCGATATCAACCGGGGTCTGAAGAGTTTGCCCGAATTCGCCGAACCGATTTTCGGGAATGGCGATCGTCGGAGCTATCGAATGACGCCTCGCGGGCGCTTGCTGGTTGAGCTTCTTGAGGACGGGATGCGCCGGTGAGCGGCAGCGACAATCGCCAGCGTTGCGATGTTGTTTGATGATTCGCCTTGCGCCGGACATCAGCGTTCCACGCGCTGGCGGGATGCTGCAATGCTGTTAAACTCGAAAGCCGGGCAGACACCGTTGGCGGGCCGAAGGGGGCGCGTTGGGCATGGACTCTAATCTTCAATATTGCGCGATTTTGTTTGCGGATATTGTCCACTCCTCCGAAATAACCGTCCCCGCACAGAAGCAGACGCTAAAGGAGTTGGTTGCCAATGTTATCGACCAGGCGCGCTCTCAGGCAAGTTTCGTCTTTGCCAAGTCCTGGGGCGACGGCGTGATAATTTGCATGGGCTCCTGTTCCGAGTTGGCGGGTTATGCCCTCGGTGTACGAGACCGTTTCAGAAATACGGACTGGCACAATCTGGGCTTCCCCCACTCCATGCAGATGCGTTTGGGGCTCGATTTTCAGCGGATAACCGTGGATGGAGCAAAAGCAACCGAGGTAAGCGGCGCTGGCGTCGATCGTGCCGCGCGCGTTGAACCAATCACGGCGCCAAATCAGGTTTTCTGTACGGAACTATTCTTCAGGAGCCTCATGTCCGAACGCGTCGAAACTATCGCGGGTGATGACCTTGGCGTACGGGATTTGGCGAAGGGCGCGGGCAAAGAACGCTTATATTGTCTGCGGTGGAACCAGGAGCCTGAGTTGGCCGGTTCAACCAGCGGGGGCGATGCGTTGCGCCCTGCGGCAGCGCAGCCCCAGACGCTTCCCATCGAAAATAAACCCACCATAGCGCCCGGCGTGAAATACAGCCCGAAGATCGGACTGTTCCTGGATGTCGATAAAACGCTAACGCGCAATTTCATCCAGCAGGACTATGCCCGGGCGCTCGGCTGCGAGCAGGAATACGCGCAGATCGAATCAAGATATCAGCAGAAAGACATCACGGGAACGGGTTTTGGTGAAGAGCTGATCTCACTATTCCGTTCGAAGAATTTCACCCAGGTACGCGCCAGGGAACTGTTCGGCACCGTTGTCCTTCAGCCTTGGGCTGATGAACTCCTCCGTCTGCCGATTGAGAAAAATCTCGTCTCGAGCGGTCCGGGTTATTACCTGGAACAGCTGGCGCAAACATACGGGATCGATGCGCACAACATATGCAAATCCGATTACTTTTTTAACCGGCAGAGTGGATTGATCGAGTCATGTAACGCGGTAGAAGCGCAATACAAGGCTTCCTTCACAAGACAACGAGTTCCACAATACGATATCAGTATCGGCATTGGGGATCATCCTGAGTTCGACGGTCCGTTTGTCTCTCATTGTACGATTCCGCTACTGACCGTCCATGCTGAAGGCTACCTTCACGCAACCAGCATAGACACAGTGGTTGTTCTGATCCGAAATCTCCTCGCGTGACATTGGCGAAAAGATCACCGTCCGGCGCCTCGAACCGGTGATTCGGGAACTTCGTTTACCGGGTTAACTGCGGCGACAGGATCTTCAGGACGTCCGCGCCGAAAATTTCCTGGTGGACGACAAGTTCTGCGGCCAACTTCATGAGTTTGTCTTCGTTTTCCTTCAGCTTTCTTCTGATTTCGCCATACGCCTCGACCAGATTTGCCTCTGCGAGCTTCTTGTGCTCCGGTGACGCATCGGCCGACCATGTCAGGTCGTTTTTGCCGCCAAGCCCAAATCTCGTGACCATTAAAACCGCCAGATTCATTGCCGTCTGCAGATCGCTGTTTGCGCCTGAACTGATGCCGTCGCGTCCATATTTTATTTCCTCGGCTGCACGGCCCGCGAGGTCGATCTCCAGCTTTTCGAGGTAGTCGCGTCGAGTGAGGCTGCGGCGCTCGTCCGGCAGGAATGAGACGAAACCCAATGTCCCGTCGGCGCGCGGTATGATCGTGACAAATCCGATATCCGAGCCCTTGAATGTCCCCAGATACATCGCAAGCGCATGTCCCGCTTCGTGAACGGCTGTTCGCTCGATCTCCTCTGCGGACATTCGTGGATATTCATCGATGCCGCGAGGCTTGCTCGTCAACTCGGCCAGCAGATCAATTTGTCCTACCCGTCTTTTTTCGACGCGTGCCCGCCGGGTTGCGCCACGTACGATCTTCTCGACATCGGCGCCGGTCAGCCCGAGTGACAAACCGCCGAGAACTCTTGTGTCCACGGATCCATCGATGCCGATCGGCGCGGCGAGTTGTTGCAAATAGTAATCGTAGATCAGGCTCAGGGCCGCGCTGTTCGGCCGCGGAACGCGAATGACGCGATCAAGCCGGCCGGCGCGACGCAACGCCGAGTCCACCCGATCCTCGAAATTTGTGGCTGCCAACAGAAAAACCGGCGCGGAGTGGTCGATCCCCTGAAGCTGCTCAATAACCGCATCGACGACTTCCGTCAGATATTGCGCGTTTTGCCCGGAAAAACTTTCACGGTTGCCGAGTGCATCGATCTCGTCAATGAAAAGAATGCTTGGCGCATATGCCCGCGCTTCGGCAAATGTGCGGCGTATCGCCCGGATGTGGTGGCCAAGATGTTCTCCGCTTGCCTGCCAGGCACTGGCGCTGGCGTTTATGAACCTCACGCCGCAATCCCTGGCGACCGCCTTCGCCAATGTCGTCTTGCCCGTTCCCGGAGGACCAACCAGCAACGCGCCACGATCGACATGCGTCCACGGAATATCGCCGTTGATGGCCCCATGGATGTCGGCGATCAGGTCCTCGGCAAACCGGCGTGCTTCACCAAGGCCGTTCAGGTCCTTGAGCCCGAGAACCTGGTCTGATTGGACCGCCTGCAACCGCTCCGTCACGGCATTCTTGATGAAATCAAGCGCCTTCTCTGCCGGGAGCCGCATGCGACGGGGATGGCCGAAATCCGTGTGCACGACGTAACGCACCCAGGCAGCTCCGGCTGAATTCCAGTCGGCCGGTAGAGCGGACCCCATCACGCGCTGAAACAATATTTCGAACGACTTTGGATCGAGTTGCGGGAGCCTGAGTTTGATGTCTTTGAGACGGCGCAGGCTTTCCGGCAGCTGATCGAACGTCTCGCAAGCGATAAGCGCGGCGAAACCCTTGGTCGCTAGGTCATACACCATCCGGTCGATTTTGACGATTGTCCGGTAAACCTGCAGCGGCACAAGGACCAGCGCGGGCCCTGTCGCCGGAAGATCGAACTCGATCTGCGTATCATCGGCGACTGGCTTCGCCAAACAGCGCGCCATCGTCGGTGCCGGGTTCATGCGAGAGAACAAGATGTCGGCAATCGTCTCTTCCACGAACGCCATGCCTGTTTCGATCACAACCACCGGGAATTCGTTGAACACGAGCGACGCAAATTGAGCGAGCGTTGAAGCTTGCGTCGTCGACGCGTTGAAATTTTCGATCAGCCTGTTGCGCGGGAGGGAAGCGAGGGCTCTTTCCAGCAGCAATTCCACAAGCACGAACAGTGCCGACCGGTCCGCCGGCGCGGTTTTCGACGCGTCCTGCTTCTGACCGGACGGGCCGGAATCAGCCCACTCACGAAGCGCGGCCCCTGCAGCCAGGCTTTCGATAAAGGGAATTTCTTCTGGCGCGAGTACTGTGCTCAGCCGCTCGTCATCGGACATTTCGATCTCGCCGGTCTGGCTGACCGTGAGTTTGGCTTCAAACAGGTTGCCGGCATAAAGGACAGGTGCATCGAAGACGAAACTGGTGGTCCCATCGTCTCCGGATTGCCCGGGCAGCAACTTCACCTGGGGGGCGAACTGTTCCCCGGTGTTTTCAGAACGCCGACCGGATGGCGGTTCAAACAGCATGAACGCTCCCTGTTCGCCTCGTACGGCGAACATGAAGAAGCGGAAATAGGCTTCCACGGTCGCCGGCGTCAGTTCAAGGTGCTCGGACTCGTTCGCTCCGTATATCGGACCGCTGGTACCATCGAGGATCAACAGCCCGTCGTCCCCGGACCACAACGCATATACGTCCGCCGGATCTCCGATTTGCGGCAGTACGACATCCGTCAGGTGCAGCAGCCTGAATCGCCTGTAAAATGAAAGTGCCGCGACTTGCCCCCCGAACTCCGATCCAATGATGTCCTCGAGTTCGTCGTGTGACACGTGCAGGCCCCCGGCCAGGATTTTCCGGCAGGCTTTGCCGTCCAGGCGCTTCCAGTCGAGTTCAGCAAACATGAAGGTCACGTCCTCCGCGGCACAGCCGGCAATTGAAAACAGGTCGCAGACTATGCGTCACGGCGGCAATCATGGATAGCTTTGTGTGAGCGGTGATCTGGGCGCGCCTGCGTAAAGCCCGTCAGAATGGTTGCGCATGTTTTGCAAAACGCGTTCTGTAGCCCGGGCGGCCACTCAACGACGCGCGCTTCCGCTGAGGAATTCCCAAATGACAGATGAACAGCAACTCGACAGCGTGCGGTCAGCGATACGTCAACTGAGCCCGGCTGACCGTTCGGTGCTTGAAGCCGTGGTTCAGTCTCTCGAATCCGAGGAAAGCGTCAGGGTCACCACCACCCCGGGCAGTGCCAACGACAGGATCTGGTCGGAAATGGCGACCCTCGGGTGGATGAGCGTCGACACGCCATTGGACGTGCCAGTGGACACGCGGGTGTACATCGTCGAACGGCGGACGATGAAACCGTTGAGCGAGATGTTGCTGGATATCAAGCGTGACGGGCTTCCTGACCTGTTCAATGAATTGCGCCGTGAAATCCCGGCGAAATTCGTGCCGTCCGTTATTGCTTCGGGCGGAACACCCTCTGACGTATCGTTGATGCTGGCGGGGATCATTGAACGGACATTGCGGAATTACATCAAGGACGAATTGCACGAGGAAATGCTGCAAGATATCGTGCGCAAAGTTCGTCTTCTGCAAAAGCAGAACTGATCGCCCCTGCGGCAGACGGCGCCAGCCGGGGGGCTTATGCTGTCCGGGCGGGTCAAAGCAAAAGAGAGGCTTTATAGTGGGCATAATCCGCAGGGGCGGGCAGCTGACGCAGGAAATTCGCAGTGCGGCCGTCACAAACCTTCGCACAGCCTGGGGGTTTGCCGGAACTCTGCTCATCTTTATAACGCCAATCGTTACGTATTATACGACGCCCTACACCACGGTGATTTTGCCCATCGCCGTTTTGTTTATCGTCGCCGCATTATTGTTTCTGGTGTGGTTATCGTCCTACGTTTGGCGAACTTATTTAACTTCTGCCAGTATGCATGTGACGGTGCCGGACGTCGACACAGTCGTCTATTCGGTGTTTCCCTATCGGGCGGACAGTCATCTTCGCGAGCTCTCGGTTTTCGCGGACAAGGTGTTCAAGGGCGACACGATGAACGCGGCGATCGTCCAGTATGCTGTTGATTCCGGCTGCGCGGCGGGCATGCGGTTGACCAACCCCTCAGGTGAAGACGCCGGTTTCTTTGACGTTTTTCGCCTGAACAAGGACGCTCTGTCGAAGTGGCTCGATGGCAGACTGTCGGAACCCGAGTTCAAACAATCAGATTTTGAGCCGTTAACGAACCAACTGGGTAGCCAAACGACCCTGGAACTGATCGTTGGCGCGATCTACATCGACCCGGCCACCAGAAAGGAAGAACCGGGCCTGGCCTTTCAGTTCGCGGATCTCGCAGAAGAGTATCTCTGGAAGGCATGCTCCGGATGGGATGAAGTTCGCTTGTACTCGTCGATCTTTTCAGGAGAGGGGCAACGGCTCGCATCGCTATATGGATTTTCGAAGTCGATTTACATGAAGGATCGGCAGGGCGCGGCTGCCAGGCACGATGTTTGGGCCCGTACGCTTCGCCGGTCCGATCCGCCTCGCGTAATTCGCGGTTTGGGCGGAAGGCACAACGTCGTCATGGAGATGAAGTTGGCCTAGGGTTTGGACGTGTCGCCGACAGTGCTGCGCGCCAGCATCCCCGCTTTTTCTGCAATCAGCTTCTGATCCGCCGCGTCATCGGGAACAAACCGGATCATCTTTCCGGCCGTCAGCTGCTCAGCCATAAATGCAAAATCGCGGTTTTGACTGGCCGGTCGGCCCTTCAGTACGGAGACCGAAATGAACGCTTTGAGGTGCGCCAGGATCACCTCGGCGGGAATTGCATCAAACGCTCCCCCGCTGCAGAACAGATCTCAGATATCGGATGGCCGAAGCATCCGGCCGCAACGCTGGCTGCACGTAACGAAAATCAAGCGGCCTGAACCCGCTTCGCTTCCAGGACATGTATCTGCGGCAGGGATCAATTCCAGATTGCATGGTATCAAGCTCGATTTCTGACGAACTCATCAGTGTCGGGTTGTTGACCTCAAGAAAAATCAGGGGCGCAAAGATTCCGGGATTCAGTCCAACGACAGCACGAGCATGGGCTTCCATATGGGCTTTGGCGTCCGCCATGGCGCCATGGCCGCGAGCATTCGGGTGAACGAACAAATAGATGTCGTGCACACTCGCCTGACAGCCAAAATTCACATGAGCTTGGCTGGTGGTAACGCCAAACACATTCCCTCCGACCAACGCTCCCTGTCGGTCAAGGCGCATTCCAAAAACGAATTCCTGCCAGGGGCCGTAGAGAATCTGAACATCTTGCCGGCAATTAAGCTCCGCCAAATCGCGAAATGCGGAAGGCGGCTCGCGTTCGTCGGAAAGTGGAAACAGATCGCTGTAGATCGCATAGAGCGTGGCAAACGGCTCGTCGTTGAGTGGGTTGATGTTCTCGTAGACAAATCGTGACGGAGTTTGCTGAACGGCGGTGGTCATACGAACCCAATCGAGCGTTTGGCGGCGGCCACAATAAATGCGACGGTGGATTGGGCAAACTGCATTATCCGGCGTGCGCAGATCAGCGATTCGACGCGCGGGGGGCGTTTCACTTCCCATGCCATCTCATGGGACCAAACATTATGACTTGGGGGGTTAAGCAGATTCGGCCTCCGCTGCCACTACCACTCAATATTAAGAATTGGCGCTCGCGACAGCTGGTTACGCGGGTTGATGGGGCCGATTCTCCGTTGCGAAATATTTTTGCACCATCTTACCTGTACTCAATTTAAGCTGCGCGCCGGCGTGTTGAGATCGACAGGGGGGGATCACTGAATCCCGCGCGCCTGCGAGATGGGTTTAGCCGGAGAATCGAGATGTTGAGAGAATCGCGGAGATGCAGCTTTCCACTGGCAATTGTGGTGTTGGCATTCGTGATTTTGTCGCCCCCTGTTGAAGCAGCTGCGTGGACACAGTTCCGCGATCCGAAAGAGGGCGCGTTCACCATCGATGTTCCGCAGGGCTGGCAAGTCGTGGGCGGGCTCATACGGCGTTCGATCAACCAGCCTCACCCGGTGATCGGGGTATTGTCGCCGGATAAACTCACCAAGATCGTTGTAGGCGACCCAAGCGCGATTGCCTATGCCGAGCCGACCAGCACGTTGCAGTCACTGGGCTTTCGCGAGGGGCAATCCTACACGCCAAAAGGCGAGCCCGAGATCATCATGAGTTATCATAGTGGGCAACAGTGGGCCGAACATCTGGCGCGAAACGAATTGCAGCAGGATAACTGCACGAGTGTTGCCGTGACGGGATCCCGGGTTCTCCCGAATACGAAAATGACCCTGCCGATGCCTCAGGGTGTCGAGCGCCGCGATACGACAGGCGAAACCTTACTCACCGCTATGTGCAACAGGATTCTTTATACGGCCTATGGGTTTTCGGAGACGGGAGGAGACTATTACCATGGGGCGAATGGCGCGATCATCGCCGGCGCCTGGACCGACGATACGAGCACGGTGCTTCTGACACCGCAGGGTAACGGACCTGAGGCCATCCAGCTTGCCGAACACATGCTGCAATCCTTCCGCTTCGATCCGCAGTGGTGGCAACACCAATTCAAAACCGCGGTCGCAGCCTCGCGGGTCGTGTATGACCACGCAATGAACATGCTCCAACAGCAGGCTACAAGCTTTGACAGGCCGTTGCGGGGCGTGGCTGCCTACACCAATCCGGTGACCGGTGCGAAACTGGAGGTGCAGATCACCGGGGCCGACAATTTCGCCCAGAGCGCCTCCGGTACGGTGATCGGCTTCATGGGAAGCGAAGCGCCGCCGGGCTCAACGATCCTCAAAAAGGCCGACAATAAACGGTAAGTCAGGCGCAGATTTCGGGCGTTGGCGGTGACCTCGTTTCTGGTGACGTCCATGTTTGTCAGACGTGAGGCCCGCCGCCTCGCCAAATAGTTTTCTGGCATTGAGAAACGGAATCGGTGTTTCCGGATCAATACGCGCACCACCTGATGCGGAAGAACATGCGATCCGCCTGGATGACTTCCGACGCAGTTGCGGACGACCTGTGCAAGGGTGACGATTACGACTGCTCGGTCCCTGATACAGCAAGGAGTTATGGCGGCGGGCGCGGTTCTTATTAGACCATTGGTGGGTTCCGCGTGACACTAACGGCAAATAGCCGTGCCCCGACCGGGCAGGCGCGGGAGGAACGCATGAAAATTCGAACTTGGGGGTGGGCCATCGCGGCCAGCTCCGCCTTGGCATTTTTCGGCACTTTGAACGCTGCGCCGGCGCCTAAGCCGAACCTCCCGAACGTGCTGGAAGTCTACAAATTCGACGCCGCCTGGCCGAAGCCGTTGCCCAACGACTGGGTCATGGGGACGGTTACCGGCATGTCTGTCGATCAGGACGACCATATCTGGGTGCTGGATCGCCCCGGCAACAACCCGGCCGGGAAATCCGCTGCACCGGCCGTGCTGGAATTCGACCCCGATGGCAACCTGCTGCGTTCCTGGGGCACCCCTGCTTCGGCGCCGGAAGGTGTCTGGCCGAGGCAGGTTCACACCATCTTCGTGGACCGCCAGCGCAATGTCTGGCTCGCCGGCGCGGCTTCAGGCGATACGCTGCTGAAATTCACGACGGATGGGAAATTCATCAGCGAATTTGGCCACCGCGGCCCGATTGTCGAGCGGCAGGGCATGAAGCAGGACAATCAGAGCAAAATCCTGCTGCTCGGCGTCTCGAGCGCGGCGCTCGACGAGGATGCGAACGAAATCTTTATCGCGGACGGATATCTCAACCGCCGCGTGATCGTGTTCGACCTGAAAACGGGCGAGTTCAAGCGCGGCTGGGGCGCCTATGGCAAGGCGATTTCGGAAATCTCCAACGATCCGCAACCGCCGCACGATCCGAATGATCTGCACGCGGCGGATTTCAAGTCGCCGGTGCATTGCGTGCATATTTCCAATGATGGGCTGGTCTATGTTTGCGATCGCGCAGGCGATCGCGTTCAGGTGTTCACCAAGCAGGGCAAGTTCCTGAAAGAATTCCACATCGCCAATGCGACCATGGGTGGTGGCTCGGCTGGTTCGGTCGACTTCTCAAGCGATCCCGCACAGAAATACATCTTCGTCGCGGACCTGGTGAATGCCACCGTGTGGCAACTCGACCGTCAGTCCGGCGAAATCCTTGGCCATGTCAGCCACAAGGGCGCAAACCCCGGCGAGTTGTTCGCACCCCACGTTTCCGCGATGGATTCGAAGGGAAACGTTTATGTCGGCGAAATCGGACGCGGCTCCCGCGTGCAGAAATTCGTGCCAGCGACGAATTAGAGAGAGTCGTGAAACCTGACTGCCGCTTCAGGGCATCGAGCGCGTTAGAAAATCGCCAGCGACGATTTTAGCGCGAGGGATGCGGCCAAGGAGCAGGGAGAAAATGCGAAAACTTTTTGGGATGATAGTGGTGTTGCTGCCGGTCGCCGGTTACGCGGCTGAGAACAGCCTCCAGTGGGCCTACCCTACGGAGCCGCCGCCCGGCAACAATGCGGACGCCGCAGCACCGGCCAGGCCGGTCAACCAGGCCCTGGTCGCCTCCACATATACTGGCCTTCCGAAAATGCCGGATGTGGTCGCCAGGGGTAAGCCGCTTCCCTGCATGCAATGCCACCTTGCCAACGGCGGCTCCCACCCGGAATCTGCCGCAATTTCCGGCCTGTCTGTAAACTACATCATCGAACAGGTGCACGCCTTCCGCGACGGCGACCGTCTCGACACGCGCACGGGCCGTATGGTTCAGGCGGCCGAGCTCGTCACCGAGGACGAGCTGAAGCAGGCGGCGGAATATTTTTCCGCGATCGGTCCCGATCGACAGAAATGGGTCAAGACGGTCGTGGGCGATGAGATGCCTAAGGGTCCTGCTCCTTTTGGTGGCGGCGGCTTTCGCTATCACGCCAAAGACGCCGGCATGGAACCGCTCCCGCCGGGGATGATCGTCGAAGTGGCCGAGAACGACGATCTCGTTCGCGCGCGGGACCAAATCAACGGCGGGTTCGTCCAATATGTACACGCGGACGACTTGGCGCTCGGCGAGAAAGTGGTGACTGAGGGCGGATGCGCCACATGCCATGGCGCCGATTACAAGGGCGTCGGCGATGTGCCGCGGCTCGCCGGGCAACACTCGTTGTACCTGATCCGCCAGTTGAAGAACATGCAGATCGGCACACGCAAGGACAAGAACGTGGTGCTGATGAAGCCGATCGTCGCGAAATTGTCCGACCGGGAGATCGTTGCCGTCTCGGCCTGGCTGGCATCAAGGAGTCCGTAGCGCGTGCTGCCGGAAAGCGAGGCCGTTCAGCGAAGGGAGATAAGCGTGACAGTACCACGAGCCACATATGTCGCTGCTGCATCGGTGATTATCTGCTCGCCTGTTTTTGGCGCTTCATCCGGAGGCATTCCCGATCTGTCCGCGGGTGGAGCGGCCGACGCAACTCGCATACCGATTTCATTCGGCCAAAAACCGGTAAATCCGTCGTTCATCGCCCGAACGATGCAAGAGGTGCTGTTCCTGTGCCGGAGCGACCATCAGATGCGGCGCATCTGCTTGGACGTGCCGCACTCCCAGATCGTCTCTAAATCCTTATACGGATGATTTGTCTGCCATTACCAAGGCGATACGCCGGTAATTGATACGATTAGGATCTCCACCACGGCGTTCGCCGACAATTACCGCACGCCACACAGCGATCGCTGCATCTGATGGAGCGCTTCCATACGACGGACGGCAGCAAAGGTCCCATGGCGTCGTGCAACCGTGGAAGGCCTTGCACCGGCACACAATCAATCAGGACCACGCCGTGGGCATAGGAAAGGGAAAGGGGACAGGAAAGGCGCTGCATAGCTGGCGGGATATTCGATCCGCTCAATGTTACAAACGCTGCCAGGCTGGAACCGCTGTCGATTGCCGTTAAGGTGGACTTCTGCGTTCTCAGCAGGATTCGCATTCATAAGTTTGTGCTAAGTTTCGGCAGGCTCTAGCGGAGACAGCCGATGGAGAAATCGTTTTCGATTCCCAGCCTGCGGCATATGCGGGTGTTCGAAAGCGTGGCACGGTTGCAGAGCGTGAGCCGCGCTTCGTCGGCCGTAAATCTGTCGCAGCCGGCCATTTCGCAGGCCATTGCAAATCTCGAAGAACGCTTTGGCTCGAGACTTCTGGAACGGCATCACACCGGATCACTGCCGTCCGAATACGGAGAAATCCTGCTGTTTCGCATCCGGCGCATGCATATGCTGATGCTGCATGCCATTCAGGAATTCGCGGCAAACACATCGGTCGGCCACAACTTTGATGCGGAAACAATGCTGGGCAAGATCACGCTGACGCAAATCCGCAGCCTGATCGCGGTGTCTGAGAACATCTCGTTCGATCAGGCAGCCCGATCCATCGGCATTTCGCAGCCCTCGCTTCATAGGGCCGCGCGAGAGCTTGAAAAGCTCCTCCGGGGGCCGCTTTACGCCCGTGTCGCAAGGGGAACGACCACGACGCGGACTGGCAGCGTACTCGCACGCCGATTTAACGTGGCGCTGGGTGAAATTCGGTCTGCGCGTGAGGAAATCGATCATCGCAAAGGTGTGCTGAACGCTTCCTTGCTGGTCGGCACCCTATCCACATCGGGTGCACCGCTTTTAGGCCGGGCAATTGACCGGCTGCTGACGCACTATCCGGGCCTCACCGTCAAAGTTATTGAGGAGCCGTATGAGCACCTGCTGAACGACCTGCTGCTCGGCAACATTGATTTTCTATTTAGCATACTGAGGCGTCCTGACTGGGCGACGGAAGTTGTCGAGGAAACGCTTTACCGCGACGACTATGTTGTCGTGTGCCGTCCGGGTCATCCGCTGAACCGGCCCGGCGAACTGTCGCTCAACGACTTGGCGCGGTACAGGTGGATCATACCAGGTCCGGCAACGCCGAGATCCCAGGCCTTTCACGGACTATTCGCCAAACAGCGCATGCCGGTCGCGGACATTGTAACTGCATCGCGCGCCATCACGCGTGCGGTCATCGTAGAATCCAACAGATTGACCCTGCTGACACGCCACGAGGCGCGGTCAGAAGAAGCCCAGGGAGTCATGCGGGTTCTGCCGTTCGCATGCAATATTCCGGCGCCGGCTTATGGCGTGGCGACACGCATGGGTTGGGCTGCGACGACAACACAGCAGCAATTCCTGGACATACTGCGTCATCTCACTGCGGAGACCGGTGCTTCCGCGGCGAGCGCGCCTGCGAGCGCTTGATCGAAACAGGGGGCAACCGAAGAACAAACCGGCGGAACGTAAGCAATGCGCCGCTGAAATGGCCGGGAATTATCCGGCTACCTGCCGACTTCCACGATGGAGAACGATCCCGGCACCATCGGACCGCGCGCCGGGCGTCCCTTGAACTTTACTGCGTCGGGTGCCGCGGGAAGGTATTCGGCGCCGGTGATGAAGACGTGGCCCGTCTTCGAGTTCGAAAGCCATTGCCTTGCCGTTGTCGATCGTCTTCACATTCTGTTCGACAACGAAATCGGTCGGGCTGTTCTCCTTGATGACCGTCAATGTTCCGTTTCCGTGTGAGCTGAAATTTTCCACGGTATTCTGATTGAAGGCCTCGCTGTCCGTCGAAATATCGGGCAGCGGCAGGGTGGTGATAATCTTCCCCGTATCGGCGGAGAGAATCACCATGACTTGCTTGTCACGGCAGCCGGCGAACAGAATGCGATTTTTCCTATCGATCGCCAGACCGCCGCAGTTGTCGTCCTTGCCCAGCAGAGGGTAATGCGCGATGACCTTCATCGTATTGGCGTCGACAACGGCGATGCTGCCGTTGTTGTCGAATGCGACATATACGTGGCCGGCGCCGTCGCTGACCAATTCCTCCACTGCACCGTCCAGATCGATGGTGCCGAGCACGTTGCCGGTCACTGCATCGACCACCGTACCGGCAGGCGCGGTGTGGCTCCAAAGGTAGAGCCGGTCATTATAGTCGTCGACCATTAAGTCGTCCGGATGACTGGCAACCGGGATGTCCGTGATCTTCATCAGCGTCCTGGCGTCAAACATGGTGACCGGATTGCTCGATGCGAAGCCGTGTCCCGATTTGGGATCGGCGAGGGCGCCGGCCGCGCCGACATTCGGAATTTTCCCCACCGGTTTCAGCGTGTCGAGATCGAAGACATCAACCTCCGGCTGTTTGCCGTGGCGCGTAATATAAAGTCGGCGATTCGTTGCATCCGTTTTGACGTAATCGAAGCCACCGTCGCCGCCGACTTTCACGACACGCAATACACGGTAGGGACCGTCGTCAGCCGCATGCGCAGTCAGCGTGATTGGGGCCGTAACAACCGCCAGGCACATCACAGTCATCAGGCGCATTATTGGTGCTCCGGCGCGTGCGAAGTGAAGAAGTCCTAGAAATCCAAACCGGTTGCCCTGGGTGCCAACGGTTCCCCTTCGGCACAAACATATTCTTCCATACGCGTGTTATCGAGCTTCCGGTAGCGCTGGCTCGCGGTCCAGGGCATCGTGAATGCGCCCGGGTCTTCGACAGTGAAGGTCACTTCGAGGGTTTTCCCATCATCAATACGGCGGTAGCGTTCGATGACGTGGATCTGATCCGTATGCGGAGTCCAGTAATAGTCGACCGGAGCCTTTGGTGTGATGCCGATCGTATCGACGACCAGCGTGTCACCTTCGTAGTGCCCTACGAATTCGCCGTACCATGAGGACTTGACTTTCGCGGAATAGGGGAACGTTCAGGTAAATGTGTCGGGACTGATGGTCGCTCTGATAGAGGAACGTTACTTCCGTGTCTCTTTGAGCAATAAACAAGGGTTCGTTTCGGAGAAGAATGACGCCTGGTACGCCGTTCGGCCGGCACAGTGCCGTTGGCGAGTACTGGAGCTTGCCCGCGAGCGCATCGTCGTTCAATTTTTTCAGCTCATCTTTCACCCACGACATGAGGATTGGGTTGCTGAGATCCGCGACCCGGGACGTCACAATCCCTCTCTGACCATTGCCAACAAAGGGATGCGCAGGGTCCCAAGTCACGGGGCCGGGGCCTGCAGAAGGAAGGATAAAATCGTTGTGTGTGTTGCGCCACGCTGCGCCGCCAGCAGACAGGTCGGGAATGTGGCCCGGGGAGTCCGCCGCATCCACAATGGACGGCAACAGTGCCATCATGGCTGAACCCACCAGGGCCGTCATCGCTGCTTTGATCGCCTCTCCGGTCACGGTGTTGCTCTCCTCAGCATTTTGGCTGTCCCGACTGGCCGGATTCATGAGGCACTGGGGTGACTACAGGTCATTCGAAAAGGGTTGCGGATGATAGATTTCTGTTAAGCCACACACCGTCGTGTGGATACCACCATGGTCGTAACCGCTGTTCACCTGCCGACTTCCACGATGGAGAACGATCCCGGCACCATCGGACCTCGCGCCGGGCGTCCCTTGAATTTTTTTGCGTCGGGTGCCGCGGGAAGGTATTCGGCGCCGGTGATGAAGACGTGGCCCGTTTTCGAGTCGAAAGTCATTGCCTTGCCGTTGTCGATCGTCTTCACATTCTGTTCGACAACGAAATTGCTCGGGCTATTCTCCTTGATGACGGTCAATGTCCCGTTTCCGTGCGAGCTGAAATGTTCCATGGTGTTCTGATTGAAGCCCTCGCTGTCGGTCGAAATATCGGGCAGCGGCAGGGTAGTAAAAATCTTCCCCGTATCGGCGGAGAATCACCATCAGTTTCTTATTCTTGCAGGCGGCGAACAGGATGCGATTCTTCCGATCGATTGCCAGGCCGCCGCATTCGTCGTCGGCGCGCTCGTCTGTGCCCAGCAGAGGGTAATGCGCGGTGACCTTCATCGTATTGGCGTCGATAACCGCGACGTAGGTCTTGTCAAAGGCGACGGCATACACGTGGCCAGCGCCGTCGCTGACCAATTCTTCAACTCCGCCGCCCACATCGACCGTGCCGAGCACATTGCCGGTCACCGCATCGACTACTGTTCCGTATGGCGGCGTGTGACTCCAGAGGTAGAGCCGGTCATTGTAGTCGTCGACCAGCAAGTCGTCCGCGTGGCTGTCAACCGGGATAGTCTTCATCACCTTCAGTGTCTTGGCGTCGAACATGGTGACCGGATTGCTCGACGCAAAGCCGTGGCCCGATTTGGGATCGGCGAGGGCGCCGGCAGCGCCGACATTCGGAATCGTCCCGACCAGTTTCAGCGTGTCGAGATCGAAGACGTCAACCTCCGGCGGTTTACCGCGGCGCGTAATATAAAGTCGACGATTGGTCGCATCGGCTCTGACGTAATCGAAGCCGCCGTCGCCGCCGACTTTCACGACGCGCAATACGCGGTAGGGCCCGTCGTCAGCGGCATGTGCGGACAGCGCGATGATCTGGACAGCGATTACCGCCGCAAGCGACATCATGGTGATTGGGCGCATTTTATTCCTCCTACGTGACTTGGGGGCCGCCCACCAACACCTCGTATGCACCCGGAAGCGGTACGCGCCCTGGACCGACGGGCCCTTCCCGCATCGTATTGTGCCATGAGATAGACGCGACCCGTTTTTGGATCCACCGTTCCGGTGCGCGATCCCACTTGAGTGGAAACCCCGTGAACCTCCAAAATATGGACGAAATCAGCGACCGAATTGACCTCCATGACACCGTCAACGCCGCAAGGGATAAAGGCGAGTTTGCGAACGGGTCCTGAAATACTGCGTCGGGGCCAAGACCGATAGGGACCGACGCGACCACTTCACCGGCATCTGCCTGCAACGCCTTGGCGATGCGGTCCTGGCACGAAGAGATCAGAACAAGGCTTTTGTAACCGTCAGCACGAAAACCCGCTGATCCGCGCCAATGCCGCCAAACCCTGCCCCTCCTCTCTGGGGAGGACTGAAGAAGGCAAATATCGGCGTATCCGACACTGCATACTGGTAGGGCGGTCTCTTATCCAGGATATTGTTCACCGCCAGCGCAATGCTGACATTTTTCAGATAGTCGGTGGCTGGCGTGTCACCGGTATTGTATCTGACCGAGAGATCGAAGGTATACGTACCGGGCACAAGATTGTTTAGCGTCGGAAATTGCTGAGTATACTGAGCATATTGCGGCATTCCAGAGGCGTTACAGGGAGTCTGTCCCTGCAAAAAACATTCCGAAGGAAGGGCCCCGCCATTCAGATTATAGTGGGGGAAGAAATTCATGAAGCCATCGATGCTCCACGCGTTGCGCGGTCCGCCATTCCAACCCAGGTTCGCCCTGTAGCGCAGCCGGCCGCCACTGTTTCTGGTTCCAACAACTACAGTGTTGTACTCGCTGACAGGCGGTTGCCCGGAACCAATATCGGTATTGCTATCGATGATGTATTCGCCGCTCGCACCGACATGCCAGTTGCCCCAACCCCCCATATCCCATGCATAAGTGCCGTCGAAATCGACGCCATTGATCGTTTGCCAGCCGATATTGCGGATCGCTCCGTCCGCGACCCAACCGATATTGGCGGGCGTGATGTTTTGATTAAGCGCGGAAACCGGTTCGGCGAAAATCGCCGCCACGTCGGTGGCAAAGGTTGGGTCATTGGCGGCGGTGACGAAACAGGAGGCATAAAGCGGATCGTAGAGTTGGCCTTTGCTCGATGACCCGACGTTGCAGCCTTGCAGCTCATTGCGAATTCGGGTGTACCAATAGGTTGCCTCGATATCGAGCCCCTTGAAGATACTGTCGGTCGGCGCCCATTCCACTCCGCCGCTTACACTTTGCGCTGTCTCCGGCTGCAGCGGCACGGCATTGTGACGCACCGGCGAGGCAACGCCGGAGGCGTTACTGAGCATGATACCGCCGAGATTTTGCAGGGCGGCAGTGCAGTTGGGATCGATGCCCGCCGCGGCCGATCCGGCGGGAGCCGTTCCTCCGACAGCATGACAAGTCCCCACGCTATTTGTCGCGGCACCTGCGGGGATATTGACCGCCTGAAGCGTTGCGCCGACGATGCTACCGGATTCTACGAAGGACGGTGCGCGGAACGACGTTCCCCATGAGCCACGCATTACAGAATCCGTCGTAAATGCCCCAGTCTGCTGACACCTTCGGATTGAACGTTCCCCCGAACGTATTGTAGCGGTCGTACCGGGCAGACGCCTCCACATTGAGCCGATCTACGAATAGAAACTTATTATCGTCACCGACAATGGGAACATTGACCTGGCCGTAAACGGCCCAAACCTGTCGCCGGCCAAAGTCCGTCAAATCGCTGACACTCGTGTTGGTAAATGTGGCAGTGTTTCTTTGCAGCTCGGCGTTATAGTAATAGTCATCGAGTGCAGCACCAACCGCAGCGCTGAGTTCGCCACCGGCAGTGGCAATACATCTCCGTTTGCGCTCGCGCTGAATTCGTCAATCCTCTCTATCACGTTCGTTCTGCTGAACGCCGATATATAGGCCAATGTGGCCGGATCGTTGCATGTGAATTGGTTGGGATCACAAAATACGTTCAGGTATGGAATGTTCGCGGGTTTGGTAAAGCTGGTAAACACGTTGCAGGGCGTAGCAGCCACTGTATTACAAGTGCAGCAGTCACATTGTTGAGGTTGTATGTATGCGTAATGGCGGATTGCTCGTGCTGACGGTAGGTCGAGGCAGAAATAGTGGCAAGCCAATTGTTCGGGAGATCGATATTGAAACAAGCAGCGTACGATACTGAGATCTCGTTACAGGCAGTGTTCGGTTGCATGTACTTGGACAGGTAATAATAAACAAGCATCGCGATGGCGCACAGACAGGGTAATAAGGATTGATAGTAGGCACAGCGGCATCGGTGGTAATGCCTTTTCTGCAGAGAATTTAATTCGGCGGTATATGGAGACCGCGTAGGCAAAGAACTGCACGTGAGGGAACACAGTCTGGTAGAACGTGAGCGTAGCGCTATTGCGAAACTGGTACGGCGTTTTCACTCGTCTGACCACGGATTAATTTAGTTTTTGGTGCAGATCTTCGTATTGTTCGGGCAAGTAGGGGTGTTGGCGACAATGGATGCTCAGGTCAAACTCTGGCTATTCTGGCACGTAGGAATGGCATAGCAATTGCCGCAACTGGTGCACACAGTAGCACTGAATGATATCGGTGTATTCGGCAACACGGCAGTATAGGTTGTGGTGTTGGGGTTCTGGCAGGTGGCGCTGGTAGCCACTGTGGGTTTGCAGATCGAGATGGTACCGGAAATCGAGTTGCAGAGGGGCGTTAGATTGCTAACTCTCTGAGCAGCAAAAAAATTGTAAGTGAAATAGTATCGGGCAGTTTCGACGTATGGAACTGCGTAGAAGTTTCGTAACTTACGGTTACATAGCCGCTGTTCACTTTAGTACGAAAAGCATGCTGCCGCGATAGAACGGATGTTCGTCTTTCGGCGATGCGCTAACTTGCTCTTTCACGGTTGCTTCGTTATATTCTCGCTTTAGGATGAGATTGATACGCAGGCGACCACATACGATACGTAGGTCGCAGAGGCGCAGTTCATATAGCGTATAGACGCGCTCGAGGGCAAGCTGAGGAACAATCGAAGGATCGGTGCGGCAGTAGCCTCTATCGCTCTTGACAGGGATAGCGCTTTTTGTTAATAATAAGCAGGGTACGTTTACTCTTGGTGCTCAATACACGGATGTTTACGCTCTGGGTAAATTCGTTATTTTCAAGGTTCGTGGCGCTGACGAACGGCTTTTTTTTTTTTTTTTTTTTTTTTTTTTTTTTTTTTTTTTTTTTTTTTTTTTTTTTTTTTTTTTTTTTTTTTTTTTTTTTTTTTTTTTTTTTTTTTTTTTTTTTTTTTTTTTTTTTTTTTTTTTTTTTTTTTTTTTTTTTTTTTTTTTTTTTTTTTTTTTTTTTTTTTTTTTTTTTTTTTTTTTTTTTTTTTTTTTTTTTTTTTTTTTTTTTTTTTTTTTTTTTTTTTTTTTTTTTTTTTTTTTTTTTTTTTTTTTTTTTTTTTTTTTTTTTTTTTTTTTTTTTTTTTTTTTTTTTTTTTTTTTTTTTTTTTTTTTTTTTTTTTTTTTTTTTTTTTTTTTTTTTTTTTTTTTTTTTTTTTTTTTTACTCCCCCTGGATGCGCCCATCCGTGCCAGTATTGTTCTGACAGCCCAATTCAGCGCGCGGAAATTAAACCTGATCGATGCCGGGAGACCCCATTAGAAAAACGGCAGCGTTGATCGGATAAAACAATATTGGCTTATGGAGGCGCACGAGATTTGAATTAGACAACGAACAGCCTCATCTAGAGACTCCAGCCGAGAGCAACTCGCGAATTGGCCGAATGGACGGGGCGCTCGGAGAAAGGGAATGTCATGCGGAGATATTCGCGCGGCCTCACGGCTGCCTCCGTATCACTGACGCATTGGGCAATGGTAAGCGCCGCGCATGCGGCGTCTTCCTACCCTGATTCCCGATCTGTCGTCCGCAGGCGGCGCGGCATGGCGCAATCCACGCAACGACTTCATCCCGCCGAAAACCGGTGCGGGTCCGGTCAGTTTTGATCCGAATTTCGGGACTGCGAGACGGACACCCGAGATGTTTGTGGCCGATCTGAACAATCCCATCTTGCAGCCCTGGGTGAAAGAGGCGCTGCGAAAGGCCAATATCGAGGCGCTGTATGGCGGCTCCGACAGGTCGCAGCCGACGGCCGTTTCACGTTGCGGGCCGGCCGGTGTCCCGGGCGCGCTCCTGCTGCGGCTACAGCCGTTATACATCGCTCAAACGGCCAAAGAAGTAGTCTTCCTGTACCAGAGCGACCATCAGGTGCGGCACATCTACCTGGACGTGCCGCACTAGCAGACCATCACACCGTCCTGGTACGGAGAATCTGTCGGCCATTATGAAGGAGATACGCTGGTGATCCAGACGGTTGAAGTCACGACCAACGTCCCAGTCGATTACTATATGACACCGCATACAGACAAACTGCACATCTTCGAACGCTACCATTTGGTCGATAATGGGCGAACTTTGGAAGTGAACTTCACGGTCAATGATTTCGGCGCGTTCACAATGCCGTGGTCGGCAAGTCAGCGGTATCAGAAGGTCGCCAACACGCCATTGTTGGAATATGCATGCGCGGAGGGTTTGGCGAACGCCTCGCGCGCTTTGGATACAGGGACAGATTAAATATCCAATCCCGCATGCGGAGGTCCCTGACTTCTGAAAATGGCAAATTGTTGCTGGTGAACCAGGCGGGACCGGTAATCATGAATGCTGTTCGCGTTGGCTGATGCGATAAATTCCAGGAGGTAATGTAATGCACGCGGGTTGGAAATTTTGGACTGCACTGGCGGTCTCGGCGGCCGCACTTTATGGCGTAGCGGACGCGCAGGTTGGCGGACTTGGAGGACGCGTTCGGGCGGTGACGACGAATCTCCCGAACCCGCCGGACGCGCCTTACCATTTCGTTGCGGACTGGCCGAAGCCGTTGCCCAACAATTGGGTCATGAACGAGGTTCATGGCGTGTACGTCGACAAGAACGATCATATCTGGCTCTACATCCGCGTCAGCCAGCCAGTGCAGGACAAACCTCCATTTAATCCTGCGAATGGTCCTGGGGCGCTGGACAAGGCCACGCGCAAGATGTCGCCCCCGGTGCTGGAATTCGATACCGACGGTAATCTTCTTCAGGCCTGGGGCGGTGCCAACTTGGTGCCGGCAGGCGTCCGCTGGCCGGACAAGGAGCGCACCATCGTCGTCGACACTAAGGGTGATGTTTATCTCTCGGGCTCGACCCCGGGCGATGGGCTGCTCAAATTCACCAATAACAGGAAATTTATCAGGGATTACGGCCATCGCGGTCCGGTCATACAACGCAAAGACCAGAAGATGGACAATCAGCAGACGGACACTTGGCCGACCGGCGCCGCCGGCCTGGCGCTGGATGAAGCCGCCGACGAAATGTACATCGCCGACGGTTATCTCAATCGCCGCCTGCTCGTATACAGCATCAGCACCGGCCAATTTAAGCGCGGCTGGGGCGCATACGGAAAGCCGCTGTCGCAAATCTCCAACGCGGATATACCGCACGATCCCAACGATTTTCATGCGCAGGAATTCGGCAATCCGGTGCAATCAGTGACGATCTCCAACGAAGGCCAGGTCTGGTTCGGCGACCGCGGCGGCGACCGCATTCAGATCTTCACCAAACAGGGCCAGTTTTTGAGGGAAATCTATGTCGCCAATGGGACGATGCGCGGCGGCTCGGTGATGAACATCGCCTTCTCGCCCGATGCGGCGCAGCAACATGTATTCGTGCCAGACATGGTGAACGGCTACGTGTGGGAACTCGACAACAAGTCCGGCCAGATCATTGGCAAGCTGGGCCGCCCCGGCAATGGTCCCGGTGAATTCGCCGGGGCGCATAAAGCGGCGGTGAACTCCAAGGGCAATGTGTATATCGGCGAGAACGGCGCCAACAAACGGGCGCAGAAATGGGCGCCGAACTGACGGCTTCCGTAAGGGGGCCGCATCGGCAAAAAGCCGCGTTGCGCGCTGGCCCACCAGACGCAATCAAATGGGTACATTTGGGCGGCGGCGATTTGCCGCCGCCTTTTTCAAATCGGTGGTTGCGTGTTGATGCTTCTGCAAATGGTCGTGAAGCGACGACACGTCGGCGTCTTGAATTTGTGACGTTTGAGCAGTTGCCAGAGTAATTTGGACACAAAAAACGAATGGCGCGTGCGAGTTTTCGAATGACCGGGGCAATCGCTGTCACTAGTTTGGGCGTGTCACACTCAGGCTGGTACATCCCCGTGGTTATAGATATTCATCCTCACGTCATTTCTCTGGATACACAAAAGTATCCGCGCGCTCCGGTGGGCGGGCATGCTTCGGATTGGTCGCAGGCACGTCCGGTGAGCTATCAGCAAATGCAGGTTGAAATGGATCGCGCCGGCATCGCGAAATGCGTACTGGTTCAGGCTTCCACCTGCTATGGCCATGACAATTCCTACGTTGCCGACGCAGTGGCCGCGTCGCCGCGCTTTACAGGTGTGTTCTCCGCTGATCTGCGCGAGCCCGATGCGCCAGAGAAACTGCGGTATTGGATCAGCCGCGACCTCACCGGTCTGCGATTGTTTATGACCGGAAGCACGATGCCGGGCCAGGCCGACTGGCTGGATGATCCATCGACTTTTCCGGGATGGCAGGTCGCCGAGCAAAACAACCTGCCTGTATGTCTGCAGATGACCGCCACCGGCATTCCGCAACTTATCAATGTGTTGACCCGCTTCCCCAGGCTTAAGGTGATCCTCGATCACCTCGCGAGGCCCGTTCAGGAGGATGGTCCGCCTTACAAAGCCGCAGAGAGTCTGTGGGGTCTGGCTTCCTTTCCGAATGTCTATCTCAAAGCGACCGAACGCAACTTCGTCGGCGCTACGAAGGGAAAAGCTACGCCGAAAACGTTCTTCGGCAAGCTGGTTAGTCAGTTCGGCGCACAGCGGATCGCCTGGGGATCGAATTTTCCGGCTTCGGAGCGTCCGTTGCCTGAGCTGATTTCTTTAGCGCAGGAGAAACTCGCATTCCTGCCCACACGCGATAGGCAATGGATTTTCGCCGATACGGCACAGTCACTCTACCCGGCGCTCGCAGCCTGACCATTGAATGCGGTCTCCAACCTTTCGGTCCAGTTGCATTCGCTGGAAAGACGTGAGGCCCGCATTTTGCTCTCCGCAAAATACGGGTGGGGGCCTTCGCGCATCGACGCGCTGATATCCCTATGCAGCCTGACGCAGCCAGGCGGGACCCATTTTCGATTCTTTTTCGGCCGCCTCCAGCAGCTCGAAAATTCGACCGGCGAGCCACCGCGCAGGTATGCTGAACGAGGCAGGCATCTCGCCGCGGTTATAGATTGCACCCGATATGACATTCTCCACCTCGGTGGAGTCTTCGCTGTCCTTCAGATATCCGTTGCTTTGCAGCCGCCCGGCAATGGCTTTTGCCGCGTCGCGAGCCCTTTCGGCACGTACCGTGACGGTTCCACCGATGGAGAGGAAGCAGGAGCAAAGAATCTTGCTCACCAGGGTTTCTGCGTCTTTGCGATTGTCGATTTTGATCACGGAGCGCTCCTTTCAGTTCGGACTTCCGGGAAAATCAATTTGGCTCAATTGCAATTCAATGGCCGATGTTCCGCGAACAGATGAACCCGCGACGACCGAGCGTCAATTCGGGACGCATTCTTTGGTAAAGCAATGGTTTCTTTTGTCGGATAACGCAGGCGCCGCAATGCTCCAGAACGGGATTCTCAATTTATTCGGTCATTGCATCCGCACAAGCGAACAGCCGCAGTGGAGAGAACAGAACAAGGAAAAGCCGGCGTGGATCACGCCGGCTACTTCCCCGGAGGCTGCGAACGGTTTGCCGTCCGTCTTTCGGGAGGAAACCTCCTTTTTGGTTCGCGGGGACAAAACCGCTTACTTTCGATATGGGACTTCTGTCACGGGTTCCAAGATCGCCGCGGTTCAAGAATTTCGCGAGCCCGGGTTGTCGGAAAATCAGTGGCTTCCCGCCAGAAAGCGCTCAGCCTCAAGCGCCGCCATGCAGCCCATTCCCGCCGCGGTGACGGCTTGGCGGAAGATCCTGTCCTTGACATCGCCGGCGGCAAAAACTCCGGGCACACTTGTCCTCGTCGAATCCGGCGCAGTGCGGATATAGCCCTCATCGTCCATGTCGACCTGCCCGCGAAAGATCTCGGTCGCGGGGGTGTGACCAATGGCGACGAAAAGCCCATCAGCCGCGAGGTCGGATGTTTCACCCGTCTCGACATTTTTCACCCGGACCGCGGAAACAGTCTTCGGCTCACCCGATCCGATTACATCGGCGACAACGGAATTCCACAGAAGGCGGACTTTGGGGTGGCTGCCGATGCGCGCCTGATTGGTCTTGTCGGCTCGCAGTGAATCCCGCCGATGGATCAGCGTCACCTGGGTGGCGAAATTGGTCAGAAACAGCGCCTCCTCGACGGCCGTGTTGCCTCCGCCCACAACCACGACTTTCTTGCCCTTGAAAAAAAAGCCATCACAGGTCGCACAGGCAGAGACGCCAAATCCCTTGTATTTCTCCTCGTTGGGAAGCCCCAGCCACTTGGCTTGCGCTCCAGTGGCGATGATCAGAGTCTCAGCCGTGTAGCGCTTGCCGGAATTGCCCGAGAGGACAAAGGGCCGGCCTGCGAGATCACCACCCGTGATCAGGTCATAAACGACTTTGGTCCCCAGATGCTCGACTTGCGCCTGCATCTGTTCCATCAGCCACGGTCCCTGAATTGCCGTGGCGAATCCGGGATAGTTTTCCACCTCGGTCGTGATCGTGAGCTGACCGCCGGGCTGCATTCCGGCCACCATCACCGGTTCCAGCATTGCGCGCGCCGCGTAAATCGCGGCAGTGCAGCCGGCAGGACCGCTGCCAAGGATCAGAACTTTTGCTTTCACATCGGACATGGGACACGCTTATGAAGTTTCGCGGGATATCGGGAGAAACCGGCCGCGAGGTCAAGGCTGTGTTCCCGTTTGCACCCACAATTAGGCGGAACTGCGCCGTCTCAAGGAAGGAACCTGCAGCTTTATCGCAAGTATATTGGCAACAATCTTCCAAAACGCGCGTTGAATTTGATCACTCTTCGCGCCCACGGAGATACATGGCCCGGCACAGGCTCGACCCGATTGATCGACAGATCCTCGCTGAACTCCAGGCCGAAGGCCGGATGACCAATGTCGAGCTTGCCGGGCGCGTCAAAATCACGGCGCCGCCCTGCCTGCGCCGTGTGAGGGTTCTCGAGAAATCCGGATACATCAAAGGCTACCACGCCGAACTCGATGCCCGTGCTTTGGGTTACGAAGTTGCGGCATATGCTTTCGTCGGACTTCTCCAGCCAGTCCGAACAGGATCTCCGGTCGTTTGAACGGCAGGTCGATGCGTGGCCCCAGGTCCGCAGCTGCCACATGCTGTCCGGCGATGTGGATTTCGTGCTTTTGTGCATGGCGAAAAACATGCCGGAATTCCAGGAGTTCATCACCCGGGATCTGACCTCGGCCAGGAATGTGGCAAGCGTCAAGACCGCCATGGTCATCCGCATTTCCAAGGATGAATGCGGAATTCCCATGCCGCTCGGAGAGTAGGTCCGGTTATTTCGCGTCAGGTTGCCGGCTGGGGTGAGACCGCGCAAACGGCTCGAGTTGTTCGCAGTTCTCCACCACGCTCCGGATCAGCGGGTAGGGCGACATATCGGTCTTGAAACGCACCGCCGAGAATACATGCGACACCAGACAGGCGTCGGCGATGGTTGGCGATGTTCCGAAACAAAATCCCGGATCGCGCGCCGTGTCCTCCCGCAACATCGCTTCGATGGCCTCAAATCCCTGGCTGTTCCAGCGGTGAATCCAGGCGTTCACCCCATCGGCGTCCTGCCTGTAAACATCACGGACGAAGTTCCGAATTCGCAGATTGGTCACAGGATGCATGTCGGAACCGACGATCGCCGCGATAGCGCGGACGCGCGCTCGCCCGAATACATCGCCGGGAAGCATCGCCGGCTCGGGATAGACCTCTTCGAGATATTCCATGATCGCGGATGACTGGTACAGGCGCGTGCCGTCTGCCTCCAGAGTAGGCACGCCGCGCATTGGATTGATCTCGCCATACGCCGCGTCCAGATGTTCGGCCCTGTCCAGCCGCACCGGCACATATTCGTAAGGAATGCCTTTGACATGCAGGACGATGCGGGTCCGGTAGGAGGTGCTGCTGGCGTAATAATTGTAGAGTTTCAACATTTCTGTTCCGCCGGCAGGACCGGTGTCCTCGTCCAAGGCTCGAATATCGAAAGCGGTTCTACTCCGCCGGTTCCGGACTCGTAACACGCCTGGTCGAAAACAGCGTGCCAAGCTTGTCCAGATAAACATACAGCACCGGAGTGATGTAAAGCGTCACTGCCTGGCTCAACATCAGGCCTCCCACCACGGCAAGCCCCAGCGGCCTGCGCCCTTCGCTGCTGGAACCCAGCCCTATCGCAATCGGGAATGTTCCCATCAGGGCGGCCATCGTGGTCATCATGATGGGCCTGAAGCGGATCACGGCAGCCTTGACGATGGCCGTCTCGGGATCCATCGCGCCTTCGCGTTCCCGCGCGAGTGCAAAGTCCACCATCATGATCGCGTTCTTCTTCACGATGCCGACCAGCATGATCATGCCCACAAACGCGTACAGCGTCAGGGAATAATGGAAGAACCAGAGGGTGAGCAGCGCGCCCACCGCCGCAGATGGCAGGCCCGAGAGAATGGTCAGCGGATGAATGAAGCTCTCATACAGAATGCCCAGAACAATATAGACCACGAGAATCGCCCCGATGAGCAGGAATCCCAACCCCTTCTGGGAGTCCTGGAAGGCTTTCGCCGTGCCCTGAAAGCTGCCCTGGATGGAAGCCGGAAAACCGATCTGCTGCTTCACGCGTTCCAGTTCATCCACGGCATTGCTCAATGCGATACCGGGCGGCAGATTGAACGACAACGTGACGGCGGGAAGCTGACCGGAATGATTTACGGACAGCGGCTGCGTACCACGGGTGATTTTGGCGATGGCGGAAAGCGGTACCACGGATCCGATATTGGTGGTCTGGGCCGAAGCTGCGCGCGGCGTCGCAATATAAAGCCGCGAAATGGCATCGGGATTCTGCTGATATTCGGGCAGCAGTCCCATATTGACCCAGTACTGGTCTGCCTGCGTGTATATCGGCGCAATCTGGGTTCCGCCGAAAGATGAACCGAGAGCAATCTCAATCTGTTGCGGCGTGATACCCAGGGCCGCGGTTTTATCGCGGTCGATCGCGACCTCGATGGATGGGGTGGACAGATCGAGATCGCTGTTGACGTCGAGGAAGGTCGGATTTCTCTGCAGCGCCTGCGTCAGCTTCTGCGACGAGCTGTAAAGTTCATCCAGGTCGACATCCTGCAACGTGTACTGATATTGGGCGCGACTGATGTAACCACCAATGGTAATCAGCGGCCGGTTTTGCATCACAACCGTTATTCCCGGGATTCGCTGGAATTTCTGGCGCATCTCGGTGATGACCTCGTTGACCCCGAGCGAGCGCTTGTTGCGGTCCTTGAGCTGGATGCGGAAGGTTCCGGAATTCAGCCCGCCGCGCGTGCCGCCGGCGCCCACCGAACTCATGAACCCTTCGACATTCGGGTCTGCCGCGAGAACGCGCTCCGCTTCCTTCTGATGGCGGACCATTTCTGCGAATGACACGCCGTTCGCGCTGTCCGTGAAGGCCGTGATCTGACCGGTATCCTCTGCCGTCAGGAAGTCCTGCGGCATGATCCGGAACAGTTGCACCGTGGCCACAATCGTGCCGACGAAGATCAGCATCACGAATCGCCGGTGGGCCATCGCCCAGTCCAGCGAGAGCGCATAGCCGTTCTGCACGGCTTCGAACGCCCGCTCGCTGGCGCGATAGAAAACATTATGCCGCCGCGCGTGTTCTTCCTTCGCGGGTTTCAGCAACCGGCTGCAGAGCATCGGGGTCAATGTGATCGATACAATGCCCGAGACGAGCACCGCGATGACGATGGTGAGGGAGAACTCATGCAGCAGCCGTCCGACAATGCCGCCCATGAAGATCACGGGAATGAAAACCGCGATCAGTGACACCGTCATCGACAGGATCGTGAAACCGATTTCGCGGGACCCCATCATCGCCGCCTCGTAGGGCGTTTCCCCCTTCTCGACGTGACGCATGATGTTTTCGAGCATTACGATGGCATCGTCGACGACAAATCCGACGCACAATGTGAGGGCCATCAGAGACAGATTGTCGAGGCTGTACCCCATTGCCGCCATGCCGGCAAAGGTTCCGATTACCGTGATCGGCAGCGCAATCGAGGGAATGAAAGTGCCGGAAACCGTTCTCAGGAATATGAAGATGACCGCAACCACCAGAAATGCAGCGAGCAGCAATGTCACCTGAACATCTCTGACGGCGCTCCGAATCGACACGCTTCGGTCGAGCGTGACATCGACCTTGATCGAAGGCGGCAGTTCCGAAAGCAGCTGCGGCAATTGCGCCTTGATTTCGTCGACCAGCGCCACCGTGTTGGCCCCGGGCTGACGATCGATCGCCACCGTCACCGCAGGCACTGCGCCGTCATGGGTGACCCAGGCGCCGTACAATTTGGGGTTCTGTACGCCATCGGTGACCCTGGCAACATCGGAGACCCGAACCGGCGCGCCGTTGCGGTAGGCGATGATCTGCGGAGCGACTTCCGCTGCGGTGCTGAGTTGACCGGAGGAGTGAATGACCGCGCCCCGGGTTGCGCCATCAATCTGGCCCGTGGGCATGTTGACGCTGGCGCGCTGGATCGCTCCTGCCACCTCGTCAATGCCGATTCCGCGCTGCGCCAGCGCATTGGGATCGATATAGACGTGCACGGCAGGGCGAGCCTGACCGAATATATCGGCCTGCGCCACACCGCTGATCGACGATAATTTTCCAATCAGCAGATTTTCGGTGTAGCGGTCCACTTCGCGCAGCGGCAGTGTCGGCGAACTGACGGTCAGGAAAATGATGGACGCTTCTGCGGGGTTCACTTTCCGCATCGAGGGAGGTGTCAGCATCGAGGGCGGAAGCTGACGCGCCGCTGCGGACATCGCCGATTGCACGTCCTGGGCCGCCGCGTCGATATTGCGATCAAGCCGGAACTGCAGGGTGATGCGCGAGGTACCCAGAGCATTCTGGGAAGTCATCGAATCCAAGCCGGAAATCAGTGAAAACTGTTTCTCCAGAGGTGTCGCGACGGCTGCGGCCATCGTCGTCGCGTCGGCCCCGGGCAGGGTCGCATTGATATCGATGGTGGGAAAATCGACCTGGGGAAGTTCACTGACCGGAAGCGCGGAATAGCCGAAAATGCCGGCCAGCACGAACGCCGCCATCAGCAGCGTCGTCATCACGGGACGCGTTATGAAAAGCGCGGAAACATTCATTGTCGCCCCTCACCGGAGCAGATGTGGTTGGCCCCAGACAAGGAAATTGTCGCACGTCCGGCGACAAAATTGCAGCTGCTTTGTGAAAAATCCCTTATCCGCCGCCGCGCCCGGCAGCGGGTCTGGAAGGGTCGGACACTTTTACGGCTGCTGCCGCAGGGCTTTCGGAATTCGCTTCATTGATGCGCGCGCCGGCATTCTCGGACTTGGCGCCGTCGGGATCCTGGGCCTCGGGCTGCGTGATCGAAACGGTAGCGCCCGGCGTGAGGCGCAGTTGCCCATCGGTAACAACGCGTTCCCCGGGCTTTACACCGCCGGTTGCCAGCGCAGCGATGATCTGGTCCTGGAACAGCACGTTGACGGGGCGCATCTGCACCTTGTTGTCCGCGCCAACCACGAAGACGTAATTTCCATTCTGGCCGATATTGACGCCTTCGCGCGGGATCGTGACTGTCTGGCTGAGCGTTGCCAGCCGAACGCTCACATCGACCAGTTCTCCGGGGACGAGGCGCAAATCGGGGTTGTCGAAGGTCGCGCGCAATTCGATGGTTCCGGTCTTGTCATCGACAACATTGCCGACGAAATCGATCTTGACCGGTATTTCTCCACCGGATGTATCCGCGGTCTTCGATGCGGACGCGACATCGCTCCGGACTGCCACCCTGGCAACCAGGGTTCCCTCACCCATGCGATCCTGCAATTGCGGCAGATCGCCCTGCGGCAGATTGAAGGAAATCATGACCGGCTGGATTTCCGTAATCGTGATCAGACCGCTGGCATCCGAGGCGTGCACCTGGTTTCCGGGATACACGATCATTGCGCCGGTCTTGCCGTTGATCGGCGAACGGATCGTCGTGTAGTCGAGATTCAACTGTGAGCGCTCGACGGCGGCTGCATCGGCGGCAACCGTCGCACTCAGCGCTTTGGCTGCGGCAACCAGCTGGTCGCGCTGCTGATCCGAAACAATTCCACGCTGCGATAGCATGACCGCCCGATCCGCATCGGCCTGCGCGCTCGCGAGCTGGGCCTTGTCGCGCTCGACCTGCGCCTGAGCCTGGCGCAGAGCGGCCTCGAACGGCGCCGGATCGATCTGGAAGAGCAGGTCGCCCTTCTTCACCATCTGCCCTTCTTTGAAGGCAGCAGACATCAGCGGACCATCGACCTGCGATTTCACCGTAACCACGGAATGGGCGAGAACCGTGCCAATGGTGCGAACCGTTACGGGCACGTCCTGAACCGTTGCGGTCGCAACGCGAACCGGTGGAATTGCGCCGCCGCCGCGGCCGGCGCCCCGGCCTGCCTGCTGCGAGCCGCCCGAACCGGTCACGCTCTGGATTATGCTCTGGAATTTCTGCGGATCGGCAAAATAATAGCCTCCGACCCCGATCGCCAGAATCGCCAGCAAGCTCCAGCGAACCCAGGGATTCCGCTCCCTGGCGGCCGGCTTTCCATAAACGGATGCCTGGCGCTTGGAGGAAGGCTCGTCGTATCCCATCAATTTCTTTCCGCTGCCGGCAGCCGGCAATGCTCCCGTTTCGGCGACCAATTGCCTAAATTTCGTCCAATCCTTTGGACATAAAGGCCATCTGTCCCAAAACTTTGTCGAGCGCAAAAAATCTCCCCCCGCGCCCCGGTTCACGTCCCTGGCATTGTTTGTATTTCGTCTTTCGTGTGGCAGAAAGAGGGGGAATTTGCCACTCCAGGCCGAGGAAGCCATCATCCGCCCGTGAACGTGCAAGAACCTGCCTCTCCCGGGGACCGCCAGCCCCGAACGCGCGATCTGCGGCTTTATTTGAGTGTCCGGTTCAGCAGTACGCTCGGAACGCAAATCCAGTCCGTTGCCGTTGGCTGGCAGGTTTACGACATGACCCGCAATCCGGTCGCGCTCGGTTATGTCGGTCTGTGCATATTCCTGCCGATGGTGCTTCTGGTTTTCCCGGCGGGGGACTTGGCAGATCGAATCGACCGGCGCCTGATGCTGATGGCCAGCTATGCGGTACAGATCCTGGCCTCCGCACTGCTGCTCGCTTTGACGCTCTCAGGCGTCAAGGCGATGTGGGCGTTTTACAGCGTCATTACCCTGCTCGGTGTCGCGCTCGGCCTCTCTCAACCGGCGATGCAGTCGTTTCTGCCGTTTCTCGTCAGTCTGGAGAAACTGCCGCAGGCGATTGCCTGGAACGCCTCGGCCTATCGTGTCGCGGTGATCGGTGGACCGGCGCTCGGCGGCTTTCTTTACGATCTCGGGCCGCTGGTGAATTACACTCTCTGTCTGGTGCTGTATCTGTTCACTCTGGCCGCGATGGCGACACTGCGCATTCGCCGGCAGGCGAGGCGGCCCGGGCACAGCTCGACCTATCAACGCATTGCGGATGGCATTGTCTACATGCGGCGGCAGCCGATACTGTTCGGCGCCATTTCTCTCGACCTGTTCGCGATGTTTCTCGGCGGCACCACGGCGCTGCTGCCCATTTTCGCGCGGGACATTCTTCACACCGGCCCCTCAGGTCTTGGCTTTCTGCGGACGGCTCCTGCGATAGGCGCAGCACTGGTCGCGCTCGTTCTGGCGCGATGGCAGCTGCGGCGTCATGTTGGAATATCGATGTTCATCTGCGTCGCGATCTTCGGAATGGCGACCGTCGTCTTTGGTCTGTCGCGCAACTTTGCAATATCGATGGCGGCGCTGGTCGTGGCCGGTGCGGGCGACATGATCAGTGTCTATGTCCGTTCGGCCCTGGTTCAGCTCGCCACCCCCGACGACATGCGCGGCCGGATCGGGTCGGTGAATTCGCTTTTCATCGGCGCCTCCAATGAGCTGGGAGAATTTCGCGCCGGGATGAGCGCCGGGCTGGTCGGAACCGTCGCCGCAGTGGTGATCGGCGGGCTGGGAACACTGACGGTCGTCGGGCTCTGGATGGCCCTGTTTCCGGCCCTGAGACGTGTCGATCGCTTCACGGATGTCGAAGTACGAAACGATCTCGCGCGCTCCCGTGGCGGCACCCCCGCTCCGATCGCGAGGACCCCAACCACCAGTCACGCCACGTAGGCAGAAGAGAGAGGGGTGGATGAAGAACCCACCCCTCGGGTCCGTTATTTCGGTTGGGGCACGATCCGCAAATAGGGGCGGGGCGCTTTCCAGCCATTGGGGTAGATTTTCTTCGCTTCGTCGTCCGACACGGAACCCGCGATGATGACGTCCTCCCCCGGTTTCCAGTTAACCGGCGTTGCGACCCGGTGTTTGGAAGTGAGTTGCATCGAGTTCGATGACCCGCAGCACTTCATCGAAGTTGCGGCCGGTGGTCATCGGGTAAACCAGGATCAGCTTCAGTTTCTTGTCCGGACCGATCACATAAACATTGCGAACGGTCTGATTGTCGGATGCTGTCCGCTTCGCGGGATCACCGGACGCTTCGGCCGGCAACATGTCGTACAATTTGGAGATCGCGAGATCGGCATCGCCAATAATCGGGTAATTGGGCGCGACGCCCTGGGTTTCCGCAATGTCTCTCGCCCAGCCGGAATGGCTCGACACCGGATCGACGGAAAGGCCGATGATCTTGACGTTGCGCTTGTCGAATTCGGGTTTGAGACGGGCCATATAGCCAAGCTCGGTGGTGCAGACCGGCGTGTAATCCTTTGGATGGGAGAACAAAATTCCCCAGGAATTGCCGAGCCATTCGTGAAAGCGGATGGGACCCTGCGTCGTTTCCGCCTGAAAATCAGGCGCCGTATCGCCCAGCCTCAGTGTCATGCTCATCTCCTCGCGTCGGGTGAAGCTCAAAGGCGAGGGTAGTACTACGGAGCGCGTCACGGCTCAACGTGGCTCAGCCCCGATCAGTGATGGGGCTTCGTTGGTTCTTTGCGCTTGGTGCCAATCGTCGAGGGTTCGCTCGCGGCCGGAGGATCGCTCGCCGGGAAGCTGTCTCTGAGGGCGTCGTCCAGCTTTTCATCTTCGCTCCTGGAGGTATCCTTTTTCGGCCACTTTTCGCGATGGTCGCTCATGGGCTGACTCCTTCACTCTGTAACGGTTGCGGGGCTCCGCGGTTGCGGGTTCCGGCGGCAAGCCCAGTCTCAAGTGGAACGAGCTTGAGACGAAGCAGTTATCGCACAATCCGCCATCCGGCTGAGGCTGTGCCATGTTGCGAAGCACCATCGCCGTGCTGAAAGAAAGCTTTCGGCTCTTCTCGGGAAATCGTGCAGCGAGCCGTGGTGCGGCGATCGCGTTTTACGCGGTGACTTCGCTGGCGCCCGTTCTTCTGATCGTGATTGCCATTGCCGGACTGGTGTTTGGGCGCGAAGCGGCAAGCGGGGCCCTGTTCGGGCAATTCCGCAGCCTGCTTGGTTCCCAGGGGGCCGCGTTCCTGCAGAGATCGATCGCCAGCGCGTCGGGAACATCCGCCAATATTGTGGCCAGTGCGATCAGCATCGTGACACTGATTGCGACTGCATCGGGCGTTTTCCTGGAACTGGAGGATGCGCTGAA
Organism: uncultured Alphaproteobacteria bacterium; assembly: GCA_963747255.1. Classification (GTDB taxonomy): domain Bacteria; phylum Pseudomonadota; class Alphaproteobacteria; order Micropepsales; family Micropepsaceae; genus CAIYRG01. The sequence goes on from CAVVEG010000022.1 coordinate 53,398, forward strand.
CGCGATCTGGCAGACCCGGCAGGATGGCGGCTTCATCGCGATGGCGAAAGCGCGGATCACCAGCTTTGGTCTGGTGATCGGACTTGGCTTTCTGCTGATGGTCTCGCTGGTGGTGGATGCGGCGCTTCGGGCCATGGGGGCTATCATCAACCGGTATCTGCCCTTTGGTGACGCGCTGCTTCTCGCGCTCAGTTTTGTCGTTGCGCTCGTGCTGATGGCGATTCTGTTCGCCGCGATCTTCCGGTTTGTGCCTGCACGCAAGCTGCCATGGTCCGATGTCTTTACCGGTGGTGCGGTTACGGCGCTGCTGTTCGAAATCGGCAAGTTCCTGATCGGGTTCTATCTCGGGAGCCAGAGTGCGTCGTCCAGCCTTGGAGCCGCCGGCGCCCTGCTCGGGATTCTGTTGTGGGTCTATTATTCGGCGCAGATATTTCTGTTTGGCGCCGCGTTCACCCGGGCGCGCGCAGAGGGGCGATCCGCGCCAACCTGATCCCTCTCCATCCCGATCCGCGCTCCAGCTCTGCTGCGCGGCGATTTGAGGCCATTGCAGACGGATGTTAGGTTGCGGACGGAATTTTGCGGAAACCCGGATGGCAGTTGCAGAACAGGTGATCGGCGCTGGTCCCGCGCGCAGGACCAGACTCAACCGGCAGCAGATCGTCGGGTTCTGGGCGGCGTGGTCGGGATGGATGCTGGATGGCATGGGCTCGGTAATCTATGCGCTTGTGCTGGCTCCGGCGCTGACGGAACTGTTGCCGAAATCCGGGATCGATCCGACGCCCGGCGAGATCGGACGGGTGGGCTCTATCCTGTTCGCTGCGTTTCTGGCGGGTTGGGGCGCTTCCTTCGTATGGGGACCGATCGGAGACCGGCTTGGCCGCGCGCGCACGCTTGCGGCCACCGTGATCATGTATTCGGTGTTCACCGGCGCAGCGGCATTCTCGCAGGACGTCTGGCAACTGGGGATTTTCCGTTTTCTGTCGGGGGTGGGGATTGGCGGTCAATGGGCGCTCGCGGGGACCTATGTGGCGGAAGCCTGGCCCGAGGACCGGCGCAAGATGGGGGCCGGTTATCTGCAGACGGGGTATTATTTCGGCTTCTTCTTTGCCGCCGCGCTGAATTACACGATCGGCGCCAGATATGGCTGGCGGGCCATGTTTCTCGCCGGTCTGTTTCCCGTGCTCGTGGGCATCGCGACGCTGTTTTCCGTGCAGGAGCCGCAGCGCTGGAAAAAGCATGAAGCCGAGGCCAAACGCACATCTCCTCTGGCCGAACTGTTTTCGGCGAAGTATCGCCGCCGTACACTGACGAATGTCGCGGTTGTCACGGTGGCCATCATCGGATTGTGGGCGGCTGCGGTTTATGAGCCGACGGCCATCGTGCAGCTCGCGCGCAAAGCGGGAATGGACGCAGCCGGCGCGGCGCGAATGGCTTCGATCGGCACGGGGCTGCTGTCGATCGGAACCATTCTCGGCTGCCTTGCCGTTCCGCCGATTGCCGAGCGCATCGGGCGGAAGAACACGCTGGCGCTCTATTTTGTCATCATGGCGGTCACCATTCCGCTGGCATTCGGCTGGGCATATTATCTCGAGCGCGGACTGGCGCCTTTCTTCGCCGTGTTGTTCTTTCTGGGATTCGGCGGAGGAAATTTTGCGGTTTTTTCGCTCTGGCTGCCGGAACAATATGACACGCGCGTTCGGGCAACGGCGTTTGCCTTTGCGACCTCTTTCGGCCGTTTCATCGGAGCGGGCGTGAACTTTCTGATCGGTGCGATGGTGTTGCGGATGGGAACGCTCGGTGTTCCCATTGCGCTGACGGCAATCGCTTTCGCCGTGGGGCTTCTGATCATACCGATGGCGGTCGAGACAAGGGGCGAGACGCTGCCGGATTGATGTCCGCGCCGCGTCGCTCAGGCGGCTGAGGCGACCGGGTAGCCGGCTTTTTCCCAGGCTTCGATACCGCCCAGCAGAGGGCGGATTGTGGTGAAGCCGGCGCGTTTCAGATGCTGCGCGGCAATTGCCGCCGACGCCTCGTTGGGGCAGGAGCAATAGACCACGATCTCGGCGTTTCGCGGAAATTCGTTCAGGACGGTTTGAATATCGGAGGGATGGGCGACGCGCGCGCCAGGGATGATTCCGTCGCGCAAACGGGCTTCGGCGGGGCGGATATCGAAGATCACGGGATTTTTGCCGCCCTCGATCAATTGCGCGAGTTCGGCAACCGTGATGCGGTCCATGCGCAACTGACGGATGAATGTCTGACGTTTGATCCAGCGGGTTAAAATGTAGAGGGCGAGGGCAGCGATCAGCAGGATGGCGCCATATTGTCCAAGCTGCGCCAGCGTCAGCAGCACCACGTCCACGGCATCGTGAAAGATGCGCCCGAGCAATACCGGAACGGCGACGAATGCTGCGGCGCCGATCCCGTCAAACAGCAGGAACAGCGGCATGCCGACGCCGGTGATGCCCGACATTGTGACCGTCACGACGCCAAGGCCGGGAAGAAATTTCACGAACAGCAACGCCCTGGGCCCGATGCGCGTGAATACATTCTCCGTCTGGCGAATGCAGGAATCGGGAGAGAGCGAGACGCGGCAGAGTACCGCCAGCACCTTGCGCCCCCAGCGCGCGCCCGCGATATACCATCCGGCATCGGCGATTATGGAGCCCGCAGCGGCGGCGATGATCGGCGGAATGATCCCCGTCCCGGAAATCGTCAGCGCGCCCGCCACGGTGAGCAGTGGCCATGAGGGAAGGGGCAATCCGCCCTGCTCGAGCAGGACATTGAGAAACACGACCAGAAGTCCGAATTGCTCAATCAGCGACGTGAAATGCTGCATGGGTTTTCAGTCTCGCGTGCCGGCATCGAGCAGTGCACGGAACAGATCCGGCATGCGAAGGCAGGGACCGCCGCGGCCGGCACTTTGCATGTTCACCTGCGCGCCCTCGCGCAGCAGGAAAAGCTCGTCGGCGAGCCTGTCGGGTTCGTGAAATCCTGCCTCCCTGCAAAGCTTTGCCACGCGCTCGCGCTGCGCCATTTTGTGCGCTTCGATGACGTGCCGCGCCGGATGATCCTTTTCGGCTATTTCGATGGCGGCATTGGCGAGCGCGCAGCCACGATTGGCCGGGTCGGCGATCCCGTCGCAGAGGCTCTGTAACCAGGCTTTCAGCTGTGCGCGAGGATCGTCGGGATGCGTCTGCTCCAGCACCGCCCAGAACGCGTCGGCTTCGCCGGCAAGCCGGCGCAGATATTCGACAATCAACCGGTCTTTGGATTCGAAATGCCGGTACAGCGTCATCTTGTTGGTGTGCGCGGCGGCGGCAATCTCATCCACGCTGACGGCGCGGATCCCGCGTGCGTAGAAAAGCTCGCGTGCCGCGGCGAGAATCCTTTCCCGCGGCGGCAGGTCCGCCGGATGGACGGCCGCTTGCGGCAATTCCGCTGTGCCGGTTCTTGACATGTTACTTACCAGTAAGTACCTAAACGCTGTTACTACTTAGTAACAGATATGGCCATTGCAAGTCCATGGCCCAACCAGGCGGACGGAGAAGTCGATGAAAAACCTGCTTTTTGTGAACTCAAGCCTGTCGGGCGCGGATTCAAGATCCGCGAAGATCGCCCGCGAACTGATTGCGGGAATCCAGAGCGAACCGGGAAGAACCCGGATTGTCGAGCGCGAGCTCGGCGGGGGCTCGATCCCGCATCTGACCGGCGAACATCTGCAGGCGGTTTCGACTGCTCCGATTCATCGGAATCCGAGTCAACAGGCGCTGGCAAAACTCGGCGATTCGCTGATCGGGGAAGTGGAGACGGCGGACGTGATTGTGATCGCCGCGCCCATGTACAATTTCACCATTCCTTCGACGCTGAAAGCCTGGCTGGACCATATCACGCGGGCCGGCCGGACTTTCCGCTACACGCCCGAAGGGGTGCCGGAGGGACTGCTGAAGGGCAAGAAAGTTTACGTCATTGCCTCGCGGGGCGGGGTTTACAGTGGCGACAGCCCGGTCAGGTCCCTCGATTTCCAGGAACCATATTTGCGCACAATCCTCGGCTTCAACGGCCTCACCGACGTGACGGTCATTCACGTGGAAGGCCAAAAGATCAGTCCGGCTGCGGCAGAAGAGGGTGTGAAGCGCGCTCAGGAAGCGGTGGCAAGGCTTGCGCCGCTGGCGCGGGCTGCCTGAAATCCGTCAAGGCCGGGGCGGTGGCTCCCCCTCCGAAATCCGTCCCGGACGCTTTTGACGGCTTCACCCGAAGCGCATCCGCCGAAAGGCCGCGACGTCCTGCGGTGAGAGCCTGAACCATTCGCCGCCCTGGCGCTTGTCGGCAAATCTGCGGTGCCAGTAGGCTTCGATACCGTGGGGATCTTCGGTTGCAATCAGATGCAGCAGTTTCGCTTTTCGCGGGAGTGACCGCCGCACCTCGTGGACGCGCTGCCTGACCGATCGGCTGCAGCCGATCTTGTAGGACTGCCCGAGGCGCAACAGATACACCGCACCCGGTAATTCCGGTTCGGCGTTGTCACGTTCGTTGAGTTCGTTGAGCAGGACGGCGATGTCTTTCCGGTCATCGGCCGCCGCGGCCCAGTGCCTGAGGGACCTGAGAACGCCTTCCGTGTTTCCGAAGTGGCGCCGATAGGTTGACCACGCCGGAAGGCTGTGTCCCGAAACGCGCCAGGCGACGAGATCCCATACCGCCGGTATCCGGCCAATCGAGCGCGCGACTTCGGCGATGCCGGCCAGCATGAGTTCATCCGAAAGGCGCGGTTCACCCTCATTCGGAGGAAAACCCGCGTCCCGCAACGCCTCGCTCCAGCGGGAGCCAGATCTTTCCGAGGACTGCCGATCGCGCGATGCCGCTCCTGCGCATGAACTGACGAATGCCGGGTGGCGCGCCGCCGTTTTCGGCAGCGATCCGCCGGATTTCCGCGATCGTTCGGGCGCGCATCTCTTCCCGCATCGCCGCCCGCGCGATTTTCCTTTCCGGCGCCAGGTCCGATTTCACGCGTTCACTCCGGATTTGCGGACTATACAATAGGAGAAGTCCTACGACTTCAAGCGCCAATCGGGCGGGTCCGCAATCTGGGGCGGTTCAGATCAGTGCGGATTTGACGCGATCTGGGGTGAACGGCAGATCGCGCAGCCGGACGCCGGTTGCATGAAAGATCGCATTCGCGATGGCCGCCGAAATGGGCCCTTGCGAGGCTTCGCCTGCGCCCAGCGGGGGAAGTTCAGGATGGTCGATGAGCGTGACTTCGATCTCGGGCACTTCGCCGAAAGTGAGAATGGGATATCCGGCCCAATCGCGGGACGTGATCTGCTGCCGGTCGAATTTGACCTGTTCCTTCAGGGTCCAGCTTGCGCCCTGGATGATTCCACCCTCGATCTGGTTTTTCAGTCCGTCGGGGTTGATGATCTGACCCGCATCGGCGGCGGCTGTCACGTGCAGGACGCGAACCGCGCCGGTGTTGCGATCGACGGCCACATCCGCAATCAGCGCAACATAGGTCTTTGTCGTTTCATAGCGGCAGAACGCGACGCCACGGCCACGCGCCCTGTCGCTTTTGGCGCCCTCGACCCAGCGTGCCCTTTCCGCCGCGGCGCCGAGCACCGCGCGCGCCCGCGGATCGTCAAGATGCTTCAGGCGGAAAGCGACCGGATCGGCCCCGGCGGTGGCCGCCACTTCATCCATCATGGATTCCACGGCAAAGACATTGCCGAAACCACCCAGCGTTCGCAGCGCGGAAACGCGGAGCGGCATGTCGGGGATGAAATGATCGACAATCCGCCGGTTGGCGAATGTATAGAGCGGCACCGCGTTGCGGTCGCCACCACCGGCGGGCAATCCCAGTTCCTGCGGTGCGGCGTGCCGGTGCGGGGTTGCGAGGTGCCAGGACGCGAGCAGATTCACGCCGTCGCGGCCGCCGGGCCGCATATTGTGGGTGCAGCTCCAGACATCATATTGCCAATCGACGAGCGTGCCGTCGCCGGCGAGCCCGGCGCGGGCGCTCATGGTCATGGCGGAGCCGAACGGCTCCCAGCCGAATTCGTCATCGCGCATCCATTGCAGCCGCACGATTTTGCCGTCCGCGGCCAGGGACAGGAGCGCAGCGTCGAGCGCGGCATCGTCGGCGCCGTTATGGCCGTAACAGCCGGAACCCGGGGAATGGATCACCCGAACTCTCTCGGGCGGGACGCCGGTTGCTTTCGACAGATCGGCGCGCAGCGGATAGGGGCCCTGGGTGTGCGACCAAACCGTCAGCACACCATCGATCAGCCCCGCAATGGAACAGGATGGGCCGATCGATGCATGTGCGAGATAGGGTTTGCGGTATGTCGCGGCGACCATTTTCACAACCGCGGTTGTATCGGCGCTTTTTTCGCTGACGGTCTTGACGTCGATATCGGTCTGCTGCTGCAGGAAGCTGTGAACCGTGTCCGCCGCGGGCAGGGCGGCGGGAACGCGCCACTGCGCGGCTTTCGCGAGCGCCTCGCGGGCAGCGATGGCCTGTTCCTCGCGTTCGGCGACGACACCGAGAAAGCGTCCGTCGCGCACCACCGCAACGATGCCGGGCATGTGGCGGATGCCTGCCTCATCGAGCGAAACAAGTTCCGCCTCGTAGGAGGGGGGGCGCACGACGCGGCCATGCAACATTCCGGGAAGCCTGAGATCCTGCACGAAAGCAGGGCGCCCCATCACCTTGTCCGGAATATCGAGGCGCTGGATCTCATGCCCGACGATATGATGCGCGGCAGCCGCTTTGGGGGGAACCGGTGTCCCGGCGTCGCGGGCCAGCGGCGCGCCGGCCGCAAGCTCCCAATAGGTCAGCTTGCCTGCTCCGGTGCGGCTCAGGATGGTTCCGTCATCGACGACGAAATCGGAGGCGGGCGCGCCTAGGCGGGCGGCGGCGCGCTCCACCAGAATGGCGCGGGTCTGCGCCGCGGCGGAGCGCAGCGCCGCGCCGCCGGCCTCGATGGAGTTGCTTCCCGCCGTCACGCCCTCATTGGGCGAGCGCGAAGTATCCACCGGAATCATCCGTATCCGGCGCATATCGACGTCGAGTTCTTCGGCCGTAATCTGCGCCAATGCGGTGGTCGCGCCCTGGCCAAGCTCAACGCGTCCCGTGAACACGGAGACGGTGCCCGCGGGATCGATGCGGAGCCACGCGTCGAGGCGCGGATTGGCCGCAAGCATCGGCGGAAGGCGCGCTCCGGTTTCTGCGGCGAGCACAACCCGCGGCGCCATACTGAAGGCAATGACCAACCCGCCGAGCGTGCTGTTGAACTGGCGGCGTGAGACAACATGCTCCCGGGTCGTCATGCCATCTCCTTTGCCGCGCGCGCAACGGCGCGGAGAATGCGATTATGGCTGCCGCAGCGGCAAAGATTTCCTGCCAGCGCGCTCCGGATGTCGGTATCGGTGGGATGGCGGTTGCGGTCCAGCAGAGCCTTTGCCGCCATGATCATGCCGTTGCTGCAATAGCCGCACTGCATCGCCTGCTCGGCGATGAACGCCTTTTGCAGCGGGTGCGGCGCGGCATCGGTGCCGATGCCCTCGAGCGTGACGATGTCCCGGCCGGCGGCGCTGCGCACCGCGGTCCGGCACGAGCGGATCGCGGCGCCGTCCATGATGACGGTGCAGGCGCCGCATTGGGCGAGGCCGCAACCGAATTTTGCCCCGCTCAAGTCACAGTCATTGCGGAGCGCATAGAGCAGGGGCGTGTCGCCTTCGAGCGTCACCTCGCGTTCTGCTCCGTTCACGCGCAATCGGTAGGTATCGGGCATCGGTCCACCTCGAACGAGAGGACCGGACTTTAGAACACGACGGGCGGAGGAGAAAGAAAAAGGGGACGCCCCGTTTGGGAGCGTCCCCATTCCTGATTTGAGGAAACGATCGGCTGTTAGCCGTGGTTTTCCCAAATCGGACGGCCAAGGTCGACCTGGCTCGGGCTTGTCACCGCACCCGCGGCTCCGCCCACCAGAGCGCCGACGACGACGCCCGGGGGGCCACCGAGAAGGCCAATGCCAGCACCGATGCCGGCGCCTGAAGCGGCGCGGTCGGTGGTCGTTGTGCCACAAGCAGAGAGCATCGCCGTGGCCAACAGAACAACTGCAAGCGCTTTCATTTTGTACGGCTCCTTTTGGCTGCCTCCATCGAAAAAACGGTACCTGAGGGGGAAGGTTCCAGAAGTGTGGCTCAACTTGGCGGTACGGCATCTTGACTTTTCGGCGGCCGGCACGCCTTGCTGCCGCAATCGTCGCAAGCCCTGGAATAATTTGCTACATTCGGGGCGGGCTCGGGATGAACGAATTTGAGGAGGGATGAATGCGGGTTCGCCTGACGATTTTGTGTGCGGCAGTGCTTGGCTTAAGCGCCGGATCAATTGGTGTGGCTGCGGCGCCTGCCCCGTCACTCGACTACAATTTCTTCAAAACCCGCGTTCAACCGATTTTCCTGAAAAGACGCGAAGGGCATGCGAGATGCGTTGTGTGTCACGGCGGCGCGAATAACGCGCTGCATCTGGCGCCGCTGCCGGCAAACGGCGAATGGAGCGAGGATGACACAAAAAACAATTTTGCGGCGGTTTCGGCGTTGGTCAATCCCGCAGATCCGGCCAACAGCCGCCTGCTGATACACCCATTGGCGCCCGAAGCCGGTGGCGATCTGTTCCATTCGGGCGGACGCCAGTTTGCGTCGAAGGACGATCCCGACTGGAAGGCGCTGGCGCAGTTCGCAGGCGTGAAATAATTCCGCACAAAACAACAGCGGCGCGGTCCAATGGATCGCGCCGCTGTTTGATTCTCGGAATATTCCGTTAGCGGAGAACCAGCGTGTTGATCCGCTTCGGCACCTCACCAACCGGCACCACGGCAACGATCTTCCTGGCATTCATATCGATTGCCGTGACCGAGCGCAGGCCGGAATTGGCGATATAGATCTTGCCGTTCGGCGTGAACGTAACCCAGTTGGCCACCGCTCCGCCCAAGCGACGTCCGGGAAGCTGAAGGTCCGGCAATTTGATCTGGTCGACCAGTTTCAAGTCCGCGAGATCATAGATGAACACGGCGTTTTGAGGGATGCTCGTGACCCAGAGCGTCTTTCCGTCCGGGGCGACGCCGATGCCATGGGACGGCGCGTCCTCACGGCCGGGATCCATATCGACGCCGGTGTGGAGGTTGGGAAGCTTGATTCGCGCCACTTCCTCATGGGTTTTGAAATCCAGCACCGCAAACCCGTCAAATGCGGCCAACTGGACGAAGATGCGCTTCGGCGAACCATCCGGGTTTGATTCGATCGTCATCGGCCGGACGCCGTGGTCGAATTTATGCTCCCACACAACGGATTGCGTCTTCAGGTCGATGACCGTGAAAACGCCGGTCTGCACCGAACCGGTGATGACATATTTGCTGTCGGCCGTGGTGTAGATGTTGTGCAGCCGTCCGTGGGTCGGGATGGTCTTTGCGACTTCCAGTTTGACGGGATCGATGATGTCGAGCGCGCCCTGTCCGCGCGCGATTCCCACCAGGATCCGGCCGTCCTTCGCCACCGCGATATTATTCGGATGATTTGACAGCACGACCTTCTTCAGCAGTTTTCCGCTTTTCTGGTCGAACACGTCGAGCGTGCTGGTCGATTCATTGCTGACATAGACGCGGCTGCCGTCCGGGGCGAAATTGATGCCGTGCGCGCCCTCAATGGGAATTTGCTGGATGACTTTGTCCGTCGCGGAATTGACGACGTCCACATGGTCGCCGGCGCTGTTGGTGACATAGACCAGGGCCGATTCGGCAAGAGCCGGCAACGGCATCAGTGCGAGTGCAAAAACCGAACATTTCAAGAGGCTTCGGAAATCGGTCATCAGGGGGCTCCCTCCAGCGGGCTTGTTTGCCCAGGAAGCGGCAAGGGTAAGCGGAAGGCGCGTCCAACTCAAGCCGGGAAGCAGGGCAGGGCAGGGCAGGGGGGAACTGTTTCAAGACCGGCGCCGATTCCAAATCCGGCGCACTGCCTCTTCGCGCACCTCGGGGTCAGCCATCAGCCTGTTGAACTCGCGGTTGGCTTTCACAGTTCGCGCGATAGTGGTCCTGCTCAACCTGTTTGTTCCTGACCTGACTTCGGCAATTTTCATCATTTCGTTTAGGATTCTCTGGCGCTCCTCTTCGGCAGCCACACGCTTGGTTTCGGCAGCCCGGCTGGCCGAAAAGTTGCTCGATTTTTCCTTTCGGCAATCACCCCTCTTGCATCCACTTGTGCAGTCGTGCCCGGTTTCAGGACACTGGATATTTCGGATCACCCCGACGCCTCCCGCTCAGTCCCGACGCATACCATCGACGAATGTCACATTAACCCTCTGCCGGGCGCCCTAACAGATGCAAAGCGTTCCAATATGGAGGCAAATGGCGGGGCCATTACTGCAAAGCGCTCCCATGCTCTGCATCATGGGGGAACCCGACGCTCACCGATGTCAAAATGTAACAACGGCAGCAGGGCAGGGGGGAAGCAGGGTCGACCGGGAGGTCAGCCACGCCGGGTGGGGTGGCTCAGAAATCGGGCATCGGGGCGGTCGGAATATGGGCGCTGCTGTCCGAGTAATATTTCGTCAGCGTGTAATAATGTTCGACATTTTCGGCGCAGACGCGCTCCTCCCAGTCGGTGCGCGTGGAAGGAAGATAGGTGACGGTTGCGGTCCAGGGCATGGTGAACACGCCGGGATCATCGACCCTGAATTCGAGCTGCAGGCCGCGGCCGCGGTAGGCCGGATCGGGGTCATAACCACCGACATGGCCCCATTCCTTTGTGCCGCGGGCCAGCGCCTCTTTGGCGGCCGCGTAATCGATGAAACGGTAGCGCTCAACGACATGAAGGGCATCCGTGTACGGAGTTCCAAAGCGGTCGATGCTGCTGAATTTCCCCGTCTTGATGCCGATGGTATCGACGACCAGCGTGTCGTCCTCATAATGGCCTACCGAATCGCCATGCCATGACGGAACGATATTCGCGGGGTGGGTCTGATTCAGCTTCACTTCGCGGAAGTCGTGATCGTGATTGTACAGAATGGTGACTTTGTCCGGCTTCTGCAGCAGTTCGATTTCGAAATTCCAGAAGATATAGGGCACCGGCTGCGACATGCACTGGTTGTCGGGGTCGGGGAAGGCGAGGCCGGAGCGCGAGATCTGACTGTTTTTGCGAATGATCGCGGCGGTGGCCGGTTTGAGCACCGGGTTGGTATCGTCGCCCACGAGATTCGCGGAACCGGTGGCGCCCGGCTTGTGGCGGACCGGGCTGGGACCGGAGTCCGGATATTCCCATCCAACATTGGGGTGATCCCACAGACCGGAGAAGTCCGGGATGGTAGCGGGCGCCTGCGCAAAAGCGGGCAGCGCAACCAGGAACGAAATCGTCGTGGCGGGCAGGCGCCATTTCATCGTGGGACTCCCTCAATCATGTGGCTAATCCAGCGGGCGGAACGGCTTGTGCACGACCATTCCCTTGATGCCGGCGCCGCCGGAATAGATATCGCCTTCGGGATCCACTCCGAGAAATTCCGTGCCCGCAGCGCCATTGCCGACAGGCGTGTCGATTTCATCCGGTATGAACGCCTTCACCCAACCGTTCCTGATGTCACCGACCCGAATGCCGCGTTCCCAGCCGGGATTCCAGCGCTCATTCGACATGCCATCGGCGACAAAGATATGTCCCTTGCTGTCGATCGCAATCGCGCTCGGTTTGCCGAACTGCGTCCAGCGTGTGATGAAGTTTCCGTGCCTGTCGAGTACCTGAACCCGCTGATTGCCGCGGTCGGCGATGTACATGTTGCCGGTTGCCGGATCGAGCTCGATGTCATGGGGATCATTGAATTGCAGCGGCATGCTGCCTTCGGATCCCTTTCCGCCGCCCCATTGGCGGATGAATTTTCCTTCCGGCGAGAATTCCACCAGGCGGTTGTTGCCGCCCCGCGAGGCATACATGTTGTCCTTGTACTGCCCGGAAAAATTTCCGGTGCCATGGCCGTCGGTCACCCAGATGGTGCCGTCATCCTGCACGACCACGCCGGTTGGTCCGTTCATATGCGTGGCGTCGGCGCCCGGAACACCCGGCGTGCCGATAGTCAGCAGCAGTTTCCCGTCGGGGCTGAACTTCATCACGGTATGGCCAATATGCTTGCGCGCGCTCGCGGCGGCCCGGGGATCGCCTTCCGGTGCGCCGTCCGTCACCCAGACATTTCCCTGTTTATCCACGAACAATCCGTGCGGGAATCCGATCAACCCCTTGCCGAAGCTTTTGATCATTTTGCCGTCGAGCGTGACCTCGATGATGGGATCGAGCTCCGAATCGGCGCAGCCATTGGCGCCGCAACGGTCGATAATCCAAAGATGCTTGCCGTCGGGATCCATTTTGAATCCGCTGGCAACGCCGATGGTGCGGCCCTGTATTTTGTTCCAGTTGTAATCGACGTGGTACGGATTGTTTGAAATCTGCGCATTTGCGGGCACGAATGCCGCCAATAGCGCGACTGCGCATGTCGTTGCGAACGCCGCTGCTTTCAACATTTTGTTCCTCCCGACGGCCAGAAAAAATTCGTCCGGCCGTATCCTGCCGGTCGCCTGTCCGGTGCGGAGAATGACATTCGCATCACGGTGCGGCAAGCCGATGCCTGTGCGGGCCCGACTTCAGGCGCAGTCGAACAGTGCCATGAAGCCGAAGTCCATGTGCTGCTGCATGTGGCAGTGGAAAAGGCTGAGTCCGGTTCGCTCGGCGGTGAAATCCACGGTCATCTCCTGGAAGCTGCCGATCATAACGACATCCTTGACGACGCCGGCCGTGGAAGCGCCCGCAATGCCCGTCAACTCAAAACTGTTGCGGTGCAGGTGCAGAGGATGGATGTCGTCGGTTGCGTTGCGCATGAGCAGACGGTAGCGCCGCCCACGGGTGAGGCGGATTCGCGGCTGCATCTTCTCCATTGAGAAAGACACGCCGTTGATCGCGAACCGATCGAAACCTCCGCTGGCGCCCGATGTGGCGGTGAATTTCAGCGTGATGGTTTCGTCCGGCCGTGGCGCCGTTGCGCCGGGTTTGGCGAACAGCCGGTAATCCCAGCGGAATGGCTGCGGTTTCGTCCACTGCGGTTTGCCGTTCTGCCCGGCATATTCAACGACCGCGCCCATTCCGCGGTTACGGTCTTCGTCGTTGACGTCGCCCAGCACCCATATGCCCGGTTGCTTCATCTCCACGATGGCGGAAATACGCTCCGCCGGGCCCAGCCAGAGAACCGGCACTTCGGCGGGGCGCGGTACGGGATTCCCGTCGAGAGCCATTACCCGGAACAGGTGGCGCGGCAGCGCAAGGCTTCGGATCTCGGTCGCGCTTGCGTTCAGAACATGAAACAGCACGCGCTCACCCTGCTTTACACGGATGGGCTCGCCCTCGCCCAACATGCGGCCGTTCACCGAGAAGTGGTTATAGGCAAGCTCGTATCCGGGCGGCAGTCCCCGTTTAAGCGCCGCATCCATCATGGCCTGCAACTCGGCTTTCAGCGCGGGCACGATGTTTGTGGGGGCAAGAAAATCGTGCGGCATTTCCGTGTGACTGAGCCAGGGCGAGAATTCCTTCAGTGTCAGGAAGACCTCGCGATCATAGGCTCCGGCATCGTGCCTGGGCTCGATAAAGACGAGTCCGATCTGACCATTGTAAAGCCCGAGGGAAAGATCGTTTCCTGCCGTGAGATGGGTATGGAAAAAGCGAAAACCGGAAGGACCCGGTATGAAGGAAATGCGCCGCATTCCGCGCGGCGGAATATAGGGCGTTCCCTCTTCGGCGGCGCCATCCACATCGGGCGGCAGGAACTGCCCGTGCCAATGAAGTTGCTCGGGAGTATCGGTTTCGTTGTGGATGTCGACAACAACTCGCTTGCCCTCCGTCAGCCGAAGCAGTGGGCCGGGAAACCGGCCATTATACAGCCTGGTCGAAATCGTGGTCTCCGGCCCGAGCTCTACAAGGCCGGTTCCGATCCGGATCGTGTAGTCTGCGGTTCCTGCGGGCGGCGCGGGTTTGGTCTGACCCGATGCTAACCCCGAGTGCATTGGCATTTCCGCTGCGACGGAAGCGGTCGCGCCGCAGGCCAGCGCAGCTCCCCCGAGTTCGAGCGCGCGACGGCGACTGAGCATCATGGATACCTCCTGGATTTCAGAGGGAGCGGCGCGAAGCGAAAGCGATGCGCGACGAAAGCAACCGGCAGGAAAAGCCCCACAATCCAATGCATCAGCGATAGTGCTGCAACGGCGTCATCGCCACCAACGTAATAAAGCAGATAGCCCGTTCCGGAGAGCCAGAGGAGAAGCGCGAAGAACATACTCCCGGAAAGGCGGCGGCGGCGAGATTTCCAGGCGCCGACGATATGGACGCCCCAGACCAGCCCGAACGTCCAGAGCGAAGCAAAGCCAAAGAAGCCATGCGCTGCGCGCCACCAGATTTCCAGCGGATGAGGTTGGGGACCAAATTCTGTCCGGCGCTGCAGGAAATAATGGAACACAAGCCACAGCACGCCGGTAAGCCAAAGGCCCAATCCGGCGCCGTGGATGACGAGTCGGCGTGACGCCGACAATCGCACCGGATTTCGATAGAGGATCGCTTCAACGCCCATCAGCCTGGCCTGCCAATTTCCCGCCAGCCGAATTGTGCGTCATGCATCAGGGCGCGGGCGGAATAATGGGCGAGTATGGCAGCGCAGGCGGAGGGTTCGGCCATCACCACCTTCGTCAGCGCATCTGCATCGATGCAACGATTCGCCACGACGCAAACGAATTGCGCCGGAAGTGAGTTCCTGCTCCTGAGTGTCCGAGCATGGACGTGCGGCCCGTCCGCTTCCCGGCATGCCGCCGGAGCAATAGTGCCGCATGAGCTTGCGAGACTGCCACATTCGAGATCAACAACAGCAGTCTCGCGGGTGCGATAGCCGGGCGCCAGGCGTACCCGCTCCCTGCCGGTCAGGCGCAGATCACCACCGGCATTGACACAGATTTCGGCCGGTAAAAAGCACTCCAGAACCGCGACGGCGCGATCCACTGCGTAGCCTTTCGCTATTCCGCCGAGATCGATCCAGAGAGGTTTGGAAAATCGCACCCGTCTGTTTTCGAGGAGCGCGATGTCGGACCAATTTGCCGTCATGTCGGGCTTTGGCGCTCCGGGTGGCGCCGGGAGAAGTCCCCGTTTCACCAGAGCGGGCGCGATGCTGATATCGAACGCGCCGTCGCTCAGGCTCGCCAGATCTGCGGCCCTGGCCAGAACCTCATAGGTGCGGCCGTCAATCTGGACGGGCTCTGCATGCGCTATCCGGTTGAGCCGCGCGACGTCGCTGCCGGCTTCATGGAAACTCATCAGGCAATGGATTTGCGAAATTTCGTCAAAAGCCGCATCGATCGCGGCGTGAGCGCGCTCTGGTGACAGTCCCTCCACCCGGATGCGGACGAACGTCCCCAACAGCGGTCGGCAGCGTTCAACGGGCCGCGAGTACGAGCGCATAAGTCGCCAGAAGACGGCGGATGCCGTCGGTGATGTGTTTGGACGAAAGTGTGGCGCCGGAAATGTTCTGGACATCGTGCGTCAACTGCAGAACGGCGCCGTTCTTTTTGCCGGCGAACTGTGCCAGCCATTTGGGGTTGCGGACTTCGCCGCCGTAACTCTCCCGGTATTCGAGAATTTCGATGGACTTGACGGCGCCATCCGGGTCCAGAGCGAGCGCAATAGGTATAAAATCATGCTTCCCGACCACTTCATCGGCGATGAACCAGCCGCCGCCCGAGACGCGCCAGACCTTGAGCTGCCGGTTGCGCACATTGGCGCCGCTCGCCTTTTCGATGGCGGCAACCTGCCCGTCTGTCAGGGTTCGAAAATCCGGCGTGAAGCTCGCGCCGGGAAACATCAGCGCCTGCGCCTGCTCGATGCCAAGGAAAACCGCGGCGCGCAAAGGACTTGCGATAACCAGCGCCGAAAGCGGGACAAGCAGGAATTGCGCCTTCATGCCCTCGCCTCAGAAGTAGTAACCGAGCTTCAGCCGGACGCGGTAATTCTCGAAATCGACGTCGTAATCGCGGCCCTTATAGATCACCGGCTGATGCATGTAGTTGTTGGCCCAGGGCAACTGCTCCCAGGCCGTGAGGGTGGCGAAGAAATGTTCTCCGCCGTAGTGAATCGTGGGGCCGGTGTAGTAGGCGTTGCCCATCCATTGGCTCCGGGCAAAAATGTCCCACTCGTTGATCTCGCGCTCATTCTGGAATTCCCACGCGAACGACCAATCTGGCGCGAAGCGATAGGAGGCGCCAATTCCCCAATTCACGTCTGTTTCGATATTGGCGTTGGGACTCGCCTCAACGCTGCCGGGCGGGGCATAAGGGTCGCCGGGCAGATAGCGGATCTCCGGCGCCCAGGTGATGTTGGCGGCGAGGATAAGGCGATCGTCGTAATAATTCTTCTGCAGGAGAAGTCGCGTCTCGAATTCCAGAAACCGGTCGCCGGCCGTGGGCTCGAAATAGACAGCGAGCCCCACCGGATCGGTGTACGGACTCATGATGCGATAGATACCTTCGACCGCTATCCCGATCAGCTGCGCGGCGTGGAAGGACCCGGACGGATTTGGGAAGTAAGCGGAGAACTGTTCGGGCGGAGTGGTGGCGCCGGTGACGGCGTTGTGATGCGCTTCGGTCCAGTCGTAAATCGCCAGCAACGATAACTGGAAATCATCCGTTACGCCGTACGAGAACTCGCTGCGGCCTTCGGCCAGGTTATAGCTCCCGTGGGCCTTTTGTCCTCGCCACGTCAGCCACTGTTCGATCTCAACCTGGTTCTTCGGCAAGAGATCGGTCGTGTAGACGAAGCCAAAAACGGGCTCATCCGCGTGTGCCGGTTTCACCGTTGCAATCGTCAAAACAGCCAAAGCCGTCAGGTACCTTGCTCGTGGGACCATGAAAGTTATTGCGACTTAGTTGCAATCGCATTATTAATCCCTGGAAGTTGCTTCGGTCAATGCGACTTAATCGCAATCCAGGTTTAAACCGAATCCATTGGCGCAATTGGAGTTGGGACTTGTCTCCAGAAGACAGGGAGGGCCTGCACGCACACCTCAACCGAGTGGAGCGAAAAGTGCACTTCGTCGCGGATCTGCTCTTTCTCGCATTTGCGCTATTCGTTGGGTCTGAAGCGCTCTGGATCGCCCGGGATTTTGGCGCGAGCGATTTCATTGCAGCAGCTGTCGGGTTCCCCGCCGGAATCTCTGCCTATTTCGGACTGCGACGGCAGTTTGGAAACAACTGACGCGCGCGCCGCACTTCTCGTTGCTGCCCAACGCAAAGGCGAGCACGGAGGCGTGAGGTCTGAAGCCATCGTCTCCCGTGGCACGTTATCGAGGACGAGGGGCAAGGGGGTACTGGGAGCATACTGCCATGACCCGGCTCGGCGATCTTATTCGCAACTCCATGCCCCTGACATTGCGTCCGGCGGTTACGGTAAAGCGAGCCTGCGAGGAAATGCGCAACAATGGTGCGACAGCGGCTTTGGTTACCCAGGCTGACGGGAGTTTGCTGGGCATATTCACGGGTCGCGACGCCATCTGCCGGGTTCTTGCCACCAGCAGGAATCCTGCGAAGGTGACATTGGCGGAGGTGATGACGAAGGCTCCGAAAACCATCTCGCAATATGCGACCGCGGTGGAAGCCCTTCGGCTGATGTGGGATGGCGGCTTCCGCCATCTGCCTGTCACGGAAAAGGGCAAGACCATCGGCCTGCTTCGGCGCCGGGACTTCAAAAGCGAAGATCTTAATCACCTCGAGGATGAGCGGAGCTATTGGGAGCACATGCGATAGAGCATTTCCGATTGGAAGGAATCGGAAAGTCGCTCTAACTCGTTTGGCTCCGCCGGCAGGGCGAAGGGAAATCGGGGTTTAGAAATCCGGTTTATCCGCGTGCGGGATGGGAAAGTCGCTTTCGCCGGCTCGCGGATTTTCTGCACAACTCGCCTCGAGCATCGGTCCCGCAGCGGTTGACGACAAAACCGCATTGAACGGGTCGCGATTCTCCGCCCGTCCAGGCTCGACCCGGCGGAGGCGCTGGATCGCGTTCCAGGGTGTCGTGAAAGCGCCGGGGTCCTCGACGTGAATGTTCACTTCGATCGTCATGCCGTTATCGAGCATGCGAAAACGTTCGATGACGTGAAGCTGCTCCGTATGCGGCGTGTCGAAGTCATCCACAGGAATTCGCTTGTCCAGACCGATGGTATCGACGACCAGTGTATCGCCCTCATAATGGCCGATGGATTCACCGTACCAGGAAGGTTTCACGTGGTCCGAATGCCTTCCGGCCAGATAGATGCGGCGCACCTGCGCATCCGCCTGATAGGTCATCGTGACGAGTTTCGGACTCTGGACAATGTAAATCGGCATGATCGGATCCAGCAGGAAACCAGGCACGCCCCCAGGCAGACATTTCGCCCGCGCGGGAAATGTGGACTTTCCCGCAAGCACCTGTTCATTGTGCTCCCTGATCTTCTCACGCGCCCACGGACGCAGAATCGGGTTCGACAGGTCGGCGATCGGAAAGTTCACCTGCGCTCCGGTGGAGCGAAAGTCATCGTTGCTTGCCCCCGAATGCTTTGGATCCTGCATCACCGGCCCAGGGCCGCTCGGCGGCGGAAGGAAGGTCCTCGACACAATCACCCAGGCGACGCCGGGATTGGGGGCAAAATCCGGCGGCACGATCTCATCGCCAAAAGCGGGAATGACCGCGCCGGCGGCGAGGGAAAAAATGCAAGCGAGAACTCCGCAAGGCCGGCAAGCTGGCATACTCATTGCGCGCGTCACTGTTTCCGAGGGCGCGGCGAGTTTGATTATGCCGGCCGGAAAAGCAAGAGTTCCCTGATCCCTTCTACATCTGTGCGCGGCGTAGCAGCTTCATCAATCGACGGGGCGTGCTATAGAGCCATTCTCATGATCCGGGAATCAGTCATTACCTGTCCGCCAATTGCGGTGCGGGACACTGGAATCCTCCCACCGAAGTCCTGAATTCGGCTGTCTCCCATGGCGCATGACAATTCGCAGATACGCCGCGTTGGCGGAGTACTCGTTGTCGTGGCGCTCGCGGGTGTGCTTTGGGCCGAGCACCGGCGTCCACTAAGACGGCAGACCCAGCCAAAGGGCGAGCGGGATGCGAGAAACTTCATCCTTGCCGCCCTCAGCGCAGCAACGGTCGCCGTGGTGCAGAAGCCGTTCACCGAATGGCTCGCGCAGAGGGCGGAACAACGCTGCTGGGGGATCAGGCGGCTGAATTTGCCGGGCTGGGTGGAGACGTGCCTTGCGGTCGCGCTGATGGATTACACGCTTTATCTCTGGCACGTTCTGCTCCATCGGCTGCCACTGCTCTGGCGCTTCCATCAGGTCCATCATGTCGATCTCGACATGGATGCGAGCACCGCATTGCGATTCCATTTCGGTGAAATGCTGCTTTCGGTGCCGTGGCGGGCGGCGCAGGTCGCATTCATCGGAGTGGGCCGCAAATCATTGATGATCTGGAACCATTTTCTAATTCTCTGTGTTCTGTTCCATCATTCAAACCTGCGCCTGCCATGGCGGCTGGAACGCGCGCTGGCGTGGATTATCGTCACGCCCCGCGTGCACATGATCCATCATTCGATCGTGGAGGGCGAAACAAATTCCAACTGGTCGGCAGGCCTGACGCTATGGGACTTCGTGCACGGAACCCTTCGCCTGGACATCCCGGAAGACAGAGTGACGATCGGCGTCCCGGCCTTTCGCAACCCGCAGGAGCTCACAATCGGCAAACTGCTGGCGATGCCGTTCCGGCGTCAGGCGGAATCATGGAGATTGCCGGACGGAACGATCCCAACCCGGCAGCTCGCATCTTCCGCGAAGGTCCCATATAACACCGACGCTTCATTGGCTGTTGCGGGAGACAACGGATAGTTCCGGGGCCTGCTGCCAGCCTCCGCCGAGCGCCTTGTAGAGCGCGACGGCATCCGTCGAGACGCCAGAACTGCTGTCGGCCAGAGACGAACTCGTTCTGTTCCAGCGTACGTTCCGCATCGAGCACGTTCAGAAAAGTCGTGACGCCGCCCGCATAACGCTCGCGCGCAATGTCCAAAGCGATCCGGTTTTCGCCCACCGTGCTCTCCAGAGATGCGTGCCGCTGCTCCTCATTTTGCAGCGCCACCACCATATTCTCGACCTCGTAGACCGCGCTCAACACGGTTTTCGCATAGGCCACGGCCGCTTCCTGGTCGCGCACATCGTTGAGCCGAACGGTCGCTTTCAATCTGCCTCCTTCAAAAATCGGCAATTGCAGAGTTGGTCCGACATTGAAAAAACGGCTGGCCCAATCGGCAAGCCCGGGAAACATCTCCGACTGCGTTCCGACTCCGGCATTCAGGGTGAGCCGCGGGAACAGATCCGCCGTGGCCACACCGATATGGGCAGTAGCGGAATGCAGGCGCGCCTCGGCGGCGCGAATATCCGGGCGGCGGCGGACCAGATCGGCGGGCAGTCCGATCGCTATCCCGGGCGGCACGGGCGGGATCGGCTTTTCCGCAGCGAGTTCGCCGCGCAACGCCCCCGGCTCGCGGCCCACCAGCAGGCTGAGCTGGTTCATGTCCAGTTCGATTTCGCGCTCGAGTTGCGGGATCAGTGCTTCCGTCGCCGTCGCCTGCGCGGCTGCGTTGTGAACATCGATTTCATTGGTCAGGCCGGCTTGCCGGCGCTGCTGCGCCAGCAAAAGAATGTCGCGCGCTTCGGCAAGGTTCTCGCGTGCAATGGTCAGTTTCAGTTGCGTGCCGCGCAGGCCGATATAGTCATGCGCGATCTCACTCTCCAGAGAGACCATGACGCCACGGCTGTCTTCCACCAGCGCCTGCATATCGGCGTCGGCCGCTTCGACCGATCGGCGCACGCGGCCGAACAGATCCGGCTCCCAGGAAGCGTCGAAGCCGACCTGAAACTGGTCATAAGGATTGGGAAAATTCGGCAGCGACACGCCCGAGCCCGGCAGCGCAGATTTCAGCGTTCCGATTTTTCCAAACAACGCGCCCTGCGCCGTGGTTTCGCTGAACCCCTGCCGCGCATAGGAAGCATTGGCGCCAAGCGTCGGATAATTGGCCGCGGCAGCGATGGCGGCCTGTTCGCGCGCTTCGGCAATGCGCAGCGCGGCCTCACGAAGGTCGAAATTGCCGCCCGTTGCGTTCCCGATCAATGCAGACAATTCCGGATCGCCAAAACGCGCCCACCATGCCCCTTCATCCGCCGGACTCGCGTCGATCCTGATTGTCTGCGCAAGCGCCGCCGGTGCAGTGCCGGCGATGAATGAGGCGGGAGTCTCCGGATGCGGCGGCGTGAAATCCGGACCGACGGTACAACCGCACAGAATGAGCGGAACCGGGAATAACCAAATTCGATTGATCCACTTCATGGCAGAGTCCCTATGCGACTTTGTTGCGGAACATCCAGGTGGCAATTCCAAGCGTGAAGGCGGCGATCAGTAACATCGGCCACAGATAGGGCCACAACACCGCAAGCCCGACTCCCTCCAGATAAACGCGCTGGGCGATCGTGATCGCGTAACGCAGAGGATTGATCAGCGTGAAATATTGCAAAATGAGCGGCATGTTGCTGATCGGCGTGGTCAGGCCCGAGAGAAGAGCAAAGGGCATGATCAGCACGAAGGCATAGAGCATCGCCTGCTGCATCGAGGTGGAAAATGACGAGACGAAAATGCCGATGCCGACGGCGGCCAGAAGAAAAAGCACCAACCCCGCATAGAGCGTGAGCAGCGAACCCTGGAAGGGAATCCGGAACCAGATGAGCGCCACCAGCAGAACATTGGTCGCCTGGACCAGACCGACCAGCATGGCAGGCAGCGCCTTCCCGGCCATGATTTCCATCGGCCGGAACGGCGTCACCAGAAGCTGGTCAAACGTGCCCTCTTCGCGCTCGCGCGCCACCGACATTGCGGCCAGCATCATCGTCTGCATCAGCGTGATGGTGCCGATCAGGCTGGGAATCATGTTCCAGCGCGTTTCCAGAGTGGGATTGTACCAGGCGCGCCAGACGATCTGGACGGATCGGCCGGGCTGAGCGTGGTTCTTCCGCCACTCGGCGTTGAAGGCGTCCACAATGGCCCCCACATAGGACACCGCTATTCCGGCCGTATTGGAATTTCGTCCGTCCGCGATCACCTGCACGGCAACGGGTTGGCCCGACGCCAGGTTGCGTTCGAAATCCTGCCCGATATGCATCACGACCAGCGCGTCCCGATCGTCCACTACCGTCGCAATATCGGATTCGCGCGTGAGATTGGCGACCCGGCGAAACACACGCGACGCATCGAGCTGAAACAGCAGATCGTTCGAAGCGACGCTGCGGTCCTCATCGAAGACGGCATAGGGCACATCGTTCAGGTCGTAGCTGGCGGCATAACCGAAGATGAGGCATTGCAGGATCGGTGGCAGGAAAAGGCTGTAGCGGCTGCGCTTGTCCTTCAGGACGGCGAGAAGCTCCTTCTTCACCAATGCCCATATGCGCAAAGCGCTTTGCCACATCGGCGCCTCACCCAAGCTTCTTGCGGGTCGCCAGAAGCGACAGACCCAGCAACAACGCGATCACACCCACCATCACGGCCGCATTCGGCAAAATCACAGACCAGATATTTCCGGCCAGAAAGACCGTTTGCAGCAGCGATACGAAATAGCGCGCAGGGAATATGGAGGCGATCACCCGCACCGCCTGCGGCATGCTGCGCAGATCGAACAGGAACCCCGAAAGCATCATTGCCGGCAGATAGGTCACGACCATGGTCAATTGGCTGGCGGCAAGCTGATTTTTCACCACCGAGGAAATCAGCAATCCGATTCCGAGCGCGATGAGCAGGTAGAGGATCGATGCTCCCGTGAGCACAATCAGCGATCCACGGAACGGCACGTGAAAGAGAAATTCCGCGCCGAGGAAACTCAAAGCCAGCCCGATCAGACCCATGATAAAGTAGGGGATCGTCTTGCCCAGCAGGATCTCGCCGCTGCGCACGGGCGTGACGAACAGCGCCTCCAGGGTGCCCCTTTCCCATTCGCGCGCCATGACCATGGTGGTGAGGAACGCGCCGATCAGCGTCATGATGAGCACGATGAGTCCAGGCACAAGGAAATAATGGCTGTCGTCCGCCTCGTTGAACCAGATGCGGCTGTTGACGAGGACGGGGCCAAACACCACCGGCACGCCGGGATTTTTCTGCTGCGCCTGCCATGTCGCGACGGCGCCCTGAACGTAACCCAGAATGATGCGCGCCCGGTTTGCATCGGCCCCGTACAGCAGAACCTGGATTTGCGCCGTGCCTGAATCCAGTTGCCGGGCAAAATCCGATCGTACCCGCACGATCCCGTCGATGTCGCGTCGGAGCATCAGCGCTTCGGCGTCCGGCAGCGAGGTCATCACCTGCGCATTAAAGTAGCGCGATAAAAGGAATGACTCCGCAAGGCCGTAAGCGGGTGGCGAGGGCTGTTCCACCACGATGGCGACAGGAACATTCGTGACATCGAGCGACAGCCCATAACCGAACAGGAGGATCAGCATCAGCGGCATGACAATGCCGATCGCGATGCTGCTGGGGTCGCGCACGACCTGCCGGGATTCCTTCCGGACCAACGCGGCAGTCCGCCGGAATGTCCCCCGCAGGTCCATTATGCGGGCGCCTGCTGCAGCGCCGGACGGGACCTGCGCGATTCTTCGACGATGGCGAGGAACGCGTCTTCCATCCTGGGTTCGCGATCCGTCCGGGGAGGCGCGCGGCGGCGGATATCTCCCGGGGTTCCTTCCGCCAGCACGCGCCCGTGATCGAGAACCGCGATGCGGTCGCAATATTCCGCTTCTTCCATGAAATGGGTGGTGATCACGACGGTGACGCCATTTTCCGCCAGCGCAGTGATGCGCCGCCAGAAATCGCGGCGGGCGAGGGGGTCCGCGCCGCTGGTCGGTTCGTCCAGAAAGAGAATTTGCGGCTCATGCAGCAATGCGGCGGACATCGCCAGCCGCTGTCTGAATCCTCCGGGAAGTTGCGCAGCCGGCAAATCCCGGAACTGTTGCAATTCGAACTGCTGCATGGCCCAGGCAACACGCGTTCGCCGGCGTTCGCCCGCCAATCCATAGGCATTGGCGAAAAACGAAAGATTTTCCGCGACCGAAAGCTGTCCATACAGGGAAAATTTCTGCGCCACATAACCGATATGCTGACGTGCCGAGGCGCGTGCCGTTCGCAGATCGGTCCCGGCGACCCGCAATGTGCCGGACGTAACCGGAAGCAAACCGCACAGCATACGGAAGGTCGTGGTCTTCCCCGCGCCGTTGGGCCCCAGCAGGCCGAAGAGTTCGCCGCGTCCGACGCTGAAGCTCACATGATCGACGGCCACGAATTGCCCGAACATCCGCACGAGATCGCGCACTTCGATTGCGATGCCGCCCTGATGCGCCACCGGCCGCTCAAGCGTTACCATGGCCGAAGCGGGATTGGTTGCAATCTGCCGCAGAAGGATCATGAACCCGTCTTCGAAACGGGGCGCAGTTGGCGCAACCGGAATCCCTTCCAGCGGTCCGATCCCGTGTGATCCGGTCGTGCCTTCGGACGTCGTAAAGCGCACCCGGCCGGCTTCCGGCACGGCATCGACAATCGCCGGGGAATCGAGCAAACGCGCCTGAAGTCCGCGTGGGGGCTGCCCTTTCGGCGGGTCGGCCAGAAACACGCGATTCGCGGCCAGCCGGCTCACCTCTTCCGGGGGCCCTTTTGCCAGAATCCTGCCATCGTGCAGCACGACCGCATGGTCGCAGCGTTCGGCTTCGTCCAGATAGGACGTGCTGATGAGAACCGTGGTTGCGGCTTCGTGCACCAGGCGCATTATGATTTCCCACAATTCATGCCGGGAAAGCGGATCGACACCGGCGGTCGGTTCGTCGAGCAAAAGCAGCTCCGGCGCGCGCACCAGCGAACAGGCGAGGCCCAGTTTCTGTTTCATCCCGCCGGAGAGTTGGCCGGCGAGCCGCCGGAGAAAAGGCCCGAGCGCGGTCATGTCCATCAGGCGCGCAAATTGCGTCCGGCGCGCCGCACCCGTAACCCCGTGCAGATCGGCGTAGAGATCGAGATTTTCCCGCACGCTCAGATCGTCATACAGGCCAAATCTCTGGGGCATGTATGAGATGCGATTCTGGACCGACTGCGGATGCTTCGCCACATCGATGCCCAGCACTTTCAATTCGCCGGAATCCGCCACAAGCAGACCGCATGCCAGCCGGATCAGCGTTGTCTTTCCGGCGCCATCCGGTCCGACCAGGGCGGTCAGGCTGCCCTTACCGACGGAGAAGGAGACATCGTTCAGTGCAATGACGGTCTCATCGTTCTTGCGGCGAAACTGCTTGCGCAGCGACGCCGCTTCCAGTACCGGCGTCAGCGGCGCACTCACTGTGCCGGGGCCGACGCCGCAGCGGCGGGCGCCTGATTGATCGGGATACGGACGGTTGCCGGCATGCCCAGCCGCAATTCGTCCTGCGGATCGCCGACGAACACCCGCACCTCATAGACCAGATTGGTGCGCAACGCTTCGGTCTCGATGTTTTTCGGGGTGAACTCGGAAACCGACGATACAAATCCGATGCGGCCCTGAAACACGCGGTTGGGAAAACTGTCCACGTTCACATCGGCCATCATCCCGGGATGTACCCTGCCCAGATTGGCCTCATCGACATAGACCCGAACCCATTTCGGGTCGGTGATCGCCAAAGTAAGGACCGGTTTCTGCGGGGAAGCCATATCGCCGGGTTCGAGCACCCGCGTGCGCACCGTCGCAGCCATCGGGGCGAGCAGATTTGCGTCATGGAGTTGCTGCTTCAGGAGATCGGTCTGCGCCTGGGCCGCTTTCGCCTGGGCCGCAGCCTGCTCGATGTCTTCTCTCCGAAAACCGGCGAGTTGCAAAGCCAGCGCACTCTGGACCTGCGCGAGTTTGGCATCGGCCTGATCGGCGGCGGCCCCGGAATTATCGAGTTCCTGCGGACTTACCGCCCGCCCGGCAGAATTCGTGGAGAGATTCAGCAGGCGCTGATAATTCTGCCTCGCATTGGTCGCATCCGCCTGCGCTGCCGCGACATTCGCGCGTGCCTGGGCGATATCTTCGGGGCGGTTTCCGCGGCGCAGTTTTTCCAGATTGGCCTGTTGGGCTGCAAGCTGTGCTTCGGCCTGCTGCAATTGCGGGCTTAACCGGCTCGTATCGAGCTGCGCCAAAACCTGGCCCCTGCTTACGCGATCGCCTTCCTGGACCAGCACGGAAATGATCCGCTCGTTGTTGTTGAAGGCAAGGTCGACTTCGCGCAAATCGACATTGCCGTACAGCGTCAGATTGGCCTCCGGGGCGGAGCGATGAACCAGCCACCAGATCGCCACCCCAAGCCCCCCCGCCAACAGAACCAGCAATCCTGCCCGGAAGATACGTCTCATGAAGGTGACGAGGCGCCCGTGCAGGCGATGTCGTGACGCAATGGCTGAACTCCAGATCTGGTTGCGAATGCAACCGAGAATTCTATTTTCTGCAATATGGAGATCGCGTCATTCGCGCGATTCCCCGGCGGAAACTGTCACAAACCAAACCCTGGCCCTCCGCATTGATGCAGCGCAAGGTGTTTCTCTCTTGCGCGCCTGGGGAATAGAGCCAATCCGCGGGCTGCTTACGAGTGACACGCGCCGCAAATCCGGGGCCAATCCGCGGATTTCCGGGAGTGTTCGGGGCGGCCGGGATGCATCTCCGCTTCACATCCGGAAGCGGACCGGTTCGCCATATTGTTCGAAGGCTTACCGAAACGCCTGACCAGGTTTCAGGCCGAGCGCCCGAAAGAGGTTGGCGGCGGGACAGAAACCCGAAAATGCGGCCTGCAGCATGTTCAGTCCGGCAAACGCCGAAAGAAGCAGCCACCAGGAGCTGTGCACTTGCGACAGCACGATTCCGAGCAGAACCATAAGTCCGGCGAACGCCAGGACCGCGCGATCGATGTTCATGATGCTTTCCTTTCTAACGCCAGCGCGCCGGCAACGCGATCATTTTCGAAGGCGATTTTGGCGTAATGGCCCCGTTTGCCTCCTGAAGCCGCATTGGAGGCCGGCGACGGGGAGCGGTCATTGATCTGGCGCAATATCGCGTCCGCAATTCCTGCGCAGTGTGGCAGCATGACATTCAGGGGCAAGGCCGTGGCTGGAGGCGCAATATCCGGTTCCGTTGTGAAGATCTGTGCACTGACGGTGTTGCTGTTTGGGGCGGCGCTGCCTGCCCATGCCGCGCAGACGGCTCCGGCGGAGATGTTCTCCGTCAAACGGTCCATGGTTGCGGACGAGAAGGCCGTGTTTGCCACGGTCGAATCCGCTTTTGTTGTGCCCGCGCGGGTCCGTACCGCCGGTACCATTCTGTCGCTGAAAGTCAGACAGGGCGACCATGTGGAACGCAACCAGGTGATCGCAACCACGGGCGATCCCAAGCTTGCGCTGACGATGAGTTCGTATGCGGCACAAATCGACGCAGCACAGGCCCAGTTGGCAGAGGCACAGGTGGAATTTGGCCGCGCGCAGCGGCTTGTCACCGGCGGCGGGGTTTCGCAGAACCAGTATGATCAGGCGCGCACGGCGCTGAATGTCGCCGATGGGAAGCTGAAGGCCATCATGGCGGAGCGTGCCGTCGTTCAGGAGCAGCAGAAGGAGGGCCAGGTGTTGGCGCCCACGGCGGGGCGCGTCATCGCCGTTCCCGTGACTGCCGGGACGGTGGTGATGTCCGGGGATGTGGTGGCCACGGTTGCGGAACGTGATTTCGTTCTGCGCCTGCAGGTTCCGGAGCGTCACGCACGCTTTCTGAAAGCCGGCGATCCGGTTCGCCTCGACGGAAGCGATCTGGGTCTCGAAGGACCAGGTTTGGGGACCATCAATCTCATTTATCCCGAAGTGCAAAACGGTCGAGTCATCGCCGATGCCAGAGTCGCGGGCCTTCAGGACTATTTTGTCGGTCAGCAAGTCCGGGTCTGGGTTCCGGCCGGCACACGCGCCGCCATTGTCGTTCCGGGCGAATTCATTACGACGCGGTTCGGACTCGATTATGCCCGGATTCTGGATGAGAAGGGCGGAACGATGGATGTACCGGTCCAGCGCGGGCAGGAATATCCCACACCGGAGATGGCGAGCGGGCTGGAAATCCTTTCCGGACTGAGACCCGGCGACCGCCTGGTTCATCCATGACGTTGCGCCCATGAAGCCGGGAATTTCCGGCCGGTTGACGCGGGCCACGATCCGTTCGCCGCTCACGCCACTTTTTCTTCTGGCAGCAATGGTTTTCGGTTTGGTTGCGCTGCTGATCATCCCGCGTGAAGAAGAGCCGCAGATCAGCGTACCCATGGTGGATATTTTCGTTCAGGCAAACGGGCTGAAGGCGCCGGACGCCGCCGAGCTGGTTACCAAACCTTTGGAAGAAATCATCAAAGGCATCAACGGCGTCGAGCATGTTTACAGCCAGACGCAGGACGATCGTGTCATGGTCACGGCCCGGTTCTTCACTGGCACGAATGAAGATGACGCGATCCTGCGCGTTCAAGCGCGGTTACGGGCAAATTACGACCGTATCCCGCTTGGCATACCCGAGCCGCTGATCGTCGGGCGCGGGATCAATGATGTCGCAATCGTCGCACTGACCCTGACACCGAAACCCGAGGCGGCCGGCCGGTGGACGGAAAAGGACCTTTACAATCTGGCGATCAAGCTGAAATCGGAACTGGTGAAGGCCGACAACATTGGCCTGACCTATTTGTCCGGTGGAAGTCCGGACGAGATCCGCGTCGAACCTGATCCAGAGCGGCTGTCGCTGTTCGGTGTGACGCTGCAGCAACTGGAAGCCAAGGTTCAGGGCGCCAACCGGTCATACCTGGCTGGTGAACTGCGGGAGAATGGGCAGATTTTCGATGCGGCTGCCGGGCGCACATTATCCGGCATTCCCGACGTCGGATTGCTGCTGGTCACGACACGGGACGGCCGCCCGGTTTACGTGCGCGATGTGGCGACGGTCGTAGCTGGCGCAGCGCCAACGGAGCAGCACGCATGGTCCATCGGGCTGGCCAGCGACGGAAACTGGTTTACTGTTCCGGCCGTCACGATTGCCTTCGCCAAGCGCGCCGGCGCGAATGCGGTTGTGGTTTCAAAAGATGTGATTCAGCGCGCGACAGCACTGCAGGGATCGCTTATTCCGGCCGATATCAATCTCGAGATCACACGCGATTACGGCAAAACGGCCAACGACAAGGCGAACGAACTTCTGTTTCACCTTGCCCTTGCGACAGTTTCGATCGTGTTGCTCATCGGGTTTGCCGTCGGCTGGCGTGAAGGCGCGGTTACGCTGATCGTGATTCCAACCACGATCCTGCTGACCCTCTTCGCTGCGAATTTGATGGGTTACACCATCAACCGTGTCAGTCTGTTTGCCCTGATCTTTTCGATCGGCATTCTGGTGGATGATGCCATTGTGATGGTCGAAAATATCGCCCGCCACTGGGCGATACGCGATGGACGCGATCGCATGGAAGCCGCGATTGACGCGGTTTCAGAGGTCGGCAATCCCACAATTGTTGCGACGCTGACCGTTATCGCAGCACTGCTTCCGATGTTGTTCGTGTCGGGAATGATGGGGCCGTATATGGCGCCCATTCCGGCAAATGCTTCTGCCGCAATGCTGTTCTCGTTCTTTGTGGCGACGACTATCGCGCCCTGGGCGTTGTTAAAAATCTCGCAAAGGCAAAACCCGTCCGGGGCTCACCGCGCGGGCGAGGGCATCCCCGGTGCTCTGTACCGCCGGGTTGCGGTTCCAATCCTGAAGTCGCGCAGGAATGCGGCCCTGTTTCTTGCGATGGTTGCAGGCACAACGGTGCTTGTCTGCGTCCTGTTCGTCACGGAAAACGTCACGGTGAAACTGCTGCCTTTCGACAACAAGTCGGAGCTGCAAGTGCTGGTCGATTTGCCCGAAGGCGCTTCCACGGAGGACACGGCACGGGCGTTATTTACGGCGGCCCGTGTCGTGCAGGTTTTGCCGGAAGTAAAATCCATTCAGGCATATGCCGGCGCTCCGTCACCCTTCAATTTCAATGGCCTCGTGCGCCATTACTACCTGAGACAGCGGCCCGAGCTGGGTGAATTGCAGGTAAATCTCGCCGACAAGGCGCAACGTGCGCGCGAAAGCCATCGGATCGCAGTGGATCTGCGGAACCGGCTAAAATCACAGGCCTTTCCGAAAGGCACGGTGGTGAAGGTGGTTGAGGTCCCGCCCGGACCGCCGGTGCTTTCAACCTTGCTGGCAGAGGTCTATGGCCCCGACAGCAGAACGCGTCGCGCCGTAGCCAGGGAGACGGAGCAGCTCTTCCGGTCCGTGCCTTTTATCGTTGATGTCGATGATTCCTGGGGTCAGCCGCGTCCGCGCATGCGTATCTCCATTGATCAGGACAGGCTGGAATTTTTCGGCGTCGAACAGGGCGATGTGTATGACACCATAGGTGCGCTGCTGGGCGGCGTGCCGGTTGGTTACTCGCACCGTGGGGAAGATCGCGATCCGATTGAGATTGTGGTGCGGGAGCCAAACGACCGGCTTTCGTGGTCGCAGCGGCTGGCATCGACACCGGTTCCGGCCAATGCGCAGCCGGGGAACAAAGCCGTGGTTGAACTGGGCGACCTGGTCACGACGAGCGAAGAATCCGGTTCGTCCGTAATCTTCCGGCGTGATGGGCACTATGCCGATCTGGTCACTGCCGAGCTGGCCGGCGAGTTCGAGTCCCCGATATACGGCATGCTTGCAATCGACAAGCTGATCAATTCGCACGATTGGGGCAATCTGCCGCGACCGGCAATCCTGATGCACGGACAGCCGGTTCGCGAGGACCGTCCTTCGCTGCTGTGGGACGGGGAATGGGAAGTCACCTATGTCACGTTCCGCGACATGGGCGCTGCATTCATGGTCGCCATCCTCGGGATCTACATTCTGGTGGTCGCACAGTTCGGCAGCTTCAAACTACCCCTGGTTGTTCTGATTCCAATTCCGCTGACACTGATCGGAATTGTACCCGGTCACTGGATATTTGGCGCCCCGTTCACGGCGACTTCGATGATCGGGTTCATCGCACTCGCCGGAATCATCGTGCGCAACTCCATATTGCTCGTGGATTTCATTCGGCATGGCGCCACGCCGGGCAAAACATTGCGGCAGGTCTTGCTGGACGCGGGGGCAACGCGATTTCGGCCGATTCTGCTAACCGCGCTTGCCGCGATGATTGGCGCGGCGACGATTCTGACGGACCCGATTTTCCAGGGCTTGGCGATTTCCCTGCTGTTCGGTCTGGCATCGTCCACATTGCTGACGTTGCTGGTCATACCCGCAATTTACGTTTGCCTGCGGGACGCGGACCAACCGGTGATTCCGGGCTGATTGCGACAGGCCAGTGTTGTTGCCGGTTTGCAGAGTCCGGATGCCGGCATGCTGTCTCGCCCGAACGCGATCACAGCCAACCCGGCATGAGCAGCCAATGCCCGGCGATAGCGCCGCGGCTTCATTGCAATGCAATGCGTTTCTCTTCCGCAAAAGCTAAACATCCTGTAATCTTCTTGACAAGGCTGCCGGGCGGACCGTGCCGAAGTCCGCCGGACGAGGACAGCGTAGCGTGCTGTCGGCAAGCGGTCACTCGAAGCTTCAAAATCACACACGCCCGATTGCATGAAACACGCCGGTGTTGCTGTACCCGTTCGCAGGTACAAGAATTACCCTAAACGCGAGGAGGGAGAGTTATGACCGATAAAGCAACGCGTGATGCGCAAAACAATGCCATGTTCAAGGACATCTATATCCAAGTCGACGCCATGCCGTGGATTCCTCATCCGATTATTCCCGGGACCGACTTCAAAGTCCTTCGCACCAGCGCGGAAACGGGCGCGTGGACGGTGCTGTTCAAAAACGCCAAGGGCTCCTCGGTTCCGCGTCACGAACATCTTGGTGCGGGTGAATACTTTATCCTGTCCGGGAAGGCGGAAGTCCGTGGCGGAGTTGAGAAGGGAGGCATCACTGCCCACGCAGGCGATTACGGCTACGAGCCGAGCGGCGTGATCCACGATTTCACCTGTTTTCCGGAAGATACCGTCTATCTTTTCACCAATCACGGCCCGATTAAATTCATCGACGACGACGACAATACGGTGTTCGTGCTGGACTGGCGCGGCGTACGCGCCCTCGAGGCACAAGGTCTCGAGAAACTCGGGACGCCAATCGCCGCAGAGTAACGAGTGGCGACGAGTATTTTGAGTTCGGTCAATTGAATTCGGACTCCCGTTCTGAAGACTTTCACCTCCATGTCACCCACCGATCGCAAAGATGCGGGTGAAGGTGTCGAAATCGTGGGACGGTGACACGATGTTGTCGCCCGTACTGTGGTCGCGATTTTCGAGGCCAAGGACATAAAGGCGGTGCAGCGTTATGTCCTGCGCTGGAATCCCTGGCGTTGGCAAATCGCGCTCTGCCGGAATGCATGCTGCGCGCGCTCAAAGGTGCCGAGGAACGTCCGCTGATCTTGTGCTAATCTCCGGCGTGGCCGATATCGGATGGGCGGAGGAGGAGTGAGCGTGTCGAAACAGCCTTTCGCGATTGCCGTAATCCTCGGCGCGCTCGCATGGACGGACAATTCTGCATTAGGCGCGGGAGCGGATTCCCCGCCGAATTTCGCACCCAATCCGTCGGTCGGGTGGGTCTCGGCGGGCGTCCGGCTTCTGCCTCCGCCGAGTGGTCCGGGGCCGGTGGTCGTCGCTCCCGGACAGCGGCAGGCATCCAACAACGACGTGCGCGCAAGGGGGGCTCAGGCGGTGTTTGCGATCGGGGATCTGAATGCTCCGATCCTCCAGCCCTGGGCGCGCGAGCGGATGCGACAACGCAATGAGCGGATCCTGGCGGGAAAGCCGGCGTTCAGCCAGCAGGCAAGCTGCTGGCCGGTCGGCACGCCGGGATTCCTGCTCTATGCGGTGCAGCCGGTCTATTTCGTGCAGAGTCTCAAAGAGGTGCTGATGATCTGGCAGGCCGATCATCAAATCCGCCACGTCTATATGAACGTGCCACATTCGCCCGATCCAAAACCGTCCTGGTTCGGCGAATCGGTGGGGCATTACGAGGGCGATACGCTGGTGGTCGATACGGTCGCGAGCGATCCCAGAACCTTTATCGACCAGTTCGAAACGCCGCACACGGATAAGCTCCACACCATCGAGCGTTTTCACATGACCAATGGCGGCAAAACGCTCGAAGTGAATCTTCACGTCGAGGATCCCGGAGCCTTCACGACGCCATGGGACGCCATGCAGCGTTATCGCCGGGTCGAACCGGGCGTCGCCGATGTTACGGAGTCGTTCAACGCATTGTCATCGACCTCCGCAGCCGGTCCCATCCTGGAGGCAAGCTGTGCCGAGAATCCCAACTCGCTGTTCGGCGCAGAAGGTGCATTGCCCATTCCGCAGACGGAAAAGCCGGATTTCTGAGTGTGGTTTTCGCCAACCTTCCGATGATGGTTGCGGCCAAGCTTGACTTTTCCGCGACGAAGCCGGATAGGTTGTGCGCTTTACTCGCGGTCGCACGACGCGCGCTGATGCGCATGTCACGGCGAGGCAAATTTTCAATCCACCGTTAGCTCCAGATGTGCGTGGAAGACGGCAAACCGCCGTTATGCGCGTGGGAAACCGCGCGCCTGGGGCAATAAGGAACAATTGTGACCAACTCTTCGTTTTCGGGGCTCGGACTGATAGAGCCCATCCAGCGTGTACTTCTGGCTGAGAACTATCTCCAGCCGACACCCATCCAGACGCAGGCCATTCCGGCGCTTCTCGCGGGCCGGGACGTTCTCGGGATTGCGCAAACCGGCACCGGAAAGACCGCCGCGTTCGGTCTTCCCCTGCTGCAAAAGCTTTTCACCAACCGCGTTGCACCGGCGGCGCGATCGGCGCGGGCGCTGATCCTTGCGCCAACCCGGGAGCTTGCGGTTCAGATCGATCAGACGCTGCGATGCTACGGCCAGAATCTCAATCTGCGGCACGCGGTCATCATGGGCGGCATCAACGAAAACAAACAGATCGGCGCGATGCGCGCTGGCGTGGAAATTCTCGTCGCCACGCCGGGCAGGCTGCTCGATCTTGTCCGCCGGAAGCACGTCAATCTCGGCGCCACGACGACCCTGATTGTGGACGAAGCGGACCGCATGTTCGACATGGGCTTCATCACCGACGTGCGAAGGATTGTTTCCCTGTTGCCGCGGCAGCGCCAGTCCATGTTGTTTTCGGCTACAATGCCCGCCGAAGTCGCAGGTCTGGTCGGTGAAATGCTCGCCAATCCGCTGCGCATCGATGTTTCGCCCGCGACCATCACGGCCGCAGGCATCGAGCAGCGCGTGTACCACGTGGAATCAACAGACAAACAGGCGCTGCTGCACGATCTGATGAGCAATTCGGGGATCAGGCGCGTGATCGTCTTCACACGTACCAAGCACCTGGCGAACAAGGTTGCCGGGCGGCTGGGCGATGCCGGTCTTCCGGCCGAGGCCATCCATGGCAACAAATCGCAGAATGCGCGGCAGAAGGCACTGGATGCATTCCGGTCGGGGCGGGCGCGAATCCTGGTCGCGACCGATATTGCCGCCCGCGGAATCGATATTGACGACATCACGCATATCGTGAATTTCGAGCTGCCGGAGGTTGCGGAAACCTATGTTCACCGCATCGGACGCACGGCACGCGCCGGCAATGGCGGTGTGGCGATCTCGCTGTGCGCCGGCTATGAACGCAAATCGCTTCAGTCGATCGAAAAGCTGGTCAAGCAGCGGCTCACGGTCATGAAGGGTCCGCAATTGCTCCCGGAAACGCGCGCCACGCCATCGCCCGCAGCGAACCGCGGCGAAACTCACAGGCATGCGGGCCGCGGGCGGTTCCAGGCGAGACCCACGCAAAGACCGGCCAAAGCGGCGAAATCAGCCTCGCCGCGTTGAGGCAGGGGGAATCCAGACGATCTGCCGGCGGGAGGTGATTACACGCCCCCGCCGAGATCCTGGCCGCGGACCGGCAGCGAGCGCAGACGCCTGCCGGTTGCGGCGAAGATCGCATTGGTCACCGCGGGCTGGATCATGGTCGCACCGGGCTCCCCGATTCCGCCCCACCGCTTGCCGGGGGTTGGCGAGATGTAGACTTCCGTCTTCGGCGCATCCTTGAGTCGCACCACAGGGTAGGTGTCGAAATTGCCCTGCTCGACGCGCCCGTCCTTGACCGTGATCTCGCCGAACAACGCCGCTGAAAGCCCGTAGATCATGCCGCCTTCGAGTTGCGTCTCGACGCCGCGGGGATTCACGACGGTGCCGCAGTCGCAGGCGATGACGACGCGGTCGACTTTGACGACCCCGTTTCTCACCGTGACTTCGGCAATCATCCCGACAATCGAGTCATAACTCTCGTTCATGGCGACGCCGCGCCCCTGGCCGGGAGGCATCGGCTTGCCCCAATCGCCCTTTTCGACGAGGAGATCGATGACCTGCTGGAAATCCGGGCGATGCGCAAGGAGTTCGCGCCGCAGCTCCACCGGGTCCTTCCCGACTGCATGCGCCATTTCGTCGATGAAGCTTTCCATGAAGAACACGTTCTGGGAGTGGCCCGGCGCGCGCCATGGACCAAGCGGCACATGCGTGTTCTTGAGGATGGAGATGACGCGGTAGTTCGGCAGCGTGTAAGCCGTGTTGATCAGGCCCTGCATCGTCTGCGCGTCGAGGCCGTCCTTGACGGCGGCCGGGTTCGCACTGCCCGCCGAGTTGCGCATATCGAGCGCAATCGCCTTGCCATCGGCGGCAAAACCGGCCTTGAAGCGGATTGCGGCCTGCGTGCGGTAACGGCCCTGGCGAATTTCCTCCTCGCGATTCCAGACCAGCTTCACCGGTTTGCCGACGGCTTTGGAAACCGCAACCGCCTGCGCGACTTCGTCGGGACCGAGGCGCCGGCCGAAGCCGCCGCCGGAGAATGTGTTATGGATATAGACGTTCTCCGGCTTCATACCGGAAGCCTGCGCGGCAAAGGTCAACGCGAGGTCGGCGTTCTGGGTGCCGACCCAAACATCGACACGATCGGCCTGCACATGGGCGATGGCATTGAGCGGCTCCATGGGGGCGTGCGCGATGATCGGCACGTCGTAGGTCGCCTCAACGACTTTGGCGGCTGTCGCCAGGGCGGCATCGACATTGCCGTCGTGACGGGCCACGGCGCCTTTCTGGTCAAGGGCGTCGATATAGGCTTTGCGGAACTGCGTGCTGTTGGTCGCGCCGGCTGCGCCAACCTCCCACTCGATCGGAAGCGTATTGAGCGCCTTCTGGGCGCGGAAGTAGCGGTCCGCGACAACAGCGACCGCGTCCTTGAGCCTGACCACCTGAAGGACTCCACGGCGGGAGGCGATCTTGCTTTCGTCCACCGATTTCACGGTGCCGCCGAATACGGGGCACTTGATGATCGCGGCCCGCACCATGCCGGGAACTTCCAGATCCAGCCCGTATTTCGCCGAGCCGTTGATTTTCAGCGGCACGTCCAATCGCGCCAGCCGCCGGCCGATGAATTTGTACTGGTCCGGCCGCTTGAGCGCCGGCTCCCTGTCGAGCTTGATCGCGGCCGCCTCGACCGCGAGCTCGCCAAACCGAAAGCTGCGCCCGGTCGGCTTATGCGTGATCCTGCTCATGGCAGCGGTGCATTCGGAGGCGGGCACGTTCCAGCGCTTTGCCGCCGCGGCAATCAGGCGTTCGCGCGCGCTGGCGCCGGCCTGCTGGACAAGCACGCCGGTTTCGCGCACCGCGCGGCTGCCGCCGGTGGAGAGGCTTCCGTAAACCTTGTTCTCCCGGAAGTTGCGATTGGCCGAAGCATATTCCGGCCTGACCAATGCCCAATCGCATTCGAGCTCTTCGGCGAGGATCTGCGGCAGGGCCGTGAAGCTCCCTTGCCCCATTTCGGCACGGCCATAGCGGATGATGACGGTGTCGTCGGGCTGGATCACGACCCAGGCATTGATCTCGCCGGGATAGCGCGTGGTGTCATCGTTCCACGGACGCACGCTGAGCGTGGCCGCTCCGGCCGGCGCGATGATGCCGATGCCGAGCGCAAAACCGCCACCGGCGGTGAGCGCGGTGGCGACGAACTGGCGGCGGGAAAGATTTGTATCGGTCATGGTGGGCGCCCTCCCGCTCAACTGCGCATCAAGGCTGCTGCGCGATGCACCGCGCGGCGGAGCCGCTCATAGGTGCCGCAACGGCAGATATTCGTCAGATTGGCATCGATATCGGCATCGGTCGGATCAGGATTGTTCTTGAGATAGGCGACCGTCGCCATGATCTGGCCGGACTGGCAGTAACCGCATTGCGGGACCTGTTCCGTCAACCATGCCTGCTGTACCGGATGCGTGCTGTCGGACGAGAGGCCCTCGATGGTGGTGATCCGCGCCCCTTCGACGCTGCTGATGGGCACGGAGCACGAGCGCATGGCCTGGCCGTTGACATGCACCGTGCAGGCGCCGCACTGGGCGATGCCGCAGCCGAATTTTGTTCCCGTCAGTCCGATCTCTTCCCGCAATACCCAGAGAAGCGGCGTATCGCCCTCGACATCGATCTCGTGCCCGGTACCGTTGACGTTGATGTTGACCATGACCTGCTTCCCTGCGCCTCCGTCCGTCAGCCCGGCGCCAACCGGACCGCCTTTGAAATCGGTCATTGTTAGCACGTATTGTTCACCATGGGCAGTGAACAGCGTGCGCCGATTGAGCCTGCAATGCTGAGCGCAAGACAGTGCGGCGCCTGTACCGTTTGCTGCAAAATACTTCCGATCAGCACGGAGGGTCTGAAGAAGACAGCCAATGTCTTATGCGCGCATTGCGACGAAGGTCGTGGCTGCCGGATTTATGAAGCCAGGCCGGATGTCTGTCGCGGTTTCTACTGCGAGTGGAGGCTGAACCCGCAGATTCCCGCGACATGGCGGCCCGAAAAATCCGGCATCTTCATAGAGAGGATTGCCTCCGGGCACATCGAAGACATGCCGCCGGGATACAGCCCCCAATACGCGATATCTCTTATGCTGCTTCGTCCCGATGCGATTGAGCGGCCGGCGCTGATCGAAATCGTCGCGGATTATATCTTCCGGCGGGTTCCCATATTCCTCTCAATTCCGGGTCCCGCCGGTCGCTTGCCGGGACAGCTGTTTTTGAACGACGCCATGGAGGGTGCCGCCGCGAGACGCGATCTTTCCGGGATGATGGTCGTTCTCCGGCAGGCGCTCAATGCCCTGAAGCAGCAGGAATTCGATCCCGTGCCTGAGCTGGGCTGAGTTGGAACGTGCGCGGCGGCCTTACCCGGCGATCGGCCCGTTCGACGAGATCACTGTCGAGTTGGGCACAAGGCATCGCTCAGTTCGTGACCCCAATTCGGACATCACATCAGTGGATCAGATATTGCGAATTCGCCTGCCAAAACCAACCAGTGCGACAAGGCCAAAGCCAAACATCGCCAGACTCATGGGTTCGGGAACAGTTACCGGATCGGTAAACGCAAAGATCATGTCATTGTAATTATAGTCGCCGTTGAGCGTATCTTCCCAGGCCACAAAGGTGACGATTGTTCCGGGCGTCTCGCCCAACAACGCGATCGAGGCCGCAGCAGCAGGGTCCAGGGCGCCTTGGCCAACGGTCGTGAAAGCCGTAGCAACGGCGCCGGCATTGCTGGCATCCACGGTGGCTGAAACAAGGTCATGAGCATAGCCGTCTGACGCGCGCGCATCCGTCGTGTAGGTCCAACCGTGGGTGACGTCCGTCAGCCCGAAGACAATTCCCGGACCCGTGTTGCCGAGGTTGACTGTCTGACCAATCGTCGAAGGGGTGCATCCGTAGCCGTGGTTGCAGAAAATGTTTGAAATGGAATTGGGAGCTATTTCGCTCAGCGAGAGCCTATCACCCCCGTACCCGGAAACGTACACGGCATACACATCCGTGCCATTGGAATTGAGCGGAGTGAGCGTGGTGATTGGCGTCGCCACGGATGCGCCAGTCATGAACAGAAGCCCAACTGTCGCAAAACCAAAACACGTCCGTATACGCATGGGCACTAAAGGTTAGACGCTTCTCAGCCAAAGGTAATCAGCAGAAGAATCAAACACAACTGCAAACCTTCTATTAACCATAGAATTTTTGGGCAGAACGTTCGCGGCAGCGTTAACCATCAGAGGGCGGAACAAATTGACCCGGACGATGGAACCAATTGCGCAATTGGTACACTGTTGATGGAATTCTTGATCATGGTTTATCGCGGTTCCACCAAAATGAACGACGGCAGTTGCAGGAGAAAGTTCCCTTCTCAGTCGCAACTTTAAAACTGAGCGTTCCGGAGATGTTGGATCGCGGCGAATCCCAGCCACAATTCCCTGATTCCATCATGGCCGATTTTGCATCCAAACCAGCCGGGTACGGTCGTGTCCCAAGTGATCTCCGGTCCGGGCCAAGAAGCAGTCTGTGTCATTGAACCGGTCTGAACAGATGTCTGCAACTGGCGAAACCTGCCGAGGATTGGCGGGCCGAACGCGTCTGCTCCGCCCGGTTACATCAGACGTCAACCTGTTCGGCGATCAAACAGCAGTTGGACCGCCCGCACGTTTGGTCGCTGTACCGACGGGGCAGGTCCCAGGTCGCAAGCGATGGACCACTGTTTCACCATTGCGCCAATTCCGGTTTTGTCGCTCACTTCCCTGATAGGGGGAATCCAGGCGGAAGATTCGGAACGGTGCGGATTCTGATCGCAACGTGGGACGGGGCAGGCGGTTTTCAGCCTCAACAGACCCTGATCCGTGGTTTGGCCGCGAAAGGCCATGATGTTCACGTCGCAGCTCACCAATCGCTTCAAAGTCGCATCGAAGGGGCGGGCGCAACATTCGAGCATTTGCCAACGATCACCGCCTACAACTCGCGCAAGCCGGTAAAACCCGACGAGGAGCGTGCCCTTGTTCTGGATGGAATAATTTTTTCCGAGGCTTTTGGTAATGATGTCTACGCTACGGCATCTCGCCTTCGGCCGGACCTGCAGCTCGTCGATATGGCGCTTCTGACTGCATTCGTCGCGGTTCGCGCAACCGGGGCACCCGCAGGTTTGCTGACGACAACGGTCTTCAAGTTCGTCGAATGGTTTGGGGGCCAGTACCTGCAGCGGTACGCGACCTTGAAACGTTTTGCCGCGCGCTTTGGCTATGATCTGCCGGCGACATGGATGGATATGATTGGCAGTTCGCCCGTGATTGCGTCGACATACAGGTCGTTTGAACCTGACGCGGATTTCCCGCCCGGCTACATAGCCGTTGGTCCACTGCGCGAGCCGATTTCAGCTCCACACGGATCCTTTGTCCGCATGTCGCCGAACAAGCCTCTGATTTTGGTGAGCCTCAGCACTGGCTTCATGAATCAGGCAGCGACACTGAACAGGCTTTGCCAGGCCATCGCGACATTAGATGTCGAGGCGATCGTTACGACCGGTGAGGCTATCGACCCGCAGATTCTGGAGGCCGGTCCAAATACCCGGGTTGTTCGATTCATCTCCCATGACGAGATCTTGCCGGCGGCGCGCCTTGTGGTGACTCACGCTGGCCACGGAACGGTGATGGCCGCCATTTCGCATGCCGTTCCGATGCTGCTTCTCCCCATGGGGCGCGACCAGTCCATGATTGCCGCCCGAACTGTAGAGTTAGGCCTCGGGGCTGTGATGGACTTCAGGGCGTCGGCCCGCGAATTTGCGTTCGCCATCGAATGCGAGCTTGCGGATCCCGCGAAGCAGCAACACTGCGGGGCATTCTTGAGCAAATTGGAAGACCATCCAGATCTGGACGACGCGATCTCGGTGATAGAGCGTTCGGCGAGCGGCCCCACCCAGGCGACTTGCAAACCAGTTTTCTGAACGTCAGGGAGGCGCTCTAACTCATTTGGATTGCCGCATTTTCTTTGCCGAAGTGGCAGCCACCTCGGCGGAAAATGCTCCAAGGGGTGGCTCCGGAGCGGGGACCCGACGCCGCATGGCCATCCGCGAAATCGCCCGATATAGAAGTCCGCCTCGATTGGTTGCCCGGGTGGATCATGAAGCACGCTTTGGTCTTTTTTGTCCTTGCCCTGATGTTTCCGGCGGCTGCGGCCGAAAATCAGCCCTTCTGGGCGTTCTTTTCGCCCGATCCGAAATCAGCCTCCCGCTGCGGCGGAAAGCGCCGGCCCCAAACAGGTTCCAGGCAGCAGGCGCAGTTACACAATGGCGCAGATCGACGATCTGAAGAATCCGCCGGACTGGTTTCCCGACGAACATCCGCCGATGCCGGGTGTGGTGGCCCATGGCGGTCCCGGAATGGTGCTTGGCTGCGCGTCCTGTCATCTGGCATCGGGTATGGGACATCCGGAATCGGCCAGTCTGGCCGGCCTGAAGCCGGCCTATATGCAGCGGCAATTGGCGGATTTCAAAAGCGGCGCGCGCCGCAACGCGATTGTGGTGGACGGCAAGCCGCAGATGAACGCGGCGCAGTATATGGTCAATGTCGCGCAGGGTCTTTCGGACGCCGATGCAAAAGCGGCAAGCCTCTGGTTTTCGCGCCTGAAGCCGCAGCGGAACTGGGTGAAGGTTGTAGAAGCCGCGAATGTTCCCAAATCCTATATCACGCGCGGCTTCATGCGGGTTGCTGTGTCCGGCGGCGGAACCGAGCCGAGCGGAAACCGGATCATCGAGTTGCCTCAGGATGTGAATCGGCAGGTGCTGCGCGATCCGCATAGCGGAACGATTGCCTATGTTCCTCCAGGCGCAATCGCACGCGGACGCGCGCTTGCCACCACGGGACGCGCCTGTGAAACCTGTCACGGCACGGATTTAACCGGAGTTGCCGATGTGCCTTCGATCGCCGGCCGGTCGCCGACATATATTTTCCGTCAGCTTTACAGTTTCAGGAGCGGAGCCAGAGCCGGTGCGGCATCGATGCCGATGCAGGGCGTGACAGCGGGCTTTAGCGAGGCGGATATGGTGTCGCTCGCGGCCTATGTGGCATCCCTGCCGAATTGAGGGACCGGTGTCATTTCTCACGTGCTGGTGATGGAACAGGGTACGAACGTACTCCTGTAGTGCCTTATCCATAGCTTGACCTGCGACGCCCCGCTTTGGGCGCGACGCATTTTCGCGCTGAGTGGCAGCCGCCCTGAACGGGTCGAGGCTTGCTTCTGCGGAAAATGCACCTGGCGCCGGAGACAATCACATGATGCATTTTTTGCACGACGCGGAAATTGCGCATCGGGCACCCGGACGCATTTTTCCCCGATGCCGATGGCAAGACCCGCAACAATATTTCCGCCTTTCAAGAGACCTTCAAGCATAACCCGCAAGCGTGTGCGAAGCTGACCTTTGAAAGGGTTTCTATTTTCGCAATGGCAATTCCCGGACCGACAATCGCCTCAACGGAGGAAAGGCGGCGCGCACTGGCCCGGCAACGGCGTCTGGCGACGGGTTTGCTGCTGGGCGCCATGGCGATTTTCGCCGGCACGCAATTCCTGCCGCATATATTCGCCGTCCGGCTGGTCTCGGCGGCGGCGGAGGCCGCGCTGGTGGGCGGTTTTGCCGACTGGTTCGCGGTGACGGCGTTGTTCCGGCATCCGCTCGGACTGCCCATTCCGCACACCGCGCTGATCCGTACACAGAAGGACCGCATCGGGCGGTCGCTGGGGAATTTCGTCCGGGACCGCTTTCTCGATCCGGAGCTGGTGCTGCGCCGCCTGCGGGCCGAAAATCGCGCGCTGCAACTGGCATCCTGGCTCGACAGCGAAGCCGCCGCGCAGTTCGCGGGTGAGCGGGCCATTTCTCTGCTTCCGGTGCTGCTGAAGAGCGCCGATGACGAAGCCGTTCTGGCGTTCATCGCCCGGCTTGCGCGTGAGGGGGTACGCCGCATTGACGTGGCTCCGCTGGCGAATGCGGCCATCACAAGGCTGGTTGAATGTGGCCGGCACATGGAGCTGGTGGACGCCCTCAGCAGACTGGCCCAGCCTGCGCTGGTGGGCCTGAAGCAGACCATCGTTGAAAAAGTCGGCGAACAAACGGGGCGGTTCTTTCCCAAATATTTTGACCGCAAGATCGGCAAAGCCATCGTGCGCGGCACGAGATCCTGGCTTCAGGAAATCCGGCGGACGGATTCCGCCGAAAGGGAGGCGCTGGACGCATGGCTCAGGCGCGTGCTGGCGCGATTGCGATC
Source organism: uncultured Alphaproteobacteria bacterium (assembly GCA_963747255.1). GTDB lineage: Bacteria > Pseudomonadota > Alphaproteobacteria > Micropepsales > Micropepsaceae > CAIYRG01. The sequence goes on from CAVVEG010000022.1 coordinate 96,769, forward strand.
CTCGGGCAATTATGCCGGCCTGATCGATGAAGCGCGCACCGCCATCCTTGCCAATCCGGCGCTGCATCAGGTTCTGGAGGCGGTCTGGGAAGAGCTCAAGCGCGAACTGGCAAGCGATCTGAAACGGGAGCATCCGCGTACGGCGGCCATGGCTGCACGGATCGTCCGCATCTCGGGCGCGCTGCTGAAAGATAATCCCCTGTTGCAGGATTATGTGAATGCCGGCATCGAGCGGCTGGTCGTGGATTATATTTCACCCTGGCGTGAGCAGATCAGCGACTTCATTGCCGAGATCGTGGCCGGCTGGGACGCAAAAACCGTTTCTGATCTGATCGAACTGGAAGTTGGCCGCGAACTGCAATTTGTACGGATTAACGGCACCGTGATCGGGGCGCTGATCGGTATGGCCCTGTTCCTGATATCGGCCTTAGTGCTGCCGCAACGGTAAATTGCGCAAAAATAATTTTTCGGCAGAGCAATCGGAAAACGCAGGAAATGCGCGGTTTTTCGCCGCGATGAACCGGCGATGAACGGCCTGTACATGCAGCCTGAAGCCGTGATGCCCATATTGATCAAGAGGTAATGGCGCGGCGTAACTGCGCCCAAACGGAAGGAAAGGTGTCATGAGAACGATAGCGAAGGTGGCAATCGGCGCCCTTATGGCTTGCGGTGCTGCGGTTGCTGTTGCGGCGCCTGCCGCCGCACAAGTGAGTTTTGGAGTGGGAATTGGCGGACCGGTTGCGCCGGTGGTCCCGGCCTATTCCTGCTATGATGCGTACGGCAATTACGTCTACTCGTATCCGTACTGCACCGCTTACGCGGCGCCCGCCTATGCTTATGCTCCCCCTGTTGAGCCCTATTTCGGAATTGGAATAGGCGGCGGTTGGGGCGGCGGTTGGGGATGGGGCGGTGGTCATCGTGACTTTGACCGTGGATTCCACGGTGGCTTTGGACACGGCGGTGGTTTCGGACATGGCGGGTTTGCGATGGGCCATGGCGGCGGGCATCACCGCGGATAACCGCGAAAGACTGTGAGCGCAATGGGAACGCGGCTGTCGTGCAGCCGCGTTTTCCTTTGCGCCTTTTGACATGTATCGTTCCCGCTGCTGCGATGGACCATGCAGGACAACTTCACGGCTTGCGACGCATGCTATTTGGTGCTTGCCGGGATTCCTGATGCCACGCTGCTGACCCGCGACCGGCGTCTTGCGGCCGCGGCCAGGCACACTACACGCGGGGTGGCCCTGGTTTGATTGCACGGCGGCCCGCGTCGCTCCGACGGCCGCCGATCGGTCAGGGCGTGGAAATCCAGGCATTGGCGGCGTTCTCGTCCGAAAAGATACGTACGTGGCGGCCGATATTGGGATCGATCTCGGCAAGCGCCTTCCAGACGCGCAACACGCTGGCGTTTGGCGAATTGGAAGTCACAAAAGCGGATTTCACATTGCCATCCGGAAAGGCTTTCATCCAGGCTTTGAGATGCGCGTGGATACGCCTCAACGCGTCGATGCCGATCAGATCCAGGGAGGCACTGTCGGCAAGAATCGTAATCGCGTTTCGGTGGAGGGCTATTCCCGCAGTGGCGCGAATTATACGGTCGACGGCATCCGTGACTTCCCGCTCGGTCACCGAGCCTGTCACCTGCGCCCGAACGATTCCGTCCGGAGTATCGAGACGATATTCGAGCGGCACGGCACTACCCCCAAGACCGATATTCCTTCTTTTCGCGCTCATCCGCAACAAACCGGATTTTGCCATGGGGTTTGCAGGTGAACCGGAGATGAATCGGCGCTTCAGCTTAAGTTAATCAAGCCGGGCTTACGTTTCCCACACCTTGCGCATGGTGCCAGGGGGAGTGAGAGACGGGAGTGCGGAATGTATACGAGACGTTCGGCTTCGATAGCGTCGGTTGCCGCGATTGCGGGATTGTGCATGACGGCTGGCAATGTCGCGCTCGCCGAGGGCAGGGGGAGACATCCCAGCATCCGGCGCGCTCTGAATGCGCTTCGCGCGGCAAGGAGCGATCTCGAGCACGCGGATCATGATTTTGGCGGCCATCGGGTTGAAGCGATGGAAGCCATAGACCGGGCGGTCGAGCAGTTGCAGGTGGCGCTGCAATTCGACGTGCGTTGATCAGGGCCCGGCGGGGCCGAGGATTCGGCCACCGAGATTCTGCAGTGAGCGCGCCGGGTCGGGCCCGAACCGCCGGAGCCGCGGACTTCCGGTGAAGCGCAGCGACTGCTGGAACCGGATCATCTGCGCCGAGAGCGCCTGGAAATCCGAAGCCGGCGCCGCTGCCTGAATCACGTAGAGCCGATCATTGCGGAAAAACACGGCAGCCACGATGCTGTTGCCGTCCGGCGAAGTGATTTCCAGATCGCGGCCCCAGTTGCCCTGCACTTCGGCGGCCGTATCGAGTTTGACTTCGCCGTTTGCGCACAGGCTGTAGGCGGCGCGGGCGACCGCGGTCGGGCCATCCATTCGCACGGACAGGAGATCGAAGACGGTGACCTGAAAATTCGCCGCATCGAGGGCAGCGCTATACACCGATTCCGAGACCGCGGTTCCGTCTGGAGTTCGTAGCGGGAAAGCCACCACGGCCGGAGCGCCCGGAAACGACACCGCGAATTGCTGGTCGGCATAGACATATTCCCGCCACTCCGGCTGCGCGTATGCCGTGCGCGCCAGCAGGACGAGAGCCGTTGCTGCGATAAGTCGCCGTCTCATGCGCGAATTTTAGCATCATAGACCTGCTATGGACATGATGACGAAATGCAAGGATGCTTGCGGGCGATGGCCGGCGATGCAGTGCCGGGGCAGGGGAAACAAGGATGTCGAAACCGGCAGCGATCATTGGGACAGGGTTTGGGGCGTGGATGCTCCTGAATGGCGCCGGCATTGCCGCACCCGCCGGAGCGCCGCCCGATTTTGCGCCCAATCCGTCGGTCAGTTGGGCCGCGACTCCCGGGTCATTCCTCCGGCCGCCTTCCGGTCCCGGGCCGGTTCCTCCGCTCGATGTCAGGCACAGTTCTTCGAATGCGGGCTTTTTCGAGAAGGGCACGCAACCCATTTTCGAAATGGGCGATCCCGACGCCCCGATCCTGCAACCCTGGGCAAGGGAGCAGGTGCGCGCGCGAAACGAGGCGATTTTGGCGGGGAAGCCCGGCTTCACGCGTCAAGCCAGTTGCTGGCCCAATGGCACACCGGCCTTTCTGCTGTACCCGCAGCAGCCGGTCTTTTTCGTTCAGTCGCCGAAAGAGGTGGTGATGATCTGGCAGGGCGATCATCAGGTTCGCCATGTTTATCTGGACACGCCGCATTCGAATAATCCCCGGCCGTCATGGTACGGAGAATCGGTCGGGCATTACGAAGGCGACACGCTGGTGGTCGACACGATCGGGATTTCGGACCGGACGCTGGTGGACAATTTCGCGACACCGCACACCGGACAGCTGCATACCATCGAACGATACCGCATGTCGGATGACGGAAGGCGCCTGGAAGTCAGCCTGCATGTCGAGGACCCGGGCGCATTCACGACGCCGTGGGATGCCGTGCAGCGCTACCGCCGGGTTGAGCCGCGTGTGGCGGAACCGCCGAAACGCGCGGATGATTTTCTGTCCGCGGCCGGCGTTGCGGGTCCGATGCTGGAGTCGAGCTGCGCGGAAAATCCGCACGGTCTGTTCGATGCGCCGGGGACGCTGCCGATCCCAAGCGCGGACCGGGCCGACTTCTGAACAATCATCCGTTGGCCTAAGTCATTCTGTCGAGCGCAGGAATGGATTTGGCGGCCACGAACGATGACGATGAGCACTATGTCTACGCCATAGCCCTCTAAAATCTGCAAGCAACCGGGAGGGCGCGCCCTCCTCGATCACCTGCCGCGTAGTCCGTATCGTGTAACTTGACACCGAACGTGCGCCCGGGCTAGGCATGTCCATGAAGATCAGGAACGTGAACCACAAAGGATTGCGGCAATTCATCGAAAACGATGATGCAAGGGCGCTTGAGCCTGCTGTCATCGCCAAAATTCGACGCATGGTCTCCTTCCTCCAAGACATGGAGAAAGAAGACGAGTTGCGCACGGTTCCGAGCTGGAAGGCGCATCTGCTGACCGGCAACCGTAAAGGTACGTGGAGTCTGTTCGTGACGAAGAACTGGCGGATAACGTTTCGGATCGACCAGGACGAAATCGAGATCGTCGACCTTGACTATGAAGATTACCACTAGGAGTCGGCCAATGAGCGCAATCGCCGGAATCCGCTTGAAGAACCCGGCCCATCCCGGAGGCTTCATCAAGCATGAAATCATCCAGCCGCTGGGCCTCTCGGTGACGGGTGCTGCGGAAGTGCTGGGCGTGACGAGGGCGACGCTTTCGACGCTCCTTAATGAGCGCGCCCACCTGTCGCCAGAAATGGCGCTGCGCGTCGAAAAGGCATTTGGTGTGTCGATGGACACCCTCATGCGGATGCAGAACAGCTACGACATTGCCCAAACCCGCAAACGCGAAGGAGAAATCAAGGTTACGCCATTTAACAGGAAGGCTCACACCAAGCATCCGGAGACGACCTGAGCATCGTTGCGGGGAACCGTGGGATAGCGTTTCGCAGAATGGCGGGAAATCGGCGGCAAATGGCGGGCCACGACCGATGATGATGAGCACTATGTCTACGCCATAGCCCTATGACGAGATGAACTTTCAGGCGAAGCCCCTGTCAGTCAAGCCGCGATTTACGGCTACAACACCACCCAACAACGTGGGACAAGGTTCAAGATCGGCTAACGCGGATCAGAGAGTGCCCCGAAAGAAACAGTGGATGCCAACATCTCGCGCGCCCAGTCCGGCGCAGCCGGACGAGGCGGAGAAGCGGGCGATCATCGGGGCTTGTGAAGCCTTCATTCACGACGTCTTGAAACCGCGCTTCCTACCGGAGATTAGGCCGACGGAATGGAACTACGTGATCGACATCCACGGCGCGTGGGCGGCGGGACGATATCGTTTTATGCAACGCTACAGATCGGGCATGAAACACAATCACGGCGATGAGTTCGATGCGCCTTTCGCCCGCATCGATCGCATGGGACGGGACCGTTTCAATATCTACTGGATGCGGCACACGGGGAGATGGTGGCTGCTCCATACCGGCGTGACGCTTGTCGAGGCACTTCGAATCCTCGAAACTGACGGAGTCCTGCATCCGGTCTGACCCCTGCGCCCGGCGGCCCGCCGGAGCCATTTTCGTTCCCGACATAGCCACGGTGGCTGCAGCCATGAGCGAATACCAGTATTACGAATTCCAAGCGATCGATCGCCCACTCAGCGAGGCGGATCGCCAGGCTCTGCGGGATTTGTCGACACGCGCGCGGATCACGGCGACGAGCTTCACGAACTCGTATGAGTGGGGCAACTTCAAGGGCGATCCAGCCAAACTCATGGAGCGCTGGTTCGACCTCCACCTCTACTTGACGAACTGGGGCTCTCGCCGGTTGATGATCCGGCTTCCGGCGCGGATGATCGACCGCCATCTCCTCGACGCACTCCTCGGGAAAGTCGATTGCGCCGAGCTAACGGTCGTAGGCGAGAACCTGATCTTGGACATCGTTCGCGACGAGATGGAGTTCGAGGACTGGGATGACGGCTCGGGCTGGCTCGCGGCGCTGGCGCCGCTCCGGGCCGAAGTGCTCGCGGGCGACCTACGGCTCTTCTATCTCTTGTGGCTGACGGCGGTCGAGGCCGATGCGTTCGAGCCGGGCGATCCAGAACCAATGTCGGGGATCGGGCCGATGACGGGGACGCTCGAAGCTTTCGTGAACTTCTTCGGTCTCGATCCATATCTCGTCCGGTCGGCAGCCGAACGCTCCGCGGACGCGAGCGCGACATCATCTGATGGCGCTCGGAGGGTGATTACGGCGATGACCGATCGCGAAAAGACTGAAATGCTCATGCGGCTGTTCGACGGCGATCCACATGTGCCGGCCGAGTTGCGGGCTGCGGTTCGCAATCGTCTGGCGCCCGGGACCGATGCCTCACCGGCTGCCGCGCGCACCGTCGGCGAATTGCGGTCCCGCGCCCAATCGATCCGCCTCGCCCGCCAGCGCACCGAAGCCGAAAAGGCCGCTGCGGACAGCAAACGGCAGGTGGAGGTAGCAGAGAAAGCCCGCCGGGCACAACTCGACGAGATCGCGCGACGAGGTGAAAGTGTCTGGAGCGAGATCGAGTCCGAAATCGAGCGCCGCAACGCGCCCGGCTATGACAAGGCGGCAAGCCTTCTCCTCGACCTGCGCACGATCGCCGAGGAACGGAGCGCGGTTGAGGACTTCGCCAGCCAACTCCGCACCATCCGCGAACGACATGCCCGCAAAGCGCGGTTCATCGAAAGGCTGGCGGCAATCGGATAGTGTAGCGCGCCATGGCGTAGAGTTGGCGGACAGGGCGGGATTCGAACCCGCGGTACCGTTGCCGGTACACACGCTTTCCAAGCGTGCGCCTTCAGCCGCTCGGCCACCTGTCCTCAACTTCACACTGGGGTCCCCGCTTTCGCGGGGATGCCAGCTTTTCTAACTCGCTGAGAAAAACTGGCGCGCGAATATAGCGGCCAATCGGATGACGGCAAGCGGGGGTTGAGCACCCCCACCCGAACCGGCCCTCGCGCTCACCCCCCAAAGCGGAGGTGGCTACGGCCGCTGGGTTGATAGCGCCAATGTCTCGCGGCGCTCGCGGAAGATCAGGTACAGGTTGCGCGCATAGACGAACAGACCCATGCCCTGCCCGGTGATGAACACCGGATCCATCTTGTAAACGGCATAGGCGAGAAGAACGACACCACCGCCGACACTGCAATACCAGAACGAGACCGGGATCACGCTGCGTCCGGCGATTTCGCTCTTGAACCACTGGATGATGAAGCGGGATGCAAACGCTCGGCCACCTGTCCTCAACTTCACACTGGGGTCCCCGCTTTCGCGGGGATGCCAGCTTTTCTAACTCGCTGAGAAAAACTGGCGCGCGAATATAGCGGCCAATCGGATGACGGCAAGCGGGGGTTGAGCACCCCCACCCGAACCGGCCCTCGCGCTCACCCCCCAAAGCGGAGGTGGCTACGGCCGCTGGGTTGATAGCGCCAATGTCTCGCGGCGCTCGCGGAAGATCAGGTACAGGTTGCGCGCATAGACGAACAGACCCATGCCCTGCCCGGTGATGAACACCGGATCCATCTTGTAAACGGCATAGGCGAGAAGAACGACACCACCGCCGACACTGCAATACCAGAACGAGACCGGGATCACGCTGCGTCCGGCGATTTCGCTCTTGAACCACTGGATGATGAAGCGGGATGCAAACAGCAACTGACCGAGAAAACCAATGCCGAGCCAGATGTGATCGGTGGTGAGCCAGGCGGAGATGGGATGGAGGATATCGCTCACGGCATGGTCAGCGGCTGGACGGCCCGATAAAGCGGGCCAGGACACAGGTGCATGAAGCGGTGGTCATGACGGTTGCGTATCACAATTCCTTCGGCATGTCGGCGCCGCGAAAGCGCCGGTTCAGCCACATCACTCCGGCGAGATCGGCAATTCCGGCCACAAGCCTGTCCCAGACGCCGTATTTTGATCGTCCGGTCTGGCGCGGCCTGTGGTTCACGGGCTGGAACGTGACGCGGTATCCCTCGCGCAGCATCAGCGCAATCAGATAACGGTGCATGTGGTCGAAGTAAGGCAGCGCGAGAAAGCTGTCGCGGCGGAATACCTTCAATCCGCAACCCGTGTCACTGGCGTTGTCATGCAGCAACCGTCTGCGCAAACCATTGGCAAGCCGCGATGCGATGCGCTTGCTCCAGCTGTCCTGACGTTTACGCCTTTCGCCGGCGACCATGGCAAACATACTGTCGCCGGAAGCCGAGCGGAAGGCCGCAACCATCGCCGGAACATCGGCAGGATCGTTCTGGCCATCGCCGTCGAGTGTCACGACGACTCCAGCCTTGGCCGCGCGAACGCCGGTTCGCACGGCACGGCTTTGTCCAAGATTGCGGCCATGGGAAATCACGCGAAGCGGCAGTTCGGATTTGATCTGCAATAGCTCGGCGATCGTGGCATCGGCTGAGCCGTCATCGATGAAAATGATTTCGTAATCCTCGCCATGCAGCGCGGCGGCGATTTCGCGCGCAAGCGGCACCACATTACCGGACTCGTCCTTTACCGGAACGACGACGGAAATCCCGGGTGTTCTGTTCATGCGGGTCGCGCGGCTTTTCCCTTGCAGTTCGCGGCCTTATACAGAGCGCGGGCGCCGGGAAACAGCGTTCTGCACGGGAGCAGGGCAAAACACGCAAATGGGCCGGTTTTTGGATTCGTTTCGCCAGCGCAGACCGCTGTTGTCGGTGCTGATCGTCTGCGCGCTCGCCTGGCTGCCCGGGTTTTTCACGCTTCCGCCACTCGATCGCGATGAAAGCCGATTTGCCCAGGCGACCAAACAGATGCTGGAATCGCATGATTTCATCGACATCAAACTGGGTACCGGGGCGCGCTATGAAAAGCCGGTCGGGATCTACTGGCTCCAGGCGGCGGCGACATCGGCATTTGGCTTTGGCGAAAAATCGGCGATCTGGACCTATCGCCTGCCGTCATTTCTGGGCGCGCTTGCCGCTGTCGCCGCATGCTTCTGGCTGGTGCGGGCCTATGCCGCCGCCGATGCGGCTTTTTATGCCGCGCTGATTCTCGGGCTTTCGGTGCTGCTGATGAGTGAAGCCAAAATCGCGAAAACCGATGCGGTGTTGCTGGCGACCGTGACGGCAGCCGAGGCGGTGATGCTGCGGGCGTATCTGACCTATCGGGGTGAGGAGTTTCCGCTGCGGTCGATGGTTTCAGCTTCCCCCCACCCGCATTTCGCGCGTGGCGAAATGCGTGCCGCCCCTCCAGGGGGAGGCAGAGAACCCCCAACCGAAAGCGGGCCCGATGTTTCGTTGTGGTTGGTGCTGGCGGGATGGGCGGCATTCGGCTTCGGTGTGCTTATCAAGGGCCCGGTGGTGGCGATCGTCTGCCTGGCAACGGTGGCGGCGCTTGTGATCGTGGATCGGGACTGGCGCTGGCTGAAGATCCTGCGGCCGGGTTTGGGCTTGCCCATGGCGCTCGCGATCGTGTTGCCGTGGGCCGTTGCCATCGGATTGGCCACGAATGGCATGTTCTATGAAACATCGCTCGGCCATGACTTTGCCCTGAAACTGGTGGGGGAGCAGGAATCGCACGGCGCGCCACCAGGATATTACACCGCAATCGCGAGTCTCACTTTCTGGCCCGGCACGCTGCTGCTGCTGCCCGGACTGGTTATCGCCTGGATGCGGAGGAACAATCCCGCACTGCGGTTTCTGCTCGCCTGGGCGGCGAGCACCTGGCTGATGTTCGAATTCGTCCCGACGAAGCTTCCGCACTATGTTCTGCCGGCATTTCCCGCATTGGCGGCGCTATCCGCGACGGCGTTGAGTGGTTCGACGGATTTGGGCCGGCGTGCGGTCCGCATCGCGCAATATTGCTCTCTCGCGTTATTCGCCGCAGCCGGTATTGCGCTGGCCGCTTTCCTCGTGATCGCGCCGTTGCAATTCGGAACCGATACACGGTGGTGGCTTTATCTCTTCCCCATTGCAGTCGCTGCCATGGTGATCGCCGTCTTGCCGCCTGCACTGACGGGGCGGCCGGAACAGGCGATCATGCGCGCATTCATGGCAGCGATCATGGTCTATGGAATCGCGGGATTCTTCACCGTTCCGCGGCTCACCGATCTCTGGCTGTCGCCGCGCATGACTGCTGCCGTCGCACGCCATGCGATTGCCGGCGATCCGCCGGTTGTCACCGCAGGTTATGCCGAACCGAGTATCCGGTTTCTTCTCGGGACGAAAACCACATTGACCGATGGCGGCGAGGCGGGGCGCGAAACCGCGCATTCGGGTGGGCTTGCTCTTGTTTCGGACGATCAGCGTGGCTCATTTCTGTCGGGCGTTGCGGCGGGCGGCGCCCATGCCGATGCGCTGGAAGCAATTGCCGGACTGAATTATTCGCGCGGCCACAGAGCGCGAATCACCCTTTACCGGGTTGTGCCTGGCGGGCGGTAAGTCGTGACCGGAAGCGAACCGCGCGTGCCTCCGGCGCAGGCCGGCGCGACATGTGCACAGAGATTCGGTGATGCCTGCGGAAAATGCGCGTATCTCAGCCAAGACTTTGGAGGGACAATCCCGCGGGCGTTCCGGGGTGCAGCATCGTCGCCTGTCGCGAACTCCCACAAGGCTTTATTCAAAGCAGCGATCAGCGATTGCTTGCGCAAGTTTTGCGCAGTCCTGAACTGCCCCCCGAGGGGGGCGCATGCGATTACTTGAGAAACTTTCATTTTACTTTGAATTGTAGAAAAGGATCGTGTCCGTTTCGGACCCATCTATTGAATTCACGGGCGCAACAACAGTATTCGCCCGGCTTTTCTCTTGACGGAACGCAAAACAGTTCTAAACGTAATGATGCTGGACCGTTTGATGGACGAGCCATGGGGGGCGTCGAGGTCCGGCGAAAGAGCGTCGATGAGATACCGATGAATGTCCAGCTCTTGCGAGGTCGCGATCTGCGGCCTCCATCGCGGCGCGCGCGACTATTACCCGCCGTAACCGACTCATCCCTTTCCACCGAACTCACACCGCCTCGCATCGAGGGGCCCGCCAGGAAGAAGACACTTCGCTTTCCCGTCAATCGCGAAACCCGGGCCTTCTATCGAAACTTCTATCCCGAAACGACCGCCGCCGAATGGAACGACTGGCGCTGGCAAATGCGCAGCCGCATTCGCACGCTTGGCGAACTCGAGCGGGTATTTGTTCTGTCCGAAGATGAAAGAACGGCCGTCGCCAGGCACACCGGATCGCTGCCGGTAGGGATCACCCCCTATTACGCGAGCCTGATGGATCGTCTGGATGCGAGCGAGCCGCTCCGCCGCACCCATGTCATGGCGGGCGGCGAATATGTGCGCCTTCCGGGTGAAGAGGACGATCCGCTGGGCGAGGACCACGACACCGTCGTGCCCGGGCTGGTGCACCGCTACCCGGATCGGGTGCTGTTTCTCACCACAGGGACATGCTCGACCTATTGCCGTTACTGCACGCGCTCGCGGCTGGTCGGGAATCCCGGTGGCGAGTACCAGTTCAACGTGCGGAACTGGGACCGGGCAATCGAGTATCTCGAGGCGCATACGGAAATTCGGGACGTTCTTCTTTCGGGCGGCGATCCGCTGACCATCGGCGACGACAAGCTGGATTATCTGCTGGGGCGGCTGCGCGCGATCCGCCATATCGAATTCCTGCGCATAGGCAGCAAGATTCCGGCGGTTCTGCCGCAGCGCATCACAAAGGCGCTGGTGGCGATGCTGAAGAAGCATCACCCGCTGTGGATGAGCGTGCACTTCACGCATCCGCGGGAATTGACGCCGGAAGTGACGGAGGCGACGGCGAGGCTCGCGGATGCGGGGATACCGCTGGGATCGCAGACCGTTTTGCTGAAGGGCATCAATGATGACGGCGCAATCATGAAGCAGCTCATGCAGGGACTGCTGAAGCGCCGTGTTAAACCTTACTATCTTTACCAATGCGACCCGATCAAGGGCTCCGGCCATTTCCGGACTCCCGTTGCAAAGGGCCTGGAAATCATTGCGGCACTGCGCGGGCACACCACTGGCTATGCGACGCCGATGTTTGTCATCGATGCTCCCGGCGGCGGCGGTAAAATCCTGATGGCGCCGGATTCCGTGGTTGGCCGCGATGGCGACGATCTTCTGCTGCGCAATTTTGAAGGCAAGGTGTACCGTTACCCGGACCCGGAAGGAGCAGAAGAAATTGCCGCCGGATTGGCCACCGCAGCGGAGTAGGGCTTCCGGCATGCGCATCGGGATCACATTTGATCTCAGGGCCGATTATCTCGCCCTCGGCATGAGCATGGAGGAGACGGCGGAATTCGACGCCGAGATCACGATCGCGTCCATTTGCCGGGCACTCATCGGGCTTGGACATCAGCCGGTGCGGATCGGGAATATTGTGGCGCTGACCGAAAAATTGGGGCAGGGCGAGAGGTGGGACGCCGTCTTTAATATCTGCGAGGGATTGAACGGATACGCACGTGAAGCGCAGGTACCCTGCCTTCTGGAAGCATTCGGGATACCGTGCTTCTTCTCGGATGCGCTTACGCTCGCGGTTGCTTTGGACAAAGGCTGGACCAAGCGGATCCTGCGCGATGCCGATGTTCCGACCGCACCATTTGCGGTGATCGAAAGCGTGCGGGATGTTGCGGCGGTCGATCTGGAATTTCCGCTGTTCGTAAAGCCGGTCGCCGAAGGGTCGGGAAAAGGAGTGGATGCCCGCTCGCGCGTTGCGAATATGGCGGAGCTCGAACGCGCCGTTTCGGCGGTAATCGGGCGCTTCCGTCAACCTGTTTTGATCGAGTCCTATTTGCCGGGACGTGAATTTACCGTGGGGATCGTCGGCACGGGCGGCGGAGCCCGGGTGCTGGGTGTGGTTGAGATCGCGCCGACCGGAAATTCAGCGGGCGTGGATTACGGATATGAGAACAAGGAAAATTGCGATCAGAACATCGCGTATCGTATGGTTGAGGATGACGAGGCGGTTGCGGCCGGCGATGTGGCTCTGAAGGCGTGGCGTGTGTTGCGTTGCCGCGATGGCGGGCGCATCGATGTGCGGAACGATGCGGCGGGCCGTCCGCAATTCGTCGAGGTGAATCCGCTTGCCGGTCTGAATCCGGAACATTCAGACCTTTGCTTTCTCGCAACTTTCAAGGGCTGTTCCTATCAGCAGCTGATCGGGATGATTGTCGACTCATTCCTTGAGAGGAATCCGGAACTCGCGCGAACTGTCCACGCCATCCGCGCCGCCTGAACGACCCGAACGTGATCCCGCCCTCGCGGGAGGCCACGAATCATGTTTATCTTGCGATGGAGACTGCATTTTCCGTCGGGATGATTGCAATTCATGCGCATACTGATCCTTCATTCCGATATTGCGCCGGATGCTCCCCCCGATGACCAGGATACGCTGCTGCAGGCCGCGGCCATCGAACGGGCATTGGCGCGGCTCGGGCATGAACCGGCGAGATGTGTGTTCCGCCCCGATCTACCGGCCCTGGAATCGGCGCTGGCCAGGGAATGCCCGGACCTGGTGTTCAATCTGGTGGAGACCGTCTGGGGCAGTGGCGTGCATGCTTCGCTGGCGCCTGCGATCCTCGCGCGCCTGGGTGTTCCGTTCACCGGTTGCGGAGCAAGCGCAATCGCAGCCTGTGGCGACAAGACGTTTGCCAAACGGGTCATGTCGGGCGCCGGATTGCCGACTCCGGAATGGTCGGAAGCGCCGGCCTGGCGCGGCATTTCCGATGGACGATGGATCGTGAAATCCGTGGGCGAAGACGCGTCCCTTGGACTCGATGATGGGGCGGTGGTACGCGGGCGCGAGGCCGTGGCGGCACGCGCGCAGGCATGCGCCGCCCGTTATGGCGGGCGCTGGTTTGCGGAGCGTTACATCGAAGGACGCGAGTTCAACGTGGCGCTGATTGAAAAATATGGTGCGCCTTTCGCGCTGCCGATCGGGGAGATGCTGTTCGAGGCATGGGATGAGGGTCGTCCGCGCATCATCGGTTACGCGGCCAAATGGGATGAAGCGACGGCGGACTATCGCGACACGACCCGCATCTTCGACTGGCATGAGCGCGACCCGAAACTGAACCGCATGCTGGAATTCCTGTCACGGGAATGTTGGACTTTCTTCGGATTAAGCGGATATGCGCGTGTGGATTTTCGGGTTGATGGCGGAGGCAATCCCCTGATCCTGGAGGTCAACCCGAACCCCTGTCTTGAGCCGAACGCCGGATTCGCGGCCGCCTGCGAACAGGCGGGCATGGGCTACGAAGAGCTGGTTTCCGCGATTATCAAGGCAACGCCTCGAGTCCTGGGCAGTGAATTCACACGGCCCGGAGAAGAAGATCGCCGCTTTCCAGGCCTGCGGTCACGCCAAAGGATCAGTAAACCTGCTGCCGCTACGATAGCGCCGCCGGCCCAAACCTGGGGCGCCGGCAACTCCCCGAATATGAAATAGCCCAGGGTCACAGCCCAGATCATCGCGGCATAATCGAAGGGCGCAAGCACCGAAGCCTCGCTGTAACGATAGGAGAAGCTGAGGAATATCTGCCCCAGGCCACCGGCGATTCCGGCCAGAACAAGCACGACGGCCTCGGCCCGCGAGGGCAGTTGCCATCCGAACCAGGCGGTCAGAATGCTGACGGAGGCGCTGGTCAGCATGAAATAGAACGCAATCGTGATCGAATGTTCATAGGCGCTCATGCGGCGGATCAGAATCATGGCGCCGGCCTGCAGGGCTGCGCCGGAAAGCGCAAAAACGGAGCCATAGAGCGCGCGGCGCGACAGAGCTCGCGTCGGGTCCAGCGATCAGGATCACGCCAAGAAAACCAGTGACGACAGCGCTCCAGCGATAGGCGTGCACGCGTTCCGGCGAAAACACGGCGGCCATGACCACCACGAAAAGTGGCGCGGCGAAGCCTATGGCGGTCGCATCCGCAAGAGGCAGCAGCGTGTAGGCTGCAAAATTGCAGAACATCGCGATCGTGCCCGCGGTCGAACGCAGTGCATGGCTGCGGATATTGGCGGTGAAAAGCAGCGAGGGACCGCCGGTGGCAAGCGCCGCCGCGATCACGACGAATGCGCCCGAGCGCGCTGCGAAAAAATACGATTTCGCCGACCGGAAAAAAGGGGCCCAGCCAGCGAATGGAGGCAAACATGATGGCAAAGAATACAGTGGCCGCGAGTTTGCAGCCAATGCCCAGGAGCGGCTGATCATGGAGGTTAGCGGATGCAGTCGCGCTCATTGTCGCCTGTTTACAGCCTGCGCGGCGTGGGGGATAGAAGCAGTGGATGGACGCCGGGTATGTATTATCCGCGGCGTCGAAGGGCAAAAGATGCCGGCCGTGGAAAAATCCCCCCACACGCAAATCGCAAACGCGATTTGCGTGTGGGCTCCCCGCCGGCGGGAGGCAGGTTCAATGCACATGCTTGCCTCCACGGCGTTACCAAGAGGTGGGACGTGAGTGCGGTACCTTCCTTTTCTGAGGTGGAGGAGGCTGCGGCCCGGTTGAAATGCGTCGCTGTACGCACTCCGCTGGTGGAAGCACCGCTGCTGTCGGAGCGCGGCCGGGCCCGTGTTTTCCTGAAACTGGAGACGTTGCAGCGAACCGGATCATTCAAGTTTCGCGGCGCCTATAATCGTCTGGTCCAGCTTTCCCCTGAAGAAAGGCGGCGAGGAGTAGTGGCATTTTCTTCCGGCAATCATGCGCAGGGCGTCGCCTGTGCCGCGGCCCTGCTCGTAATCCGCGCAACCATCGTCATGCCGGCCGACGCGCCACGGGTGAAGGCGGAAGCCACGCGGGCTTTCGGCGCCGAAATCGTCACCTATGATCGCCGCCGGGAAAATCGCGAACTGATCGCGTCCGGCATCGCTGCCCGGACAGGCGCGATCGTGGTGCCCTCGTTCGACGATCCCCATGTGATCGCGGGGCAGGGAACGGTCGGGCTTGAAATTGCAGCTCAGGCCATGCGCCACGAAGCATCGCTCGATTGCGTGCTGGTCCCCTGCAGTGGCGGGGGCCTCTCATCCGGTGTTGCGCTGGGGCTGAGTGGCGGGAGCCCGCACACCAGAGTCGTTACCGTCGAACCGGAAGGTTATGACGGCGCGCGCCTGTCGCTTGAGCGGGGAGAGCGGGTTGCGGCAGAGGGGGCGCGCAGCACCGTCGCCGACGCGCTGACCTCGCCGGCGCCGGGAGTACTTCCGTTTGCTATTCTGCGTTCCCTGGGCGCGCGGGGAATTGCGGTCCCGGATACGGAGCTTTTGCGCGCGGTTTCCTTCGCGGCCAGCCGGCTGAAGCTGGTGGTTGAACCAGGCGGTGCAGCGGCACTGGCAGCGTTGTTGTCGGGCGCTATCGAGACCGAAGGACGAGCGATCGCGGTAGTGGTTTCCGGTGGCAACATCGATCCGGAGATGCTGAAGCGGTGTCTGGATTTTTGTGACTGAGGCAAGGCGAATCCGTCGCGCCCGCGGACGCAAGCACGCGCAAACCACGAGAATGAATGGAGCAGCGGCTACCGGGGGGCGAGAACCATCATCATCTGACGGCCTTCAAGCTTGGGATATTGCTCAATTTTGGCGAAGCCGTCGGTTTCCTTCTGAATTCGGCTCAGCAGTTCCATGCCGAGATGCTGGTGGGCCATTTCGCGTCCTCGAAAACGCAGCGTCACCTTCACCTTGTCGCCTTCATCGAAGAAGCGCGCATCGACCGCATCTTCACGTCATAATCGTGATCGTCGATGGTCGGGCGCATCTTGATCTCCTTGATCTCGATGACCTTCTGCTTCTTGCGGGCTTCGGCGGCCTTTTTCTGCTGTTCGTATTTGTATTTGCCGTAGTCCATCATCTTGACTACGGGGGGCTTCGCCTCGGGCGAGACTTCGACGAGATCGAAGCCTTTTTCTTCTGCCATGGCGAGGGCGTCATCCAGACCGATTGGGCCCATCTTCTCGCCCTCCGCACCGATGAGGAGGATGGTGCGGGAAGTAATTTCTTCATTGACGCGCGCGGCAGGGCTATCTCAAGCTCCCGAACGGCCGGGCATTGACCGGCCACAGCCATGATTACAAGCGCAATGGCACCAGCACCTTGTTCGCTGCCTTCGAGGTGGCAACCGGCAAGGTCACCGCCGCGCACAAGACGCGTCGGCGGCGCATCGAATTCCTCGACTTCATGAATGATATCGTCGCCGCTCACGCCGACACGGCCATTCACGTCATCCTCGACAATCTCAACACCCACAAGCCCAGGAACGATCGCTGGCTAAGGCGCCACCCCAACGTTCATTTCCACTTCACGCCAACCCGGGCCTCCTGGCTCAATCAGGTGGAAATCTGGTTCTCAATCCTGCAAGGCCAGTCACTGCACGGTGCTTTCCCACAGCGGCAACCTCGTCTAAGACCGCCGTTGCTCTCGCGTGATCTCCGCAATAAAAAAAAGACCATGAAGATATTAACAGATCAGCCGCTGCGCTCGGGCGTGCCGACACCGCGTCGTACCAGCGGCGAAAATGGGTCAGGCCGTCGGGCACCGGCAACTTCGATACTTTCATGAAATCGACCGCGACCAGGGCTGTGATGTCGGCGACACTATAGTTCTCGCCCGCCATGTAGGTCCGCTTCGCAGTTCGCCGTCGAGGAACTTGAGGAAGTCGGCGATACGCGGCTTGTTGGCCTCGCCCCATTCCGGAACCTGCGGATCGACCAGCGCCTTCATGAACGGGTGCAGATGCTGAAACACTGATGTGACCGGCAGGAACAGATGGAACTCGACGCGCCGGTTCCACATTTCCACCAGCGCGCATTCGAGCGTGCCGCGGCCGAACAGCGGCGGATCGGGGTCGAGCCCCTCGAAATACCGGCAGATCGCGATCGACTTCGCGATCGCCGTGCCGTCGTCGAGCAGGAGGGCGGGGAGGCGCTGCATCGGGTTGATGGCGGCATAGGCGTCGGTGCGGTGCTCGCGCGTGGCGATGTCCACCTGCTCCATGGGGATCTTGATCCCCTTCTCGGCGAGGAATATCCGCACCCGTCGCGGATTGGGCGCACGGCCGCCGTCATAGAGCTTCATGGTCCCTACCTCTCGCTTGGCCCGCTCCCTATCCCGTTGAGCCCACAACCCTATCGCGTGCGGCCGCAACCCGCCAGCCGCCAGCCGGATGGGCGCGGCTCGCGTTCGGCCCAGGTGAACGACAGTTCCCGCGTGTGGGCGAAGGACATTCACGCTGGGTCACAAGTTAACAGTATCGTGGTCACCCCTACCGCTCGCCTGCCACGACTCTACCTCGTCAGAGGTCATCACCCACTGCCGTCGTCGGAAATTCGGACGGTCGCGCGTTCTGCGGTCGGCCAGCGACAGCGGCGGAGATTTCTGGCGCTCGATCGGTCGTAGATGGGTCGCCGCCATGGTCCACATCCTGGTGCGGCATGCGGTTCTCGGCCGACATGATCGCGGGCAGCGGGCTGCGCAGCGGTGATGTCAACACCGTGGCGCCCTATGCCCACGGTGACGGGCACGATACACGCTCGATCCAGGACTATCTGGGTCATAAGGACATTCGGCACACGGTCCGCTACACGGCGCTTTTCCCCAAGCCGTTCCGGGATTTCTGGCGCGACTGATCGCCGCGTAGAATGCCCCACCAACGGCTCAGCGCTGTGCACGAGTCACTGCTCTGATCCCGATAGTCAGCCCGACAAGCGGAACTTGAATGCACGCTCTCACCGTTGTCGCTGCGTTCCTTGGCGGCGGCGCCGCCGTCACTTTCATCGGCGCGAAGCTGATCGAGCGGGCGCACCCACCATGCGGGCGCCTCCTCAAGATCGGTGGCCTGCGTCAGCACGTCGTCGAACTGGGCGATGGCGCCGGAGTAGCCAATGGGCCGGCGATTGTTCTCCTCCATGGTGCCGGCTGCAATCTCGAGGACATGCGTCTGGCGCTCGGTGAGCGCCTCGCCGCCCGTCACCGCGTCCTTCTGTCAGACCGGCCCGGCCTCGGCTGGAGTGAGCGCAGAAGCAGCAACGGAAGCTCGCCAGCGTATCAGGCGGCGATGTTGAGCGCGGTACTCGATCGGCTCGGAGTGGACCGTGTCATTCTGGTCGGCCATTCCTGGGGCGGCTTACTTGCGCTGACCTTTGCGCTCGACTATCCGCGCCGGGTTGCCGGGCTCGTTGTCATCGCGCCGCCAACCCATCCCTGGCTCGGGCAAACAACGTGGCTCTATTCGGTTTTTGCGATCCCCCTGGTCGGCTGGGTATTTGCCCACACGCTGACGCTGACCTTCGGGACTCTGCTGATCGGACCAGGCTTTCGCGGCGCGTTCCTGCCGCAATCGCCGCCGCCCGGCTACATGAAACGTTCGGCCGCACGGCTACTGCTGCGGCCGGCGACGCTGCTTGCGAACGCTGCCGATATCACCGGGCTCAAAGCGTTCCTCAAGCGGCAAGCCGAACGCTATGACATGCTCGCTGCGCCGATTGTCGTCATCACCGGCGATCGCGACGCTGTGGTCTCGCCACGGCACCACGCGATGCGGCTCGCCGCCGCGGTGCCAGGCGCTGAGGGGAGGGGCTTCCCGGCTTCGGCCATATGCTGCACCACGCCGCCGCCGAGCGGATCATCGCCGCGGTCGAGGAGTTGATCGGTCGCGCGTGACACGAGGTGAAGCAAACCCGAGGCACCGTTCACTAAATTTGGGCAGGGCTCACATGACACGAACGGCCGGACCGCTGTTTGCCTGTGCTCTCGCCTTGATAAGCGCCCAAGCGAGCGCGCAGACGGGCGCGACTGCGCCAGCCGCCGTGCATCCAGAGGTCGATCAAAAGGCCGCGCCAAGCGAACCGCAGCGCCCGGCCGCCAATCCGCCCACAGCCGACGACGTTTGCCGGACGCTGGAAGAGGCTGCGGCAGAGAATGGCCTCCCCGTGGAATTTTTCGCTCGCGTGATCTGGCAGGAGAGCCGCTCCAATGCCCGCGCCGTGAGCCCAAAGGGTGCCTCGGGCATCGCACAGTTCATGCCACAGACCGCAGGCTGGCACGGCCTCGCCGATCCGTTCGATCCGATTGAGGCACTGCGGCATTCGGCGGCTTATCTGCGCGAATTGCGAGACCGGTTTGGCAATCTCGGGCTCGCTGCAGCGGCCTACGATGCAGGTCCGGGCCGAGTAAGCGCGTGGCTCGGAAGCCATCGCTCCTTGCCAGGCGAGACCCGCGACTACGTGGCAATCATCACCGGCTGGACCGCGGACGAATGGGCATCCGGGTCGCCTCCGCAGGTGGCGGGCACCACCATTCCTCGGGCGTACCATGTACTCGGCTCGCCAATCTCGCTCTCGCTCCGAAAGAGGAGGCGAAACGCATCGCGACTCACATACCGCGTTGGGGGATATGGCTTGCAGCCCATTTGGTGGAGAGCAAGGCCTGGGCGATGTACCGTGAAAGGTTGAAGCGGTTCGCCTCTTTGGTCGGCGACCGCGAGCCGATCGTGATGCAAAGACAATTGCCAGGCATGGGCAGGGCAATGCGTTACATCATCACCATCGCCGACGATGATCGTCGGCCGTTGGACAAGCTGTGCCAGAAATTCACCGCGGCCGACATCGCCTGCGACGTGATGCGCAACGTATTCGGGCCGGGCTGAAGGCGCACCGTGAAGTGGTTCAATCCGACCAAGGGCTAGGGGTTCATTCAACCGGCGGCGGCAGAGATGTGTTTGTCCACATCTCTGCGGTCGAAAGAGCCGGCGTCAGCAGTCTCAATGAGGGGCAGGTCGTCGAATACGGGGAATCTCGAACAGGGGCAAAACTTTGGCTGAGACCCTCAAGGTTCAGCGCTGATTTCGTTTTGGTTCCCGCCTGCCGCCGCGGCTTCGATACGTCGGCGTGAAGTGCAGGCAGGTCCCCGTGCGTTGCCAAAATGCCACGCCCGCCAAATTTCGTGTTGGCAGTAACCGCTGGCGGCGCGCTTCCTGCTAAGCTGGATATACGGCAATGTTCGCAGCAGTTTTAGCCGGCAGAAGGCTGAAGGTTCACCATGAGTAAACCGAGCGAACCCGAAGGGATTTCGCGTCGAAAGCTGTTTCTTCTTGCGGGCCTCGCCGCAAGCTTTGCGATGGCCGCTTCGGTGATAACGGCGTCAAATGCTGACGCCCAGCAGCCCGAGGCACAGCAGCCAAGCGAGCCTCCGAAGAAGAAAAAGAAAAAGAAGAAGAAGGCTGCTCCCACAGGCGCAGCACCAGCGCCCGGCGCATCAGAAGCACCGAAGGCACAATAGCTAAGCCCTGCCCGAACGCCGCTTCCCGCCGCCCTGGTCCGTCGAGGAGCCCGATCCGAGGCTGGATCGCCAGTGCTTCATCGTCCGCGACGGTAACGGTCAGGCGCTCGCCTACGTCTATTTCGAGGATGAGCCGGGACGGCGTTCGGCCGCGCATCTGCTCACGCGAGAACGAGGCGAGGCCTATTGCCGTCAACATCGCCAAGCTGCCGGAGTTGCTGCGGCGAACATGACGCTCGACACCCTCGGACAGGAGGGGCACTCAAGCGGCAGCTATGTTGCGTCCGTCGTCCCGTCCCGGTGCCTTCATCGAGCCATGTCTGCCCCGTCCATCAATCGGCCGCCGACTGGCGGGGGAAGGATTCACGAAATAAAACATGACGGCTTCCGCATCATGGCGCGGCGCGACGCTGCCAGTGTGCGGCTCCTGACGCGCAACGGATACGATTTGCCGAGGCGCTTCCCGCTGGTCGCCGCAGCGGTCCGGCGTTGTGCCGGCGCAATCGTGCCTGATCGACGGCGAGGCGATCGTCGCCGACCAGAAGGGCCTTGCGGTGTTCGATCTCATCCGCGGGCCCGGCACCAGCAGCCAGCCGCGGTTCTATGCGCCTTTGATCTGCTAGAGCTTGACGGCGAAGACTTGCGGCGCGAGCCGATCGAAACCCGCAAGAGCACCCTGAAGTCGCTGCTGCGCGGCAAGCATGCGGGCATCGCGTTCAACGCGCACTTCATCGCGGATGGCGCAATCGTCTACCGTCAGGCTTGCGCGCTCGGTTGCGAGGGCATTGTCTCGAAGCGGCTCGGTTCGTCCTATCGCTCCGGTCGCGCCGACTGTTGGGTGAAGGTCAAGAACCCGGCCGCACCCGCGGTCAGGCGCGAAGCTGAAGAAGACTGGAACTGAAGCGCGCCCACCCGCCGCTTCCCGCCTCCCTGACAGTCCGCGAGGGGTACGCGCGTGGCACTTGCCGACTGCGAGGCGCTCTGCCGGATGCGAGAGCCGAATGCTCGCTGGGCGACCTATGAGGCCACCTCGGCCGAGCGCCGAAGCCATGGCAGGCGCGTGGGATGAGCCGGGCCACATGGTTCCGCAAGGGCAAGCCCCGTCCTTCGCGGCCTTGGCAATCACCGCCGCGCTGAGCGGCGTCGTTCCACAATCGCCGAGCGCCCCTCAACGCGGGTGTGTGTGTGTCCGAGGTGCCAGACCATGCCGGGCATGGGCGTAATCGAGAACCCTGCGCCTGCCAGAAAGTGATCGCGCCGGTGTTGGCCTCGTGCGCGATAAGCTCGACGGCCTCGACGCCGTCCCTCGCGAGCGCCGCCTCGACGAGGGCGAGCGACGCCCGCCTGCGATGCGCAGGCGCGACGAAGAGGTGCGAGAGCCGAGCACGCCACCCCAAGGCGGAGTTGACAAAGCTCGGACGGCTGGCGCTTAGGGGCTTGAGCCTGACCGGGGCTGTCCGTTTGCGGCGTGTGTTTCCGCCTGCCGAGGCCGCCGGCTTTCAGCGAGGACGACGTTGGTGGGGGGGCCCCGGCCATCCGCTCTGGCGCACGGCCCCCGGAAGGGCGGGCAGCGCTATCGCAAAGCTCTTGAAAGGTGCCCCCGCAATCTACCGGCACGCGGGTTGCCGCGTGGTGCTGCGACGTGCCGCTGTTGCCGGCTGTCGGGAAACTAACCCAGAGCAGCGACACCTTCGCCTGCGCCGGCTGAACCGAAGGCACCCGACACCGCCGAACGCCGTCATGTCACCGTTACGTTTTCAGAGCTAACAGAGTCGTCCTGCAACTCGGCAGTTGCTGCATAGAACCTATCTCAAAATCGTCTGAAGAGGACGAGGAGGCAGGCGAGTTGCACGAAGCCAGGATGCCAGGCGCTGGTTGGTTGAAGCGTATCGCCGAAGCCGTCGTCCATCTTGCGTGGCGCGCTTGCGGCGATTGGATCGGTGCGGCGCGACCATCTCGATGCCGTCTTTGCGTAAATCGTCATCGAGCGGGTCGCTATCATAGGCGCGATCGCCAATGAGGGTCTCGGGCTTGGCTTCAATCATGTAAAAGTCAAAGCACAATTGGACCAAGCGCACTTCATGATGATTTGCGGCGTGCGTACTCACCGACAGCGGCAATCCATGGCGATCCACTATCGCCATGATTTTCATGCCTTTTCCACGCTTGGTTGGACCGATCTCCGCGCCTCCGCCCTTGGCCATCGCAAAGGTCGCGTCGATGAAGACTTGTCTTTCTCGTCCAGCACCCCTTTGTCGCGGAGTTCATAGGCAACATCCGTCAGGGCTTGACGCAAAACTTCGCTGTGGCACCAAGACTGAAACCGACGATGCACGGTTTTGTAGTTCGGATAGCTTTGCGGCAGCATGTGCCACTGCGCGCCAGTGTTAAATCCACAGGACTGCTTCGAGCACGCGCCGCGTCGGAACCGGTTTGCGTCCGGGACGACCACCAGGAATGTGTTCCTCCGGAAAATGATCCCGAATGCGCTCCCAATGCTCGTTGCTGAGCCAAAATCATCCAACATTTATAGCCGATCGAGCTCGTTAAACAATTTTGAGATAGGTTCTAGCCACTTTGGCTCGAAACTCCGAAGATCGCTCCTTTTGGCTTCGTTTGTCCGAGCACTGGCTGAAGCTGGCTCGGGGGCTAGTCAGCGGACAAGCTGAGCACATTCACTTAACCCACGACGGGTGCGCTTAGGGTCGACCTCAAGGGCACCATGAATGCGCTGGACCTCACTGATAGGCGCCAGAAGATGTGGCGGGGACTTGAGAGGCAATCGGGCCATTTCAACACGTTCGGCGTGGCTTGCATTTGATGGGCCGGCTGCGGGCTTCCGACGACAAGGAGCGCCACTAGTACGAATAAAGCCTCCACCGTTGTTGTTTAACTCCGCTGTGTAGCGACGGTATTAAACCGCGTCGAGCGCTAAAACGTGCACAAGAATTTATCACTCTCGGAAACTAACCCCATTGTACCGCGTTTGTTAGTGCGCTAAAAGACGAGAAACACCTGCATCACCATTCTCGCACCTGCATCAACTTTCTCCGAAGTGGCGGGGTGAATTTTGGTTAGTCGGCAAGCGGCGGCCATACGCCAGGCGATGTATTTTAGATTGTTTGCAGCATTGCTTTGTGTTGCGGCGTCTCTATCGTTCTCAACGATTGCGCGCGGCGGCTCTGCACGCGATTACCTCAACGCGGCGATTGATTCTTGGTTGACCACCTATAACGCCAGCTACTCAGCATGGTTCAGCCCGAAGACGGAATGGACATATCCTCCAGAACTCGTTCAAACGTCTTTGGACAGTCACTCGTCGTCACAAGGACAATGGATTATTGGGGTCGCACGGCTATCTCTCAGTCGTTCTGCCTACGTTTTCGCGGACAAAAATTCTAGTCCTCTTCAGGCCAGTACGAATGGCGTTTCCGACATTGGCTTCCTTTGGCAAATGAATATCTTCGGAGGGCCCGCGCTCACGCGGGAACAATCCGAGATCATTCGTTCCGGAGACGTTTTCCAGCTTTCATCTCTACGTCGGAACTCCGCTTGGCACGTACAATCCAACCTCGGCAATTAATCCAAGCGCGAACCGTTGGACGATCTTCCCAACCATTAATTACAGTTACACACCGAACCAAGGGCGGACATGGCTGGAAACATATCTCTCTGCCCAATTCTTCACGGACAATAACGACTTTCGCGTCGGCGCAGCGCAAACGCTTTCTCAAAATCCGATCTTTCGCATGGAGGAGCACGTAAGCCACAATCTAACCGACGCGCTCTGGCTCTCCGCCGATGCCTACTACAACGTCGGGGGCGAAACCAGCATCGACGGAATCGAGCAGGACAACATGGCAAACACGCTCAGGGTCGGCGCCGGCATGGGGTTACGCATTTGGCGCGGTGCCGACCTCGTGCTCAATTATGAGCGCGTTGTCGCCAAGCCTTCCGGAGAGCCGGATGCGCAGGCCGTACGCTTCACCATTAGGCAGCTGTGGTGAAAAGAGGCATTTCAAACTATTGAGCGCGAGCCTAAATAACGGCAAATGTACGGGGAAACCAACGTCAGGAGAATGAAAAGTGGAACAGAAAATCAGTGGAACGCCGGACAGTTCTTAAGGGCGGCGTAGCTGCCGTTGGCATGTGGGCGAGCGGCGCATCGTCCGCAATGGTGGCGGGTGTCGAGCAGGCGTCTGCCGATACGCCGCAGTCGTCACTTCCGGATCAAATTCTAACTGCGGTTCAACGCTTTCGTGAAGCCATTCCAGCTAACTTCGATCGCGAGTACGTCGAGAAGGTCGTCATACCATTTTTCCTGACGAGCTTTTACGAAGGGGAGCGTGCAATGCTCCCGGTGATCGACGTCCACTTC